>NZ_PDYQ01000010.1:0-26816 GCF_002743135.1 Sporosarcina sp. P18a | reverse complement strand
AAGTAGTTACTTGAACTACACAATGTCTTTTATTCAGTTTTGAGTGAACAAGCTTTACTCAAAGAGTCTAGTAACGATAGCGAAGAGGTCACACCCGTTCCCATACCGAACACGGAAGTTAAGCTCTTCAGCGCTGATGGTAGTTGGGGGTTTCCCCCTGTGAGAGTAGGACGTTGCTAGGCTTTATCTTTTTGCTTCATTTCAGTGGTCCCGTGGTGTAGCGGTTAACATGCCTGCCTGTCACGCAGGAGATCGCGGGTTCGATTCCCGTCGGGACCGCCATATTTTAACATTCCAAAACGATTTCACCTTAAAGGGTGTGATCGTTTTTTTCTTGTAAAGAAACAGGGCTGGCTTCTTGGCTTTTGTTTTGTAAGGTTTTTCTGTACACTAGTACTATAATAGGAAGAGAAGGGTGAGTTGGTTGTGTGGGAGAAAGAAATCGAGTCCGTTGAGGAAATGGAGAAGCTGGCCACCGAAATCGGTCGCTATCTAAGACCTCCTGATGTACTGACCCTTGAAGGTGATCTTGGGGCTGGCAAGACAACATTCACAAAAGCACTTGCAAAAGCAATGGGTATCACACGGACAGTTAGTAGTCCTACTTTTACGATTATCAAGCAGTATGAAGGGGATTACCCTTTCAATCATTTGGATGTATATCGGTTAGCCAATAGCGAGGAAGACTTAGGTTGGGACGAACTGTTTTATGGAGATGCGATTTCTGTAGTGGAATGGGCACAATTTATTCAAGAAGAGTTGCCTGAACATCGGTTGGAATTGCTCATCCATCATACGGGGCCTAATTCCCGCAGAGTTCAATGTATGCCAAAAGGTGAACGATTTACACGTATTTGTGAGGAGATTTTTACATGATATGGTTAGGTATAGATACAGCAAATTCACCTTTATCTGTAGCAATCGTTAAAGATGATGTAGTACTTATCGAAGAGTCAAGCATGATGAAGATCAATCATTCGCTGCGCGCGATGCCGGCAGTGGAAGAGGCATGTCGTAAGGCAGATATTACTCCTTCGGAAATAGACGCGATTGCTGTTTCAGAGGGCCCTGGTTCGTATACAGGTGTTCGCATTGGTGTAACGATTGCGAAGACATTAGCTTGGACGCTTGATAAACCGCTTTACGGTGTATCAAGTCTGAAGGCTTTAGCGTTGAATGGACAACTGTTCAACGGTCTGATTTGTTCTGTAATTGATGCGAGAAGATCCAACGTTTACGCAGGTGTCTATCGAGCGAAGGGTACTGAATTGGTCAGTGTATTAGAGGATCAGCACTGCCCAGTTGTCCAGTTGTTGGAGAAGTTAAAAGAGTGTAAAGAGGCGGTTTTATTTGTTGGAGAAGATGTGAAACTGTATGAATCAATTATTCGTGAGCATCTTGGAAAGCAAGCATATATTGCACCATTCGCATTAAATGTGCCACGTGCATCTTCTGCTATCTCACTGGCGCAAAGTACAAATCAACCCGAAATAGTTCATACGTTTACACCACAGTATAAGCGCATTACGGAGGCAGAAGCCAATTTGATGAAGAAGGGGTCTTCCCATGAGTAATGAAGTGCTATTTCGAAAGATGACGCCTGATGACATTCCGGCGGTTGCGGGTATAGAACTTGAATCATTTGCGACACCTTGGACAGAAGAGATTTTTGAGCATGAATTAACAGGAAATGCATACGCACATTATATTGTAGCGGACCTGGACGGTGAAGTGATTGGGCATTGTGGTATGTGGATTGTGCTCGATGAATGTCATATCACTAATGTGGCCGTACTATCGGCTTATCGAGGTAAAGGGTATGGAGAAGATCTAATGCGTCAGGCGATGGAGTTGTGCCGCTTGAATGAAGTGAAGACCATGACGCTTGAAGTGCGTGTGAGTAATGAAGCAGCGCGGATGTTGTATCGCAAGTTAGGTTTTCAAGAAGGCGGTATCAGGAAAAACTATTATACAGACGACCATGAAGATGGGCTCGTCATGTGGGTGGAATTCTAATGGAAAAAGATCAGTATATTTTGGGTATTGAAACGAGCTGTGATGAAACCGCGGCTTCTATAGTAAAAAATGGGACGGAAATTATTTCATCTATTGTATCGTCACAAATCCAGCAGCAAAAGCAATTTGGCGGTGTGGTTCCCGAAATAGCGTCGCGTCTGCATGTGGAACAAATCACACTGGTGATTCAGGAAGCATTGAATGAAGCGAAACTTGTACCAAGTGATTTGGTTGCGGTCACTGTGACAGAAGGACCTGGATTAGTGGGGGCGCTGTTGATCGGTATCAATGCGGCGAAAGCTTTTGCCTTTGCGAATCAGTTACCATTGATTGGTGTGCATCATATTGCAGGACATGTCTATGCCAATCAATTGATTCATGAGATGGAGTTTCCTTTGCTGGCACTCATCGTCTCAGGCGGTCATACTGAGCTTGTCGTCATGAAGTCACATGGTTCATTCGAATTGATTGGTGAAACGCGTGATGACGCAGCAGGCGAAGCCTATGATAAAGTTGCTCGGGTACTTGGTTTGCCTTATCCGGGAGGTCCGCAAGTGGATCAGCTCGCGCTGATGAGTGATGAAAGTATAGACTTTCCACGCGCTTGGCTTGAAAAGGATTCCTATGACTTCAGTTTTAGTGGATTGAAGTCTGCAGTTATCAATTATAAGCATAATATCGAGCAAAAAGGCGGAAAGATCAATCATGATCATGTTGCGGCGGGCTTTCAGCAAAGTGTTGTTGAAGTATTGACAGTCAAGACAGTGAAAGCGGCGAAAGAATATGACGTGAAGCAAGTGATTGCGGCAGGTGGTGTAGCTGCCAATCAAGGACTGCGAAAATCATTGACCGCTGCGTTTGAAAAAGAAGGGATTCCTTTCTACGTTCCACCTATTTCATTATGTACAGACAATGCAGCAATGATTGCCGGGGCTGGCTATGAGATGTGGAAAAGCGGCGTTCGAAGTGATTCTAGTATGAATGGTCGACCTGGAATGCCATTAAAATCATGGAATTAATGAATACACACACAGTTTGCTAACTTTCAGCAAATTGTGTGTTTTTTTGTTAGACGAATATTAGTTTGTCAAGAGGGAACGTTCGTACTTATACACAGATTGTGGATAGATTGTTGGTAACATTTATAACCTGTGAATGGTAAACGGATACATTTTGGATAACTATGTGGACTAGTAAACAAGTATTTGTGGATAACGTGGATAACTATGTTCATATGTGTTCAAATAGGGATTTGCTCTGTGGAAAAGATTGTGGAGAAATGAAGTGTATTTTAGCTTACAATTTCTAAGGAAAGTATAAAAATGACGAACGATAGGAAGAATAGTAGGATTCTTGTCGCAATTTGTCGTGAAGTTGTTCGGATAATCGGGTTGAAGCATCATATCTTCACATAAGTGCCCATAGTTATTGCGGAAGCGCTCATAAAATTCATTATGCGCTCTATAGAATATGAGGACCGCTCTATGTTGAACTTCAACCGCTCATACTTTCTATACGAACGCTCTATCTTACAACTTAACCGCTCATAACCAAGGCTTTATGGACAAAAAAACAAGCATCAAGAACCAATCAGTTCTCAATGCTCATTTCATTTTAGACTATTTCAAGTCCCAGACGTCTTTACAAGTTCTCTAACTCATCTTGAAGTAATAACCATTCTTCCGATTGTTCGTCATGGGCAGCTTGGATTTCATCGATTTGACGTTGGATATCCATTAGTGCGATGTGATCGTTCGCTAGTTCGGGTTCTAGTAGTTTTGCTTGCAAACTTTCAATTTCTTCGTCGAAGGCTTCGAGTTTATTCTCTAAGTCTGCAATGGATCTCTTAAGCCGGCGTTCATGGCGTTGGTTTTCTTTATTCGCCACTTCTTTCTTGACGATAGGCTCTTTTGCTCGTTGTTCGAGTTGTGTAGCCGCTAAGATCTCTTCCGTCTCAGTTTTTTTCTCGACGAAGTAATCGTAATCGCCTAGGTACTCCACTGCTCCATCGTCACTCATTTCAATAACTTTGGTTGCGAGTCGGTTGATAAAATACCGGTCATGTGACACGAACAATATCGTTCCAGGGAAATCATCAAGTGCATTTTCTAAAATTTCTTTGCTGTCGAGATCTAAATGATTCGTTGGCTCGTCCAAGATCAATGTATTGGATTTCTCGAGCATTAGTTGCGCCAATGAAAGACGTGCTTTTTCTCCACCTGACAGGGAAGTGACGAGTTTTTCTATGTCGTCACCCGTGAACAGGAAGCGTCCGAGTAGGGAGCGTACATCTTTTTCATTCATTTGTGGCCAGTCGTCCCATATTTCCTGCAAGACGGTACCTGTGCCAATAAGTGTTGCCTGATTTTGATCGTAGTAACCAAATTGGACATTCGTGCCGAAGCGAATTTCCCCACCCATCAGTTCATTGCGCTTTACTATAGTTTTAAGCAACGTGGATTTGCCGACACCGTTCGGTCCAACAAATGCTACACGATCACCTTTATAAATACGCAAATTAATGTTCTTCGATACAGGTTCTTCACCATAGCCAATTTTGACATTGTCTAACGACAGTACATCGTTACCGCTTGGTCGGTCAATTGAGAAGGAGAAGTTCGCGGATTTCTCGTCGCCGTCAGGAGATTCCATCCAGTCTCTCCGCTCTAGTTGCTTACGTCGGCTCTTCGCCATTTTGGAAGTGGACGCACGCGCAATATTTTTCTGAATGAATTCCTCCAACTTGGCCCGTTCATCCTTTTCTTGAACGAATAACTTCTGGTCACGTTCATAGTTCTTCGCTTTCTCATCTAAGTATGAGCTGTAATTACCGCTGTACCTTGTGACTTTCCGTCGAGATACTTCATATACAGTGGTAACTACTTTATCGAGGAAGTATCGGTCATGTGAAACGATTAGAATCGCACCTTCGTAACCCGACAAATACCGTTCGAGCCAGTTCAGTGTTTCGATGTCCAAGTGATTCGTCGGTTCATCCAGTATTAACAAGTCTGGCTTACTCAGAAGCATCCTTGCAAGCGCTAAACGAGTCTTTTGACCGCCTGACAGTAAGTGCACGGGCTTCTCGAAATCATCCGGGTAAAACCGCATGCCATGAAGCACGGAACGAGCATCGGCTTCAAACTGATAGCCTCCTGCCTCCTTAAAATCAATTTGAAGTTCATCGTATTCCGTCATGATGCGAGTATAGCGACTCGCATCTTCAAGAACCGCAGGATTCGACATTTCATGCTCTAGCGCGCGCAGCCGACTTTCCTTTTCACGAAGTGGTGCGAATACCGTCATCACTTCATCCCAAATCGTTAATTCTGAATCCAGCCCACTGTGCTGCTCGAGATAGCCCATGCGTACATCTTTGGGAATGATGATATCTCCTTCATCCGCGGATATTTCACCTGCAATAATTTTCAATAAAGTCGATTTTCCAGCACCATTTCGTCCAACTAATGCGACGCGATCTCGATGCTGTACTTCGAGACGGACGTTTTCTAGTAGATCCGTGCCGGAAAAAGACTTTGTCAGTCCATTTACTTGTAAAATAATCAAGCCCCACACCTCTATTCTTTATCAGTTTAATGGAATGGAGCTTCGCATGCAATAATCGGCTTTACAATAAACCCGTTGTGCTGTACGATAAAAGCGGCTGTACCCTTGTTTAGGGGTTGGTCATTGAAGTGACGATGGAGGTAGGGCACAGCTGTGAGTAAACCTAGAATTCCGCAGGCAACATCAAAACGATTGCCTCTATATTATAGATTTTTACGAAATTATGCAGATAAAGGTGTACAACGCATTTCCTCAGGTGAATTAAGTGAAGCGATGAAGATTGATGCGGCAACGATTCGCAGAGATTTCTCGCATTTTGGGGCGCTTGGACGCAAAGGATACGGCTATGACGTAGATTCCTTGCTGCAATTCTTCCGCGAAACACTTGATCAAGACGAAGAAACCAAAGTGGCATTAATTGGGGTAGGTAGTCTCGGCAACGCTTTTTTGAAATACAATTTCCAAAAGATCCACAATACGAAAATTGTCGTGGCATTCGATCCGAAAGCGCCGCATGAAGGCGAACTAAAGAACGATATTCTTATTTATCCACCTGATCGTCTTGAAGAGAAAATTAATGAACTAGGCATTGAAATGGTTATTTTGACTGTGCCATCACGTGTTGCACAGGAATTGACGGATCGTCTCGCTACAACGTCTGTGAAAGGGATATTGAACTTTACCCCTGAACGGCTGGCAGTACCAGATACAATCCGTATTCAGACAATCGATTTGTCCGTTGAGTTGCAAACATTGATTTATCTTATCAAAACGGACGTAAAAGATTCACAAATTACGTGACACTGCAATAGTAAAATTATAGGTTTTCATGTAGAATAGACATATTATGAGGAGGTGGCCAACATGGCTCCAGGTATCGGAAGTTTACTGATTATCGCTGTGATCGCGTTACTTATATTTGGTCCTAAGAAATTACCTGAAATCGGTAAAGCATTCGGTTCTTCATTGCGTGAGTTTAAAAACGCAACAAAAGGCCTTACAGATGACGAGGACGACGTAAAAAAGGTTGAAGACAAGAAAGAAGAAGTGCGCTGAGTTAGGGTGTTATTCTGATGGCAGATAAAGACTTAACAATCATTGAGCATATAGATGAAGTGCGAAAACGGCTGATGGTAATTGTCGTTTTCTTTATTGTTGGGGCAATTGGCAGTTTCTTCTTAGCGAAGCCGCTGATCAATTTTATCCAATACGATACACCTGCTGAACAAATTACACTGAATGCATTTAACGTGATAGATCCAGTCGTGATCTATTTGAAAGTTATAGTATTCCTAGCGATTGTCATTATTTCACCGGTTATCATGTATCAATTTTGGGCCTTTATTTCACCCGGACTTCGTGAGCTTGAACGTAAGGTCACATTGTCGTATATCCCGTTTGCATTTCTCTTATTTCTAGTAGGGATTAGTTTCTCGTATTTCATATTGTTACCGTATGTCATGAAATTCATGATTAATCTGTCAGGTCAATTGAACATTGAGCAGACAATTGGTATCAATGAGTATTTCTCTTTTTTATTCTCACTATTATTGCCGTTCGGTTTTGTCTTTCAGTTACCGATCGTCATTTTATTTTTATCGCGTCTCGGCGTGTTGCAACCTAAAGTACTCGTTAAGATACGGAAAGTCGCGTATTTCGTCTTGTTCGTAATTGCGGCGTTCATTACACCACCGGATATCGTATCGCATTTATTCACTTCGGTTCCGCTGTTCATCCTGTATGAGATCAGTATCGTGATTTCACGTCTAGGCTATCGGAAGTTCGAGAAATCTGAACGTCTACGCCAGATGGAAGAAGTCAAAGCAGAGCAACAGCGTCAGATTGATGAAGTGATGAATAAAACGGATGATAAGTAAACATAAAAGATCCTCTTGCAAATGCAGGAGGATCTTTTATGTTTACGGGACCACAGTCAAATATGGGTTCATTTACCAATGCCTCTATGGTAAACTATCTAAGAATAGAATGAGTAGGGGGACATGAATACAAGTGAATAGAAAAAAGACTCCAACTAGATGGAGCAAGTGGTTACTAGGTGCATTATTGCTTATGGCGAGTGTTACAACTCCTATTATGGAAGGTCAAGTAGCTGCGGCTCAGCAGTCCTATAAAGGGTTAGAAACAGGCATTAATCAAGTTATTTCAAGTCAGCGTATGCGGGGGACACGAAGCAGTGTCGTCGTACGTGATGCGGATACTAATCACGTGATCTATCAATATCGTGGCAATCAAGGTATCACACCCGCTTCGAACGTCAAAGTTCTAACCAGTACATCAGCCCTTGAAGTGCTGGGGAAAGATTATACTTTCAATACAGATGTCTTAACGAACGGTACAGTGAAAAATGGTATTCTCGACGGTCATCTCTATTTGCGTGGGACAGGTGATCCGACATTACTTGAAGCCGACTTATTACGTTTGGCCCGGCAAATCCGTGAATCAGGTATCCGTTCCGTTACAGGACATATCGTGGCGGACGATACATGGTTTGATACACAGCGTCTATCACCAGGTATTCATAAGGCAGACGAGACGTATTACTACGCAGCGCAAGTTTCGGCACTGACGATCTCGCCGAATAAAGACTACGATGCAGGTACGACAATCGTTGAAGCGAAGCCGACACGAAACGGAAAAGCAGGAGCTGTCACATTGACTCCTCACACGGATATCGTAAAAGTCGTCAATCGCACACGTACCGTTCCAAAAAATCAACACAATACTGTGACGATGAAACGTCAGCAAGGAACGAACACGATTATCGTTTCAGGAAACGTACCACTCAACTCAAACGGCAAGCGCCAATGGGTAACGGTATCGAATCCGACAGCCTATACAGCGGACGTCTTCAAACGCGCACTGGCTAAAGAAGGTATCAAGCTTCAACCAACTGCTCGTGTAACACGTGGAAAAACTCCTGCGAATGCAGAGTTACTCGCAAAGAAAGAATCTATGTCATTGTATTATTTAATGATGCCATTCATGAAGTACAGCAATAACTCACACGCAGAAGTCTTAGCAAAGTCTATGGGTCGTGCGGTATATAATGAAGGAAGTTGGAATGCGGGCTTGCGTGTTGTGAGGGAAACGTTAGAAAAAAACAATATTAGTACAAAAGGTATTTATTTAGAAGATGGTTCAGGTATGTCACATAAGAATAAAATTCCTTCCGAGAAGATTGCGGAAGTGCTGTATGCAGCCCAATCTAAAGAATGGTATCCGGCATTTGAGCGTTCGTTGCCAATTGCAGGTGTGAATGATCGTATGCTAGGTGGAACGTTGCGAAACCGTTTGACAAGTCCTATTGTCAGAGGCAAAGTGCAGGCGAAGACCGGTTCGCTCAACGGTACGGATTCGTTGTCGGGCTATGTGAAGACGAAGAGCGGACAAGAGCTGATCTTCAGTATCCTGACAGAGAACGTGAAAGGAACAGCGAAGCCTGATATTGATAAGATGGTACAGGTAATAGCTGCGCAGTAAGAAGTAGGAGGTTTATGGTTCGGGATTGGAGTTCCAGCAGGGGGCGTTGATCAACGGTACTCTCCCGCTTACCGAACATTCAACATATCCACATTAAAAAAATCTCCCCATTCACGGGGAGATTTTTTCTACTGCAGGAATAATACGATGCCCTGCTGCATATCTTGTAATTGTTGCAGTTTATCCGCATTCCATTGTACGACAGTGACAAAACTGTTCATGAGGAAATGGGCAATCATCGGGGTCAGTAGACGCTTAGTCTTGTAATAGACGAAGGCAAACGCGAGACCTGGCATTAAGTACATCAGTAAGTGTTGCAACTCGCCATGCACGGCTGCAAATACGATGGCGCTGACAATCGCAGCGACCCAAAAGTTCGTTTTTGTGTACAAGCCACCGAAGATAATCCGGCGGAAGACGACTTCTTCGAGGAACGGTGCAAATAACACCATAGCGAAAATAATAATAGGTGCGGTTTTCGAAATATTCGACAATAATTCCGTATTTTCGGAGCCAGCGGTGACACCGAACACGGACTCAATCGCGGCACCTATAATTTGTCCAGCCATGGCGAGGAAGAAACCAAGTACTCCCCATAGAAGAACGCTTCCGAATCCGACAGGCTTTCCTTTAAATGCAGGTAAGAACTTTTTATTTTGTAACAGGATCACAGCAATGATCAGTGCAGCGATACCTTGCGTGATGAATAACGTCCAGGCGAAACCTTGTGATACGGCATCTGCTTTAGACAAGTCTTTGCCGGTGAAGTAAATAATTAATTCAGGGGCAAGAAAAATGCTGGTAATCTGGAGCAACACATACGACATGAAGATCATCAGAGCAACAACCCAGTTTTTCACGGTGCACAACCTTTCTTTCATACATGTTGATTAGTTTAACGCGAATAAAGACGTTTGGCAAAAGAAGAAATTGTCGAACACTTTTACTTGCAATTATGTGTGAAATTCATTAATATTAGAGTTGTGTTAGCACTCATCATAAGTGAGTGCTAAGAAAAATAAAAATTACACATTATCTCGAGGAGGTTGTTTCATTTGTTGAAACCACTAGGTGACCGTATCATTATCGAATTAATCGAAGCAGAAGAAAAAACATCGAGCGGCATTGTTCTACCGGACTCTGCGAAAGAAAAGCCACAAGAAGGAAAAGTAATCGCTGCTGGTACAGGCCGTGTTCTTGAGAACGGACAGCGCGTCGAACTAGAAGTATCTGAAGGCGACCGCATCATCTTCTCTAAATACGCAGGCACTGAAGTGAAGTATGAAGGTACTGAATACTTAATCCTTCGTGAAAGCGACATTCTTGCAATTATTGGATAATTAATAAAAAAGTACATGTAGTAGAAAAATAGAAAATTCTGGAGGGTATCAAATACAATGGCTAAAGAACTTAAATTTAACGAAGAAGCACGTTCCGCAATGCTCCGCGGTGTAGATACACTAGCAGACGCTGTAAAAGTAACACTTGGGCCAAAAGGTCGTAACGTCGTACTTGAGCGCAAATTCGGTTCACCACTCATCACAAACGATGGTGTAACGATCGCAAAAGAAATCGAGCTAGAAAATGCATTCGAAAACATGGGCGCAAAGCTTGTAGCAGAAGTTGCATCCAAGACGAATGACATCGCAGGTGACGGAACAACAACAGCAACTGTACTTGCACAAGCCATGATTCGTGAAGGCTTGAAGAACGTAACGGCTGGCGCAAACCCAGTCGGTATCCGTAAAGGAATCGAAAAAGCGGTAATCGCAGCGGTAGAAGGTCTTCAAAGCGTATCCGATGAAATCGAAAGCAGACAAGAAATTGCACAAGTTGCAGCAATCTCTTCTGGTGACGAAGAAGTTGGTGAGTTGATTTCACAAGCAATGGAGCGCGTAGGTAATGATGGTGTCATCACAATCGAAGAATCTAAAGGCTTTATAACAGAGCTTGATGTAGTAGAAGGTATGCAATTCGACCGTGGCTACGCATCTGCGTATATGGCAACAGACACAGACAAAATGGAAGCGGTACTTGATAATCCATATGTCTTGATTACAGATAAGAAGATCAACAATATTCAGGAAATCCTTCCAGTGCTTGAACAAGTCGTTCAACAAGGTAAACCATTGTTGATTATCGCAGAAGACGTTGAAGGTGAAGCCCTTGCTACACTAGTTGTCAACAAACTTCGCGGTACATTCAACGCAGTAGCAGTTAAAGCGCCTGGCTTCGGTGATCGCCGTAAAGCTATGCTTGAAGACATCGCAATCCTAACAGGTGGACAGGTGATCACAGAAGATCTAGGACTTGATCTGAAATCTGCTGACCTTACTTCACTCGGACGCGCTGCGAAAATCGTAGTAACAAAAGACAATACAACAATCGTAGAAGGTAGCGGTGACGCAGGTTCTATCGAGTCACGCGTAGGCCAAATTCGTTCACAATTGGAAGAAACAACTTCTGAATTCGACAAAGAGAAATTGCAAGAACGTCTAGCTAAACTAGCTGGCGGCGTAGCAGTCATCAAAGTCGGTGCTGCAACTGAAACAGAGTTGAAAGAGCGTAAACTTCGAATCGAAGACGCATTGAACTCCACACGTGCAGCAGTAGAAGAAGGAATTGTTTCTGGTGGCGGTACTGCACTAGTTAACGTCTACAAGCAAGTAGAAGCATTACTTGAAGATACTGAAGGCGATGTATCTACTGGTATTAAGATTGTACTTCGTGCGCTTGAAGAACCAGTACGTCAAATCGCAACTAACGCGGGCCTTGAAGGTTCTATCGTAGTAGATCGCTTGAAGCGCGAAGAAGTCGGCATTGGTTTTAACGCAGCAGAAGGCACGTGGGTTAACATGGTAGAAGCAGGTATCGTAGATCCAACGAAAGTAACTCGTTCCGCACTACAAAATGCAGCATCTGTAGCGGCTATGTTCTTGACTACTGAAGCTGTAGTTGCAGACTTACCAGAAACAGCAGGTGGCGGTGGAATGCCTGACATGGGCGGTATGGGTGGAATGGGCGGCATGATGTAAGACAGCAAAAAACCATTTTGTAATGGGGTTTTGTGTCATACATTATCATTTCACTCTCCGTTTGATAGCAAAGTAATATATTTAATCATTATCGAAGGCTTCTCATTAGTTGACAAAACTTTTGAGAGGCCTTTTTATATTTCTTTTCATATGAATGAATTTCATAATTCCAATCCCTTGTCTACTAAGGGGTTAAAGGTATAAAAAAGAAGTACCTCTCTTTGTCTAGTATACTGGTAGTCGACTAAAAAACCTGAAATACTGGAAGTAACCCCTTTGACCATTATCCGAAAACAGAGCCTATTTGGCATCTAAGAATTATATGAGATGGAACTTATCCAAAAATATGAAGAGATTGTAGCCGCCATTGATCTGGATTCCATCTTCTTTGAAATTGAGTAGAAATCCCGACTCGGTGTACTAACCGAATTGAATTATGGAACGATGATGGTGAATGTATTAGCACGTCATTTCGAACGGATTCCAATCATCAATGATTTGGTGAAACGCTTGAAACACGATCTGTTTTTCAAATTGAATGGCAGCTTCAAGGTCTCGGATGCAATTTCTTCCGTGGTTTATAACAACGCCTTCTAACTCAGCTAAGCGAAACAAACATCCGGGAAAATCTACAGGAAACCATCATCCTAATAGCCATCCCTGAAGGGTTCATCTTAGATGAAACAGTCGCGATTGAGGCGACATATTTCGAAGTACGTGACAGAGCACCTTCCAAGCAGGAAAAACCCAAAGAAACGACAAAGAAACGCAGTCGCAAGAAGAAGGAAGAGCGTGAACAATGGCTCATCGAACAAGTAGAAAGGGAAGCGAGCCCTGCCCTTTATGAGAAAAATGTTTGGGATCATCTGGAATTTCCGCTTAAACAGTTACGCATTGTGATAACGCAAGATCCGAAATCGGGCGTCAAGAAAAATAATGAATGACAGAAAATCCGCGATGCCCCTATTAAAGGGGATCGAATATCGCCTAATCTATCACTGGCGGTAACGTAGTTGTTCTTAAGAATCTCCCCTTTTTATACATAGTGAAAGTGGGAGTAGTTCAGAGGAAATTGATTATGATTAATTAAAAAATGACTTGACTAGGATTGAAGCAGTATATATAATCAGAAAATACTGACTATTTTAAATGGATGAACAGTATGGGACGAAAAGGAAATCGGAATGACTAGTACAGAAAAGGGTGGAAGTAAGGGACTGAAAAAATTAATGCGACGGTTAATTTTTCAGGAAAAGTTATCATATACTGGCAACGGAGCTAATAGCACTTTAGTTAAAGGAGATGCTATGATCTTTGGAATTGAATTCAAAGGGAGGGTTGATTTAGAAGTATCTAAGGTTTTGGGGGAATGGATTACTTTATGCGTCGATAAATCATAAAGTAGTTTGTATGCTAGCTTTTGGAATGCGAGCATTATCGAGAAAATCATCTAGAGAAATAGATGCAGAGATCCAACAATTTTAAACTCTTTTGATACAAAGAGTTTTCTTGTTGACAAAAATAACTAACCAGCTAGTATTCATGCTGTTTTGCACCAAACTAAGTTCATTGATAAGTTTTGAAAAATGAAGGGGTGTATACAATTGGAAGAGAAAAAATATGTCATGACAGACGAGCCATGCGAAACGATTGATATAAAAAAGTTACCTAAGTTGGATAAGAAAACAAGTTATAGCATTAGAACCGAATTATCCACTGGATTATCATTAGCAATTGTTTACTTTATATTTATTTTTTCTGTTCCAGCAATCAACTGGTTTAGACCAGATTGGGCCTTTGCAAAGATGTTTGGGGGAATGTCTTACAGCTGGTTTTTGACGACAATTGTCGCGATGGCAATGGCATTTATTATTGCTTATCTACACACGAAGCTTTATGAAAGATGGGAAAGAAAAAGTCTAGAAATGAGCCGTATGGAGAAGAAAGAGAACATGGTAAGTGAACAAACAAGCAAAGTGAAGACAAAGGGGGCAACATCAAGTGTACAAGCAAGTTTTGTAGAAAGTAAGGAGGAGACGTTGCTATGATGCAAGCGTTATTAGATCCAAAATACCTCTTTACGCTCTTATTATTGGGGACGATTGTCTATATTACGTATTTATCAAAAAGAAATGAAAGTGCCAGTGACTTCTTTGTAGGCGGCCGTAATTTCGGATGGTTTACAAATGGTTCAGCGATTGGCGGGGACTATCTAAGTGCTGCAACGTTTTTAGGGCTAGCAGGACTTACCTTTGCGATCGGTTATGATGGGGCTTTTTATACCTTTAGCTTTACAATTGGTTTAACGCTTTTGGCACTTTTCATAGCGGGACCTTTACGCCGATTCGGTGCTTTCACAGTTGCAGACTTTGTTGCTTATCGTTTTCATAGTAAAAGAGCTAGAATTGTTGCTGTAATTGTAGTGCTTGCTATTTCAGGATTTTATGCAGCACCCCAGTTACTCGGCGCTGCACAAATTTTGAGCATGTTTTTTGGAACGTCCTATGAATTTGGCATCATCTTTACAAGTGTTGTCATGATATTCTACGTTGGAATTGGTGGAATGAAGGGAACAACCATTAACCAAGCGTTGGAGCTTTGGATTCGTTTTATAGCCTTTATCGTCATGGTAGCTGCCGCTATTTATGGAGGTTTCCATTACGAGAGAATTCTATCCGTAATCAGTGAATTTAGTGGTACGGTACTGAACACGGGCGCATATACGACGGATGGAAAAGATGTCGTATTTAACGGAGAAACATGGTCAAAAACTGGTGCATTCAATCCAAACTTTTGGCACTCTGCATCTATGTTAATCGGGCTTTCACTAGGTACACTTGGGCTTCCGCATATTTTACTGCGTTTTTACACAAATCCAGATGCTAAGTCTGCCCGAAAGTCGGCAGTATTAGCGATTGGGATCGCCAGTTTATTTTTCGCCTGTGCCATTTACCTTGGCGTTGTCGGAAGAGCCATCTATTTAAGTGGAAATGCCAGTCCTGAAGTCATGCAGAACCTGATTACCGGTGGGGATAATATGGTGATACCATCTATTGCAACAGCTTTAGGCGGTAAATGGCTGCTTGGATTTGTAATTGCCGGTGCGTTTGCCGCGGTTTTTTCAAACCTATCTGGATTATTTATTGCAAGTTCAGGAGCAATTGCTCACGATTTATATGCAAAATTCACGAAAAAGGAATTAACAGAGAAAAATCGAGTAGTTGCTGCAAAATTAGCGATTGTTTTTCTTGGTGTTTTTTATGGAGTACTCGGTTTATTCGTCAAAGATGCCTCCATTGGCCATCTTGTCGCGCTCGCCTTTACAGTTGGGGCAAGCACATTTGCACCTATTTTCGTATTAGGCATTTGGTGGCGTGGGATTACTGAAAAGGGGGCAATTGCGGGGCTGATTGTTGGTTTTGCAGTTTCTATGTTTATGATTTTCTTTTCATCCATTTTACCTGAGGCTTTACAATTTAGAGTGCCAGGTATCATTACCGTGCCAGTTGGCTTCTTAACAGTGTATATTGTTTCCTTACTAGACGGTAAAGTACCAGCAGATGTGAATGCCTTTATGCGGAAAGTTCATTCAAGCGAAGAATCTGTATAAGTCATAACGTAGATCGTATGTTGAGGGATCGGAAAAAGGACTTACCCCAGAATCGAAAAATGTTGCCCGTTTTAATCGTTATGTTGTATAAATACTTGTTCATATTTAAGGGTAAATTTATATATCCCTTTGCCTTAAAAATTGTAAACGTTGATTGAATAGGATTTTCAACTTCCATTTGTACATGTTTTCAAGGGTATTACATGTGCGGCATGATGTAAGACAGCTGTCCTAATTAAAAAGCGTCAACTCCTAACATTTAGGGGTTGGCGTTTTTTATGCATTCATGTGTAAAATACAATAATGCGTGTCCTCATTAACAGAAGTGCTGAAAATTGCACGTTCGTTTCATTCAATAGATACCTTGAATCAAAAAAAGCGTTCAGCTCATAATAGCAGCCGACCGCTTTTTGCAATAGAAAAATTTATAAATACAGTATCCGTTCAGATTATTGAGAAAACTCTTTGTGTAGGCACTGACTAATCAACTTTAACCAAGTTCCTCACCGTACCCTCTGCTTCCTCATCCACTGCGTCGCTACAAATTTCTCTCCGCTTTCTATCGGTGCGCCGCCGTGCAACGTCAAGTCGTTCAACAACGGATCGCTGTAGAAATACTCGAAATAAACGGCCATTCCTTTTTGGGGCACGACCGACAGTTTTAGATGGGGGAAGAACGTTTCGCCACCTTGTTCGACATCGTTCAAGTACATGACGAGCGTGCTGATTCGATTGTTGGTAACATTGCTAGCCGCTGAGAAGAAGTCATGGTGCGCTTTATATTGCTGTCCTGGCAGATAATGAAGAATCTGGAGTCTTTCGCCGTGTTCGATAGGAATGTTCATAACTGCTTCAATCCGTTTTTCGATTTTCATAACAATCGGGTTGTCCCGTTCTTCTAGAAACATACTGCTGCTTGTTCTAATCTTGCTTTCCGCATGGGCTGTGCCAATTTTGGATCGTTTCATCTTGTCTGTCGAGAGTCGGATCAGTTCATCACATTCTTCGTCACTCAACATATTGCCTAAGACGACGACTAATGGTTCTTCGACTTTTGCAATAATTTCAATGTCACGGTCCGTTATGATTCTCATTCCTAAATGATTAAATATTGTTTGTTCTTTATTTTCCGCTATCAACTTAGAACACCTCTTTACTAGTTTGATTTCTTTAAATCAAATACAGTGTAACGTGATGATGGTATAGCCAATATCGGACTTCTCTTAAGTTTCACACTTCCTCTTTGGAATTAAATTCAATATATTTTAGCATGCTATCTTGACTGACGTAAACTTTGAATATAGTCAAATAGGTAGTAATATATAACTATTTTTTACAAGCTATTTTAATTAATTAAATGCCTGTTTAGATGACAGATTAGCAAATGAAGATACATATGAGCTTTTATACAATCGTCGAATTTTTTCCCGGGGTGTAAAGTAATTGAAAGGTATCCTGGGTTATCTAGTTGTGAATTATAGGAGACAAATGATATCAATAACAATCCAATCGATGAAACGGCAAAACGTCAAATTCTATGAAATGCGCATCTAATAATCCGGCATTGTTAAATCAGTGTAAGAACAAGGTGAGCCTCCTGTTTTAGACAAGAGGAGGCTCCCATTAATGCGGCAGGAATTCTGAGCTGTTTTGTCTAGTTATAAATTCTCGACTTCAACACGCCCTGAGAAAAACGTAGCTCCACCGCCCATGTCGGCAATTCGATCTGGCGTTAAGGCGTTCACAAGGCGTTTTTGATCTGAATTATTTCCCCAAATCCCTTGACTGACAACAACTCCCGGCAGTACTTGTTCGCCGACAGAGACAATAAATTCACATTCTCCGCGCTCGTTCCAAATACGAACAGTCGCTTTGTCCTCGATTCCCCGCTCTTTCGCATCGTGCTGATTCATAAACAAGGTAGGTTCTTTTTCAAGTTTAAGATGTTTTTCATTGTTCGAAAAAATGGTATTCATAAAATTATGGTTAATTGCAGGTATATACAGTAATGGATAATCGGAATCTTGAATAATTGGAATATACGTAGGAAGAGCCGGTAATCCTGCCGATTTCATTTGTTCTGAATACAATTCGATTTTTCCGCTCGGTGTTTTTAAATGGTTCAATGGATTGCGTGTATCGCTCGCTTTCATATAGCGTTTATCCTTTAATGCGGCATACGACACTTCGGATAAATGAGGGTTGGACAAATCGCTTAACGCCTGATTGATCATTTCAGCGTCATCATCTAGGAAAGGTTGCTCATCAAAGCCCATAGCTTGTGCTAATAATCTGAAAACGTCAGGGTTGGATTTACTCTCCCCGTAGGTTTCAATAACTGGTTCTTGCAAATGAATATAGTGATGCCAGAAAGACGTATAGAAGTCCGTGTTTTCAAATGCGGATGTCGCCGGTAGAACAATATCGGCAAACAACGCAGTGTCTGTCAAGAACAAATCATGAACCACTGTAAACAAGTCCTTACGCGCCAAGCCTTCCTGTACTTTATTGGCATCTGGTGCGACAACAGCGGGGTTGCTATTATAGACATACAAAGAGCGAACCGGCTGTTGTTCCTCCAGTAATACTTGTCCCAACAAATTCATATTGAATTTACGCGTTGGCTTCTCCTGAAGTTCAGGACGTTCTAGTGCGGCGATATTATGTGTCAAATAGTCCGAATTTGATTTAACCGCCCCACCGCCTTTTAATTCCCACTGCCCTGTCAATGCAGGCAAGCAAGAGATAGTCCGGACTATCATGCCGCCATTATCATGATGCTGCAACCCATTGCCAATGCGAATCATGGAAGGGGAGACAGTCCCATACATCCGTGCTAGTTCATAGATATCTTCCTCCGGCACACCTGTGATGGTGGAAACCATTTGGGGATCGTAGTATTTTACATGTTCACCGAGCGCTTCATGGCCGATTGTATACTGCTCCAAAAATGCTTGATTGACTAGCTTTTCTTTATAAAGAATATGCATAATTCCAAGTGCAAGCGCTCCGTCAGTTCCCGGAAGAATGGGAATGAACCAGTCAGCCATGCGCCCAGTTTGGTTTTTATGGACGTCAATGACGATAACTTTAGCGCCGCTCTTTTTCGCTTTTTGCGCAATCATAATTTGGTGCATATTCGTACTGACGGCATTGATGCCCCAAAAAACAAATAATTTCGTATCCTTCATCTCTTCTGGATCTGTTCCATAACGCCCACCCATCGTGTAATTGTAGCCGGCTTCACCAGCGACTGAACAAATGGTTCGATCCAGTTGACTCGAACCTAGGCGGTAGAAGAAACGGCGATCCATCCCTTTAGAACTAAGTTTCCCCATATTGGCATAGAAACTGTAGGGAAGAATTGATTCTGGCCCTTCTTCAGAAATTAATTTTTTCCACTGATTTGTAATAGTTGTAATGGCTTCTTGCCAACTGATTGGAACGAATTGCCCATCGCCTTTTTCCCCGATTCGTTTCAAAGGAGTAGTAATCCGATTTTGATCGTAAATCCGTTCAGCCATATGCCGAACTTTGTTGCAAATACTTCCTTTTGTGATTGGATGTTCGGGATCACCTTCAATTTTAATGATTTTACCATCTTCTTTATGAATCAACAGTCCACATTGGTCTGGACAATCCAGAGAACAAACCGAGGGGACGATACCATTTTCTACATCAATATACGATTGCATTATACAAGTCCTTTCTACGGGAATAATATTTAAATATAATATGAAATCCTGACATTGCTAAAGTATCTAAATCAAATAGTGATTAACAATTTTGAAATTCCGTTATTGTAAAGGGATGCGTATCCCAAAAGTATGGGTCCGGGTTATTCTAATTTTAGTGAAAAGCGCTCACTTATACATTTGATATAAACAAATGATTTTGCTAATTAGTATATCATAATGCGGCAGTATATTTAGAAAGTTTCAATAACTGGTTGACTTAAAATTAATTATTCTGTACAGTGAGTTCATTAGGTCTGTTTTTATTATATTCTACTAATTTCATATTATTTTTCTATCGAGAGAAGTTGAGGGACTGGCCCTATGAAACTTCGGCAACATAATTGTGCCAAATCCAGCAAGCGTAGCTTGAGAGATAGAAAGAGGAATGCATATTTATATTGCGCTAGCGATGAATACCAACGACTCTTTCTGTTTTTTACAGAAAGTTTTTTTGTTTTGTAAAGACATTACAAAACGGATATGAATGGAGGGCACTGATGTGTTGGAGAGAATTGGAATCACGAAAAACTTAGGTTGGGGCTTTTTTGGTGTGATGTTGTTTATGATGGGAGATGGAATTGAAGCCGGTTGGTTAAGCCCATTCTTAATTGAAAGCGGATTAACGATTCAGCAATCGGCTGCTATATTCACAGTATATGGAATCTCAATCGCACTGTCATCTTGGTTTTCGGGCGTCTGTGTAGATGTTTTTGGCCCGAAACGTACAATGGCCATCGGATTAGCCGTCTATATTATCGGTACGGCAGGGTTTATTACATACGGTTTCTCTACGATGAATTACCCGATCATGCTTTTAACTTATTTCATTAAAGGTTTTGGTTATCCGTTATTTGCTTATTCTTTCTTGACATGGGTCATTTATAAGACACCGCAAAATAAATTGAGTTCTGCTGTTGGTTGGTTCTGGTTTGTATTTTGTGCGGGAATGATGGTTCTTGGTGCGTGGTATTCAAGTGTTGCGATCCAATATCTCGGTTACATCAATACAATGTGGACATCTATCTTCTGGGTAAGTCTAGGTGCGGTTTTAGCTTTAGTTATCAATAAAGACAAGTTTGAAAAGAAAAAACTAGCGAACAAAAAAGAAGCAGTCAAAGAATTATTGAAAGGTATTACCATTTTGAAATCAAACCCGAGAGTTGCTGCGGGTGGGGTTGTCCGCGTTATCAATAGCTTAAGTGTTTATGGATTCCCAGTATTCCTACCCATGCATATGGCACAACATGGCATTGAAACAACTGCTTGGCTGCAATTATGGGGAACATTTTTCTTAGGAAATATTATCTTTAATTTAGTGTTCGGCTTCATTGGAGACAAATTCGGTTGGAAAAACACGATCATTTGGTTTGGTGGAGTCGGATGTGCAATATTCACGCCACTTCTGTTCTATATACCGGTGATTACAAATGGTAGCATTGTTGCGACAAGCATTGTCGGTTTCATTTGGGGTGGTTTGGTAGCGGGCTACGTTCCGATCGGTGCATTGGTACCTTCTGTGGCGGGTGAAGATAAAGGCGCGGCAATGTCCGTGTTGAATTTTTCCGCGGGTTTATCAACATTCGTAGCACCAGCGATCGCCTTAACGTTTATCGGGCTTGTTGGAGCGGAAGGGGTCGTGTGGATTTTCAGTGGTCTCTACTTAGTGAGTGCAATTATTGTAAAATTTATTCGTATACCGGAAGAAGAAAGTAGAAAAATGCAGGAGAAAGCTTTACTAGTAACCTCGTGAAACTACCATCGTATAGGCGGTCAATGATATAGTATAAGAAGGACTTTTAAATCACAAACAGGTTGTGTACGCCTCTACTAGACAAGTGGATTTGGGCACGCGCTTTCATAAAAAAGGAGATGTTGTCAATGGTTGAACAGAATTTTGAAAAGGCTGCATTTGCTGGAGGATGTTTCTGGTGCATGGTGAAACCGTTTAAAGAATGGCCAGGTGTCCAAGACGTCGTGTCAGGATATATGGGCGGACATCTGGATAATCCAACGTATGAAGACGTGAAAAAAGGTGCATCCGGTCATGTGGAAGTCGTTGAAATCACATTTGATCCTGCCTTATTCCCATATGAGAAGTTGCTTGAAGTTTACTGGCAACAAATTGATCCGACAGACGCAGAAGGTCAATTTCACGACCGCGGCTCATCTTACACAACCGCTATTTTTTATTACACAGAGGCGCAACGGGAAGCTGCCAAAAAATCGAAAGCTGACCTAGCTGCAAGTGGTATTTTCACAAAACCTATCGTTACAACTATCCGCCCCGCAGAAACATTCTATCGGGCAGAAGAATACCATCAAGATTATTATATAAAAGAACAAGAACATTACAAAGACAACCGTGCACGTTCAGGACGTAATGAATTCATCGCTGAGCACTGGAGCAAATAACCGTAATGGTAAGAAGGACGAGCGTATTCATGGAACGCTCGTCCTTTTTTTGAAATGGGGGATTAATAAAAGATATTCGTACAACAGTATCTTTTAATAAGCACGTTAACTACTTTTTACTCCTTAGTGAAGAAGTCTTCCCGTTATTAAGTTCCTTTCTTATATTATCTAATTAAATAAAATATACAGCATAGAAGAGTGTTAGCAATCCATTTTTGGAGTAAGTATTTATGGAAACAACAATGTATGTCTCAAGCAGATACTTTTTAGTAATTGCCTTTTATCTTTTTTTGACCTATATGAAACCTAAAACTGATCTAGTACTATTATTAATCTGTATTGATAATGTCTACAGGATGACGTTAATTAAAGAGCAAGAATTAGTACTAATAGATCTAATAATCGGATATAGTCAGTCCTAAAAGTATATTGATTTCGTTTTTACATTGGAATAAGATGAAAGTGTAGATTAAATATTCTAACTTTTCACAGACTTATAACAGTAAGATAGTATTTTGTTAAGGCTAAGTGAAAATGTTAGTATAACAACTAATTGGGGGGAATTTAATTATGCAAAAAGAAGCTGTTAAAAAAAATGATCGCGTTGTAGAAGTATTTGACTTATTCATTAAACATATCCAAGCATTTCTGGAAGAAGCAGAACTTAATCATGAAGAATATACAAACTTCGTGAACTGGGCAGATCGTTTAGGGCGTACTGGAGAACTACCCCTATTTGCAGATGTATTCTTAGAGACACATGTGTTGCGTGCGATGTATACAGAGATGCCTGGTACACAACCATCACTTTTAGGACCTTATTTTATTGAAGGAACTCCATTGCTCGAAGCAGAAGATGGAAAACCAATTGTGTTGACGCAACGACCTAATGAAGCAGGGGATGTATTGTATTTCAAAGGGAATGTAAGCAATGTTGATGGCGAAGCACTTGGCAATGTCAAAGTTGAAATGTGGCATAATGATTCAGATGCTACTTACTCTGCCTTTGACTCAGTTGCGCCCAAATATAATCTAAGAGGTCACTTCTATACGGATGAAAATGGAAACTTTGAAGTGAAAACTATTTTACCAACCCCTTATCCAATTCCAACAAACGGTCCTACAGGTGAGTTCCTGGAATATGCGGATAAACAACCAATGCGTCCCGCGCATCTACACTTAATGTTTGAAGCGGAAGGTCATGAAACGCTAATTACTCAAGTATTCCCAGACGATGACAAATGGCTTGAAAATGACGTGGCAGACGGCGTTCGCTTGGATCTTCTAACGAAGTTTGAAAATAAAGGTGACCATTATGAGGCTGCTTTAAACTTTGTCATGCGTAAAGAACAATAATAGTAGCTATCATACAGTGATCGTGTATCTTTTATTGGACTCAGACTAAATATTTTAGATACTAAAATATTTAAGAAAACTAGTTATTCAACCCGGAAATATGATTGTTCTAAAGTGTCAATCGAATGTATCTTGAATTTACAAGTGCAGTGTTAAAAGTATTTGCCACCCTTTGAAAGCGCTATCATGAGATGATATAATGAAGTATTAAAATCTTTTTGTGATACGGCTTTATATTTAGGTAATGTTTGAGAAAGAACATAAAGAGAAACATAGCCATTCATTTGACATAATAGTTGTAATGGAAGGAAATACGGAGATGAATATATTTGCATAAGAGGAAGTGATCTCTACCTCTTATGCAAGATCCGTTTCTTGGATAGTAAATAAAAAGGGGTGTCAAATATGTATGCAGTAGAAATGAATATTGTCTCTACAAAAGAGGATATGGAAGATCTTTTTCATTTACCCGACAGACGTTTTTTTGATTGGTGTGCAAAAAGTTATTATATAAACCGGGGTATATTTAATGTTATCGATAGTTGGCTTTTTGATTATGGAATGAAGGATATCGTTTCACGACGTAAAGTAATGGATCACTATTTACGCTACTTGCTTCTACATGGATTCTACAATGAAAAAAAACATTTTTTACAATTTGGAAAAAACGGTGTGACGGAAAGTCTTTCTAGTTTTGCAGAAGGACACTTACCTGAGCTATGTTATGAAGGTGATTCATATGACGCTTAAAGCAAGTGAACTTACACTTAATGATTTACTCACTATTTCAACAAAGCCAGGCAAAAGACTCCAAGACTTAAACTTTTCACTAACAAGTATGGATGCATGGGCAGTGCTACGAACAGATTTAATTAATGCGCTAGGAATTCAAAGAGCTAAAAGATTTATTTTAAGATATGCTTACCGATCCGGGATGCATGAAGCACGCATTTTGAAAGAAAAGATTAAGTGGAATGATGATCTTGAATGGCTGCTTGCGGGTTCTAAAATGCATAATTTAACAGGCCGGTCTTTTTCTTATCCTGAAGATTTCAATGTGGATATGGAGAATGGACAATTCAATGTTTCTGGATACTGGATTGATTCCTCAGAAGTCAAACAACACTTAGAATACTTTCCGATGCATGTGGAACCCATTTGCTACTTCCTAATTGGTTACGCAAGTGGTTATACAAGCGAATGTTTAGGAAAGCAAATAGTCTTTAAAGAAATAAAATGTAAAGGAAAAGGTGATGATCACTGTAGCTATACCGGAAAAACAGTAGAAGAATGGGGAGATGAAATCTCTGAAGAGCTACTCTACTATGAAGATGAAGATATGTCTGGGGAACTTGATCAGATGTATCAGCAAATTGAACGCCAGAAGGAAAGACTTGAAACGGGTTACTCCTTAAGTCGTAATTTAACAAAAGTAATGCTTCAAGGAGGCGGATTTAAAGAATTTGCCGAACTACTAGGGAAAAGCTTACATTGTGAAGTCATAATTGAAAATATGAATTATGAAGTAATTGGTAAATATGGAGATAATCCCGGTATGGAGAGAAATATGTCAGCAAGTAATTTCTGGAACAAGAGTAATGAAAACATACCAGAATTTGTTGAAACGGATCTTAAAGATAAAACATTTAAGTTATTAACAACACCAATCTTGCTTGAAAATGAAGTTTATGGATTTATTACAATAGCTTTAAATCAGAAAAGTGATAGTTATCATAAAGATTTACTAGAACGAGTGGCTGTAGTGGTTGCTTTGTATATGCAAAACCAACGTGTTGCTATTGAAACAGAACAAAGACTCAAGGGTGAACTGCTTGAGCAATTACTTAATGAGAAAAGTGCAGATGTTATGGAAATTTATAATCGGTTTTCTTATCTCGGTTATGATCTAAAACAACCCCATTACATTATTTACATTGAAATAAATGATCGGACAATAAAGGAAGATATTAATACAAATTATGATTTTTTGAAAATTAGAAGACAACTGACAAACTTATTTCAAGGTGAAAATAAATACCGTTATAATACCCCAGTCCTAACTAAACTAAATGCTATACAAACAATTGTGCCTAAACAATTTCTATATGATGAAAAAACGACCATACAAGATTTTGGTGAACGATTACTAAAAGAATTCGATGATCAAGACAAACAAATTTGTATCGGAATAAGTGATACAACTGAAAACCTCACTGATTTTAATAGTAGATCGAAGGAAGCTAAGAAAGCTGTAGAACTAGCAAAGTTTCGCTCGCGGGAGTCAGGAGTAATTTTATCAAGTGAATTAGGCAACTTAACGTTATTCTTAAATGCAAGAGAACCAGAAGAATTAGAGTCATTTGCAAATGGAAAGTTACAAGAAATACTTAATTATGATAGAAAAAAGAATTCGGAGCTATTAGAAACACTATTTTACTACACGCAAAATGAATTTAATTTGCATAAAACAGCACGTGTGATGTCTATTTCAATTAGTGGTATGAGATATAGAATACTAAAGATTGAGGAATTACTTTCAATTGAACTTTCAAATTCTAATAGTCGTTTCGAAATTCAAATGGCACTTCAAATTTACTTGTTACTTGGAAAGATAAAACCTATTTAAATTAAAGGAGGAATAATTATGGATCCACGAGAATTTAGAAATACACTTGGACATTTTGCAACGGGAGTGACAGTAATAACAACGACTACAGATGAAGGTGAGCAAATTGGATTAACGGCAAATGCATTTTCATCTGTATCATTAGATCCACCACTAGTGTTGGTTTGTATCGATAAGAAATCAGGTAGTTTGAAAACACTAAAGAAAGGTATACCATTCGCAATTAACATTCTTCAAAAAGAACAGGAAGAAGATTGCTGGCGTTTTGCAAAAAGAACTGAGGATAAGTTTGCTGGCGCATCCTATACATTATCCACAGACAATGTTCCTTTATTGAATGGAAATTTGGCTACGATTGAATGTGATGTAGCAGAGGTTATTGAAGGTGGAGATCATTATATTGTGACAGGTCAAGTGAAAGACACTACCTACGATGACCAAGCTGAGCCTTTACTCTTCTTCCGTGGGAAAATCGAACGGGTTATGCAAGCAGAATTGGCATAATAGTAAATATAGAATGTCAAAAAATAAGGGGGATTTATAGTTATGTTAACACCAGAAGATAATCAGTTACTGACTCAGACCGATGCAGGCACACCGATGGGCGATGTGTTTAGGAGATATTGGATTCCGGCCCTTCAAACAGAAGAGTTGATTAGTGATGGGAAGCCGCAACGCGTTAAATTATTGGGGGAGGACCTGGTCGCATTTCGCGATACGGAAGGAAAAGTGGGTCTAGTTGATGAGCGCTGTCCGCACCGTGGGACTTCACTTTATTATGGAATTAACGACGACTGTGGCCTAAGGTGTATGTATCATGGCTGGAAGTTCAATACAGACGGGGAGTGCACGGAGATTCCGTCAGAGCCAACGGATGGGAAGTTTAGGGAATCCGTTCAATTAAAAAGCTATCCGACAAGAGAAGTAAGTGGCATTATTTGGACATACATGGGGCC
>NZ_PDYQ01000009.1:0-71252 GCF_002743135.1 Sporosarcina sp. P18a | reverse complement strand
TGGGGAGTGGCTTTTTTGTGTTTAATTATGTATATGAGCTAAATTTAGAGTTGAGTGATTGTAGATTTTAGTTAGTTGCTCAATAAATCATGTTAAGCGCTCTATCGTCTCGCTTACTCGCTCAATGAGGCATGGTATGCGCTCTATTGTCTCGCTTATCTGCTCAATGAGTCGCGCTAAGCGCTCTATCACCCTGCCTAACCGCTCAATGAAACATCCCAAGCGGTCTATCCCGCTTATCTGCTCAATGAGTCGCGCTAAGCGCTCTATCACCCTGCCTAACCGCTCAATGAAACATCCCTAAGCGGTCTATCCCGCTTATCCGCTCAATGAAGCACACCAGGCACACTATCGCCTTGCCACTTACCCACTATAAACCTTGCGAACCAAGCACCAATCAATCATTCCCCGTAGCGAGACGATAAAAAAATCCATGTCGGAAAGCCCATGGATTAGACAGCGAATGTTTCTATTCGAGATGATTGAAGCTGGCTAACTAATCATACGGGGTAGTAAATATCGTCTTCGCTTTCATAGCGTAATGCAATGGATAGTCCATTGTCTGACTTGAATTTAAGTGTAGTTGTGTCCAGATAACCAGTTAGAATAGAAAATGAATGGCGATCCTGTTGTGGAGGCAAAAGAGAATAGTGGATAATATCATGAATAAGCGAAGACATTTCCTCGTACGACGTAAAAACGTAATACTCATTGACCATATAAGCCGGCATACTGCTCATCTCCTAAACAAATGGAATGAAGACTTGAGCGACAGGAAAAGAAGAGTAAATGATTGTTTATTCAGCAAGTATTTCAGACTAGGCTTCAAAGATAAGACTGGAATTATACTTGCGAATAGAAGAATCATTGTACAGTTATTATATAATAAAATGCTATAAAATACTATTGAGTATTGTCGGAAAATTAAAGATGGGAAAATGGATTAATTTTTAAAATTATACATAGTTTGCATGAATGCCAACAAAGCATTTTTATCATCGTTGGATAACTTTATACCATTAAAGGACACTGGTTTTTGCAATAACTTCTCTAGTTCAATATCTTTAGACAGCTCATCACTTTTTGAAGATGAAATGGCTTGATCTACTGTTTCATTCGGTAGGTAACCTGCCAATATTAGTAACTCATTTTTATCTGCCTCCAAGGCAGCTGCTAGTGCACAAATCGTTTCACGAGAAGGGTTGTATCTACCTTTTTCCAATGAAGCGATAAAGGAGTAGCTTAGATTAGCTAGGTCGGCTAAATAACGTAAAGTCATTTGTCTTTGTTCACGTAATTTTCGTAGGTGACTTCCAAATTTGTTCAAACAGATTCCCTCCTTAACTACTTGATGACTATTATTGCAAAGTATCTACTTCTATCATAACCTATTTACTTATAAAAAGCAGGAAATACTTACCTAACACTTTTAGGTAGAAAGACTTTAAATGAAAAATCATAAAGCATTTCATTAATTTAATTTGAAAGTCTATATTACTAGTAGAGGGAATTTGAGGACAAAGTTATATATTCTATTGCTCTTACAACATTTTTAAAATACTACTATCCTCCATATCCCCAAGTTTAATAACCTTTAGTGTAATGTTCAGTGCATTGAGAATAAACTAGGACTAAAAATAGATGTCCGTGGTATTCCAAAAGTAATTGGCAGAATTAACTAATAAATGTGTTGACAAAAAGAACAAATCAATTTAACATGTGTTGTAAGGCTAAACAAATGGTTTTTTTAACCTATTTGTTTAGAAAAACAACACGAAAGTTAATGGTAAAAAGGAGGTGGTAAATAACTTGATTATAATTGAAAACGCTCTTGTAATATGCAAATGTCTGCCCTGACTTTTATCCGTATTTACAAGGTTTTCTACTTACTACCAACAGCGCCAGTGGTGAAAGACATAAACTACATTATTACGATAAAAAGATAGTGTAAAAGTTGTTAAGTAATGAAAATGTACTAATAAATTAGCATAACAGCTGCTCTAAATTCTCTATTAACATTGGTTGATCAGAATACACATACAAGGAATGTGTTTGTTTTCAAGAATTACGCATAAAAGTATAAAAATTATGATGATACGGAAAGTGTAGGTGTTGAGAATGCGTTATGAATATCGGGAATCTCATAATCTTAACAAATTGAAATCTACCTCTCTTTTATTACTTCTAAGTTCTTTATTGGTAGTAGGTGGATGTTCTCCATTGTTTGGAAGTAAAAAGAGTGGTGATTCAGCAGCCGTTGCTCTAGCTAGTGAAAAGGTCGCACCATACGTGGAAGGGAAAAGTGAAGTTCTTTCTTATGTATGGACTACTAGGAAGGAGTTATCCCTTACGTTTAATGGAATGGCTGACAAAAAGACAATGGTGGAGCTTTTGGATGCACTAGAGGAAAACAATATTCCAGCTACATTCTTTTTACCAGGTATTCGAGTAGCAGAAGAGCCCGAAATTGCCAAAATGATTTTGGATCGCGGTCATGAAATAGAAAACAACACACTAAATCAATTGGATCTTCAGAATATGAGTTATGAGGAATTGTATAAAGAAGTCAAACTCAGCAATGAAGTAATTCGAAAAGAAACTGGTATAACGCCCCGTTATGTCAGAACACGATCTGGTGAATACAATGAGGATCTTCAAGCCGTTACTGCACAACTTGGTATGGATGCCGTTATTAATTACACAATCAACCCACGTGAAGGGGATATGCAAGGAGCTAAGACAATCGGCAAATATATTGAAAGGTATATAACGCGTGGATCAATTATCTCCATGCATACGGATATTAATCCCGAGGTGATTGGAGCCATTCCGTATATCGCGAAGGCTGTTGAAAATACAGGTTATAAATTAATCCCGTTAAATGAACTAGTTAATAAAGGTACCAAGCGTAAACCATTCGAACAAATAGCCGGCTATGATCGAATTAAAATCAATCCAAACTATAGAGATATTAAACCAAATATCTTTTACGATGCACCTACAGAAGAAAAAGTGATCGCACTGACATTTGATGACTGGGCAAGCGATTACACAGTAACAAAGATTCTTGAGATCTTGAAAGATGAGAAAGTTCCCTCCACATTCTTCTTGATTGGTAAAGGGGTAGAGAAAAATCCAAACTTAGCTAGAGCAATTTATGAGCAAGGTCATGAAGTGGCTAGTCACTCATACGGTCATGAAGTAGTGACAAAAATCACACCTGAAGAACTGCAAGAGGATTTAGTTAAAGCGCATAAAGTCATTACTGAAGCGATTCAAGCAAAACCGACCATGCTATTCCGTCCAGCTACAGGTGAAATAGATGAAAAGACAGCAAAAATAGTTATGGCAACAGGTTACAAAAGCATTGCATTGTACGATATCACGCCATTTGACTGGGATATAGAAAATGATGCCGATGAAATCGTTAAACGTATCATCAACAAACGCGGAGATGGAAGTGTCATTGTACTTCACATCCTAGACGGCACGCACACTATCGAAGCCCTCCCCAAAGTTATCCATACATTACGCGAAGAAGGCTACACATTTAAACATATGACGGAGTTAATGCGAATGAAGAATAACTAAATGACAGAGGTGGTATGAATGGTGAATTCATTATACGAGCGAATCATGTATAGACAAGAAAAGATTGCAGTAGTTGGATTAGGTTACGTCGGACTACCGGTAGCTATAGCTTTTTCTGAAGTAGCTGATGTCATTGGCTTTGATGTTAGTGAAAAAAAGATTGATCAGTTATTTGCTGGTATTGACGTAACAGGTGATGTTGGGGATGAACGAGTCCGCAATACGAGTATGCTCTTTACATCAAATGAAACGGATTTGCAGGACGCAAAGTTTTTCATTGTCGCCGTCCCAACACCTATTCAGTCTGGAAACCTTCCCGACTTGAAAGCCCTTCAGTTGGCCAGCCAAGTGGTAGGTCGAAATATGAAGAAGGGGTCAGTCGTAGTCTATGAGTCAACTGTATATCCCGGAGTTACAGAGGAAGTGTGCATTCTTGAACTAGAGGCAGCATCTAACCTGAAATTCGGTACGGACTTTACAGTAGGTTATTCGCCAGAGCGTATTAATCCAGGTGATCAAGTCCACCGACTAGAGAACATTGTAAAAATTGTTTCTGGCAGTGATGAGGAAACACTAAATACTATCGCAAGTGTCTATGAAATGATTATCGAAGCTGGTGTATACCGAGCGGAATGCATAAAGGTAGCAGAAGCGGCAAAGGTTATCGAGAATGCGCAGCGGGATATTAACATCGCATTCATGAATGAACTCTCCATGTTGTTCAATCAAATGAAAATTGACACACAAGCGGTATTGCGTGCAGCAAAAACAAAGTGGAACTTCCTACCCTTTTCTCCGGGATTAGTAGGTGGTCACTGTATAGGGATCGATCCCTACTATTTAACGTTTAAAGCAGAAGATTGCGGATACCGATCTAAAATATTACTTGCGGGTCGCCATATCAATGATTCGATGGCGGCATATATTTCCCAGCAAATCCTTAAGATCCTTGTACAGCAGAAAGTGAATCTGAACAATATCAAAGTAGGTGTATTAGGTCTTACTTTTAAAGAAGATTGTCCTGACTTTCGTAACACAAAAGTACTCGATATTATCAACGAATTAAAAGAGTACGGAATCGAGCCAATTGTCGCAGATGCATTGGCGGATCCCAAAGCCGTTAAAGAAGAGTGTGGTATCACGCTTGTCTCCACAGAGGAATTCAAAGGATTGCATGCAGTCATTGTAGCAGTGCCACATGAAGCATATAGAGGACTCACGTTGGAGGACTTCCAGCAAATGTTCGAAACGGATACTACTCAACTACTGGTGGATGTTAAAGGAATCTACGAGAAAAAAGAATTTGAAGATCAGAATATCCGGTATTGGAGTCTATGAGAAAGGTGTGGAATTATGGTGAAAGAAAAATCAAATGCTAAAACAGTAATTAGACACACTAGTGAATCGACCCTTCTTCCAAACGTCCCAATACTGCAAAGAGATGACGAAGGTAAAATGGTCGAAACAAATCGCCTGTTGAAGAATTCCTACTCATGTAATTTTACTATCACAATGAAAAATAAAAATGTTGGTAAAAAAATGAAAACAAAAGCGATTGAATTATCCAAGACAGACCTACTTGTCGACTTCGACCCATCTATGAATTCACTGAAAGCCGGCGATGTAGTAAACCTACGTTTTAAAATTCCTAAAGGAACGATGGAAGAAGGATACGAGTCGACAGTGAGGATCCGTGGAACAGTTAGTTGGCAGGAAGTGAAAATGCCAAATGACGAAATCACTTGGAAGATGGTCTTTACATTCGTCGAGTCACTAGATTTCTACTTCCGGAGAACGAAGTGGAAGTTTATCACAACCTTCACCCTTGCCAGTCTCTTACTTGTTGCATTCTTTATTGTATTGATGCGCATTGAAAGTCTAGTCTATTTTAAATTTAATAAGTTTATTTACTTCTATAGTTTGATTGCAGCTACATTTTTGCTCACTCGATATATATTTGGAGCTTTCTATAGGAATGTACCAATCAATTCTAATTATCGTCCAGGTGTCTCCATTATTATTCCGGTTTTTAATGAAGAAGAGTGGATTCATAAAACGATATATGGTTGCCTGAATCAAAACTATCCAATCGATAAGTTGGAGGTAATCGTCGTAGATGACCAGTCTACAGATCTCACAGTCGAAAATATCTGGAAAGCAGTAGAAAGGTTAGAACAAGAAGATGAAGTATACAAAATCAAAGAACGTTTACAAGTATACGTAATGTCGCAAAACGGCGGGAAACGCAAAGCATTAGTAGATGGCGTGGCAATGGCCAAACATGATCTTGTTGTTTTTGTCGATTCAGATAGTTTCTTAGAACCAAATGCCATTCTGAATTTAGTCCAACCATTTCAAGATCCTAAAATGGGTGGCGTTGCAGGACGCACAGATGTGGAAAATAAATATGTAAATAGTATTACAAAATTACAAGTTGTCCGTTACTATATCGCTTTTCGTGTCATGAAAGCAGCAGAATCTTACTTCGATTGTGTCACTTGTTTATCGGGTCCATTATCTTGTTATAGAAAGTCTCTGATTCTCGACCACCAAGAGGATTGGCTTAATCAAACTTTCTTAGGTCATCCAGCGACTTTCGGGGACGATCGCAGTATGACCAACTATATTTTACAAACACACCGCACCGCATACCAAGATAGGGCCATCTGTTCAACAGTTGTCCCAGATAAATTTGGCGTGTTTTTAAAGCAACAAATGCGCTGGAAACGCTCTTGGTTACGTGAATCACTACGAGCAGGAACATTTATTTGGAGGAAAGAAGTATTTATGGCTTTGTTCTTTTACGTAGGACTGATTGTACCAATTGCTGCACCAGTCGTCGTATTGTACAACTTACTCTATGTGCCGCTGTTTTACGGTATATTCCCCACCACCTTCTTGCTGGGACTATTTCTCATGGCCTTCATGATGAGTGCCGCCTACTTGTTCTTTAAGAAAAGTAGTCTGTGGGTCTTCGGATTTGTCTTCGTTTTGATGTATGAAGCCGTTCTATTATGGCAGATGCCTATTGCATGGGTGACATTCTGGAAATCTACTTGGGGAACACGCGATACGCCACAAGATATTGAAGCGCGCGATAAGAAGTTGGGCAAGAAGTTGAAAAAAGATCCTCTAACTATTAAATCATAACTATATGAGTTTGTAGATAAGGAGAATGACGTATGAAACGAAAAAGTGATGAAATATTAGATTATGAAAAGAAAAACCGACGGAAAGTCAGACGATCAATTCTTCAATTAGGTATTTTATTGGTCATTGTATTTCTTGTGTTCCAAGCGTTTGTTGAAATGAATCGTTATGATGCATTGAATAATGAAAAGTGGAAGAACAGGCAAGGTTTTATAGCCCTTTCATATCCAGGTGTATCAAGGGGTGGATCAGATTCTCTGTTTGCAAAAAAGCAATTGCAACGGCAGTTGGAAGCGTTGAGAGAACAAGGATATGAGACGATCTCTCAACAAGATATTCTGAATTTCTACAAAAACAAGAAACCATTACCTGAGAAAGCATTATTTCTTGCATTTGAAGATGGACGTACAGACACGAGCGTTTACGTCAATCCACTGTTGAAGAAGTATAACTACAAAGCGACATTGCTCTCTTTCGCCAACAAGTTAGATGAGAACGATAAACGTTTTCTTCAACCTTCACACCTAAAGCAAATGCAAAAAAGTGGGTTTTGGGAATTAGGTAGTAACGGTAACCGCTTAACATACATCAATATCTTTAATAAGGAAGGCACATTCTTGAATATTCGTGATGATGAAGAAGTGCTAAGTAAAGATAAAATCGAATCGTACAATCACTTTTCGATGGACTTCATCCGCGATCAATATTTGATTCCAAGTGAGAATCGATTGGAGATGGAGAAGCGCATCACAAATGATTACAAAGCGATGCGCAAAATCTATCAAGAAAAATTGGGTGCTATTCCTGGGGTCTACATGATTATGCATGCAAATGGTTTGTATAATACAGCAAACAAATTGGTTACAGACGTCAATGACAAAGAGATTAGAAAAACATTTGACATGCACTTTAATCAAGAAGGAAATGCACTTAACACTAAAGGAAGAGAATTATATAACCTAACCCGCGTTCAGCCAAAACCATCTTGGTCTACGAATCATTTACTCATGAAAATACAAAATGATACAATTCAAAAAGTAGATTTCGTAAAGGGTAACGAAAAACAAGCCAACCAATGGAAAGCAATTGAAAGCGCAGCGGAATTTCGTGATAGTCTAATCACCCTTACTTCAAAATCAAGAAAGGCTGGAAAACTGGTACTGAAGGAGAATACCGCAAAGGATATACAGTTTACAGGAAAAGTGGGGGGGAGTATCGAGGGCCAACAATCCATTTTCTTACGACATAGCGATAATGGCGACTCTTACGTGAAAATTACAGTTGAAAATGATTATTTAGTAATCGAGGAAAAGGTAGAGGGACAATTGAAAGAACTACTTGTAAAAAAGTCCATACCAAAAGTTGAAATCGTCCAAACAACAAATAATGAAAACCCCACTTCACGAAAAGAAGATAAAGCACGGAGTGAAGGACTGCCTAATGAAAAAAGCATAGACATCAAACTTCAGAATAATACATTAAACATCAGGTTAAATAACAAAAAAATTGTAAGTAATCTAGAAGTCAATCAAGACATTCAAGCTGGAAAGCTAGCACTGGGTTCTACCTGGGTACCGGGAGACTTCAATGATCCAATTCATGATGCACAGTTCAGTGAAGTGACGATTGCTTCATTAGCGGACAGTGGTGTTGAGCAGACGACCTTGTTCACAAATGAAATACAAAAGCCACAGCAACTGATGTATACATTTGTTGGTTCTATCAAGTCAGCAATGAACTGGGTAGTCGATAACTTCTAATAACCGGCATCAGTTGAAAAGGCGGGATTTCAATGCTTACTAATAAAAAAATACTATTCATGATGATTTCCTGCCTCTTTTTTTGTGGATGTCAGGATAAAAAACAGCAAACCGTAGAATTATCCATTCTAGATGAATTGGAACTTTCGGCTTGGGTGACTGAGTGGCAGTGGCAAAGTGGAGTGGGAGACCTCCGACAAGTTCAAGGTCTAGATAGGGCACAGGTTTTTGCAGCCTATTTTGACGGGGAGGATCACATATATTTACGGGACAAAATGGACGATGCCATTGGTGCTATGAAAATACTATCAAAGGAACGTAATATCCCACTCGATTTAACCATTGTTAATGATCAGTTTCTGCCTGATGGAACGGTCGTTCACAAAGACTCCGAACTAATTGGACGCTTGGTAGAAACGCCGGAAAGTCGTAAACGGCATATTGATAATATTTTGGAATACATCAACGCCTATCAATTTGAAGGGTTAGAACTAGATTATGAAAATGTAGATGGGGAAGATCTGCCAAACTTGCTTCAATTTTATAAAGAATTATATGATGTTCTGTTTGCACAAGGAAAGCCATTGCGTATTGTATTGGAACCCAACTTAGACGTCGAACAATACAATTTTCCTCTAGGGCCAGTCTACGTCATGATGGCCTATAACTTATTTGGCGGCCATTCAGGTCCAGGGCCAAAAGCAGACGATGAATTCATCCGCAAAGTAGTAAGTAAAATGAATACCCTTCCTGGGCAACCAGTTATCGCATTGTCGGCTGGCGGTTTTAGTTGGCAACATGGAAAGGATGAAACGAAAACCCTCACTGAAAAAGAGGCAGAAGAACTTGCTAGAAAAAGTGAGGTGAAGCCCATACGAGATCCATCTAGTGGCGGTATGTACTTTGATTATCAAGATGAACACGGTGATACGTACACAGTTTGGTACGGAGATCAGCAAACCTTGTATCAATGGATGAAAGTTGCGGCTGAAGAGGGACAAATGAGAGTTTCCCTATGGCGAATGGGTGGAATGGAAGACTCCACATTGAAATTCCTAAATAACGCAGTCAATTATAAAGCGAAAGTGAAAGGAGAAAACGAGATGTTTGCCAATCATATAAAAGAACTCAGGAAACAAATGAACCTGACGCAAGCTGAATTGGCTGAGCGGGTGGGCATCGGCCGTACAGCTTTATCCAAAATAGAGAATGGTGCTTACTATCCAAGTGCTAAGACCATGAAGAAAATATCGGATGTGCTCAATAAGCCAATTGGCGAAATATTTTTCAACACTGACATTTCGTAAAGGTGCGTAAAACTAGTACGTATAGTTGAGTTCTAGTGGGAGTCGTAATGCAATCGAAGGGAGTGAAGATTTGTGAAAGTATATATAGCTGATGAAAAGATTAAAATGCCTATAGCAAACGAAGAAGTAATCAGTAGAAAAGATATAGAAATTCCTATTCACTCAAAGTCGGTGCGACTTACTATTGTTCGGGCTCCGGAGGGATATGGAAAGACCATGTTGCTAAGTAAATCATTCTCCCAACTAGCAGATTCGACGGCTTGGCTCACATTAGACGAAATGGATAACGACCCCATTCGTTTTTGGACCTATGTGATTACGTCATTAGAGAAAAGCGGCAATATGATTCATGCAGAAAAGTTATTGTCTTTCATCAAAACAAGTCCGCCCTATTACATGATTGTCGATATGCTGTTGAATGAACTAAATGCTCAACGAAGAAGAGTTACACTGATTCTAGATGATTATCATATGATTACGAATCCTGTCATTCATAACATGATGAACCAATTCATCGATTCTTTATTGCGTCATATAAAGGTTCTCATAACAAGCCGAAATGAAGTGCCGTTATCCGTTTCCAAGTGGCGGACAAAGGGCTGGGTGTACGAAATCGGTATCCAACAACTGCAATTCCAATTGAATGAAATCCGAGAGTTTTACGACAAGCGTTCTTCACTATCGAGATATTCAATATTTTTCTACGAGCAAGTATTACGTATTACAGAAGGTTGGCCTTTAGGTATTCAATTGATAAGTCTCATCGGATCATCAGAAGATCCCCAATGGAATGTGGAGGGATCTTCCGTCCTATCACCTGTCGTAGCAAATTACTTATTGTATGAAGTATTGTGCAGTCTCACTCCCTTCATGCAAGACTTTCTCATGCGTACATCGGTATTACAATATGTAACACCCGAAAGTTGTAATCAGTTATTGAATCGTAATGATAGTGAAGAAGTCTTGAGAGAAATAGAAAAGAGAGGTTTGTTTCTTAATCAGTTAACAGACAGTCAACTGACGTACACATACCATAGTCTATTTTCAATTGCCTTACAGAATGAAAGACGTCGACATTTTTCGAATGACTGTATAAATGAGGTTTATGTTAAAGCAGCACATATCCGCTATGGACAAGGCGATTATGCAACAGGAATTGAGTTGGCGATTAAAGGGGAGTTATTTGATGTAGCTGATCGTTGGATTAAAGAGAATCTGGTAAACATCATTTTATCCAAACAGACCGAGACATTCATGCGATGGATGTTGATACTACGTAAAAGCTCTTTCGAACTCCATGCGGAGACGCTTGCAGTATATGCGTTCAATCTAGCCATTCAGTTTGAAATGGAAAAAGCGGGATTGATTATTCGAGAGCTTGACCGTAGGGATCAAAAAACAGGTTGGAAAAAGGAAGACCCGTTAGAAGATGCCACACTAATTTTAGACATTGTAAAAGTGTTTATGTTGTTTACACGGGGTGGTCCGACAGAGAAAAAAGACTTAGGTTTGCAAGGGAGAATTACCAATCATTCATTTTCCGCTGATTCGCGATGGAAAAACGTATCGATGACGTATAACCACTTTCAATCTCAATTGCTAAGAACTAGTTTAGGCAATAGAGGTGGACTACACTCTATCAAACGACTGTCTACATTGAATGACGTCTTACGTACTGATAAATTCCTTGCTCATAATTTGGCAGGATACAGTCAGGGTCTACAAGCGGAAGCCTTCTATGAAATGAATCTATTATCCGAATCCACACATTATATGAAAAAGGCTATGGAATATACTGATCGTCATAGTGATGCAGGCTTGTCTATACCCATGTACATTCTACAGGCTAAAATGTATATGGCTAATCAGCAGTTCGTTAAAGCTCAGGCCATATTAAACCACGCGATGGAATCAACGGTTAATACTAACTGGCAATGTATTTTAATTATAATGAAAGCACTAGGCTATATTCGTGAAGGATCCTTCGATCGGGCAGAGATTGAATTGAACAGATCATATAATTTAACACATCGGCAAGCGAAATTTGATATGGAGTTCAGGGTGCTTGTGCAAGCGCGACTGCATATGGCCAAAGGCAATACGCGAAAAGCCCTTTATTGTATTGATCAAGTTACGCAAGAAGCAAAAGAAGCATTGCATATAGCAACTACTATCGAGGCAAAGATATTGCGGTCCATCTGTATGTGGAATAACAACAAAAAAAGGCTGGCAATCGATATACTTCATGAAGCATTGGAATTAGCGGTAAAGTTGGGCTTTAAACGCATGTTTTTGGACGAAAAAGCATTGAATCCAGTGCTAATGAGTTATATAAAAAGTCGAATGAACTTTGAACAACCGCATTGGAAGACAGTTCCGCTTGTCTTTGCACAGTCGTTACGGACGGATCATATCACTCATCGTGCGGCTGCTCATCAAAGTAGTAAACCCAATTTAACTCCCCGCGAGGAAGAGTTGATTAAGGCACTCGCAACCGGCTCATCCAACAGAGAGATTGCGGAACAGCTTTTTCTTTCGGAAGGAACCGTTAGAGTGTACTTATCGAAAGTCTATAAAAAACTCAATGTTAGCTCACGGACTCAAGCAATACTGCAAGTCAAGGATTGGCAGTAGAACAAAATATACTACTATTGATTAGGAGGTGACGGTCATGACCACATTACTAGCCTCAAAATTACGAAAACCTACCGTACGTGATGAGTGGATTAGCGGAGAGAATATGATTGCCGTCCAACATGAAGCAGTGCAATCAAAAGTACTGTTCATTACTGCTCCAACAGGTTATGGAAAGACAACATTTTTGACTAGTTGGTCAGGTAATTTGAATGAAAACGTCGCATGGTTGACAGTCGATGAAACTGATAATGATGCAGACCAATTTTTCCGATATATCATCTATACAGTCTACTCGGCGTGCAATTTGCTTCCGCAAGAAAAATTACAGCTAAAACTTGTCAATGCAGACCGCAACGAATTGAACACGATGTGGAATTTCTACAAAGAACTAGGTAGTGTAATGACAAAGCGGGTTCGATTAATTATTGACGATTTTCATCATATTACTGCTCCAGAACTGTTGGAAATGATTCAGTATTTTGTAATGGATTTACCCGAATCCTTGAAGATATGCTTTGCTAGTCGCCACCTCCCTCCTTTTACACTTGCACTCTGGCAATCCTTATTCACTGTTACTGAAGTGAAAATGCAGCAACTGCGTTTTACGGTCGTAGATATGAAAAAATATTTGAAAAACCAACCCGAACAGCAACAATTAGTATGGCAAGAATTCGTGCAGACAGAAGGTTGGCCTGCGGCACTACGAAATGTTGTGCAGTCACAAAATACGTATGATCTGCAGCATTCTGGAAGGTACACTATGAATGTGTTAATGAATGATCTATGGGGTGAATTTTCAAGCTCGGCACAGCATTTCCTTTTAACAACATCCATCTTGTATACAATGGATCAAAGAATATGCGACGCATTACTCGGGAATAATGAAAGTCTGGTCCATTTAAAGAATTTAGAGGAAAAAGGCTTCTTCATAGAAATGGACACGCAAAAAAACGCATGTTATCGTTATCATCCCCTTTTTTCTATAGCCTTACAGCAAAAGTTGCAACAAACCTACTCAAAGGAGTTTGTATTAGAGCTTCATAAAAAAGCAGCAGGTGTATACTTCCAGCAAGGTGATATTGTACGTGCAATCACACACGCATTAATAGGAAAGGCGTATCCACTTGCTAGTACTTGGATGATGAATCACGGCGTGGACATTATCAAAAGTCGAGAAACCTCTACCTTCATATCTTGGTGCCGTGAATTTGAGGAAGCTCATATTCCATTAGCTTTGGATCTTCAGTTACTGTATGCTTTTTCTCTTCTTTCCGAGCACCAAATAGATGCAGCGGATCTTGTCACAAGTAAAATGACAACACAAGAGAATCGAAAAGAATGGAATGCTTTTACCAGTAGAAGCCCATCCGCTCCCTACGACTATTTCTTAATCAAGTCCTACATTACGATCATCCGAATGGGCGGTGTGACAGAAGTAGGGGAGTGGCTGCAAAAAGGATTTGATTTTAACGTAGAAAAACGCTCTAAGCTATATTTACTGCCACTTCAGTTCAATAAAACCGAGCCTACGTTATCACGTACACCATTAGGTTCACGTAAAATGTCAGCAACCCCTGAACACCAGAAATACCTATTGGAAAAGCAATCTTGCCAAGCAAATAAACTTTCTATAATCGGTTACTATCACGGAATTCAAGCGGAAACATTGTACATGAAAGGCTTGATGAAAGAATCTAGAGAACACCAAGTAGAAGCACTTCTGTCAGCCCATCACTTCCAAGATCCAGGTCTGCTAATTCCTATGTATGTATTGAGTTGTAAGCTACATATGGCAAATGGCGAAATGGAAAATGCGCATGGAACGTTGCAGAGTGCCCTGTTTTATACAGAAGATAGCTACTGGAAAGACTTTTTATATGCATTTGAAGCATTTATTTACTTGAAGCAAAGTTGTCTAGAAGAAGCAGAAATCTCCTATTTGAAATTGAAGGAGGATTTCGTGGATAATCTTCAACATCCATTTGTCACACTCGTAGATGTAAGACTACTGTTGCAAAAAGGCCAATGGGGGGAAGCGTTAAAGAAAGTAGTACATGTGAAAATTGAAGCGTTACAGGAAGGGCAAATTGAGACATTTATCGAAGCAACAATTTTAGAAAGCTTGTGTTACGCCTATCAAGAGCACTGGTTGGAAATGGCACATTCTTTACATGAAGCCATGGTTTATAGTAAAGAATATGAATATGCGCAGTTATTTATCAAAGAAGAGACGATAGGTTCACTGTTGAAGGAATATGTCAGAGTTCGTAAACAACAACATGATGTGAACTGGATGCACGTTCCGTATTTCTATGTAGATCGACTAGTACAGGCAACAAATAACAGAATTCTATCATAGTGTTGCTGACACTACACGAAAAAAAGTGACAATAAAAAATATAAGTTAGGTTAACAGCGTATAAACAATAGGGTGTGACTTGAAAGCGATACTCCTTTAGTCAGGAGTGTCGCTTTTTGCTATACTGAGTAAAGGTAAAGGAGTGCGTACTAAATGAAATATCAAGATCGTCCACTTGTGCAAGCATTGCAGAATTTTCATAACCGAAAACCTGTTTCATTCCACGTGCCGGGACATAAAGGGGGCACATTATCTGATTTGCCGTCCGCTGTGCGTCAAGCACTTGCTTATGATCTGACGGAGCTGACAGGACTAGATGACTTGCATGAACCGGCAGAGGTAATCAAGGAAGCAGAAGATAAGTTGGCAAATCTTTATGGCAGTGAACGGAGTTTCTTTCTGGTGAATGGTTCGACTGTGGGAAACCTGGCTATGCTGTATGCAACAGTTCAGCCGGGAGACTGTGTAATGGTGCAACGTAATGCACATAAATCGATATTCAATGCACTGGAACTGACAGGTGCGATTCCGGTTTTTCTATCTCCAGAATGGGATGATCCGACGCAAACAGCTGGAACAGTATCATTGAAGGCCGTAAAAGAAGCACTCAAGCAGTATCCGAATGTGAAAGCGGTCGTTCTCACCACACCTACTTATTATGGAATAATAAATAGAGATCTAGAACAAATTATAGAAGTATGTCATAGCTATAGTTTACCGGTTCTCGTTGATGAAGCGCATGGTGCACATTTTATAGTAAATGATGCATTTCCAACAAGCGCACTCGAACTCGGAGCTGATCTGGTCGTTCAGTCGGCGCATAAAACATTACCCGCGATGACAATGGCCTCTTTTTTACATATACATTCGCAATTTGTAAAAGCGGAAAGAGTTGCACATTATCTTCAGATGTTACAGTCCAGCAGTCCGTCTTATTTATTGATGGCATCGTTGGATGATGCAAGGTATTATGCAGAAACGTATGACGAAAAGGACTATGAGAGTTTTCGACTATACAGAAGTAATGTAGTCCGTGATCTATGCAACATAGCGCGTATCGAAGTAGTAGAGACTGATGATCAACTGAAGTTGCTCATTCGCGCAACAGGTCATACCGGATACGTCTTGCAGGAAGCATTGGAGCAACAGGGTATTTATCCCGAGTTGGCCGATCTATACCAAGTGTTGCTAGTACTGCCCTTAGTGAAAGCGGGGGACGCGGAACATGGCATTGACCTAGTGGACAAATTTAAGATAGCGATGGAGTGGATAGAAGGGAAAGAAGCTGCTTCAGTACGGCTTAACAGCTTTTCATCAATTAATTCTACGTCAACGGTAGTATACACAGCAACTCAGCTTCATAGGATGGATATGGAATGGGTGAGTATGCAAGACGCAACTGGAAGAGTGGCAGCGGACGCGATTATTCCGTATCCACCGGGCATTCCACTAGTATGTGCGGGAGAGCGTATTTGTCAAGAGCACATGAAACAAATGCAGGATCTATTGACGTCCGGCTGTAGATTTCAAGGAGCAATCAATGGAAAGACAAAACAAGTTAAAGTAGTTTTGGAATAGATAGGGGATAAGAAGATGGCAGGATTATTCATTAGTTTTGAAGGGCCGGAAGGGGCCGGCAAGACGACTGTATTGCAAGCAATTGCGGAACGTTTATTGGCACAAGGACAAGATGTAATCATGACACGAGAACCGGGTGGAATTCCAATTGCAGAAAAAATTCGTGAAGTCATCTTGGATTCAAATCACAGTACAATGGACGGTAAGACGGAAGCGCTGTTGTATGCAGCTGCACGTAGACAACATTTAGTAGAAAAAATCATACCTGCACTACAACAGAATAAAATTGTTCTATGCGACCGTTTTATTGATAGTTCATTGGCATATCAAGGGTTCGCACGTAAATTAGGCATCGACGAAGTACTGGCAATCAACTTATTCGCGATTGAAGAGTATATGCCGGATTGTACCATTTTCTTCGATGTGCCGCCCGAAGTAGGACTAGCCCGGATATGGAGAGATAAGGAACGTGAACAGAATCGTCTGGATTTGGAAAAAATGGAGTTTCATGAGCAAGTGTACAAAGGCTATCAAGAAGTGATGTTACGAGATGAAGGGCGAATACAGATAGTTGACGCACAACAATTACCAGCACAAGTAATTGAAAATGTTTGGCAAATTGTAAGTACGGAAGTCAACTTACATAAGAATTCATGATATAATAAAGAAGAAATACGTTTTATGAGAAATCGGAAAAGGGGAGAGTACATTGAAACTGATTGTAGCAGTCGTACAGGACCAAGATAGTAACCGATTATCTTCCGCATTGACTAAAAGTGATTTTCGGAATACAAAATTAGCCAGTACTGGTGGATTCCTTCGCGCAGGTAACACAACATTTCTAATGGGTGTGGAAGATGAGTTAGTCTCCAAAGCACTAGATTTAATTCGTGATAATTGCCGTTCTCGGGATCAAATGGTTGCACCGGTTTCACCAATGGGTGGTAATGCGGACTCATATATTCCGTATCCAATTGAAGTAGAAGTAGGCGGAGCTACTGTATTTGTCTTGCCAATTGAGCAGTTCCACCATTTTTGATTTAGAGGTGAATGCTGATGAAAGTCAATGGTGAATACCGTACAGGGATGGATAAATTATCGCCTGATCCTCTTCGGCATGCACAGGGTAATCCCAAGTTTGGACAAATGGTAGAAAAACAAGGATCACGTCTGCAAGGAGAACAGATTGCCCGGTTGTTTGGGGATATCTCAAGTGCTGGAGATCGTCTCGCAAGGTCTCGAAATTTACGTGACATGGCGAAATACAAGATGCTGATCAAACGTTTTTTGAAAGAGGCAGTAGATTCAGGTATTGAGTTAACACAATCTCATACATGGAACCAGTTCGGTGAAGGTCGCCGGTTAAATTTGGTCCAAACAATAGATGAAAAACTAATCGCGTTGACGGAGGCACTGTTGGATGAAGAAGAATCATCCATTGATTTACTCGCCAAAATTGGTGAAATCAAAGGCCTTCTGATCAATTTATATACGTGATCCCGTGCCGCACTCACATGTAGCACGGGGTTTTTTGCAACATCTTTACTAACTAAGGAGGAGCTTGCATGTCACAGACGTTGCACGACCATGCATTGCAGTCTCAGAAGCAAGTTATCGACAAATTAACTAGGATTCACAAAAGACAGCGTATTGGACATGCCTATTTATTTGAAGGTTCGAATGGTGCAGGCAAAGAGGCAGTTGCACAATATTTCACGAAACTGCTATTATGCATGAATCCGAAAGAAAATGTTCCATGTGAAACATGTCACTCGTGTAAACGTATAGAATCAGGTAATCATCCGAACGTAGTCTGGATCAGACCTGATGGACAGGACATCAAAAAGGATCAAATGTCTGAATTAATTATAAAAATGACGAAAAAAGGGTATGAAGAGGGACGGAAAGTATATGTGATTGTTCATGCGGAGAGAATGAATGCCTCAGCAGCCAATACATTGCTGAAGTTCCTTGAAGAACCTGAAGGAAATGTCACAGCTATTTTACTTACGGATTCCTATCCATCCATTTTGTCAACAATTCAATCACGGTGCCAGCGAATTTCGCTTCAGCCGATGAATCGCCAAAATAGTATTGAAAGTCTCGTGGAAAAAGGAGTTACAGCTTCTATGGCATCTACTGTAACGATGATGACAGCAAATGTCGAAGCGGCTTATAGGATGGCTCAAGAAGATTCCTTTGTACAGAGACGGAAATTAGTGTTAAAATTAGTAGAGGCAATTGAACAGCGATCCCCAGGTGAGGCGTTGCTGTTCATTCAGACAGATTGGATGCCTGTCATGAAGGAAAAAAGTGATTGTGAACAAGGCCTTGATTTGCTTCTCTTCGCGTACCGTGATATTGTGGCGGTGAAAGCAGGTTTGCAATCAACTATATCGTATCCCGATCAATTAGAAGTCTTCACGGGACATTCTGTCAAAAATACTTATAGCAGTTTAACTGTTAAAATAGATGCCGTCTTGCAGGCGAAAAAACGATTGCATCAAAATATGAATCGTACGCTTTTACTAGAACAATTGGTGCTTACTATGCAGGAGGGGTTATCGTTTGTATAAAGTCGTAGGCGTCCGCTTTAAAAAAGCGGGAAAGTTATATTATTTTGACCCATTGGATATGCCGATTGAAATTGGCGACTATGTCATTGTGGAAACAGCACGAGGTGTAGAGTACGGTAAGGTAGCCAGTCGAAGTAATGAAATAGATGATGAAGATGTCGTCTTGCCACTGAAAAAGATCATTCGTCTTGCAGATGAGGGTGATCGTGAACGAGTCAAAGAGAATGAGCAAGAGGCAAATGAAGCATTTGATGTCTGCGTTGAAAAAATTACAGAACATCAATTAGATATGCGTTTAGTAGATGTGGAATATACATTTGATCGTAATAAAATTGTTTTTTACTTCACCGCTGAAGGCCGAGTGGACTTCCGCAACCTAGTAAAGGATCTCGCTGCGATTTTCCGGACGAGAATTGAATTGCGCCAAATCGGTGTACGTGATGAAGCGAAAATGCTAGGCGGTATCGGTCCATGTGGTAGAATGCTTTGCTGTTCAACATTTTTAGGTGATTTTGAGCCGGTATCTATCAAGATGGCGAAAGATCAGAACCTTTCATTGAACCCATCAAAAATTTCGGGTCTATGTGGTCGTTTGATGTGTTGTTTGAAGTATGAAAATGATGCATATGAAGAAGCGAAAGCGCTAATGCCCGATCTTGGTAAACAAGTAGTTACACAAGATGGAGTAGGAAAAGTAGTCGGACTGAACTTATTGGAGCGTGTACTTCAAGTGAATATGCCGGCATTTGAACGAGTAGTGGAATATGCGTGGAGTGAGATTGAGGATTTACAGAATGAAACAGCTCAATTGACTAAATGATGAGGTGGAACAGTTGAAAGAAGTGAACTTTCTTGACAGGGTAATGGATTTTGAACAACAGTTGGATTCTATGCAAAAACAATTCCGGGAACTCATTGGATTTGTTGCAAAGATGACTGAAGAAAACCACTCGCTTCGTCTGGAAAACCATCATCTGCGAACGCGACTTGATGAAATCGATAAGATTACACAAGAAATAGAAGAGGCCGCGCGTGATGAACGTCCAAAGAAGCTTGACGTGGGCGAAGGCGTAGACAATCTAGCTCGTTTGTACAATGAAGGTTTTCATGTGTGCAATGTGCACTACGGCAGCAGCCGTAAAGGCGAAGATTGTCTATTCTGCCTGTCATTCTTAAATAAACAGAACGGTTGAGAGGTCAATTCCTATTTTTAGGTATTGGCTTTTTCTTTTGATTGAAGGAGTGTAGATTGTGAACCTAGAAAATGATGAACGAATGGACTATTTATTGGCAGAGGACTTGCGCATCATTCAAAGCCCTTCTGTTTTTTCCTTTTCACTAGATGCAGTGCTGTTGGCACGTTTTGCCTATATGCCGATCCGAGGAGGAAAGATTGTTGATTTATGTACAGGTAACGGTGTAATCCCTTTGTTCATGAGTGCCCGGACGAAAGGCGAAATCATAGGTATTGAATTGCAAGAACGCCTAGCGGATATGGCGCATAGAAGTGTAGTGCTTAACGGTCTAGAACAACAGATCACGATTGAAAATGGAAACGTCATAAATATTGCAAAAAAAATTGGTTATGAGTTATATGATACGGTTACATGCAATCCTCCTTATTTCCCGGCAAATGAAAAAAGTGCTAGAAACAAAAGTGAGTATTACACGATCGCTAGGCATGAAGTAGAGCTAACACTAGATCAAGCAGTGAAATCTGCAAGTGAATTATTGAAACAAGGTGGGAAAGCAGCATTTGTTCACCGTCCCGGTAGACTTCTTGACATCATCACATCCATGAGGCAGTATCGTTTAGAACCAAAGCGTATTCGTTTCGTCTATCCGAAAGAAGGGAAAGAAGCAAATACACTATTAATCGAAGCAATTAAGGATGGAAAACCTGATCTTAAAATTCTACCTCCTTTATATGTCTACCGTGAAAATGGAGAATATACGGATGAAGTAAGGCAGCTATTGTATGGGGAAAATTGAGCACTTCTTCTATGTACTAGTATGCAATGACGGATCATATTACGCTGGATATACGAATGATTTAGAACGCCGCTTACGTGTACATAATGAAGGAAAAGGCGCAAAGTATACGAGAGGGCGTCTACCTGTAAAGTATATTTATCAAGAATTATTTGAAACTCAACGGCATGCGATGCAAGCAGAGTATCAGTTTAAGCAATTAACCCGAAAACAAAAAGAACAATATATAAAAAAGGAGCGGTCCACATGATTACGTCACAAAAGAGTGCTGAAGCAACAGAGTTCGGGAAGTTGTTCATCGTAGGCACACCAATCGGCAACCTCGAAGATATGACATTTCGTGCAGTCCGGATCTTACAGGAAGCAGATTATATTGCGGCGGAGGATACGCGTAATACGATTAAATTATGTAATCATTTTGAGATTACTACACAAATGATCAGTTATCACGAACATAATACACGTGCGGCGGGAGAAAAAATAATAGAACTCCTTCAAGAAGGGAATAACATTGCTATTGTCAGTGACGCAGGAATGCCATGTATTTCAGACCCCGGCGCGGATCTTGTGGAATTAGCGATTGAACAGGGATTCGCTGTCGTTCCCGTTCCGGGACCGAACGCAGCTATTACAGCATTAGTAGCTTCAGGTATTACAGCGCAACCGTTTTTGTTTTTTGGATTTCTATCGCGTCAAAAAAAGGAATTAAAAAAACAGCTTGAGAAGTTACAGCACTATGAGGAAACAATAATATTTTACGAGGCTCCACATCGCTTAAAACAGACATTGCGCGGTTTAGTAGAACAATTTGGAGATGAACGAAAAATCGTGATGGCCCGTGAATTAACGAAGCGATTTGAAGAGTTCTTGAGAGGAACGATTGCAGAAGCAATAGAGTGGGCAGAATCCAATGAAATCAGAGGGGAGTTCTGTTTGATTGTGGAAGGTAATCAGAACGTGCAACACGAAGCCGCAATTGCTTGGTGGACAGACCTATCCATTAAGGAACATGTAGAACGTATAATAGAAGAAAAGGAAATTCGTTCGAAAGATGCGATCAAAGAAGTGGCAGATGTTCGTGAGTTGAGTAAACGAGATGTTTATCAAGCCTATCATGTAGGGTAAGAAAAAATCCTGAACGTGTACACGTTCAGGATTTTTACAAATCAATTGATTTTATTTTCAATTTCATCCATCAATTGCTTTGCACCTTCAGGACTCAAAATTAACTTACCATCGATCAAACGAAGATTATCATCCGACACTTCTCCTGTGATCGAACATGTCATATTAGGCATGTACTTTTTTAAGATGATTTTGTCGTCATCCACGTATATTTCTAACGCATCTTTTTGCTCAATACCGAGCGTACGACGAAGTTCAATCGGGATCACAACACGACCTAGCTCATCAACTTTTCTCACAATTCCAGTAGACTTCATGGAAAAAATTCCTCCTACACTCCAGATTTGACATTCGTCAAAATTCGACAGGATTCTCTTGTCTGTTAAATATCATACCAACTCTTCCAATAACCGTCAATCATCATAACTCAAATAAACGCTATTAATATTTATTAATTATTTGATAGGTAAAAAATGAGAGATGCTGAAGGTATGGGGATCGTAGCCAATGAGCAAGCTGAAAGAAGTTATAAAAATATAAGGTTCGGAGGAGAACATGGCACTTTCGTGCAACATCCTATAAAATGAAAATATACATTAATTATTTGGAGGAATTACGCGTGGAGAATCAATCAAAAACATTTTATATCACAACACCTATTTATTATCCAAGTGGGAAATTTCATATAGGAACGGCATACACGACAATTGCATCGGATGCAATGGCGCGATATAAGCGTTTACGTGGCTACGATGTCAGATTTCTAACTGGAATGGACGAGCATGGCCAGAAGATTCAAGAAAAGGCAGAAGAAGAAGGTCTGTCACCAATTAAATACGTCGATGGCATTGCAGATATTGCGAAAGATTTGTGGAAACTGATGGATATTTCTTATGATGACTTGATCCGTACGACGGAAGATCGTCACAAGACAATCGTTGAAAAGATATTTAAGAAGTTTCTTGATAATGGAGATATTTATAAAGGAAAGTATGAAGGATGGAAATGCGTTCCATGTGAATCATATTTCACCGAATCGCAACTGGTAGATGGAAACTGTCCAGACTGTGGTCGTCCAGTTCACCGAGTAGAAGAAGAGTCATACTTCTTTAATATGAAAAAGTATGCAGATCGTCTGCTTGCGTATTATGAAGAGAATCCTACATTCATTGAGCCGGAATCACGCAAAAATGAAATGATCAATAACTTCATTAAACCAGGTCTTGAAGATTTATCTGTTTCTCGTATGTCATTTGACTGGGGAATTAAAGTGCCTGGAGATCCAAAACATGTTATTTACGTCTGGGTCGATGCATTGACGAACTACATTACAGCACTTGGTTATATGTCCGATGACGAGTCTTTATTCGATAAGTACTGGCCTGCGGATGTTCATGTGGTAGGTAAGGATATCGTTCGTTTCCATACGATTTATTGGCCAATCTTCCTGATGGCACTTGAATTGCCATTGCCGAAGAAAGTATTCGCACATGGTTTCATCATGATGAAAGATGGCAAGATGTCGAAATCTAAAGGCAATGTAGTTTATCCAGAAATGCTTGTTGAACGCTATGGCCTTGATGCTACACGTTATTTCTTGCTTCGTGAATTACCATTTGGTCAAGACGGTGTATTTTCACCGGAAGCATTTGTCGAGCGTATTAACTATGACTTAGCGAATGACTTAGGAAACTTATTGAACCGAACCATCTCAATGATCAATAAATACTTCGATGGCGAGGTTCTGACTGAAGGTCTTGTACCAACTGAATTTGATGCACCATTACGCGACATGATTCAGCATACAGTGAAGAAATATGAGGTTTCTATGGAAAAGATGCAATTTAGCGTCGTACTTTCTGATGTATGGGCATTAATTTCCCGTACAAATAAATATATTGATGAAACGTCTCCGTGGATATTGGCGAAGTCAGAAGAAGACCGCATGAAATTGGCTTCAGTTATGTATCACTTAGCGCTATCCCTTCATCATACAGCGGTTCTCTTACAGCCATTCATGACAAACGCACCGAAACAGATGATCGAACAACTAGGTCTGTCCGAAGATTCATTAGGATGGAATACTTTAGATGAAGGCTATGCAATCAAAGCGGGCACAACAGTCATCAAGAAAGGCGTTCCTATCTTCCCGCGTCTGGAGACAGAAGTAGAAGTTGAGTACATTCGCCAGCAAATGGCCATTACTGCACCTGCTGAAATGGAAGAGAAACTGGAAGAAGAAACAAATGAAATCACGTTTGAAGAATTCATGAACGTAGACATGCGTGTAGCGACTGTCACGGCGTGTGAAAAAATACCAAAAGCCGACAAGCTGTTAAAGTTACAAGTAGACTTAGGCTATGAGCAGCGTCAAGTAGTATCTGGCATTGCACAATATTACAATGCTGAGGATGTAGTAGGCATGAAAGTCATCGTCGTTGCGAATTTGAAGCCGGTTAAACTACGTGGTGAATTATCACAAGGCATGATTTTGGCAGGCGAAAAAGATGGCGTGCTAAAACTTGCGACAGTTGATCCAGCATTAGAGAATGGCGCACAAGTAAAATAATTGATCACGTAATAAAGCTGTCATTAGAGGTCGGAATCCACGACTTCTGGTGGCAGTTTTTTGCGTTTAGGTATCAATTAGGTCATTGGAGAGTAGAATGCGGAGTTATGTTGTTGCGCATGAGTGATTATGCCTGTCCTGTAATGGTTTGGAGACTTGGCAAGTAGGAGACAGTTGTCGGATGAATCCTCAGACTAGTTATTTTACAAGGATACTGGTTCTGCCGGGAGACTTACGCGATGTGTCTAGTTGTAGAAATGGAAGAAGTGTTTACCTTTTCGATCGCACTTTCTTGGTCTAGAAAAAAACAATTTCACTTAACCTAGAAAGCGATATACCCACTTTGCTTGATTTTATGTCGCAAATGTTACAACAAACTTATAAAAGTCGAAATTCTTCCATATACCCCCTAATACTTTTGCACGTCTAGTAGTAAAGAGTTTTGAAGATAGTAGACGGAATAAACAAACTATTTGTTACACAACTGTAATACAAATGAGATGAAAGACACAATCAAAGACAATAGAATAGAAAACAGTGTTAGGAGAGATACTATGTTTATTGATACACATGTTCATTTAAATGCAGATCAATACGAAGAAGACGTGGAAGAAGTCATTCAACGTGCAATTGATGCAAACGTAGAAAAAATGGTCGTAGTTGGGTTTGATACAAAGACTATCAACAAGGCCATGGAATTAGTAGAACAATACCCATTCATCTATGGTGTTATTGGTTGGCATCCTGTTGATGCAGTAGATTGCACAGAAAGTGATCTACAATGGATCAAAGAGTTGTCGGCCCATCCGAAAGTCGTCGGCATTGGAGAAACCGGTCTCGATTACTACTGGGATAAATCACCGAAAGATATACAGCAAGAGTTGTTTCGTAAACAGATCCAACTAGCAAAAGAAGTAGATTTGCCAATCATCATTCACAATCGCGATGCGACAGGAGACGTAGTTCGGATTTTGCAAGAAGAAAATGCGGCAGAGGTCGGTGGGATTATGCATTGTTACAGCGGTAGTGTTGAAACAGCTGCACAATGTATAGAAATGAACTTTCTTATTTCGCTAGGCGGACCTGTAACGTTTAAGAATGCTAGAATGCCAAAAGAAGTAGCAACAAAGATACCACTAGACAAGTTGCTGATCGAAACGGATGCACCGTATTTGGCACCACATCCTTATAGAGGGAAGCGCAATGAACCTTCCTATGTCACATTAGTGGCGGAGGAAATCGCGCGGTTGAAAGAAATGTCGGTTGAAGAAGTAGCAAAGCAAACGACTGCGAATGCATTACAACTGTTTAAGATTCAGTGAACAACTTACGGCAATTATTTGTCTAATAAATCTGGAATGCCTTAAGTTAAGAAGGATTAGTAGTTTAGAAGTTTGACAGTGTAAAACAAACGCTTTATACTCAGCCGAGTAATGAAAGGGGAATTTTTTAACATGTCTCAGAAGAATACAAAGGTTATGCGCATTGCGCTTTTATTTATGGCGATAGCATTATTCGTAACCACAACGTCACTCGTACTGATTGACGGAAAAAAGAAGAATATCTCAATGGATCTTAATGGCAAGCAAATAGAATTACGTACAGCAGCGGCTACAGTCGGAGAAGTACTAGCAGCAAATGATGTAAATGTACAAAAGCATGATCTAGTAGAACCAACAGTGAACACACCCATTGAAAACGATACAGAGATCAAATGGCAAAAAGCAAACAAAGTAGTAATTGACGTGGATGGCAAAACTCAAGAACTTTGGACAACAGAAGCTACAGTGAATGATGTACTTAAAACAGCAAAAATTGAAGTCTCTACACATGACGAAATTGAACCCGCTCTAGAGACGAAGATTACGGGAAATCAACCAATTACGATTGCTAAAGCATTCCCTGTGATTGTTAAAGACGGCGGTAAAGAGCATACTGTATGGTCAACACAAACAACCGTCAGAAAGTTTTTGACAGATCAAAAAATCCGTCTTTCAAACTTGGATAAAGTAGAAGGCGACACAAATGCAAAATTGACGGCATCTAATGCAGTGGTTAACATTGCACGTGTTGAAAAGATCACAGATGTAATTGAAGAAACAGCGGACTTCAAAACAAAAAGAAAAACAGATATGACTATGCTCAAAGGTAAAGAGAAAGTTGTCACGAATGGTAAAAAGGGTAAACTACAAAAGAAATTCCAAATTACGAAAAAGAATGGAAAAGTAGTTTCTCGTGAATTGATTGGTAAGACAATGGTAGAAGAACCTACACATAAAGTAGTTCACGTAGGAGCTAAAGCGCCGAAAGTAGAAGTTGCAACTGCAACGCCGGCTATAGCAAAAGCATCTGCCAATACAACGGCAAAATCTTCAAGTACACCAGCACGGGCGCAAGTTGCAGTATCACGTGGTAACAATGGGGAACCAAGCGGCGGCAAAGAATTCTACGCCAATGCAAGTGCGTATACGGCTTATTGTAATGGATGTTCGGGTATTACAGCGACAGGTATTAACTTGCGTGCGAACCCGAATATGAAATTAATCGCAGTCGATCCACGAGTGATTCCATTAGGATCTAAAGTGTGGGTGGAAGGCTATGGTTATGCCATCGCTGGTGATACAGGTGGCGCTATCAAAGGAAACCGTATCGATTTACACATGCCTACCAAAGAAGCGGCTTACTCATTTGGTCGTCGTCAAGTGAAAATTAAAGTTATTAACTAATAGCAATGTACCGATAAGAAGAGAAAAACTCTCTCTCTTGTCGGTTTTTTCTGTTTCCTACCGGTATGGATGTACAGAATTGAAAAAACACAGTAAAATGGGAAGAATGATATCGTAAGAAAAGAGGAATAGTGTGAATATAGAAGAAGTAGTCGTGGTGGAAGGGAAATCCGACACTATTGCTGTCAAACGAGCGACAGGAGCAGATACGATTGAAACGAACGGTTCAGCGATTTCAGATAAGACGATCCAGCGCATACGCCATGCACAGCAGACGCGTGGAGTCATTGTATTTACTGATCCCGACTTTCCAGGCCGACGTATTCGGGCAATTATCGAAGAACAGATTCCCGATGTGAAGCATGCATTTTTACCAAAGAAAGAAACTATAGCAAGAAATGGACGGGGTGTAGGAATTGAACATGCGAACGATGAAGCGATTCGTCAAGCGTTGGCTTCTGTTTATACGGTGAGTGAGCATACAATAGAAGAGATCCCGATGGCAGTATTATTAGAAGCTAAATTAATCGGTCACACCGACTCAAGAAAGCGTAGAGAATGTCTGTCGGAGTTATTAAATATTGGGCAGGTAAACGGCAAAGGATTGAAGAAACGACTGGAGATGTTCCGAATTTCTATCGTAAAGTTGAATGAAGCGATACAAGTTCTTGATGAGGAGGAAATGAAAACAGATGTATAAAGATATAGCAACGCCAGTGAGAACGAAAGAAATTTTACAGAAACACGGGTTTTCCTTCAAGAAGAGTTTAGGCCAGAACTTCTTAGTAGATTCGAACGTATTGCATAATATCGTTTCTCACGCAGCGATCACGAAAGACACAGGTGTCATTGAAGTGGGACCGGGAATCGGTGCATTAACTGAACATCTCGCACGACAAGCAGGGAAAGTTGTGGCATTTGAAATAGACGGTCGACTGTTACCTGTACTCGAAGATACGATGTCTCCTTATTCGAATGTCACTGTGATTCACCAAGATGTACTAAAAGCGGATATTCATCAAGTGATTGAAGAACAATTTGCAGACTATGAGGATATCGTGGTTGTCGCCAATTTACCGTATTATATAACAACACCAATCATCATGAAGTTCCTGATGGAAAAAGCCCGTGTAAGTCAGCTTGTCATCATGATGCAAAAAGAAGTAGCAGATCGAATCACAGCAGTACCAAGTACAAAGGCATATGGGTCATTGTCAATCGCTGTCCAGTACTATATGGATGCAGAAGTATCTATGATTGTGCCTAAGACGGTGTTTATTCCTCAACCGAATGTGGAATCTGCCGTACTTAGTTTGACGCGCAGAGAAGTGGCACACGCTCCTGTAGTGGATGAAGACTTCTTATTCACTGTGACACAAGGTTCGTTCTTGCATCGTCGTAAGACGCTGTGGAACAATCTCCAGTCCTCACTTCCTGAAGGTAAGGAAAAAAAGGAATTGATTCAGCAAGCGTTTGAACAATCAGGAATAGATCCAGTCAGAAGAGGGGAAACATTATCGATTCCGGAATTCATCAAACTGGCCAATGCACTATACCCTTACTTTGGCAAGACAAAACTGGAATAAAATTAATGACAATTTCATACGAAAAAATAGTGAATTTCATCATAAAGTGATTGACAAAGACATATACAAACTGTTAAAATAAAAATTTTGTTGACAAATGAGTGGAAAAATGTTATGCTTGTATTTAGTGAGGTGTAAGTAACATGCCAAAAACATTAGCAGACATTAAAAAGTCACTGGACGCTCATTTAGGGAAACGTCTCCACTTGAAAGCAAATGGTGGTCGTAAGAAGACGATCGAACATGCTGGAGTCTTGCGCGATACGTATCGTGCCGTTTTCGTAGTAGAGTTGGACCAGGATGACAATGCGTTTGAAAGAGTTTCTTACAGCTATGCTGATATTTTAACCGAAGCGGTTGAAATAACAGTCCTTGATGGTTCGGACCAAACGGCCTTTATCATCAAATAATTTATCATGCTATTTTAATTTATTTCCTAGTGAATCCGCCCAGAACGTTCAGGCGGATTTTTTATTGCGTTAACTAATCGAAGTGTAAATTTCTCCGGATGGCACACACTACAGATGTCAGCCGAAAAGGAGGAAACTAAAATGGCGAGAAAAGGCGTCATGTCAGATCAATTGAAAATTGAAATCGCGAAAGAGCTTGGCTTTTATGAGGTAGTACAGAAAGAAGGCTGGGGCGGTATCCGCTCTCGTGATGCAGGGAACATGGTAAAACATGCAATTGAAATGGCAAGTAGACAAGCGGAGGAAAGAAAATAATTCAACCGATGTCCGTAGAATCCAAAACAGGCTGACAAATGGAACTGCAAAGGAGAAATTACTTTGCAGTTCTTTTTTTACGATAAAATTGTGGACTATCTACCAGTCATTATAACTGGTAGATAGCGCTGCAATCATATGGAATTATTTACGTTTCCACTGTTTACTATCACTCGGAACATTCGCGCGGGTCCACCATTTCGCTTCATATAGATTGCCGTCATAGATTACTTGATCGCCAGCAACGTATACATTCGCAGTGCGCCATTGTGGTACGCCGGTAGTGGCGGATTTTACCGGTTTCCATACTGCCGAATCTCCTGGAAGATCACCACGAGTCCACCATTTTGCTTCATATAAACTATTTTCATACATTACTTGATTTCCTACTAAATAAACAAGTTTCTTTTCCCAGTTCTTCACATTGGCATTAATGATCTTAATGAATTTCCAAACATCTTTCTTTCCTGGAGTGTCACCGCTCGTCCACCACCGTGCTTCGTATACGATACCCTCGTGAACCACTTGCTCACCAACTGTGTAAACGTTTTTCATCCTCCAGTCACGTAAGTTTGAGTTGGCAGGTTCTACTAGCTTCCATACAGCCGAATCACCGGGAAGGTCTCCGCGGGTCCACCATTTCGCTTCATATAAAGAACCTTCAAATCGTGCTTGATTTCCTTCAACATAGACCATGCCTTTATCCCATTTGCCCACTTGTTGGATTGGCTTCTCTATAGTAGATTTTTCTGGCTTCGTTTCAGGTACTGGTTTGCTAGGTAGAATAGGAGTCATCTCCAAAGTCTTGTCCAACTCGGTTGGTAGTGCTTGCTTTCCACCGAAATCTACGTCAATGACGTTATAGAATGCATTCTGTGTATCGCCTATATTCCAGACAGCGAGGATCACGTGATAACCCGTACGTTCAGGTAAGTTGCAAGCATGTGTTACTTCGGAAGGGGGTTTCTGTTTCTTGCCATCTACTGCACAAAACTTCTGAAAATCTGCACGTTTTAACGGTTGGTTCGTATCCCATCCTGTACGTGTTATGTAATATTCCCATGAACTTGTAACATGTGGTGCTGTGAATTTCCATTTGAATTGATAGTCACCACTTTTCATTGCGACTTTGTGCCAACGAAGGCGGGTTTGTGTATCTAACTCAAAGAAAATATTTGCGCTGGCAATATTACCATCGGCTGGTCCGCCAATTGGAAAGTTCCCGGACGCTTCTAGGCTCTGTGGCTCATAGATGATTCTCCCACAGTTCCTATTATCGCCTTGCTTGCATAGTAGTGCTCGACTTTCTGGCTGGCTTACATAGCCGTGTGCAGAGACTTGATTTGTAAATGAAAAAGTTAATACTATTACAAAAAGTGCACCGAATAGTATAGGCGCGATAGTTATATGGGGCATTCATAACTTCATCTCTTTCTTCCTCCTTGTAGTTTGGAATAACTAGGTTCATCATAGAATCATTTCTTTTATGAATCAATGTTTGAAAAACAGCACTAGTTTAGGAGACTTGTTTAGTAATTAACGTAAATGTGGCGTGAAAGAAATTTTTAACAGTAAAAATGGATAATAGTCAACACTATATACCTACGACTAGGAGTCTATATATATAGAAATTTCATTTACAATTTGAGTGAAAATAGGATATTATGCTCAACTACTTTTTTAGCGTTGTGTTGCACAACACATTATAGAAAGTTAATTCTGACTACGAAATTCTTATGTGATAGCAGTGTACTGTTGAAGTCTTTAGATAATAGAACTGCGCCAATGTATATAGACAAATTATGATTTTGCACTTAGCGAATTTGGTACATTTGTGTAGTAAAACAACGTCTTTTAACGTATTCAACTTTTCACTTAATGAACGTGATATAGTCATTACATCTTACGGCGAAAAGGAGATCAACAAGCATGAAGAAAGTTTTTGCAGTAATTCTACTACTTATTTTAACGTTTTCAGTAGCTCCTAAAACACAGGCTTCCACTAAAGTATTTACGGATGTACCGAAAAATCATCCGAATTATACTGCAATTATGTATTTGTTAGAAAACAAAGTGATTGAACCTAGCGCGCGCTTTGGGTTGAATGACAAAGTGTCACGTGAAGAAGTAGCGGTCATGGTGGCTAAAGCTACGGGCCTTGACGGGAAGAAAACGAAGACGAAGTTTAAAGATGTTCCTTCTAGCAGATATTCCTCTGGCTATATCAATTCCGCGGTGAAGGCGGGAATTATTAATGGATATCCAGACGGTACTTTCAAACCTACGCAAAAGGTAACGCGTGGACATATGGCCGCTTTTATTGCGAATGCATTTAAACTTACTAAAGAAAAAGATATTCGATTTAAAGATGTATCGAAGGGCTCTACTGCTTATAATGCGGTGCGTAAACTGGCTTTTGAAAATATCACCTCAGGCTATCCAGACGGTACATTTAAACCAAATGTAACACTAACCCGGTCTCATATTGCCGCTTTCGTGGCAAGAGCCATGGATCCCGCATTCCGACCTGCACCGCCAGTCATGGTGACAAGAGGAATTCACTTCGGAATGGACCCGGCTCAAGTGATGAGTGTTGAATCGAAGTCACCGGCAATATTACTTTCTAATTTACGTGAGGGGAATAAACGATTATTGATCTATCGAACTACAAAGTATAATTACTATACAGATTTGATTTACTACTTCGAAAACAACAAATTGCAGTTCATAACCTATGATTTTATGGAGGGCGAGGATCATTATCATACTTCAGATGAAATGTTTGCGATGTACAATGAATTAAACGAGCACGCGCAACGTGAATTTGGAGTGGACCATTATTCTGAAACTGACTATGAAACCACGTTTAATTCAGGATGGGAAAAGACTGGCTATGTCGTGATATTGACGGTGAACGATGATAATGTAAGTACAGCGGCGAATTTAGTGTACTTACCAAGTTCCATGATAAAGTAACAGTCGAATTAGTAGAGTTGCAGAGTGAAGTAGCTTTGCAACTTTTTCTAATACATAAAATGATGATAGGAACTTCAATTTTCTGTGATTTACGATATGATGGAGTGAACATTCATTATACGTACGAAAATTCTCAGTCCTTGTGTAGATCTCTAGAATGGCAGGAGGAGAAAGTGTGAAGAAAGGAAATATAGGTCGTGCACTATTCGCTGGTGTCTTTGTCGGTATCATCAGCTTGATCAAGGAGTTGTTTTTTCCAGCTTTGAATTCATTTTTATCGATTGCGCTTATGGCAGCGGCTGCTTTAATCGGTTATTGGTTGGGAAATAAAATAGTAATGAGACGTGAAAAAGAGAAAAGCGGTAAAACTACTACATAATCTTTCGGGGGAGTTAGTAAAGATGTGGAATAAAAACGATGTAACAAAAATACTTGGAATTACATATCCAATCATTCAAGCGGGAATGGCTGGCGGTACGACCACACCTGAATTAATAGCTGCTGTTTCCAATGCTGGTGGCCTGGGTACGCTTGGGGCAGGTTATATGAAGGCAGAAGATATGCGAGAAGCGATAAAGAAGATAAAGGCATTAACGGATCAACCTTTCGGTGTCAATTTGTTTATTCCCGAGACGTCAGAGGTATCCGCAGATAAGATTAAAAAGGCCAATGAATTATTACGACCTTATCGTGAAGAGTTACACGTAGCCGAGCCTGAAGTAAAGCAAGCATCTAGCGCGAACTTTGATAAACAAGTGGAAGTCATAATTGAGGAGAAGATAGCGGTTTGCAGTTTCACATTCGGCGTGCCATCTAAAGAGAATATCCAAAGATTAAAAGAAGAGAACATCGTCGTTATGGGGACTGCCACAACTGTGAAAGAAGCTATGATCAATGAGAAGTACGGGGTTGATATGGTCGTGATGCAAGGAAGCGAGGCGGGCGGGCATCGTGGTACATTTTCAGGAAGCTACGGTGATTCCATGATCGGAACGATGTCGCTTGTTCCTCAAGCAGTGGACCATGTGCAGATTCCAGTTATTGCTGCAGGAGGAATTATGGACGGAAGAGGTGTCTTAGCAGCTCTCACACTAGGAGCGCAAGCTGTTCAAATGGGGACCGCTTTTGTGACGGCCATCGAAAGTGGTGCAAAAATACAACATATTGATGCCATTCTCCAAAGTACAGAAGACCAAACTGTCGTCACGTCAGTATTTAGCGGTAAACCAGCAAGAGGTATTCAAAATGCCTTTATCCGTGACATAAAACCTTACGAAGAAGAACTACCGGATTATCCTATAATGAATACATTGACGGCAGGGATTCGTAGTGAAGCTGCCAAGCAAAATTGTCCCGAATGGATTCATCTTTGGAGCGGACAGTCACCTCGCTTAAGTGCGAGACGAAATGCCGCGGATTTGCTGTCGCACATCGTTTTTCAAGTAGAAACTATCCTAAGTAACAGATGATTGGAGAGTAACGATGACTACACATAAAATGTATACAATGAGTTTTGCCAAAGTGTACCCGCTCTATATTAACAAAGCGGAGAAAAAAGGGCGCACGAAACTGGAGGTCGATGAAATCATTCGTTGGTTGACAGGGTACAACCAGGAAGAGCTGGAAGTACAGTTGGAAAAACAGACAGACTTCAAAACGTTCCTCGCGGAGGCTCCTAAGTTGAATTCTTCACGGACGCTAATCACAGGTGTTATATGTGGGATTAGAGTGGAAGAAATGGAAGAATCAACGATGAAAGAAATACGTTATTTGGATAAACTGGTTGATGAGTTGGCAAAGGGAAAAGCGATGGATAAAATCTTGCGCAAATAACGAATGAAATGTTAGGCATGCAAAGGTAACTGTAGGAATCATCTACTACAGAACTGTGGTACGGAATTTCACGTGACAAAGAGACCTGCAAAGCTATTGCAGGTCTTTTTTATTTAATCCTCTTATGTTCTATCCATTCTGTGGTAATATATGAGCAAGAACAATGCAGTGGGGAGGGAGCTTTTATCATGATTTACGAAAAGGCGCCTGCGAAAATCAACTTAACATTAGATGTGTTAAGTAAACGGCCGGATGGCTATCATGATGTCGAGATGATTATGACAACGGTTGATTTGGCTGATCGTATCTGGCTATGTCCTACGAGGGATCATGCCATTACGATTAAGTCATCTCATCGATTTGTGCCAAATGATCGCAAAAACTTGGCGTACCAAGCAGCAGATTTATTACGCAAACGCTATCGCTTGGATTACGGAGTTGAAATTACTCTGGATAAAAACATTCCGATTGCAGCGGGGCTGGCTGGCGGTAGTTCAGATGCAGCCGCGACACTTCGTGGATTAAACCGTCTATGGGAACTAGGCTTAACTTTAGACGAGTTAGCAACCCTAGGTGCGGAAATCGGATCAGATGTATCATTTTGCGTGTACGGCGGCACTGCAATTGCGAGAGGGCGAGGAGAAGACATTACACATCTACCTGCTCCACCTAATTGCTGGGTCGTGCTGGCGAAACCAACAATCGGTGTATCGACCGGAAATATCTACGGTCAGTTGAACTTGTCTTCTATCGTACATCCGCAAACGGACCGTATGATGGAAGCGTTGCAAGAGAGTGATTATGACAAGATGTGCGCATCACTAGGGAATGTATTGGAGCCTGTAACGATGGGTATTCATGAGGAAGTTGTCACACTCAAGGAACAAATGGAGCGTTTTGGTGCGGATGCTGTTTTAATGAGCGGTAGCGGTCCAACAGTATTTGGGCTGGTGAAACATGAATCGCGTGTACCGAAAATTGTCAATGCTTTGAAAGGGTTTTGTCAGGATGTACATGCCGTGCGTATGCTTGGGGAACCTATTGTAGTTGATTAATGCCGGACGATTATGATAACCTACTTATAAAACATTCGGGTTTAGGAGTCGGTATTATATGAAATGGAAAAGAAGTGAAAGGCTTGTCGATATGACACGTCATTTGCTGGAGAATCCGCACACACTCATTTCTTTGACGTTTTTTTCGAACCGGTATTCAGCGGCCAAGTCCTCAATTAGTGAAGATCTTGGTATTTTGAAAGAGACATTTGAAGAGAGTAGCACGGGTCGTTTAGTAACGATTTCAGGTGCTGCTGGCGGTATTAAATATATTCCGTTAGCCGGCCGTGAGGAGATAAAGGAAGTTATTCATTCATTAATGAATGAACTAAGGAAATCGGATCGATTACTTCCTGGCGGTTATTTGTATATGACTGACTTATTGGGAAATCCCCGGTTTCTTGATCGAATCGGTAAGATAATTGCGACAGCTTTCTTTGATAGAGAAATCGATGCAATCATGACAGTTGCAACAAAAGGTATTCCGATTGCTCATGCGATAGCACGTCATTTAAACGTGCCTGTCATCGTGGTTAGACGGGACAGCAAAGTGACGGAAGGTCCTACCGTCAGCATTAATTACGTATCTGGTTCTGCCCGCCGGATCCAGACAATGGTGCTGTCAAAGAGAAGTATGCAGAGCGGTCAAAAAGTACTGTTAACAGATGATTTTATGAAAGTGGGCGGCACCATGCAAGGCATGAAAAGCTTACTTGAAGAATTCAACTGCGAACTTGGTGGTGTGGCAGTCTTAGTAGAAGCCGAACATCTTGAGGAAGTACTAGTAGATGAATATCTTTCATTAGTGAAATTACATGCAGTTGATGAAAAGCGCCGTAAGATTGAGTTGGAAGAAGGGAATTATTTCACGAGAGGCGGGAATGAATTATGGAATATGTAAAAACAGAAAATGCACCACAGGCGATTGGACCTTATTCACAAGCTGTAAAAGTGAACGGGGTAGTGTACACGTCAGGACAAATTCCTCTGACGCTTGCTGGTGAAGTAGTTAGTGGCGGAATAGAGGCACAGACAAACCAAGTTCTTCAAAACTTGGGCAAAGTACTTGAGGAAGCGGGTTCAAGTTTACAACAAGTCATTAAAACCACAGTATTTATTCAAGATATGAATGAATTTGGAGCACTAAATACCATTTACGAAGAACACTTCGGAGAGCATAAACCGGCCCGCTCGACAGTGGAAGTGGCCCGTCTTCCTAAAGATGTACGAGTAGAAATCGAAGCGATTGCAATTTGTAAGTAATTGAATGTGTTGCCCGCCCTGACAGAATCTAGATCAGGGCGGTTTTTTCTCGTTAGTAGAAAAAGAATAGGTAGAAAGTAGCCAAATATGTAAAGGAATATACAAATTTTAAAAATTCACAAAAGATTCTATTTTCATTCGAGGTAAAAACTAGTATTATAGAATCAGCACCAGTATTATGGTTAAAAAAGTAATCATACCAACTAACCTAGAATACGTTTAGTGTGAAAATGACAACAAGGGAGTGGGGAAAATGGAAATCACAGATGTGAGATTACGCAAGGTAGACACAGAAGGTAGGATGAGAGCAATTGCTTCCATTACGCTTAACGATCAATTTGTCATCCATGATATCCGAGTCATCGAGGGGAATGACGGATTATTTGTGGCAATGCCGAGCAAACGCACACCGGATGGGGAGTTCCGCGATGTGGCGCATCCGATTAATTCAGATGCACGAACAAAAGTACAGGAGTCCATCCTGGCAGCTTATCATCAAGTAGACGAACAGCAAGGGGAATTGCAAGAGGCTGTTCTATAATTTTATATCGTTTGGGAAAGCGTTTCCATTCTTCATATTCATAAAAAGGCCATCTATTCGATGGCCTTTTTATCGTCTTGAAATATAAGTGGAGAAGCTGGCAGCTGGATGGGGGAGGGGATCAGACTGATAAGGTGAGACAACTAAAGGAACGTAGTGACTAGTAGGCTCACCACTCCTAATCACTTGCATTTGAACGCATCATCTATATTTACCTACCGCTCTTATTCCTATACCAATATAATCGCAAAAAGATTAACAATCATAAAATAAAGTTATGTAATTGTCAAGGGGGTATGCTTGAAAAAAACAGTCATTTCCGATATAGTCAATTATGAATTTATCAAACAAGGATGGAGGCTGACAGATGACAAATACATATGCGATCGTCCTAGCAGCGGGACAGGGCACGCGAATGAAGTCGGATCTTTATAAAGTGCTTCATCCAGTCTGTGGCAAACCGATGGTAGAGCACGTGATCGACCACATTCGCGATCTTCACTCAGATCGGATTGTCACGATCGTCGGTCATGGTGCCGAGATGGTAGAGCAGACGCTGGGCAACAAAAGCGAATATGCGCTACAGACACAACAGTTGGGCACAGCACATGCCGTGCAACAAGCTGAGAGGGTACTTGCGGATCTTGAAGGTACTACGCTCGTCGTCTGTGGTGATACACCGTTAATCAGTACTGAGACAATGGCAGCGCTTCTTGCACACCACCATGAAACGGAAGCGAAGGCGACCATACTTACTGCAATAGCAGATGATCCAACTGGTTATGGCCGCATCATTCGTGCGGAGAACGGTGACGTAATGCGAAACGTCGAACATAAAGACACGAATGACGAAGAGCGCCTCGTTAAGGAAATTAATACAGGCACATACTGCTTCGACAATCGCGTGTTATTCGACACACTGAAAAAAGTGACTAACGAAAATGCGCAAGGCGAGTATTATCTTCCGGATGTATTGGGGATTTTAAAATCTGAAGGACAGCGGATTTCAGCTTATACGACGCCGAATTTCCATGAAACGCTGGGTGTCAATGACCGTGTAGCGCTGGCACAAGCAGAAAAAAATATGCGTCAATTGATTGCGGAGAAGCATATGCGCAACGGCGTTACCATTATTAGCCCTGATCAGACAGTGATCAGTGCGGAGGCTGAAATTGGACGTGATACTGTCATCCAACCTGGTGTACTCATTGAGGGCGCTACGAAAATTGGATCACAATGTGTCATTGGTCCGAACAGTCACATCCAAAACAGTACAGTGGGCGACAACACGACGATTCATTCATCAGTTGTTCGTGATAGTACAGTGGGAAGTCAGACAGCAGTTGGTCCATTTGCGCACTTACGTCCCGAAACACAGCTCGGTGACCATGTAAAAGTAGGCAATTTTGTTGAGGTGAAAAAATCTCAGCTTGGTGACGCTAGTAAAGTTTCCCACCTTAGTTATATAGGGGATACAGAAATAGGTAAGAATGTTAATGTTGGCTGTGGTACGATTACAGTGAATTACGATGGTAAAAACAAGCACAAAACAGAGATAGAAGACAATGCCTTTATTGGCTGCAATGCCAACTTGGTCGCACCGGTCACGATAGGAAAGAATGCGATTGTGGCAGCGGGGTCCACAGTCACAAAAAATGTCCCGGAAAATTCACTTGCAATTGGACGTGTTCGGCAAGAGAATAAAGAAGGATACGTAAAAAACTAATCTTACCCAACCAACAGGAGGGCCATCATGGCAAATCAATATCCAAATGACAAACTGAAAATCTTTTCTTTAACTGCGAACGAACCACTTGCTAAAGAAGTAGCAGATCAAGTCGGGCTTCCGCTCGGCAAGCTCTCAGTCAAACGTTTTAGTGACGGGGAAATACAAATCAATATCGATGAAAGCATCCGTGGCTGTGAAGTATTTGTTATTCAATCCACTTCTAATCCGGTCAACGACAACTTAATGGAACTTCTCATTATGCTGGATGCCTTAATGCGTGCATCTGCACGTACGATTAACGTGGTCATGCCTTATTATGGATATGCGCGCCAAGACCGTAAAGCGAGTTCACGTGAACCTATAACGGCTAAACTAGTTGCAAACTTACTAGAAAAAGCAGGTGCTGACCGTGTAATCGCAGTAGACTTACATGCGCCACAAATTCAAGGATTCTTCGATATTCCAATCGATCACTTGATTGCAGAACCTATCCTAACGGAGTACTTCCAGAGTCAAGGATTAGCAAGCGATGATCTTGTTATCGTTTCACCTGACCATGGCGGTGTTACGCGTGCACGTAAAATGGCAGATCGTATGAAGGCACCAATTGCAATAATTGATAAGCGTCGTCCGCGTCCAAATGTAGCGGAAGTGATGAATATCGTTGGCAATGTAGAAGGAAAAACGGCTATTCTAATTGATGATATTATTGATACAGCCGGTACTATAACAATTGCTGCAAGCGCCCTAATTGAAAGTGGAGCAAAAGAAGTGTATGCTTGTTGTTCACACCCTGTTTTGTCAGGACCAGCAATTGAGCGCATTAATAATTCTCAAATCAAGCAATTAGTCATTACGAATTCTATTAAATTGCCGGAAAGTAAACAATCTCCAAAAATCAAACAGCTGTCGATTGCGCCATTGTTAGCATCTGCAATCATTCGTGTGTTTGAGAACAAGTCTGTAAGTACACTATTTGAGTAATAATAAGTTAACTGATATCTTCTGATGTTGAATATCCAAAGATGTGAAAAAAACTTTTTAATAGGATAGGGGACTATACAAATGAGTACAATTAAGTCGAACTTAAGACAAACTGACAAGAAGACAGTAAGCGAATTAAGAAAAAGCGGATGGATTCCTTCTGTAGTATACGGTTATAAAACAGAAAGCACGCCAATCGCAGTAAAAGAACGAGACCTTCTAGACACACTTCGTGAAACAGGAAGAAACGGTGTAATTAAATTGACTGTTGACGGCAAAGACGTAAATGTCGTTTTAAACGACTATCAGTCTGACGTATTGACTGGTTTCCTTACACACGCTGACTTCTTGGCGATCAATATGACAGAAGAGCTTGAAGTAGACGTAGCGATCAACCTTGTTGGAGACGCGCCAGGTGAAAAGGCAGGCGGAACCATTCAGCAACCGGTATGGGAAGTTACAATTCGCGTAAAGCCATCTGACATTCCTGAACATATCGACGTAGATGTTTCAGAACTTGAAATTGGCGAAACAATTCTTGTTGGCGATATCCGCGACAAAGTGAAGTTTGAAATCGTGACTGAAGACGAAGTGGGATTAGTAACTATTTCCGCTCCACGTACTGAAGAAGAATTAGAAGCATTAGACGAAGCAACTGAAAGCACTGAAGCTGAGCCGGAAGTAATTGGCGAAGATAAAGAAGAGAAATAAGTTACAAAATGGGCGCACGTGTTTGAATCGTGCGCTCCTTTTCTATGTATATATATCATTTAGAAAAGGAAGAGAAGAACATGAAATTACTAATCGGTCTCGGAAATCCCGGGAAAAAATACGAAAACACACGGCATAATATTGGTTTTCAAGTCATTGACGAATTGGCTGAGCGGTGGCAAGCTCCACCATTCCAGCAAAAGTTCAATGGTCAATTTACAACTGTCCATACAACTGAAGGTAAAATGATATTATTAAAACCTATGACCTATATGAACTTGTCCGGAGAATGCGTCCGACCTCTAGCAGATTATTTTGAAGTAAATGATAAAGAAATCGTCGTGTTATACGATGACTTGGATTTACCTGCGGGGAAGATCCGACTTCGTCAAAAAGGAAGCGCGGGTGGTCACAATGGTATGAAATCACTCATTGCACATCTAGGTACATCTGAATTCAACCGCATTCGTATAGGCGTTGATCGTCCTACTGGCGGTATGAAGGTCGCTGACTATGTACTATCCCCTTTTAGTAAGGACGAGCAACCGTTGATTGAAGACGCGATACAAAAGAGTGCAGATGCCTGTGAAGAATGGACAACGAAAAAGACGCCATTTCTTGAAGTGATGAATAAATTTAACGGATAAGCATAATACATTAATTCTTTGCCTATACTTTGAAAAAGGAAGGTGAAGAGAATATGATCCGTTATTCTTGCAATCACTGTCATACGGAGATCGGTTCCATTCCATTCGAATCGGCAAAGGATACGCTAAGTCAAATAGACGATGCAGATAAAAGTACATTTTTGTCCGTAGATCGGGATGGTGGTCTGCATATACGATGTATTTGTGAACACTGTGAGCAATCATTGCAGACGTTCCCGGATTATTACACCTTAAAAAAATGGTTACAATAAGTAACAGATGCTTTGGCGCTGATAGCCAAAGCTTTTTGTGCATAAAGCATTCTGTTCAATAGATAGATACACTTAGTCAATAGATAAGGAGGAGTAGTTGAGTGGGAGTAATAGAACAGCTTTTTCTAGAAGAGAAAGAGATTCAAGGCTTGCTGAACGACTTGGAAGATGGGCTGGATCGGCAGTTGATCACAGGCCTTGCAGGAGGATCCAAAGCGATCTTCTTTAAATTGATTCAGCAGTCACTGACACGCCCTGTCCTAATTGTTTCACCAAATATGCTTCAAGCACAGCGAACGTATGAAGATCTAAGCAAATTGGTCAATGACGAACATCTTCACTTATATACAGCAGAAGAACTTGTTGCCGCTGACTTTTCATTCGCGAGTTATGAATTGCGTGCTGGCAGGATTGATACATTGGATCACATGGCGCGTGTAGGTAGTGGTATTTATATCACACCTGTTGCAGGTTTGCGCAAGTTGTTGCCGTCAAAGGAACGGTGGTTGACACACTACGTAACCGCTTCAACGGATGAAGAGATCGATATAGGTGTCTGGCTAGAGAACTTAGTATCTATGGGCTATATACGAAAAGACCTGGTGAGTGCACCGGGTGAATTTGCGTTACGCGGTGGAATATTGGATATTTATCCGCTCACAATGGCGGAACCTGTTCGTATTGAGTTATTCGATACGACAATTGATTCCATTCGTACATTTTCAGCAGAAGATCAGCGTTCAACAGGAAAATTGGAATCTATTACGTTATTGCCAGCGACCGAATTCATCTGGACGCCTGAAGAATTACAGCAAGTTTCACGAAAAGTGGAACAAGCGCTTGGCGAGAGCTTGACCAAAGTCAAAAGTGAAGAATTACAGCAGCAATTATTGATGACAATCATGCAAGATATCGGCATGATGAAAGATGGGATAGTGCCAGACACAATAAAGAAATATGCCTCATTTTCTTCTGAAGCTAATGCCATGTTAACGGACTACTTCCCCGCTAATGGTGTCATAATATTTGACGAATTGGGGCGAATACAAGAGTCTGTAGCTACATTGGAGTCGGAGGAGCAAGAATACCAGCTAGCGATGCTCGAAGATGGAAAAATGTTGCATGACGCGAAACTGGCATGGAAATACGAGCAAGTACTTGAAAATATTAATCAGCAGCAACTCTACTTGTCTTTGTTTACACGCTCAGTACCTGGCTTCACTATCAAGAAGTCTATTTCAATTTCTTGTAAGCCGATGCAACAGTTTCATAGTCAAATGCCATTATTGAAAAGTGAAATTGAGCGTTGGCGACAGGGGAACTATAATGTTTTTCTCTTGGCTTCGTCAACCGAGAGAAAGAAGACAATCCAAGATATTTTACGAGAGTATGATATAGAAGCAGCAATAGACGGCAAGCCGAATAAAGATGGTGTGTTATCCATTATAGAAGGGGATTTATCAGTAGGCTTTGAATTACCGTTCCAGAAACTTGCTGTCATTACAGATGCGGAATTGTTTACTGGCAAACCAAAACGCAAAGCACGTCCCCCTAAACTAACGAATGCCGAACGGATCAAAAGTTATTCAGAGATCAAGCCAGGCGACCATATCGTCCATGTTCATCATGGTATTGGGAAATATTATGGCGTCGTTACATTGGATGTTAAAGGTATTCAGAAAGATTACCTAGATATTCGTTATCGCGGTGAGGATAAGCTTTTCGTACCCGCTGACCAAATTGATTTGATTCAAAAGTACGTTGCTACAGGAGAGAAAGAGCCAAAGCTACATAAACTTGGCGGCACGGATTGGGTAAAAACCAAACGTAAAGTAACAGCGGCTATTCAGGATATCGCGGATGATTTGATTAAATTATATGCCAGACGAGAAGCGGAAAAAGGTTTTGCCTTCAGTAAAGACGATGACTTGCAACGTTCATTCGAAAATGCTTTTCCTTACGAAGAGACACAGGACCAGTTACAATCCATCGAGGAAATTAAGAAAGATATGGAACGTATACGACCTATGGATCGATTATTATGCGGTGACGTAGGGTACGGGAAAACAGAAGTTGCAATCCGTGCAGCGTTTAAGGCGGTAACGAACGGTAAACAAGTGGCGTTCTTAGTGCCGACTACGATATTGGCACAGCAACATTACGAGACGATGAAAGAGCGTTTCGCAGATTATCCTGTGACGGTTTCATTACTGAATCGTTTTCGGACTAAGAAAGAGCAGGATGAAACGATCAAAGGGTTGAAAGCGGGGACTGTTGACATTGTCATCGGTACACATCGCTTATTGTCGAAGGACGTAGTCTATCAGGATCTTGGGCTTCTCGTAGTTGATGAAGAGCAACGTTTTGGCGTGACGCATAAAGAAAAATTGAAGCAATTGAAAAATAACGTAGATGTACTAACATTAACGGCAACACCGATACCAAGGACTTTGCATATGTCGATGGTCGGGGTGCGCGATTTATCCGTAATCGAAACACCGCCAGCCAATCGTTTCCCTGTCCAAACATATGTCATGGAGCATAATGGAGGACTCGTTCGTGAGGCGATTGAGCGGGAGATGGGACGTGGCGGTCAGGTTTTCTATTTATATAATCGCGTAGAAGATATGGATCGTAAAGTTCAGGAAATTCGTGACTTAGTACCAGAAGCGCGTATTGCCTCTGCTCATGGCAGGATGGGGGAGGCCGCCCTCGAAGCAGTAATATTAAGTTTTCTCCAAGGAGAATTTGACGTACTTGTTACAACGACCATTATTGAAACCGGAATCGATATTCCGAACGTTAATACGTTGATTGTCCATGATGCAGATCGCATGGGACTTTCACAGCTTTATCAATTACGTGGCCGAGTCGGTCGTTCCAATCGCGTAGCATACAGTTATATGCTCTATCAGCGCGATAAAGTGCTAACGGAAGTCGCGGAAAATCGCTTACAGGCAATCAAAGAGTTCACTGAGCTTGGTTCGGGTTTTAAAATTGCTATGCGTGATCTATCCATTCGGGGAGCGGGGAATTTACTTGGTTCACAACAACATGGATTCATTGACTCTGTTGGTTTCGATTTGTATTCGCAGTTACTACAAGAAGCGATTGAAGAAAGGCAGACAGGTGTCGTAAAAGAAGACAAGGTGGATGTTGAAATCTCCTTGCCTATCAATGCATATCTCCCTGAATCATACATCCAAGATGGTTATCAAAAAATCCAGATGTATAAACGCGTAAAAGCAATTACAGGCGATGAGGATTATCTAGAGCTTGTTGACGAGATGATCGACCGTTTCGGTGATATGCCATTCGAAGCTGATTTATTGCTCCGCGTTGGACGTATGAAAGCGTGGGGTCGTGATGCTGGCGTAATATCCATTAAAAATGTACATGGAATAGTGGAGATCCGCTTGTCGGCAGAGGGAACGGCTCGTGCTGACGGTGCAAAACTGATGGAACGTTCATTGAAGTTTGGTCATGCGGTTGGACTTACAATTGACAACGGGCAAATAACCGTAACCGTGAATGAAAAAAAATCTAATCAGTTTACGGAATTCGACATGGTAGAAGATATGGTACACACAATGCAGGAAACAGCAAAGGAAGTAGAATCTACAGATGCCTTGTAACACCTCGATTGCATAAAATGACCAATGTTGATGCATACTATTCTCAGAAATACATTTAATTTCGAGAAAGTGAGGCATTATACATGAAAGCAACGGGTATTGTCCGCAGGATTGATGACTTGGGAAGAGTAGTTATACCAAAAGAAATTAGAAGGACACTTCGCATTCGTGAGGGGGACCCTTTGGAGATATTCACTGATCGAGAAGGGGAAGTCATTTTAAAGAAGTATTCACCTATTTCAGAGCTTGGCGAATTTGCGGCAGAATATGCAGAATCACTTTATGAAACAATTGGTACACCTACACTGATCAGTGATCGCGATGAGATGCTAGCGGTAGCAGGTCTTGCAAAAAAGGACTATATGAACAGACAATTAGCCCCGATATGCGAAGAAATCCTGAACGGCCGATCTACTGTCGTGGAAAAGCATGAGAAGACGGTAGAATGGGTGCCAGGTCAAGTAGAGCAGATTAAGTCTTATTGTATTGTACCAATCATTACAAATGGCGATGCAATCGGTGCGGTCTATTTGCTGTCAAAAGTTCATTTTGTCGGAGAGGTCGAGCAAAAAGCGGCAGAGACGGCAGCCAACTTCCTGTCAAAACAGATGGAAAGCTAAACGGATTTGATATAAATATTAAGTTTTTAATTCAAACTCACAATAGATGTATCTATTGTGAGTTTTTTTGATGTGTAATTTACTATAAATTAAATTGTGCATCTTATTATCAGAATCATGATATGTAAAGGGACATTATTTAACCTATTAATTGGTAGGTAGGCAATGATTTTACTTGCATATAATTCCTAATTTGGTCCGTGTGACACAAAATACAAGTTACTATTTTCCAACACTTAAAAAGTGAAGTTTTTCACATACTACATCCATAAACCGCTTTTTGGCATCACTTTTCTTTACGTGAATCTTTTCACAAAAGCCCTTAGTGAAGGGCTTCACAAGGCACAAATTGAAAAGTGAAAGGTTTCACATACTACGAAAAAGCATAAAAGTCAAAACTTTTTTCAAAAATTTTTTATGTCCTGAAAAACCCGAGGCAAAGGCAATGTAACCGCTTACGAATTTTCAATTTTTGGAGTTAATAGAAAATTGGTGCTTGTAATTACTTCGCATTTGCGCTTATAATCACTACCAACACGAATGAACAATAAAAAACCAGACAGGGAGAGCGATATTATGAACAGGAAATACAAATCTTCTTTACACATGCATCAAATTCACAATGGAAAAATGGAAGTGGTTTCGAAAGTGCCACTAGAGAATAAAGAGGATTTGAGTTTGGCGTACTCACCGGGAGTTGCTGAACCCTGTGTGGAAATTGCTCATGATCCATCACTTGCGTATGAATATACAATCAAAGGGAACTTGGTTGCAGTTGTAACAGATGGAACGGCTGTACTAGGTCTTGGAGATATCGGCCCTGAAGCAGCTTTGCCGGTAATGGAAGGGAAAGCTCTATTGCTGAAGCAATTCGCAGGGATTGACGCATTCCCGATTTGTCTGGATACAAAAGATGTAGATGAAATTGTCAATATCGTAAAAGCTATGAGCCCGACATTTGGTGCTGTAAACCTTGAAGATATTTCGGCTCCACGTTGTTTCGAAATTGAACGTAGATTGCGTGAAGAATGTAATATTCCAATCTTCCATGATGATCAGCATGGAACGGCAATTGTAGTAGGTGCGGGTTTACTTAACGCATTAAAAGTAGTAGGAAAAGAAAAAGAAGATGTAAAAATAGTATTAAATGGTGCAGGTGCCGCTGGAGTTGCGATTACGAAATTATTGTTGAGTATGGGCTTCAAAAACATTATTATGTGTGATTCCAAAGGCATTATTTTTGAAGGTCGCGAGAATGCGATGAATGACATTAAGCATGAAATGTCACGCATCACAAACCTAGAAAAAATAGAGGGTTCATTAGAGGCTGCAATGGAGGGTGCTGACGTATTCGTTGGTGTATCTGTTGCAAACTTGCTGACGAAGGAATTGATAGCGCTAATGAATACAGATCCTATCGTATTCGGACTGGCAAATCCAATGCCCGAGTTAAAGCCCGAATTGGCAGATGAGTATGGCGTACGTATTATCGCGACAGGCCGTTCCGATTATCCTAATCAGGTCAACAATGTCTTGGCATTCCCTGGTATCTTCCGTGGAGCACTAGATGTTAGAGCAACTGAGATCAATGAAGAGATGAAACTTGCAGCAACATATGCGATTGCTGATTTGATCAAAGATGAGGACCTACGTGATGATTACATCATTCCGGATCCATTTGATGATCGTATTCCTACAATTGTTGCGCACGCAGTAGGAAAGGCAGCGATGCGTACAGGTGTATCGGTAGCGAAGGAATTGGTTTTGCCTACACCCAGATGAAGATGAATAGAGACCCGTCTTCCCTATCACGGATAGGGAAGACGTTTTTTAATTTGTAAAGTGAGTGGTTGATGCGGACGGGGCGTTGTTTGACGTTCTGGGTGGACTGTTGGTTATTGGCTCACAGACTAGGAATAAGTGCAGGGTAGCGGTACTCATAAATTCTTGCAAGCGCTCTATCATACTGTGTAAGCGATCATACTTGTTTGGTAACCGCTCAATGCGTTTATGAACGTATTAGATCCCGACCGTAAACGTGTAATTACATGTCGTAAAATTAGGCGGTACCTATAATAAAGTCCTAGATTCACCATAGTTTGTAGCGGATACCTAAATTCGTCCCCTTCTATCTACATTTACCACACAGTCTACCCACGTTCATGGAAAAGTCCGGTTCTATTACGCGTCTAGCGCACACACGCCTGCCTCATTGCGCGCGTATAGTATGATAAAACCAAATGGGGGAGCGAAATGACTTGGCTACTGATTGCAGGCTTTGCAGTTTCATCTAGCATTGACAACTTTGGAGTTGGACTTTCTTATGGTGTACAGCAAGTCCGGATTCCATTTACATCGAATGCATTCATTGCGGCAATTTGTTTTATCTTTAGTTTAATAGGCATTGTCGCCGGTGCGTGGCTGGCTGAAATGTTACCGGGCATACTACCCGATCTGATAGCGTTTGCGGTACTTAGCATTATTGGAATACGTATTATGATTATTGCCTTTCGTCAACCAAGAAAACATCAAGCAAATGTATTTAGTGAACCGGAAAAAATGGATTTTGACGGATCTTCGCATATTAGCGTTGGAGAAGCTTTACTGCTTGGTATCGCGCTTTCCGCGAATGCACTAACGAATGGTGTCGGAGCAGGTCTTCTAACATTGTCGCCGATTGCAATCGCATTATCAGCGGCTGTCGGTAGTTATATTACATTGTCTATTGGCGTAGGACTGGGCGCAAGACTGGCAGGCGTGCGGATTGGCAAGATGTCAGTAGGGCAGTTCGGAACATTCATGAGTGGAGTTATTATTTTATTGATTGCGGTCACACGCCTATTCTGACGTGATGAAATGGTATACTAGAAATCATCATCGAATGAAAGAGGCGCGTATATGGCGTTGACTAAATGGAATATGAAGTCGTTTATGAAAGGTGCATCGATTCTAACTATTGCCGCCATCATCGTCAAAGTGCTGAGCGCGGTCTATCGTGTGCCATTTCAAAACTTAGTTGGAGATAAAGGTTTCTATATTTATCAGCAAGTGTATCCGTTTATCGGAATATTTATCGTTTGGACGTCTTCGGGTTTTGCTGTCGCGGTGTCTAAAATGCTTGCGGAAAGCAAAAATCCCAGGGAAGCACGTGGGATTTTACGTGTGTCACTCGCATATCTTCTCGTTTTATCAGTAGGAACCTTTCTATTATTGCGTTCAGGTTCATCTTTCTTTGCTGAACTAATGGGAGATACCGCATTGGCGCCCGTTTTGCAGGCTGGTGCGTATATCGTTCTCGTACTTCCGTTCCTAGCTGTACTGAAGGGAGTCTTTCAATCAGAAGGGCAAATGATACCTGTAGCGATTTCCAACGTCTCGGAGCAGTTGTTCAGGGTGATCATCGTACTTGCAGGTACGTGGATTGCGATACGTGCAGGAACATCACTTTATAAAATAGGAGAAATTACGATGTGGGCGGCGGTTACAGGAGAAGTGGTAGGTGTTTTGATCCTGACTTGGTTCTTCCTACAGCGGAAAAGTTTGGCGGTAGCTACTGTAAAGCCATGGCAAGTGATGAAAGATTTGACCAAGATTAGCATTGGCGTAAGTGCAAGTTCATTAATTTTACTGGTATTTCAATTGGTGGACTCTTTTACGATCTATAACGCATTAGTCGAGGCAGGGGCAATGAGTGAGACCGCCATGGAAATGAAAGGTGTTTATGATAGGGGACAGCCGCTTGCGCAAATGGGTATTTTGCTAGCATCTACATTGGCGCTAGCACTCGTGCCGTTAATCGCGCACCATGCCACTAAAAATGATGGACGGGGTGCCTTACCGTTCATTGGCTTGACGTTCCGGACATCCATTTTATTCGGTTGGGCAGCGACGATCGGATTGGTTCTTGTACTTCCTTTCGTCAATGAAATGCTATTTCAATCACGAGCAGGCTCTGTTGCGCTAATCATCTTCTGTATACAGATTTTCTGGTTGTCGATTATTTTACCGCTAACAGCAATTCTTCAAGGAAGTGGTAAAGTGCGTGGGCCGTTGCTACTCATGCTGCTGGGAATCGTAATAAAACTGTCAACTACACCATTGATGGTTCGCCAGTATGGAATTGAAGGTGCCGCTGCATCGGGTACTATTTCATTCGCAGTCGTTGCTGTGTTATTGATTCTCTACTTTAAGAGATTTTGGAGATTCCCACTAGCTTCGCGACGTTTTTATATCGTGCTGATTATTGCCGGCGTGGCAATGGCGGGGGTATTGATTCCTTGGATGCTTCTAGTCGATTCATGGCTATTTGATGGATTATCCTCACGCACTAGCTCAATGTTCACTGCATTGTCTGCTGTCACAATTGGAGCAATCATATTCCTTTTCGTCATCTTGAAATCACGTATAATGAAAGAAAAAGAGTGGTACTTACTGCCTTTCGGAAAACGATTGGCGACTGCTCAACTATGGCTAACTAAAAATAGAAGGTGAATTATGTGAACAAAATAACTGTTATCGGACTTGGCGCAAGTGATTTAGAGCAATTGTCGCTAGGCACGTACCGATTATTGAAACAAGCGGACCATCTCTATATTCGCACGGAAGAACATCCTGTAATTGCAGAATTGCGTTCGGAAGGGCTAAAGATGGAAAGTTTTGATTCAATCTATGAAGCAAATGATGCATTTGAAGACGTCTATCGGCAAATTGTTGATAAACTTCTCGAACTGAGTACGCATCAGCCGATTACATACGCTGTGCCAGGCCACCCGCTCGTAGCGGAACGTACGGTCCAACTATTAATTGAAAAAGAACGTACAGGTGATATTGAACTTCATATCGCAGGTGGTAGTAGCTTTTTAGATCCGATTTTTACAGCGTTGCGTATTGATCCAATTGAAGGATTTCAGTTGCTGGATGGGACTGACATGAAACGTGACGATGTACGGATGGATCAGCACGTATTAATAGGACAAGTGTATGACGCATTCGTCGCTTCAGATGTGAAATTGTCTTTGATGGAGAAATATCCCGATCATCACGTTGTCACCATTGTTACGTCCGCCGGTTCCCAAGATGAAAAATTAACTGAAATCCCACTGTTTGAGCTTGACCGTACAGTAACATTGAATAATTTGACGACTGTATATGTACCGCCGCTACCTGATCACCAACAACGACTAAAAGAGTGGAGTTCGTTCAGGGACATCATCGCAACGTTACGTGGACCGAATGGCTGCCCTTGGGATCGCGAACAAACGCATGAATCCTTAAAGCGCTATTTAATCGAAGAATCCTTTGAGTTGATCCAGGCCATCGATGAAGAAAATGATGACGCTATTATCGAAGAACTGGGAGATGTTTTACTACAAGTCTTTCTTCATGCACAAATCGGGGAAGACAATGGGTACTTCTCGATGGAAGACGTACTCGAAACTGTAGGGTCCAAAATGATACGTCGTCATCCACACGTATTTGCGCAAACGCAAGCTGACACAACGGAAGAAGTGTTGACGAACTGGCAAGCCATCAAGGAGCAGGAAAAACCTAAACCGCCTACGCTGTTTGAAGGACAAGAACGTTTGGCATCATCCTTGCTGACATCTTATAATTACCAAAAGACTGCAGCCAAACTGGGGTTTGACTGGCCATCTATAGAAGGAGCTTTCGACAAGTTCCAGGAAGAGTGGCAAGAATTTCAGGAAGAAGTAAAAAGTGGTGGACCGGAGCAACAGCTAGACGAGCTCGGAGACGTATTGTTCACTATCGTCAACATCGCAAGATTCCTGAAGCTCTCACCAGAAGAAGCCATGTGGCATGCCAACGAAAAATTCAAATCCCGTTTTCAGTCCGTAGAGCAATCCGTGAAACAAGGAAGCGGAAAATTTGAAAGTTATACAGTAGACGAACTAGAAGAATTCTGGCAACAGGCTAAACGAAAGGAAGGAACTAAATGAGACTCGATAAGTTTTTAAAAGTATCACGCTTTATAAAACGCCGAACGCTTGCGAAGCAAGTGGCTGACCAAGGTAGAATTACGATTAATGGAAAAGTAGCCAAAGCATCGTCCGTTGTCAAACCAGGTGATGAACTTTCAATCCGTTTCGGCCAAAAGATCGTTAATGCTACGGTAAATGAGCTGAAGGCGTCAACGAAAAAAGAAGATGCAGCAGGTATGTACACAATCACTAGCGAAGAGCGCTTAGAGAAAGTGGAGCCTGAGTTTGTGGATGACGAAGAGGCAAACTAATTAACAACGAGACAGACTAAAGGGTTTAGAATATAGAATTTGCACCTCAACTTAAAAACGGCTTGTCATGTTTGGCCAAGCCTCTGCATATGATAAGGGGAACGTACTAGAGAAGGGGGACGCATATGCAGATTCAAACAGACAGCTCCATGTATACTATTCCATCAGGAGACCACGTAGTGACGATGCGCAATCGCAAAAGAATGGACCTCACATCCGTGAAAACGATCGACCGCTTTGACCAGGAGGAATTTCTCGTTAGAACATCGCTAGGCGTACTGCAAATCCGTGGGGAGGAACTGCGTATTGTACATCTAGACGTGGACAAGGGCCTGCTAACGCTTGAAGGCACAGTCCAAACACTTCAATATGATGACGAAGAAGCAGGCTCACGCAATTTCCTCCATAAACTATTCGGATGAGCCTATCCGTCCAGTTCTTCAGTCTGTTGGCGATGATCGGGACAGGAATTACTGCTGGAATTGTACTGGATTTATTCGGAACCATTGTCGCCGGGTGCGATAAACGTTCGTTCATTAGAAGGTGGGCATTCTGGTTTGAATGCCTTATCTGGATTATGTTAGGCATTATGTCGTTTTGGGTATTAATGATGGTACGCGATGGGGCATGGAGAATGTATGACCCCGTCGCACAGGTTAGTGGCCTGTTATTGTATGCAGCCATCTTCCATTATCCTGTGAGATTCGTAGGTAGGCTACTGTTACTTGTGGTGCTTAGGCCGATTTGGCTCATCATTCGTCTTGTCTACCTAACGATTCAACGGATTTTCTATGTAATTGTCTCTATTCTGTCATTCATCACATCACCGTTTCTAAGATTAGTAAAGAACATAGGGAAATTCCTTCAAAATAAATGCAGAGTACTATATAATAGAGTGCAATAGTAGAACTACGCCAGAAAGGTGTGTGCGCCATGAAAAAAACACAGAACCCTTCAACAAAGAATGTGACATCAATCGATACAGACTATGTGCGCTCCATGCAAAAAAAAGAAAATTTTAAAAAAGCACAACAAAAACGCTTGCGTAATCGGCTGGCCGTATTTTTTGTCATCGTCTGTGTGGTTGCTGGAAGTTTATTCAATATGAATGCCGGTCAAAAAGAAATCCTGGCAGCCAAACATAAGGAAAAAGCTCAAGCAACGGCTACACTAGAGGATTTGAAAGAACAGCAAGAACAACTGAAAACGCAGTTGATTCGATTGGACGATGACGAGTATATTGCTAAACTCGCGCGGAAAGAATATTTTCTTTCAGAGTCCAATGAGATCATTTTTTCAATTCCTGATAAGAAAAAAGAGTCAGAAAAAGACATAAGAAAAGAGTAGTCATGTTGACACTCTTTTTTTGTTGGCTATAATATAAGTAGGAGCCTGTAAAATACAGGCACTGCCAATATGGTTGATAGGCTTACGAGCCGCTTAAAACTTAAGGAGGAGCATTTTTTTTATGTCAATTGAAGTAGGCAGCAAGTTAGAAGGTAAAGTAACCGGGATCACAAATTTTGGGGCATTTGTTGAATTGCCAAGCGGGTCCACAGGATTAGTCCATATTAGTGAAGTAGCTGACAATTATGTCAAAGATATTAATGATCATTTAAAAGTCGGCGATATGGTTGAAGTCAAAGTAATGAATGTGGGATCTGACGGTAAAATCGGTCTTTCCATCCGTAAGGCTAAACCTGAGTCAGAACAACGTCCACAGCGTCCACAACGTCCAACTAGACCTCGTCAAGGAAGCAAACCGAGCTTTGAACGACCAGAGAATTTTGAACAGAAGATGGCAAAGTTCATGAAGGACAGCGAAGAACGTCTAACTACCTTAAAGAGAGCAACAGAGTCCAAGCGTGGCGGTCGTGGAGCCAGAAGAGGATAACTTGCTGACTGTTTCAACTGTAAACTAAAATCAGATGACATCCTACACGTATGTTCCCTATTATGGAGCATGCGTTTTTTTATGCGCGAAATTCGGAGTCGAGAGCTAGGCACACTTGATTAATGTTCTGGCTCGTTGTCGGCAAAACAAAACTTAACACCGCCCCTCACGCACCCATAAAAGAATCGTAATCCAAATCGCACTGAATCGACGTTAACCAAAGTTCATATGCGTTCCTCGAATCATTTTTTGATTTACTATTATAGCGGCGGAGGGGGTCGAACCCACGACCTTTCGGGTATGAACCGAACGCTCTAGCCAGCTGAGCTACGCCGCCAAGATATTGATGCAATGAAATGAGGTAATTCCATATACAACGTCTCTTATCATACTAGGCATTTGGAGAAGTGTCAACATATCTTTTACTAAAAAATATGCATACGGAATACGTCGAAATGTTTTGTGAATATGCCGCCACAAACAGACAAATTTTCTCGTGAACCCCATGTATAGTTTTACGTAAGAGAACATAGGGGGTATGGGAAATGAAGATGATTGACAATATGGAGCGACCAATTTTGCAGATGTTCAGGGCATACTGGCAAGAATTTATGAATCGTAAAGTATACTTGCTAACTGCCCTACTGTTCTTGGTAGGATCATTCTTTCTATCACAAGCAGTAGTATTCGATATGGCAGTACCATTCTTCTTGCCAATCTGGGCATTAGCAAGTATGCGCTACCGTCAACACATGATCTACGTATTTATAGGTGGAATGGCGGGCAGCGCGTTTCTTGGGGTGGGACAAGCTGTCATTCATTTGGCGCAATTATTACTGTTTCATTCAATTATAAAGATTCCAGTCGTGAAAAGGTCTATTCCAATCGCTGTGGCTGGAGGAATGATTATTCCGCAATTAATCTGGCAGCTCGTAAAATACGGCGACGGGATGTTACCTTTAGCGGTTCAGTTGTCTATAGGGTTAGAAGCATTGCTTGCATTGTTCATGACCATTTTCATGTTACTAGCTTTTCCTTCTATAGAAAGAATGCTGTATGGGCCGTGGAATCCCGAGCAGATCAGTGCAATGTGTATTGTGGGAGCGCTTGCAGCCACCGGAATGGGAGGGTTCCAAATCGGTACGGTATCGGTTGCTGGGGTATTCTTGTTTTTAGCGATATTTGTAGCTGCAGTTGTTGGGGGAGTGCCGTTCGCTACAACCGTCGGAATGATTATCGCGTTGATCATAGGTGTATCAGAATTGTCCTTTACGGGCATGATGGCGTTATATGGTATGACTGGTTTGTTGGCGGGTTCACTAAAACGCTTTGGAAAGCTTGGGGTCATCACCGGCAGTGTCTTTGTTTCGCTCTTTTTCCTTCTATATGATGCGACGCTGCCTCTTGATACTGTTCACTTTTCCACAGTTGGCGCCGCAGCTTTACTGTTTATATTGATACCTTCGCGCAAATTAAGTCAAATACGACAGGTTTTATTACCGAAACAAGAAGGAATATCGGAAAAACGACAGCAATGGCTCGCGGATAAACTGGATGGGCAGTTAGAGGAGTTCCAACAGTTTGCTCATTTCATGTCAACGCTCGTGAATGATCGTCTGTCCCCCGAAGAGGAAGTGGCAGCGACAAGTCAAGTACCATCTATTTGTCAATCCTGTTTTCGTTACCGCAAGTGTTGGGAAAGTGAAGAGGACAGTATAGAACCGTTGATTGACGAATGGGAAACCACCTATTCTGCAACGAAGAAAGCAGCTCGTGTACGTGTTGAACAGAAGATGAAATATAAATGTCTACGTTTTAAGGGGTTAATGAATGAATTGGAGGAGAGAGGGGCCAATAAATTATTGATGGGGCAGTTACAGCATGGTCGAAAGATGCTAGCATTGCAATTACGCGATATGAGTACGCATATTGAAAAAGTTATGAGAGAAGTAAAGGAAGATCTGACTACGTATAAGTTGGCTGAAGAAGAGCTTGCGAATCGTTTACAATCACAAGCCATAGAGTTTTTTCAAATAGATATATTATCGGAAGAACGGGGTGCCTGCAGAATTGTGATTTCTGTACCGGAAAAAAAGGCGGATTTTGAAGCGGAAACGACGGTTGGAGAATATTTATTACTGCCCATCTTGGAGCAAATGTACGATGAACCGATGCATATTTCAAAATCGACTTATCAGCCATTCCCGTTCCCACATGTGCAATTGACCTTTAGTTCCGCTGTTCGCTTTTCACTTGATTACGATATCGTCACAACAGCCGGGAAGGGATCGTTCAATGGTGGCGATGCGTATGAGTTATTCAAGATTCACGAAGGCTTGTCGGCTGTATTGTTGTCGGACGGAATGGGACAAGATATCAATGCATACCACGAAAGTAGAAAGGTAATCCGGCTGATGCGGGAATGTCTGGGTCAAAAAATGGATCCGGAAACGGCGATCCATACCTTGCATTATATGATGGCGTTAAATGGACTGGATGATATGTATGCAACGCTCGACTTGGCGTTAATTGATTTACAAGAAGGGCGACTGTGGTCGTGGAAGGCAGGTTCGATGAGTACCTACATTAAAAGAAGTGATGATTGTATCCGGTTAGACAGCAAAACGGTACCATTTGGCTTCTTGCCTTCATTTTCTATAGAGGCGAAAAACGAAAAGCTCAAGTCCGGTGATATCGTCGTTATGATGACGGACGGCATATTTAATGGGGATATACCGCTTGATATTCAAGAAGACGTGATGAATCAAACGATAGAACGTTTTAAAGATATGGATTGCCGGACGATTGCCGATCAAGTAATGATGGAGATGGAACGGGTATTTGAGTCAGTAGAAGATGATCGGACGATTCTCGTAATGAAAGTCGGTCATATTGTACCAAAGTGGTCAAAAGCTAATAAGCAACCTCGAATCATTTCTAGCTAAACAATGGTAGAATAGAGAGAGGAGGGAGATGGATCATGAAAAGTTTGCAGCAGAAGGTATTAAAGTTTATTGACAAGCAAACGTTGATTCCTCCCGGCTCTCGTGTATTGGTCGCGTGTTCGGGTGGTGTGGATTCCATGGCACTGCTTCACTTTCTTGCGACGCATCAGCAATCTCTGGTCATTGAGGTAGCGGCCATCCATGTAGACCACATGTTGCGTGGAGTTGAATCTGCTGAAGATGCGTTTGTTGTGAAGCAACTGTGCGAGGAATTCGGGCTACCCTTTTATTCTGAACAAGTACCTATTCCGACTATCTTGGAAAGCCAGGGTGGTAATATGCAACAAGTGTGTCGGCAACAGCGTTATGCGTGTTTCGAACAAACGATGAAAAGCGAGGGGTTCACGGTTCTCGCAACGGCCCATCATGCAGATGACCAACTAGAGACGGTGCTGATTCAATTGAGTAAGGGGCAATCATTAAATGGTATGCCAATACAACGGACAATTGACTTGGGTAAAGTCATACGTCCACTTCTTCCATTGAGAAAGAACGAATTGTACATGTATGCGTCACATCACGACATCACATTCCGAGAAGATCCAAGTAATCAGCAAGACAATTATTTGCGTAATCGTATGCGACATCACGTGCTACCAGTCTTGATGGACGAAAATCCATCCGTCGCGGTCAACACGGTTCGCCAGACGGAACAAAGGCAAGCGGATGAAAGCTTGCTGAATGAGCTTGCGGATCAACATTGGCGTTCGATTGTTACGTATACGCATGAGCAGCTTCCCTCTTTTCAACGGGAGGCATTTCTTGCTATTCCCCACGCTTTACAAAAGCGCGTGATTCAACTACTATTAAAATGTCTAACTAACCCAGCAACAGAGAACGCTGAGTGGCATTTTGCATTAGTGGATGAACTGTTACAGCACATTACGAACTCAGACGGAAACGTCGCAATTGATTTGGTGTATGGCTATCGGTTTATCAGGGAATATGATAAACTGCTAATTACAAAAATGGATATAGACACAGCATCCCTTCGTCCAAAAGTACTCGCAAAAGGTACTTGGCATACGTGGGGGAATATTCAGTTTTACTGGCATCATGCCAACGCACATATAATAGAAGAATGCTCACCTTCCGATGAAGTCAGGTATTTTCAATTACCTGAGTCGGAACTACCGTTAACTGTACGGCTTCGGATGACTGGAGACAGAATGTTGATCAAAGGAATGTCCGATCCAAAACGTGTGAATCGGATATTGATTGACGAAAAGATAGGGATCATGCAAAGGCAACAGCAGCCTGTCATTACGACAGCAAGCGGTACTGTATGTGCAGTACCTGGTGTACGGTATAGTGAGATGTTTTCACGCCGCCAACCGGAAGGCGATTCATACATATGGATTACGCGAGAAGGCGAGACAAGATAAAATAGAGGGGGACGGGCCGATGATCGCGCAAGATATCGAGCATGTTTTAATTTCAGAAGAGCAACTAGAGGAGAAAGTCCGAGAACTCGGAGCAACATTAACTGAAGAGTACCGTGAAAAATTCCCATTAGCAGTCGGTGTACTCAAAGGTGCATTACCATTCATGAGTGACTTGATCAAACGCATTGATACGTATATCGAGTTAGATTTCATGGATGTTTCTAGTTATGGGAATGCGACAGTTTCATCAGGTGAAGTGAAAATCATCAAAGATTTGAACACTAGCATAGAAGGTCGCGACGTGTTGATTATTGAAGATATTATTGACAGTGGAAAGACATTGAATTACTTAGTGGAGCTGTTTAAATACAGAAAAGCAAACTCTATCAAGATCGTAACGCTGTTGGATAAGCCAACAGGGCGTAAAGTAGATTTAAAAGCCGATTATGTAGGTTTTGACGTACCGGACGCGTTCGTAGTTGGGTACGGCTTGGATTATGCAGAGAAATACCGTAATTTACCGTACATCGGGGTATTGAAGAAGGAAATTTACTCTTTCTGACGAATGTGCAATGAACCGGATTGAAGGCTATTTTCCGTAAGGCATTTCTTTTGTTAAGTAGTGTTAATCTATGCTAAAATTTACAATAGTTTTCTGTTTAGTTTTTGTTGAATGAGATGAGGAGGCTTGGGATGAATCGAATACTTCGATACTTTCTTTTATATGGATTGATCTTCCTAGCAATTATGGGTATTTTCAGTTCGCTTAACAATCCAAATCCGAAGATGAAACCAATTCGGTATGATGAATTCGTCACAGCGCTGGAACAAGGAAAAGTCGAAAAAGCAACTTTTCAACCATTACAGCTTGTGTATGAAGTAAAAGGGGAAATGGCCGGCTACGAAAAAGGTGAAACTTTCGTAACGAACATTCCAGAAAATGATATGGACAGTATCGGTGAAATTGTCAAAACGACAAGTACTGAGATTGAAATCCTACCGCCAAAAGAAACAAGCGCGTGGGTATCGTTCTTTACAGGACTCGTACCATTCATAATTATTATTATCCTTTTCTTCTTCTTACTGAACCAATCACAAGGCGGCGGTGGCGGCAAGGTGATGAACTTCGGGAAAAGTAAAGCGAAACTGCAAACGGACGATCGGAAGAAAGTACGTTTCAATGATGTTGCAGGTGCAGATGAGGAAAAAGCTGAGCTTGAAGAAGTCGTGGACTTCTTGAAAGATGCTAGTAAGTTTGTGGAGTTAGGTGCACGGATTCCAAAAGGGATCTTGCTAGTAGGACCTCCAGGTACAGGTAAAACATTGCTTGCACGTGCAGTAGCAGGTGAATCAGGCGTACCATTCTTCTCGATTTCAGGTTCTGACTTCGTTGAGATGTTCGTAGGTGTAGGTGCTTCTCGAGTGCGCGATTTATTTGAGAATGCCAAGAAAAACTCACCATGTATTATTTTTATTGATGAAATTGATGCAGTTGGACGTCAGCGTGGAGCCGGCTTAGGCGGCGGTCACGATGAGCGTGAACAAACATTGAACCAATTGCTGGTAGAAATGGATGGATTTGAAGGAAACGAAGGAATTATTATCGTTGCCGCTACAAACCGTCCGGATATTTTGGACCCGGCACTTCTTCGTCCGGGACGTTTTGACCGTCAAATTACGGTTGGCCGTCCTGATGTTAAAGGAAGAGAAGCTGTGTTGAAAGTTCACGCACGAAACAAACCACTTGATGATACAGTCGATATGAAAGCTCTTGCTCAACGTACTCCAGGATTCTCTGGTGCAGATCTTGAGAACTTATTGAATGAAGCGGCTCTTGTGGCGGCGAGAAGAGATAAAAAGAAAATCGATATGTCTGACATTGATGAAGCGACGGATCGTGTGATTGCAGGTCCTGCGAAAACAAATCGTGTCATCTCGAAAAAAGAACGAAATATCGTTGCGTTCCACGAAGCGGGTCACGTAGTTGTGGGCTTAATGCTTGACGATGCGGAAATCGTCCATAAAGTAACGATTGTTCCTCGTGGGCAAGCTGGCGGATACGCAGTTATGCTTCCGAAAGAAGACCGCTACTTCATGACAAAACCTGAACTCCTCGACAAAATTGCGGGTCTTCTAGGTGGACGCGTAGCAGAAGAAATTGTACTTGGTGATGTATCAACCGGTGCACATAACGACTTCCAGCGTGCTACAGGTATTGCGCGTTCGATGGTTACAGAATATGGAATGAGTGATAAAATCGGTCCGATGCAGTTCGGGCAGACGCAAGGCAGCCAAGTATTCCTTGGACGTGACTTTAACTCTGAACAAAACTATTCTGAAGCAATCGCATACGAGATTGATTCTGAAATGCAAATAATTATCAAAGAACAATACGAACGCACAAGACAAATTTTGACTGAAAACCGAGAGTTGCTTAATCTGATTGCAACCACTTTATTGGAAGTTGAAACGTTGGATGCGGAACAAATCAATCACTTGAAGGATCACGGTACTTTACCTGATCGTCCTTACGACAACAACGATGATGACAAGAAAATTGTAGAAAAATCCCCTGCGGAAACTACAATCCCGGATAGCACGGGTGCGCCATCTGACCCGTCAATCGGTGACTTGCCACGTGAAGGTGGAGCGGTAGATAAGACATTGCCGTCTATTGATGAAGAACGTAGAGACTAAGCGAACCCAACAGCCGACTGTATACAGTCGGCTGTTTTCTTATGAGGGGGAAACGTGTTCAGTACGCATTCACAGTATCTCGATGTGAAATTATGATATGATGTACGGGAAAAAGTCAAAGTAAGAGGGGACAACGACTATGTTATTAGTATTAGATACAGGCAATACGAATATTGTGTTAGGTGTATATGAAGGGGATCAACTAAAGCACCACTGGCGGATGGAAACCTACCGACATAAAACAGAAGACGAATACGCCATGCAAGTAAAGGCAATGTTCCAACACGTGGGGATTTCATTCGCTGACATCACGGGCATTATTATTTCATCCGTAGTGCCGCCTGTTATGTTCCCGTTAGAGCAAATGTGTAAAAAGTACTTTAATCAAAAGCCGATGGTCGTTGGACCTGGTGTGAAAACAGGATTAAATATCAAATATGAAAATCCTCGAGAAGTCGGTGCAGACCGGATTGTCAATGCGGTGGCAGCGATTCGCGAATACGGGAGCCCGCTCATTATCGTAGACTTTGGAACAGCTACCACGTATTGCTATGTGAATGAACATGGCGAATACATGGGTGGCTCCATCGCTCCCGGCATTAAAATCTCTATGGAAGCATTGTTTGATCGTGCCTCTAAACTACCGCGCGTTCAACTCGCACGGCCGGAGCATGTAGTAGGTAAGAACACCGTTGCTGCTATGCAGTCGGGTATTATTTTTGGTTACGTTGGACAGGTTGAAGGAATAGTCAATCGTATAAAAGAAGATTGTGCAGTCGAACCTACTGTAATCGCGACAGGTGGGATGGCAGAATTAATTGCATCTGAAACCGAAGTGATTGATATTGTAGATGACTTCCTGACGCTAAAAGGATTACATCTGATTTATGAAAGAAACTTGTAAGGAGAGAATAAAATGACAACAGATTACTTAGTAAAAGCATTGGCATTTGAAGGGCAAATTCGTGCGTATGCGGTGCGTTCAACAGAAACGGTGGGAGAGGTACAAAAGCGTCATCAAATGTGGCCGACAGCGACTGCTGCCTTAGGACGAACGATTTCAGCGTCAGTCATGATGGGTGCTATGTTAAAAGGCGATGATAGCATTACGGTAAAAATTCAGGGCGATGGTCCACTTGGTCCAATTGTCGTGGATGCTAATGCTAGAGGGGAAGTTCGTGGTTATGTAACGAATCCGCAAACGCACTTGCCGCTAAATGAACAAGGTAAATTAGACGTTCGTGGAGCAGTTGGTACGGAAGGTATGCTGTCGATCGTAAAAGATCTAGGGTTGAAAGATTACTTTACGGGGCAAGTACCGATTATTTCCGGGGAAATTGCCGAAGACTTCACCCAGTACATGGTAGTATCTGAACAAGTGCCATCCGCTGTGGCGTTAGGCGTACTCGTTAATCCAGATAACACGGTTAAAGCATCAGGTGGCTTTATTCTGCAAGTAATGCCAGGTGCTACGGAAGAGACGATTGAATTGCTAGAAGGAAGAATCGCGAACATGACAGCGATTTCTACTATGATTGACAACGGATTGACACCTGAAGGAATCCTGGAAGAAGTACTAGGCCAGGAACATGTGGAATTCCTCTCTAGAATCGACGTGAAGTTTGATTGTGATTGTTCCAAGGAACGTTTTAGTGAAGCTATTAAAGGACTTGGAGCTGTAGAAATTCAAGCGATGATCGATGAAGATCATGGTGCAGAAGCGCAATGCCACTTCTGTTTGGAGAAGTATCAATTCTCTGAGCAAGAGCTTCGTGAATTACTTTGATTTTACTCTAAACTACTCACCCGTTGCCGAAAGTGTTTTGCGGTAGCGGGTAATTTACTAATTTACATGAACTTATATAATCAATTTGGAAAGCGCTATCAGCATCCGCGCAAAGGATACCGCCTTGCAGATCAACCTGTTTAGCGGGGGATTGAAAAACCATAATCTTCCGAATGATTATATTGACAAGTAAAATAGAAGGTAGTAATATTAAGTCAATAAAACATATTAAAATACTTGGTATTGGGAGCGGATGACAAATGAGTAGAGTGGGAAATTCAGTTATTGATTTGGTAGGTAACACACCGTTAGTAAAATTAAATCGTTTGACAGGTGCAGATGACGCAGATGTGTATTTGAAACTTGAATTCTTCAATCCCGGCTCAAGCGTCAAGGATCGTATTGCGCTTGCCATGATCGAGGCGGCAGAAAAAAGCGGTGATCTGAAAGAAAATAGTACAATCATCGAACCGACTAGTGGCAATACAGGAATTGGGCTTGCTATGATTGCGGCAGCGAAAGGGTATAAATCTGTACTTGTCATGCCAGACACCATGAGCTTAGAGCGACGCAACTTACTTCGCGCATACGGAGCGGATTTAGTATTGACTCCTGGAGCTGAAGGAATGAAGGGTGCAATCTCGAAAGCCGAGCAATTAGCAGAAGAAAACGGTTGGTTCCTACCGCAGCAGTTCAATAATGAAGCAAACCCAGAAGTTCACCGTCTGACAACGGGACCCGAAATCGCGAATGCCTTGGATCAAGTAGATGCATTTATCTCGGGAATCGGGACGGGCGGTACAATTACAGGAGCAGGCGGAGTGCTAAAAGAGCGTTTCCCTGGAATTAATATCGTAGCGGTAGAGCCGGAAGATTCAGCGATATTATCTGGCGGTAAGCCAGGACCACATAAAATTCAAGGTATCGGTGCGGGATTCGTGCCGGAAGTATTGGATACAGAAATCTATGATGAGATTATCAAAGTTTCCAATGATGACGCATATACGTTTGCGCGTCGTGCGGCTCGTGAAGAAGGTATCCTTGGCGGAGTATCTTCAGGCGCGGCGATTGCAGCTGCGTTGCAAGTGGCGAAGAAGCTAGGCAAAGGCAAAACGGTAGTAGCGATCATTCCATCTAACGGTGAGCGTTACTTGAGCACACCTCTTTATCAGTTTGATGAAGAGTAAGAAATAAGGTATCGTAGCATTCATTTGCTAGCACTGTATTGATTTCATTGACGTCATTTGATTCCTTGCATATATGAAACTGTCACTAGAAGTAGTAAGTTGCTTCTAGCGGCAGTTTCTTTTTATATCCAGTAAAAAAACTGCGCAATCGTCAGGCTGTTATCAGTGGGTGAAATTCTGTATAATTGAGACGAACCAATCTAGTTATACATAGAATAGAGGGGACTCACTGTGAATAAAAAGTGGAGCATACTAGCGTCAGTTTTAATTGTGATTGTCATGGGCACGATAATTTTCTTATTAAAACAGGAAATTAAGGAGGAGACGGGCGGCCTTCCTGGTTACGAGGATTTGAATATGGAGAGCTTGCCGAAAGATGTGGTTGATCGTTTACCTGAAGATTGGCAAACTACTACGGATACGGATAAGCCTGGACTGGCTAAAGGAGATTTGGCTCCGGACTTCGAACTAACTACACTTTCAGGTGACACAGTCAAATTGTCCGATTACCGTGGCAAGACGGTCATGTTGAACTTTTGGGCCTCGTGGTGTCCGCCATGCCGTTCTGAAATGCCACATATGGAAAAGTACTATACACACAATAAAGAGTCCGATGATATGGAGATACTCGCAGTCAACATGACGAAAACTGAGAAGAAGAAGGTAAAGAGTGCGAAAGATTTCGTCGATAAATATAAATTAACGTTTCCAATTTTATTGGATAAGGACAGCGAAGTAATGAAAATGTATCAGATAAAAGTCTATCCGACTTCGTATATTATCAATAAAGATGGTGTAATCACGGATAAAGTGATGCTGCCGTTGGATGATACGATGATCAAACAGTTAATAGAGGAAAGTAACGCGGAGTAAATACTAGAGACGCAGGGGGAACTAGCATGAATACAGTAGCCTATCAGACAGCTTCAATGACAAAAGACGAATTCTTTTATGCCTATCGCCAACTTGCAACAGGGAAAAACCGGCATGTTTTATTGGAGAGTGGTCGTGGCGGGGAGATGTGTGTGGCAGGACTTGATCCGCTTGTGACGTTCAATGCAACCAAAACAGGTCTACGTTTAGAATGGCGCGATGGCAAAGAAGAATTGCTGACGGGAGAAGATCCGCTAGTTTTGTTGAATGACTTTATGGCGAAATATAACCTAGAGCATCAGAAAGATTTACCTGCCTTTCAAGGAGGGGCGATTGGGATGGTCAGTTACGATTATGTCAGACGCTATGAGGCTCTACCGCTTCTCGCGATGGACGACTTGACGACGCCTGACGTATTCTTTTATCTTTTTGATCAATGGGCTGTGTTCGATATAGAAAAAGAAGACGTCTACTTTATGGCATTGCCTGAAAAACGGCACGCACTGGACAGTATGGTAAAGGAATGGACCGAAGCATCACAAACAGGTCTGCTGAATCGTCAATTTACTACTGGACAAGCAATAGACGTGGGCGTTACAGAAGAAGATTTACAAGTTTCTGTAACAGGAGGACAGTTCGAGCAAATGGTGCGCGATGTACAGCAATTCATTGAGAACGGAGATGTCGTGCAAGTGAATTTGTCTGTACGACAGTCAAAACCGCTCGTCGCACCATCTTTATTGATGTATGAAGCATTACGCTCGTTCAATCCCTCACCCTATATGGCCTATATGGCGGCACCGAATTTTGAAGTAGTCTCCGGTTCGCCTGAATTATTGTTGAAAAAGCGCGGTACTGAATTGAGCACGCGACCAATTGGCGGTACACGAAAGCGTGGGATGACGGAAGCAGAAGACCTTGCATTGCAGGAAGAGTTGATATCGAACACAAAGGAGATAGGTGAGCACAAGATGCTTGTCGATCTCGAATGCGCGGACTTTGAAGGCATCTGTCAGGAAGGTACAGTGGAAGTGGATGAATTCATGGTCGTCGAAAAGTATTCGCACGTCATGCATTTGGTATCGAATGTTCGTGGTACTGCGTCCTCTGAAGATCTGGCATCTATTGTGCATGGAGTATTCCCTGGTGGCTCCATTACGGGAGATCCTAAATTGCGTACGATGGAAATCATTGAGGAGCTAGAGCCGACTCGTAGAGGGCTCTACACTGGATCGATGGGTTGGATAGGCTTCAACAGAGACATGGAATTGAATATCACGATTCGTACAGCATTCATTCAAGAGGGCATCGTGCATATCCAAGCGGGTGCTGGTTTAGTACCCGATTCGGATCCTGCTGCTGAATATCAAGAGTCTCTTAATAAAGCGAAAGCGCTATGGCAAGCGAAAGAAATGGCTGAGTTGGCGATTCGTGATGAAAGTGAGCAACTGTATTGATTTGCTGGATGAACGGTAAGCGAGTAGTCGCGGAAGAACTGCTGATATCACCTTTTGATCATGGATTTCTTTACGGGCTGGGTTTTTTCGAGACATTCCGCACGTATGGCGGAGAAGTATTCCTCTACAAATCGCATATGATTCGCTTGCGGTCGGCATTGGCTGATTTCCGTATTAAAATGCCATATAGTGATGAAGAGATTCTATCAGCTATACATTCTTTGTATAAAGAAAATGGTTGTGTAGATGGCTATTATCGTTTGAACGTATCAGCGGGTGTGCATGATATCGGGCTTGCACCTACACAATATGAACAAGCTAATGTACTAATCTTCCAAAAAGTACTTATTCTACCGCCTGCACATACGGAAAAAGAGGGCGTCTGGCTTGCGACAACGCGTAATGAACCGGAAAGTGTCGTTCGTCATAAGTCACACCAGTATGCAAATAATGTAAAAGGGCGTCTGGAATTACCTTCATTGAAAGAAACAGAAGGTCTATTTGTTACTTCGGACGGCTATGTGGCAGAAGGTATTACATCGAATGTATTTTGGGTGAAACAAGGCGAGTTGTATACACCTTCTTTGGAGACGGGGATCTTACCTGGTACGACGCGTGCGTTTGTCATCGAAATGGCTGGAGAACTAGGGTTGCCTATCAACGAAGGGTTGTATATGCAGGAAGCGCTTGAATCAGCGGAAGAAGTATTTATTACCAACGCGATCCAGGAGCTAGTGCCAATTCGTCAGGTAGGAGAAGTGATGTTTTCTGGCAAGGAAGGACCGATTTATCAACGGTTGCATGCGAGTTATCAAGAGGCAATCAATCGAATGAAAGTGAGTGACCAGTGATGGAATTATCAAAAGCACGTGCATCTTATAAATTGGGTGGAACGACGATTAATTTTAGCGAAGAAACAGTGATTATGGGGATATTGAATGTCACACCGGATTCATTTTCGGATGGTGGAAAATATGGTCGGCAAAACCTGGCGCTTGAACATGCGCGGACAATGCTTGCAGACGGTGCGAAAATCATTGACGTCGGTGGAGAGTCCACTCGTCCAGGGTACACGCCTATTTCAGTTGAAGAGGAAATAGATCGTGTTGTACCAATCATCGAAGTACTCGCGAGGGAACTCGGCTGTGTATTATCAATCGACACGTCAAAAGCAGCTGTGGCGGAAGCGGCAATTATAGCGGGCGCAAGTATAATTAATGATGTGTGGGGCGCGAAGCGGGAACCGGCGATCGCGGAAGTGGCGGCGCGCTATGGTGTGCCTATCATTTTGATGCACAACCGTGAAAATCGTGATTACCAGCTACCGTTCATGGGGGCTATTATAGAAGATTTGCAGGAGAGTATCGATATTGCAAAGCGGGCTGGAGTTAATGAAGAGATGATTTGGCTGGATCCAGGCATCGGTTTCGCGAAAGATCTCGAGCAGAATATATTAGCAATGCAAGGGTTGTCTTCGATTGCGGAACTCGGATATCCGGTTTTACTCGGTACGTCTCGTAAAGGCATGATCGGTAAATTGCTTGATCTACCAGTGGAAGAACGTATGGAGGGTACGGGTGCAACGGTTTGTTACGGTATTGAGCATGGCGCGCATATTATGCGTGTTCATGATGTGAAGGAAATCTCACGGATGGTCAAGATGATGGATGTATTGACTAAGAAAGCAGCATACACTGGGTAAGCGATAAAATGGAGGGATTTCATGGATTATATTCATTTAAATGATATGGAGTTTTACGGTTACCACGGCGCATTGCCTGAAGAGAATAAACTCGGACAACGTTTTCGGCTGACAGTTTCATTGGCTACGGATCTTGCAGAGGCCGGACAGACGGATGATTTATCGAAAACAATGAATTACGCAGAAGTGTATGAGATGTGTAAGAACATCGTGGAAGGTGAAGCGGTTCATCTGATCGAGACGGTGGCTGAAACAGTGGCCGGGACGATCATGACAGACTTTGCAGAAAAGGTAAACGGTGTACGTGTCTTGCTTATAAAACCGGATCCACCGATTCGTGGACATTATTCATCCGTTTCCGTGGAAATCACGAGGGGGCGTTTCTCCTGAATAACGCCTATTTGTCACTGGGATCAAATATAGGCAATCGCCTTGAACATTTACAGCAAGCTGTGCAGTTGTTAAATGAACATCCTTCTATTAATGTGTCAATAGTTTCTTCCGTATACGAAACCGATCCAGTCGGACTAACGGAACAAGCGAAGTTTTTGAATATCGTGGTAAAGCTCAGCACGACATTAGAAGCAACGGAATTATTGAGTGTGTGCCAGTCTATTGAAAATAAGCTTGGTAGAATGCGTAAAATACGTTGGGGCCCCCGAACAGTAGACCTGGATATCTTGCTTTATAACGAGAGTCACATCCAATTAGAGAATTTGATCATTCCGCATATACGTATGCAAGAGCGTGCATTCGTGCTCGTTCCGCTAGTTGAGATTAATAAGGATGTAAAGAATCCTATAACAGGAACTCTTTATCGTGAAGAACTGGCGATAAAAGAAGACGGGATAAATCTTTGGAAAAAGATTGGACGAGTCGAAGAGTTTTTACGACAAGATTGAACATTGAATGGCCAAACTGCTCTATAATAAGGCAGTTTTTTCTATACAATGGAACGAGATGACTGTTTGTCCTTTTGTTAGGCCTGAAATTTGTGTACAATAGTTGCAGACGACTGATTCCGAGGATAGGGACGGTCAAAGTATGAAGGAGTGAAAGGAAATGTCCAATATGGATGAAATGAATGATCAGCTTTTGGTGAGACGCCAGAAGATGAATGATATACGTGAAGATGGTTTAGATCCGTTCGGTCAGCGTTTTGAACGCACACATCTAACAAGCGAGATACGCTCTACATATGAAGGGCAGTCAAAAGAGGATTTAGAAGAAAACGAGCAGGAGGTAACTATTGCTGGTCGCATCATGACAAAGCGTGGAAAAGGTAAAGCTGGGTTTGCTCACATTCAAGATCTTGAAGGTCAAATTCAGATTTACGTACGTTTGGACGCTATCGGTGAAGAGGCTTATAAGCTATTTACTTCTGCAGATCTTGGGGACATTGTCGGTGTCCAAGGTATTATCTTCAAAACAAAAGTAGGAGAACTTTCTATTAAAGCAACAAAGTTTACGTTCTTAACGAAAGCGTTGCGTCCGTTGCCTGAGAAATTCCATGGTCTACAAGACGTAGAACAACGCTATCGTCAGCGCTACTTGGATTTAATATCGACAGAAGGTAGCAAAGAAACATTCATTATGCGCAGCCGGATCATTCAATCGATGCGTCATTACTTGGATGGACAAGGCTTCCTTGAAGTAGAAACACCTATGCTTCACGCAATAGCGGGGGGAGCAGCGGCCCGCCCATTCGTTACACATCACAATACACTCGATATGACATTGTATATGCGAATCGCTATCGAATTACATTTAAAGCGCCTGATCGTTGGAGGTCTTGAGAAAGTATATGAGATTGGACGTGTATTCCGTAATGAAGGAATGTCCACACGTCACAACCCTGAATTCACAATGATCGAGTTATATGAAGCCTATGCGGATTACAACGACATTATGGAATTAACAGAAAATCTTGTAGCGCATATCGCTCAAGAAGTACTGGGTACGACTACTATCCAGTACGGTGAAGATCAAATCGAATTAGCACCGCGCTGGAAGCGACTTCACATGGCAGACGCAGTCAAAGAGTTTACAGGTGTAGACTTCTGGCAGCAACTGACGAAAGAACAAGCGCATGAACTAGCAAAAGAGCATAACGTACAAGTAACTCCTTCTATGGAAGTAGGTCATGTACTGAATGAATTCTTCGAGCAGAAAGTAAAAGAAGAACTTGTCCAGCCAACATTCATCTATGGACATCCAGTAGAAGTATCGCCGCTTGCAAAGAAGAATCCGGAAGATCCGAGATACACAGATCGCTTCGAACTATTTATTGTACGCCGTGAACACGCGAATGCCTTCACGGAGTTGAATGATCCAATTGATCAGCGCGAACGCTTTGAATCGCAGTTGGTGGAAAAAGAACAAGGAAACGATGAAGCGCATGAAATGGATGAAGATTTCATTACGGCATTGGAATACGGACTACCACCAACAGGTGGACTCGGCATCGGAATCGACCGCCTCGTCATGTTGTTGACGAACTCGCAATCAATCCGTGACGTGCTACTATTCCCTCAAATGCGTCCTAAAGACTGATATGACAGCTCCAATAGCAATATTGGAGCTGTTTTTTTATTGCCGAAATACAGTGTTTTAATAGAATGTAAAAGAAAATCAAAAAGAATTTAAGAAAACAGTTGCATCTTTTGAAAACGGGTGGTATATTTATGAAGTTGCTTTTGAAGTTAGCGACTTAGCGAAAAACATAACGAAAAAGTTTTTACTAAAAGTGTTGACAACGAAACGATGAGATGTTATTATTAAAAAGTTGTCTCTTACGAGAGATCAACTGAATGAACCTTGAAAACTGAACAGCAAAACGTTAACGAAATACAGTTTGTGCACCTAACGGTGACATAAACAAAATGAGTATCTTAATTGATGCCAGCAAATGAAACTCGAGCTAATCGAATTTCTCTTATGGAGAGTTTGATCCTGGCTCAGGACGAACGCTGGCGGCATGCCTAATACATGCAAGTCGAGCGAACTGTTGGAAGCTTGCTTCCTTCAGTTAGCGGCGGACGGGTGAGTAACACGTGGGCAACCTGCCCT
>NZ_PDYQ01000008.1:0-109963 GCF_002743135.1 Sporosarcina sp. P18a | reverse complement strand
CTCATAACCCAAAGGTCGCAGGTTCAAATCCTGTCCCCGCAACCAAGGTCCCGTGGTGTAGCGGTTAACATGCCTGCCTGTCACGCAGGAGATCGCGGGTTCGATTCCCGTCGGGACCGCCATTTTATACATACGCTTCAAAAGCGTCATTTTGAAAAATAACAAATGTGGCTCAGTAGCTCAGTTGGTAGAGCAAAGGACTGAAAATCCTTGTGTCGGCGGTTCGATTCCGTCCTGAGCCACCATTTATATGCCGGTGTAGCTCAATTGGTAGAGCAACTGACTTGTAATCAGTAGGTTGAGGGTTCAAGTCCTTTCGCCGGCATCCTTACTGGTGGGGTAGCGAAGTGGCTAAACGCGGCGGACTGTAAATCCGCTCCCTCCGGGTTCGGCGGTTCGAATCCGTCCCCCACCACCATTTAGGGGCATAGTTCAACGGTAGAATAGAGGTCTCCAAAACCTTTGGTGTGGGTTCGATTCCTACTGCCCCTGTATTTTCAAATAAATAATTACTGTGGCGGGCGTGGCGAAGTGGTTAACGCATCGGATTGTGATTCCGACATTCGGGGGTTCGATACCCCTCGTCCGCCCCATATTTTTAAAAGCATTAACAATCATTATTATACTATAAGTGATCATAACATGGCGGGCGTGGCGAAGTGGTTAACGCATCGGATTGTGATTCCGACATTCGGGGGTTCAATTCCCCTCGTCCGCCCCATTAGTGGGGTATAGCCAAGCGGTAAGGCAACGGACTTTGACTCCGTCACTCGTTGGTTCGAATCCAGCTACCCCAGTTAGTTTTGCGGAAGTAGTTCAGTGGTAGAATACGACCTTGCCAAGGTCGGGGTCGCGGGTTCGAATCCCGTCTTCCGCTCCACTATGTTGGCGGCATAGCCAAGCGGTAAGGCACGGGTCTGCAACACCCTTACCACCGGTTCGATTCCGGTTGCCGCCTTATAATTTTATATAATTACTTTACACGTGCCCGAGTGGTGGAATGGCAGACACGTCGCACTCAAAATGCGATGCCGCGAGGCGTGCCGGTTCAAGTCCGGCCTCGGGTATCACCAAGTCTTATTGTGTTAATTTGAGTAAGACCTATAGCATCTACAAACGTTGATATCATAACGTTCGTAGATGCTTTTTATTTTGAGTAAATACGACAGAACACGATGTGTTTTGGAAATCTTCATATTGGCATATTCTCAAAGATCTAAACTGCATCTTCTTTAACGTCTTCTCTCATTTCGTTCCACATGTGCAAAATGGACTTCCAACTTTTCTATACATTCGTTTGTCCAATTCATTCGCTGACATAGTTCATAGAAGTCCTTAGATTGGATTACATGCCGCTCAAAACATGTTAGCATGAGTGTAATGTTAAACATAGAAAAATATTTTAAATACATAATTAGGTTAATAATCTATTTAAATAGGTATCGTTTTATCATATATTTTGAAAAGAAAACAGCTATCTCAAAAGCGGATTTTTCCTGTAATAGCTTAGAATAAAAGTTCACTAGCAAAAGCGATTATATTTTTCAAAAATCAATAGTTACGCATATTAATTTTTTGGAGGGAGATTGGACACGACAATAATTGAAGTGAACGTCAATAAACTTATGACTTTTACAAAACACGTTTCAATCTTGCTTGATATAGCGTGATTATTTAGTATCTTTCTATAGTAAGAGGGATACAAAGCATTATTAACAGTAAAATCAGTTATGAGTTAAAAATGAGTACAAAAAAACATCTGCGTTCGCTAGAGTGGAGAGTATCCCAAACAACAAAGCGAAGTATACAGATGTACTGTCATGCTATCAAGCAATCGTGGGGATTACCATAGTTGAAATTGGTAAAACATTAATTGGCACCGTCTTGGTCAATGTCTTTTCACAGTATTTCTCTATTTATTTAAAGGTTTTTAAATTAACAATATTTTCAGCTTGTGAACCTTCTTCATATTTCTATTATGAAGGGTAGGATCATTGGTCTTCTTTTTGTTTGGGTATATAAGAATTTTTCAATTGACTTTTTTAGAGTATGTTTTAAGTCGTTTCGTTTATCCCCATTCGAGTGTCTTGATTCGTCAACGATCGTAATAACTAGCCGATTCACTTCATTTAAAATATTTTCCGCAGCCCGTTCATATACGAACCCACGGGAAATTATATCCGGATTTGAAATGATCTGTCCATCCGTTTTGCTTAGGGAAATCACAACAATCAACATTCCCTCCTCTGAAAGCAATTTACGATCACGTAATACAATTTTTCCCACGTCTCCAACACCTAGTCCATCCACGAAAACATTCCCAGCTTGTATCCGTCTGGTTTGACTAGCAACAGTATTCGTAATATCTACAACATCTCCATTGTTAATAATGAAGATGTTCTCACTTTTCACGCCAACCGATTCGGCTAATGTTCGATGTTGCTGAAGCATACGAAATTCACCATGAATGGGAATAAAATATGTTGGCTTCATCAAAGTGAGCATGAGTTTTAATTCTTCTTGGAAGGCATGTCCTGAGACATGCATACCCGATGCGCTACCGGATCCATAGATCACTTTGGCCCCTAAATGGAATAAATTATCGATGATGCGTGACACACTTTTTTCGTTACCAGGTATAGGGATTGAGGCCAGAATGACGGTATCTCCGGCCAATACAGATACTTGACGGTACGTTGAGGTGGATAAACGTGATAAAGCTGCCATAGGCTCACCTTGACTGCCTGTACATATAATAACAACCCTATCAGGTGCTATTCGCTTGATTTCATTTGTCTCTATCAAGGTGCCATCAGGTATTTTTAAGTATCCGAGTTCTGCCGCAACGGATACTATATTCACCATACTTCTTCCAAGCAACGCAACCTTTCGATTTGTTTTAAGAGCAGCATTAATGATTTGCTGAACACGATAAACGTTCGATGCAAATGTAGAGATAAATATCTTTTGGTCGGCCTTGCGAAATGCATCTTCAATATGTTCGCCAACGACGCGTTCAGATTGTGTGAAACCCGGGCGTTCAGCATTAGTACTTTCGGATATTAGAAGCAGGACTCCACGGTTCCCAATTTCGGTCATTTTATGAAAATCTGTATATTTCTCATTTATAGGTGTTAAATCAAATTTGAAGTCGCCTGTGTGTACCACAGTCCCTTCTGGTGTATGAATCGCAATACCCAAACAATCCGGTATACTATGATTTACATTGAAGAATGTCATGTTTAACCTACCCGCTTCGATGTTCGAATCCGCATTAATCTCATTAAGTTCCGTTACACGTTGAAGTCCGTGTTCTTTCAATTTCAATTTAATTAAACCAAGTGTCAATTTAGTCGCATACACGGGAATACTTAACTGTTTTAGTAAGTATGGAATACCACCGATATGATCTTCATGCCCATGAGTTACAATCAATGCACGAATTTTATCTTTGTTTTTTTGTAAATATGATATATCTTGAATAATTAAATCTACGCCTAATAAAGTTTCATCTGGGAACTTGGCACCACAGTCAATAATGATAATATCATTTTCATATTGGAGTACATACATATTTTTACCGATTTCATTTATACCACCTAGAGCAAAAATGGATAACATGCTATCTCCTATATTCAAAATAAAAACCTCCTAATAAGTTATTTCAATAAGTTCGACGTAGATTAAGTTCCTGTCGATTAAGATGCTCATAATAATGAATTTTATGTAGTATGGACAAAGGTGGTTTTACTCCGCTTATTTCTTATGTAGGAAGCGCATTTAGATTAGGAAGAAGAGAATTGGCAGAAGGTAATAGATAGGAAAGCGATTGAAGTAAGTTTAGCCCAGGAAGAATTAAGTGTCTGAATGACTAGAGTACGTAAAGTAATGATTCGCTATAAAAGGTAATCAAGAGAAGCCTATAGAGCTTTTATTAAATGCCTCCAAACAAGCATCGGAATTCAGTGGTTTGATGTAATTCAACTTGCCTTATTTAGGTGATGTGATCCAGTTTATAAAGTGAAGTTTGATAAAACGCTTGCCATTATTTCGGTCATTCGAAGGCCGTCAGCTTCTGGCTAGCTGTGTCCCGCTACTTTTTTATAATGAACAAATATGAAAATACCTGCTGTCTGTCATTTCGACAGGCAGCAGGCCATAGAGGAGAAATATGAAAGGATGTTACTCAGTAAGGGTTCATTGCCATGGACATGGTTGGTTATAGGTCATTGGTCAATGTGTAAAGGGTAACGAGTGATTGGTTTTAGCAAGTTTGTGTTCATATTCCCCACCCTATGCCTCAAAAAGGAGTCTCACCTTTTTGAGGTTAAAAGTAATTAGTGCCATCAAAGTTAAGAGTGATAGTGTAGTTTTTCATGTTGATGCGATTCGATAGTTGGTGTGCTGCTTTTTCAGCTTGCTGCGCGCGTAGACGATATTCTTCCGGATCAAACAATGCTACACGATAAATCGTCGTGGATTCGGCAAAACCATATTGTATTTCTTCTTTACTCGCTAAAGAGAACTGTTTATAGTATGAAGACTTTGCACGCAATTGGATAGCCAGTTCAATAGCTTCAACTAATGGTAGTTGTTTGTCTTCGAATTCTACTGTATGGGTACTGTTTGCTACGTAAATGAGATAGTCTAGTTTACGTTGATCTATTCTTACTTGTTCCATCTCAGCTTCTACATCTTCTAATTTCCGGCTGATTATAGGACGGGGTGCCCCTTTTTCTACTGTTATGAAAGCCACACGTTGTGCTTCTGTTTCTAATTCACGTATTTGCCTTGACAGAATACTTTTTAATTTAATTCCTTCGGCTAATGTAATATTCAAGATTACACCTCGTTTGTTAGTATAAAGTTAGGATTTTGACTATCCAATACAGAACTTCGATAGTCTCCACCGTTTATGCTAGTGAACATTTTACCGCAAGCTTCGGCTAACTGCCGAGCCTTGTCTTGATCCAATGAAGGACGAATAAAGAGTAATTGAATGATGTTTTCAGTTTCTTCGGTTACGGCTGTTCGTATAGAATCAATATACGGGCTACCGAACGGACTATAACCGTCGCTTAGGAGCAAGATGTCTTCAAAGGTATTGAATTGATTATTCAATCCTTCGTAGCCATCTCGCGCGGTGCCGACCGACAAAATAACATCACCGGCTATTTTATCAGCATCATAAATCACTGTTGGGATTTCGTATTGCAAGGAAAAGAACGTATTCAGATCTTCTGCACTATGGAAGGAAGATGTATAGTGACGGTCTTGGATCTGTTGTAAGAGTAACTGAAGAGCTGGCGGCTTAGTTGATGGGTCTGCTCCGAGAGTTGTCCAGATGGATTGCCATTCTGCTAAACCGTTGAAATCGGTAACATCTTTATCAAGTAGTTGGAAATAGAGTTGTTCTTGAAATAATTGTAGTCGCCCTTTTAGCATCTGAGGTGATGCAGAGACGATTGTTTTGTTATAATAGATTATGCCTAATTTGAAATCCGGAATTTTCGTAAATATAGAAGAATCAATAGTAAGTTGCATCAGTATCACCTACTTGTAATTTTATTTCATCTTATCATAAGGGAGGCGGGGAATGGTGAATGTCGCTCAGCTACAGCTTGAAATACGAACGTTTGCGGCGTCCATTGGAATAGACAAAATTGGTTTTACGACAGCAGCCCCGTTTGTAAAATTAAAGGATCGTCTGAAACAACAGCAACGATTGAATTATCAATCTGGTTTTGAGGAGCCGGATATAGAGAAGCGAACGGAGCCTTTATTATTACTGGATCAGGCAGAAAGTATTATTGCTATTGCAGTTGCATACCCATCGAAATTATCGGATAGTCCCCGTGGGAAAAAAGGGGAGCGCCGTGGTATATTTTGTAGGGCTTCATGGGGTGAAGATTACCATACAGTATTGCGTGACAAACTAGCACAGCTGGAATTATTTATTCTTACTAAGGTACCGGATGCGCGGCTTCGTTCTATGGTGGATACAGGAGAGCTGGTAGATCGCGCAGTAGCAGAACGTGCGGGTATTGGTTGGTCGGCTAAGAACTGTTCGATCATTACACCGGAGTTTGGATCGTACGTTTATCTAGGCGAGATGATTACGAATCTGCCATTTATACCAGATGAGCCGATGGAAGATCAATGTCTAGACTGTAATTTATGCTTGGATGTTTGTCCTACGGGTGCGATAATACAGCCGGGACAATTAAATGCCCAGCGTTGTATTGCATTTTTGACACAAACGAAGAAGCCTGTGCCTGAAGAATTCCGGCACAAGATTGGGAATCGCTTGTATGGCTGTGATACATGCCAAACGGTCTGTCCGAAAAACAAGGGAATGAATCATACACACCAACTAGCATTCACACCTGAGCCCGAGCTCGTTAAGCCTTTGTTACTGTCACTCTTGTCATTATCAAACCGGCAATTTAAGGAACAGTATGGCCATATGTCAGGTTCTTGGCGTGGAAAGAATCCCATTCAACGAAATGCACTGATTGCATTGGCTCATTTTAAAGATGAATCGGCGATACCAGAACTAACTAGATTAATAAAAGAAGACCCACGCCCCATGATTAGAGGAACAGCCGCATGGGCACTTGGGGAAATTGGCACGACGGAAGGGCATGAGGTGCTTAAAGAAGTGTTGCTCATTGAAGAAGATGAGTTTGTAATAAGTGAAATTACGCAAGCTATGGAACTGTTGCATATTAATTGAAAGAAGGTAGTAAGATGACGATTCACGTAGCATTATTTGAACCACAAATCCCCGCGAATACGGGAAATATTTCACGTACTTGTGCGGGCACCGATACGGCTCTCCATTTAATCAAGCCGCTTGGTTTTTCCACTGAGGATAAAATGCTGAAACGCGCTGGACTGGACTACTGGGAGCATGTTGATATTACGTATCACGAGGGAATTCAAGAGTTCCTAGACACCTATCCAGAAGGCGAGTTTTACTTTATTACAAAATTCGGAGAGACGAGCTATGATACGTTTGACTATTCGGATACCGACAAGGATATCTTCTTTGTGTTTGGCAAAGAAACTACCGGGTTGCCGAATGAAATAACGGATCAGTATAAAGAAAGTTGTTTACGCATTCCGATGAACGATGAGCATATCCGCTCATTGAACTTGTCGAATACTGCTGCAATTCTTATTTATGAAGCACTTCGTCAACAGCGTTTTGCACATTTAACGTAATGTATAAAAAAAGGGGATTGGCTCATGGCCAATCCCTTTTCTATTTTACTTCATTTGATTCGTTTTTGATTCGCCTGGCTTATTTTCATATCCGCCAGTCAAGATTGCAGATAAGAATGCAAAACAAACAGCAATAATTAGAATTAGTCTCATTGTTTGTACCTCCTATGAAATCAATAGTCCTTCTTACAGTATACCGTAAAAATTATATAAATGAAATAATCTTCGGCATTTTATGTGACAGGTTACTAACAAATCTTAATGAGGCAAGAAAAGCAATTGATAGGTGAACAATACGGCAAAGATATACATCAATAGTGGAACTTGTTTACCTTGTCCCTTTGTAATTTTCAGTAATGGGTATGTAATGAACCCAAGGGCGATACCTGTCGCAATACTGGATGTAAGCGGCATGGTCAAAATAACCAGAAATGCAGGGAACGATTCGTCAAATGAATCCCAGTCGATATTTTTTACCGCACCGATCATTAAACTACCCACAATAATCAAAGCAGGTGCTGTAATGGCCGCGACACCAGATAATGCGCTAACGATAGGACTGAAAAATGCTGCGGCTATGAATAGCACTGCAACTGTTAAAGTAGTCAACCCTGTACGCCCACCTACAGCTACGCCAGAGGACGACTCGACATAAGCGGATGTTGGGCTGGTTCCGACCATTGAGCCAACTGTAGCGGCCACTGAGTCGGCTAGAAGCGCATGACGAGCACGTGGTAAAGATTTGCCTTTCATAAGTCCAGCTTGCTTGGCTACCCCAATCATTGTTCCGGTTGTATCAAATAAAGTGACGAGTAGAAACGACAGGACAACACCGTATAAACCGTAAGAAATAACATCTTGCATCGCCAGTACTGGATTCCACACTAAAATACCTTCAGGCAAGTGGGGCATTTTCACAATACCATCGAACTGTAACTGCTTCGTAAAGAATGCGACAATACCTGTTGCAATCATTCCAATAAAAATAGCACCATAGACATTGCGGTTCATTAGAATAATGGTCACGAGCAATCCGAACAATGTCAGTAATACGGCAGGCGAGGTAAGTTCACCTAGCTGAACGATGTTGGACTCGTGGGGAACTACTAATCCCGATAAACGTAAACCAATAAATGCGATAAACAATCCGATTCCAGCAGTGATACCGTGTTTAAGATTTTCGGGAATTTCTTCAATTAGCTTTTCCCGGAAAGAAGTCATGGATAATAAGACAAAGATTAGACCAGCTATAAAGACTGCAGAAAAAGCTGTCAGGTAGTCGAGTTGACCGTCAGACCCAACTACAATGGAGGCAAAGTATGCATTCAATCCCATTCCGGGTGCAATAGCAATTGGATAGTTTGCGAATAAGGCCATCCAAAGCGTACCGATCACAGTCGCTATAATGGTGGCTAAAAATACTTGATCAAATGGGACACCGGCTTCGGATAAAATAATTGGATTGACGATGACGATATAGACCATCGTCAGGAAAGTTGTCATTCCTGCAAGTAATTCTGTTTTGACAGTCGTGTGATTTTTCTTTAATTGGAACACTGTGTATTCTCTCCTTATATTACGAACATAATAAAGTCCATAGACAATAATATTCGTTTTTTTAGAAGAAATCAACCTGTTATATCGAAAAAGCATTCGTAAATTCTGCGAAATAATGTACAATTGCACTAGGAGTTTATAGAGGAGGATTTTTCATGACAACAATTTTTGATCAGATGGTTATACTGAGCAACGGCGTGCAAATGCCACAGTTCGGTTTAGGAACCTATAAAATGACAGAACCTGAGCAAACCATTCAAGCTGTTGAGAAAGCGGTTTCAATGGGCTATCGAGCAATTGATACAGCATCTATTTATGAAAATGAACAAGCAGTGGGGGAAGCAATTCGTCACACCGGTATTGCGCGTGAAGACTTCTTTGTGACATCGAAAGTATGGAATGATAACCAAGGATATGATGAAACACTACGTGCATTTGAGCGTTCATTAACTAGATTGGATATGAATTATCTAGACTTATATTTGACACATTGGCCTGTTGCCAGCAGCTACGTAGATACATATCGCGCGATTGAAAGGCTATATGATGAAAAATTGATTCGATCAACAGGTGTTTCCAATCACCACGCGTCACATTTACAAGAGATATTTACGATTGCTAATATTCGTCCTATGGTAAATCAAATAGAACTCCATCCACGTCTAACTCAAGAGCCGTTACGTCTGTTTTGTAGGGAGCATCAAATTGCGGTAACGTCTTGGAGTCCTTTAGCTAGAGGTCAAATTCTTGAGGATGCAACACTCACTGCAATCGCCGCGCAACATGGGAAGACTGTAGCTCAGGTCATCATCAAATGGCATCTCCAAAATGGATTGATTGTTATTCCAAAGTCTGTGTCATTTGATCGTATTCAAGAAAATAGTGAAGTGGCTGATTTTGAATTGACACTTTCTGATATGGCGATGATTGATGCGTTAAACCGTGATGAACGGACAGGTACAGATCCAGATTCGTTTTAAGTGTATCTGTTAGGATAAAAGGGGGAAAGAGAATGGGGATATTTAGACGACAGCCGCAGAAACGCGTAATGGAAGACAAAACGATAATACAAACAGAACATGTTGAAGTGGAACAAACAGACACCCGACGTTACCAACAAGTAGAGACAGAATTGACTGCTGCAGTTGCACAACATGAAAAAGTGAATGCACAGCACAATGTCTTAGGTGAAGCAGTATCCAATATCGAGTCAAGTTTTCATGTAATACAGGAATTAAGTGAAAAAACGATGGTATCCTCTTTGCAGTTGCAAGAAAATGGTCATTCCTTAGAAGAAAAATCCATATACATGGTGGAAGAAGCGGAAACTGGCGCAGAAGATGTCCGATTGACCGCCCAAGTTATGAATGACTTAGGTATGCATATGGAAAAGTCGGAGAAAAGTATGTCGCAATTGAGTGATCGGTCTGTAGAAATTCAGTCGATTGTCGGTGTTATTGAAAACATTGCAGCGCAAACTAACTTACTAGCATTAAATGCTTCAATTGAGGCAGCAAGAGCAGGCGAGTATGGCAAAGGGTTTTCTGTCGTCGCACAGGAAGTACGAAAACTAGCGGAAAGCACATCTACCAGTACAAAGGATATCCAGCAGTTAACGAATTCTCTTAGAGAGGAAATAGTGCAAGCATTGGAAGCTACGAAGAAAAGCTCGAAGTTGATTGAACAAGGAGTAGCGGTTAGTGTACAGACTGCATCCAAGATTGATCATATCTTGGAGACTGTTCGAGAAAGTCAGCTTGATATTTCATCTATCGAAAAGATGATCGTGGAGCAAAATGAATTATCCGCACTGATGCAGAAGGAGTTGCAGAAGGCGAATTCGTTATTTTCATCAGCACATGAACTTATTGTAGAGCATATAGAGGATGCAAAAGAAGTCGATAAGCGCTTGGAAAGCGGTATTCAGCAGTTGTTAGTGAAATAATAAAATACAGATGTCCCGGAAGTCATCGTGCTACAGGTAATAAAACAGAGCTGTCTCAAGTGGTCTTTACGACCCTTGGGACAGCTCTGTTTTGTCTTATTCAGTCTCTATTACAATCATTTCTGACGTTATAGGATGTGTGAAAGCGACCTTTGTTGCGACTAGCTTATACGGTCCTCTCGACATCGTTTCGCTGCCGTATAGTTGATCGCCCACTACGGGGTGACCCATATGGGAAAAGTGGACGCGAATCTGATGTGTTCTTCCTGTTTCTAATCGGGCTTCGACAATTGTTGTATCAGGTTTACGTTCAAGTACCTTGAAATGCGTGACCGCGGATTGACCGGATGGTGATACTCTACGCTTTGTTGCATGATAGCGATCTTTACCGATTGGCATATTAATCGTGCCACGCGGTTTTCTTAGCTGGCCTTCAAGTTCAGCCGTATAATAGCGTTCGATTTGATTTTGTTCCAACATCCGGTCGAACATCGTTTTCGCTAGTGGATGTTTTGCGATAAGTAAAACTCCAGCTGTATGCTGATCCAATCGGTGGATATGCTCTGCATAGGTACCGCTCTTTGCTTCGATATAACCCATGACTTCGTTCATCAATGTGCCGGTACCAGGTAAGTGTTCCGGGTGTACGGACACCCCTGCAGGTTTGTGTACGGCAAGTATATGTTCGTCTTCCCATAGTACACGTAAGGAATTGAATGCTTCTGGTTTGTAGGCAGATTGTGCCTCAGTGAAACCGAAGACCAGTTCCGTGCCTTCCGGAAGGGGCTCTTTCCAATCCACTGGTTGTCCATCTGTATCCGTTACACTTTTATCCATGCGCATTTGGTGCACAGATTTCTTACCACCTTGCCATTGTTCTCTTAGTAGTTTTTCAATCGTCTCGCCAGGTTGTGTAGTCGTATAATGAAAACTTGTCATTTACGTAGTCTCCTTAGTTGCTTTCAAATTCTTCAAAGAATGCTCTAATTTGCTCGTCGGGCTGTGAACCAACTGTTCTGCCTTGTTCTTTACCATCTTTATAATGGACTAGTGTAGGCCATGCTGTAATATCGTATTCTGGTTTCATCTGATCTTCGTACTCGAGCAGGTTATACTGATAGACATGTACACCATATTCATCTGCAATTGGCATTAAACGCGGTGTCATATCCATGCAGTGCGGGCATTCCGGACTGAAATAATAAACAGTTGTCGGTTCACCGCTTTCAATTTTTTTGAAGATCTCTTCCGGAAGTGCCACGTTCTGATAACTTTCATTGTCTAATAAATCAATTGTAGATTGTTGTAGGTTATTTGTACCGTACGGATTGTCGGCGAGCTTTGTTTCATTGGATTTATTATTGAGGACGACGATTAAAATGAAGATCACGACAATAACTCCACCAATAGCTAGTAATTTTTTCAATGTGTTTCACTCCTTTGTTTGTTTCAAGATTACAAGACTTGCGATGAAAATAAAAGCAAATGCTATCAATGCAAGAAAAGGAATCGTAATGAAGCCGAAATAATTGATATATGTAGCAGTACAAGAGGCTCCGCTACATTCAGGAGCACTGTCTTGTAAGAAAGTCAGTTTCTGAATACCATAGTGGTAGAGAGAAATACAGCCTCCGATAAAAGCGAATGAAGCCGTAGTCCAGGCAATCGAAATGTTTTTCTGAATGAGTGCGATTAAACCAATCAATACAATAGGATACATGAAAATTCGTTGATACCAGCACATCGTACAAGGTATGTAACCTTTGATTTCAGAGAAATACAAAGAGCCAAGTAATGCGATGAATGCGACGGCCCATATCGAGAGAAGCCAGTTTTCCTGTTTTTTATTCATAGAGCATCTCCTTACCATTTAATAATAGATAAAAGCTTTCCCGTTTAGACGGGAAAGCTTTATTTAGACGAATCGGTAGCTTCATTGGTTGCAACTTCTGGAGGTTGCTTTTTTGCTTCTAGGTAAAGAATATGGTTGCCATCTACTTCTTTGACAGTAAACTCATATCCTTGTTCAATAATCTTTTCCCCCTGTATAGCTTCAAAGCGTTGATCCATGAACCAACCGCCGATGGTATCGATATCCTCTTCCAGTATTTCGATGTTCAATGCATGATTGACATTTTCAATCAGCATTTTGGCATCTAGAATATAGTGGTCTGTCCCAACAATCTGAAGTTCAGGAAGTTCATCCATATCGAATTCATCGCGGATCTCCCCAACAATTTCTTCTAAGATGTCTTCAATAGTGACCAGACCGGAAGTCCCTCCATATTCATCCAATAGAATAGCCATATGAATACGTTCGCGTTGGATCTTCAAGAGTAATTCCCCAATTGGGATCGTTTCGATGACTCGGATAATCGGTTGCATATAATTAATGACTGATTTACTACCATTTGACGGATCTTTAATATAGGCCGTCAGCAAATGTTTCATGTTGATCAGTCCGATGACGTGATCTTTATCTCCGTCGATAATTGGATAACGAGTAAACTGTTCAACGCCTAGTAATTCAAACACCTCGGATAATGTCATTTCTTTATCGACTGTCATCATTTCTGTTCGTGGTAGCATAATTTCCTTTGCGACTCGATCATCAAACTCAAAAATACGATTGACGTATTTAAACTCAGCTTGATTAATTTCACCGCTTCGCAAACTATCAGATAAAATAATACGCAATTCTTCCTCTGTATGACCTACTTCCAATTCGGAAATGGATTTGAAGCCTAGCAATCGTGTAACAAGACGTGCCGATCCGTTCATTCCTTTAATGATCGGGTACATAAGACGGTAAAATAGATTAAGTGGGACGGCAAGGGACAAGGATAATTCTTCCGCCTTGTGCAATGCGATGGTCTTTGGAGCTAGTTCCCCTACCACGACATGCAAATAGGTGACGATCGCTAAAGCGAAGGTGAATGAAAGAATGGTTTCGATATGGGCATCAAGTATAAACATGTCAAAAACGGGAGCTAGCATCATGCGGACTGTTGGTTCCCCGAGCATGCCTAGGCCAAGTGCCGAAATCGTAATTCCGAGCTGACAAGCGGATAAATATTCATCTAAATTATCGGCAATTTTTTTTGAAAGAACCGCACGTTGATTACCTTCGACGATTAATTGGTCGAGACGTGATGAACGGACTTTCACGATTGCGAATTCACACGCAACAAAAAAAGCGGTGATTGCGATCAAGGCAGCAAATGCTGCCAATCGTATGGCAATATCCAAATAATAGCTTCGCGCTTAACCCGGATGGGGGAAAAGAACAAAGCGTACACCTCCTGTAAAGTAAAGTTAGTTATCTTTTATAATAATTTATTTAAAGAGAAATTACAATTCGATTTGCTTGCAGAATGAAAAAAACGTATTGGAGGTACGTAATGTGTCGATATAAAGAATGAAGAGGAACATGGTAACACCGCTACATGAAGAGACCCAAATCTATTTACAATCACTTTTTTGAACGTTATAAATACTTTTTAAAAAAACTGAAGATCATGTCCTATACGTAAGGGAGATGTCTTCAGTCTTCTGCAATATTTTTACTCACCGTATTTTGGCTGGGTTTCTTTAAATGCGTTTTGCTCGTTGGGGATGTGGCTTTTGTCTTCAAAGACATTTTCAGTTTTTTGGTTTTGTACTTTCAACCGCTCTTTTTCTAACTGTTGTTTGCCCTTTGATTGTTCTCTACCCATAAAAGCACCTCCTCTAGTTAGAGGATGGTCGATTTAGATGGATCTCATTCATAAACGTGGAAAGTCATGAGATCATGGACCAGTAGGACGATCTTTTCTTCATCTGGCGGTGTAGCATTTGTCCAGTTGATCGTGCCGTCTTTATGGTAATCACCTTTATATTGTTTGTTTTGGTAATAAAATGAGATAGTCCAACCCGGTAGATCAGTATCTTCAAACATTTTTTTATAACTGAAGTGTTGTAGCATCTTGTTTTCTCCTTTATTGTTCCATTAGTGATATCCTGTTCGTTCATTTCATAAACTGACCAAAAGGACGAAAGGATGAGTGTGTGTTTGTTACTCAACTACGTAATGCGATTGAGGAAAAGTATAAATCATATTTTTATTATAAGTCCATGTACCAGCTGACGAATGATTTGTTATGGCAGGAATTCATTCGCCATGCGTATGAGGATGAAAAAAGTCATTACGAGATGTTCCAGCAGCTTCATTATATAATGACAAAAGAGTTTGTGCCGAATCCGAAAAAGCCAGCGCCTTGTACGAATTTGAAAGAATCAGCTAAAAATGCGCTAGTTAATGAACTTGAAGCAGTGGAACAGTGTAAGGAACTGTTTTTGACGATTCCTTTTGAAGAGGCATATGATCCGATTTTTATCGCTTTACATGATGATATGGAGCATGCTATTCGAATGTCTACCATATTCAATGGAGTAAATTAAATCAAACATCGAAAGAAAAGTCTTTGAAATAATTGGCACCTTCAAGCATTCGAACCCCATACCAGAACATTTCTCCGTCAATTAGTTGAATCGTTGTATCAGGTAACATTTCCTGGAACTGAATTTGCTGTTTTTCCTTAAATGGATAGGGTTCAGAGGATAGCAATACTAAGTCCAGATGAGCTTCCTTAAATTGTTCTTCCGTTACAGCTGGATAGCGGTCAGATGATTCCGCGAAAGGTGTGATGAAACCGAGTTTTTGTAATAACGAGTTGATATAGGTGTCTTTGCCGACAACCATATACGGCTTTTGCCAAATGACATAAGCAACTCGTGCAGCAGGGAGTGTGGGGAGCGTCGTGAATGCTTGCTTGATTTCCGCGACAAGCGATTTTGATTGTTGCTCATGATCAGTCAACGATCCCATATCTGTAATCATTCTATAAGCTTGTTCGATCGTCTGCACTTCCGCTACATATACCGGATAGAACTCGGAAAGAATTTCGACCATCTCTTTTGTGTTTTCTTCTTTTTCCATAATAATTAAATCAGGCTGTACTTCATGTATCTTTTCCAACTTCAAATCTTTCGTTCCTGCGACTGCGGGAACGTTCTTAACCTGTTCAGGATATATACAATACCTTGTGCGTCCAACAATTTCTTTTCCAAGTCCAATTCCGAATAAAGTTTCTGTAATACCAGGACATAATGTGACGATTCGTTTGGGTGGGAAATTATACACAACGGTTCTTCCTAAGTGGTCGATAATTTCTTTTTTCAATGAAATGATTGCCTCCTTTAATGGTATGTGAAAACATAGGATTGTGGTATGTAATACTCTACTTGCAACGTACCTGAACTGCTATCAAATGTAAAGTCAGAAATCTCCGCCTCTAATTGCTTTTCATTCAGCTGGTTTTTGTTATAATTGGAACGAAGATCAAGTGGAATAAGGTGAAGCGATTGAAAATAGTACTAACTATTTTGTTCATGGCGTTTATTGGCGCATTGATTGGTGGAGTAACGAATCATCTGGCGATCAAGATGCTGTTTAGGCCACATGAGGCAAAATACATTGGAAAAACACGTTTGCCGTTTACACCCGGCTTGATTCCGAAGCGCCGAAATGAATTGGCGACTCAGCTTGGAAAAACAGTGACAAATTATTTGCTGACACCTGACCTATTTCGGAAAAAGATGTTGACTCCTGGAATGGAAAAGCGTGTAGAGACATTTATCCAAAGTCAAATGGATAAATACATCCTGCAATCAGATAAGACCTTGAACGATTGGCTCAAGCTTGCGGGTGCCGACAAACTTCCAGAACAAGTGGAAGACAAGTTGATCACATTGATTGATCAACAATTGTATGAGATGAAAGTTAAAGTAACAACAGGTACAGTGGAGGAAGTTATGCCGCTTCGTTGGCAACAACAAATCGAAGAGAGAATTCCTTTAGCCTCTGACTTCGTATTACTTCGTGCAAGTCAATTTGTGGATTCAGCAGAAGGAAGACTGACATTCCAAAAGTTGATTGATGATTTCTTGGCTTCAAAAGGAACATTTGGTGGCATGCTCAATATGTTTTTTGGAGAATCGGAGTCGCTGGTCGGCAAGGTTCAACGGGAAGCATTGAGATTTATAGAAGCGCCTGGAACAAAAGAGTTATTAGATAAACTGATTTGGAAAGAGTGGCAAAATGTTCAGCAACAACCAATGGAACAGTTGACGTCTGGATTCGACTTTGATAGTGTGTTTGCTTCAGTGAAAAAGTATGCACTGGATCAATTGGCACTACAAGAAAGACTCGATCACAGTTTGTCACATTATTGGCCACAAGGATCCACATGGACGGCTAACAATGTGACACCACAAATTGTCAAATTTTTATTCACACAGGCTGAAGCGCACCTTGAACAATCATTAAGAAAGCTAAAACTTGATGAGCTGGTGAAAGAGCAAGTAGACACGTTCCCTGTGGCTGTTCTAGAAGATCTAGTTCTCGGCATTTCACGCAGAGAGTTTAAAATGATTACGGTTCTGGGCGCATTTCTTGGTGGTATCATAGGAATTGTGCAAGGAGTTATTGCACTTATATTAAATGGATAGTAGGAGGAGATAGTATGTCAGTAAACATTTATGATGATATGAACAAATTGGAATCTACTTTACGTAAAACAGATGAGTATGTAGCGGTGAAAACAGCAATGGCCGATGTGAAAGGTGACGAACAAGCTCTTGCATTGTTCGAAAGCTTCCGCGAAATCCAAATGAATTTACAACAGAAACAAATGGCTGGTGAAGAGATTGAAGGAGATGAGCTTGAGCACGCACAGAAAACAGCGCAACTTGCTCAAGAAAACCCGAAAATCTTGGCTATGCTGACTGCTGAAATGAAGCTTAGCGAATTGATTGAAGAAGTAAACCGTGTAGTATTGAAACCGATTCAAGATTTATATGAAGGCTTTAATTAATAGATACATCGAAACCGGCCTTGGCCGGTTTTTTTTAACAGATGGAGAGTAGGAGAAAATCATGCAACAATTACATGTAAATCAACAATTCCCCCAAGATTGGATACGAATGTTTACACACTTGGCCAATTTATTTTTTGAACAGTCTAAAATAGTTACGGAACAGACAGATGATACAGCAATTGAATTACGGTTTACCGAGGAATACGAAGAATCACCAAGTGTAACGGTGAATATTCAATGGCAAGGTAAGCAGTATACGTCGCGTTTTGCCGAAGAGGTAAAGGAAATAAAAGAACGCGGGCAAATACGTCAGCGTAAAAGAATGTATTCCCACGTATTGCTAGATGCGCTAGAACAAGCAACTGGAATGAATCAAGAGTGGGGGATCCTAACGGGAATCCGACCTACAAAGTTGTATCATATGTATCGTCAAGATGGCCATACGGTTGCGGAAGCAAAGCAGCTACTTCAGCAACGGCATAGGGTATCCGTACGAAAAAGTGAATTGATTGCAGAAATTGCAGACGTTCAACTGAATGCATTGCCAGATTTGTATTCATTAAAAGAACAAGTGAGTATATATATTGGCATACCGTTTTGTCCAACAAAATGTGCGTATTGCACGTTCCCAGCCTATGCAATTCATCGAAAAAGTGGACGAGTGGAAACATTCCTAGACGGCTTGCATGAAGAAATGCGTGCAATGGGTAAATGGTTAAAAGAGCGTGATATTCGTATAACGACAATTTATTTTGGCGGCGGAACACCCACGTCTATTGAAGCAGATGAAATGGATGCACTTTATCAAACGATGATGGACTCATTCCCTTATATGGAACATGTTCGTGAAGTGACGGTGGAAGCCGGGCGTCCTGATACGATTACGGTACCGAAACTCGAAGTACTGAAGAAGTGGGGCATAGATCGAATCAGTGTCAATCCACAGTCCTATACGGATGAAACATTGAAAGCAATCGGCCGTCATCACACGGTACAGGAAACAATCGATAAATATTGGTTGTCCCGAGAGCAAGGAATGCGCAATATTAATATGGACTTAATCATCGGTTTGCCGAATGAAGGTCTTGAAGAATTCGAACACTCATTGGCTGAAACAGAAAAGATGCAGCCGGAATCTTTGACCATCCATACTTTGTCGTTCAAGCGTGCTTCTGAAATGACACGGAATAAGGACAAGTACCAAGTGGCGGATCGGGAATCTGTAGGAAAAATGATGACACGCGGAGAAGAATGGTCGCGCGATAACGGCTATATACCCTACTATCTATACCGCCAGAAAAACATTTTAGGAAATCTTGAAAATGTCGGTTATTCCAAACCAGGTGAAGAAAGTCTTTATAACATATTGATCATGGAAGAAGCACAGACCATTATCGGTTTAGGTTGCGGAGCTTCAAGCAAGTTCATGGAACCGGCAACTGGCAAGCTGACGCAATTCCATAACCCAAAAGAACCTGGCGCCTATATAGTAGGGTTTGAAGAGGCCATAGATAAGAAAATAGCGTATTTGGAAGAGTTATTTCCGTCTTCAGAAACAATAAAATAATACGGATTCCCTCGTCATACTAGATGGGGGAATTTTTTTGTTAAAGTTATGCAAATGCTCAGGTAATTGTGTATAATGTAATGAATGAACAACCATTCATATAGAGGGGGATTTGATTTTGACAAAGCAGATCAAAGTGGAAATTGAAGGAAGACTAGCGACAGTAACCTTTAACCAACCTGAAGTAATGAACGCGATGGACGGAGTTATGATGAAAGAATTGGCAGATACTGTAGATCAACTAAAAGACAATTCATCCGTACATGTCGTACTGTTCAGGGGAGCAGGTCGAGCATTTTCTTCAGGTGGAAATGTCAAGGCGATGCTCGACCCGGGTAGCCCAAGCAAAATGGAAGATATTATGGTCGACTTATCCAGATTGGCATTGTCTATGTATAGCATGCCGCAAATCACAATCGCATCTGTACACGGTGCAGCAGCTGGGCTTGGATGCAGTATCGCAATTGCATGCGATGTTGTCATTGCGGAAGAATCCAGTAAAATTGCAATGAACTTTATCGGCATCGGGCTCGTTCCAGACGGTGGGGGCCACTTCTTCCTGAAAGAACGTGTTGGTTCAACCAGGGCTAAACAACTCATTTGGTCCGGGAAAGTACTGGATGGAAAAAGTGCAATGCATATCGGACTCGTTGATGAAGCGGTAGCAGACGGAGAAGCGTGGAATACGGCTCAACAACGTGCGCAAGTTATCCTACACTCCCCAACAGCTTCCATGGCCGCAACAAAGAAAATACTCCATGCAACAGGCATCGCCGAACTCGAGAAAATCTTGAAGCTTGAAGGCGAAGCACAAGTAGCTATGCGCTCAACTACTGATCATCGCGAAGGCGTACAGGCATTTATTGAAAAGAGAAAACCGAGCTTCACAGGCCAATAAATGGAAAGAAGACGTGCCATGAAAACTGCGCGTCTCGTTTATATCTATAATCATTTTTTGTAGAATTATTGATACTTAGCGGCTGTTTCTCTCCATGAGAAATAGCCTTTTTCTATAGCACGCAATAGTAACTCCGCTGAAGCTAAATTCGTAGCGAGAGGTATACCATAGACGTCACATAATCGAAGTAAGGCGCTCACATCAGGTTCATGTGGCTGTGCAGTCAACGGATCACGGAAAAATAAAATTAAATCTAGCTTACCCGTTGCGATCATGGCACCTATCTGTTGATCACCACCGAGTGGACCCGACATGAGTCGTGTGACAGAAAGATCGGTTTCCTTCATGATGCGTAATCCTGTTGTGCCCGTTGCGTAAAGAGTATGTTTAGCAAAAATCTGCTCGTAAGCAATTGTGAAATTGACTAATTCAGCCTTTTTTTCATCATGCGCAATCAAAGCAATGTTCAAACGAGTCACTTCCTTCTACGAATTCTTGACGACCATAGCGTATCACAAAATTCTGAAAAAATCTTGTGCCATTTGTATAAAAATTTGTAACTGTGCGCAATACAATATCCCTCTGTTCAGGATTATCGTATAAAAAACAAAACCTCCTCAAAATGGAGATTTTGTCATTTGTTCATGTATGGAATAATAATAGTTTACCAAGAGGGGAAGCTAGGCGGTGTGTTCGCTCGAGCAAATCTTTTTCTGTCAGCAGCTGATGACCTTGTTCTTTTGCTGCATCATCAGATTCCGCAGTGAAAGTCTCTTCTGTAATTAATGAACCATCTTTTTCGTACGCTGTTAGTTTGTAGGTTTTCATTATATCGCCTCCATCATCTTTTACCTAGTATACTATGAATCGTGCGAAATGAATAATGATTCATTTAATAGAAGTGCAAAAAGTTACTTCATGTTAGAATGTAGTGGAGGAATATTTATAATTATGAAACATATGGTCTTTTGGAACGTAGAACGAGATAGAGAGTATTGAAGGAGATGATGTGTATGGCTTTGGAATTGGAACGAGTAACTAAACGATTTGGCGATTTCACAGCAGTGGATCAGCTGTCATTGACGGTGGAAGAAGGAACGATGTACGGATTCCTTGGAGCGAACGGTGCAGGGAAGACCACTACATTTCGAATGATTTTGGGATTATTAACCCCGACAGAAGGAAATATTTCATGGAATGGCCGCACGATTTCGTATGAAACGAGTCCGCTAATTGGCTATTTGCCTGAAGAGCGAGGTCTTTATCCAAAAATGAAAGTGCTAGATCAGTTAATCTTTCTTGGACAGCTGCGCGGAATGAAAAAGTCCGCAGCGAAAAGTGCAGCACTTCATTGGTTGGATCGTTTCGAAGTACCACAAAATACGAATAAAAAGGTGGAAGAATTATCGAAGGGGAATCAGCAAAAGATACAAGTCATTGCTGCATTATTACATAATCCCCAATTACTTATCTTGGATGAACCGTTCTCGGGACTTGATCCAGTTAACGTAGAGATGTTAAAAAAAGCAATCGTTGACTTCCGTAACGGCGGGGCAACGATTCTATTCTCTAGCCACCGCATGGATCATGTGGAAGAGTTATGTGAGCAACTTAGTATTATTCACCATGGCAAACAATTAGTCAGTGGAAATTTGCGTGACGTTAAACGTTCATTCGGCAAACAAAATGTCCGGATTCGTGCAGACTTTCCTTTAGTGGAGCTAGAGAGCATCGAAGGCGTAACGACAACTCATCACTCATTAGAAGGTGCAGTCTTTCAAGTAGAGGATGAACGAGTGGCGCATACGTTGTTGCAAGCAGCATTGCTAAAGGGACCGATTCGTCAGTTTGAAATAGAAGAACCATCTTTGCAAGACATATTCATTGCGAAAGTGGGGAATGAGCATGCGTGAATTTTGGATTATTTTCAAACAAAGCTTCTTAACTAAAGCTAAAACAAAATCATTTTTCATTACGACACTTATTATGGTAGCAGGCATTTTTCTTTTCGCGAATTTGCCGAGCATTATGGAAAAGGTCGGTAAAATGATGGGGAATGAAGAAGATGATCGTGTACTGGTTGTTGATGAAAGTGGAGTGTTATTTGACCGTCTGCTTGAACATCTTCAGCAAAATGAGCAAGGAATTTCATTAGAGCTGACAGAAGACACGAAAGATCAGCTGTTAGAGCAAGTAAAATCGGAAAAAATTGCATCGTTCATGGAATTAAGTTTCGATGCGGATCAAACGATTCAAGCGAATTACACTACAAGCAGTCTAGTAGATCAATTTTTACCTTCTGCTCTGCAAGACGCATTACAGAACATTCAAACCGAGGTGAAAGCTGAAAGGCTCTCTCTATCTGTTGAACAAGTTTCCGAGTTGTTTGCACCCATTCAATTTGAGAAACATAATATTTCAGAAACAGCAAAATCAGAAGAAGAACTGAACCAAGCTCGTATCTTGGTGTATGTATTGATGTTCGTTATTTACTTTGCCGTTATTATTTATTCATCGATGATTGCAACCGAAGTCGCAACTGAAAAATCCTCACGCGTGATGGAAATTCTTATCTCGAGTGTATCACCCGTTAAGCATATGTTCGCAAAAGTACTTGGAATCGGCTCACTCGGGATTGTGCAAATTCTCGTCTATGCAGTGTCAGGATTTTTAGCATATAGACTTTCTTCCACAGGAGAGAAAAATGAGCTATCTGCATTCTTTAGTTTAGAAAACCTAGAAGTAAGTACACTTATTTACGCTGTGATATTCTTCTTACTCGGCTATTTCTTATACGCCACACTCGCGGCCTTGCTTGGCTCGTTAGTGAGTCGTACAGAAGATGTTCAGCAAATGATTATGCCGATGTCGTTGCTGATCGTTGCGGCCTTCATCATCGCAGCAACTGGACTTGGGAATCCAGAATTGGGCTACTTGAAAATCGCGTCGTTCATCCCGTTCTTCGCTCCACTTGTCATGTTCCTACGAGTAGGCATGCTTGACTTACCTTTATGGGAGCCTTTGCTTTCGATAGGTATTATGGTGGTGACCATCTTGATCCTCGGATGGTTCGGATCAAAAGTGTATCGTGGCGGTGTCTTGATGTATGGGCCATCACGTTCGCTGAAGGATTTGAAGAAGGCTGTTCAGCTTGGAAAAGAATAGGGTTATGAGAAGGGTGTCCCGAGAAGTCACAGTACTTCTTGGGATATTCTTTTTTGCGTGGGTTCAAGTTCAAAGTCTTAATGAGAATATTGAAGTGGATTAATTAGAGAGTACGGGGGGATTGAGCCCCAGCTTCCGTCTCAATCCTAGTGTTATTGTGGATGGATGTAGATCACTTATTGGCGATAGCGTGTTAATTAGTTATGTCTTTCAACTTCGTTAAGTTCAGTGCAGGGATTTACTTAACTATTACTCTAACCTTCCCATTCAGAAAGAGACACTAGTTGATCGTAAGTGGAAGGCGGCGACTCCCGCGGGAATAGCAATTACTTCTGCGATTAAAAGCGAAGCGTTAGGAGCACGTCTTTGCACTTAGCGGACGAGGAAGCTCAAGCCATGCCCGCAGGAAAGCGTCCGCCTGGAATGTCGATCAACGGTGCCTTCAAGTTACCTCATTTGTAGATGTTCACTTTCCAGTAATAGATGAAATATGGTAAAATAAGAACGAGTATTCGTGGAAGAGGTGCGACCTATGGAACCTATACGTTTTTTACATACAGCCGACCTGCACTTGGACAGCCCCTTTAAAGGCATGGCCGCAGCAGGTCCGGACGAGCTAGCCAGACTGCAGCAGTCCACATTCGCTGCATTCGACCGATTTATAGCCTACGCAATTAAAGAGCTACCGGATTTCATTGTCATTGTTGGCGATATTTACGACGGTGAAGACCGTAGCTTGCGTGCGCAAATTCGTTTCCAGCAAGGTATGCAACAACTTCAAAAAGTGAATATCCCTGTCTATCTATCATACGGAAATCATGATCACTTGGCGGGCAGATGGACTAGAGTTTCATTGCCTGAAAATGTCCACGTGTTTTCTGAACAAGTAGAACAAAAACAATTGGCTATCCATGACGAGATAATATACTTACACGGCTTCAGCTATCCGCAGCGCCATGTGAAAGAACCAATGATTAGGGATTATCCGGAAGCTACTGACGGAATACATATCGGTCTATTACACGGAAGTGTGGCAGGAGATGTAGAGCACGCTGTCTATGCGCCGTTTACAGTCAGTGAATTGCAGGATAAGCACTATCACTACTGGGCGCTTGGGCATATTCATAAACGCCAACTATTATCAGAGGAACCACCGATCGTCTATCCCGGCAATATTCAAGGTCGTCATCGCAATGAATCAGGACAGAAAGGTTTTTATGATGTCCTGTTAACATCGACTCAGACGTCCATGAAATTTGTAGGCACATCGGATATTATGTACACTTCATTGACTGTTTCGTGCGAAGGAATTGAATACGCAGATGACTGGATTTCTGCTTGTCAGGAAGCGATAGATCAACTGACAGCTGAAGCCGGTAGTGTCGTCGTGGAGTTAGTGATGGAACAAACGGAAGGCCTTACAAACGACTTGGCTAGAGTGGAAGGGGAATGGCTAGACATTTTGCGAGAGCAGTATGAAGCTATAGAACCATTTGTGTGGATATCAGCAATTGAATGGCCACCAATCCATGATTCAGTAGTTCCGAATTCTTTACTGAAACCGGTGGAAAGAACCATTTCTTCTTGGGAAACGAATGACTGGCATGATTTGGTGAAAGAAGTATACAGCCATAAAGCCGGTCGTTATTTAGAGACATTGAAGCCTGTGGATTTTGAGCGGTTGAAACAGCAGGCAACTGCATTGCTTAAGAATGAACTGTTGAAGGAGAGCTGAAATGAAAATCCAGAAAATACTTCTTTATGGATTCGGCCAGCATGAGAATCTAGAAATTAATCTGCGCCCCGGTATGAATCTTTTGTATGGACCGAATGAAGCGGGGAAGACGACCATTCAGCAAGCCATCCTTCATATTTTATTTGGATTTCCTCAAAAGAATCAACAGGAATTGCGCTATGAGCCGAAAACAGGTGGTAAATATGGCGGCTGTCTATATATAGAAGATCAAGAGTATGGTAATTGGATGATTGAGCGGGTGCGTGGTAAGTCCTCAGGTGACGTCTTAATCCGTTTTGAAGATGGGCGTATTATGGAGGAAGCCGAACTAAAGAGGTTATTGAGAGGTTATGATCGACAAGCATTTGAATCTATATTCTCTTTCTCCTTATTCCAATTACAAGGTCTCGAGAAGATGGATGAAAATGATTTAAGCCGTACATTACTTGCATCCGGAACGACCGGCCTGGATACACTTTGGAAAGTGGAAAAGAAGATGGAGAAAGAAATGGGTAGCCTCTTCAAAAAGTCTGGGAAAATACCACAGATGAATAAAAAACTGACCGAAATACGTGAACTTGAACAAGCGATGCAAAAAGAGCAGCAGAAGCTATCGATGTATGAACCGCTTACTAGTCGCAAGCAAGAACTCGACGAGCAAGTGGCGACTTTACGCTTGGAAGAGCAACGTCTTTATAAGCAGTCTGAAGAACAACGAATTGCCATGCAAATTGTTCCGCTACAGCAACAGCGTAATCAATTACTTGAACAACTTTCCCACTTGACAGATACATTCCCAGCGGCAGGAATCCAACGGTACGAGGAACTGGCTAGTAAACAATCCGAATTGCAATTAAAGAAAACGCGTCTAGAGGAAGAACAAGCGGAATGGCAATCGGAATGGATCGATTTACGGCCTACTAGTGAAAGGCAACAGTTAGAGCGCTGGGTCACACAAGAAGCAGAGTGGCATCGGTTACGGACGGACCGAATTTCTGCTGAACAAGAAATCCGTTTGCTCGAAAAGAAACTACAGCAACTCAGTAATCGTTTAGGATTAACCCATGATCAGCAGTTGTCGATAGGGAAGATGGATGTTTCCATCCAACGTGAACGCCAGCTTGAACCAATCCTCGAAGAACAGAAAGAGTTAGATCAGCAATTAAAAGCATTGCAACGTCTTCTCGCGGAAGCGGAAAGTGAACGGCAGGAATCAGAGCAACGAAAAGAACATACTGAACGTATGCAATTGACTGAATCTGAACGACAGAAACTGACGGCCTTGCCCGAACTGCAACGTCAGCTCGCGGAAGCTAAATTCATTGTATCTGCGTCGGATAAGCAGGCATCGAATCAGATGGTTCCAGTAATTATTATGCTCATTGGCCTAGCGATTGGGGCATATAGTGTCTTGCAGCAGCAATGGTTGTTCACGTGCCTCGGTATAGTAATTGTGGCGGTCAGTGCTTGGTTATGGAAACAACGACCCGATTCTGTATCAGATCAGCAATCGTTCATTCGAGATAATGAACCGTTAGTAGCGGAACTCGAAAGACTAGCTGAGCGTGATGAGCTGCAACAGCGTGACCAACGGCAAGTGGCAGCAGAGATTGAAAGACTGGATCACAAATTACAGAAATATGCGGAAGAAATGGAACAACTTTATGATCAGAAACAACAAGCGGTGAAGAAATGGCAAGACCTGTTGCAAGATGAGCCATTCGATTTGACATTCAATATTCAGGAAAGCTTCCGCCTACTGCGCGAGTTCCAGGATGCGGAAATAGATCAGAAAACATGGCGGCAACGTTTACTAACCGCGACGCAACACGTACAGTCGCTAATTAAAGAAGTGGAAAAAGTGCTCGGGCCTGTCGCGGAAGAAGGTTTATTTGAAAGAATTCGCCAAGAACTACTTCATCAGAATAGCTTGCAAGAAAAGCATCTAAGCAAGCAAAAAACAGGACTTGAAATCAAAGAGCAATTACAAGAAACAAATGAGCTGTTGGAAACGACAACAGCGGAAATTTTACAATTGTTTGCGATCGTTGGCGTATCGGATAAAGAACAATTTTATACAGCATATCAGCAAGATCAAGATGCACAATTGCTGAAACGACAGCTAAAAGAAGTAGAAGCCCAGATTTCCTTATATAATAAGGAACCATTGGTAAAAGAGTGGACTATACCGGAACTAGAACGACAACGCAGCGAGACGACGAACCGCCTTCAAACAATACGGCAAGAAGTAGAAGCGCTTGTAGATGAGCAGGTCAAAGTAGGTCATGAAATCTCACAAATGGGTACCAGTCAGTCGTACAGTGAGCTCCAGCAGTTAGTAGAAGTACGAAAAGCCGAGTTGGAAGAAATGACAAAGCAATGGGTAATCCGTAAAGCTGTCCGTGAGTCGATTCAACAGACGATGAGTGAGTGGAAAGAACATCAATTGCCAGCCGTACTTATTCAAGCAAATAAATGGTTCAGCTATTTAACAGGGGATCGGTACGCGACGATTGCTTTAACTACAGAAGGTTATTTTGAGGCGGTCACTGCCGAAGGACAAACGTTCATGATCAATGAGCTCAGTCAAGCTACAAAAGAACAAGCTTATCTTTCTTTACGACTAGCGTTAGCCTATGAATTATCAGAGCGTGCACCGTTCCCAATCATTATGGATGACCCATTTGTTCACTTTGATAATGAGCGACTTTCGCGTATGATAGAAATACTTACGGAGTTACAGCCATCACATCAATTTCTGTACTTTACTTGCCATCAAGAAATGAAATTGAAATGGCCAAGTGAACCTCATACAATTGAGATTGGACGAAAAGTAAAAGGGGAGATTTACTGATGAAAAAACTACTTGACTATCAAGTCGGTGAAACGATCGACATGTATTTATTGATTAAGCAGGCAACAAAAGGTGTCACACAGCAGGGGAGTCCGTTCATGACGTTGATTCTGCAAGATAAAAGTGGGGACCTTGAAGCTAAACTTTGGGATGCGGGTGAAGAGCAAGCCCAGATGTATCAGGGAGCGACCATCGTAAAAGTAGGTGGAGAAATCCATGAATACCGCGGGAAAAACCAACTTCGTCTTAAAGCAATCCGTCCTGTAAAAGAAGATGAAGGCGTGACGATTGCAGATTTAGTACCGTCTGCTGAAAAGAGTAAGGAAGTATTGTTAGACGAATTGATGCAATATTTCTTTGAAATGAAAAATCCACAAATCCAGCGTGTTACCCGTCATTTACTGAAGAAACATCAGCAGGACTTCGTGTTATATCCAGCAGCTACGAGAAATCATCATGACTACGTATCCGGCTTGCTAGATCATGTAGTTTCGATGCTGAAACTTGGCAAGGCCATTGCGGAATTGTATCCGACGTTGAACAAAGACTTGCTGTATGCAGGAATTATTTTGCATGACATTGGAAAGGTCATCGAGCTGTCAGGTCCAGTCGGCACGCAGTATACGATTGAAGGGAACTTGCTAGGTCATATTACGATCATGGTCAATGAAATTTCCAAGGCAGCAGAAGAGCTGGAGATCGAAGGCGAAGAAGTGATGTTGCTTCAGCATATGGTGTTGTCCCACCACGGTAAAGAAGAGTGGGGCAGTCCAAAGCGCCCGATGTTGAAAGAGGCGGAGATTCTCCATTATATCGATAATATCGATGCGAAGATGAATATGCTAAACCGCGTAATGTCAAAGACTACGCCAGGCGAGTTCTCCGAGCGCGTATTCCCACTGGATAACCGTTCATTCTACAAGCCTACTTTTGAATAAACTACTATGTAACGAGGCACGACCCGTTGCAAAATAATAAATTTTGTTAAGTTGTGGTTTTACAAGAAGAACGATACATGAAGATACTAGGTTTTTACTTTTCATTGTAATAAAAAGAAAACAGGCAAACATTACGATTACAAAAACACAAAAAAGGTCTGCCAGTGGAAGTTATAACTTCCGGGGCAGACCTTTTTCATATATTACTTACCTTCTTTAACTTCCACTTCAGCATCGTCAGCTGGAGCATCTTCTGCAGGTGCTTTTTCGTCAGTTGGAGTTCCTTCTTCAGCCGGTTGCTCTTCCATCTTGAACAAATCAAGTGCAGATTTTAAATCTTCATCTTTAATTTTTACATCTGCTGCTTTCACTAGCTTTGCAACTTTACTCAATAGCTCGTTTTCATCAGCCTTTTCCATCAATAGTTCATGACGGATTTCGTCTTTCTTTTCATCCGTAATCTTTTTATCATCAGTTTTGCGCTTTTCTTTTACTTCGATGATATGGAAGCCGTTATCTGATTGAACAGGCTCACTGATTTTACCTGGCTCTAAGTCATATGCAGCGTTCCAGAATTCAGGAACCATTACACCGTAAGCGAACCAGTCAAGATCTCCACCTTCATCTTTAGATCCTGGATCAGTGGAGTATTCTTTAGCTACTTTTGCAAAGTCTTCTCCCTTATCCAACTTTTCTTTTACTTCTTTTGCTGTCTTTTCATCTTCAACTAAGATGTGACGAGCGTTGATTTCTGATTGAGATTCTTCGAGACGCTTGTTTAACTCTTCGTCAGAAACTTCAATGCCGTCAGTCAATGCAGCTTCCTGCAATTTATTCAAACGAATCATTTTCTTGAAGCTCTCAGGTGTTTGACCTTGTTGAGCTAAGAAAGCTTCGAAGTTTTCACCAAGTTGTTCTTTGTTTTTTTCAAATTCTGCGTCTACTTGCTTATCGTCTACATTATACTTGTCATCCAGAACCTTTTCTAAGATGATCATTTGTAGAGCTTGTTCACCAACAGATGTTTTCATTTCTTGATAAAATTCATCTTTCGTTACATCTCCTGCTTTGGACGTCATAACTTTTTCATCCCCGCCAGAACAAGCGGATAAAGCTGCAACCGAAGCTGCAAGTGTAAATGCTAACATCTTCTTTTTCATGTAATTAACTCCCCTAATCTAAGTATAGATTCTGATTATTCTTCAAGTAAACACTATATCATATAACGTATGAAAAACAAAAAGGTTCCATTCATCTGAAACAGCCCAACCGGTTTTTTCTACTTTCGCATAGGATACAATGTGAAAGGGGGTGCCTTCATGAGCGGTTACTCACAGGGCGGATCAGGTTCATCTTGCTTTGCTTTAATTGTTGTGTTGTTCATTTTGTTGATTATCGTCGGTGCAGCATTCTGTTATTAAAAAATGCCCTGCCTCCAGCAATGGGGGCGGGCATACATAGTGTCAGGCACTAAAGAATACTTCTACATATAAGGATAAAATGAGGATCGTGATCAGAATGTTTACAGTTCGATAAATCTTTGGCTGCTTTTCTTCTGGAATCTCTCTAGATTGGCAAAGAGCAAATGTCATTTTATTAATTTGATATAAGTAGAACAATGAAAATAGAATGGTAATCGCAATAACCATTATAGACCTCCTCTTTCTGCTTCTTTACTATCATAGCAGAATTTGTGATCAAAAGGAAAAAACTACACTGTCTAAAGAGCAGGTGATTAAGACTCTACTTTAGATTTTATAAGGTAATCATTTGAATCGACATATGTCTTCTCAATGTTCTGAAAACCGCGTTCGAAAATGTCCATAAAATCATCTCCATAAATGTTACGCAATACTGACATGACTTCTAGGAATTCAGGGAATTTGCCATAAATATCACGAATGGGGAGGGAACCCTGAAGTACGCTATAATCTTCATTATGGTAATTTTCATTCATCTGGATGAGTAATGCTTTGCCTTTTTCTGAAACCGTTACATAGGTATTACGTCGGTCATCTTCTTTTTTTTGAGAAATATAAAAGCTGGCGTTGTTCCAATTTTTTTGAGAAGTTAAAGGCGGTTGAGACATGCATTACACCAAACTTTGCGATGTCTGAAATGGTAGCACCTTCCAAATGGTAGGCGATCCATAAAATATGATGTTCATTAATATTGAGTTCATACGGCTTAATCCATTGTTGCCAATCCTTCTCTACAGCTTTCCATAATGCCTTGGACATTTGGGCTACACGCTGATTGAAGATCATGGCGTCTTTACGTGAAATATTTTGATCGGCCATCGAGACACCTGCTTTCTTTCTGTCATTTTATTTATTATACCAAAAAAACAACAAATAAAGAAGACGGAATAATAAAATAAATCAGTTTGAGTGTATATCCCATAGAATGCAGCTGTTTTACTATGGGTACGCACTCAAAGATTAGCAAGTGAACAACTGGTGCCTAAATGGAAATACGTTAGCGAGCTCCAATTGATTTTTCGAGATCATCCAAAGCTGCTTGAATTGCAGAAATTTCTTTCTCTAAGCGCTTCTTATTGTGTTCGGTCGAGCGCTTCCAGTCCGCTACAGAAACTTTCATTTCTTCGACAGTTTCTGGCACAAGCTCTTTTGCTTCCTTCGTTAGATCGGTTACAGAATCTTTTAGATCGGCGACTTGCCCTTTGACATCCTTCAACTTATCCTTCAATTCGAGTGATGCATTTTTGACACTGTCACGCAGTTCACTTCCGGCTTTTGGTGTAGAATATAGAACAGTTACCGCAGAAGTAACAGCACCTGCTGCCAGACCAATAAAGAATGTGGACGCTTTCATATAGAGAACACTCCTTTTGTATAGTTATTATTTTATTAAAGCATGTTAGTGCATAGTTGAGCAAGATATGAATGAAATATTATACAACCAAAAGCTTTTCTAACGGTTTGAAGAAGTGGACAGAAGAGTAGAATTCCTTTTGAGTGATGAAGATAAATATCGTACGCTTCTGCCTACAACCTCCACATGTTATTCTTGCAGTCGTCTAGAAATATGGGTAGCTAATTCAGACACTACGTCCATCGGGAACTGCTCTACTTTTGTATCAAATTCTACTTTCAGCCCATCTGATTTGTCATAGCGCGGTATTAAATGCATATGGAAATGATAGACTGACTGACCTGCGAAAGAGCCATTGTTTTGCAATAAATTCATTCCACACGGTTGAAATTCTTCTTTTAATGCATTGGCGATTTTTGGTGCCACTTTAAATAAATTCGCGGCTTCATCTTCAGTTAATTCATACACATTTTCACGATGTGTTTTAGGAATTAGGAGTACGTGTCCTTTCGTGACGGGCATAATATCCATAAAGGCGATAACGTGATCATCCTCGTATACTTTTTCTCCTGGAATCGTTCCTTCTACAATTTTGCAGAAAATACATGAGGTCATTTCTACACATCCTTTCATGTTTGGATGTATTGTAGCATATTTTCAGATAGTTAACGAAGACGGATAAAGCAATTTTACAATTTCTTTGCTAAAATAATACCAGAAGATAGGGGGAAAGATAATGGCAATCCTAGAACTAGAACACGTTACAGGTGGTTATACGCGCAGGCCTGTTTTACATGACCTTTCATTTCAGCTAGAAGAGGGGGAACTGGTCGGATTAATCGGTCTGAATGGCGCAGGAAAGAGTACGACAATCAAACATATTATCGGTGTGATGAATCCGCTTGAAGGAATAATCAAGATTGACGGGGCGACGTTTAGTGATAAAGAACATTACCGCCAATCATTCAGTTATATTCCAGAGACGCCAGTGTTATACGAAGAACTTACACTACAAGAACATTTAGAACTGACTGCGATGGCATATGGACTGGACAAGCAGCAATTTGAAATCCGTACCGAACAGTTGCTGAAAGAGTTCCGTATGGAAAAACGCTTAAAGTGGTTTCCGGCTCACTTTTCCAAAGGTATGCGACAGAAAGTGATGATCATGTGTGCTTTTCTGGTAGAACCGAAATTATATATTATCGATGAGCCATTCGTCGGATTAGATCCATTGGCGATTCGCGCTTTGCTCGATCAAATCATTGAACGAAAAAATGCGGGTGCTTCTATTTTGATGTCGACTCACGTATTGGCAACGGCTGAGAAGTATTGTGATCGCATTATCTTGTTGCATGAAGGACGGGTACGTGCGAATGGGACGATGGACGACTTGCGCAAAGCATTCGGGCGACCAGATGCAACACTTGATGACTTATATATTGCCATGACTGAGGAAACTGATTATGAACAACATGCATGAAATTTGGGGACAGCGGTTCTTCCATTACGTCAATGAACTACAGAAATATATGCGCTATGTATTCACTGGACATTTGGCTATCGTTTTCATGTTTGCCATTGGAGCGGGTGGGTATGCATATAGTGAATGGCTGAAAGAAGTGCCTGTTTCATTCCCTTCTGCCTTAATCATATCCGTTGTCCTTGCGCTTTTGTTAATGAAGGCTGCACCAACCACGTTACTCAAGCCGGCAGACATTGTTTTTTTCTTGCCATTAGAAAATCAATTGTCGAGTTATATGAGACGCTCGATCACTTGGTCGACGTTTTCACAACTTCCGCTACCATTGATTGCTATGGTAATTGCGTTGCCGTTATTAAAGGCAACAGAAGTGGGAACGAGCATTGATTATCTTCTTGTATTGTTGGTGATCATTGTGTTTAAAGGACTGTTTGTAGGAACTGAATACAGCGTTCGTATTGCGAATCATGACTTCGTTTGGCCGGATCGTGTTCTTCGACTGGTTTTAACATTTTTAACGATTCAATTCGCACTTACTTGGAGTACAGTTGCCATCTTTATCGGAATTCTTATCGCCATGCTCTATGCAAAATTTTGGGATAAACAAGCAGCGCGTTACCCGTTTCCCTATGAGCAGTTTATTGAATTGGAACAAAATCGTATGATGCGTTTTTATCGATTTGCGAATTACTTCACGGAAGTACCGCATCTAGTTGGATCCGTGAGTAAGCGTAGCTGGTTAACGATGGCTATGAAACGTTCTACATTCAAGCGCAAGGATGTGCAAAAGTACTTAATCGTCAGGACATTTATTCGTACAGATGATACATTTTGGTTGTGGGTTAGATTAACGGCGTTGTCTGCATTTGGTGCGTTCTTAATACCGTTACCAATTGTATCTTTCATCTTTGTAGGAGCGCTAGCGTTTGCGACTGCTGTTCAGTTGATATTGGCACTTGAAGGTGGAGACGAGTTTACTATGGATCAGCTGTTTCCCGAAGAACAGGAAAAATCGCAAATCAAAGCGGTTCGTTCGTTAGTGAGAAAACTGATTTGGCTACATGCAATCATTCTATTATTGGCGGCATTACCGTTATACGGACTAAGCATTACACCTGTCTTGATTGCGGCTATCGCACTCATTGTCGGTGAGGCAACGATCCGATTGACCAAAGAGCAAATGATAGAAATTTGATAATAGATACTAGTAAAGTTGAACTAAAGTTCATAATATAAGAAATTTCACAGAATCATCTGAATATATGTGCCTAGTAAATACTCCACTAACTACATTGAAATAATTCAAAAGTTCGAATAGTTAGAATAATGGTTGCAATTTATATTCTATTGCATATATAATTACTAAAAGGTATCAGGGGTGAGAGAGATGAATAATAACAACTCATATGCTGAATTTTTGAAAGCGGTAGGTAACAATAGCACTTCTCTCCAAGCGGAATTGCTGCTGAACGAAATCTATTGGGATCTGTTTCTACAACACATTCACTGGGAACAAACACAATCGCGAATCATGTTATTGATTGACGATGCGCTGGATCAAAATGACAATGAAGCATTCGACCTGTATACACAACAATTGCTCGACATTTCACAAGAACATGGATACGAACTTAAAACGAAATAATTTATTTATAGGCACTGCTAGGACAAAATCCTGGCAGTGTTTTTTTATTTGTATAGAATGTCTTAGCTGTAAGTTTCTTTCACAAAGCACAAGGGTACAATAAAGTACATAGAGAGTTAGTTTAAAACGTACGTTCGTTATTTCTTTAGAAAAAACGATAGTTGTGGTAAAATAGAAGGATAGGTGTTTAAGAAGAGGAGTGGAACCATTTGAACGAAACATTTCAATTGCAGGCACCATATACACCGCAAGGAGATCAGCCAAAAGCGATCAATAGCCTTGTTAACGGCATAAAAGAAGGCAAGAAACATCAAACGTTACTTGGTGCAACGGGGACAGGTAAAACATTTACAGTTTCTAATGTACTGACGGAAATCAATAAACCTACACTGGTCATTGCCCACAATAAAACGTTGGCAGGACAATTATATAGCGAGTTCAAAGAGTTTTTTCCAGATAATGCGGTAGAATATTTTGTTAGCTTCTATGACTTTTATCAACCGGAAGCGTATGTGCCACAGACGGATACTTTTATTGAAAAGGATTCATCAATCAATGATGAAATTGATAAACTTCGCCACTCTGCAACCAGTGCTTTATTCGAACGTAATGATGTATTGATTGTGGCATCTGTATCTTGTATTTACGGTCTTGGTTCACCGGAAGAATATAATGAAATGGTATTTTCATTACGCAAGGGAATGGAAATACCGCGTAATCAACTATTGCGGACGCTGGTGGACATTCAGTACGAACGCAATGATATTAATTTTACGCGGGGTACATTCCGTGTCAGAGGCGATGTAGTCGAAGTCTTCCCGGTGGCACGTGATGAGCGTTGTATACGTCTTGAGTTTTTTGGAGATGAAATTGAACGAATCCGTGAAGTGGATGCCTTAACAGGTGAAGTCATCGGTGATCGTGATCACGTGGCCATTTTCCCTGGTTCCCACTTCGTTACACGTGAAGGAAAATTATTAAAAGCAATTGAAAATATTGAAATTGAATTGGAAGAACAGCTTAAATATTTACGAGATAATGATAAGTTATTGGAAGCGCAGCGCTTAGAACAACGGACGCGTTATGATCTAGAAATGATGCGAGAGATGGGCTTCTGTTCTGGCATTGAGAACTACTCCAGACATTTAACGTTGCGTGAAGCAGGTGCAACACCTTATACATTGCTAGATTACTTCCCTGACGATTTTTTGATTGTCGTGGATGAAAGCCACGTCTCTTTGCCGCAGATTCGCGGTATGTACAATGGAGATCAAGCGCGGAAAAAAGTATTAGTAGAACATGGTTTCCGCTTGCCTTCTGCATTGGACAACCGACCATTGATGTTTGAAGAATTTGAAAAGCATATTCGCCAAGCGATGTATATTTCAGCAACGCCGGGCCCTTATGAAATTGAGCATACAGACGAAATGGTAGAACAGATTATACGTCCTACAGGATTACTGGATCCAATCATTGAAGTGCGTCCTATTGAAGGACAAATTGATGATTTATTGGATGAAATACATCTTCGAATCGAGCGAGATGAACGTGTATTGATTACAACTCTGACTAAAAAGATGTCAGAAGACTTAACGGATTATTTAAAAGATATCGGGATTAAAGTTCAGTATCTCCATTCTGACGTTAAGACACTGGAACGTACAGAAATTATTCGCGAGTTACGGGTCGGTACGTATGATGTATTAATCGGGATCAACTTACTGCGTGAAGGGATCGACATCCCGGAAGTTTCATTGGTTACGATTTTGGATGCGGATAAAGAAGGATTCTTGCGTTCAGAACGTGCGTTAATCCAGACAATTGGTCGCGCAGCACGTAACTCAGAAGGGCGCGTCATTATGTACGCAGATAAAATGACAGATTCGATGAAGAAAGCCATTGATGAAACGGAACGTCGTCGTGAAATTCAAATAGCTTATAATGAAGAACATGGTATAACGCCAACGACAATTGTCAAACCGATACGTGAATTGATCCGTGCGACTCAAGTGGCTGAAGAAACGGAATCGTATTTGCAAAAGGTGACGAACGGCAAGAAGTTATCGAAAGACGAGAAAGGCTTATTGCTAATCAAACTGGAAAAAGAAATGAAAGACGCAGCAAAAGCCTTGGACTTCGAAAGAGCCGCAGAGTTACGCGATACCGTAATAGAACTGAAAGCAGAAAGGTAGAGTCCGCATGAAAAATAAAGAACTTGTAATACAGGGAGCGAGAGCGAATAACCTGAGAGATATTACGGTGAAGATTCCACGCGACAAGCTGGTTGTGCTTACGGGCCTATCGGGTTCAGGCAAGTCTTCACTAGCTTTTGATACGATCTACGCGGAAGGACAGCGCCGCTATGTGGAATCATTATCCGCATATGCGCGTCAGTTCCTTGGACAGATGGATAAACCAGACGTGGATTCTATAGAAGGACTGTCACCCGCCATTTCCATTGACCAAAAAACAACAAGTAAAAATCCACGGTCTACTGTAGGGACGGTGACAGAAATCTATGACTACTTGCGTTTGCTATATGCGAGAGTTGGGAAACCACATTGTCCGTACCATGGTATTGAAATCTCTACACAGACAATTCAACAGATGGTGGATCGTGTAGTTCAGTTGCCTGAGCGTACGAGAATTCAAATTTTGGCTCCTATTATTTCAGAACGTAAAGGGACGCATGCTAAATTATTTGAAGATATCAAAAGACAAGGCTATGTACGCGTTCGAGTCAACGGTGAAACGATTGATTTGGATGATCATATAGAGTTAGATAAAAATAAAAAACATACGATTGAAATCGTCATCGATCGAATTGTCATGAAGGAAGGCGTCGAAACACGTCTAAGTGACTCGTTGGAATCCGCCTTGCGACTAGCTGACGGAAATGTGCTGGTAGATGTAATCGGTGAAGAAGAACTGTTTTTCAGTGAACACCACGCATGTCCAATTTGTGGATTCTCTATTGGCGAACTCGAACCGCGTATGTTCTCATTCAACAGCCCATTCGGCGCTTGCCCTGAATGTGACGGACTTGGAATGAAGCTCGAAGTCGATCCAGATTTAGTCATTCCAAATAGTGATTTGACGCTAAAAGAACACGCCATTGCCCCATGGGAGCCAACAAGCTCGCAGTATTATCCAGAACTCCTGAAGACGATTGCGAAGCACTATAAAATTCCAATGGATGTACCGGTTAGCGAATTGGCTGACTCGGATATTGAAAAACTGATGGTAGGATCGAGAAAAGAAAAGATTCGCTTCCGCTATACAAATGAATTTGGTAATACCCGTGATAGCGATATTTATTTCGAAGGGGTTTTGCGCAACGTTGAACGACGTTATCATGAGACATCATCAGACTACATTCGTGAGCAGATGAGTAAATATATGACAGAAAAGTCATGTCCTACTTGCACAGGCTACCGCTTAAAGCCTGAATCACTTTCGGTATTAGTGAATGGTCAGCATATCGGAAAAATCACGGAACGCTCGATTGTTGAAACGACAAAATTCTTTGACCAATTAATTCTTTCCGAGAAAGATACACAAATTGCAGATATGGTCCTAAAAGAAATCCAGGAACGCTTGGGCTTTTTGGTGAACGTAGGGCTTGACTATCTGAATTTATCTCGTTCAGCAGGGACATTATCTGGTGGAGAAGCACAACGAATTCGTTTGGCTACACAAATTGGATCACGTTTGACGGGTGTTCTATATATACTGGATGAACCTTCAATCGGGCTTCACCAGCGGGATAATGACAGACTAATTGGCACGTTACAAAGTATGCGAGATATCGGTAATACATTGATTGTTGTAGAACATGATGAGGACACGATGATGGCTGCGGACTATTTAATTGATATCGGTCCTGGCGCTGGTGTGGCAGGAGGAGAAGTGGTAGCTGCAGGTACACCTGCAAAAGTTATGAAAAACAAGAAATCGCTGACCGGACAATACTTAAGCGGAAAGAAATTCATTCCACTTCCGATTGAACGAAGATCACGTGATGAACGCAGCATTATCGTTAAAGGTGCTTCGGAGAACAATTTAAAGCATATCGACGCAGAATTCCCTCTCGGTCAATTTATTGCAGTTACTGGTGTTTCCGGTTCAGGTAAGAGTACATTGGTCAATGATATTTTGCATAGAACATTGGCTCAGAAATTGAATCGATCCAAACAAAGACCTGGAAAGTTCGAGAGTATTAGTGGTGTGGAACATTTGGAAAAAATCATCGATATTGATCAATCACCAATCGGACGGACACCACGCTCCAATCCAGCTACGTATACAGGCGTTTTTGACGATATACGTGATGTCTTTGCGATGACGAATGAAGCAAAAGTTCGGGGCTATAAAAAAGGTCGCTTTAGTTTCAACGTAAAAGGTGGACGGTGTGAAGCATGCCGTGGAGATGGAATCATTAAAATCGAAATGCATTTCCTTCCGGATGTATATGTACCATGCGAAGTATGTCACGGCAAGCGGTATAACCGGGAAACGCTGGAAGTGAAATATAAAGGAAAAAACATTGCGGACGTACTGGAGATGACCGTGGAATATGCAGTGGTGTTTTTCGAGAATATCCCGAAAATCCACCGTAAATTACAGACGATAGTTGATGTAGGCTTAGGCTATGTTCAATTAGGTCAACCCGCAACGACACTATCAGGTGGGGAAGCCCAACGTGTGAAATTGGCTTCGGAATTGCATAAACGTTCCACGGGTAAATCGTTTTATATTTTAGACGAGCCGACAACGGGTTTGCACGTACATGACATTGCCAAGTTACTTGAAGTTCTTCAACGTCTAGTTGATGGGGGTAACACGGTTCTCGTTATTGAGCATAATTTGGATGTCATTAAGACGGTCGATTATATTATCGATATCGGTCCGGAAGGCGGAGACAAAGGCGGAGAAATTGTTGCAACGGGGACACCGGAAGCGATAGCAGAAGTTAAAGAGTCCTACACAGGGAAATATTTGAAAACCATCTTAGAAAGAGATCGAAATCGGATGAAGGAACAAATTCAAAGTGTAGTAACGAAATAGAAAATGAAACTTTTGTTCCGCAGAACCGTATAAATAGATAGCTGCTAAAAAGATTAGTCAAAACGAGGAGGAATCTGGATATGCAAAATGAACGCATACGAATACTAACGATGCTTGAAGAAGGTAAAATCACAGCTGATGAAGCATTGAAATTACTGGAAGCCATGGGTAAAGAATCTGAACAAGGAACAGCAGAAGAGAACTCTTCAGCTGATGCTTTCTTCGAGGATATCCGTAAAGAATTCGTCACAGCAGGTGACCGCTTCATGCAATTTATGGATACGGCCGTACACCGTGTGAAAAAATTCGATTTCGAAGCACCATTCAGCAAATCTGTCTCCTTTACACATACGGAAAGTAAATCGGTAGAAGATATCGAAGAAATCATCATCCATATTGACCATGGTACTGTAAAAGTTCATCCTTCAGACAATGACGAGATCGTGGCGAAGTTCTCTGTAAAGCATTTTAATAATGATTCCGAAGCAGACGCGCTTAGTCAGTTCCTTGAAAAGTTATTGTTCGTAAAAGACGGCAATAAGTTGCGCATCGGAAGCGACTTGAAGATGTTACAAGTAAATGTCGATCTGTATGTACCGACTGCCACACTGTATAGTAAACTCTCTGTACGTTTATTAAACGGTGGCTGTTCAGTGGAAGGTGTAGATTTTAAAGATCTACGTATTAGAACTGCGAATGGCAAAATCGAATGTGCAGATAGTAAATTCGATGAAGCGAAGCTGGAAACTGCAAATGGTATGGTACGTTTATTAAAAATTACCGGTGAAAAGTTAGAGGCTGAAACATTAAACGGTCGAGTTTATGTAGATGGCGCGGTAAATGATGTAGACGCAAAATCCCTAAACGGAAACGTGACGTTGACGACTTCATCCCCTGATGCAAAAAGATTAGAAGCGAAGTCCATCAGCGGTACGGTTGAAATTTACTTCCCGTCATCTTTAGGTCTAAAGGGAGAGATTTCATCCAACATGGGTAAGCTTGACTTACGGTTGAATGACGTATCACGTGTGGAAGAGCAAGAGCAGTTCTTGCACCGTACAATCCGTTTCAGCAAGAATGTGGAGGACGCAACGAAAGAGCCGCTACATGTTACGGGCGAATCCAAGACTGGTACTGTTATGGTTCGTTATAACTCTGTCGATATGGATTGATAGCTTAATGAAACACCTGCATTTGCCGTTTGTAGCGGTGCAGGTGTTTTTTGTATGTTTGTAATTAGATGGGGGTAGTCGCTTAGGGCGCTCATAAAATTCGTGTAAACGCTCATAGTTCTTGCGTAGCTGCTCTATGACATCAGCTAACCGCCCTATGACACGAGCTAACCGCTCTATCACGGTCTGTAGCCGCTCATACCCACGCGATACACGATCAATCACGACTCATAATCGCTCATTGCCTCCCGCATCTCCCCAATTCATCTAACATACTCCCAACACAAAATGCCAAAAGCTATAGCCCGTGCACATTGAAGTTGATATGTTTTGCTTTGCAATAGAGTAGCCTCTGTCTGATTCGACATGAAGCCACACTCAACTAAAATCGCGGGCATGTTGGTATCACGCAGGACCGCAAAATCGGCCTTCTTCACGCCGCGATCGGGACGCTGGCAAGCAGAAATTAAAGCTTTCTGTACTGCAGAGGCGAGAACTGCGGAACTTTTGCTTGCTTGTGGATACATATACGTTTCAATCCCTTGTGCCGTATTCCAGCCATTGCCGAATGCATTTGCATGGATTGAAACAAAGGCATCCGCTCTCATACGGTTAGCCGAAGCTGTTCGTTCACCTAAAGGTACGTCGTGTGTAGACGCATGCGTATACTTTACTGTCATGCCTTCCTTCGTTAAAAACTCTCCGACCAGTACAGCTACTGCTGCATTAAAATCGTACTCACGAAGCTTTCCATCAGGCGTTCTTTTGCCTGGTGTATCTGGCCCGTGACCTGCATCAAGAATGATTAGTGTCAATTCTGTCCACTCTCCTTTATCCTCTATATAGAGAAGACTTTTGAAAAGGATACAAAAAGGGAATATAGATCAAGAAGTAATCCATTTCTTTTCATTTCCTTCATGGTAAAATAGGTTTGAATGATTTGTACATAAGCACAGGAAACGATGATTCGGCAAAAGATTGCCGGAATACGTACATCGTAGCAGAAAGTGAGGAACTTCATGGGTGAATTAACAGTAGAAGATATTATGAATCGATTTGGATTGGAATTGATTGCTGGACACGCGGGCATTCATAAGCAGATCCTAATGAGTGATATTTCACGGCCGGGGCTTGAGATGGCGGGCTATTTCGATTATTATCCTGCCGAACGTGTGCAGTTGATCGGGCGCAAGGAGATGTCTTTCCTTGAAACATTGTCTGCCATTACGCGAAGAAAACGCTTAGAGCGACTTTGCTCGGACGATACGCCGGCTTTCATTATTGCTCATGGCGAGGAAGGTCCAAAAGAATTGAGCCAATTAGCTGAAGAGAAAAACATTCCTGTTCTTCGGACGGATTATAAGACTACACAGTTTTCTGGAATGCTGACGAATTACTTGGTCGGGCAACTCGCTCCGATGACGACAGTTCATGGTGTGCTAGTCGACGTATATGGCGTAGGGGTTTTAATAACAGGTGGTAGCGGGGTAGGTAAGAGTGAGACTGCATTAGAACTCATCAAAAAAGGGCATAGACTAGTTGCAGATGATTCTGTTGAGATTCGTCAAGTATCCGATAACATCTTAATCGGAACGTCACCGAAACTGTTGAAGCATATGCTAGAGATTCGCGGTGTCGGTATTATCGATTTGATGACGTTATTTGGTGCAAGTTCCGTGAAAGATGATAAGCGTGTATTGTTAGCGGTCGATTTAGAGATTTGGGATGATAAAAAGCATTATGATCGTCTAGGAATTGATGAAGAGAAGGTCGAGATACTCGACTCGCAAATTACGAAATTGTCCGTCCCCGTAAGACCAGGGCGGAATATCGCGGTGATCATTGAAGTAGCGGCAATGGATTATCGCATGAAACGACTTGGCGTTAATGCTGCAGAGGAATTTACCAAGCGTTTGGATCAAGCAATCGCAGATAATGCAGAACTATTAGAAGAAGAGGAGCGCGACTAAGTGAATGTATCCATGCTAGCGATTAATCCAGTCGCGATCAGTATTGGCAGCCTAGAAGTTCGCTGGTACGGTATTTTGATCGCGCTCGGAATTATTTTAGGATTTATGGTAGTTCAACGAGAAATGCTAAAGCGGGGAATGCACCCCGACTTACTAACGGACATGCTCATTTGGGCGATTCCTATTTCAATCATCAGTGCACGAATTTACTATGTTATTTTCACATGGGATTATTATCGTGATCATCCGGACCAAATCATTCAAATTTGGAATGGCGGGATTGCTATCCACGGTGCCTTAATAGGTGCGGTCATTACAGCGGTGATTTTCTGTAGGAAGCGTGGGGTATCCTTCTGGAAAGTTGCAGATATTACGGCACCTGGTTTATTAATTGGACAAATTATCGGTCGCTGGGGAAATTTTATGAATCAGGAAGCTCATGGTGGACCGGTTTCAGAGACGTTTAAGGAAAACACAATAATTCCTGACTGGATTATGAATCAAATGACGATTGAGGGTATAACGTATCATCCGACATTCTTGTATGAGTCGTTATGGAATGTAGTCGGACTCATTTTGATTTTAGTTATCCGAAGAATGCTGAAGATGAAACGAGGCGAAGTTTTCTTATTTTACGTCATTTGGTATTCAATCGGTAGATTCTTCATTGAAGGGATGCGGACGGATAGTCTATATATCATCGGTAGTTTGCGGGCAGCACAATTAGTATCTGTAACAGGAATTGTCGTAGGTCTTGCCATCTTGTTTTATCGTAGATATGTAATGAAAGTGAAAGAGAACTATGATGACAAATAAACATAATATCGCACTATCCAATACGTTGAAAAATGGATTACAAGTGGGATTAAAAACGACATGGTCACTCGGCAAGATCATTTTCCCAATTACGTTGCTTGTAACCATTTTGCAGTTTACACCTATCTTACCTTGGCTTGTGCAATTGGTTGAACCTATTATGCATCTATTTGGCTTGCGTGGTGAAGCAGCTGTGCCTCTCGTGCTTGGTAATGCATTAAATTTATATGCTGGAATTGCGGGCATCATTTCATTAGAATTAACGGTTAAAGAAGTATTCATCATTGCTGTGATGATCAGCTTTGCGCATAATCTGTTCATTGAGACAGCTGTCGCCATAAAAGTAGGCGTTAAACTATGGACAGTGCTTGTCGTTCGACTTGGATTGGCTGTGCTAGCTGGAGTGCTGATTAATATATTCTGGACAGGCGGCAATGAAATCGCGCAATACGGTCTAACGCCGCAAGCGGAAGTTGTGCCAGAAGGCTTTTTGCAGATTTTCATACTTGGACTTGAAAAGGCAACATTTGGTGTCTTGCAGTTGGCATTGATCGTCATTCCATTAATGTTAGTTGTGCAGTATGTGAAAGATCGCAATTACTTAGAGCGTTTTTCTACTGGGTTGGCACCGTTTACAAAAATGATTGGTGTGAAACCCAATGCGTCGATGACACTCGTTGCGGGATTATTGATCGGTTTGGCATACGGTGCAGGTGTCATGATTCAAGCGGTGCGGGAAGATGGCGTATCGAAACGCGATATTACGCTAGCCTTCATTTTCTTAATGGCATGCCATGCGGTGATTGAGGATACACTGTTATTCCTGCCACTCGGTATACCGATTTGGCCATTATTGATTATTCGGCTTGTGACCGCCATTGTACTGACGCTCACAGTGAGTATTTTATGGAAGCAGCCGAGAGAGAAGGAGGAAGCTGTTATTGACTAATCAACCAATTACTACATTACTATTTGATTTTGACGGAACGCTTGCCGATACAAATGAGTTAATACTTTCATCTTTCCAGTATGTATTGGAAAAACATTTCCCTGGACGTTTCCAGCGAGAAGAGATGTTACCGTTTATCGGACCTACATTACATGATACTTTTTCCTCGATTGCACCGGATATGACAGAAGAACTGGTAGCAGAATATCGTGAATGGAATCTAGCGCATCATGATGACTATGTAACTGAATTCGAAGGTGTGACAGATACGCTTCGTAAATTATATGATCTAGGCTTGAAGATGGCAGTCGTTTCCACAAAGAAGCGCGATATGGTAGAAAGAGGGATCAACCTTCTAGGCATTGCACCTTATTTTGAGACTGTGATTGGACTAGATGATATAACGAATCCTAAACCGGATCCAGAACCGATTTTACTGGCATTGAAATGTCTTGATCGAACAGCAGAAGAGTCACTCATGATCGGGGATAACTTCCACGACATACTCGGAGGTCAAAATGCAGGAACACGAACTGCGGCAGTTGCATGGGCGCTAAAAGGGGAAGAATATTTGCAGACATTTAAACCCGACTTCATGTTGCAACATATGTCCGACTTACTTAAAATCACCGCGGGAATCAAACTATGAGACGCACGGAACGGCATCCTTCCAAAGGAGATGCAAATTCACTTTGGCATATTTACCGTACAATCTCGATCTTTAAGGTAGCCAAGAATTTCATCGTCATTCAGATTGCGCGGTACACGCCATTTGTTTCGTGGAAAAACGTTCTGTATCGATGGTTCTTGCGGATGAAAGTTGGAAAACATACGGCATTTGCGCTAATGGTTGTACCGGATGTCATGTTTCCGGAACGAATCTCTGTCGGTGAAAACTCCATAATTGGGTTTAATACGACGATTTTAGCGCATGAATACCTGATAGACGAATACCGTATTGGAGATGTGGAAATAGGCAATAATGTACTGATTGGAGCCAATACGACAATTTTGCCGGGTGTGAAAATTGGTGATGGTGCCATTGTTTCCGCTGCATCACTCGTCAATAAAGACATTCCGGCTGGTACATTTGCTGGCGGTAATCCGGTGCGTATTATATATACAGCCGAACAAATGGTAGAACGTGCAGCACGTGAAAGCAAATGAATGACGGGCTATGTAGTTGTGCTATACTAGAGGATACATTGCAGGGGGACGTCAAGTGCGTTCCTCTTACTTTTTCGGAGGAGTTCGATTGAAAAACAACCAACGTTTTAAAAAAGATAAAATTATATCATTCCTGCCTGACGGTGATTTTTATCGTAAACGCGCGATGCAAGCTATGCAACGTGAACAATTTTCTGACGCGGAAAAATATTATAAACGTGCACTGGATTTGAATCCAGAAGATGCACTGACACATATGGAATACGGTGTATTTATTATGGAAGTTGGCCGTTTTGAAGATGCTTATGAACTTCTGCAAACGGCTGATGACCTGGATCCAAACAATGAAGAGACAACATTTTATTTAGCAGAAGTTCACGCACATCTTGGCCTACTGCGTGAAGCGAAGCAGTATGCTTTGAAATATGTTGCTATAGCACCGGATGGCGTATTTGTGGAAGAAGCCCATGAAATCTCTGAATTCGCTGATCAAGAAGAAATGTTTGTTGAAGAAGGCGAACAGCTGGATGGGGAAGTCATATTCAGGCAAGAAAAAGCGCGCCGTATGATGGAACAAGGGGACTTTGAAGATGCCATTGACGTGCTTGAGGATTTATTAGTGGATTATCCAAAGACATGGGCTGTCCATAATAATTTGGCTCTTGCGTATTTTTATATAGGTAAAGAAAAACATGCGGAAGATATTCTATACAATGTCTTACGTGAGGAAAAAGGCAATATCCATGCGCTGTGTAACTTGGCAGTGTTCTTTTATTACAATCGGGATGAAGAGCGTCTGAACAGCATGATGGAACTGTTGTCGAAGATTAAACCGTATCAATTCGAACAGCGCTATAAATTAGGAGCGACATTTGCGCTGACAGGTCGTTATGAAGAAGCGTACCACTGGCTCCGCAGTCTGCAAAAACGCGGATTTGAAGGAGATGTCGGATACTACTTCTGGCTGGCGAATGCTGCATACTTTACAGGTCACCGAAAAGTAGCGGAACAGGCAAATGAAGCCTTGCTGAAATTGGACCCTACTAAAGAAGGATTTGAACCATGGAAATCATTGGACGAAGAGGTGGACGTGGATTCTTACGAAGAGGATGTTCCGTTCCTGATTGAAAAGATTTCGAGTCCTTATCGCAGTGAGCGAATGTTCGGCTTATACGTAGTGGGAAAGTCGTCACATTTACAGGAAATCCTTTCGCATCCAGGATATATAGACGTTGAAAAATTGACTGCTGCGGAACAGTTGTTTTTAGCGCATAGCCTGAGTTATTCATTCCAAGTGACGAATCCATTCGAAAAGGCTTTGAAAAAAGCGCTAGCTATTTGTGATCTATTGTATGAAGAGTATAAACCGCTTGATGAGCGAAGTGTACAATTCTTTCAAATGTGGTTCACGTTATGTGAACATGCACTTGAACAGAAATATATGTTCAGTAACGTGCATGCACTTGCTGCTGCGGCAGATTATATGTTCCAATCATCGCATGACAAAAAAGTGACAGAGAAATCTGTAGCAGAAAACTATAACGTATCCGTTTCGACGCTATCCAAGTATATTCAGGAATTGCTCCAATTTCTGCCTTATACAAAAGAATAACTACTTACAGAAGTTGCATTTAAGTTGAAATTAGAGTGTGTTTCTCGTACGATTTTATATAGCGATAGTTTCATCTGTCAGTCAGATGAATTTTTGACGAAGTGAATAACACCAAATAAGGTGCATATTTTGAAGGAGGAAAACGACTATGACGACGGAAGAAAAGATTTATGACGTAATCATCGTGGGTGCAGGACCAGCAGGTATGACAGCGGCTGTCTATACATCACGAGGAAATATGTCTACATTAATGTTAGAAAGAGGCGTGCCAGGCGGTCAAATGGCTAACACAGAAGAAATAGAGAACTATCCTGGATTTGAAAGTATTTTAGGTCCAGATCTCTCCACAAAAATGTTCGATCATGCGAAACGTTTTGGAGCAGAATATGCTTACGGTGACGTAACGAAAATCCAAGACGGCCGCGAATTCAAAACAATTTATGTGGGCGAGAAACAATATAAAGCACGTGCAATCATCTTGGCAACAGGCGCAGAATACCGCAAGATAGGCGTTCCGGGCGAAGAAGAATTGACTGGTCGTGGTGTGAGTTATTGTGCGGTATGTGACGGAGCATTCTTCCGTAATAAAGATATCGTCGTAATTGGCGGCGGTGACTCGGCGGTAGAAGAAGGTTCATACTTAACACGTTTTGCTAACAAGGTAACAATCATCCACCGTCGTGATACATTGCGTGCACAAAAAATTGTACAAGAGCGTGCATTCGCAAATGAGAAGATTGATTTCATTTGGAATTCAACGGTTAAGCAAGTGAATGAAAAAGATGGTAAGATTGGTTCCTTGACGCTCGTCTCCACTGAAGACGGTTCTGAACGCGAAATGGAAACGGAAGGTATGTTCGTTTATATAGGATTGGATCCCATAACAGGGCCTTTCAAAGATCTCGGCATTTTGGATGAAAACGGCTATATCGAAACGAATGATATTATGGAAACAAAAATTCCTGGTATTTTTGCTGCTGGCGATGTGCGGGAGAAATTATTACGCCAAGTCGTGACGGCTACAGGAGACGGCAGTATTGCAGCTCAAGCAGCTCAGAAGTATATTGAAGAGTTGGCGGAAGAAGTAGAAGCAAAGGCATAAACGATCGTTGAAATTGTAACGTGTGTGTAATCGTCTTGCAATATAAGAGAGGGATAATAGAAAAAGAAAGACACCCCCTTTCATAATATAGCAACTTTGTGGCTATTTACGGTATAATCTTCCGTGAATAGCCGTCTTTTTTTTTCGTTTTCAATGAAAGCGTTGTATACTATACATACATACTTGAAAAGTGGGGAACTACATATGCAAAAAATTGCTAACTTGCTCGTGGTGAAAGACGGTCAAGTCCTATTACTAAAGAAGCCGAGGCGTGGATGGTATGTGGCACCGGGAGGGAAAATAGACGAAGGTGAATCGGTCTATGAAGCAGCTCATCGTGAATTTCTCGAAGAAACCGGTGCGCAGGCAATCTCGCCACATGTAAAAGGCATATATACGATGATGATTATGGATGATGAGGGTATAGAATTATTGAACGAATGGTTACTCTTCACATTTGTCGCACATGATTATTCCGGGGAATTGATGAAGACAACTATCGAAGGTGAATTAGAATGGCATCCGCTAGAAAGTTTGCATACACTGCCAATGGCGGAAGGTGATCGCAAGAATTTGCTCTTTGCGGTTAATCAGAAAGGCATGCAGTATGGAACATTCTATTATACAGAGCAATTCCGCCTCTTGCGGGAATCACTTCAACAATCAATGGAAGGTGAATAATATTTATGGATCAACCACAAGTGGTAAATGAATATGAAGTGGTAATTATTACGGGTATGTCAGGTGCAGGCAAGACAGTCGCTATGCAATGCTTTGAAGACATGGGATTCTATTGTATCGACAACTTACCACCCGAATTATTTGTAACATTCCTCGATTTGATGATGAAGTCGAATAATCAGATGAGACGTATTGCCGCAGTGATGGATACGCGCGGAGGAAGTTTATTTGATTCCATGATTACTGCACTCGAAGGATTATTCAAGATGGAAGATGTCAAAACCAGCTTATTGTTCCTGGATTCAGATGATGAAGCTCTTGTAAAACGTTATAAAGAAACACGCAGATCACACCCATTATCTGAAGGTGGCGTGTTACTCGAAGGGATTCGGAAAGAGCGTCATTTGCTGACTGAAATAAAAGGACTTTCACGTTCTATTATTGATACATCGAAATTAAAGCCTAAGCACTTACGGGAAAAAATCACACGGGAGTTTTCTGAAGCAGGCGAGCCGAACTTCACCTTGAATTTTGTATCATTTGGTTTCAAGCATGGGATGCCGATTGATGCAGATGTAGTATTCGACGTCCGATTTTTACCGAACCCATTTTACTTGGAGGAATTACGTCCGTTGACAGGTTTGAATCATGAAGTATCGGATTATGTATTGAAATGGGCGGACACGAAAGAATTAATTGAGAAACTAACGGACTTATTCAAGTTCTTAATTCCACAGTACAAACAAGAAGGAAAAGGTCAGGCAGTCATAGCGTTCGGTTGTACAGGTGGTCAACACCGTTCTGTTACACTCGCCGAATACTTTACAGGCGTTTTTAAAGGCGATTACCCAACACATGTATCGCATCGGGATGTTGAAAAAAGAAAGGGTTGACATGAATATGCAATCCACTACGAGGAAACGCGTTGTTGTGTTCGGAGGCGGTACAGGATTATCTAATATCCTTCGCGGTTTAAAGCGTTATCCAATTGAATTGACAGCTATTGTGACGGTGGCGGATGATGGGGGAAGTTCAGGTCGTTTATTGGACCAGTACAACGTCCCGCCACCTGGAGATATAAGACAGGTTATGGCAGCGCTTTCAGATGTCGAACCCATGATTGAAAAAATGTTCCAGCATCGCTTTGAGGGATCAGATGGATTGAAGGGACATTCTCTTGGGAATTTGATGCTTACGGCCTTAACAACGATTACTGGTGATTTCGCCCGTGCAGTCGAGCAGATGGGCGCTGTTCTGAATATTAAAGGAACCGTATTACCTGCTGCAAATCAGCGAATTACCTTGCATGCAGAGCTTGAAGATGGTTCAATCATTACAGGCGAATCGAAAATTCCTCTCTATGGAAGGAAAATCCGTAACGTTTTCATCACGCCTCAAGATGTAAAACCATTACCGGAAACAGCCGATACGATAAAAAATGCAGATTTAATCGTATTTGGTCCGGGAAGCTTGTATACTAGTACTTTGCCAACACTTTTAGTGCAGGACATTCGTGAAGCAATTCTCGAAAGTGCTGCAAAAAAAGTTTATGTTGGTAACTTAACCACACAACGTGGCGAAACATATCGCTATACTGCTTCTGAGCATGTTCAGGCGCTCTATGATCATGCGGGAGAACCGTTTCTTGATGCAGTTCTAGTGAATAATGTAGAAGCGTTCAGACGTATGCATAACCTGGCTGAAAATGAAGAGCCTTGGCTTGTGGAGAATGATTTGGAGTGCCTGCAAGCGCTAGTGCCTGAAGTATTTGTGCAAGAGATCGCGTCTCTTATCGATGGGACGGTTATGCATAAAACAATGGAAGTGTCAGATATGTTGATGCGTTATATAGAGAGAACGTAGAAGGCGGATAGATGTGAAAATCGCCGAAGAGGGGGAATATCATGTCTTTTGCATCCAAAACAAAGAAAGAATTGACGCAGATTGAAACGGATGATTGTTGTACGAAAGCAGAAATTGCGGCATTCATCCGTATGAATGGTGTTATGTCTTTTTCAAATAAACAACTTAGTCTTGACGTTCAAACGGAAAATGCCTCTATTGCGCGTCGTTTGTATTCGAATGTGAAGGCGTTGTATCCATATAAAGTGGAATTGCTTGTTCGGAAAAAAATGCGTTTAAAGAAAAACAATGTCTATATTTGCCGGATTCGTGATGGAGCCAAGCACTTACTGGAAGAATTATCCATTATGACACATGACTTCCAAATGATTAACACGATCGATCCACAGCTAATTGAAAAAGACTGCTGTGCACGCGCATACTTACGGGGAGCTTTCCTGGCAGGAGGTTCCGTTAATAATCCGGAGACGTCTTCTTATCACTTGGAAGTCTTCTCGAGCTATCAAGAACATAGTCAATCACTTGTTGAGTTGATGAACCATTTTCATTTGAACGCAAAGTCTATTGAACGCAAAAAAGGATTTATCGCGTATCTGAAAGAAGCAGAAAAAATATCCGATTTCCTGGGCATCATCGGTGCACATGTATCCCTAATGAAGTTTGAGGATGTGCGAATCATGCGAGATATGCGCAACAGTGTGAATCGGCTAGTGAATTGTGAAACCGCTAATCTGAATAAGACGATTGGTGCAGCACAAAGGCAAGTAGAAAATATTAAGTTGATTGAGCGCACGATTGGTTTAGATCAATTACCGGAACGTCTACAAGAGATTGCTCAATTACGTGTTACTCATCAAGATGTGACGCTAAAAGAGCTAGGCGAGCTAGTAACCGGTACACCGGTTAGTAAATCGGGTGTCAATCATCGTTTGCGTAAGATTGAGGAAATCGCAGATCGATTACGGTAAATTATTAGTAGATCCTTCTTAAGAAGAGGAAGAAAAGGAGCACACAATATGGTAGAAAAAACAGTGAAAGTAGGAATTAAACCTGGTTTGCAAGCGAGACAGGCGGCGTTATTCGTGCAGGAGGCCAATAAGTATACGGCTGATATTTATTTGAAGAAGGATAATCGTCAAGTGAATGCAAAGAGTATCATGGGGATTATGAGTTTGGCGATTGCGAAGGGAACAGAGATCACATTGATTACGGACGGGATTGATGAAGATTTGGCTCTTCAGAATTTAGCTGAGATAGTGGAAGAGGAGCAATGAGTTGGATATGGGTGGCGATGACCTTTTTGAGGTTTCGTCATCTTTTTTTGTCTTTTCGCTTAGTAAAGGGAGACGTGGAGAAGTTGTTGGTCTGCGTTCCAGGCGGACGCTTTCCGGAGGGCGTGGCCCGAGCCGCTTCCTTCACTTTGTTCAGTCCAGGTTCTCGAACTCACGCTGATCCTCTCGGAGTCGCCGCCTGAAACGAAGACCAACAAGTGTCTCTTTCTGGAGTTAGAGAGCTAGTGCATTTGATTGGTAAAAATAAAACCCAACCCAAACCAAACCAAACTTATATAAAAATACAAAACAAAAAGGTTGTCACGGAAGGCCATTTGGCGTTCCGGACAACCTATAGTGATTATTTCTTTTCGATTTCGCTGCGTTCTAGAACGTGGTCGATTAGGCCGTATTCTTTAGCGCGCTCGGCAGTCATGAAGTTATCGCGATCCGTGTCTTTTGCGATGACGTCGATTGGCTGACCTGTGCGATCTGAAAGGATTTGGTTTAGTTTTTCACGTAGGTGCAAGATGCGTTTAGCGGCAATTTCGATTTCAGTTGCCTGACCTTGTGCGCCACCTAGTGGTTGGTGAATCATTACTTCTGCGTTTGGCAGAGCGTAACGTTTACCTTCTGTACCAGCAGTTAGCAAGAATGCACCCATAGATGCTGCCATACCTACACAGATTGTGCGGATGTCTGGCTTGATGTATTGCATTGTATCGTAGATTGCCATACCTGCTGTGATACTTCCACCTGGGCTGTTAATGTAAATGGAGATATCTTTTTCTGGATCTTCAGCTTCCAAGAATAGCAGTTGTGCAACGATGGAGTTTGCCACGTTGTCGTCAATGCCGCTCCCCAACATGATAATACGGTCTTTTAATAGACGAGAGTAGATGTCGTACGCTCGCTCACCACGATTTGTTTGTTCAATAACTGTAGGAATTAGATTCAATTAGACTTCCTCCTTTAATCACTTCATAATATTCGTTCGGTTGAAATCATTTCGTATTTCAACTATAACTGTATTTTACCTATTAAGGTCAACAAAGGTCAAATCATTTGCCTTAAAAATACACATTGCTTTTCATTATATTCTACGATATAATGGAAGATGTCTCTTACAGAAGAAAAGCTTTTTTCTGTAGTTGAGTAATTATAGTTAAAGCTTGATACTACACGTTTAGTCCTCGTGGTGCAATGGATAGCACGCAAGCCTCCGAAGCTTGAAATGTGGGTTCGACTCCCGCCGAGGGCATCATAGTGAAGCGTTTGAACAGTTCGCATTTTGCGATTATGCTCAAACGCTTTTTTTATGCTCGAATTTCTATTGCTCTCGGCTTTCTATTCTTTATTTTCCCCGTCTGGCACTTCTTTTAAACTTCGTTGCTAAATATCTCTTAGCAATCTTGGGTTTCATATAAGTATTCACGAATCGCTTGGCTTGGCGAACGCTGGCTGTTTGGCTAGATCACGGAATATAGGACGCAAGTTACCGGTGTCCTACACAGCGGTTTCCACTTTTTTATCCGAGACGAAGTGCTCTTTTTCAACTAGGAATGAAACGAGTAAACTACCAACGATTGCCCATAAAGGTGCGCTGATGTTCAGGAAGCTAATATCTGACATACCGATGATTAAAGAAAAGAATGCGCCCATCTGGAAGTTGTTTGCTGAGAAAGCTTTCTTCAGTGAATTCATGAGAACACCGAGCATAGCAAGTCCAGCGATGACACTGACAATTACTCCCGGCATGGCGATGACGAGAGGAACTACCGCCGCCGCAAACAAGCCGAAGGTTGAGAATAGGACACCGCATACTGCTGAAGCCACGTACCGGCTCTCTTTTCTTCCTACGTCATCAGCCGAACAAATGGCTGTCATAGGGCCTGCGATGTTGATGGCATGTGCCCCGAAAAAAGAGCCGAACAACCCAATAACAGAACCATGAATCGCCATCATATTATTCGGAGGCTTATAACCCTGAGCTGTCAGTACGCCGGATGCTTGGGCATTTTCTGTACAGATAATCAGGAGGGCAAGCGGTATGCCAATAGACAGGGCGGCGTTTAGATTGAAGCTGGGCATAATCAGCTGCGGCAGTATAAATACACTGGTGATGTCTTGCAATTGGAACTCATTCATAAAGACAGCTAATATAACAGCGATTAGTAGCGCCAATAAAACCGGTGGGAATTTCTTCAAAAAGCGTGTTGACAGTAAAAATACCAAAATAGTAGAGCCTGCCAATAGTGGGGAAACCGTGACGGAGGTAATCATTTCTGTGGAAAAACGGATCATGACACCGACAATCATCCCCATGACGATCGGCACTGGTATCCACTTCATCACTTTGTCGATTATGCCCGATGAACCTAGAATGATTACTAACACATGCGCCACTAAATAGGCCCCGATGGCTTCTTGAAGAGAGAAATGGGTTAAAGATCCAGCAACTAATACTGCACCGGCAATGGAGTGGGCGCCTGCGATAGGCTGACGATATCGTAATGAAAGAAAAATACCGAGCAATCCACTGAAAAAATAAACGGCAAATATCCAACTTATGGTCTCGCTGTAAGATAAGCCACCGCTTGTTGCGCCACCAATGATGATTAAAGCTGGACCTGTGCAACCGAAGATTGCTGCCACCAACCCTGCGCTGATGGTATTTAAGTTTGTGTGATTACCCAGATCTTTCAAGTGCGCACGCAGAGTAGTTATTTTCACATATCCCAGCCTCCCAACTAAAAAAGTGCGTTTCCATTTCCACGGTAAAATGGTGCAGATGCTGCTTCGCCATGGAAACGAAAAGAATTTCTGGAAACAATCTTTCTGCAGTAGATTAATTATTTAGAAATATAAGCGCTTACATTAATGATTTAATTACATGTCACTTCCATTTCATGGTTGATGATGGAGTATATAATTTTCTTGACAGGCGCAGCAATTATAGAGCTTTTTCTGTACTGCACATAGACTCTGTTCGGGATATTAGAGATATCTTCAATACTTTTGACGATTATATCATTTTTATTTAATCTATGGATTCCAAGAGATGGTGTAATACCGATTCCTATTCCACTTTCGATAATCGTTACCAGCATTTCGTTATTGTCTACATCAATTCGTTTAATATCGGGAACACCGACCAACTTCTGATCAATTTCGTTCCAGAGATTGGATTTACGTTTGTAGCTGATCAGCGTTTCACCTTCGAGGTCACCGATTGCGAGTTCATCCTTTTCAGCCAGATGATGGTCTTTACCTAGAACAACGACTAAATTATTATCAAAAAGATATTCCGTTATGATTTCCGGGCGGTGGGCGCTAACATTTCGGGTGAATACTAAATCCAATTCACCTGATAAAATCTGTTCATTCAGACTGCAAGAATCTTCACCTTCAATTATCGTAATATTTAAGTTTTCAATCGTAATGATTGCGTTCAGGAGTTCAGTCATAAAGGAATAGGAATAACCGGGTGAAAAACCAATTCTGATTTCCGGGAAGTTGGAATGCTTTGTTACTTCTTTTGAATGGTTCATATACGTTAATATGTTCGTTGCATATTCAAAAAAAACCGTGCCTTCTTTTGTCGGAACAATCTTCCGGCCGACTCGTTCAAATAACGAGCAGGACAACTCGAGCTCCAGATTCTTTATCCGGGCTGTGACTGTAGGCTGTGTAACATTTAGCAAATTTGCTGTTTTTGAATAGCTCTTCTGTTCCACGATTGTCAAAAAAGTTTCCAGCTGAGTTTTATCCAATTGCTTACCCCCTATGCAGATAATGAGATGGAATTTATTCCAAATTGGTAATTATTCAATAAGTATAGCACTAGATTTAAAGCTGTCAAAAACATTTTTCAGTCGTACTACCCAAATGATTTTTTCCTTCATCTATAGAGCAGATACTAAATCTACCAAACATTTTCACTGTAGGGGTCTGGAAAAGTTGAACACATAGTAAGACGTGGAGACACCGGAAAACTCGTATAAAAAAATCTTCAGAATAGTCCAAATAACAAATTATATTCGATTGGTGTTATCTCTTTTCACATCTTATACTGAGAGTAAGTTAAGTTCATTGAACTGACACAATTACAAGTTTACTTGGGAAACAAGTTTGAGGCGCTTTCCTCAAAGCATAGGAATCCAGCGGAAGGGAAATTGTTTTCTGTCGAAAAATGTATGCGGTTACATTCAGTGAATTAAAATGGATCATTATTCTTTCAGGAAACTGAGCACTCAAACAGGTGGTTTTCATTTCACTAATTCGTCCATAACAATTGTGTTAGTGATTGGAGTGGTAAAAGTTCCACACAGTGTAGAAAGCACTCAATGAATGATAACTGGACACTGTATACAGCGAAGAGTCACCTTTTAGTGACTGACCGTAGGATATGAACAGGGAACTGAATTTCTTTTGACTACCGGATCAAAAATGTATGGTTTTCACAAATCGAAGGAGATGACTGAAATTATGACTAGTCAGCAACAGGAATTACTTTTAGAAGGCAAGGTTGCAATTGTGACAGGTTCTTCAAGAGGCATCGGGAAAGCGATTGCAATCGGACTTGCACAGCAGGGAGCAAATGTATTAGTAACTGGAACAAATCCTGAACGTACAAAAGCCGTTTCAGAGGAGATTACCAAGGAGACGGGTCAGCAATCGGATTATTATATCGGTGATCTGTCCAAGGAAGAGAATGTCGCGGAAATGACTGACAAGGCGATTCAAAACTGGAAGAAGATAGATATCCTAGTCAACAATGCAGGTGGCGGTGTCATTCTACCGTTCCTAGAACAGACACCGGAAACGTTGAAAACAACCATTGACCGGAATTTATGGACGATGCTCTGGTCATGCTATAAAGTTCTACCTCATATGGTCGAGCAAAATTACGGAAGAATCATAAACATCGGTGCAGATTCAGTCCGTAACGGTTTATGGGATCATGCGGCATATAACGCTGCGAAAGGCGGAGTTCACGCTATTGTTTCGGGATTAGGGAGAGAATTTGCGAAGAGTAATATTACCGCGAACGTCATCGCCCCTCCAGCAGTAGAAGGAGAGCTGCTCGATGATATCCGTGACCGGGATACTAAACTAGTAAACCGCTATATCGATATTATCCCGATCGGAAGGGGAGCTTACCCCGAAGAGGTTGCAGATGCAGTTGTGTTCTTGGCTTCCGATAAAGCGTCATTTATAAATGGTCAGGTAATTAGTGTGAATGGCGGAAGTACAATGCAATAAAATCGAATTGCCAGACCGGATCTACATTTAGAATTGTAAATACTAATTTGGGTGCAGTGGAAGTACTGCCAACATGAAGGGGAGGAAACATAATGAAAAGCTATATCATTGAGAACGCCAAGAAGTCTGAGTTTTCCGTTCACCGCAGCGTCTTTACGAGTCACGATGTATTACAGGAAGAACGTGAGAAGATCTTCAGCGAGTGTTGGATCTATATTGGACATGAATCAGAGCTTCCGAAAAACGGTGATTTTAAGAGAAAGAAAGTCGGCGGACGAAACCTCATATTCACTCGTGATAATGAAGGCGTAATCAGGGCTCTATATAATTCCTGTCCTCACCGCGGTGCGTTAGTCTGCAGGGAAAATGAAGGAAACACTAAGGTTTTCAGATGCTTCTATCACGCCTGGACATTTAAAAATGACGGAGAGCTCGTAGGGATGCCAGGCAAAGACGGATTCCCTGATACATTCAACTGTGATGGTTCTAAAAACATGACGGAAGTCTCCCGCTTGGAAAGTTATCGCGGCTTTATGTTTGTAAACTATGACAGCGAAGCAGTTTCGTTGGAAGAATACCTTGGAAATGCGAAGGAATATATCGATTTGGTGGCAGACCAGTCAGATGCAGGATTGGAAGTTCTGGGGGATCCGCAGCAATACAGTGTCCGTGCAAACTGGAAGCTGATTTCTGAGAACAGTGTGGATCTTTACCACGGCATGCCGACACATAAAACCTATTTTGATATTAAAGCCGCTCAGGATCCTACGATGAGAAAAGCAGTTCTTGAAGGAAAAGGAATTGACCTTGGGAACGGTCATGCGGTAATTGAATACATTGCGCCTTGGGGAAGACCGGTTGCGGAGTGGACGCCTGCATGGGAGGAAGAAGACAAGAAGGAAATACAGGAACTAAAAGACAAACTGATTGAACTACATGGTGAAGAGCGCGGGGAACGAATAGCCAAATATAACCGGAACATATTGATCTTCCCAAACCTAGTCATAAACGACATCATGGCAATCACGGCACGGACCTTCTATCCTACTGAACCGGGTTATATGGAAGTGACAGGGTATTCGTTGGCTCCTAAAGACGAGAGCGAAAAGTTCAGATTGCGAAGAAATGATAACTTCCTCGAGTTTCTCGGGCCTGGCGGATTTGCGACTCCGGATGACAACGAAGCTCTTGAGCTGTGTCAGGAAGGATACTTGAACAATTCAGAAGTGGAATGGAACGATATTTCAAAGGGAATGAACCGCGAACAAGCACAGGCTACGGACGAAGAGCAAATGAGAAGTTTCTGGAGAAGATGGAATGAAATTATGACGAAAGAAAATGTGAAAGAGGAGGTTTTATCATGACAGAGACGCTTCTGAGCACCAAGGTTACTATAAGCATCCAGCAGATTAAGGAATTTCTTTACTACGAATCAGAACTCCTTGATGAGTGGAAACTGGTGGAGTGGTCTGAACTGTTTACGGATGACGGTACGTACGTTGTGCCACCGCTTGGCAATCCGGAAGCTGATCCTGCAAAGTCGATTTTCTATATCAATGATACTCGTTCACGTCTGAAAGAAAGAGCGGAGCGTCTGTTAAAAAAAGAAGCACATGTGGAATATCCGCATTCTACTACGATACGTAATGTGAATAATGTACGGATTAAAGGTCAGGAAGGCGATTCTCTTCATGTGCGCTGCAACTTCTCGACATACCGGACAAAGCGTGAAGTGCTGGATTGTTTTGTTGGTGTTAATGACTACAAGCTGATTGTGAAAGACGATAAAATCATGATCCAAGACAAAAAAGTTACCCTAAAGCATGATAGCCTACGTCCTCACGGGAAAATCAGTCTTATTTTATAAGGGTTTGCCGTGTAGATCTAAATTTTACCTAGCTAGGAGAGGAACAGCCATGGTTGAACAGTCTGAGATAGTAGATGTAACAATTATCGGCGGCGGTCCAGTCGGCATGTTTACAGCATTTTACGCGGGTATGCGCCAAATGACAGTAAAAGTCATCGAAAGTCTTCCGCAGTTGGGTGGACAATTAGCTGCCTTGTACCCTGAGAAATATATTTATGATATCGCTGGGTTCCCTAAAGTGAAAGCCCAAGATCTTGTAGATAATCTCACGGAGCAAATGAAACAATTTGAAACAACAGTTTGTTTAAATGAAGTTGTCGAACATGTGGAGAAACAAGCAGAAGGTCATTTCAAATTGACAACTAGCCAATCGACACATTACTCTCGCACCGTCATCATCACTGCAGGCAACGGAGCCTTTCAGCCGAGAAAGATGAATATAGAGAGGGAAGAGGAATTTGCGGAAGGAAATCTTCATTACTACGTTACGAATATGAGTGACTTTGCAGGGAAAGATGTCATCTTATTTGGCGGTGGAGATTCAGCTGTAGATTGGGCTTTGATGTTAGAGCCAATCGCGAGCAAAGTTTCCCTCATTCATAGAAGAGATAAGTTCCGTGCACACGAACACAGTGTAGAGCTACTGAAACAATCCAAGGTAGAAATCTTGACGCCGTACGTACCAGCGAAGTTGGAAGGCAGCGAAAGAATAGAAAAAGTGACAATCAAAGAAGCAAAAGGCGAGATAAGTAAGGTGATAGAAGTGGATGATGTACTTGTAAACTTTGGTTTTGTATCTTCATTGGGCCCTATCGGTCAATGGGGGTTGGAAATTGAAAAGAATTCCATAGTCGTCAATTCGAAAATGGAAACTACTATAGAAGGAATTTATGCAGTTGGAGATATTTGCACATATGAGGGGAAAGTGAAACTCATTGCAACTGGGTTTGGCGAAGCACCGATTGCAATCAGCCATGCAAAGGTTCACATAGACCCGGAAGCAAAGGTGCAGGCTCCGCACAGTACCAGTGTGATGTCAGAAACGGAACAAAAGACGGAAAAGGCAGAAAAAGCAATCAGCGTCAGCTAATTAGTAAACATAATGCTCTGTATACTGATAAGTATTTAACAATTTAACAATCCAATCGTTTATAGCTTCCGTTATTTGAAGGACAGAATACTCAACCCGAACGAAAAGTGAAGTGACATGAGGAGGATGCGATATCGTAAAATATACAGTCGTTGATCAGGATACTTGTATTGCGTGTAGTGCATGTGGAATAGCGGCACCTGATTTGTTTGATTACGATGACGAAGGGACTTCATTTGCCATTCTGGATGACAACCAAGGTCATACACCGGTGCCTGAAGAGTTAGTTGAAGATTTAGAGGATGCTTATGACAGTTGTCCATCAGGCTCAATCAAAATGGCAGATACACCCTTTACATGTGAGAAAAGTGAAGCAGGCTAAGTGAATGAGGTTTCATCATCGAGGCAGCGGCCTATTGATATCATTATAAAATACTGGAGATGAATAAAGTTATGATCACAAAAACAAAAGTGCAAGCAATCGACAGCCGTCACTTTATCGACGGAAAATATATCGAAATCGATAAAAATAAGAGCTTTGAAAATATTAATCCGGCAACTGAAGAAGTACAGGCGATCGTGGCAGAAGGCGGTAAGGTAGAAGTGGATGCAGCGGTAAAGGCTGCTAGAAAAGCACTTAACGGACCGTGGAAAAATGTCACGTTGGAAGAACGTTCTAAAATGCTTCGCAAAATCGGTGATCTGATCCTAGAAAGACAGGAAGAACTGGCGCGCCTTGAAGCATTGGACACAGGGAAACCCTTCTCCCTAGCCAACTCTGTAGATATCCCGAGAGCGGCATACAACTTCCATTTCTTTGCTGACTATATTACATCAGTCGGAACGGACGCTTATCAGCAGAACAGTGAAGCTCTGCATTATACACTGCGCCGTCCTGTCGGTGTGGTGGGGATGATTAAGCCTTGGAATCTGCCATTGCTTTTGCTTACTTGGAAACTAGCTCCTTGTATCGGTATGGGGAACACAGTTGTCGTGAAACCGGCTGAATGGACACCGATGACAGCCACTGTACTCATGGAAATCATTAAAGAAGCGGGCGTTCCGGACGGGGTCGTGAACTTGGTTCATGGATTCGGACCAGGTTCAGCGGGCGGCGCGATTTCAGAGCACCCTGACGTGGATGCGATTTCATTCATCGGGGAGCCGAGTACGGGATCCGCCATCATGAAGGCGGGCGCTGATTCATTGAAGAAGCTTTCCTATGAATTGGGCGGTAAAAACCCGAATATCATTTTTGCTGACGCAGATATAGATGAGGTGGTTGCAACAACAGTCAAGTCCAGCTTTATAAACCAAGGTGAAGTTTGCCTATGCGGATCACGAATTTACGTCGAACGGTCGGCGTATGACGAGTTCCTGGAAAAGTTCACAGCCAAAGCGAAAGAATTAAAAGTCGGACAGCCATTTGATGCAGATACAAATGTAGGCGCACTGGTGAGTAAAGAACACTACGACCGTGTAAACAGCTATATCGATATTGCCCGGGAAGAGGGCGGAGAATTCGTGATAGGCGGTAAAAGACCTGAAGGAATCGACAAAGGATATTTCCTGGAGCCGACGATTATTACCGGCCTCAAAAATGATTCTCGCTGTATCAAAGAAGAAATCTTCGGACCTGTCGTAACGGTCGTTCCGTTTGACACAGAGGAAGAAGTCATTGAACAGGCAAATGATACACATTACGGGCTGAGTGCTTCGATCTGGACAACGAACCTAAAACGAGGACACCGTGTGGCACATCAAATTGAAGCAGGAATTATTTGGGTGAATACATGGTTCCTTCGTGACCTTCGCACACCTTTTGGGGGGATGAAGCACAGCGGCGTGGGGCGTACGGGCGGCATGCATAGTATCGATTTCTATTCCGAGTTGTCAAACATAACAATAAAACTGTAAAGGCGGGGAAGTGATTATGGCAACGGAAGTGGCTATGAAACAAAAAAAATATGCGGAATCTTTGCTAGAAGCGGAGAACACATTAGTCGGGATTCCTCCTTTAACAGAGGCTGATCCGGAACTGACAGTGGAAGAAGCTTACTCTATTCAACTGGAAAATATCAAAAAGAAAACAGCTGACGGTCAAACGATTATCGGTAAGAAAATTGGATTGACATCAAAGGCCATGCAGAACCTACTCGGGGTAGATGAACCGGATTACGGTCATCTGCTCGACAGCATGGTCATTGAAAACGGAGGGCTCGTACCAAAGGATAAAGTACTCTTGCCTAAAGTAGAAGGGGAAATTGCCTTTGTTCTGAAGAAAGATCTAAAAGGTCCGAATGTCACGACGCTGGACGTCCTGCAGGCTACCGATTATATACTTCCTTCTATTGAAGTAGTAGACAGCCGGGTGAAGGACTGGAAGATAAAATTACCGGACACAATCGCTGATAACGCATCTTCTGCTTTCTATGCTCTTGGCGGTAAGCCGGTGAAAGTCGAAGATGTCGACATGGAACTGCTTGGTATGGTGCTGACAAAGAACGGCCAACTGGTAAATACAGGAGTGGGGGCAGCCGCGCTCGGAAATCCAGCTCAATGTGTTGCGTGGCTCGCGAACAGACTCGCGGACTTCGATATTTCATTGAACGCGGGTGAAGTGATATTGTCAGGAGCTCTTTCAGCAGCTGTTGAAGCAAAAGAGGGCGATACCTTTACAGCAAAATTTGCGCATCTTGGCGAGGTGAGCGTGCATTTTTAAATGCACATGATCAGTATAAATTAGTTTCCATGAGAGGGGTATACGATGAAAAAAGTGAAAGTAGCGATTCTTGGATCCGGAAATATAGGAACAGATCTCTTGTTGAAATTGAGCAGATCCCCTATTTTGGAACTCACAACGATGATTGGCATAGATGCTGAGTCGGATGGATTGAAGAAAGCGGCGGAGCACGGTTACGAAGTCATCACTACTGGTATTGACGGCTTCCTAGAACGACCTGAGCTCGCTGATATCATTTTTGATGCAACTTCTGCCAAAGCACATATCTATCATGACGAAGTGCTACGAAAAGCAGGCAAAAAAGTCATTGATATGACACCTGCGGCAATCGGCCCGATCGTTGTCCCACCGGTTAATCTAGATGAACATTTGGACGCGGACAACATCAACCTGATCACTTGCGGTGGCCAGGCGACGATTCCGATCATCCATGCCGTTCATCAAGTACAAGCAGTGGAATACGGAGAGATTGTCTCCACTATTTCCAGTCAAAGTGCGGGACCGGGTACACGGGCAAATATCGATGAATTTACCCAAACAACAACCCGTGGCATTCTCGAAGTGGGTGGAGCTAAAAGAGGAAAAGCAATCATTCTGCTAAATCCCGCAGAACCGCCGATCCTTATGCGGAACACGATTCATATACAGGTGGAAGAGGAAGCGAAGACAGAAGAAATTACTGCTTCAATCCGTGAAATGGAAAAAGAAGTCCAATCATATGTACCGGGCTATCGACTCAGACAGGAACCGATTTTTGACGGGAAAGATATTACCGTGTTCGTCGAGGTAGAGGGGGTAGGAGATTACTTACCTACATACTCCGGTAATTTGGATATTATGACAGCATCTTCTGTGAAGATGGCGGAAGAGTGGGCAAAGCATAAAGTAGCCAATATACCGGTCTGATTGATATTCGATAGAAATGAAAGAAGGGAATGAGAAGATGAACAGTAAACGAGAAATAATACTGACAGAAGTTGCATTACGTGACGGAAGCCATGCGGTTCGTCATCAATTCACAGTAGATCAAGTAAAATCTATCGCTAAAGGTTTGGATGATGCGAACGTACCGTATATAGAAGTTTCTCATGGAGACGGGCTTGGCGGTTCTTCCATGCAGTATGGATTGTCATTGACAAACGAAATGGAACTAATCGAAGCGGCCGTAGCCGAGGTGAAGCAGGCAAAGATTGCGGTACTTCTTATACCGGGTATAGGGACCATGCCGCATTTGAAGGAAGCAGCCGGGCTGGGTGTAAAAATGGCACGCGTCGCGACACATGTCACAGAGGCGGATGTCTCTGCGCAGCATATCGCGTATGCGAAAGAGCTAGGTTTAGAAACAGTCGGCTTCCTGATGATGTCCCATATGGCGTCTCCGAAGAAATTGCTGGAACAGGCAAAACTGATGGAGAGCTACGGGGCGGACACTGTATATGTTGTGGATTCAGCTGGAGCACTGTTGCCTCACCAGGTTAAAGAGAGAATTACATTGCTGAAAGAACATCTGACCGCAAATATCGGTTTCCACGCACATAATAATCTGTCGCTGGCAATGGCGAACACGCTTGCTGCGATGGAAGCGGGCGCTACACGGATCGACGGCAGTATCCGCTGCCTCGGTGCCGGAGCCGGAAATACACAGACCGAAGTGGCGGTTGCGGTGCTCGATAAGATGAATATTCATACTGGCATTGATTTGTATAAGATCATGGACGTTGCAGAAGATTTAGTGGCGCCAATTCTGGAAACACCACAGGAGATCACACGCGGTAGTCTAGTTCTCGGTTATGCGGGCGTATATTCAAGCTTCTATCTTCATGCACAAAAAGCAGCCGAACGATTCGGGATCGATTCCCGCAGCATTTTAATTGAACTTGGCAAGCGCGAAGTAGTTGGCGGTCAGGAAGACATGATCATGGACGTAGCCGCGGAGTTATCCAAACGGAAAGCGGAAGTTGCTGTATAAAAGGAGAGGGTATCGTGAGTACAACAGTGTATCAGGAAATTGCCGATTATCTAGTGGCAGGCGAAGAAGAAAAGCGTGAAGTGAAAAAAGTGACCGCCGAACTGAAGAAAGATTTGACAGTGGAAGAAGGATACCAAGTCCAAGAGAAGATCGTTTCTCGGAAACTAGCTGAAGGACGGAAAATAGTAGGCCCTAAAATGGGATTGACCAGCAAAGCGAAAATGGACCAGATGAATGTCGATGAGCCAATTTATGGATATGTCTTCGATTATATGGTCATCGACAATGGCGGAAAGGTTTCTCTGAGTGATTTAATTCATCCGAAAGTGGAGGCGGAAATTGCTTTCATTATAGATGAGGATATCGAAGGACCCGGCATTACAGGTGCTCAGGTATTGGCTAAGACCAAGTCGGTCATCCCGGCTCTCGAGATTATCGACAGTCGTTATGAGAATTTTGATTTTACATTACCCGATGTTGTAGCGGATAATGCGTCTACCTCTCGAGTGGTTTTCGGTACTTCGCCGAAATGCCCGTCGGAGTTTGAACTGGATGTAGTCGGTGCCACATTGGCGATTAATGGCGAAATCAAGGAATTAGGTGCCGGTGCCGCGGTACTCGGCCACCCTGCGAATGCCATTGCGATGCTCGCTAATATGCTTGCACGTAAAGGCGAGAAGATCCGTAAAGGTGATGTCATTTTATCAGGTGCTTTAACAGGTGCCGTCCTGCTTGAAAAGGGAGATACGGTGCTTGGAAAGTTCGACGGGCTTGGCGACGTGTCGTTTATAGTAACTGAGTGAGAAGGAGGATGTAACGGATGCCACTGATACATGTAGAGATGATTGAAGGCAGACCTGAAGAAAAGGTTTCGGAGTTGATCCGCAATATCACGGAAGTAGTTTCATCCACACTGGATGCACCAAAAGAAGCGGTACGGGTTATCGTTTCGGAAGTACCGAGCACGCACTGGGGCGTTGCGGGACAGACGATGGCTGAGAAAAGAGCAGCCGTTAAGTAAGTGAAAATCAGAAATCCGAGCGGGGTAATAATGAAGTAACATATAAAAAATAAAACTAACAGACAGGGGACAGAAACTATGAGTATCTCGAATAACGTAATTGTGGAAGAACACGCATTAATGAAAGAACTTGAAAAATATACAACAAGTATTGCGCATCTTGGCCATGTAGAAATGGGCGTTACGGATCTCGAAAAATCACTCTGGTTCTTTACAGAAGTAATGGGCCTTGCGGTTTCTGCCCAGGAAGAGGATCGGGTGTATCTAAGAGCATGGCAGGATTTCGATCACCACACATTAGTTCTTCAGCAGGCGGATGTGTCAGGCGTTCAGCAAATCGGCTGGCGCGTAAGCAATAAAGGTGCTTTGAAAGCATTTGAAAAGCAGTTTAAGGATATGGGAATTGAGCACAACTGGGTGGAAGCGGGGAAGAAAAAGGCGCAAGGCGACACGCTTCAGTTCCGTTCTCCTTCAGGTCTACCAGCAGAATTGTATTGGGAAAAAGAGAAGTTCATTACGGATGATCCGAACGTTGCTTCAAAATTGCCGAGCCACCCAAGTAAATATACAGGCAAGGGAGTATCTCCGCGCCGCTTTGACCATGTAAATATTATGGTAAACGATGTAGCGAAAGAGCAGGAATGGTGGACAGATCTACTTGGAATTCACCACCGTTACTACGTTCAGAATGAGGAAGACGTGCGTCTTGGTTCATGGTTGAGTCGAACGAACGTAGCGCATGAAATTGCTTTAATGCGCAATGCCAATCAAGATGGAGCGCTATTCCATCACTTGGCATACTACTTGGATTCACCGGATGAGCTAATCCGCGCAGCAAACTTGATGGCAGAGAACGGCATTAAGATCGAGTGGGGTCCGGGCAAGCACGGGACGAGCGGTGCACAGTTCATCTACGTCATCGAGCCTTCTGGAAACCGTGTGGAAATCTGGACTGGCGGATTCTTGATCTTCTCTCCAGACTGGGAGCCGATCGGATGGAACCCAGAAGTTGGACCGCTTGGTTTGGACCTGTGGGGAAGCAAGGCGCCGGAAAGTTACTTCACTTACGGAACAAAGCTTCTTTAAGTTGCGTGTCCAGTAAAACAGATATACGAAAATAAATAATGAGGTAGATGAAGCAAACGTCTACCTCATTATTTTTTATAAATAAGTATAAAGAATAGGGGTTGGGGCGAAATGGTGAAAAAGACATTGCGTGTAGATTTTCATACACATATCATCCCGGAGGATTTTCCGGATTTGGCAGCGAAATATGGTGATCCGCGTTTTCCGGTAATGGAGAAAACCTGTGACTGCGGGGCGGAAATCTTTATCCAGGGAAAGTCATTCCGTAAAATTACGGATCAGGCATGGGATATTGAAAAGAGAATCGAAGACATGAATAACGAAGGGATCGATATTCAAGTCCTGTCGCCAATTCCGGTCACACTTGCCTACTGGAGTACCCCGGAGGCTGGTTTGGAACTTTCACAAATACAGAATGATTTTATCGCATCCATCGCCAAGGAGTATCCGGAGCGGTTTATTGGTTTAGGGACGGTGCCGCTGCAGGATGTAGAAATTGCCATACAGGAAATGGATCGTGCCGTGCATGAACTGGACTTAAAAGGGCTTCAAATTGGTTCCAATGTGAACGGACAAAACCTTGACGATCCAGCGCTGGAACCTTTCTTCGCGGCAGCGGAGAAATGGAATGTGCCACTTTTTGTACACCCATGGGCGACACTCGGCGGCGAGAGAATGCCAAGACATAATTTCATGTATATGGTCGGCATGCCGTCAGAAACGGCACTGGCCGCGGGAAGTATTATTATGAGCGGACTATTGGACCGATACCCGAAACTGAAGATCTGCTTCGCGCACGGCGGGGGAGCGCTCCCTTATCTGCTTCCACGTATGGATAAAGGCTGGGAAGTGTGGCCACATATCAGAAAAACTGAAAAACCGCCAAGCCATTATGCAAATAAACTCTATTATGATTCACTAGTGTACGACCCGGTGAATTTGCAGTATATGATTGATAAATTCGGTGCGGAACAAATTATTGCGGGTTCCGATTATCCATTCCTGCTGCGCGAAGCACCGTCCGGCAAAGTGGTCGATCTATTGGAAGGTATTTCGGATGAAGATGCAAGATTGATACACGGACAGAATGCATTAAAGTTCCTCGGAATTCATGAAATGGCCGCATCGAAGTAAAGACGCTGGAAAACCTTTTGATCTTTGTTATTTGTCACTTTCCTAATCAGCTTGCCTGTACCAAACAAAAAAATATGTTTGCCTTTCCAAAGGAGGAAATTAGTTGAAGCCCATTCAAGTCTTAAAAACTGTTGACGAATCAAAATTTAATCGTTTTCACGGCTTACTCGTTTTTTGGTGCGCGTTTATCATCATCTTTGATGGATATGATTTAATCGTATACGGATCAATAGTTTCAATATTGATGGAAGAATGGTCTTTAACATCAGTACAGGCAGGAACGATAGGCAGTTATGCATTGATTGGCATGATGCTAGGCGCCTTCATATTTGCACCTCTCGCTGACCGGATTGGACGAAAGAATGTCATTCTCTTCTGTGTCATCCTCTTCAGTTCGTTTACGGGATTGATTGCATTTTCGAACGGCCCGACAGAATTCGGAATCTACCGCTTCATCGCGGGGCTCGGGCTCGGCGGCGCATTCCCGGTTACCGTTGCGCTGGTAACGGAATATGCACCGCGAGTCATGAAAAATCGATTGGTGACACTGATGTTATGTGGTTATGGGATTGGCGGAATGTTTGCTGCAGGACTGGCTATCTATCTGATCCCTGCTGCGGGCTGGAAAGCGATGTTTTTAGTCGGTGCCATTCCGTTGCTAGCTGTACCTTTGCTGTACAAACAACTTCCTGAATCACTCGGTTTTCTGATGGCGAAGCAAGAAAACAAGAAAATTGGCGAGGTACTGGCGAAAGTCAATCCTTCCTATATACAAAAGGATGATGATGTCTACGATATTTCTGTTCCGTCAAGGAAAGGCATACCGGTATCCAAGTTATTCGAAAACGGGCGGACGGTCAGTACGATCCTGTTCTGGTTTAACTTCTTCCTCTGCCTGCTGATCACATACGGCCTCGGAACGTGGTTGCCTAAGTTAATGTCAGAAGCGGGCTACAGCTTAGGATCTAGCTTGACATTCCTTTTAGTACTGAATATGGGTGGAATTGCTGGAGCGTTAATTGGCGGTTGGCTCGCAGACCACTGGAGAACGAAAAACGTCTTGACGATGTTCTTTTCTTTAAATGCGCTTTCATTGATTGGCATGAGTTTCCATCCGACTGTTTCCATGCTGTATATTCTGATAGCCGTAGCGGGTGCCACGTCCATAGGTTCGCAGATTGTTTTATACTCATTCGCTTCACAGTTCTATCCAACAGAAGTCCGTTCCACAGGAATTGGCTGGTCGTCCGGAGTGGGAAGAGTAGGCGGCATTATTGGTCCCGTAGTGGGCGGCGCGTTGCTCGGTCTAAGTCTTTCCTTCCAGCAGAATTTCATGGTGCTGGCCATACCGGGATTATTGGCCGCATTCGCGATCTCGTTTATTCGTGAAAAGCAATTTGCCGACAAACCGGTGAGTGTGGTTCCAACTCTTGCCACCAGCAAAGCGATCGACAAGTAAAATTACGTTTACATGAAAAATAATTTAGTGGAAAGCCCATATTATGTGGGCTTTTTGCGTTGCATCGATTATCTACATGAGAAAAAACTAGTGGCGATTCGCTGCCTATCAAAATAGTACATAAACTATGTGACATCAGGCGCTAAACTCATACGGGGAGAAACAAACGTACTTTGTTTAGCTCACTGTGCAAATGGGGAATGCTATCTGTAGGTGCTAATGAGAACAGGGACAAATAGCTCACAATTAGTTCGTATACAAACTCTCGGGGCCTTCTGTAAGAGTAGTTTGGAGGCAACCAGCTGAGTAACAAACTGTTTTTTTAAATTGTGAATAAGTCTGGAGGTGTTCAGGATGGATTACTTAGTGAATGGTGGAAAGCTTGTAATCGGCTTGGTGGCTCTCCTAGTTATCATAAGATTACTAGGGAAAAAACACCTGAGTCAAATGACACCGTATGATGTGGTGTATCTCCTCGTATTCGGTGGCATTCTTGAAGAGAGCCTCTATGACGAAAAGATATCCATCCCAATGTTTTTATTTTCGGTTGTGGTGTGGGCAACTGCCATTTATGCCGTGGAGAAAATTGTCACCCTATCTAATCCGTTACGTATATTGATTAAAGGAGAAACGGACAAGTTGATCCATGATGGGCAAATTAATAAAAAATTGATGGATAAAAACCAATTAGAAATGGAGCAGTTAAGAACGATGCTGCGCATGAAAGGGATTTTTTCGCTAAGAGAAGTACGGGATTTATTTATCGAGCCAGGAGGAGATATTTCAGTTAATCAATACGCCAAGTATAAACCCGTAACTGCTCAGGATATTAACCTGGAGAACTGTGAAGAAGAACCGACTGTACTACTAATTGATGAAGGACAAGTGAAGAAGGAAGTCTTAGACTTTATTGGCAAAACGGAGTCATGGCTTTATGCTGAAATGGAACACATAGGGCATGTGAATCTTCAAAATATATTGTATTGCGAATGGTCAAAAACAGAAGGCTTTTTTATAAAAACATATGCTGACGTTAGTAATAGCCAGAAGTGAAAAATCGGAAAATTAGTTAGGAAGAATCTATTCATCCTGGCGCAATCAACTATTTTTTATAAAATACAGCAAATCATGCTTCTAGAAGTCATTTCAGAAGATTCCATTATAGATAGTACGGTTGTCATCGTTGCACCTGAATTACCATCTAATTATTGCTTATAAGGATTCGATCAATATATATAGGCCCCACACAGTGAGAAAAGAGGTTATCTCACCGAGTGGGGCCTATATTAATCAAGTATATTTCCTGTCTAACTGACAACCGATTTAAGAAACTGAAAGCCACCACCATAGCCCTGTCAACGTAATGAGGAGAGTAGGCACAGTCAATATTATACCCACTTTGAAATAATATCCCCAAGAGATACGTATGCCTTTTAACGACAGCACATGCAACCACAGTAACGTGGCGAGCGAACCGATCGGTGTCATCTTCGGACCTAAATCAGACCCGATCACATTGGCATAAATCAACGCTTCCCGCACATTAGGCGGAACCGCAGCATCCTGGATCGCCAGCGCATCTATCATCACAGTCGGCATATTGTTCATGATCGATGACAGGATTGCCGCAATAAACCCCATGCCAATCGTAGCGGCATACAAGCCATGGCTCGATGTCCACTCGATCAACGCTGTCAAAACAGATGTCAATCCTGCATTGCGCAAGCCATAGACGACTACGTACATCCCGATGGAAAAGAACACAATAGCCCATGGAGCACCTTTGATTACCGTTTTTGTCTGCACCGCTTCGCTCGTTCTCGCAATTAGCAAAAACATGATCGCAATGGAACCGGCGATGAAGGAGACGGGTAAACCTAATGATTCACTAATGAAGTAGCCGATCAGCAACATACCGAGCACTACCCATGAAATGCTGAACAGTTTATGGTCGCGTATTGCGCTCGCAGGTGTACGCAACAACTTTTCATCAAAACGTTTCGGTATAGATTTCCGGAAATACATATACAACACGAGAATACTGGCGCCAAGGCTGAAGAAGTTCGGGATAATCATACGGCTTGCGTATTCAGCGAAACCGATACCGAAGAAGTCGGCGGAGACGATATTCACGAGATTACTGACGACAAGTGGCAAGGAAGTAGTATCCGCAATGAATCCCGACGCCATGACGAAGGGCAAAATCATTTTCTCTTTGAAATTAAGTGCACGCACCATCGCGAGGACAATGGGAGTTAGTATTAATGCAGCTCCATCATTCGCGAATAAAGCCGATACACCGGCACCAAGTAGGATGACTAGTAAAAACATTCGCACGCCGCTGCCTTTGGCGAAACGCGCCATATGTAATGCAGACCACTCGAAAAATCCGATTTCATCAAGGATCAATGAAATGATGATCAGTGCGACGAACGTCAATGTAGCATTCCATACGATAGACGTTACGTCGATGACATCAGTAAAACTGACGACGCCCGCAAGTAGGGCGAGAACTGCACCGACGATGGCAGACCAGCCGATGGATAGGTTGCGTGGTTGCCAAATAACCAAGATCAGTGTGAAAAGAAATATTAGAGAAGCCAGTATTATTTGCATGGGTCCTCCTCCTTGCTACATCCAATAGTAGGAACCGGCAATAATTTCAATAATTCCAGTAATAAGAAGTAGTGGGGATGGGAACTATTAAGTGACCAATATACCCAGCGTCCACGTCGTTCATTCAGCACGATCTCATCACTTTTTAGTCTGTGCATATGCTGACTGATTGCAGGTTGTGATACGTCTAGTAAAGTATTCAAATCACAAATGCATAAAGGTTTTTGCTCCAATGCTTTTAGTAATTGTAATCGGGATTGATCTCCAATGGTTTTTAAGTAACGTTCCATTTGTTTAGGATTCATAAAATACTCCTTTCATTCTAAGTATCTATATTGTATAAGTTAAGACTTATATATTCAATACTTTTAGACAAACAAAAAAGGAAGCCAGAGGGGAGTAACGGGTTCGGTTGATGGGGAGAAAAGTCCGATTACCAACGTAAATAACAGGTTAATCAGCATATATTTTAACAGTGAAATAGCCAAATAAAATACAAGTAAAAGCGCTCAGAAATTTAAGCGCTTTTATGCATAATACTCTACTTTCCTTATTGAACTAAAGCACCCGTTCAACAAGGTTTTAGTATTTTTTTAAGTACAATAGGACCCGATTTCTTTGTCGTTGTATTGACAGCTCGAACTTTAATACGAGTAGGTCGCATTATAGGCGAAACTTCATCCAAATTCCCAACCCAAGTAGTTTCTCCATATTTAGTTATAGGGGACAATGAGAAAATCCAACTTATTTCCTTTGGAATATATGCTAATACTTCATAACCATCATAATCCCCAAAACTTGATGGTTTTGGTAAATGAAGTGCATGAACACTTAGACTTGTTCGTTCATCAGTAAACTTTCTTTCAATAGTATAAATCAGTGCTACTCATCTGGCATTTTTAGGTACGTTTTTTGTTGGTTTAAGTATTGCTGAACAAGGTGGCAACTCTTCAATTTTATTCTCAGGGTGTGTTTGTGAAGGTAGAATAACTAAAACGGTAATTAGACTAAGAGGCATTTTTTTTATTTCTGATTCTCCTTAGATTTGTTTAGTATCATTAAAAAACTTTAAGTGAAGTTCATGCCAGTGGTAAAAAGATAACCCTGAGGTTCAATTATCACTATCAAACTACTAACAACTACAACTAAAGACTGGTATTTAGTTGTAGTTGTTAATCCTTTAAGCCTCTTTGTTTTTTTTAATAGTGTAGTAAAATAATACAGTAAACTATTTGATTACAATACTAATATATTAAGGGGATGGAGAAATGAAATTGCTTAAGAGAAAATTTTTACTTACAGGTACTGCCGCACTAATGATGTTTAGCTTATCTTTAGCGCCAGTCAATTTGACAAAGGACAGCAATGGTATTCAGTTAGTTACCAGTAAAGCTGAAGCTTCAAGTTGGATTTACGTCGATACCAAAAAAAGAAGCACAAAAGCTAATGACATATTAGCTAAAGGCGGAATTGCAGCACTAGGTTCATTATTGGCTATTCCACTTCCGTACACTGCACCTCTCTCTGCATTCGCAACAGTAATTATAAGTGAGAATATGAAAACGGCTTACTTTATTGATAAACGATCTATGCGTATGGCTGGTCACGTTTTCCAAGTTAAACACGAAATTCAAATGTATAGTGATTCAAGTTATAAAAAGAAAAAAGGTAAGCCAATTACCATCATACATAACGATATCGGTGGTCCTAAATAAACAAAGCGATGGAAAAAAGAGGGGGCAGAAAACGCCCCCTCTCCTATCCAAACCGGCTGCCGCAAACATCACACGTTTCGACTCCTAAAATCCTTCCGCTGTTGCTTCAGCCTTGCCTTTCGTCTATAAAAATCCTCTAAACGTTGATATAACAAAAACAGGGACACCAATTCATATGCGAATTATGTCCCCAATCAGTATGTTATTTACTATTTTCTCCCAGTGTTCCGAACCCGTTAACAGGGCAGTGTGGCTTTCTTTTTGTCTCAAGTTGATAGATCGTGCTAATTATCGTTCTTTGCTTAACTCATCATGGATGAGATTCATATTGTAGTTCAAGTATTTTATATACGTATCGATTGCGTCACCAGGGTTACCAATTTCGTCAGAGTAGATGGGCTTTTCAGCAATTGGAACACCAGTCTCTGCAGAAACAGTTTCCATCGGGCGTGTATCTACGTTAGATTCCACGAATAATACAGGCACGTTATGTTCTTGGATATAGTGAATGAGCTGTTTGATTTGTTTAGGAGAACCATTCTCTTCCGTATCGATTTCCCAGATAAACGCTTCTTTTAAGCCATAGTGGTCACTCAAGTATTGGAAAGCACGTTCACTTGTTACGAGCACACGATTTTCTTCAGGTATCGTAGAAATGCGCTCCGCAAATTCATCATCTAATTCTTGTAGACGTTGTACGTACGCATCGCCTAGCTCTCGAATTTTTTCACTTTCTGTTGGGTGTCTTTCAATCAATGCGTCACGCATAGCTTCTGCCATTTTCACACCAACAGCTGGATCGATAAACGCGTGTGGGTTGATTTCCTCGTCAGTGCCGCCTTTTCCACCGATATACTTAGGTTCTACTTCCTCGGTTAAGCTATAGATGTTTTCGTCTTTCTGACCAACGGAATCCATCATTTTGAAGAACCAGCCTTTTTTTCCGCCTTCAAGATTTAAACCGTTGTAGAATAATACGTCTGCATCTGTTGCGGCTTTAATATCATTTGGCAAAGGCTCATATTCATGAGGGTCCGTTCCAGTTGGTACTAAGTTATATACCTCCACGTAGTCCCCGCCGATTTCGCGTGCCATATCCGCAATGATGGTAAATGATGTAACGACTTTAAGCTTGTCGTCTGTTTCCGCTGCTTTGTCACCAGCGTTCGTACCTTTTTCATTACCACATGCTGCTAACAGAAATACAGCGAGCAATGACAGTGTTAGCCATTTTGCTAAGTTTTTCATGTATTACATTCTACTCCTTTATGAATACTAAATTTTTTTCTGTCGGGGCGGTTAGACGCTTAGTTGGTTGCGCCTGTAATCGATTTACGTTTAAACTTCTTGCGGAACATACCAACGACAATTCCTTGTTTAGGTGAGAATAAAAATGCCAACATGAAGATGGCTGTCGCTGTCAAGGCAATCACGGGCCCGGATGGCATATTGTACAAAAAGCTGAAATACAGTCCAGTGATGGATGACAGGGCACCGAAAAATGCTGCCAATACGACCATGACCGATAGTCGATTGGTTAACAGATACGCTGTAGAAGCTGGTGTAATCAATAAAGATACAACGAGGATCACTCCGACAGTCTGTAGGGAAGCGACTGTAACCAGTGTGAGTAAAAACATAATCGCGTAGTGAATCAAACGTGTTTTTAAACCGTAAGCCGCAGCCATCGTCTCGTCGAAACTAGAAACGAGTAGTTCTTTAAAGAATAGAACGACTACTAAAATCACAATGGCACCGACGATCAATGTCAGCCACATATCGGAACTGCGAACAGACAACACGTTACCGAATAAAATCTGCGTCAAGTCTGTCGCACTTTTAGCTTGTGTGATTAAAATAATCCCAAGAGCGAAAAACGCTGAAAAGACAATGCCAATCGAAGAGTCATTCTTGATTCGACTATTTTGGGATATGGCACCGATACTGAATGCTGTTAGAACACCCGTAAACACTGCGCCGTAGAAATAATTAATTCCAAGCATATAAGAAATGGCTACACCCGGTAGAACTGCGTGGGATATCGCATCGCCCATCAATGCCATGCCCCGAAGGACAATGAAACTACCGATAATCCCACAAATGATGCCAACCATGATCGATGTAATCAATGCTTTTTGTAAGAAGCCGTACGTCATTAAGTCTTGAATAAACTCCATTACACAGAAACCTCCAAGCCGTCGATCATAAATTCACGGTTGTATGCTTTCGCCATATTGCTTGATTGAAATACCTTATTCGTTGGACCTGCATCAATTAACTCTTTGTTAATAAGAATTAGCCCATCAAAATATTTCTTCACTTTTGACAAGTCGTGGTGAACAACGAAAATCACTTTGCCATTCGCTTGCATTTCACGCAAAATCCCAATAATGATTTCTTCACTGGATACGTCAATCCCTACGAAAGGTTCATCAAGAAAGAAATAATCCGCCTTTTGGGCTAGTGCACGTGCAAGGAACACTCGCTGTTGCTGCCCGCCTGATAATTCACCAATTTGGCGATTGGCAAAGCTCTCCATTCCTACTTGCCTTAAACACTCCATTGCCCATTCTTTATCCGCTTTACGTGGACGTCTTAGCAAGCCGATTTTTGGATAGGTTCCAAGCAAAACTGTATCTTTTACAACGATAGGGAAGTTCCAGTCAATATTGGAACGCTGGGGAACATAGGCAATTTGCTTACGCATGGAATCCACCGTCTCGCTACCGATCTTTACATCTCCATGATCTTTATGGATTAAGCCAAGCATCGCTTTCATCAATGTGGATTTACCCGCACCATTCGGGCCAAGAACACCAATCAAACTTCCAGATCCAAATGAAAATGAAACGTCTTTTACGACTTCATGGCCGTCATAGGAAACACTTATATTATTGACTGTTATCGGATGTATCATCCAGTTTCCTCCTCTTTTCTTTCCCTAGTGCAACTTTCAGATAAAAGGAATACAACTTTTATTTTAGTTAAGAAGCATTATAGTTTTTTTATAGGTAATAATATAAAACAATAGTTTCCCTTATGCAACTCTAATGCATGATTGGTACTATATTGTTTCCTTCGTGCAACTTTTATTAGTATAGCCTACTCAAAATTGTCTGTAAAGTAGTTTAGAAAAATATTCTTGCCAATTTTATCTAAAAGCACAAATGATTGAATAGATGCATCATATTGTATGTAGTTTATGCTTATACATAGGAAGTAAACGGGACATAGACCCAACCAGTAACTTTTAAAATATCGCAACAGGAAGTTTGGTGAGTGAAAGAAGTAGGGTAAGTACATACTAATGAAATGATGAGAGGAGTAGTGATGTATGAAGAAACTAGCTGGCCCGCTTATAGCCATTATAGTGTTAGTAGTCATCGCAGCGATTATGATCGTTCCTTCTTACAACAAGTTAGTAAACTTGGAAGAAGACGTCGACCAGTCGTATGCACAAATTGAAACGCAATTACAACGTAGAGTAGATTTAATCCCGAACTTAGTGAATACGGTGAAAGGATATGCCTCACATGAAAAAGAGGTGCTCGAGAACATTGCGAACGCACGTAGTAAAATGGCCGGCGCAAAAGGTCCTGAAGAACAAGCAGCAGCAGATTCAGAACTATCGAGCGCATTAAGTCGTTTATTAGTAGTAGTAGAAAATTATCCAGATTTAAAAGCGAACCAAAACTTCCAACAGCTAATGGATGAATTAGCAGGTACGGAAAATCGTATTGCAGTGGCACGTAAAGATTATAACGACGTCGTGTCGGTCTTCAATAGAACCGTTAAACGATTCCCGGGTAAAATCGTGGCTTCGATCTTTGGATTCGATGAAAAAGAATACTTCAAAGCGGTCGAAGGGGCGCAACAACCGCCATCAGTCGATTTTGGGGATGACGTGAAGTGATGAACCGCGTCTGCATGTTCCTAGTAGCGCTACTAGTGGCCCTTACTGGTACTACGACGGTTCATGCGATTACAGAAGTAGTAGTCGACGATGCGAATATTTTATCACCCGCTCAAGAAGCGGAAATAGAAGAGTATGGCATTCGCTTGCAAGCGGCTACGAAAGCAGAACTTGCTGTTCGTACAGTGTATTCCCTAGAAGGTGAATCTGTTGAGGATTATGCCCTACGCTTGCTTCGTGAATTGCAATTAGGCGATAAAGAAATGGACAATGGCGCATTACTTGTCGTTTCCACAGAAAAAAATGAAGCGGCAGGTATTGAGCGCAAGTTTTATTTAACGACGGGCTACGGTTTGGAAGGAGCACTTCCTGACGGCAAAGTAGGACGTTATATTGATGAACTCGCGATGCCCTATCTACGGCAAGAGCAACCAGACCTTGCGATTATGGAAGCGTACAAAGCGTTCTATAATGAAATAGCGGCGGAATACGGGCTCGAAGGCGATGAGTTGCCAGTCGTATACCCCGAACAAGGTGAAGAAGACGTGGGCATTCCATCATTTGTTATAGTGATCATCGTTCTCTACATTATCTTCCGCGTCTTTTTCGGCGGTGGAGGAAGAGGCAGTGGCGGCGGTCCACGTGGTCGATCTAGCGGCGGCCCGATATTCTTCCCTGGCCCCGGCGGTGGTGGTGGCTTCGGAGGTGGAAGTGGCGGCGGAGGCTTTGGTGGCTTCGGCGGCGGTGGTTCCGGTGGTGGTGGTGGAGCAGGCCGAAGTTGGTAATAGCTTGCTTCGCAGGAAGTGACGATAACTCGATTCGTGAGTGATCGTCACTTTTTTATGCCCGCAGCCTGCACCGCTCAATGTAGCACGCTATCCGCTCTATGCGTAGTGTTACCCGCTCAATGAAGCCTTGCATCCGCTCTATGTCCGAGGCCTGACACCTTATATACCCACATTCTATCGCCGCGCCATCCCACCCAACCCAGCCACCACCCCAAAAAAGTCAAATACCTAGAAAAATAACCAGTTTCATGTAATCATAAATAAAAACGAGGTGACGGACATATGAAAATTCAATTCTACACGAAACCTAATTGTGGGCTGTGCGATGAAGCGGAACGAATGCTTCGTTTGGTCGCAGAAGATCATTCACTCGAGTGGCAGACGATTAATATAGAGGAAGATGACGAAATTCATGAGAAATATATGTTGATGATTCCAGTTGTTGAGCACGAGGGACAAGTGGTGGCCTATGGAAATATCGGCTATATCGATATTTTGGAATTAATTGAATAATGTAAACGCTTTCTTGTTGTGTTTAATTTCTGAATATGCTATACTTCATGTATAGTATTTTTTTACACTAGGTGGGACGTTAGTGATTCAGAGGGATCAAATACAACCCACTTGAAAAGAGTGATGTGAGTGAACTTATCATTTTACGAAGCGCAACTCGCACTTATACCTGAACTTCCACTGTTGATCGAGCAACGTTATCATATGTTGAAACTAATCAAAGCGTCGGGACCCGTTGGCAGAAGAACGCTTAGCTCCGTCTCTGGTATTTCGGAGAGGGAAACGCGCACGATGCTCGATTTATTGAAAGAACAAGAATTGGTGCATATTGCGAAAGAAGGCGTTTCGACTACGGAAAAAGGTATAGAAGTGCTCTTTGCATTGCATGATACGATGGAGGAAAGATCAGGTAGACGGCAACTTGCGAATGAGTTGGCGGAGCGCCTTGGCATTCTAAAAGTACATGTAGTGGAAGGAGATTCCGATGATTCGCCTTTGACGAAAAAGCTGCTCGGTATGCAAGCGGCGAAACAATTCCGCTCGCGTATCAAAGGTGATGAAATTGTCGCAGTAACTGGTGGCAGTTCAGTAGCCGCGATTCCTTCGTTTATGCAGCAAGACGAGTTGCCGGATGTGCAATTTCTCGCAGCAAGAGGTGGCGTGGGAGAAGAAATCGGGTTACAGGCGAATATGATTGCTGCTTCATTTGCAGAAACGTGTCATGCAACATATAAAGCGTTTTATTATCCAGATACTCTTAGTGAAGAAGCACATGCTGTATTCCAGCATGAGCCTGCTGCGAAAGAGATGCTGGAGTTATATAGTCGCACCGACTGCGTGATCCATGGTGTCGGGAATGCGACGAAAATGGCTGTATTGCGAAATTCTCCTGAAGAGGAACAGCAGATTCTACGGGATCGACAGGCTAAGGGAGAAGCATTCGGCTTTTACTTTAATCAGCAAGGTGAAATTGTTCATCGTATTCGTACAGTTGGGATTCAGATGGAGCAATTGCAAGACGTACCGCTCGTGCTCACAGTAGCCGGCGGGGCAAGTAAAGCGGAAGCACTGCTGTCGTATTTAGCGAGTGCACCGTCCCAAACCATTTTAGTGACAGACGAAGGCGCAGCACAAAATATGCTGTCGCTGATGTGAACCGCAGATACACTGCCTAGAAGGCGAAAAGATTATAACTACTTTAATGGAGGCGATTTAGTATGACAGTGAAAATAGCGATTAACGGATTTGGACGAATTGGCCGATTGGTGCTTCGAGAAGCATTTGCAACTGAGGATATGGAAGTAGTGGCAATCAATGATTTGACGGACGCAGCCATGTTGGCTCATTTATTGAAATATGATTCAGTACACGGTATTTTCGATGCAGACGTGCAATCAGATGAATCTTCCATTCGTGTAAATGACAAAAAGATTAGTGTATTTGCAGAAAAAGATCCTGCGAACCTACCTTGGAAAGACCTTGGGATAGATATCGTTATCGATTGTACAGGTGTCTTCCGTTCAAAAGAAGGACTGCAAAAACATCTGGATGCAGGTGCAAAGAAAGTCATCTTATCGGCTCCAGCGCAAGGTGAAATGACCACACTTGTGATGGGGGTCAATGAAGGAACGTATGATGCAGCGAACGACCACATCGTATCGAACGCGTCTTGTACGACGAACTGTTTAGCGCCTGTTGTGAAAGTGTTGAACGATTCATTCGGTATTAAGCGCGGTATGATGACGACCATTCACTCGTATACGAACGACCAGAAAATTCTTGATCTTCCACACTCCGACTACCGACGTGCGCGTGCGGCTGGTGTGTCGATGATTCCGACTTCAACGGGTGCAGCTTCCGCTGTAACGAAAGTAATTCCTGAATTAAAAGGAAAACTAGATGGAATGGCAGTGCGTGTACCGACTCCAAATGTTTCACTTGTTGACTTTGTGACAGAATTAGAAAAAGAAGTAACAGTTGAAGATGTGAATAGTGCATTGAAGAAAGCGTCCGAAGGTGAATTACAAGGACTTCTATATTTCAGTGATTTGCCACTCGTATCTGTTGATTACAATGGAAACACTGCATCTTCCACAGTAGACGGTTTGTCTACCATGGTCATGGAAGGCAATATGGTGAAAGTCATTTCTTGGTACGATAATGAGTCCGGTTACTCCGCTCGTTGTATCGATTTAGCACGATATATGAACGAACAAGGTCTATAAGTAGAGAAAACCATGAATTCTGTTATAAATCGTAGCCATTCCACAACTAACCGATTATAATGAATAAATATGGGTGAGAGGAACGGAGAACCCCGTTCCTCTTTTTGTATTGAAGCCGAGGAGGACTTATTGAATGAACATGAAAAAGACAATCAGAGATATTACATTGGACGGTCAGCGCGTATTTTGTCGCGTGGATTTCAACGTACCGATGGAAGATGGAAAGGTAACGGATGATACGCGCATTCGAGCGGCACTACCAACAATTGAATACATGACAAACGCGGGGGCAAAAGTTATTTTAGCTAGCCACCTAGGACGGCCTAAAGGTGAAGTGCAAGAAGATATGCGTTTGACACCTGCTGGCGATAAATTGTCTGAGCTTCTAGGTAAAACAGTGAAGAAACTCGATTCATCAATCGGTGAAGAAGTGGAGAAAGCGATTGCAGAAATGAAAGATGGCGACGTGATTTTGCTTGAAAACGTTCGCTTTAATCCAGGCGAAGAGAAGAATGATGCTGAACTATCCAAGCAATTTGCAGAACTTGCCGACGTCTTTGTGAATGACGCATTTGGAACAGCGCACCGCGCACATGCTTCTACCGCTGGAATTGCAGAATACATACCTGGCGTTCTTGGCTTCTTACTCGAGAAAGAATTAGATGTTCTCGGAAAAGCATTGTCTCATCCCGATCGTCCTTTCACAGCGATCATAGGTGGCGCGAAAGTAAAAGACAAAATCGGCGTCATTGATAATTTATTGGATAAAGTCGATAACTTATTGATTGGTGGCGGATTGTCGTATACATTCACACGCGCACAAGGTCACGAAACTGGAGATTCACTAGTAGAAGAAGATAAAGTAGAGTTAGCGAAGTCTTTCATTGAAAAGGCGAAGCGAAAGGCAGTCACTCTATACTTGCCGACAGATGCAGTCGTTGCGAATACGTTTGCTGCGGATGCAGAAACTAAAACGGTATCAGTGGATGCCATTACAGAAGGCTGGATGGGTCTTGATATCGGGCCGGAAACTGCAAAGCGTTACGAGCAAGTCATTAAAGACTCACGATTTGTCATTTGGAACGGGCCGATGGGTGTGTTCGAAATGGAACCGTTCGCAAACGGAACGAAAACTGTGGCGGACGCAATGGCGGAAACGTCTGCGTATACGGTAATTGGTGGAGGCGACTCTGCGGCGGCTGTTGAGAAGTTTGAAGTAGCCGACCAAATGGATCACGTATCCACTGGTGGCGGTGCTTCACTCGAATTCATGGAAGGCAAAGAGTTGCCAGGAGTAGCTGTATTACAAGATCGAGAATAAGGAGGAATTCTTTTGCGAAAACGAATCATTGCGGGCAACTGGAAAATGTTTAAATTATCTAGGGAAGCTGCAGAATTTGCGGAACATATTAAAGAACAACTCACGGCGTCAGATCAAGTCGAAGCAGTCATCTGCCCACCGGCATTGTATCTGAACGATTTACTACAACGTTTTGAAACGACTGCGATCAAAGTAGGCGCTCAAACGATGCATGATACAGACGAAGGGGCATTCACTGGCGAAATTAGCCCGGCCATGCTTGAAGACTTAGGGGTACAGTATGTCATTCTTGGACATTCTGAACGTCGTCAATACTTCAATGAAACGGACGATACAGTGAATAAAAAAGTACTCGCAGCGTTCAACCATCAACTAGTTCCAATCATCTGTGTAGGAGAAACATTGGAACAGCGCGAAGCACTTGAAACGGTTTCGATCGTCTCAGCGCAAGTGGAAAAAGCGTTATTCGGTGTCACAGCGGAACAAGCGAAACAGTCCGTCATTGCGTACGAACCTATCTGGGCGATCGGCACAGGTAAAACAGCAACGGCTGATGATGCCAATGAAGTATGTGCAGCGATCCGTCATAAGATCGAAACACTCTACTCAGCAGACGTGTCCAATGCAGTACGTATTCAATATGGCGGTAGTGTAAAACCAGAAAATATCGCTGAATTACTTAGCAAAGATCATATCGACGGTGCATTAGTCGGAGGAGCAAGTCTTGATCCGAACGCATTTGTTAAATTAGTGGAGGCTGGGACTCATGGCGAATAAACCGGTCGCGTTAATTATCTTGGACGGTTTCGGCTTACGCAATGAAACGTACGGCAATGCGGTAGCGCACGCCAACATTCCAAACTTTGATTTGCTGTGGGAGAACTACCCCCACGCTACATTGACGGCATGTGGTGAGGCAGTAGGGTTACCAGAAGGACAAATGGGGAACTCTGAAGTGGGGCACTTGAACATTGGTGCTGGCCGTATTGTCTACCAAAGTTTAACGCGCATCAATAAGTCGATTCGTGAAGGCGAGTTCTTTGCCAACGCGGCATTGCTTGAAACGATGGAGCATGTCAAAACGAAGGGCTCTGCGCTTCACGTAATGGGCCTATTGTCTGACGGTGGCGTTCATAGTCATTATGAGCATTTATTCGCTTTATTGAAAATGGCGAAAGAACACGGTGTAGAACGCGTCTACTTGCATGCATTCCTCGATGGACGTGACGTGGGACCAACAACGGCACTTCCGTATATTAAACGTACAGAAGATGTAATGGAAGAAGTCGGTGTCGGCCAGATTGCGACGGTGTCTGGCAGATATTTTGCGATGGACCGCGACAAGCGCTGGGAACGCGTGCAAAAAACGTATGACGCGATGGTATATGGTATCGGACCACATTGCGCTTCAGCAGAAGAAGGAATCCGTGCTTCGTATGCCGAAGAAATACATGATGAGTTTGTCGAGCCATTTGTCATTCAACAAGACGGCAAACCAGTGGCGACGATTGAGAATGGAGATGCGGTCATCTTCTTCAATTTCCGTCCAGACCGTGCAATTCAATTGTCACGTGCTATAACGCAACCTGACTTTGATGGCTTTGATCGAGGCGTGAAAAAATTTACGGACTTACATTTTGTCGGCTTTACGCATTATAATGATGATGTAGTAGCGGACATCGTATTCCATAATGTCAATTTAACCAAAACAATTGGTGAAGTGCTTGAAGATCAAGGCAAGCGTCAGTTGCGAATTGCGGAAACGGAAAAGTATCCACATGTGACGTTCTTTATGAGTGGCGGACGCGAAGAGAAGTTTGAAGGGGAAACTCGAATTCTTATCAATTCGCCAAAAGTCGCAACGTATGATTTGAAACCGGAAATGAGCGCATACGAAGTGACGGATGCGTTAGTTGCCGAAATCGAAGCGGAACGACAAGATGCTATTATCCTAAACTTCGCGAATCCGGATATGGTCGGCCATAGCGGAATGCTAGAGCCCACTGTAAAAGCGATTGAAACGGTTGACGCTTGTTTAGGCCGAATCATTGACGCTCTATCGGCAAAAGGCGGATCTGCTATCATCACAGCGGATCACGGCAATGCGGATGAAGTGACGACAATCGGTGGACAACCAATGACAGCGCACACGACAAATCCTGTACCTGTCATTATCACGAATCCGGACGTAGTTCTGCGCACAGACGGGATTCTTGCAGACCTGGCACCAACGATGTTGAAAATGTTAGGAATTCCACAACCGGTTGAAATGACCGGAAAACCATTATTCTAAGGAGAGATTTTCATGCCAATCATTACCCACATTCAAGCTAGAGAAGTATTGGATTCACGAGGCAATCCAACTGTAGAAGTAGAAGTATTCACAGAAAGCGGTGCCTTTGGACGTGCCATCGTACCATCTGGTGCATCTACTGGGGAGTATGAAGCGGTAGAATTACGTGACGGCGACGAAAATCGTTATAACGGTAAAGGCGTATTGAAAGCCGTAGATCACGTCAATGAAGTCATCTCTTCTGAATTCGAAGAAAACTACTCGGTATTGGATCAAGTGGTAATCGACAGAGCACTGATCGAACTTGACGGTACAGAGAATAAAGGCAAGCTTGGTGCTAACGCGATTCTTGGTGTATCTATGGCGGTTGCACACGCAGCAGCAGACTACTTAGACGTTCCGTTGTACCAGTACCTTGGCGGCTTCAACGCGAAGCAATTGCCGGTACCGATGATGAATATCTTAAACGGTGGAGAGCATGCGGATAACAACGTCGACATCCAAGAATTCATGATCATGCCAGTTGGCGCAGAATCTTTCCGTCATGCACTTCGCATGGGGACGGAAATTTTCCACAGCCTAAAATCGGTTCTTCATGGCAAAGGCTTGAACACAGCAGTTGGAGACGAAGGCGGATTTGCTCCGAACCTGGCTTCTAACGAAGAAGCACTTTCTACAATTATCGAAGCAATTGAAAAAGCAGGTTACAAAGCAGGCGAAGACATCTTGCTTGCTATGGACGTAGCTTCTTCTGAGTTCTACGATAAAGACCAAAACAACTACTACCTTGCAGGCGAAGATATTCGTAAAACATCTGAAGAGATGGTTGCTTGGTATGAAGAGCTTTGCGAAAAGTACCCAATCGTATCTATCGAAGACGGCTTGGACGAGAACGACTGGGATGGCCACAAGCTATTAACAGAGCGTCTTGGCAGCAAAGTGCAATTAGTTGGTGACGATCTATTCGTTACAAACACAGAGAAATTATCACGTGGAATCAAAGAAGGCATCGGCAACTCAATCCTGATCAAAGTGAACCAAATCGGTACATTGACTGAAACATTCGATGCGATTGAAATGGCGAAACGTGCGGGCTATACAGCAGTCATCTCTCACCGTTCAGGTGAATCAGAAGACGTGACGATTGCAGACATCGCAGTTGCGACAAACGCTGGTCAAATTAAAACAGGTGCACCTTCTCGTTCGGATCGTGTCGCGAAGTACAATCAATTGCTTCGTATCGAAGATCAATTGTTTGAAACAGCACAGTACCTAGGCAAAGATACATTCTATAATTTGAATAAATAATTGTAACTAGTACCAGTCAATCGGCGCAATTCGTAACAAAAGGTTGTGCCGAGAGACTTGCTTTGGTAGAATAGAAATGTTGTAACTTGCTATTTTTGGAGGTGGAAAAACATGCATGCAGTTTTCACAGCATCGCTGATAGTCGTAGCTATAGCATTAATAGTAGTCGTTTTATTGCAATCCGGTAAGAGTGCGGGACTGTCAGGGGCCATCTCCGGAGGCGCAGAGCAACTTTTCGGAAAACAAAAAGCACGTGGATTAGATCTCGTTCTACAAAGAGCGACGATCGTCTTATCTGTCTTATTTTTTGTCCTAACCATTGCGATCATGAAAATATAAAATGCAAGCGCCTGACCATGTTTGAACGGTCAGGCGCTTTTCGTAGAAAGGAACGAAAAACATGCGAATTGCCCAACCGAAACCATTCTTTTTTCAACATGGAAAACGTGCGGTATTACTGTTGCATGGGTTTACCGGAACATCCGCGGATGTGCGGATGCTTGGCCGCTTCCTTGAAAAACACAATTATACTTCATTGGCACCGCATTACCGCGGTCATGGCGTGCCGCCTGAAGAATTGATCAAGACGAATCCTGATCAGTGGTGGGAAGATGTAGTCGATGCATATAATCAGCTAAAAGAGGCAGGATATGATGAGATTGCTGTGGCGGGATTATCACTCGGTGGTGTATTTTCATTGAGACTTGCAGCGCAATTTCCGCTAAAAGGCATCGTGACAATGTGTGCACCGATGACGATGAAAACCACTGACTTGATGTGGTCAGGCGTGCTGAAATATGCACGAGATTACAAAAAGTTCGCAGGTCAATCAGACGAGCAAATCAAATTAGAAATGGATGATTTGAAAACGAAGTCGATGCCGGGCCTTGACGGTTTACAATCCATGGTCCAAGACGTGCGCGATCAAGTCGAGTGCATCTACACACCATTACTCGTCGTTCAATCGCGTCACGACGATGTAATCGATCCGAACTCTGCACAAATTATCTATGACGAAGCACAATCCACAGAAAAAGAACTGCAATGGTACGAAGAATCAGGACATGTCATTACACTAGGTCCCGAAAAAGCACAACTTCACGAAAACGTACTACATTTTTTAGAATCCCTTGATTGGCAAGAGAGAAATTAGGGGAAGATATAACTAAAGGAAAAAAGGAGGAGATGATTGTTTGGAACCAAATATAAAAGAGTTACAAGAACGGGTTTTGTCTTTATTAAAAGAAAAATCCTATATGCCGTCCACTGTCCATGAGATTTCAGAAACACTCAACTTAGAACAGGCGGACGAATTTAAAGATCTAGTGAAAATGCTCGTACAATTAGAACAGAACGGGAAAATCGTTCGTTCGCGCAATAACCGCTACGGCTTACCTGAACAAATGAATCTTCTTCGCGGAAAATTCATCGGTCACGCAAAAGGCTTCGGCTTTGTCGTACCAGAAGAAGTCGAGGGCGATGATGTCTTCATCCCACCTCATGAAGTAAACGGCGCAATGAATGGCGATATCGTCTTCGTACGCGTATCCGACAGCTCATTTGGAGATCGTCGCGAAGGCGTCATCACGAAAGTCGTCGAGCGTAAAACTACGCAAGTTGTCGGAACGTATCAAGCACATGAAGGATATGGTTTCGTCTTGCCGGACGATAAGAAATTGCCGATGGATTTGTATATTGAAAAGGGTCATTCATTGGAAGCGGTAGACGGTCAAAAAGTTATCGCGGAAATTACCAACTGGCCGAGCGATGAAAACAATGCAACAGGTATGATCACACAAATTCTTGGGCATAAAAATGACCCGGGTGTAGACATCCTGTCAATCATTCATAAGCATGGCATAGCGATCGAATTCCCTGAAGACGTAATGGAACACGCGAAAAGTGTACCGACGACAGTTCAGCCAGAAGACTTCGAAGGCCGTAGAGATTTACGTAAAGAATTGACGATGACTATTGACGGTGCCGATGCAAAAGACTTGGATGATGCGATTTCAGTCTTCAAAGAAGACAACGGATCCTATCGTCTATTTGTGCATATTTCGGACGTTAGCTACTATGTCACGGAGAACTCTCCAATGGACGTAGAAGCAGCAGACCGTGGCACGAGTGTCTATCTTACGGACCGCGTGATTCCAATGTTACCGCATCGTTTGTCTAACGGAATTTGTTCCATTAATCCAGGAGAAGACCGCTTGACACTGACATGCGAAATGAAAGTCGATGCAAATGGTAAAGTCATCGACCATGACATTTACCCAAGTGTCATCAACTCGAGTTATCGCATGACATATGATGATGTCTATCAAATCATCGATCATCAAGACGAAGAGTTATCGAAGAAATACGAAGAAATCGTACCGATGCTAAACGATATGGCGAAACTGGCTAGCAATTTCCGTCAAAAGCGTAAAAATCGCGGCGCCATCGATTTCGATTTCAAGGAGTCCAAAATTCTCGTAGATGAAGAAGGCTGGCCGACAGACGTGATCATTATTGAACGTACGGTTTCAGAACGTTTAATCGAGGAATTCATGTTAGCTGCCAATGAGACCGTTGCAGAGCACTTCGATCGGATGAAAGTACCTTTCTTATACCGAATCCACGAAGATCCAAAAGAAGAGAAATTACAACGCTTCTTTGAGTTCCTTACTACATTCGGAATCGTCGTAAAAGGAACAGGTAAACAAGTAGATTCAGGTGCATTGCAAGAAATTGTGGAATCCATTGAAGGACTGCCAGAAGAATCTCTAATCTCGACAATGCTATTGCGTTCGATGCAACAAGCGAAGTACTTCCAAGACAGTATCGGTCACTTCGGTTTGGCGACGGAGTTCTACACGCACTTCACCGCACCGATCAGAAGATATCCGGACTTAATCGTTCACCGTCTTATTCGTACGTATTTATTCAATAAAGACAAGTCGGCACAAACGATTGCCCATTGGTCTGCCGAACTGCCTGAAATTGCTCGTCACACGTCTGAACGTGAACGTCGTGCAGTAGATGCAGAGCGTGATACGGACGCATTGAAGAAAGCACAGTTTATGGTCGATAAAGTGGGGGAAGAGTTTGAAGGCGTTATTTCTTCCGTTACGAATTTCGGGATCTTTGTTGAACTGGCGAATACGATCGAAGGACTTGTGCATGTCAAGAACATGAACGACGACTACTATCGCTTCGATGATCGCCAAATGATGATGATTGGGGAACGTACAGCGAAACAATACCGTATCGGGGACGAAGTAAAGGTGCGTGTGACATCTGTTAAACCAGAAGAGCAAGCAGTAGACTTCGAAATCGTGGGAATGAAAGAAAACTTCAGAGGCTCTCGTAAAGAGACACCAAAAGTCATTCAAGCCGGTAGAGGCAAGAGCCGTGGCCAAGGTGCAGGTAGAGGAAGAAGTGCAGGTACTAGTACTAAACCAAGTGCTGGTGGCGGAGCGAAAAGTTCTAGCGACAAGCGCAATAAAAAGTACGAAAAGCCAAAGAAGAAGTTTTATGAAGGTATGCCAAAGAAATCTAAGAAACGTCCGAAGAAAAAATAAGACTGGAGCGTGTCTCCGGTCTTCTGTCAGGGAGGAAGTTGCATGGCCAAAGGAACTGGAAAAGTACTCGCCGTCAATAAAAAGGCGAACTTTGATTACGCAATTGAAGAAACGATTGAAGCAGGAATTGTGTTAAAAGGAACGGAAATTAAATCAATCCGCAAAGGGAAAGTCCAGTTGCGCGATGCGTTTATATTAATCCGTAATAATGAAGCATGGCTGTCGAATATGCATATCAGCCCTTATGAACAAGGGAATATCCATAACCATGATCCGGTTCGTGTGCGAAAATTACTGTTGCACAAAAAACAGATCGCTTCACTCGCAGGCACGATGAAAGAACAAGGTTATTCGATCATCCCGTTGAAAATGTATATTAAAAACGGCTTCGCCAAAGTATTGATCGGCGTAGGTAAAGGGAAGAAACTCTATGATAAGCGCCAAGACTTAAAAGAAAAAGAGCATAAGCGCGATATGCAACGAGCGTTCAAAGCCAATCAACAAGATTGATATTTCGACTGAATTATTGTATACTAGATGAAGTATCAAGTACGACCCGCCGTTTTAAGTGAAACGGGCCTGGGTTCCGGACTTTCCTTCGGGGACGTTACGGATTCGACAGGGGTGGTCTGGGCTTGAGCCGCGCGTCGGAGGGATCGTCTCCGTCAGAAACGACAGTTAATAATAACTGGCAAAACAAACAACAACCTAGCATTCGCAGCATAAGCTGTTGAATCTACCTTCCGTTTCCATCGCTCATGTGGAGGCGTAAGGTTCACTTATAGTGAGCTACGATGACATCTGCATTCTGAGGCTGTCATAAGAGATTCCCGGAATAGCGCACAGGAAGCCCTGATTGATGGCATAATGCTTGCGCGAAACCAAGTTATCAATCTACACGCGTAGACGCTGAAGTAGCAGAGCCTTTGGACGTGGGTTCGACTCCCACCGTCTCCATATTGATGTATATGGGTAACCCACCAGCAATTTACTTGCTGGTGGGTTTTTTGATGGGGATTTTTTATAGGTGCGGGCCTGGTTTGCTATGGGGAAATAGGATTCGGGGGAAAGAGGAGGGAGAAGAGATGAAGGACCGCGCCAAAAAAGGGGCACACCGCGCTAAACTGGCTTGTGACCGCGCTAAAAGTGATCATGACCGCGCGAATGTTATGTTGCACCGCGCCATTTGCTGTCACAATCGCGCTAAAGTGTAAGCTAACCGCGCTATAGTGCTACGGTCACCATTATTTACAATAGGTTAATTAGTCTTCAAAAAAATGAATTTAATTATGAGTTATTCCTGAGTTCTATACGGACCAAGTATCCTTATAAATATAGAGTAAAAGAACAGTAAATAAGTTGCCAAACCCCAAAACAAATCAGAAGTAATTCAGAACTAGACTAAGGTTGTGTGAGGGCATGATACTTTCTTGACGTTAAACCTCTATCCCCGCAATCCCAAATCCTCCTGGACCAGAATGTGACGAAATCATAGCGCCAGCTTCAATCCAAAGAATATTCTCGAATCCGGTTTCCATTGCAATTTCATTGATCCGTTCTTTTATAGTCTCACTAAGCCCGATAGAGTATATGAAATATATTTGTTGTCGATCAATGTCATATTGCTGTAAATAGTCTAGCAGTAAACTTTCAGCCACTTTGCTCATGTTCCCACGATATTTTTTAGTAGAAACAAGCTTCCCTTCCACTAATTCAATACACGGTTTGATTTTTAACAAAGCCCCGCCAAGATACGCCATATTGCTGACTCGTCCGCCTGCTCGTAAAAAATCTAAGCTACCCGGAAGGAAGGCAAGTCTTGCTTTTGGAACCTTTGCCTCGATCTTTTCTAGCAAGTGGGCAGGGTCCATTTCAGGTTCTTCCTCTAGCAGAGCAACCGCATACATAATAACCGCAGTTAATCCGCCTGTAACGTTTAATGTATCAATTAAATAAATATCCTCGAAATCTTTCGCAGCTGTTAACGCATTTTGATAGGAAACAGATGCTTTTGATGTATAGCCTATGTGGACAATTGTATGATCAGGGAATTCTGTTCGAATCTTTTTGAAAAACTCTTGGTATTCATGAGTGTTCGTGGCAGCTGTAGATGGTGTTTTTTTGGTGCGGTCGTAAAAATCAAATATATCTTGTACGGGTAGATGACCGTCTAAATAGTCTTGGCCATCCATGATGACGTGCATGGGGACTACATGAATGTTATGTTTCTTTGTTAGAAATTCTGGTAGATCAGCACCGCTTTCGGTTGTTAGGATGATTTTTTTCAATTTGTGTCGCCTCCAGTTCATAGTTTATTACGTATGCAGGTTATTGAATTTAGTTTAACTATACATTATAGACAGGCGATGTATGTTGAAATTTATGAAATAAGATATCTGTACGAAATCAAGCATGAATATTTAAACGGTCATGGATTTTTTTACACAGATACCTTTAAGTTTTATACAATGGAAACTATATGTGACGGATAGAACAGTTACACAAGTAGCTTTAGAAGAATGGTTATATTGTTTAAAGTATTTAGATGATATCATTAGAGTAGAATAAAGATATATATAATAGAGAATTACAGCAATCGGTATTAGGAGGAAATTAAATTGATTACATCAGAAGAAATAAAAAGAAGACTATGGGACGGTGCCAATGAGTTACGTGGATCAATGGACGCCAGTCGATATAAAGACTATATGTTGGGGTTAATGTTTTATAAATTCCTAAGTGATAAAACTATCGATACATTTAGAATCACAAGTGGAATGAAACAAAATACCGAACGAGAAGTAATTGATGCGTATCGTGAAAGCTACGCACAATATCCAGAACCCCTTATAGAGATGATGTCTGGCGTTCTAGGCTACTACGTATTACCACAACACTTATACCAAACGTGGATTCATGATATCCGTTCAGGTAAATTTGAAGTTAGCAAAGTAACAGATAGCCTGAATCACTTTGAACGGACAATTGCAGTGACAGGTGACTCAGATGATTTCAAAGGACTGTTCTCCAGTTCATCACTGGACCTCACAGATACAGCTTTAGGCAGCAACTTAAATGAACGTAGTAAGAACATCAAAGAGCTCGTATTACTCTTTGCAGATCTCAATATGGTCGCTTTACAAAAAGGTGACGTATTAGGGGATGCGTATGAATATTTAATTGGACAATTCGCGATGGAATCCGGAAAAAAAGCGGGGGAGTTCTACACGCCATCCCAAGTGAGTGAAGTCATGGCACAAATCGTTGCAAAAACGAAGTCCATTGAAACCATCTATGATCCGACGGTAGGTTCAGGCTCTCTTCTTTTAACCGTGAGCAAGTACTTATCAGAAGACGAAAAGAAAAGCTTAGCGTATTACGGACAAGAGAAAAATACTGCAACGTATAACTTAACAAGAATGAACTTACTTCTTCATGGTGTACGTCCTGAAAAAATGAATATGAATAATGGTGACACACTTGCAGAAGACTGGCCAGAAGATCCACAGCGTCCAAACGAAGGTGTGCAATTTGATGCGGTTGTAATGAATCCACCTTACTCCGTGAAGAACTGGAATAAATCGAATTTAAAGGTGAGCGATCCACGTTTTGAAGTAGCAGGCATATTACCGCCCGATTCAAAAGGGGACTTTGCCTTTCTGTTACACGGCTTATTCCATTTAGGACAACAGGGAACGATGGCGATTGTCTTGCCGCACGGCGTATTGTTTAGAGGCGGCGCAGAAGGAGAAATACGTAAACGCTTATTGGAAAAGAATTATATTGATACCATCATTGGCCTTCCAGACAAATTGTTTACGAATACAGGAATCCCAGTAACTGTCCTTATTTTGAAGAAAGATCGTCCGCTTGGCACGCCCGTATTACTAATCGACGCTTCTAAAACGTTTATGAAAGAAGGAAAGCAAAACGTTCTACAAGAGAAAGACATTGCGAGGATTGTAGATACATACGCGACACGTAGAGAAGAAGCTGGCTATAGTCACTTAGCAACGAGAGATGAAATTATTGAAAATGAATACAACTTAAATATTCCTAGATATATTGAATCGATTGATGAAGAAATTCCGCAAGATGTCGATGCTCATCTTTACGGAGGTATTCCATATGCAAACATAGCAGATTTAAAAGTACTACAAGAATCTGTCCCAACGATTATCAAACAAGCACTGAAAGAAGTACGTCATGGATACGTTGAACTCACAGAATCTGTGGATGAGCTAACGAAAAAAGTATTGACTGATGACCATGTCATTCAAAAGTCAAAAGCAGTCGAACAACAATTAAAAACGTATATGGACAAGTATTGGGCATTATTAAAAACAATCGATGATGTGAATGGAATCCCTGAACTACGTGATGCGATGTTAGTTGAGATCAAAGAGCTTTTGTTAGCCTTTAATCACATTGATGAATACGATGGCTATCAAATTATTGCAGAAATTTGGAAAGACAAGCTGACAGAAGATACCGAGATTATCGCGTTAACTGACTTCTATACGGCTGGTCGCACACGTGTACCGTTAATGGTCACAAAAGGTTCTGGAAAAACGAAAAGAGAAGAGCAAGATGGTTGGATAGGCAGTATCATCTTGACTGAATTGATTAAGAAACAATTATTCGCAGAAGAAGTTTCTGCTATAGAAGAAATAGAAACAAGACTTCCTGAAATCGATGCTGAATTAACTGAATTAGTCGAAGCAGCCAAAGTGGATGAAAGTGATGAAGAAGTTGCTTTAAGTGAAGCATTGAATGATAAAGAAGATGCTTTCACAATAGGCGCGATACGTTCGCTGTTAAAAGAAACAGAAAAAGAAAGTACCGAATATACATTGTTGAAAAAAGTAGAAGGCTTATTAAATGAAAAAACAACCTTAAATCGTGACGTGAAGAAATTAAATCAAGAATTAAAAGAAGCAACAGAAAAACGTATCGAAAGGTTAACGAATGAGGAAATAGATAAACTTATGCATGAAAAGTGGTTCGGGTCAATCGTATCTAAGATTATGCGTTTAATTGAAAATCCTTTAATAGAAGAACTAGCAGTATTAGAGCAATTACAAGAACGTTACTCTGAAACGTTAGCTACGCTAGAAGAAGAAAGTAAGCGATTGGAGCAAGAATTAGAAGAAATGATGCAGCAATTGGTGGTGAATGAGTTTTGAAAGAAAATAAGTTAGTGCCGAAAAGACGATTTACAGAATTTCAAAATGCTGATGGTTGGGAACAGCGTATTTTAGGCCAAGACATTACTTTAAGAGGTGGTGCGACACCATCAAAGGTTAATCCAAAATATTGGAATGGCCCTATTTCATGGCTATCATCCCAAGAAATAAAAAATAGATACATTTCTAAAGGAACTCATACCATTACAAATAAAGCCGTAGAAGATAATACCACAAGAATTGTAAAAGCAGGTACACCACTCATAGTATCGAGAAGTGGAATACTTGTTAGGCTTTTCCCGATTAGCATACCAACTGTTGATGTTGCAATTAATCAAGATATTAAAGCACTGATTTTCGACAATAATATAATATCCAGGTCTTTTTTAGTAGCTCAATTACAAAAAAACACAACATTCATTTTAGAATCAATTGTAAAGACTGGCACTACAGTTCAATCAATCAATATTCCCGATTTTATTAAACTCCAATTATTTTATCCAGAAAAAAAAGAACAACAAAAAATCGGCAATTTTTTTAAGCACTTAGATCAAATGATTTCTCTTGAACAGCGCAAATTAGAAAAAACAAAAGCTTTGAAATCTGCTTATCTTGCTGAGATGTTCCCTGCTGAAGGTGAACGAGTACCGAAGAGAAGGTTTGCGGGGTTTAAGGATGAATGGCAAGAATGGAAATTAGGAGACTTAGCGGAAATTGTTCGTGGTGCATCCCCAAGACCAATCCAAGATCCAAAGTGGTTTGATATGAATTCCAACATTGGTTGGCTACGAATTTCAGATGTAACTGAACAGAATGGCCGAATTAATTATCTAAAACAACGTTTATCAATATTAGGTCAAGGAAAAACTCGAGTGTTAAATAAGCCACATTTGCTATTAAGTATAGCAGCAACAGTAGGAAAGCCAGTTGTGAATTATGTAGAAACAGGTGTACATGATGGATTCTTAATTTTTATGAACCCTAAATTTGACCGTGAGTTTATGTTTCAATGGTTAGAAATGTTCCGTCCAATGTGGAATAAATATGGACAACCTGGAAGTCAGGTTAATCTTAATTCCGATATAGTAAAAAGGCAGATGATTGCTATACCTAGTATTGAGGAACAAGAGATGATAAGTGAATTCTTTAAAAAGCTAGACGATTCGATTACTAACCAACAAAAGCAACTAGATAAACTAAAAGCAATGAAGCAAGCGTATCTACAAGAAATGTTTGTCTAAGGAGGTATTCTAATGAGTAATGCACCAAAGAATGTTTCAGAAGCAAGCTTTCAAGATCGTTTTGTGGAGAAATTACAACGCTTCAAATGGAAATCTCCTGAAGAACTCGATGGAACGAAACGAAAAGTAACGACACAAGATTTAATCAATCATTGGCGTAGCGAATTGAATCGGATCAACGTCGATCAATTAGAAAGTGTTCCGTTAACAGATAATGAGTTTAATCAAGTGATGGCACAAGTGAATCAAATTGCCAATAGTTTTGAAGCGGCGAAGTTATTAGCGATGGAAGGCTCTAAAGGAAAGATTGATGGCATTTATCGAGATCCTGACCCTTGCATTACGAGAGAACAAATCACGCTGACCATTTTTAAAAAAGCACAAGTCAGTGGTGGAGACTCTAGTTATACGATCGCAAGGGAAGTCACGACACCAAATGGCAATCGCTTTGACCTCGTTTTACTCATCAATGGCTTACCGCTGATTAATATTGAACAAAAACGGGCTGATAAAACCTTTGATGAAGCGTATAGTCAGTTCAAACGTTATTACCAAACCGGGGAATATACGCTGAATTTCATGGCGTTTTCACAAATGATGGTCGTGACTTCTGAAGTTGCGACGCGTTATTTTGCGACGCCTAAAACGGTGCATGATTTCAATCCGAGTTTCCTCTTCCACTGGGCAGATAAAGACAATATTCCTGTGAACAACTGGGAAGAAGTCATTAGCCAATTTTTAATGATTCCTATGGCGCATCAAATGGTCGGGGATTACTTAGTGATTGATGAAGCAAGAGAAGAAGACAATCGTCGACATATGCTGATGCGTTCCTATCAAGTGCATGCCTTGCAAGCAGTTGAAGCAGCAGCATTTGGTTGGGATAATGAAGACCGGATCCCACACGGTGGCTTTGTATGGCATACGACAGGTTCGGGGAAAACGATTACGAGCTTTAAAACCGCCCTTTTTCTCTCCACGCGAGCAGGCTTTGACAAGGTAGTTTTCCTAGTCGATCGGCGTGAGTTGGACAGTCGTACAAGCGAGAACTTTAAAGCCTATGCAGCGTATGAATCCGTTTCTGTAGATGATACAAAGTATACATACGAGTTGCGTAAAATCCTGCATTCACCGAATAACGGCATTGTTGTAACGACGACCTATAAACTAAGTAATTTAGTGAAAGATTTGATGGAGGCAAACGATACACGCCTCGCTGATAAGCGCATTGTCTTTATTATTGATGAAGCGCATCGTACAACGATGGGTCAAATGATGGGAACCATTAAACAGTATTTTAGAAACAATAGTTTATTCTTTGGTTATACAGGCACTCCTTTGTTTGATGAAAATCAAGCGAAGGGAAAGATAAACGAAAAAAGTGAACTGATTGATACGACTGAAAAACTATTTGGTCCCCTCATCCATCAGTATACGATTGATGAGGCGATTGCAGACAGAAACGTTCTAGGCTTCCATGTCGATTACATTAATACCGGTGAATTTAAAAGTTATGAAGATCTCAGAGACCAGCTTATTGAATTATTTCAGAACCAGAATCCAGATATAGAAATAAAGAAGTTAGAAAGAGAAATACAACAACTATCGGACTTAGAAATTGAAAAAGCTGCGAAAAAAGCAGGGTTACTCGTTTACTACGATGAGACACATATTCCGAGAGTTGTCGACGAAATATTAACGCAATGGGACGCACAGTCTCAAAATCGAGAATTTAATGCCATTTTAACAGTCGCGTATAAAAAACGTGTGCTTGCTTACTTCGAAGAACTTAAAAAGCAAATGACCGAAAGAGATATTCGACTAAATATAGCTATGACTTTTAGTTTTGGCAGTGAGAATGAGACGGAACGTGTAGACCCTGCTGTCATTGAAAACATGTTCAAAGAATACGGTGCGTTCACTGGAATTGAGTTTGTAGCTGGGGACAAAAAGCGCGGAGAAGATGCCTACTTTGAAGATGTAATTGAACGTGCGACAAGAGGGGGAAGTGGACGTAACCCTAAAAACATAGACCTTGTCATCGTAGCCGATCAATTACTAACAGGATATGACTCCAAGTTGCTCAACACACTGTACGTGGACCGTTCACTCGAATTGCATGGATTGATACAAGCGTATTCCAGAACGAATCGTGTCTATGGTTCAACGAAAGAATTCGGAACGGTGATTAATTTCCAATATCCTAAAATCACTGAAGAAATGGTCAATATCGCATTGAAACTTTACGGTAGCGGTGGAACAAGCAGTAAAGCAATTGTCGAGCCCTACTCAACGGCAGTCGAGAGGTTGAAACTCGCATTTATAGAGATGGTGAATACGTTGCCTGATCCAACGAACTGGCAATCGATTGAACCGGTTGAAGAGCATAAGAAACAGTTCATAAAAGTGTACAAAGAAGCTGCTACACAATTTAACTTAGTTGAGCAGTATTATGAATATGCATGGGATGATGCAGCATTTGGAATAGATGAACGGACGTGGCTTCAATACACTGGCGCGTACCGTAACTTAACCTTTGAAGAGGGAGAAGAGTTACCGGGTGATATAGCTCCTGCCTTAGTAGGCAGAACGAAACTTGCAGGTTCACAGATCATTGATGCCAATCATATTCTGAATCTCATTGGATCTAAAGCTACCTCAACAAATGGTATTCAAACGGTCGATGCAGAAACGTTACGCATCATCCATCAAGAAATCGAAGAGTTGAGTAACTTCGGTGAACATGAACAAGCGCAATTACTAAAAGAGTTTGTGGTGGAAGAATTACAAACTGGAAACGTGTCTAGTGACATCAATTTCGATCAGGCATTTGAAGATTGGAAAAACGAGAAGAAGAGAGTACTGATTTATGAAGTTGCTGATGAATGGGGCATAAACGGTAAAATTTTTGAAAAGTCTATTGATGCTTATTCAGCCACTTCACCACAAGATATACCTTTCATTGATGACTTGATTGGTAGTCTGGACTTCTCAGCTGCAACAAAAAAGCAAGGACCTAATCAACTTATGCATAACTTTGCATTGACGCCATATCTTGTGAAGGTTGTTCCGCAGATTAAATCGAAGTTTAAAATATGAGATGAAGTACAAAAACAATTAATTATAAAATTCGAAGTAGAATATAGATTTTCAAAGTACCAAGATAAGTAGGATAATAGAAGGACTTCTAGCAAAAAACTAATATTAATGTACGATTGTTGAAAATAGTAATCCTAACTTGCCCGTTCAAAATACTTAACGCTATAAATTTGCACTTATTTGTATCCCATTGCTAAACTCCTTGGCAGCGTCTGTTGAGTATTGCGGACAGAATGAGCCACTAGAGCGGAGTTTTGAGCCACCGTTTGCGGAAGAAAGGGGATTAAAATGGCTATAGAAAAAGATTTAAGATTGGGCACAATTCAGAGTGGTTTACGGAGATCCTATAAAAAATTGAAAGTAGACGCAAGCAAACAGGAAAGTGACAAAGACTTCAGTATTAAGGTTTTTGATGTAAATGCGTCTATATGTGAACTATTGTTTTGGGTTAATGCTAATGACGAGTGGCAGTGTATAAACAACAAAGTAGAATATGGTATATATCGGAAAAAAGGGCAACCGGGTGCAAATTCGATGTTAGGATTAAAACATGCTTATAACGCTTCCAAACATGAAATGAGTTATGTCCATCTTTTTACGTTTGAAAAGAAAAATAGTTTTATGGGTTCTCCCAAACTTTTAATTGCAGACCCGGCGTCTGAGCCAGTTTGGGTTAACTGTCCCGATGATCCTAAAAGAGATGGCCAAGTAAAGAATTATCGTGAATTTCTTAAGGACAGAAAAGTTATACAAACTTTTGAGGAAGCGATCACATTACTTAATATGATGAATCAGAAAGTCCAATTCAAAGAAAAGTAATAGTTGAATTTCAGGTGCCCACTAGCGTTGCATAGAATCCAGTATAATTTTAGGTACTGTGCAAGACAGTATTCAGACAATACACTACAATTGCATAAAGTAAAAGGGGGATACCAACTATACAACACTTTGTCGGTATCCCCTTGTTTATTTATCAGAAGTGGTTAATTGTCATAAATCAACCGTGCACAGCTACCATTTTACTTTATTATACAAGAAGTTTTTCTATTTATAGTGGCTCTTTACTCCGCAGTGGCTGGCCCAATTCATCTGTAATATTCACTTTTACAATAAGGTATCAGAACCTTTGAATTGTGACACCCCCAGTACTTTAAAATTCCGCAGGTTTTCCATACGTGAATTATTCGTACACCGAAAATCCGTGTATGGTTTTGAACAAGGTTAAAAGTAGAAATAGAGTAGGCGCATGAATTCATTCATGCACCTACTCTATTTCTTACTGGTTTACCTTGTCATAGTCTATTTGTTTTCTAAGCATCTTTATAAAAGGATTTGATTTTCAAAATTCTCTTTTTCCAACCCTCTGTACTCAGTATTTCCAGTAGTTATGTATTCGTCATAGTTAATGGCCATAAGTGTTGTGATTTCTCGGTGCAATTAAATATTAAGTCGTAATGATTTAGAAAGGCAAATCATCCTCTACTGCCTCTACCTTTATAGTAGATAATCTTGCATCTATATTATCTAATACAATCTTTACCTTGTAAGGACTTAGGCTATCTAGCAATCGATAAAAATCTGAGATTGTTGATACTTCAATATCTATATTATTACTGTAGTCATAATGGCCTTTAATAAAGCAGGTAATTAATAACGCATTATCTTGAATAACGTTCTCAAGTGAACTTCTTCTTATTAGATTAGCAAGGTTATTTAAGATTTCATTATCATCACGAATCGGATCGTATTCTGACCAATAATACATAATGACAGCCGAGAGTATGTTTGCAAATTTTCCATATATATCTTTTTCTTCCTCTGTAAAATCAATCTCTCCAAGTACACCCTTAGAAATATCTATTGAAATATCATGAAACGATTTATATCTATTCTCAGGGTCTAATTGAATCATTTTTTCAATGATATGTTCAAAATTAAAACTAAATAGACTCCTGTCGATAACATTGTCCAGTAATTTTCCAAGGAAATAAATTTCACTTTGATGATTATAAATACCTTCATAGTTTGTTTCATTTGGCAATTGGGTTACAGGCCAATTTAAATGAACACTTTTAGCGTCAAGATCCAAACCCTCCAATTTCTTTCCGAAACCGAAATCAATAACTTTAACATTTTCATTCTTATCTATCATAATATTTGCTGGACGAATATCCCGATGTAAGACATTGTTCGATTCTAAATATTCGAAGGCGGTTATTGTTTCAATAAAAATGTCTGACCATGTTTTTCCACCAAAAGGATCTATTTCAAATTCTGCAATTGAATCACCTTCTATGTATTCCATCTGAAGATACCCGGTCTTTTGTTGAGGATACAGATAATAATTATAAACTCGTACAACATTAAGGTGGGATAAATTAAATAAAATTTTTATCTCATCAATAAAACGTTCATAATTTTCATCTATATAATTCGAATCTTTTGGTACATATTTTTTAAATGCAAAAAGCATATCCGTTGTCTCATCTTTCAAAAGATGTGTATCTCCGGTTCCACCACTACCCAGGGGTTTAACAAGGATGAATTGTTTCTTAATCGCTTCAAAGTTAACGATTTTCGTCATTTAACTTCTCTCCTCCCAATTCAATAGTATTTATAATACCATGATGTAGAACCTTGATATATGTTACTTAACAAGTAAAGACGTTAATTCAAAAGAAACTTTTCATCTAACATCAAACCAGATTTTTACAAATTACAAGTAATTAGTTCGCTATTCCATTCGCCCTTTCCTCATCGAATATAAGACCACCGTTCTTTGACAAGAAACTAATTGGTCCGATTACGGCAGATTCACTTATCACAAGTAATTTATTAGAGTTTTTTATTCCTAGTGCTACTATGATATCTCTCATTTGATAATAGCGTAGCTCGCAATTACTTACCTTTTAAATATTCTTTTTGGATTTCATCTCTGGTTTTAATTTTTTTTGATTGAATATCCCAAGATATTTTTGGAATTATTAAATCGTTTATCGTTCTTACTGGAATTTTAAATTGTACAATGCTACAAGGTGATTTTGTAACAGCGGTGTAATCATTTTTCATAAGTTCCAATATCTTTTTAAACCCATCCAAATTTGCGTTATTTTGTTCAAATAAACTTATAATCCATTCAGCCTCGTAGTATTGAAAATCTGGAATATCAATTAAATATCGAATTTCTTTTTCTTTAATGACATTTCTTTTTGTGGAATGAATTAAGGAAGCTGGTATATGACTAGACCAATCTCTTGCTGTGGTAACTCTATTTAATTCAGCTTTTTCTTCCACGCTTAGTTCGCAGTAATCAATCTGTAACTCTTTGCTTTTTTTTTCAACGTTCTTTCGATAATTTTGATAAGACGTTCCAAACCCTGCCTGATCTCCAATAATATTTAATAAATAAGAAGATGAAAAAGAAAGCATTGCCTTATACTCTTCATATATATCCGCTTCAACAGGAACTTCGGGATAGTCTATTAGATCTTCTTTCTGAATAAACTCATCCAAGTTATGAAGTTGAATTTCATATCTCTTTATACTATTTACTGAAACAATAATTAAATGTCGAAGATAATCTATAAAGTCTTCCTTTGTATTAAAACTATAATCTTTTAAATTCATGATATTACCCCCCTCGTAGTACCTTCATCAAGAATTCTTCTCCAATGCGAAATTGGGTCGATTACTTGTATATCAATCGCCACAAATTGTGGCACCATTCTATTTCTAGAATGGCGCCCGTTTGAGAAATTATATTATACTGCACATTAACACAGGATAGACATTTCAATTATGATTATCATATCTCAGAGTTTTTTGCCTCCAGCGATTACGTCAATTTTTGATTTTCTGATTAAGGCACCAGGGTTATCCTCTTTCATTTTATTAATTAATTCAAAGTCTGGATTGGAAGAATAAATCTGTCTGTTTGATTGTGTTACTTGCAACGAATTATAAAAAATTACATTTTCCTCTTCCATCCTAATAAATTTATTACCATACAACAATTCTGCATCAACTCCGAAATAACTTTTATCCCTTAATATAAGTATAAGTTTCTCACTAATTGGAAAAGCAATTTCTATTCCGGGCGATGCTATTCCTGCGTTACTAAAGAAAGCATCTTTTTTATGTCCATATTTAACTACTGGATTATCGGAAGTATAGAAAGACATGCCTGTTTCATTAATCCCTATTGTCCATATGTGATTTAATAAAATCATAGGAAATTCTAAAAAATCTTTATTGAATAGGAATGAAGCGTGTTGTAATCCATCATATTTTTTATCTCGAATTACTTTTACAGAACCAGGTTTCATTTCTGGAAACTCTTTTTTCACCATTCGATCCACAATATGCTGTAGAAACTTGTCAGTTGATTCATTAAAATTCTCCCTAAAATCTCTAGTTCGCACTAATTGATAGGCTAAATTAATAGCAAGAGCTTCCTTTTCACTTTCTGTAATAACCTCGTTTCGTTCCAAGGGGTTAGGCGTCATTGTATATCTAGTTCTTATATGATTTAATTTATTCTTAAAGTCGCCTTCAATGTCAGAGAAAAACTTCTCTACTGCCTGAATTTCAATTTCCTCAATTTGATCTAAATTAGAAATTGCTTCTGTTTCTCCTTTTTTTTCAAGATCATTTTTCATATCATCTATTGTAGGAAAATCATAAAAATATCTGGACGAAGCGACTCCTTTGATATTACAAGGAAAGCTTCGGTTAGTCTCTTTGTCATAGACGTTTATTTCATATTCGCTACCTTTTTTATTAGCAAAATACATTAAATAAGAGCGTGGGACGTAGTGCTGGTTAATGACCTTACTCATCAAAAATTCACTTCCTTTATACGTTTCACGTTACTTAACAATCTGGCCCGATTACTGAATAACGGTCTATTACGAATTCACCGAGTTTGTATAACAAGTATAACATTTCCATTTCTGAAAAGAACATTTATTATCCGTAAGGTATGAAGTAGTAAAGGTATTGTCACTCACTGGTATTATCTATTTTACTTCACAGCCTCTTATGTATTACCTCATAATTATTTTCAAAATCAATTTGTCAAAAATGTGGACAAGATTGATTTTTAATAGAAGTGGGGAGGAAAAGGGATGTCAGATTTTAAATTATCAAAGCACCAAGATACATTTGAGACCCAAAAACGTCACTATGACAGAAAAGTTGTTATTGAAAATAAGATGGAGCAGATCCCAAGACAATATGAGGAGGATATTCGTAGGTTCAAAGAATATTGCACCAATACTAGCCAACAAATTGGAACAGAGGCGCTGCTGGATTATTTATATATATCGTTGACCATACAAAGAAAAAACTAGATACCTGTGTGAAAAACAAACGTGAATGTTTAAACAATCATGAATGTTTCTCATATGGGTACTTTTTTGATTCAAAATTTAAAATAGGGGATCGGTTTAGATAGGTGACAAGCAGAAATAGAATCCAACGTAAAAATGTTTTATCGAGAGTATCGTGACTTATTTCTGGTGCCCCGGTAATATAAGAGTAACAAGTAAATGTATAAGATTTGGAAAGTGAGCGTATACAAAATGGAGTTATTTTTTGCCACCGTATTATATATCCTAAAATTGAAAGCCTTCTGGTTCCTCGTCGCTATGGTGGTTCTTATCACCGTCGTTCAATTGCAGCTGCCGAAATGGCGAGGCGCTGTCGGTGAGCGAATCGTGCAGAAACGACTCAAAAAACTAGGCGAAGAGTACCGGGCCTATCATGATCTCTACGTCGAGGACGCACAGTATGGATTGACGCAGATTGACCATGTTGTTGTCTCCAAATATGGGCTGCACGTCATCGAAACAAAGCACTATAAAGGATGGATCTTCGGCAGTGAAAATCAGAAATACTGGACTCAGATCATCTATAAAAACAAACGGAAATTCTACAATCCTATACGGCAGAACTACGGTCATATTGAAGCGCTCAAAAGCCGTCTGAACTTGCCGAACCTGCCTGTATGCTCCATCATCGCTTTCTCTAACGAAGTCGAATTTAAATTTAAAGAACCTTTCCGGTCAGCTGATGTTGTCCATTATCGTGGATTGGTGAAAGCGATCAAGCAAGATGATAGACCTCGTCTCACTGACAATCAGGTGAACAGTATAATCAGTAACCTAGATCAGCTTGCAGATCTTCCGAAAGAAGAAAAGAAGTCAATCAGGAAAGCGCACTTGCAGCAGGTGCGGAAGAAGTATAACGCCACGCCAGCAAGAAAGTGAAGTTGCGGAGTGGTAGATTCAGTGAATGTAGTAGTCGAAGGAAAATAACGTTTCGGTGTGAAACAATCATGAAAGTTTCACGCTCATGTGACTTTCACAAAGTTCTATGTGAACTTGATAGCTCCATTACCATTCGAACTATTGCTTACTTCTCACCAACACTAAAATCGAGAGCTGGTGGAACATATGATTCTCTTCTCGGTTCTTTTGCTACGACTAGTTCATTACTATAGTTTTCAAAGTTTGTTGCGTTAAACAAAGTCGATGGTCTAAGGAACGCATTAAATTCACGGTGGTTCAACCACTGCTTGGTCTTTAGATCAATGACACGGATGAAATCTTCCTGTGTGTAGCCTTCTTTGATTCGACCGTTGATGAATTTACGGTTAGCAATGGACTCCGCTTTAAAATGTTTTCCGGTTTTGTCATTTAGGTACTGTATCACAGAATGTGCGACGTCGAGATTCTTCTCGACAAAGGTTTTATTCTTTAACTTCTTAAGTTCTTTGGTTATAGGCTGTCCCATAGTGGGATACGCCTTCGTACCAGAGTGGGTTTGCACAGCGTCTAATTGTGAGTTGATTGGCGTCTCATGTTGGGATGGTGGAGCAACTAATTTTGGGTCTACCGATATCTCATTTGGCGTATACGAAAATGGCAGCTTTTCATAATCGATTCGGTACCATTTTGTGTTGTCGATTTTCATCTTATTGTGCTTGGAAGTGGAAATCAGATAACCTTTTTGTTCTAAGTCGTACGTAATCCGTTTAATCGTGTTTAGCGACCAAAACGGAAATTCTTCCATCCAGTCGTCGTATGTATTGAACACCCATTTATGACCGTCACGGATGTTTTTTGAAATGTTCAAACGGTAGTGAAGTTGTTGCAAGAATATCTCAGCATTTAATCCAACTTTCATTGCCAGTGAAGGTAATAATGGAATCGGATCTTCGGTAATTAATAATTTCATATGGTGGTCCCCCTAGAGTAAAGTGTTGTAGGAGTATCTATTTAGTACTCCTCATACTTCATATAGAGAGTTTTCTAGAAAAGGATACATCGTCTTTTTAAATAGATAAAAGGGCGCATATAGTAATTTTGAATGAATGTTGCAAGTCGCCCTATAGAGACGCGTTAATAAATAAGGAACCTATTAACCAAAACGATAGAGAAACTGTGGAAATCAGTTGCTGTATCGTTTTTTATTTCTTAAAAATAAAATGAAACTATATACAATAACCTATGTCTATAGCGCGAAGAAGTGCATAAAGAAAGGAAGAGCAAGAGATGAAAAAGAAATTATAAAGTTTCACGCACAGGTACCTTAAAATTATAATTTTATATGGTGGTTGTGTCTTTCTTATGCTCGTTAATCTAAAGTTTCCGTTAGAGTGGTATGGCTAAAAATAGAAAAAACATGCGTATTAATTCTCTTTGTTAAACGTCTAATACCCTGAGTTCAAATTTTACTGGAAAGGTATTCCCGATAGACTCTCAAGACAACAATTAAATACTGTCCATGATTAAATGTAGAACACTCGAAATACTCTGTATTTTATTGGAGAAAGGTGATATAATTTGTCAGAAACGTCATTCAATTAGGGAGGTAGAAACATGGCTAGATGTACAGCTCCAGTAAGGGGACATAGCTCAGCGAGTGCCGCAGCCAATTGTCCAGCGTGCAGGGGACGTTATGGCGGCTACAGATCGTATTCGCCCTCATCTTATTCCCCATCTTTGACAAGTGGGGGCGGTCGAAGTAGTAGCGGAAGTTCTGTCCGCAGTTCAAAACCGCGCTGGTCAGAAACAGGTTCGTCTATATTGTACACGCCTGAACAAGTTCGGGCACTCACGCCAGTCCGTAACAGCGTCGAAAATCTGGCGAAACAGCCTGATCTGCGAGACGTCTTCCTCTGCCATGCGTGGGACGACCGGAAGGAGGCAGCCAAGGAGCTGCACGATCTGCTAGAGTCACTTGATGTCTCCGTCTGGTTCAGCGAGAAAGACCTTGGCCTCGGTGTGCCGATGCTTCGCGCCATCGACAAAGGCTTGGCGAACTCGCGGATTGGGATTGTGCTGGTGACCCCTGCGTTATTACGCCGCCTCCCAGCAGAGGGCGTCGCCGACAAAGAACTTTCGGCACTTCTCGCGGGTGATCGGCTCATTCCGATTGTGCACGAGACGACGTATGAAGCCCTCCGCGAAGTCAGTCCATTGCTCGGATCGCGAAGCGGCCTGAGCACTGCAGAAGAGCCGATGGCAGACGTCGCGGCCAAGCTCGCGGAGCTAGTTACCCTTTAAGCTCTGTTGGTCTACCGAAGTAAAATAAGGTACCTGTTTGAGAAACAAACGTGAATGTTTAAACACTCATGAAAGTTTCACGCACAGGTACCTTAAAATTCGTAAAGTAGGTACTATTTGGGTCAAGTAAATAGAGGAGCTTTCTGATTGAGAAATGGATCAGGAAGCTCTTTTTTGATTGGAAATGAGTTTGAGGTACCAGGTCCCAACACAACTCCCACACAATTCGGATAGCCGAAAAGAGGAAATAGAAGAGAAATATATAGCTGTTTGCAACTCATAACATTGAATTATTTAGCCTACCAGTGCATCACACAACTCAAAAACAATTTAGAATAGTGCCCGAGTTGTGTGATGCACAGGTAAACAAAGATAACTTGCGAGCAATTTTTATGAAAGCGGAAATACTTTATTTTCTGTTATCCAGCAACAATCTCGCTGCGATAGCTCCTGCGCCGACTAAAACCGCAGTTGTCGTAGCAAATAAGCTGGTTGTCTGCTTCCTGTCTTTTTCTTCTCTATCATTATTATTCTGACGTTGTCCTTCTTTTTCTTCCCTCAGTCTAGTCATGATGTTCTCTCTCTGCTTATACAGCATGTTTCTCTCATTTTGATCATTAGATTTTTTGATTTCATCATTAATTGCATGCAAGGTATCATAAAGTGCTTGGTTATACTCTGAAGTAGATTTCTGATCTGCCTCGGTTATCCGATCACCGCTGACTCTGGACTTCAGCATCTCTTTGGCTAAATTCGCAAGTACTTTTGCGGCATCCAAATTAACTTTTGTGCTTTTTTCATCCATGAAAAACACCTCCAATTTGCGAGGTTTTTATAATTCAGTATAGCATATCTCAAGTTCTTCTTTTTAGCTGAAACTTGGTATTCAGACCAAGTAATTAAATCTAAAGAAACAGTACCTTGTTGAGAAAAAACGTGAATGTGTAAACCATCATGAAAGTTTCATGCACAGGTACCTTTCATCAATGCATAAGAAATGTGAATTTTACTAGTCTTAATCATGTTATTATTACCATAACCTTGCAAACAAATTAAAAAATCAGAAAGCGGGCGATTATTCTGTTTACGATCAAAAATTTTGAAGACAATGAGAATGTAAAAATCAGGGAGGAGCTAGGCCCTTTTAAAGTAGTAGAGTTTCAAAGGGAACTAAGTATCGATCATGCTACGGCCCAATCGGCATATTATGCTTCTGAAATGAATGTAAGAAGAAGACAGCTAGTTTGCGATGTTAGTCAGTCAAACATTACGATTCAGGCAGGGGCCATGCAATGGATAGCCGGAGATGTGAGAGCGACGACTGGGCTTAAGGGAGTAGGCGACTTTATTGGAAAAGCGATTAGAGGCAAAGTGACCAAAGAATCGGGCATCAAACCTGAGTACACGGGAACCGGTACACTTGTTTTAGAACCAACGTTCAAGCATATTTTGCTACTGGATGTTGACGAGTGGGATCAGTCACTCGTCATTGAAGATGGACTCTTTTTAGCTTGTGATTCAGGATTAAAACATAAGGCC
>NZ_PDYQ01000007.1:0-137909 GCF_002743135.1 Sporosarcina sp. P18a | reverse complement strand
TCCCTCCTTCTCTCCTTCATCTCCTAGTACTTCACTACATCTTGTCAGTCAGTAAAATGAAAATTCGATTAGCTCGAGTTTCATTTGCTGGCATCAATTAAGATACTCATTTTGTTTGTGTCACCGTTAGGTGCGCAAACTGTATTTCGTTAACGTTTTGCTGTTCAGTTTTCAAGGTTCGTGTTTTGTGCTTCTTGTAAAAGCAACTTCTCTAATATAGCTCATCTTGCATTCATTCGTCAAGTCTTTTTTAAAATTCTTTTTTCGAATGTTTTGTGTGCGCTGTTAGAACGTTTGCCCCAAGCGACATTTACTATAATAACATGATACCAAAGAATAAGTCAACAACTATTTCAATAAAAATTGTAGAGCGATCATAGAATCGCTCTATGACAGCTACCGAGCTCTTATAATACGGTACTCTCTATGGAATAGCAAGTCATTTTTAGATGGTACTTGTGTAATTTCTATTAGACGCTTGTCCACTAAATACTCGATAAAGAATTCTAAATCCGAAGAATACAACGCTAGCTCATCCTGTTCATGTAATTGCTGAACAGTCCATGATTCCTTTTCACTCATAATCTTCAACAAATGCACAGCTGCTTCATTCGTATAGTTATGGATGAAGAACTCACTTGCCAAGAATACCAAATCCAAACGCTTCCCTAATTCCTCTTCACTGCCAATCAGTTCTTCATATAACTTAAAAACAGCTGGATCTATTTTCTTCATCTGTGCCCAGACAGTGTTTTCAGGTAGGACATTACGTTTAACAGCAACGAACCTAGCTAGGTGATGCAAAGTATTGATCGCGTATAGATAGGAATCCATATATTGTTTTCTTTCGAAATGAATTTTCCCTTCATTATAAGCGCGAATCATTTTAGCCATTTCCATTCCCATTTTAATACCCCGACCAAACAACGGCTCTTCTGATAAACGTTCTTTCAGTCGTTCCGCATATTCATCACGGTCAAAAAATACTTTTCCAAGGATAAGCCAATCGATGATTTTCTTGTTCGTCCCTACAAGCAACCAATGCGTTAATTGTCGTTCACTAATGATGTGCATAGCGGCCTTACGTCTGCCATCTGTATAATGTTTTGTCTGAATGGGTATCTCATTGTTTGAGGTAATAATAAATAAGATTTCATCAAAGGTATCAGTGATCGGGTCGTCTTCTCTTTGATTACCAATGAGAAGCACGCTTAATGTCTCAGGTAAACTTGCTCTCTCTTGATACACCGGCCGTAGCATTTGCTCCACTTTCTCGCCTCCCAGTTTTCTATATACCGTCTCGAATACTCTAATTCGACGATTTTCACATAAAGTCCTTTATTTTAAAGGGAGTTTATACTGCAATTAAATAATAATATGATATATTAGGTGAGGATAGCGTTAGGAGGAAACTTGAAATGAAGCCTTACAAAAATAAAATAAATCGCATTCGTTCGTTTGCCTTGGCACTTATTTTCATTGGCGTTGTCATTATGTACATCGGAATCTTTTTCCGTTCCAATGAAATTGTCATGCTGATCTTTATGTTCTTGGGAATGCTTGCCATTATCGGTAGTACAGTAGTGTACGCTTGGATTGGTACTTTATCGACACGGGCTATACGAGTACAATGTCCGAATTGCGGTAAGCATACGAAAGTACTCGGACGGGTTGATATGTGTGGACATTGCCGCGAGCCATTAACACTTGATCCAAACCTTGAAGGTAAAGAATTCGACATCGCGTATAATAAAAAAGTGAAGCAAGAAAAATAATACTATATAAAAGAGTGTAACCCCAGTGGGCTACACTCTTTTATTTTGCTTGATTTTGTTGCGTCGCTGCACAGTCAGGACAAGTTCCGTATACTTCCAGTCGATGTGAATTTACTTGGAACCCGGTTACATGCGCTGCAAGACGTTCTACTTCTTCTAGACCAGGATGATGGAAATCTACGATTTTTCCACAATCGTCACAAATAATATGGTAATGATCATGTGTCACAAAATCAAAACGACTCGATGCATCTCCATAAGTCAACTCTTTTACTAATCCAGAGTTTTGGAATACACGTAAGTTGTTATAAACTGTAGCCACACTCATATTAGGAAAATCTTCTTCTAGCGCTTTATAGATTTCATCAGCAGTTGGATGTGAATGGGATGTGATTAAATACTCGAGAATCGCATGTCGTTGCGGAGTAATTCTCACACCACTTTCTTTCAATGTTACTAATGCATCTTTTAAGAACACTCCAGGCATCGTAATGCACCTCACTTCATAAGGATTACTTCTTTATAATCATTATAATTAGTTTACTCAACTGTGGGGTGTATTGTCAACTATTCTGCCGGTAATGCTACATTAATACCCTCTCGACAAATCCACTTGATTGATGAGATCTTGATCTCCCACTACCCATTTCTCAAGATTCGTATCCATAATGTCTAAAGATCGTTTAATATATTGATCTGACAGACTGGACATATGAGGGGATACCGTACAGTTCGGCAACTCCCAAAATGGACTTTCCTTAGGTAACGGCTCTGTTTCAAATACATCAAGCACCGCATGACGGATTTCATTTTGTTTTAACGCATCCAACACATACTGCTCTTTTACTGCGTCGCCCCTGCCCACATTCATAAAAACAGCCGTCTCTTTCATGGCACGGAAATGTTCCGGTTGATAAATCCATCGCGTTTGAGGAGTGCTTGGCAATATAGAAATCACATAATCGACGTGAGGTAGTTTTTCCATAATTTCATCTAAAGAAATCGTTTCATTCATATAAGGACTTGAATGACCTGTACGGTTACATCCAATTGTATGTACATGAAATGCCTGTAGAAGCCTTCCGATTTCTCCTCCTATTGCTCCTGTTCCTACTATTAAAGCCGTGGAGTGATTCATTTCACCAGGCAAAGAGTCTAACGCCCATTTTTTCTCCGTCTCTCTTTTATAGATATCTGGCAATCCCCTTTCAAGGGATAGCAAATGTGCCAGTACGGATTCGGCTAACGGCATTTTATGAACCCCATGGGAATTAGTAACTAGAACATCTCGCGCCTGAAGCGCTTCGCTCGGCAATGTATCGACTCCTACAGCCGCAACCATGACCCATTTCAATTTAGGAGCTCTTTCGACATGTTCTGATTTCAAATCCCCACCATCTGTCACGATTACTTCTATATCTTCCAATGAAGCTTCATCAATATTTGTTGTATGCAAAAATTCGACATTCGGATATTTTTCTATCAATTGCTCTTTAAATGAGGTTTTAATCTTAAATGTGAATAATATCTTCATATTATCTACCTCCTAGTTCGTCAGTTGCTCCAAAGTCGCAAGTGCATCTGCTACATGACCTTTCACACGAACCTTCCGCCATTCTTTCACTACCGTACCCGTTGGATCAATTAAGAATGTAGATCGCTCTATTCCCATATACTCTTTACCGAAGTTCTTTTTTAGCTTCCACACACCATACTGTTCAGCCACTATATGATCTTCATCTACTAATAAAGAAAATGGCAAGCCGTGCTTCGCGATAAACTTTTGATGGGAAGCCGCATGGTCAGGACTGACACCTAGCACTACAGCATTTAACCCTTCAAAATCCGCTTGCGCATCACGAAAATCACAAGCCTCTGTCGTACAGCCAGGTGTTGAGTCTTTTGGATAAAAGTATAACACTACGTATTTCTTTCCTTTAAATTGATCTAATGAAACTATCTCACCATTTTCATTTGCTAACGAAAATGCTGGTGCTTGTTTTCCTTCTAATTTTTCCATTGTGAATCCTCCTTTAATCTATCGACGAATAGCGTACTTCGATCTCTCCCTACTTATCGTATCGGAAGTATTTGAATTTTACAATTTACCTATACTTCACTCTGAAAGTAGAGACTTCACTTGGATTAATGCTAAAATGGATAACGTATAATTGATTTGGAGGAATAAACTAATGAACCGAAAAAATTCAGAAGCAATCTATGCTGAAGCATGTGAACATATTGTGGGTGGCGTCAACAGCCCTGCCCGTGCTTATGGAGCCGTTGGCGGAGGTGCACCTACTGTCATGGAACGTGCAGAAGGCGCTTATATCTATGATGTAGATGGCAATCGTTATATTGACTACTTGGGGGCATACGGTCCGATCATTACAGGACATGCGCACCCTCACATAACTAAAGCAATTACGAAGGCAGCGGAAACAGGCGTACTGTACGGCACACCTACACGCCACGAAGTACAATTTGCCAAAATGTTAAAAGAGGCTATTCCGGGAATGGACAAAGTCCGCTTCGTGAATTCAGGTACTGAGGCTGTCATGACAACAATTCGTGTAGCAAGGGCATATACTGGACGTACAAAGATTATGAAGTTTGCGGGTTGCTATCACGGCCATTCGGATCTTGTATTAGTAGCTGCCGGATCAGGTCCTGCTACATTAGGCACACCAGATTCTGCAGGCGTACCTTCTTCTATCGCGGAAGAGGTCATTACCATTCCGTTTAATGATCCCGAAAGCTATAAAGCAGCGATGGAACAATGGGGTGATGAACTTGCTTGTATTCTAATCGAACCGATTGTCGGGAACTTTGGTATTGTCGAGCCAAATGAAGGTTTCTTGGAACTCGTTCATGATCTGGCAAAAGAGCATGGTGTTTTGACTATCTATGATGAAGTCATTACAGCGTTCCGTTTTCATTATGGTGCGGCACAAACGTTACTCGGACTTCAACCGGATTTAACAGCATTCGGAAAAATTATTGGTGGCGGCTTGCCGATCGGTGCTTATGGCGGTAAAAAAGAAGTTATGGAACAAGTCGCTCCACTCGGCCCTGCCTATCAAGCCGGAACAATGGCGGGAAATCCTGCATCTATGCTTTCAGGAATTGCGTGTCTTGAAGTACTTCAACAACCAGGTATCTATGATGAGATGGATCGCTTAGGCGGTTTACTTGAAGATGGCATACTAAAGTTGGCTAAAAAACACCGTGTCCAATTGACGACCAATCGTCTAGGAGGGGCACTTACATTATTTTTCACAGACGTCAAAGTGGAAAACTACAAGCAAGCTGAAGCGACAGACGGAGAAATTTTCGGCCGTTTCTTTAAAGAGATGCTGAAAAACGGTATCAACTTAGCACCATCAAAGTATGAGGCATGGTTCTTAACTTCTGCTCATACCGAGTCAGATATAAACGAAACACTTGAAGCAGTAGAACGTGCATTTAAAGCACTTTGAAATAGAACAATTGACCGTTTTATGCATATATTGTAAAGTTAGCATAAAAAAGCTTTTAGGAAAGGAATTACCCAATGAAACTTGGTGCCCGCGTCTTTAAGACGGGTATTGCGATTGTATTTGCTCTGTTTCTCGCAAATTTACTAGAATTACCTACAGCAGTGTTCGCAGGTATTGCAGCTATTTTCGCAATCCAACCCTCTATTTACAGATCTTACTTAACAATAGTAGAACAGTTGCAAGGTAATTTAATCGGTGCCACTATAGCAGTTTTATTCACACTTATTTTCGGGCCACAATTAATCATCGTCGGTTTGGCAGCTGTCATCGTCATGACGATTATGTTGAAACTCGGACTTGAAAAGTCTATGTCACTTGCACTCGTCACGATGATTGCAGTGATGGAGGTTAAAGACGACGCCTTCTTAACATTTGCTCTCCTACGTGTAGGTACAATTTTGGTAGGTGTACTAGCGGCATTCCTCGTGAATCTAGTATTTATGCCACCAAAATATGAAACAAAACTATTTCAGGCGATTCATCAAGCACAAGATGAAATTATTCGTTGGACGCGTCTAGCTGGTCGTCAGGCTTCGGAACACACAGCTATGAAGAAATCGTTGAGTAAGTTAAAGGAACGTCTAATACAAATTGATCAGCTGTACTTATTATTTAAAGAAGAGCGCAGCTACTTCAAAAAAACTTCTGCCGCAAAAGCGAGACGGCTTGTTGTCTATCGCCAATTGATCGGTACAACTAGAAGTAGTTATGACGTGCTAAAGAGACTGCATAAGTTTGAAAATGAACTCATCAATCTCCCAGAGCACTTCCGTATGATGATTCAGGAGCGTCTGGAATCATTACTCGTCTATCATGAACAGCTTCATCTGAAATTTGTCGGTAAGTTAAAGGCGGATTTCGACGAGGAAGAAACCCATAGTGAGTTTATTCAACGACAAGAAGTGATGAATATTTTCGTGAAGGAAATTGCGATTACTAATGAGGAAGAGGAATTCTCTTCCTATCACTTACTTCATGTCCTATCTGCTATCCTGAATTACGAGGAACAGCTGGAGCATCTGGATACCTTGATCACTTCTTATCAAACACGATATGAAGATGAAGAAAATATTCTAGAAGATGAATTTTATTAATAAAACGGTGGTGGACTTGTATAGTCCTCCACCGTTTTTATTTGTATAAATAGTTTACATACATAGCAGAAATTCAATTGCCAAATAGTTCGGATTGTAGTTACAGACTTACACTATTTCTCTCGCATCGATCCTTTTATCCCCCAAGTTCCTGGCGATTGAACAAACCAGCGTACGTGCCGTTTAGTTTCATCAACTCCGAATGAGTACCAGATTCTTTCAAGTCCCCATGATCTATCACATAAATACAATCCGCATGCGTAATGGTAGATAAGCGATGTGCGACGATTAGCGTTGTGCGATTGTGGGCCAAGCGTTCCAAAGAATCCTGTATGAGCGCTTCGCTTTCTAAATCCAAGGCCGATGTTGCTTCATCCAAAATGAGCAATGCCGGGTTCTTAAGGAAAACGCGGGCAATGGAGATACGTTGCTTCTGTCCACCAGACAATTTCACGCCACGCTCTCCTACCCTTGTATCATATCCATCACTCAGTGTTTCAATAAAGTCATGCGCATTTGCGGCTTTCGCTGCAGCAATGACTTCTTCATCTGTCGCATCCGGTTTCCCCATCAAAATATTACTTTTGACAGAATCGCTAAATAGAATTGAATCTTGAAGTACCATACCGATCTGATCACGAAGCGATTTAACTTTTACGTCACGAATATCATGACCGTCGATGCGAATAGCGCCCGATGTAACATCGTAAAATCGCGGAATCAAACTGATAATAGTTGATTTTCCTCCACCACTCATCCCAACAAGTGCAGCCGTTTCGCCAGGGCGGATGTTCAAACTAATATTTGTCAGTACTTCATCTTCGTCATATGCAAAGCTGACACGATCAAACTCAATCTTCCCAGCAATCGATGGTAAAACTTTTGCATCCTTTTTATCGACCACGTCATACTTTTCATTCATTAAGTCCAGTACTCTGTCCATTGAAGCAAATGATTGCGTCAAGGAAGTAGATGAGTTTACAAGACGACGTAACGGTGAGTAGAGTCTTTCTATGAAAGCAATAAAAGCCACCATCGTTCCAACTGTTAAAGAACCATTGATTACTTGATAACCAGCATAGCCAACAACGAGTAACGGAGCCACATCGGTAATCGTATTGACAACTGCAAATGCTTTGGCATTCCAGCGTGTATGTTCAATTGCCCGGTCAAGGAATTTATTGTTTACTTCATCAAAACGTTCCTGCTCTTTGTCTTCGATTGCAAAACTTTTAATAATACTGACTCCCGCCACACGCTCATGTAAATAACTTTGTACATCGGCAAGTGCTTGGGATCGTTTGCGTGTTAGTTGACGCAATTTACCGAAGAAATGCTTGACGCTAAACGCATAAAACGGAAATGCGAGCAATGTAACGAGTGTCAACTCCACATCCAGAGTCAACATGATGGCAATTGCAATAATAATGGTAGCCAAGTCAAGCCAGACATTCATCAAACCAATCATAACGAAGTTTTTTGTCTGTTCTACGTCATTTATAACTCGAGAAATTACTTCACCTGCACGTGTATTGGAATAGAAACGAAGTCCAAGCTTTTGCAAATGACCGTAAAGCGATTTGCGAATATCAAACAAAATTTTATTACTCACTAATTGCGCATAGTATTGACGATAATATTCCACAGGTGGACGGATCAAGAAAAACACAATGATCGTGCCACCGAGCCAATAAAATAATTGCTTCGTTTTATCAGAATCACTTAATGTCGGCGAACCGATAATATCATCAATCACAATTTTAATTAATAATGGTAAAAACAATGGAATAGCAAACTTCACAACACCAATGAGAACGGTGAAGACAATTTGCCAGTTATAAGGCTTTACGAATTGAAGATAACGTTTAATACTCTCGCCCATTCTGTTCCTCCTACTAAAAAAACCTGACTTGCACGAATGCAAGCAGGTCTAGCTTTGTTCTTCTTGAATTTGCTTATAAAATTCATAACGTGAAGTCCAGACATCAATGAAATCAGGAGCAAAGGGACCTTTCCTTTGTTTGATCCAGCCAAGAAGCTTCTTTAAGTTATCCTGCAAGATTAAATCGATAACTTCCGGATAATGCATTTGACGCTTATGATCTGCATATTCGTCTTCATCGAGAATCAAATAGCTCATATCAGGAAACACTTTTACATCCAAGTCATAATCGATATACTTCAAGTACTTTTCATCGTAAACGAACGGTGAACTCATGTTGACATAATAGTAGACACCATCTTCACGTAGCATACAAATGATGTTAAACCAGTTTTCTGCATGGAAATAGCAAATTGATGGCTCACGTGTTAGCCAAGTACGACCATCAGACTCTGTCACGAGCGTGCGTTCATTGCCACCGATAATAATATTGCGTGTGCCTTTTAATACGAGTGTCTCTTGCCAGACACGATGAATTTTGCCGTTATGTTTGTAGCTGTGTATCTGTACCGTTTCTCCTTCTTTTGGAATCGCCATTTTTATACCACCTTTGAGCCTTACCGCTCTTGCTATTTGTCTATTATACCAACAGCTTTCCAAAATTTAAAACGATTCAACCATCTATTTCGTATTTGATTGAATTCAGTAGGACCACGGCATGTTTTTTCACACAAGAAAACCGGTAGAAATGGCTTATAACAGCCTTTTCTACCGGTCGTCGATGTCTAACGCTTAGTTTGAACCTTTATACTGGTTCGCACGCGCTCCTGAAGCTTTTTGTTTGTTTGCTTCTGCTTTGTTGATTTGTTGTTTCACTTCATTGACATCTGTTTCAGATCCGAACTCCTCGTTCATAGAGGACTGCATCGCTTGTGAAGAAGACTGCTTGTTCATTGCAGACTGCGCGTTTTGCTGACGAACTTGATTAACGTCCGTCTCGGAAGCGAACTCTTCATTCATCGATGATTGCGCATTTTGTTTCTTCACTTGGTTCGCATCTGTCATAGATGGGTTTTGCTGTGAATTACGTTTTGATTGGTTTGGCATGTTTTATTCACCTCCGTACTCACTATGATGTCCTATAAGTCAGGATTTTATTCACGGTAGGTTCTAAAGTTTTTACCATTCCAGCAAGTCGATAATTTTCAGGACAGGTTTTGACTTTGGCAATGCTTCCACTTCCTCTTTAGTGAAGAACTGCAAATCGCCTTCTGCTTGTGGAGCTTCCAATTGTGCATGATACACATGAATATTCCATGTGATATGGGAAAATACGTGGAGGACATGCGGTAACTCTCGAATATGTTTTAATTTCAATCCATTCTCTTTTTCAAATGTTTCCACTGCAGAAGTTTCTTGAAGTTCGATCATTGGAAATTCCCAAAGGCTAGCAAGCAGTCCGGTGCTTGGACGTTTTTGTAACAGCCATTTGCCCTCTTCATTTTGAAGCGCGAAAGCAGCCATCGTGACATGCTTCATTTTCTGTTTTTTTATCTTAATTGGCAATTGTCGTTGTTTTCCTTCTTCAAAGGCGATACAAAATTCTCTAACGGGGCATAATAAACAATGTGGATTTGGCGTACAAATTGTGGCACCCAGTTCCATAAGTGCCTGGTTGAAGGAAGATGGATTCTCTTCCGAAATTAATTGCATCACAGCTTGTTCAAATAACTTTTTATTACGCGGCAATGCGATATCTTCTTCAATTAATAAAATTCTCGACAATACCCGCATAACATTCCCGTCTACTGCATGTTCAGGTACTCCATAGGCAATACTTAAGATAGCACCTGCCGTATAGGGTCCCACACCTTTTAAAGTAGAAATTTCTTTTCGGTTATTAGGGACTTTACCACCATATGTTTCTACGACTTCCCTCACGCCCGACTGCAAATTACGTACTCTGGAGTAATACCCAAGTCCTTCCCACATTTTCAAGATATCTTCTTCAGGTGCATCTGAAAGATCTTGCATCGTAGGAAACTTTTCAATAAAACGCTCATAATACGGTATTACAGTATCTACTCGTGTCTGTTGTAACATAACTTCCGAAATCCAAATATAGTATGGATTGTCCGTCCTTCTCCAGGGTAAGTCCCGCTTTTCAGCTTCATACCAATTTAATAACGCATCTTGGAATGCCTTCTTTTGTTCAATAATTTGCATATGGACCTCGCTTCTTCGTGTAAATACTTTTAGTTATGATAATAAAGGGTATATAATTATAGATAGTATACAACTCTTCCAATAAAGGAGTGATGATTTGGATACAGGTACACATATTGCTATGGGTGTTGCGATCAGTGGATTGGCTCTTGCTGATTCAGTCGTAGCAACTGAACCTGCCACAATGGGCGCCGTTTTTGCGGGTATTATGATCGGTTCACTAATTCCCGATATCGATACGGTGTTGAAACTTCGAAACAACGCTGTCTATTTACGTAATCACCGCGGTATTACGCATTCGGTTCCAGCTGTAATGCTATGGCCGTTGCTGATTTCCATACTATTGACTATCTTTGTTCCTGGCGCCATTTTCTTTCACGTCTGGGCTTGGACATTTTTAGCGGTATTCACACATGTATTTGTGGATATCTTTAACTCATATGGTACACAAGCCCTTCGCCCATTTTCTCAAAAGTGGGTGGCCATAGGAGTCATTAATACATTTGATCCAATTATTTTCGGACTCCATGTAATTGCGATCCTGGCATGGGTGTTCGGCGCACCCCCAGTCTTCACGATGTCAATATTATATGTCGTCATCTTCTTCTATTACCTATTGCGCTTCGCAGTTAAGAGCGCGGTGAAGAACGCAGTGAAGAAGACGATTCCAAACGCAACGCATATATTTACTGCACCCACGATGAACTTCTTTCAGTGGCGAATAGCTGCCACGACTGACGTTGATCATTTTGTAGGACGAGCATACGGACGTTCCATTACAATCTACGAACGATTCGAGCGCGAAGTGATGCCGATGTCACCCGAAGTTGAAGTGGCATTGGAAGATCCGAACATGCAGGCTTTCACTTCATTCTCCCCACTATATCGTTGGTCGATTTCGGAAGAAGGCCATATTTACGAAGTTCGTTTAATTGATTTGCGTTATCGAAGTAAGGGTTACTACCCATTCGTCGCAGTCGCCCATGTGAATGAAGACTTGGAAGTAGTCAATTCCTATACAGGATGGATATTCTCTGAAGAAAAGTTGCGTAAAAAGCTTAATTTCGCTCCAAACAACTAAAGAACGTTCGTGCAGTATTGCACGAGCGCTCTTTTTTGTTTATTTTCCACTTTTTATATCTTTCAACATAGCAAGAGGCAACGCTTCTTCCGCTCTCTCGCCACCTAAGCGATAGCCCCAAGCGAACAATCCTTTGAGGTAATCTACTTGAAAGAAGACTCCATCGTCCCCTTCAATGCGGTACATCTCGCCCGGCTTGATGCTAGCTGGATCTACAAGATAAGATTGTACAAGAACTGCCTTTCTTTGGTGAACTGCATATTCGCTGATCATCCCCATCTGTTCTGCCTTACGTGCTTTTTCCATTAGATTGGCGATTTCGCTACGCAGTTCGTTTTCATTCATATCACTATAATGTTTTTCAGTACTCATCTTCTTCATTCCTTTTCTGTTCAATAAATTGATCGATTTGACTAAGTGGAATGCCCTTTTGATACATAGATTGTTTCACGCGCTGTCTAAGATCGGATCCTGAGTATTTGCTTTGGTACCGCCTCCACGCCTTCTCACCAAATGTAGACGTGATATCGGACCATTCATCTTCATCACGTTCGATCGTTACACTGCTGAGAACTTCCGAAATTTGCTGATAAGAAAAACCTTTTCTAGCTAATGTATTTTGTATTTTTTGCTTAACTTGTGCTGGTGGCTGTGAACTATTCGATCGCATCGTCTTTTCAGCCAACTTCATAGCATTAGCCATTTGATCTTCCATTGTATATTCCTCCAATGCTTGAGTTTGCAGTTCTTTGGGTATACCTTTTTTATAGAGGGATTGCTGAATAGCTCTCGGACCTTTTAACGTACTATTTTTTTCTGTACGTACAAGAGCTTCCGAAAATGCTTCATCATTCAAAAAGCCCAGTCGTTTTAATTTCACGATAGCTTCCAGAACAACCGCTTCCCCATAGTCTTTTTCAAGCAATTTCTTTTTAACTTCCATTTCACTCCGCATTCGGAATGATAAAAAATGCAATGCACGATTAAACGCCTTTTCAATTTGGTCGGAATAAACAATCTCTTCCGTTGACCAATCATCCAACTCCATGCCTTTCGTGAGTTCAAATTTCACAAGGACTGTTTCATGGACACTAAATGCATATTGATCATCAAGAAAAATATTATAACGTTCGCTATCTCGTTTTTGTTGTGATATTTTGGTAATAAGCGGCACGTTTCCATCACCTACTTTATCTTAGTATACCGCTTCTAGTGGTGGTGGTCAGCAATAGTGTACTAATTTTCATTAGAATGGAGGGAAACCTTTATGAAAGTGGTTATTGCAGGTGGTACTGGATTCATTGGCAGCATTCTGACTGAGAAATTGAAGGATAACGGGCATGAAGTAGTCATTTTAACGCGTAAACCCTCATCGAAGCAGAATGGAATTCAATATGTACAATGGTTAACCGATCATACTTCACCTGAAAATGAAGTCGGGCAGGTTGATGCTTTCGTCAATTTAGCAGGCGTGTCCATAGATGATAGTCGCTGGTCCAAAGAACGAAAAAAGCAAATCTACGATAGCAGAATAACAGCTACACAAGAAGTTTTGCGGATTATAAGAAGACTTCCAAAGAAACCTCGCGTCCTAGTGAACGCAAGTGCAATCGGCATTTATCCTACATCACTTACTGCTGAATATACCGAAGATTCCTCTGCAGTCGGCGATGATTTTTTAGCCAAAACCGTATCCGATTGGGAAAATCTTGCAGGACAGGCAAATGAAATGGGTGTACGAACTGTATGTACCCGCTTCGGCATAGTGCTCGGTAAAGAAGGCGGAGCACTTCCACTCATTAAACTGCCTTATCAATTATTCGCAGGTGGTAAAATAGGTTCAGGCAATCAATGGTTCTCGTGGGTACACGTTGAAGACGTAGCCAGTGCAATCCTCTTCTCAATTGAGAATGATGACGTAGAAGGTCCTGTTAACGTAGTCGCACCGAGTCCAATGCATATGAATGCTTTTGGTAAAACAATCGGAAAAGTATTGCACCGTCCACATTGGTTTCCGGTTCCAAGTTTTGCAATGAAAGTGGCCTTGGGAGAAAAGAGTATCGTCGTTTTGCAAGGTCAGCATGTACTACCAAAAAAGTTATTGGCTAATGGTTTTACATTTACTTATCCTTCATTACGACCGGCGCTTGAAGACTTATTAAAATGATTTCAAATGTTTGTTAAAACGTTCTCACGTTTTGACAAACATTTTTTTCATTACATACAAAAAGCGTATTGGCACATGCTTAATAAAAAGGAGTGACGCTTAATGACTCATCATTTGTCAGGAATTTTACTGGCATCTTGTTTGCTAATTGTTGGCGTGGTGATGAATCCCTTTACTGTTCAAGCTGATGCTTTCCATTGGGGTTTCAAGAAAGCTTCTGAAGGTGTTCCCCCTTCTGCCGGAGCAGAACTAGATAAGTTGCTTGATGATTATGGCGCAATTTACAAAGGGAAAGGAGATAAAAAAGTCGTCTATCTAACATTCGATAACGGATATGAGAACGGCTACACTGAAAGCATTTTAGACACGCTGAAAAAAGAGAAAGCGCCCGCCACATTTTTCTTGACTGGACATTATGTGAAAAGTGCCAGTGATTTAGTGAAACGTATGGTGAAAGATGGCCATGGTATCGGAAATCATTCATACGATCACCCGAACATGGCGAATATAACCGAACAACAAATGGAAGACGAGTGGAAGAGACTAGATGAAATTGTAAATGCTACTACTGGTCTAAAGAGGACAATCTATACGAGACCACCGGAGGGGACATTTAATGCGAAGGTACTGCAAAAAGGAAATGATCTAGGATATAGACATATTTTCTGGTCTGTTGCATTCATTGACTGGCATCGAGATCAACGAAAAGGAAAAGCGTATGCTTATAATGAATTGATGAACCAATTACACCCAGGCGCTGTCATTCTAATGCATACCGTAGCAGCTGATAATGCAGAGGCACTCCCCGATTTCATCCGTGATGCCAAGAAGCAAGGCTATGAATTCCATTCACTGGATCAGTTAGTGGAGGAATATGAGAAAGGAAACACCATTACACAATAAATAAGAGACCTTATCTGTATGTTCACAACCAACAGATAAGGTCTCTAATTATTTTCTACATCTTCAGTTTGCATGTTCACACTCGTAGTTATCCAACGTGATTACCAATGTTGGATTGTTACGGATCCCCTCCTTCGTTGTTATGTGTCTAGGATTCGATTCGTCTCTATAACTACGACCTCCTTTTCTTTTTATTAAACTTACTATACCAACTATTCAGTTAATTGTAAAGTGTTTTAATGAAAAATATTATTATTTTCTTTTTTTTATAGTTTACGACTCGTATAACAAAATCAGATTGAAAAATATGGTGTTTTCGTATACGATATCAATGATAGAAAGAGGTGTGCGTATGGACAAATCACAAAATAATGAACAAGTCGTCGAACTGAAAAATCGATTCAATCAATTCATTGAAACATTAGAAGCAATTGAACCTGAACACACGGACCTGCAGGACATAGATCGCCTGATCATGTTACTCGATGAATTAGAAGAACAGATGGATAATTCGAAAAAATAACGTATACTAACGGGGGATTTTGAGATGTACATAGAGACAATTGAAAAGAGTATATATGAATTAGTTTGCGAAACGTCTACAAACTTGCCAAAAGATGTCCGACGCGCAATTCTTTCCGCGAAGGAAAAAGAGAATAAAGGAACAAGCGCTGCAATGAGTTTGGATACGATTGCAAATAATATCAATATGGCAGATGATAAACTATCTCCAATCTGTCAGGATACTGGCCTTCCTACATTTAAGATTAAAACACCAATCGGGGTAAACCAATTGGAAATTAAAGCTGCAATTGTACGCGCTTTGGAGCTAGCTACGGAAAAAGGAAAGTTGCGTCCGAATGCTGTAGATTCATTGACTGGCGATAATAGTGGCAATAACTTAGGTATCGGGCTGCCCGTTGTAAAGTTTGAACAATGGGAAGAAGATTATATAGAAGTAAAGTTAATATTAAAGGGTGGCGGATGTGAAAACAAAAACATCCAATACAGCCTCCCTACTGAATTAGAAGGTCTTGGCCGTGCAGGACGCGACTTGGACGGTATTCGTAAATGTATCCTTCACTCGGTTTACCAGGCACAAGGACAAGGTTGTTCAGCCGGGTTTATCGGTGTTGGAATCGGTGGCGATCGTTCATCTGGATATGATCTGGCGAAAGAACAACTATTCCGCGATGTAACAGACGTTAATCCAATTCCTGAACTTGCACAATTGGAAGACTACGTCTTAGAAAAAGCCAATCTCCTTGGAATTGGGACAATGGGCTTCGGCGGAGAAGCAACATTACTAGGATGTAAAATCGGTGTCATGCACCGCCTTCCTGCGAGCTTCTATGTATCTGTAGCATATAACTGCTGGGCATATCGTCGTATGGCAGTGAATATTAATGCAGAAACTGGCGAAATCATGGACTGGCACTATAATGAAGGCGAGAAAATTGCATTCGAACAACCAGCTGAAGAAGCAAAATCCACTGCACGTATTGTACACTTGCAAGCACCTATTTCAGAAGAAGACGTACGTGATCTTCATGTTGGCGACGTTGTAAAAATTTCAGGCCGGATGTACACAGGCCGCGATGCGATCCATAAGCACTTAATGGACAACGACGCGCCAGTTGATTTGAATGGACAAGTCATCTATCACTGTGGACCCGTTGTTTTAAAGAACGATGAAGGCAAGTATGAGATCAAAGCAGCCGGCCCAACAACTTCTATGCGTGAAGAACCGTACCAAGGCGATATCATGAAGAAGTTCGGTATCCGCGCAGTGATCGGCAAAGGCGGCATGGGACCTAAAACACTTGCAGCTCTTAAAGAGCACGGCGGTGTATACTTGAACGGTATCGGCGGTGCGGCACAGTATTATGCTGACTGTATTAAAGAGGTAGAAGGCGTCGATTTGCTGGAGTTCGGTATTCCTGAAGCGTTATGGCATTTACGCGTAGAGGACTTCACTGCAGTCGTAACGATGGACTCACATGGTAACAGCCTGCATGCTGATATCGACAAGTCATCACTCGAAAAGCTCTCTCAGTTTAAGGAAAAAGTATTCAACTAATAAGCAAGCAGCGAATGAGAATTCTCATTCGCTGCTTTTTTGAATGAATCGATTGGCCTGAATAGTTGTTTGGGAAGAGGATGCAACGTTACGCTGCGTTCCAGGCGGACACGTTCAGGAGGGCCCGCGTTCACTTTTGACACGTTCTTAAGTTGGTGAGTGTACTTCAAGATCTATTATCGCGCCTGATTTCAAACGCAAATTTAATTGTCGCTTGAACTTAACTTAGTTAGAAGTCTACACTAATTGTTTTGCTTCAATTCCTTCGTACACTCCCGGTCTACTTCCCTTCATTTATCAACTCCATCCAATATTTTTGCTTGAATTAGCCAAATAAGTAACACTTCTTATTCAGAAATGATATACTGTAGATAATAACTATTACAACTTCATATTTATTCTATTTAGATGCCCAAAAAGTCGATTCTACTACTGTAGAATCGACTTTACTGCTTTAATATGAGCTGTGAAATTGAAATTCATTATCAATTAGGAGGAGAATACATGACAACACTTGCAAAAGAACAACCTGAACAGACGATTGACTGGTCTGCACGTCTAGAATTAATCGCAGCTATATTATCTGGGATTATCATTCTTACCGCATGGGCTTTGGGGAAAAATGGCGTAGAATCCTTTTCTGTCACGCTGTATATCATAGCGTTTCTGATTGGTGGTTACGCCAAAGCCAAGGAAGGTATTGAAGAAACAATAAAAAATAAGGAACTGAACGTTGAGATGCTGATGATTTTTGCAGCCATTGGATCAGGAATTATCGGATACTGGGCTGAAGGTGCAATTCTGATTTTTATCTTTGCAATTAGCGGGGCACTAGAGACTTATACACTCAATAAAAGCCATAATGAAATATCTTCTTTGATGGAATTGCAGCCTGAGGAAGCATGGTTGATCCTTGAAGACGGCAGTGAGAAAAAAGTATCTACTGACTCTTTATCGATTGGCTCTGTTTTGCTCGTTAAACCAGGTGAACGCATTCCGGTCGATGGCAAAGTATTAAGCGGAATCACTTCGATTGATATGTCAGCTATCAATGGGGAATCTATTCCGGTGACAAAGCAAGAAAACGATGAGTTATTTGCAGGAACCGTGAATATCAGCGGTGCAATTCGCATGACCATGACGAAACCTAGTTCCGAGACGTTATTTCAAAAAATTATCACGATGGTACAAAATGCGCAAAGCGAAAAGTCTCCTTCCCAACAATTTATCGAACGTTTTGAAGGGTCTTATGTAAAGATTGTGCTGGCGGCTGTTGTGATTATGATGTTCTTACCCCACTTCTTGTTTAACTGGGACTGGACTACAACGTTCTACCGTGCAATTGTTTTGCTAGTCGTCGCTTCTCCTTGTGCTTTGATGGCTTCCATTATGCCTGCTACGCTAGCGGCTGTTTCCAATGGCGCCAGAAAAGGTGTGTTATTTAAAGGCGGCGTTCATTTAGAACACTTAAGTACATTGCAAGCATTCGCTTTTGATAAAACAGGTACCTTGACGAATGGAAAACCGATCGTGATGGATTTCATCGTTCGAGAAGGTGCAGATATGAAAGAGACGCTTGCTTTATTTGCAGGCGCGGAGTCACTATCCAATCACCCGTTGGCAAAAGCCATTATCAATTACGCGACAGAGCATGGTGTAGAACCTGAACGCAACCTCCATATTGAAGACATTCCCGGATTTGGTATTAAAGCCGAGACCGATCATGGCGATATTCTAATCGGTAATCCAAAATTTGTTGGAGTAGAGTTAGTGGAAGAGTTCCAAGACAATGTGGCGGTATCGCTTGCGAATGAAGGTAAAACTGTCATTTTCATGAGAGACGAACAAGGAATTGTAGCGTTAGCTGCTTTACAAGATACATTACGAAAAGAAGCCATTTCTGCGATTAAATCTCTGCAATCTCTAGGACTTCGTACAGTTATGTTAACCGGTGACAATGAAAAGACCGCCCATGCAATTGCAGATGAAGTAGGTGTCGATACGTACGTAGCAGAATGTCTACCCGAAGAGAAAGTCGTTCAGCTTAAGTATTTATTGAAAGAATACGGTACAGTCGGTATGGTAGGAGACGGCATCAATGACGCTCCTGCACTGGCTACCGCTACTTCGGGCATTGCGATGGGTGAAGGAACAGATGTAGCATTGGAGACAGCCGATGTTGTTCTCATGCAAAACGACTTGAATCGCCTATCATATGCCATAAAGCTTTCGAGAAAAATGCAACGAATCGTTAAACAGAATGTTTTCTTCTCAATAGCTGTCATTTCAATCCTCATCATCGCTAACTTCATGCAAGTAGTGGATCTGCCTCTTGGTGTCATTGGACACGAAGGAAGTACGATCTTGGTTATATTAAATGGATTACGGATGCTTAATAAAATAGAGTAAAATAAAAAGTGAAGAAAGGAAGTCCCTTTCTTCACTTTTTTTATCTGGTTTGTGGTTTATATTCTTGACGGTTTTTCACGACTGAATTGATTGTACCTCCCAGCAATAAAATGATAGCTGATAAGTATAACCACATGATTAATACGATAATCCCGGCGATACTACCATACGTATTAGTGTAGCTTCCAAAATTACTAATATAGAACGAGAAGCCTAGTGATGTAATGATCCATCCTATTGTCGCAAAAATAGCTCCAGGAAGTATCCCTTTAAAATGCAACTTTACACTTGGTACTAGCCAATATAGTAATGAGAATACCGCAAAAATCAGCAATGGTGGAATGAGGAATCGTACCAAATTCCATACGGTCAAGAACGTCTCTTCCAACCCTAAGAATGTGAAGATCAAATGCCCGATTGGTTGACCGAATATCGGTAACACTAACGCGACGATTACAGTCATAACTAACATAATCGTAAACACAATCGACAATCCTCTTGAAACGAAAAAGTTTCTATCGTCTTCAACTTCATATGCTTCATTTAATCCTTTTGTTACTGCACCCATGCCTTTAGACGCGGACCAGATTGTAGCCAAAATTCCGATTGATAGTAATCCTCCACTCTTATTATCCAGTACTTCAGAAAGTGTTCCTTCAATTAGTGAAGCTGTCCCTTCTGGCGCATACTCTCGAATAAATAAGAAGATTTGGCTTTGGTCTAACTGTAAGTAAGGCAGTAGTGTAAAAAGAAAGATTAATAGAGGGAATAAAGACAATAGGAAAAAGAAAGCTAACTGCGAACCAGCCGCTGAAATATCCAATTCTTTCATTCGAATAATCAATTGTTTAAAAAATCCGCTCGTAGTTGTCGGATCAAAATCCTCTTCTTCCCCGTCTTTGATATCTTTGATGAATTCTTTCACTTTTGCAGTTTGGGACTCATCACCGTTTTCAGCATCTGAAGAAGGGGCACTTTTTTGTCTATCCAACTGATGTGTCCCCCTTTCATTTACTGATTCTATTGTTATTTTTTCTCGAGTGGAATCACGTTTTTTTTTTGGATCATCGGAGGCAATGAAGCATCCCCTTCTGTTGAAACAGAAGATGCAGCTGTAGAATTATCCACGATGATTTGCTCGTACTCTGATTTAGATTCTGTAATTGCTTCCTTTGTATCCGCAAACATTTCTTTCACTTGCGGAGTCAGCGTCTTGATTTCATCGACCTGTGACTTGATGTAATTTACATCACCTTTCACTTGATCAACAAGAGTTTGCATTTTTTCTTTTTTCTGTTGGAACTCATTTTTTACAATATCCGGATTTTCTTTGTAATATAATACTTTTTCATATGATGTTCTGGCTGTCGTCAATGTATGCTGCCGTGTTGCACGGTCCAGCATGCTCACTGCAGCTCCAAGTAATGCCCCACCTAATACATATCTTCCAAATTTACTAGAACCCATACATTTTTCGCCTCCTTCTTCACGTTTACGTCTCACTTCATTATACCCATATTGCAACTTGCCAAACAATCTTTGTTACACTTTATTCAAAAAAAGCTTGACGAAACGTTCTATTTTTTAGATTATTAACAATAACATGTAAATAACAGAATCTACTGAAAGGGGTTGGTTCTCGCAATCTTGGGAACGGATACTAACATCATAGAGAAATTGGGGGGATGAAATGGAAAAGATCGAGAATTTCTTGACTACTGCGTCCGATTTAATATGGGGACCGCCACTGCTCATTTTATTAATTGGTACCGGAATTTATTTAACACTACGTTTAACATTTATTCAATTAAGATTACTGCCTTATTCACTGAAGCAAGTTTTTTCAAGGAAGCATGATAAAAAAGCAGATGGTGACATTTCACAGTTCCAGGCTCTAATGACTGCGATGGCCGCCACAGTCGGTGTCGGTAATATCGTCGGCGTTGCATCTGCTGTTGTAGCAGGTGGACCAGGGGCGATTTTCTGGATGTGGCTTGCAGGGTTCTTCGGTATGGCAACAAAGTACAGTGAGGCAATCTTGGCTGTTAAGTACCGCGTCAAAGATTCCAATGGCTTGATGGCTGGTGGACCGATGTACTATCTGGAACATGGTCTAAAGCAAAAATGGCTCGGCGTACTATTTGCGATATTCGGTGCATTGGCCGCGTTCGGAATTGGGAACGGAACACAATCTAAAGCAGTAGCAGACGTAATGAAAAGCACTTTTGATGTGCCACACTATATTACAGGAATTGCATTGGTACTATTCGGTGCACTTGTTATTCTTGGTGGTATCAAATCAATCGGTCGTGTGACGGCATTTTTCGTACCGATCATGGCACTATTCTATTTCTTTGCTGGTGCGATTGTTATGGTATTGAACATTGAACAAGTTCCAGCAGCATTCGGTCTGATTTTCACAGACGCATTCACAGGCCAAGCAATTGCCGGTGGTGCAATCGGTACCGTAATCCGATTCGGTGTCGCGCGAGGACTTTTCTCTAATGAAGCAGGTCTCGGTTCAGCGCCAATCGCAGCTGCTGCTGCACGTACAGATATGCCTGGACGTCAGGCTCTTGTTTCAATGACACAAGTATTATTCGATACGTTAGTCATTTGTTCAATTACAGGTGTCACAATTGTTATGAGTAATAAATGGCAAGATAAATCAATTGATGCTGGTTCTTTGACGGCAGAAGCGTTTGGCTCATTCCTTGGTGGTATCGGGCCGATCTTAGTATCAATAGGACTTGTGTTCTTTGCTACATCTACCATTTTAGGTTGGAGTTATTATGGAGAGAAGTGCTTCCAATATCTCATCCCTAATCGCGCTGCAGTCCTTGCTTATCGAATAATATTCGTAGCATTCATATTTGTAGGGGCGACTGCATCACTTGACCTTGTATGGATTTTAGCAGATGTATTAAATGGCTTAATGGCGATTCCAAACTTAATTGGATTGCTCGGTTTGTCTGGTGTTGTCATTATGGAGACACGACGTTTCAAGAAGAAAATTGACGAAGAACGTGAAGCAGCCCGTAAGTAACACTTCTCAGTGCGGTTGACAGCTTACCGCTTTCATGAAATGATTGTTTTCATTAGAGGAAAGGCGGTAAGAATATGGATTTGTCTTCAAAATCACCTGAGAATGTCTCATACATGATCGAACAGATTAAAGAAAAACTACGCATGGTAAATGTGGATGCAATGAAGCCCGAAAACTTCAGTACAGAGCAGTATGATGATTTGTACTATATGTACAAGACGGTCATGAAACGCGACAACATCACGCCGAATGAAATGCAAGCAATTGCGGCCGAACTCGGTTCTTTGCGCAAGTAAAAAAGCGACTCCACTTGGAGTCGCTTTTTTATTGCGGTGTAACGGGTGTGCCATCTTTTAAGACCAGTGGCTGAATGAGTACTTCCACTCTTCGGTTTTTACTGCGATTTTCTATCGTATTGTTCGGAACAATTGGCTTATACTCTCCGTATCCTTTCGCACTGAAAAGATTCGGGTCGACTTCATTGTCTGCCACAATGATTTTAAGAAACTCTACAGCACGCATAACGCTTAACTCCCAGTTGGATGAATACTCTGCATTGTTGATCGGAATGTTGTCTGTATGACCTGTGATGACCACCTGGCGAGGCCTATCCAGTGTTAGCAACCGAGAGATATCATTCGCCAGTCTTTTATACTCTGGAGTAATTTTTGCTTCTCCTGATTTAAACAGCACACTGTCACGAATTGTGAGCAATAAGCCTTCACTTGTCATTTCAGTCTCAAACTGGGTCTCTAATTCATTCACAGCAATATACTCGTCCAAATCATCTTGCGTTTCTCCTAAGGATTGCTGATCTTCCATATAAGAGGAGTTTTCATCAAGCTCCCCTACTGAGTCGTGTGGAACAGGGGTAGTGGTTGGCGCGCTCTCACTCATGATTCCGCTACCACTTTCAAATATTTCGCTGAAAACTTTAGAGACTTCTGCAAATCGTCCCTCATCTACTGAACTCGTAGCAAATAATACGATGAATAATGCTAGTAATAATGTCAAAAGATCGGCGTAAGGTAATAGCCAGGACTCATTAATATGTTCAATTTCGTGCTTCTTTTTCTTACGCTTCTTCGCCAACTTTACCAGCTCCTTCGCTACCATCAATAGCTAGCTTCTTCCGGTCTTCTACAGAAAGATAAGATGCCAATTTTTGTTCGATGACACGCGGTGCTTCCCCTTCCAATACGGAAAGAATTCCTTCAATCACCATTGTCCTCTGACGGACTTCTTCTTTTGATTTTCGTACAAGTTTATTGGAGAACGGATGCCATAAGACGTATCCCGTAAAAATCCCAAGCAATGTCGCAATAAATGCAGCAGAAATCGCGTGGCCTAACGCATCGATATTATTCATGTCTTTTAGTGCGGCAATCAGTCCTACAACAGCACCGAGAACCCCTAATGTAGGAGCATATGTACCGGCTTGCGAGAAGATCAGTGCACCTACTGCATGTCGCTCCTGCATCGCCTCCACCTCTTCACTTAATACATCACGAATATAATCGGCATTCTGACCGTCAATCGCCAAACCCAAACCATTTTTCAAAAACGGATCATCAATTTCATCTGTTTTTGCTTCCAAGGCAAGTAACCCTTCTCGACGAGCAATATCAGCCCAAGAAGAAAATAGACGAATTAATTCTGCATCCGATGCAAGCTTTTGCTGAGTAAAAATAATTTTAAATAATTTAGGTACCTTTTTTAATTCATTCATCGGGAATGCGATGACAACAGCGGCAATCGTTCCTGCTATGATGATTAGAATAGCGGCCGGGTTAAGTAATGCATCGGGCGTTACCCCTTTAAGCGTCATCCCGACGAGGAGAGCTGCAAATCCTAATACTAAACCTACAATTGTGGATAAATCCATGTATAAAGCCTCCAAATACTACATTCTTCTTATTATTTCGGTTGATTTCTGACGTTGTTTAGGGAAAACTGTCGACTATTCTTAGGGAGTTAAGAGTATTTCATCCTATCCCGATTGCTTTATCGTTGCGAACTGTGAACTTCACTTGTTAGAATTGTCACATTACGTAATAAGGAGATGTCATGATGAATCAATTTCAAAATCAACTTTCCAATTATGCCGACTTAGCTGTAAAGGTGGGTGTAAATATTCAACAAGACCAATATCTATTCATCAGCGCTTCTACTGAAAATACTTCATTTGTTCGATTGATTGTTGAAAAAGCTTATGATGCAGGAGCACGACAAGTCTTCGTAGATTGGATCGATGATGTCGTCACACGTCTACGTTATGAAAAAGCACCAGCGGATTCGTTTCCCGAGTTCCCTACGTGGAAACAGATGGAGCGTGAACAGCTAGCTGAAAAAGGCGCTGCTTTCATGTCAATCGTATCGCAAGACCCTGACTTATTAAACGGTATCGAATCCAGTAGAATTCGCGATAATCAGAAAGCCTCCAGCACTGCGCTTAGCAAGTTCCGCCAAGCTATGCAGGCAGATAAATTCAGTTGGACAGTAATTGCTGCACCTTCGACAGCATGGGCAGCTAAAATTTTCCCTGAACTACCTACGGAAGAACAAGTACCCGCTCTATGGGATTCTATTTTACGTGCTGTAAGGGCTGATCAGCCAGATCCAGTGCAGGCATGGAAAAAGCACAATGAAAACTTGCATGAAAAAGTAGATTATTTGAATGGTAAACATTACCGCAAACTTCATTATACAGCTCCAGGCACCGACTTAACAATAGAATTACCGGAAAAGCACTTATGGTGCGGGGCTGGTAGTGTCAATCAGGCTGGGCATGAATTCATGGCCAATATGCCAACTGAGGAAATCTTTACGGCACCGTTGAAAACTGGAGTGAATGGTTCTGTTACTAGCACTAAACCACTTAGCTATGCAGGAACAATTATCGAGGACTTCACGCTTCAATTTAAAGATGGCAAAATCACAAACGTTACAGCTACTCAAGGCGAGGAAATTCTGAAACAACTTGTCGATACTGATGAAGGCTCACAATTCCTTGGCGAAGTAGCACTAGTTCCGCATGACTCACCTATTTCTAATTCGAATGTGTTATTCTATAATACATTATTTGATGAAAACGCTTCGAATCATTTGGCCATTGGAAGTGCTTACGCATTTTGCCTAGACGGTGGGAAAGAAATGGATTCCGAACAGCTACAAGCTAATGGATTGAATCAAAGCTTGACACACGTCGACTTCATGATTGGATCCGAAAAGATGGATATTGATGGAATACTAGAAGATGGAACAGTAGAACCTGTTTTCCGTAAAGGCAATTGGGCATTCTAAAATCCGTCACTTTTCATTCGAAGTTTACAGTAGCTCTTAATATTTTCTTGAAAATCATGTATAATAGATAAGAGAACATAATACATTTCAGAAAGAGGGGCTTTCAAATGGCTTTAATGTATACAACAGTTATCGGTTACATGGTTGTTCTTGGACTTGCATCCTTGTTTACGATGCACTTCTTATCTGGATCAATGGATTCAAACGACTCCATTACTATTGATCCGAAACCAGAAGGTAGAAACTAATTTTTCAATTCCAGTTTGAATGGAAATGGATTTCATGATTAGAGTTGCCTAAAATGGCGACTCTTTTCTTTTACATACTATAAACAGTACGGAGGAGATTATAGCAATGACATCATTATCCGAAATTATGATTTATAACAAAAGCTTCGTTGAGGAAAAAAAGTATGAGGAATTTTCCACTACGAAATTTCCTAATAAACGGATTGTCATCCTTACGTGTATGGATACCAGATTAATCGAGCTTCTCCCTAAAGCAATGAACTTGAAAAATGGCGACGCTAAAATCATTAAAAGTGCTGGTGCGATTATTACATCACCTTTCGGCGGCCTGATGCGAAGTGTGTTAGTTGCCGTTTATGAATTACAAGCAGATGAAATCTATGTCATCGGTCATCATGATTGTGGCATGAGCTCTATCAACACGGATCACATTATAGGAAATATGATTGACCGCGGTGTGGATCCAAACATGTTCAAAACATTGAAATATTCCGGAATCGAGATGGAAAAATGGTTGCACGGTTTCAGCGATGTGACAGAGAGCGTGAAAAAGAGTGTGGACGCCATCCGTAACCACCCTCTCATCCCAACCGACGTAAATGTGCATGGTCTTGTAATCGACCCTGCAAACGGCAAGCTGGACGTTATTGAAGATGGTTACAAAGCACAAGAATTGTCTCAGTAAAATAGCTTTAAGAAAAACCGGCCTCTTCTACGTGAAGGGCCGGTTTGTTTACTGATGGAGGGATGGGCTTTAGGAGCTTTAGAGCGGTTCCGGGTCGACTGTGAGCGCTCGGGGTGAGGGTATGAGCGGTTTCCAGGTGACATAGAGCGGTTGACTGATTTGATAGAGCAGGTATCCCGTTTGATAGAGCGGATAGTCATGAACTATGAGCGCTTACACCAAACGTTGAGCGAAACACGTCCACACCGCCACCAAACCTCAAAAATCAAGAAAAACCAGCATCTTCTATTCGAAGAGCCGGTTTTTCCATATAATCATCCACTTTTCCAACAGGGTCTTACCCTTTCAATAATCCCCTTCCACAATGGCATACATATAATGATCTTCCCACACACCATTAATGAACAGCAATTGACGCAATAATCCTTCACGCTGGAATTGTGCTTTTTCCAATACTTTCACTGAACCTACATTACGAGGAGATACATATGCTTCCACCCTATGCAGATTCACTTTTTCAAACGCAAATTGATTAATGAGTGAGACTGCTTCAGTACCAATACCTCTTCCAGTTTGCCGTTGATCAATGGAATACCCCACAAAACCACTGGAAAACGGTAACCGTTTAATACTATACAATGAAATTTGGCCAATAATCATACTTGTTTCCGAATCAAAAATTCCGAAGTTGTACTCTCGTCGGTCACGCATTTGATAAAGAGATTCCCGAATTTTATCTCGCTGCATTGCTACTGTGTAGTACGTATTATCATGTCTTGGTTCAAATTCTGTCCAGTATTCCTTATTGGCAATAAGTAGCTGGGTGAATTGGTACGCGTCATCTTCCGTGAGTATTCGTAGGTAGCATTGCTCCCCTTCGAGTAAAATCATTTGTCCTCATCCTTTTCGAAGCATTCTGTTCTTATCTTCTACTTTATCCAATCGGTGCGAATGAAATGAAGAATCAGTTCTAGTTATCTGAATTCATTAGTTCTTATTATAGATTTTTTACATGTACAAGACAATAGAATGCCACATTTTCTCATTTGTAAAGGAAAATTCATACTTTCCCACTCCATCGATCCGTATTCTCTGTATACTGTTGTTCAGGAGGATTTTATCATGCTAAGAATTATTTTGATGGTACTTTCGCTACTCATCATGATTGGAACTCATATCGCTGCAAATTTAATCCCACTTAACGGACTGACTACTTGGGAAATTGCTAATCGGGTACCGGTTCTATTCATGCCTGCAGAGTACGTTTTTTCAATTTGGATAGTGCTAGATTTGTTACTTGTCTGTTGGCTATACATGTTTTCCAAAACAGTAGCTAGACTTTCATCATCTGTCGCCAATTTACGTGCAATCTCGTTCTCGGTCAGCTGTTTTTTAAATATCGCATGGCTATTATTATGGCATTATAGTTATTATTATTGGGCCATCGTCAGCGTAATTGCTTTATTAATTTGTTTACTCATGTTGTATTTCAGTTATGCAAAAATAGAGGGAACGGATCGCGAACGACTTCCGATCTCGGCTTACATGGCATGGATCTTCATCGCTGTCATCGCGAATTCTAACTATGCTTTCAAATTCCACGATTGGACAGGATGGGGTTTGAGTGATCCACTATGGACAGTATTGTTCTTGACTCTAACTACAGCGATTGCCCTACATTTTATGTATCACTACCATGACTCTATGTTTAATTTAATTATCATTTGGTCTTTCATCGGTATTGCAATAAAAAATGGAACCGATGAACTATTTGTTTCAACAGCCGCTTTATTTCTTTCCGCGGTAATTGGTTTTATACTATTTATGGGTCAGCGTTTTTCAAAGCCCAAACAATTATAACACGGTGCCAATTAGGCAGCCGTGTTTTTTTCGTGATTATACCGTAAACTAGGGTATAGGTTAGAGTGTGGACTATCATGCTAAAGAGTGGAGGTTACGCTATGTCAAATTCAAAGTTATTGTCATCACTTAGTTATTTTAGTGTCTTTTTCGCCCCCCTTCTACTGCCAATCATCATTTATTTCGTTGCGGATGAATTCGAAGTTCGCCGTCATGCAAAAAAGGCACTCGTTTCACATATCATCCCTATGGTATTACTAATTGCTGGCTTCATTATTATGTCCTTTTCGATCTTTTCCTTTAATCCTGATAGTATGATAAATGCAAACAGCAATATGATGTTCTGGGGATTCATTCCTGTTTTATTCATCACTTTATATAGTTTATTGTTTGTAATCGTCTTGATTTGGAATGTCTATCAAGGTGTAAAAGTCCTGAAATAAGGAATGGAATGAACAAGCTAATCATTAAAAAAACAATAATAAAGTATGATATAGTAGAATTGAATAAATTGTACGGAAGAAGGGACTTGTGAACATGATTGTAAAAAATGATGAAGAATTAGAGGGGTTACGGGCAATAGGTAAAATTGTTGCAGAAATCCGTGAAACGTTGAAAGAAGCTACGGTACCTGGCATCACGACGAAAGAACTTGATGATATGGCAGGTCGTCTGTTCGCTGAAAAAGGTGCGGTTTCTGCTCCTATCGACCAGTATGACTTCCCTGGCTATACATGTATCAGCGTCAACCATCAAGTAGCGCATGGCATTCCAGGAAGCTACGAGATCCAAGACGGTGATCTTGTGAATATAGATGTTTCCGGATCAGCTGGCGGCTATTTTGCAGATACGGGTATTTCATTCGTGGCAGGTACACCTGACGAGCAAAAACAAAAGTTATGCGATGTAGCAAAATCAGCTTTGGACCGCGCGTTATTGAAAGTAAAAGCAGGTTCTAGTTTGAATCAAATCGGTAAAGCTGTGGAGCGCGAGGCGAAAGATCATGGCTTACATGTGATTAAAAATTTAACCGGTCACGGAATTGGTACGTCTCTTCACGAAGAGCCTCAGCATGTTCTGAATTATTATGATCCTTGGGATAAAACATTATTGAAGGATGGTATGGTTCTGGCAGTGGAGCCATTCGTTTCGCAGGCGGCTGAGCATGTGATTGAATTGGATGACGGTTGGACATTTGTTACGCCTGATAAGTCATTAGTTGCCCAAATTGAGCATACGATTGTCGTGACGAAAGATCAGCCTATAATTTTGACTCAACTTGATTGATAGTGGAAATGAGTGTGTGCGGACGGTTCCGTGCACACTCATTTTTATGTTACAAAGTTTTGGTTAATAGATATAGTAGTAAAAAGAAAAGACTGAAGAAAAGCCTCCTCATACCCGGGCAGTCCTCAGTCTTTGCATATCATCGTTTGGATGTTTCGTTTTATTATTTCTTTTTCTTAACTTTCGGCTTTGATTTCTTTGGTGCCGCTTTTTTCATTTCTTCCACTGTTTTGGAGTTTCCTTCGATCAGTTGTCCGTTGTACCAAACTTTTTGAACGGTTTTGATGCCTTTGGAAACTTTACGGTAGTCGCGTTCTTCCGAGTAAGATAGGAGTGTTAGGACTTCTCCATCTGCTCCTGCACGGCCCGTTCTTCCTGATCTGTGCACGTATTGCTCAGCCGTGTGCGGTACGTCGACATGGATGACGTGTGTCAACCCTTCGATGTCCAATCCTCGCGCTGCTAAGTCTGTTGCAATCAGTATACGAATAGTACCTTTTCTGAAGTCTTCTAACGTTTTCTGGCGATCTAGTTTCTTCATATCAGAGTAAAGGACTGCAATTGGTGCATCATTGTAAAGTAGTTTTAGCTCTTTCATGCGTAATTGATCTACATTATTCATGAATGTTAATGCGCGCACGCCTGATATTGCAGAGATTCCTCGAAGTACATCGGTCTTTTTGCGTTCATCCACTTTTACGTAGGAATGAATTACTTGACCACTATTTGGAATCTCATCCGCATTGACTTGTAAACGAATTGGATCCTTCATCATTTGCTTAGCTACTAGTTCGATTTCATCTGTAATTGTAGCGGACACAACGGCCAACTGACGTTCAGGATTTGCCGCTTCAATCAAGCTTTTCACCAGTACTCGATATTCGCGCGACAGAAGTTGATCTCCTTCATCAATAACCAAGTATTTTATATCATACATTTTCAGCTTTCTTTCTCTTACTAGTTCATTTAATCTGCCTGGTGTACCGACTACAATTGTCGGTTTTTTCTTCAGTCTTTCGACTTGACGTTGCATGTTTGCACCGCCAATCAGCTGTGTTACGGTAACTGGAGTACCTTCCACCAACTCGCGTATCACATTGACGATCTGCATGGACAGCTCTTGTGATGGTGTGATGATTAACGCTTGTGTCTTCGGTAGATTCCCATCAACCATTTGAATCACAGGTAATGTATAGGCAAGTGTTTTACCTGTCCCTGTTGGTGATTCCGCTACTATATCTTTACCAGACAACATCTCGGGTATCATTTGAGACTGAATCGGCATAGGTTGTTTAAATTTCCATTTTGTGCGTAAAGATTCATTCAGCTCATCTAAAAAATTCATTCGGTTCACTCTTTTCTATAGTTGAGGATTTCAACCGGTTATTTTTTTTGAAGCTTCTTTTTCAACTTCTGAATTTTAGGCACTACTTTTACAAATAGGTTATAAATGAACGGTTTGTATACTTTATCGATTTCACCTATAAATTCTGTCACTCCGTCCACCTGACAAAAACTGTTTTTAAAATTATATAAGCCATCCTGCTCACTGTCGAGTACGAATACCCCACCAAGATCATACTGTTCCGCTCCGATTTCCAATCCCCACTTCATCATTTCATAGTTCATTAGATAACTTGGATTTAGATTGCGCTTCGTGTTGGAACTGCCGGCATATAAGTAATACAACTTCCCATTATAATTAATAGTTATAGCACCAGCTAAATAGTCGTCTTCGTGCTTTGCTATATAAATGCGTAAATCATCGAATGCTTCTCGCATTTTGACGAAATAATCATATGATCGAATGGAGATCTGATTACGAACAGACATTTCTTCATGAATTTCAAAGAACTTCTTTAAATATTCATCACTGCGTGAATAGGAAATCTCCACACCTTTACGTGCAGAGCTTCGGATTTTACTTCTCGTTCTGCTACGGAACTTAAGCATTAAAGAATCTTCATCTTCGTCAGTCAATTTAACAATCATATTATAACGGGGCTGTATTAAATCTTCTTTACCCGCGCCTTCGTTGCGTACTATGTAACCCGCATCACGGTATAGCTTGTCCAATTCATCTGTATACAGTTGTTCTGGGTCCATTTTTAATGCAAAGGCTTTATGTTTTTTTACAAGCACCTCTGCCTCTTGAATCAATTCTGCAACCAACTTCTGATTATGTAAATCGCAAATAGGTCCACGTGGTGCATATAGTAATGAAAATCCGCCTGGCACTTTCCGTATCAATAAGGACATAGCGGCTACAATTTCTCCGTCCCGTTCTACATATACTTGCTCATTACCCCAGTCGTCTTTCACATTTGCCCAATTGGGATCTTGTGTAATTGAACGAAATGGAGAATTTCTCATAAACGTTTCATATCTTTTTACATCTTCCGCATTGCTTTTATCTAAAATCGGCACTGCTCGAACACTCCTTACATTACTATGACTCCGTACAATTTCCGTTTTAATCGTTTGAAAATCTTAAAGAACCGCACAGCCACAGCTCTATTAAGTGTAGCCTACTGTATTTTTCAAGTCAAGAATCGAAGAGTACTTCCCTGTCATTTACCAACGGAGTTTGAAAATTAAGTAATAAATTACTATTAATTGAGACAAGCTATTCCGTTATTAATTAGAATAGCCTATACTATAAAAAGGGTAGAAAGGTTTCATATAGCAAACATGCAAAAGGGGGCATTACATATTGAAAGGTTCAGTACGTAACAAGTTGATAGCGCTTGCAGCACTAGTTATTTTAATTCCATTATTAGCTGTTGGTATTGTCAATTACTTCGTAGCAAAGCAAGAACTTGAATCTGTTGGAGAAATGGGGTTACAGAACGGAACGTATGCGATCCTAGACTTGATCGACGAGCTCAATGTTCAAGTAGAGAACGGTACAATAAGTTTAGAGAACGCCCAAAAACGGGCTAAAGACAAAATTATGGGACCTATGGCCACTGACGGTACTCGATCTTTAGAAAACCCAGCGAAATACGGGGAGAACTTCTACTTTTACGTAGTGGATGAGGAAGGCACTTTGCTCGTACATCCGCAGAAAGAAGGAGAAAGTCTCTATGAAGCCAAAACAAAAGATGGTCGTTACTTCATTCGAGAAGTAATCTCAGAAGCTAAAAGCGGAGGTGGTTATGTACAGTATGACTGGCCGTTGCCAAGTAACTTGAATGTTGAAGCGCCAAAAATCACGTACAGCCTACAAGATCCAAATTGGGGATGGATTGTAGTGGCGGGAACCTACCTAGTAGACTTTAATGCTGGAGCGAAAAATGTTTTATGGTATACCTTACTATCAGTTATTATTTCTGTCATAGTGGGTGTTACTTTATTCTCAATCTTCTCAGGACGTCTAACATCCTATATTAAGAATATCCGCCACATTACGGCTGAAATTGCGCAAGGTAAATTATCCGGAGAAGACATTCCGATCCGTTCACGTGATGAGCTTGGTCATTTAGCTGAAAATGTTAATACGATGAAAAATAATCTGAATGAGATGGTCGGTCATACAAGACTTTCTTCAGATCGTATGAGAACATCTTCCGAAACACTTAGCGCAATCACGGAAGAAGCGACCGCATCGGCTGACGAAATTCATAGCGCTATTTCTGAAGTATCTTCAGGGGCAGTTGTGCAATCCGAAGAAGCAGATATCGCGATTACAAAAGTTAGTCAATTATCCACATTGATTTCCAATGCATCAGAGCAATACGAAAACGTTGTGACGGAAATGCATAGCATGAACACTCTACAAAGTTCAGGTATGCAAAAGGCAGAGACTTTGGAAGAAAACTCTCAGAATTTCAACATCGTCATTAACGACTTACAAGGTAACTTCTCACAACTTGTATCTAGAATGAATGAAATACAAGCAATTGTCCAAACGATTTCCTCGATCTCAGAGCAAACGAACTTACTAGCATTAAACGCTAGTATTGAAGCCGCTCGCGCAGGAGAACATGGAAAAGGATTCGCTGTAGTAGCCAATGAAGTACGTCATTTATCTGAAGACACAAACGAGGCAACTACGAGAGTTCGCGATCTGCTCGTGCATATTAGGAAAGATACGATGACTGCCGAGAACCAAATGAAACACACATTAGATTTGACAAGTCATCAAGAAGGTACGATTCTGGAAACTAAAAATGCTTTCGAACAACTATCCGATTCCATTCTCAACATCACATCGCTATTGAAGACTATGGAAAATGATATGAATAGTATGGATGAAAATCGACAACACGTTGTTCAAGCAATAGATCAAATTGCAGCTGTCGCAACTGAATCAGCTGCTGCTACCGAACAAGTCAATGCATCCATCGATGAACAAAAAGCTGCAATCAGCACGATTATGCACGCTTCCCTCGATCTTCATACAGAAGCGGAGAATATGCACGACCTTGTTGATCGATTTAGCTAATTAGTTAAGTGAAGTAAAACATCCCTGCGCGTAGGCAGGGATGTTTTATTCTTCAACAGCATTTTTATATTTCTTGTAATAGTTGATTTGGCGCATCAGTAAATACAATTTACGCTTCATATGTTTATCTTTACTATAGAATAAAGGATTACCATACTTTCCTGCTTTGATAAGTGACCGAATCTCTTTTTCCATAGGCGGATTATCGACAAACTTTTTTAATACTGCTTTCGGTACGACAGTAAATAGGAAATGATCATCTAGATATGTAAGGGATTTTTCTTTCCCGTATACTAAGTCATCGACTAAATACTTCGCCATATTTTCACCGCATTGCGTAATATAATAACTTGAACGCCCTTGACGGATATTCACTTCAAACGCTTTAAATTTGCCATCGCGTTCATCGTATTTCAAATCGAAGTTCCCATAACCGACATAGCCAATCGCTTCAAGGAAGTTAGCTAATTTCGTCATAATTTCTTCATCATACCGCGTAATCAATGCTGTATAGTTTCCGATCGCCGTCATCGCACGTTCTTGTAATACCACCTGGGCCAATGTGATTAACTGCGCTTTACCATGCTGATCAGCGTAATATACAGCATCCCACATATACGTATCATCGCCTGGAATGAAATCTTGGATAATCAGATCTTCTGTGTATCCACTGGCTTTTACCATTTGGATAATGCGATTGATTTCCTCATATGTATCAACTTTATAGATCTTCTGCAACCCTTCAAACGGATGGCGATAGTATTGAACACCATCGCTAGGCTTGATGATGACCGGGAACAGTACTTCCTCTGTAAATGGTTCATCAGATACACATGAATGGAAGTATGTAGAGGGTGTATCTATTCCATGCTTCGCGCATAATTCATAGAAGTTTTTCTTAATATAGACGGCATTCATAATTTCTTCATCGATATAATTGAACAAGAAATCTTCTTTCAAAGCTTCTCGCTGCTCAATAATCAAACGGACATATAGATCGTCTGTTCCGACAAGCACTAATTTCTGATCAGCCGTGCGATACTTTTTAGCAATTTCACGTAAAAACTGGACGAATACTTTAGGGTCATGCAAACCTGGGTGTAATTCCTGGATATCTGTAATTGTACTATAGCTTGTGAAAGGCAATGATTCTCTACCTACAATTACAGGTTTAATGCCATATTCTTCATGAAATGAAATCGCCATATTATAGGCGTTAATATTAGTTCCGACAATAATCGGGATAAAAGAATGCTTACTCATATATTCCTCCAACAGACGTTTTTCCATTTAGTGTAGTTGTACTGAATTCGTAAGTCAAGAAAGGACCGTTCTTCACTAACCATACGTTTTATAAACTTGATCATGAGTAGAATATAATTCCCAAGGATAAACTCGCGGTACTTCCGAGGTAAATTGCATCATTTCCTTTGTTGTCGGATGTTCAAATTCTAGTTTGTGCGCCCACAACGCAATCTGTTCGCCACGCTTATTCATTGAACTTCCGTATTTCTGATCACCATAGAGTGGATGGCCTTCTGTGGCCATTTGTACTCGAATTTGATGTGAACGTCCTGTATGTAGACGTACACTTACCAAGCTGCGATCATTTTTTTTATCAAGTACCTGATATTCCAAACTAGCTACTTTCCCTTCTGGATGATTTGGCTTCACACTATACACTTGATTTTTCAGACGATTCTTGTATAAATAGTGCTGAAGAGTAGATTGTTTTTTTCGAGGCACACCGCGGAGAACTGCTAAGTATTTCCGTTCAATGACGCCACGACGAAGCTGATCAGATAGACGAGATGCTGCTTTGGATGTTTTAGCAAATACCATCACACCGCCAACCGGACGATCAAGACGATGTACTAAGCCAAGATATACATTTCCCGGTTTTTGATAACGTCTTTTAATATCTTGCTTTAATATAGTCAATACGTCTAAATCTCCGCTCTCATCTTTTTGCACCGGTACGTTGACCGGCTTTTCCACGACTAAGAGATGGTTATCTTCATATAGGATAGGTATCTTCATTTAAAGGATGCCTCTTTTTTTATAAGTTCCAATAATGCCTGACAACCTTCAAGCACCAAGTCATATGTTTCCTGAAAATCACCCGTGTAGTACGGATCTGGAACGTCTTTTTGATGACTAGTCAAATCCAAAAAACGGAGCACACGCTGGTGGTCATGATCACCAAATATGTTATGAATATTTCGGATGTTTTCTTCATCCATTCCAATAATGTATTCAAATTCCCCTGCATCTTTTATGTTCAACTGACGTCCAGCCATCCCATCTGCCGAAATTTGAAATTCCGCCAGTTTGGACAGCGTTCCTTCATGTGGAGCTTTCCCGACATGCCAATCGCTTGTTCCTGCCGAGTCTACTTCGATGTGATTCTCCAATCGTTCATCATGAATCATCTTACGAAATACACCTTCTGCCATAGGTGAGCGACAAATATTCCCGAGACAAACGAATAATACACGTATCATACGACTCTCTCCCTTTATAATTATATTTCTATTCTAGTATACATCATTCGATAATTTACTTCATTTTATGTATAGTAATCAGCGACAATTCCGAACACTACGAAATATATATCTTATACAAGAGAATTAAGTCGTAATTAATATTTATTATTATTCTGTGATATAATAGGACTTAAATATCAATATCTAGGGAACGATATAGGAGAAAGGGGGTCTATCCTATGCATATTGTGTTTGAAAAAACGTGGGAAGCTACTTTATCAGACCAACAAAAACAGGCTTTTATTTATCAATTTGAAACTAAAAGAACTGTACATGAAGAATTTACAGCTACACCTATACTGATAAAGAGAAAACGTAATGGAGGAATAGTCGCTACGGTATTTTTGCAAAATAATCGCGATGAATTATTATCTATCCGTGAAGCTACAGTATGTGTAGTAAATGAACGTGGAGAAACAGCGGCTGAGGAGACATTTTCATTGTCCCTCGATATTCCACCTTTCGCAGCAACGCCCTGGTCTTTCGTCTTTTTACCGACTTGTGTAGATTGCACTGAAGAACCGACTGATGGATGGAAGGTCACCGTAAAGTAATACATAAAAAACAGCTGCTCCTTATGGAACAGCTGTTTTTTATGTTAATTCAACATTATGGTGAACTTGTTGTACATCTTCTAAATCATCGAGTGCATCAATCATTTTTTCAAACTGTTCCTGCGCTTCTGCATCTAATGAAATTTCATTCTGAGCTATCATGGACAACTCTGCTACAGTAAAGTCTGTAATACCTGCTTGACTGAATGCTTCCTGCACCTCATGGAAATGGGAAGGATCAGCGTATACAACTACTTGCCCATCTTCCTCCTCGATATCGTTTACGTCAACGTCTGCTTCCATCAATAACTCTAATACTTCCTCTTCCGTTTTGCCTTCTACACCGATAATCGCAGCGGGATCAAACATATAAGCTACAGAACCACTCACGCCCATATTGCCTCCATTTTTACCAAATGCCGCACGCACTTCGGAAACTGTCCGATTGACGTTATTTGTCAACGCATCCACGATGACCATTGAGCCATTCGGTCCGAATCCTTCGTAACGAAGTTCATCAAAGTTTTCCTCACCGCCACCTTTTGCCTTTTCGATTGCACGGTCGATGATTGCTTTTGGTACGCTGTACGTTTTTGCACGCTCCAGTACAAATTTCAGTGCTTGATTCGATTCGGGACTTGGATCTCCTGATTTTGCTGCCACATATATTTCACGGCCAAACTTTGCATAGATTCTACTTGTGTTCGCATCTTTAGACGCTTTCTTTTCTTTAATATTATTCCATTTACGACCCATTGAGTGCACACTCTTTCCTTTAGTTTTAATGGTTTGCTACTATTAAGTATACCAATTGCCTTTTGACATGAAAAGTAAAAAGATAAATAGACGCAGGTAGGCACCGCTGATCTTCGCCCTAAGTGGATATTGGTCTTTTACGAGTTTTCTCCTGTAATGAAGTGTGACTAGCATTAAATTCTTTCAATATACTGCCGCGAAGTACGTACCGAAACTAGAAATCTTTTTGGCAGAACCACTATCCAGCCATGCCTGTTGCGCAGACGTAGCGATGAGCTATCTACTTGCGCCAAAGTGAGGATAATGAACTCTCTACTTACACTGCTAGTCCTATACGAAACGTCCTTTATACCCCTTAAGAAAAGCTGTTTTAAAAAATACTATCCATTATCGGTTATAAATTACTATGCAACGGACCTTACATCGAATAGATAGGCTCTACTATTTACGCAAATAAATTTTAATCCCTACTATTCTAATTTGCATTGACTATTTTTAATTGTCTGGTAAACTGTTAATAATATAACAGTTAGCGGGGGGATAAAATGGTCACATTTGAATCGTGGAAAGATGCACCGGTCTTACCAGAGTTTAAAGCAGACTCCGAGACCAAAGGAGCTTCCGAAGTGTTGCGATGGGCTTATGATCACTACGGAGAAAAGCTAGTCTATGCTTGTAGCTTTGGTATTGAAGGAATTGTATTGATTGAACTAATTTCACGCGTGAAGCCCGATGCCAAAATTGTTTTCTTAGACACCAATTATCATTTTAAAGAAACGTATGACACGATAGAAAAAGTGAAGAAGCGTTATCCTCAGCTTCAAATCCATTTGCAACAACCTGGATTGACTATTGAAGAACAGACAGATCAATATGGTTTAGATCTCTGGAAAACCAATCCGAACCAATGCTGTGATTTGCGGAAGATAAAACCATTGGAAGAAGCGATTGCACCTTCCACTGCTTGGATATCAGGATTACGTAGGGAACAATCTGAAATGAGAAAATCTACGGAGTATCTGAATTTAGATAACCGTTTCAAGAAAATTAAAGTGTGTCCGCTTATTCATTGGACATGGAAAGATGTTTGGCGTTTCGCCCACACAAATGAACTGGACTATAATATACTTCATGATCAAGGTTACCCGAGTATTGGTTGCGCAAACTGTACAAAACCAGCTTTTACTGAAGAAGACATGCGTTCTGGACGCTGGACTGGTAGTGGTAAAACAGAATGTGGACTGCATACGTAAATTTTTTAACTTAAAGCCTAGTATTTCTATATGACTTATTAAAATGAAAAGGATAGGTGTTTACAAATGACAACAATACAACCACATGGCGGTAATTTAGTTAATTTATATGATCCCACTCTCTCCACTAAGGGATTGCACAAAACAGTCTCAATTGATGCCACAGCAGTAAGTGATTTGGAATTAATCGCAACGGGTGCATACAGCCCGCTAACTGGATTTTTAACTTCTGAAGATTATCACGCTGTCGTCAATGATATTCGTCTTGCGGATGGTACGATATGGAGTTTACCTATTACACTACCTGTAAAAGACAGTTCGGCTTACTCCGTAGGCGATACGGTTTTACTCGACTATCAAGGTGATATATACGGCACACTTGAAATTACGGATATCTTCGAACCTGATCAACAAATTGAAGCGGAAAAAGTTTATAAGACAGCTGACCGTGCACATCCAGGTGTAGCGAAATTACTTGATCGTGGCCACATCTATCTTGGCGGACCGATTAAACTGATTAGACGAATAGAACAGAAAAATTTTGCTGAGTTTTATTTTGATCCTTCTGAAACTCGTCAAGCATTTGAAAATAATGGTTGGAAGACGGTTGTCGGATTCCAAACGCGTAATCCTGTGCATCGTGCGCATGAGTATATTCAAAAAACCGCACTCGAAATCGTAGACGCACTATTGCTCAACCCGCTAGTTGGTGAAACAAAGTCTGACGATATTCCCGCTGATGTACGGATGGAGAGTTATCAAGTATTACTGCGTGACTACTACCCTGAAGATCGTGTGAAGTTGGCTGTCTTCCCTGCCGCAATGCGTTATGCAGGACCACGCGAGGCAATTTTCCATGCCCTTGTGCGTAAAAATTACGGCTGTACACACTTTATCGTCGGCCGTGACCATGCAGGAGTTGGAGATTATTATGGCACTTACGAAGCACAAGAAATTTTCTCGAACTTTACGGCGGAAGAAATCGGCATCACGTTACTGTTCTTTGAACATAGTTTCTTCTGTAAAACTTGCGGCAATATGGCAACACCTAAAACTTGCCCGCACTCCAGTGAAAACCATGTCATCCTTTCAGGAACTAAAGTACGTGAAATGTTGAAAAACGGCATCTTGCCTCCACCGGAATTCAGTCGCAAAGAAGTGGTTGATGTACTGATCAAAGGATTACAAGAAAAAGAACTGGCAAAGTGAGGGATGACGATATGGCAGAAAACATTGTATGGCATGACCAATTAATCACAAAAGAAGAACAACGGACAAAAAATAAACATCATAGCGCAGTACTTTACTTCACTGGCCTATCCGGTTCTGGTAAATCCACGATCGCCAATGCAGCCGCACGCCGGTTGCACGATCTTGGTGCTAACACGTATGTACTTGATGGCGATAATGTGCGTCATGGCTTAAATAAGGACCTTGGCTTTTCTGATGAAGCACGTAAAGAAAACATTCGTCGCATTGGGGAAGTCTCGAAATTATTCATTGACAGCGGACAGCTTGTATTCACCGCATTCATCTCCCCTTTCCAAGAAGACCGTGACAGCGTTAGACGTTTAGTGGAAGAAGATGAATTTGTTGAAGTGTACATCAGTTGTCCCCTTGAGGCTTGTGAGAAACGCGATCCAAAAGGTTTATATGAAAAAGCTCGTGCCGGTGTCATTCCGGAATTTACCGGGATTTCATCGCCTTATGAAGCACCAGTAAAACCTGAACTTACATTAGAAACTGATCAATATACGATTGAAGAGTGTGTCGAGCAATTAATCGGCTACTTACGCGATAAAAAATGGATTAATTAAGGAGTGAGTAGAATGGGCAAAGTTTGGCTAGTTGGAGCAGGTCCTGGAGATCCTGATTTATTGACCGTCAAAGCAGTGAAAGCTATACAGCAAGCGGATGTAATTCTTTATGACAGACTGATCAATCAAGAGATTTTAACTCATGCGAAGCCCGATGTGGAATTGATTTTTGTAGGCAAACTTCCTAAGCATCATTTTGTTCAGCAGGATATGATCAATTTCTTATTGGTTAAACATGCGAAGCAAGGTAAACAAGTCGTACGTCTGAAAGGCGGCGATCCATTTATATTCGGTCGCGGCGGAGAAGAAGCAGCGTTTGTGGTGAAGCATCACATCCCATTCGAAGTGATTCCGGGCATTACGTCCGGAATCGCAGCTCCAGCATATGCAGGAATCCCTGTTACTCATCGTGATTACAGTGCTTCATTTGCTATTGTCACAGGACATCGTAAAGAAGATGCAGATGAAGCAGATAAATGGCAGGCCCTAGCAAAAGGAATCGATACACTTGCGATTTATATGGGTGTCAGCAATCTTCCGTATATTCAACAACAACTGATTCAGCACGGTAAAGATCCAGATACACCTGTTGCTTTCATTCATTGGGGAACGACAGAGACACAGCACACGGTTACTGCTACGCTTTCCACCATGACGGAAACGGCACGTCTAGAAGAAGTCAAAAATCCGAGTATGATCGTGATCGGTGAAGTGGTTCGCTTGCGTAATGAATTACAGTGGTTTGAAGAATCCAGTAAAGAACGTCGTTTACACGAGGCGATAGTATGAAAGCAATCCTATATATTTGCCACGGCAGCCGCGTAAAGAAAGGACAGCAGGCTGCTTTGGCATTTATTGAGAAGACAATGGAAACCGAAGCGGCCCCTATCCAGGAAGCATGTTTTCTAGAACTCGCCGAACCGTCGATTGCTGAAGGTGTTGCACGCTGTATCGCACGGGGTGCAACAGAAATTATAGCTATACCCTTTCTGTTATTGCGCGCAGGTCATGCCAACGTGGATATTCCTACTGAGCTACAGGAAGTCATGATGAATTACCCTGATATTCCTGTTTACTACGGTGATCCGATTGGTGTGGATGAACGAATGGTCAATGTGCTAATCGAACGTTTGCATGAAGCAACAGAATTCATTCCTAAGGATGCATCCATTTTATTAATTGGAAGAGGCAGCAGTGATCCTGCTACGCAAGATGATTTTGCAGAAATTAAAAGGATCTTCCAAGAGAAAACTAAGCTTCAACATGTCAGTGTCGGTTATCTAGCAGCTTGCGAGCCCTTTTATGAAGATGAACTTGAACGGTTATTAGAACATCAGCCTAAGAATCTGTATATTTTACCGTATTTATTGTTCACTGGTATTTTGATGAAATCAATTGAACGAACACTAAAGAAAACTAAAACAACAACCGCTATTCATCTATGCTCGGAATTAGGCTATGATCCAGTGATTCATGCGATTCTGAATGAAAGGGCCGATGAAGCAACAGAAAGGAAACGTGGTCTCTATGTTCCCCATCATGCTTGAAAACATGGATGAATCAAATATATTCCTAGTCGGTGGCGGGCACGTCGCGTATCACAAAGTACTCAACCTACATCGTTTCGGTATTCATCCTACTATTATCAGCCCTGAATTCCACCCGTCTTTTGAAGAATTAGAACAACAAGGTACGGTTACGCTTATCACGAAAGAAGCGGAATGGGAAGACGTTGAAAATGCTTTTCTCACCTTTCTCGTAACGGATGACGAAGCTGTAAATGATCGTCTTGCCAAGCAATTGAAAGAAGCGGGTAAACTAGTCGTTCACGCTTCCAATCCAACACTAGGTACCGCGCAAATTCCAGCAGTCATGACTCGCGGTAAACTGATCGTCAGCGTATCGACAAGTGGAGCAAGTCCTTCATTGGCCAAAAAAATCCGTACCGAAATTGCGGAAGCGTATGACGAACGGTATGAAGACTATCTAGATTTCTTGGCAGATGTCAGACACTATGTGAAGCAGTACGTAACGGATCGTGCGGAGCGTAGGACATGGCTGAAAGAAGCTATTGAGCCCATTTATCTTCATAATATCGAAGAGCGCCAAACATTCATGAACGAACTGCAGCAAAGCTTTCCTTCAAAACAGCTCATTCAGTAAAAATCATACAAATAAAAAAGATCCTTAATTCATGTGCGAATTAAGGATTTTTTTATAGTGTTTTAAATTGATTACTTATTCATGAAAGATTTAATTTCTTCTTCAGACATTGAGGAATCACATTTAACGTTTACAGTGTCTCCATTTGTGTAAATGAAGCCAGGTACTGTCGGAATGTCATACTCATTTCGGAAAGCAGAAATGCCTTTCATATCAGCGTTTTCAACACTGTTAACGTAATAGATATGTGCATCCGTTTCTTTGGCTACTTTATTTAGTTTTTCAACGAATATTTGGCAATAAGGACATACGGATTTACCCACATAAATTATAGCCTCTCCATCACCTTTTACTAATTCCTCTGCTCTAGCCGAATCAATTTTATCAAAACCAGCTACATTTTCTTCATAACTCATCTTAAATCCATCTCCTTTCCCTACTATTAGTATTATACCGTATTGTGTAATGACTCAAACAAATTAGCCTATCCATTCACAAATAGAAAAAGATTCGGAAATTCTTCTTACTATACCATTCATCTCTACACTCTATTTCATAAAGTGATAAAGAGCAGCTAGATTTTACTCCAGCTGCTCTACATAACTAATTACACCTTATGGAAATTGGTTCCGTCCGTAGTTTCTGCAACAATGCCAGCACGAATTACAAAGTCTCCGAAGTGCTCTCCGTCATCGCGTTCTTTCGCATAACGTTTTAATATAGGTCCTAATTCACTTAAGATCTCTTCTTCTCCAATATTTTCACGGTAGATCTTGCTCAGGCGTTGTCCCGAAAAACCGCCACCTAAATACATATTGTACTTGCCGGGTCCTTTACCGATGAAACCTAGTTCCGCTATCGCTGGACGTGCACAACCATTCGGGCAACCCGTCATACGCGTTACGATCTCTTCATCCCCTAGCCCTGCCTCGTCGAGCAAGCCTTCGATTTTCGTGATCAATGAAGGTAGATATCGCTCGGCCTCTGCCATCGCCAAACCACAAGTCGGCAGCGACACACATGCCATAGAGTTCTTACGCAGCGCTGACTGCTCTGTTGGTGATTCTAACCCGTATTTCGCAATAATTTCTTCTATATTCTTTTTATTTGAATCCGCTACATCACCTAATACTAAGTTTTGATTCGGACTCAAGCGGAAATCACCTGTGTGGATCTCTGCAATTTCACGAAGTGCGGTCATCAATTTATAGTTTTCTGTATCACGCACTCGACCGTTTTCAATAAAGAATGTATAATTCCAGCGATCATTTTCTGCTGCAACCCATCCATAGCGATCTCCGTTATGATCAAAGTGATAAGGGCGTGTTTCTTCCAACTCCCAGCCTAGACGGCTATGAAGTTCGCTGACTAGCCAATCTAGTCCTCGAGCATCAATTGTATACTTAAATCGTGCATACTTTCGTACAGAACGGTTTCCATTGTCACGCTGGATCATCATCAAGTGCTTCGCTACCTCCACCACTTGATTAGCAGGAACAAAACCGATTAAGCGTGCTAACTGTGGATATGTCTGCTCATCGCCATGCGCCATTCCCATGCCGCCACCTACCGCAACGTTGAAGCCGACTAATTTTTCATTTTCTACTATCGCAATTAGTCCAATGTCTTGAGAAAATACATCAATATCATTCATTGGAGGTACCGCTATTCCAATCTTGAACTTTCTAGGCAAATAGGTCGCGCCATAGATTGGCTCTACTTCTTCCCCTGCCGTATCCACAACTTTTTCCTCATCCAACCAAATTTCATGATAAGCCGTTGTTTGTGGCAACAAGTCTAAGCTTAATCGCTTCGACCACTCATATATTTCCGCGTGAACCGATGACTGATTCGGATTCGGACTGCACATGACGTTTCGGTTAACGTCACCACAAGCGGCGATAGAATCTAGTAATGCGTCATTCATTGCTTGGATATTTTTCTTCATATTCCATTTCAAAATACCATGCATTTGGAACGCTTGGCGTGTCGTTAATTTTAATGTTCCATTACCGTATTTATGTGCCAATTCATCCATAACCAGCCATTGTTTTGGCGTGGCAAAGCCAGCTGGTGTCCGCACGCGGATCATGAACTGATAGGCAGGCTCTAATTTTTGGCGCTGACGCTCGACCCGCAGATCTCGGTCATCCTGCAAATAACTGCCGTGGAATTTCATCAGACGGTTATCATCATCTGGAATTCCGGAACTAATAGAGTCATTCATCGTTTCAATGAGACTACCACGCAAGTAATCACTATTAATTTTAATTTCTTCTACATCACTTGGTGCTCCATCTTGTATATGGATTGGTTTTGTTGTTGAAGACATGCTTCCACACTCCCTTTCAAATTACTTAATAGACATCTCGCTGATAGCGTTTCTCTTGAACTAACTGTGTGATGAATTGTTCGGCTACTTCAAGTGATTTGCCGCCTTCTTGTTGAAGAATTTCCAGCAAAGTCGCGTGGACGTCTTTTGCCATGTTCTGTTCATCACCACATACATAAATCACTGCACCTTCTTCAATCCATTGATACAGTTCTTGACTCGCTTGTTTCATACGATGTTGTACATATACTTTTTCATCCGTATCACGTGAGAAAGCTACATCGAGGCGTGTTAACGTGCCATCCTTCACGTAATTTTGCCACTCCGTTTGATAATAGAAATCGGTCACATAATGCTGATCTCCAAAGAACAACCAAGACTTTCCTTCCGCTCCTGTTTCACTGCGTTCTTCAATGAATGAACGGAATGGCGCGATACCCGTCCCTGGCCCTATCATAATAATCGGTGTTTCCGAATTAGCTGGTAAACGGAAATTATCATTTTTATGGATATAAATCGGCAATGTATCTCCCGGCTCAAGATTTTCTGCACATTGGATAGAACACACGCCTTGTCTGTCGCGACCATGCGCTTCGTAACGAACAGCACCGATTGTCAAATGCACTTCTTCAGGGTTCGCTTCTAGGCTACTGGCAATTGAATATAATCTTGCTGGCAATTTACGAAGAATTCCCACCAGTTGTTGTTCTGAAGCTTCTACTGGTCCAAAGTCCGTTAATGCATCGTATAAGTCCCGTCCATCGACATATGCACGAAGCTCATCCGCATTTTCTTTATTTAGGAGTCGCTTCAACTCTTCTGACTTAGAGTAATTAGACAGTTTTTCAAGTAGCGGTTTAGTTACTACGGTAATCTCTAAGTGATGAAGTAATGCGATACGTAAAGCACGGTGTTCCCCTTGTGAGTTGATTTCCACTGTTTCTTCTGCGTTCCAGCTTCCTAACTTAATAATCTCATCGACTAAGTCGGAATTATTCGTTGGGAAAATCCCTACACTGTCGCCTGGCTTATATGTCAATCCCGATCCTTCTAATGAAATCTCCACATGACGCGTCTCTTTATTAGAACCTCGACCGTTTAGATTAATATTTTCAAGTACTTCTGCATTAAACGGATTGGTGCGTGAGTACTGAGTAGATGATGGGCTTTCCACTTCTACACTAGCTGCAGCCGATTGACCGCCAGATTGAATTTCTAACGACACTTCTACCGCTGATAGCCACTGCGCTGCCGGCTCATCATAATCCAAATCACAATCTACTCGTGGAGCTAACTGAACTGCGCCTAATTCGGATAGTTTCTGATCGAAATCAGCGCCTGTTTTACAGAAAAATTCGTACGAGCTATCACCAAGGGCCAATACTGAATAATGGAGATGATCTAGTTTCGGAGCACGTTTTCCATGCAAAAACTCATAGAATGGCAACGCTGTATCAGGTGGATCTCCTTCTCCATGCGTACTGACGATCAGTAATAGATTTTCGATTTTCTTCAGATTATTCGGCTTGAAATCATTCATGGACTGGATTGTCACATCAAAAGATTGTTCTTTTAACTTGGCTGCCGCCTGTTCAGCGATTCCCTGTCCGTTACCTGTTTGCGAGCCATAAAGAACAGTTATTTCTTTTACTGCCGTCGGAATTTTGATAGCTGGACGTTCTAATACAGCAACACTAGCAGATGTTACTGAAGCTGTGCTGACAGCTGTTAAATACCCACTCAACCAACTTTGCTGTGTTTCTGTGATGCTCGGTAATAAACGATTGAGCAATTCTACTTGTTCTTCACTAAAAGGACTATTCGATACTTGTAACGCCATATTCATCACCCTCGCAACCTCTTATTTTATTATTGCTTCATGTTGCAGAAAATCTGACTAGACTGACAACTATTTTTAAGATGGTATCATTGTATTATGATTATTCCTATTAGTCAAGTAGGCTTTTAATACAGAGTGTGGTATCTATAGTAATAGTACAGATTGATAGTTTTTCCTTGTGGTGATTTGCACTTCGAAAGGGCAGTTTCCCTTCGAAATCACTAGTTAACCTACTACAACTATTAACAAAAACTTTGAACTTAGAAACACGTAAAAAGAATGCCCTGTTGAAGTACAATAACTTCTAGGACATTCTAGTTTAGTAATTCGAAAGTTGTACGTTGGAACGGTTACCTGCTTTTCGTATCCAGGCAGCCACTAAGATGATGACTAATAAACCAAGTTGTGCCGTAATCGTTTCAATGGTCGGATAAAAACCTATAAAGTCAATAATCGGCAACCCGGGTTGTACCGTTGTGTTGATCACGTTCGTCAACTGTAACGTATGCAGACTGACACCAATAATCTTGAAAGCAAGCACATAAATTAAAATCGTCGCCACTGCGAAGAAGCGATGGATTGGAATTCGATGGCTGAGCTTCATAAGCATGAACGCAACGATTACCAATATGACAACAGCTAGCAATATCCCCATCACAAATTCCGCAGTAGACATTTTTGGCGCAATTCCTGCATAAAAGACCATTGTTTCTGCACCTTCTCTAAATACAGAAAGAAAGCTAACCGAAGCCATAGCGAGTATGCTACCTTTTGAAATTGCCTGTCCCATTTGTCTAGATATATAACGATTCCACGAGGCGACAGTAGATTTTTGATGCATCCAAATCCCCACACCGATCATCAGTGCTGCAGCAATGAGACCAACATAGCCTTCCATCATTTCACGATCATTGCCAATCGTGACAGAATGCAATACCGTAGACATCATAATCGCTACTACGACACTAAGCGTCATGCCAGCACCCACTCCAACATACACCCATTTACGCATAGCTTGTTGATTAGCATTCGTTAAGAATGATATCAGTGCCATAATGATCAACAACGCTTCAAGACCTTCACGTAATAAAATCAGAGCTGAATCCCAAAAACTGAAACCGTTATTCGTTTGCAATAAGGCAATTTGCTGTTTGAAATTTTGTAACTGATACACAGCCTTGTCAAGGTTATATCCACTATTAGACAATTGACCAATCATCATAGGCAGTTCATTTTCAAGTTCTGTATAAAGAGAGGCATTTTTCGTACGCACTTCCCCTTCCACATTCGGCCAAATTTTAATGAACTCGCTCAATGTTTTCTTCGCTTCAACAAGCTCTCCATTTCGCACTGATTCTGAGCTTTCATCTAGTAGTGCAATCAATGTTGTCAAAGAATAGTCCTCAGTCGCTGTCTCTTTCAACGTCCCAGAGACGAACTGGTCTACCGTGACGGTTAATTCATCAAACTGCGTCCGCAACATATCAAGATTAGGTTCTTCTTCCGCTAACGCGATTCTCATGAATGCCATACTCGTTTCAATTGCACCATATGCTGAAATACTTTGCTCTCGCACTGGACGTTCATTGCGTGTCCAAGTAGTAATGAACTGCTGATTCGCCTCTTCGATTTCTTCTAGCGAACCTAACTTAATAGCCTGATTCAATTCAGCAAGTGCCGGTTCCATCAATTTACCGAATTCTTCTCGCTCTGCTTGTTCATCAACTGGATTTTCCGACTTTTCCAATTCATGTACCGCCTTAGATAATGAACTCAATAGCACTCCGCGTGTTTCCGAGTCAGCTTGTATTGCTTTTTTTAACGTTTTATCGATTTCCAACGTGTACTCCGAACTCTCTAGATTCTGTTGTTTCCAAATCGTTTCGAATTCTCGTAAAGATGTCAGTGCCGCCGCATCGTTTGCTTTCTTAGTTTGCATAATGGAATCACTGATAGAAATATACAGATCACTATAATTTGTTTCTGTATCGGCAATTGCTGGACGAATCGGCATGAATGCAATAATCAACAGTACTGCAATCCATTTATATAATCGAGAAGAGTGAGTCACCGATAAAGCCTCCCTTTTGGATCCCAGGGAAGCAGGCGAATAACGCACTGCCGCGATGAGTAATATATTCATTTAATTTATCTTTACGACCAAAACTGTTTTGGATTGCAATAAATTGTTCAGGATCTTTTTGGAACGAAATAAACAATAAACCCGCATCGAATGTACCTGTTGAATCCATGACACCGGAACTATAAGAGAATGAACGACGGTAGATCTTCTGTTTGGTCTTTTTAGCCAGACGTACATGAGAATTTTCAGAAATAATATACGCACCGTTTGCATCCTTTTCATCCAAGTCTACTTCGTCCATCTCTTTTTCTTTACCTAATGGCGCCCCCGTATCACGATGGCGGCCAAATGTCGCTTCTTGTTCCTGCAGTGCTGTTCTGTCCCATGTTTCCAAATGCATCTGCACTCGACGGACAGCCATGTACGTGCCATTGGTCATCCAATCTTTTGATTGACCAGCATCAACCCAAGCAACTTCATTCATTTCGGATTCTTTGGATCCATTGGATTGACTGAACCATCTTTAAACGCAAATAAGTTTCTTGGCGTCTCTTTTCTCTTTCCCTTCATTGGGTAAGAATTAAAGCCTGCCTGTGTCCATTTCAATGATACTTTTCCTGAAGCCGCACGCACTAAATTTCGAACAGCATGAAACGCAACTTGCGGGTCATCTGCACATGCTTGAATACAAATATCTCCTCCTGTATATGCAGGATCTAGTTGATCTTTCGGGAAGTGAGGTAAATCTTTCAGTTCAGCAGGCTTTTTTGACGCTAAACCTAGTGACTCTTTTTCAAATAGTGACGGACCAACACCAAACGTCAATGTTAAATTCGAAGCATCTAATCCGACTACTTCCCCCGTATCTTTTGATGGAATGAGCATATTGGAAGTCTGACCATCAATCTGTTCGCCATTCATCATGCGTACAGCAATGGGAGTCCACATTTTAAAAAGATCCATCAATTCCTGTTGTGAATTCACCAAGACATGTAACGAAGCAAAATATATGTAACTTTGGCATTCAGTCGCGATTCCGGCTTGGTGCTTTCCATAAAAATTAATCTTATTCTTCGAGCGTGGATTATCTTCCTCCTCAGCCATTCCAAACACTTTGAAAACACCGCCAAGACCCGATGCTCCGATCGCAACACCAGCAGCACCTGCACCTGTATATTTCATCATTTGACGACGTGAAATTTTCTTTTCATAGAATCTTTCTTCAGTTCGGTCCGTCATAATATCACTCCGTTACGATGCCCATCATACTTAATGGTTCACCTAATTGATTTACCGCTTCTGATAGCGATTTTGTATCTTCCTTTGTTAATTCTTCATAGGATATATAGCCGCCATTTTCATCTTCATATTCAGCAAGTAGACTATTAATAGTTTGGAATTTAGTTTCGAGTTCATCGACTAGTTGCTGATCTTTCGCTGCCATCTTACCCTTCAGAATTTCATAGATTTTTTCTGCACCTTCAATATTTGCTTTAAAGTCATATAGATCGGTGTGAGAATAAATTTCTTCTTCACCAGTTATTTTAGAAGTAGAAACTTCATTCAGTAAATCGACTGCTCCAGTGATCATTAAATCAGGTGATACTTCAACTGTTTCTACACGTGCACGCAGTTCTTTTGCATCCTTAAGCAATTGGTCGGCAACATCTTCGTATCCTTCAGTTGTATTTTCCACCCAGAGACCGTACTCAATTTTATGATAGCCAGACCATTCCTCTTCTCCCTGACCCTGTTCTTGAACATCTGCCAGACGTGCATCGATTCGTGGATCCAAATCTCCGAAACTTTCCGCAATCGGTTCAGAGCGTTCAAAATACATTCTAGCCACAGGATAGATTCTCTCTGCTTCTTCTAGATCACCCGCCTTAACAGCCGTGACAAATTTTTCTGTGTTTATAACGAATTCATCCATTTGTTCAAGCGCAAATTCTTTATATGCATCTGTTTCAGCAGTTAAGTCGACTTCTTCAGTCGCTACTGGCGTTTTTTCGACAGATTCTTCAGCTGCCCCGCAACCTGATAGGAGAATTCCTGTTGTTAAAGCGAAAGCTGTTACTAGTGTTTGTTTCATATTTCTTCCTACTTCCCAAAGTTTAATTTTATGTTTCCAATGATAATCGTTCTCAAATGAATGTCAATAGGGAATTAAAGGATAATTATGTATCTTTCTAGTATTTATTGTGTTTTTAGAAAATATACGAGATACTATATTTAACTAGATAATTTCTGTGAGAACCTTTTCATTCTTGATATTCTGTAACATATTATGTATTTATCAGTCTACTTAGTAACTAGTATGAAAGGAGGGAATCCGTATGAAAAGAAAGGTCACGAAACAACAATTGACTTTCTTGCACCAAGAGTTTTCTTTTCTACAAAAGCAAGGCAAAATGAAAGAAACGGATGCCGACGAAATGCTCTCGCTATATGAATCTAAAGGTGGCACTAATTTCGTGAGGATTTTGCTGGCTTTCGGGGCTATATTAGTGGGGATCGGAATACTGAGTTTTATCGCAGGTAACTGGGCTTTACTAACGCCATTCTTTAAGCTCGGATTAATCATCGTCGGCATGGTCTTGGCATACTTCGCAGGATACAAGCTTGAAAGCAATTACGAAAGAACGTCTCGCAGTATGTATTATATCGGGGCTGCCATTTTTGGAGCTGGAATATTCCTAATTGGTCAGAGCTTTCATTTACAACATACGGTGTATACAGATTTCCTATTATGGGGGATCGGCATCTTGCCACTTGCCTATTATGTAAAAGATCAATTGCTCGCTGTATTTGCTAGTGCATTTTTTATTATTTACAGCTTTAGTGCTTTCACAACGTATGAAGTTGGAAGCTTCGGTCCCTTTTGGCTACTTCTATTGATTCCTCTACTGTTCTGGATGAATGAAACGCGATTCAGAAGAAAAAGTTCGTTGTTTGTTATGAATGTATTGCTTAGTGCAGCTTTTATCGTCAATATGCTAGAATTCTTCCATGTTGAGGAATGGATTTCTGTCTTGATTGTCTTTGTATTAGGTGTATTTCTCGCACTCGCACCTTTCAAACAGTATCGTACAGAGTCGTCTTGGACGGGGTCCGTATTATTTGGAATTACGGGTATGATGCTAACGTTCCCATTCATATGGGATGATTTGCGATTTGGTGATACTGCACCTTATATCTTCACCGCTATATTCGTTATCTTATTGATTTACCTTCTGAAGAAAGACAGCTTACCAGCTATTTTGATCACATGCGCGTTAATCTATCGTTATTACACGGATATCTCATACGACTTCATGCCAAAGTCATTATTTTTCATCATAGGTGGTTTACTGCTGATCGGCTTTGGATTCTGGTTTGAAAAATCACGACGAGAGACGGTGAAACGTCATGAAGAATAAACGGAATCTATTTCTTATTGCCTTAATCGTCCCAATCATCGTCCTGTTAGCGATGACTTGGAAACCTTTATACACAGTGAAGACAGGTAAAACCATCACATTGGAAACAGTACCTGTCGACCCGCGCGATATTCTTTATGGTGATTATGTTAGTCTTCAATTTGCGATTGAAGAATTCTCCAAAGAAAGTCTTGACCCTGCGCTCATTAAAGAATTCTCCAAACATGATACTGGAAGACTGACAGTATATGCAGTTTTAGAACAAGAAGAAGGAGATGTATATGGGTTAAAGACCGTTACACATAAGAAACCAAGCGATGGCCTTTTTTTAAAAGGTGATATGTATTACTACGGTGAACACAATATCGATGAAAATCAAATGTATTTCGCAAACTTTCTCCCTGATCGTTTCTATGTAGCTGAAAATACGGGTATGCAGTTAGAAGATTTGTCACGCAAAGGTCAATTGCTTGCAGATATAAAAGTTCGTGATGGTTTTGCTGTATTAGAAGATGTTCGGCCTAAATAGGTCACTTTATTGGAGTAGCGGAAGCCCTCACTGGAGGTCGTGGTATATACGATTTCGAGTAGGGGCTTTTTTTAGTTGGTAATCTTTTTGAAGGTAGTGAGAAGTAGGCTTCGGGGTGTAGTACTGCCACTTACTTCTTCCGCTTGTGTCTTTTTAGGTATTTCCTCACAAGTTCTTGAATTTGTAACTATTTTTTCTGTTTACACACTATACAAAACTACTACTTTTACGTATAATTTAGGTAATTCACTAAAGGAGCTGGAGCTGAACTTGAAGCCTATTTCAAAATTAGCATCAAAGATCTTTGTCGTAGCCCTCTTTGTCACGGCCATTGCAGCAGGTGTCACTTGGAACTATTTACTCCCCACTGGAGGAAAAGAAGTTTCATTTGCTCAGATGGAAAAACTGATTGCTGAACAATCAGGTGCTGGTGTCTTATTAAACGAAACGGCCAAAGGAAAGTTATCCATCATTGTAGATAACACAACATACAGCACGATGGTGCGTCCACAAAGTACATTAGTGGATGACTTAGTACAGAAATATAATGTAACGTATCAATATAAAGCAGAGAGTTCGATGGGCGGTTGGATTTTTGGTGGGCTTGTATTGGCAGCTCTTTTGACACTTTTCATTCTTCATAAAAAAGGTAAGCTCAATATTGGCGCGTCGGCTATGAAGCATCAAGCGTCAAAGGCGACTCCTCTACCTGACATCACAATGGATGATATCGGTGGAATTCCTCAAGAAATGAAGGATGAAATCCAACAGACGTTAGAAGTATTCAAAAACCCTGAAGCGGCAAATGAAATGGGCATTGCTTTGCCTCAAGGTATTTTACTATATGGACCTCCGGGGACTGGTAAAACATTACTAGCTCAAGCTATCGCAAAAGAAATAGGAGCTACTTTTTATTCTTCTAGTGGAGCAGCCTTTACAGAATTATTTGTAGGTGTTGGAGCTTCACGAGTGCGTACACTTTTTGAAAATGCACGCAAACAACGTCCTGCTGTGATCTTTATAGACGAAGTAGATGCGTTGGCTGGAAAACGAAAAGAACATGGTGGAGAAGAATCTGAAAAGACGTTAACGGAACTACTAGTTCAACTTGACGGTGGTAATGATAATGACGGTGTTTTATTCATTGCAGCTACGAATCGAAAAGATATGCTGGATGATGCGTTCTTGCGACCTGGGCGTATCGACTTTACATTTCATGTTCAATTGCCGGATACAAAAGGACGTCGCGAAATTATCGATATCCATACAAACGGCAAAACGTTAGCTCCTAATGTGGCAGCGTCACTCGATACACTTGCAGATAGCACTTCAGGTTTTTCTGGCGCAGAAATATGCAGCTTGTTCGAAACAGCCAGCCGCCGTGCTATTCGCGAAGGTCGGAAATTAATTGAGAAGCATGATTTGGATTTTGCAATTGACCGGACGATCCTTGGAAATACAGCACGCACGTTAAGCGACCAAGAAACGAAGCGTCGTGTAGCCATTCACGAATCCGGACATGCCATCATCGCTGCTCTTACAAAGCCAGGTTCTGTAAGAAAAGCGACGATTATTCCAAGGGGTCAAGCACTCGGTTATGTAGCCCCTATTCAAAAGGAATTACATTTATCTACTGCTAGCGAATTGCTTGATCAAGTCAGTATGATTTTAGCGGGCGGCATTGCAGAGCGTCTCTATTTGGGAGAGCACAGTATCGGAGTTGGAGGCGATGTGGAACAGGCCAAAGATATTCTTGAGCGTATGGTGAATACTGGATTGTTCCAAGAAGGATTTTCTTTGATCTTCAATAAAGCTGAACGTGAAGAAAAAATGCAAATGCTATTTGATCAAGCCGCAAAAAAGACGGAAACGCTCATTAAGGAGCACGCGTATCAATTTGAAGAGTTAGTCAATGCACTATATAAAGAAGAAACGCTTGAAGGTGACGAAGTACAGCGCATAGTCGAGTTGTCGACTCCTAAAGATGCGGTAGTGTTTATCTGAAAGCAAAACAGCGATCATCCTCTTGATGATCGCTGTTTTTTAGTTTGCGTTGGTTAACAGCGCTTCTCTAACCTCATCGGCCATCCATCTTTGATCCGCAATGAAATCAATAGTTCCGGAACGGGCGCATGTGGTCGCATATTGCGGAATATGAACTTCTTATAAAGTAGCGATATGATCAATGTCGCTTCTAGCATAGCAAATCGAGAACCGATACAACTGCGTGAACCACCACCGAATGGGAAATAACTAAATGGCGCATACTTATTACCTGCCGCAAACCGATCCGGGTCAAATGTGTCGGGTTCAGGGAACACCTCTTTATTTCGGTGAATCGCATATGGACAAATCATAAACGTGCTTCCCTTTTTAAAAGATTTTCCAAACATCTCGACCGGTTCGTCAAGTTCGCGGTAAATCAGCCAAGCAGGCGGATAAAGACGCAAGCCTTCTTCAATAATTTGCTGTGTATACGGTAATTCTCGCATCCAATTAAATGGGTTGCCTACCAAGTTTGCTGAATTCAATTCATCCAACAGACGCTTCTCTACTTTAGGAAGCCGTGCAATTTCAGCAAATAACCAGCCTAATAAGTTTGCCGTTGTTTCATGTCCTGCGAGCAACATCGTCATCATCTGATCACGTACTTCTTTGTCAGGCAATCTGTTTCCGGCCTCATCTGTCACTGCCATCATCATGCCAAGCAACGAATCTTCAAACCATTCAGGGTGTTCTTTTGCAGCGACTAATACATCGTCAATCATTTCCTCAAGTGTTTGTATCGCTCTTTTATGTTTCAAGTTAGCTTTAGTCGGAACAGAAGATGGAATCATTACAGGACTAAATAAAATTTTGACGCTTTGCTCAATCGTTGTTGTGACGGCATCTGCAAGCTCTTTCTCCTCTGTAGAGACATTTGTCGAAAACATTGTTCGTGTAATGATCGACAATGTCAAACGCATCATTACTGTATGTATATCTACTTCCTCTTCATGCTCAAGTCGTTTGACTAGCTTCTCTGTTTCATCAATGATGGAATAGGCATAACGTTCCATCACCTCTTTATAAAACGCTGGTTGAATATATTTCTTCTGCGTCGCATGCCGTTCACCTTCCGTCGTCAGAAGACCTTCTCCCACTGTTCTCTGCAACACAGTCGTTGTCCGTCCTTTAATAAATGACTGGTCTTGACGAATTAAGATTTCTCGAATTGCTTCGGGACTGTTGACCACAAACGTCGGTGAAATGCCTGTCTTCAATGAAATCACATCACCAAGCGGCTGTACTCGCATAAAAAAAGCAATCGGATCACGCACGAATTCCAAATAGTTCTGTAATCGTGGTGTCGCAATATCTTGTACAGTAACCATAAACTCTCCTCCAAAATTATCATAATGTGTTACTTCTCCATCTCCTGTATGTATACAGTATTTTTGGATATGCTAGTAAAAAGGAGGTGGGTCAATTGGCAAAAGACGTATTATGCGAAGTGACAAATTGTCATTTTTGGGAATCAGGTAACCAATGTGGAGCAGATGAAATCAAAGTAATTTCACGAAAAGGAAGAAAAGCAAAAGACTCAGCCGAAACAGATTGTAATACGTTCATTCCAAAAGGATGATCCACCGCGTAGCAGCCACGCTTTATGCTTGGCTGCTTTTTTCTTGTAAAGTTGTACGCCTACGCATCTCTTCCCAGTTAACAGCAATCACACTCAAAACTGCAATCACTCCACCTATCATAGATAATCCACTCGGTAGTTCTTGTAGCCATACCCAAGCAACCAATATCGCCACGACTGGCTCTATATAGAGAAGGCTCGAAACTGCCCCTGCATCTGCAATCGACAGCGCAGTAGACCAGGTTACATAGGCAATCGTTGCTGGAATAACCCCCATATAAATCGTTGATAATGTAGCTTCAAGCGTAGCCCCTTGTATTTCATTTAGCAAGCCAGGGGTGAAATATAAAAACGGCAAAGTACCCGCCCATGTGAAGTATGCTGTCAACTCGACAGGTGTGTAACGGTTGAATAAAGGTTTCTGAAAGACAAAAAATATAGAAGTAGAAATAACAGCAATAATAATGAACCACGCACCTACCGATACTTCCAACGCACCTTCCGAACTTCCTATCGTTATCAACGCAACACCTGATAATCCGATTGCCATTCCAATCCAACCTAATCGACTAATTTTCTCACTTAGGAAAATCACTGCGATTATCGAAGTGAAAATCGGCACCGTTGCGATAAACAGACCGGCCGTTCCAGCTGATACCGTTTGTTCTCCGTAGGTCAGACCAAAATGATAAATACTGATTCCTGCGAAGCCTAGTAGCATGATCTTCCCTATATCCTGTTTTGCAGGCAGACGAATTTTCGTTCCCGGCCATAATGCATATAAAATAAATACTAATGAAGCGACGATAAACCGTGTCAACACTAAATGTCCAGGTGAGTACCCTCCTAGTAAACTCACTCGAATAGCAGCAAAACTGGAGCCCCATGCGACAACGGTGAATAAACCTAAATAGAAAGCTTTCTTATTCATATGAAAACCTGCCTTGATTTGAAATTACAGAGTAAATAACAATCATTTCAACTTAAAAGTAGCAGTGCAATGAGCCACTAATTCATCTTTCTCATTGAATAACGTTCCTTCAACTAAGGCCGTGGAGCGTGTTCTATTAATAACCGCAGCTTTTGAATAAATGGTTTCCTGAACGACCGGCTTTAGGAATTGTGTCGTCATTTGTATCGTCATGACATCATTTGCACCCATCGACCGACAAAGCATTCCCATTGTCGTATCGAGAACGGACATATACATACCACCGTGAATAGTTCCACGTACATTATCATACTCTTGACGATAAGGTAAATATAATTCCACTTGACCCGCTTCTAATTTTTGTGTTTGCAGACCGGCAAATTTCCAAAAAGGACTTGTTTCGAAATCTTGTCGAACCTGTTCCAAATATTCCACTGTTGTATCGTGCATTTCATTACCTCCATAGAATGTAGTAATTGTTTTATATACCATATCGTAAAGACGTTCTGACGACAATTCAAAGCATTTTACCATTTGCCATAAAAAAGCTTTTTCTAATATTTTTCTATAAAAAGTATATATTTTTCATTCTTTTTCCTTTATAATGAAATCAATTTCATAAGTTTTTTAATTTAGAAAGAGTACCTGTGAGCATTACGCCAATCCAATCACCTGTTATGTAATGGAATAGAGTGAATATCTATTCTTATATCAACAAGCGAAACAGAGTAAAGGTCCCTCTCCAATCTGTCATGTTTGTATTATTTCATGTGGATTGGAGAGGGACTTTTTTATGTGATGATACTTTTTAAAAAAGCAATTTTGAAAGGACGGATGTTTCGGTTGGAAAATAAGCTGAAGCTCTACGGCTTTAACAACCTCACCAAAACTCTTAGCTTCAACATTTACGATGTGAGCTATGCAAAGAGTAGAAGAGAGCAAAGTGAGTATATCGCCTATATAGATGAGCAATACAATTCAGAACGTTTAACGAAAATTCTCTACGATGTTACTGAAATGATTGGTGCGCATGTATTGAATGTCAGTAAACAAGATTACGACCCACAAGGTGCTAGTGTAACGTTGATGATTTCAGAGGAAAAATTCCCTGCATCACAAATTGATCCTTCTTGTAATCAAGGCGCGATTCCTATCTTGCCAGATAAAGACTCCGTCGTCAGTCATTTAGACAAGAGCCACGTGACTGTCCATACGTATCCCGAGTATCATCCCGATAACTCCATTGCGACATTTCGTGTAGATATAGATGTGTCGACGTGTGGAGAGATTTCTCCGTTGAATGCGCTCGACTACCTGATCGGAAGCTTTGATTCGGATATTATTACCGCAGACTATCGCGTGCGTGGATTTACACGGTCAGTAGACGGTAAAAAACTTTTCATGGATCATGCAATTACATCCATTCAAGACTTCATTGACCAGAAAACATTGCAAAAATATGATGCAATCGATATAAATGTTTACCAAGCGAATATCTTCCATACGAAATTACTCATTAAAGAGATTGATTTACAAGATTACCTATTCAACAAAGATGTTTCGGAATTACCGCCAAAGGAACGCCTTCAAATTTCTCATAATCTTCGCAAAGAGATGATTGAAATCTACAGCGGTTCCAACGTCTATGAAAATGAGTGAGGAGAGACCATTGAAATTATCACAACATCGCGTTCCTATTATGGAAGCATTGCAACAATATCAAGAAGCACGTGTCGTTCCTTTTGATGTACCCGGACACAAGCACGGTCGAGGCAATAAGGAGCTCGCAGATTTTCTCGGGGAGACTTGCTTACAACACGACGTGAATTCCATGAAACCTCTTGATAATTTATGCCACCCCGTTTCTGTCATACGTGAAGCTGAAGAGTTGGCAGCGGACGCGTTCGGCGCGAAACACGCTTTCTTGCTTGTAAACGGGACGACCTCTGCTGTACAAGCGATGGTCATGACAGCTTGTAAAGCAGGAGAGAAAATCATCATGCCGCGTAATGTTCATCGCAGTGCAATCAATGCCTTGATCTTAAGTGGTGCTATTCCTATCTATGTGAATCCGGGAGTGCAAGAGGATCTTGGCATTCCACTCGGTATGGCAGTAGATGAAGTTAAGAAAGCCATCGTGGACCACCCAGACGCCAAAGCGATTCTCATTAATAATCCAACCTATTATGGTATTTGCTCCAATTTGCAAGCCATTACTGATATAGCACATGCACACGGTATGCTCGTGCTAGTGGATGAAGCACATGGCACGCATTTTTATTTTAACGATAAACTGCCTGCTTCCGCGATGTCCGTCGGCGCGGATATGGCTTCTATCAGTATGCATAAATCAGGTGGATCTTTAACACAAAGTTCCTTTTTATTAATCAATAATGCGGTGAGTGAAGGCTATACGCGACAGATTATTAACCTAACGCAGACTACGAGCGGTTCTTATCTATTGATGTCGTCATTGGATATTTCACGGAAAAACCTGGCATTACACGGGCAGGAAATCTTCGATAAAGTGATCAAGATGGCGCAGTATACCCGCGATGAAGTCAATCAGATCGGCGGCTATTATGCATACTCTAAAGAGCTGATAAACGGCGATACCATCTATGACTTTGACGAGTCCAAATTGTCGATTCATACGCGTCAAATGGGTCTGGCTGGCATTGAAGTATATGATATTTTACGCGATGAATACGATATCCAAATTGAGTTCGGGGACGTAGCGAATATCCTTGCCTATATTTCAGTCGGGGACCGTACACTCGATCTTGAACGATTGGTCGCAGCACTAGCAGAAATCAATCGTCGTTATAAAAAGGATCCTAGTTCGTTATTCGACCACGAATATATCAATCCGCAAATTGTTCAATCGCCCCAACAGGCTTTTTACGCGGATAAAGAGACATTATTACTTTCCGACTCTTCAGGACGCGTGGCAAGCGAATTCGTCATGTGCTATCCCCCTGGCATTCCAATTCTGGCACCCGGAGAACGAATCACAAATGAAATAATTGAATACATCAATTACTGTAAGGACAAGGGATGTTTCTTGACGGGTACCGAAGATGCAAAAGTTGATTGGATTAATGTAGTAAAGGAGGACGTCTAATGAATCTATGGTTTACTGAAGATCATTCACCCCATACACGATTTTCATTTCGTGTCGAAGAACATCTATATACTGCGACGAGTGAATTCCAGAAAATTGATGTCTTCCAAACGACAGAGTTCGGTAAAATTTTGACATTAGACGGTTATGTCATGGTGACAGAAAAAGACGAATTCATTTATCACGATATGATTGTTCACGTGCCGATGGCTACCAATCCGTCCATCGAGAACGTGTTGGTTATCGGTGCAGGTGATGGTGGGACCGTACGCGAATTGACGCGCTATCCATCAATCAAACAAATCGATATGGTGGAGATTGATGAGCAAGTTGTGAAAGTGTGTCAGGAATTTTTACCACAAACCGCAGCCCAACTGACTGATCCGCGCGTTACACTCTATTTTGAGGATGGTCTGAAATTCGTTCGTCAGCAAGAAAATGCCTATGATTTGATCATTGTCGATTCCACCGATCCATTCGGGCCAGGTGAAGGACTCTTCACGAAGGAGTTTTATGGCAATTGCTACAAGGCTTTGAATAGCCAAGGCATTCTTGTAAATCAGCATGAAAGTGCTTTTTACGCCGAAGATGCACGCGGTATGCAACGAGCACATAAAAGTATTATGGGATTCTTCCCCGTTTCTAAAGTCTATCAAGCACACATACCAACCTATCCATCGGGGCACTGGCTGTTCGGATTTGCTTCCAAAAAATATGACCCGATAGATGATTTGGATGCTAATGCATGGAATGCACTTGGTTTGCAAACAAAATATTATAATACAAAACTTCATGTCGGCTCATTCGCTTTACCGAATTATGTTAAGGAGCTATTAACCCATGCTAAATAAAAATATAGAAACATTTCTAGGGTTCGAAGCAGACTACGAGGAGGCTTCATTCGTAATTTTCGGTGCTCCTTTTGATTCCACAACATCTTTTCGTCCTGGTACACGATTCGCTAGTAAAGTGATGCGAAGCGAATCATTCGGTCTTGAGACATATAGTCCTTATCAAGAAGCAGATTTAACGGATTACTCATTATTCGACGGCGGTGATCTGGAATTAAGTTTTGGGAACACGGAGCGTGCTCTTGAGCAAATTGAACAGTTCACTTCACTCGTTTTGAAGGATGGGAAAATCCCTTGCATGATTGGCGGTGAACATTTAGTCACTTTGGGAGCTGTACGTGCTGTTGCGAAAATGCATCCTGATTTACATGTCATTCAATTCGATGCACATACAGACTTGCGCGAAGAATATTTAGATCAACGCCTATCTCATGCTACGGTTATTCGCAGAATCTGGGACTTGCTCGGAGATAATAAAATCTATCAATACGGTATCCGTTCCGGTGATCGTTCAGAATTTGAATGGGCGGCTAAGCTACATGTCTTTATGAATAAATTTAATTTTGATGGACTTGAAGATACGGTTAAGAAGTTACAGGATAAACCCGTCTATTTGACGATTGATCTCGATGTCTTAGACCCTTCCGTATTCCCGGGAACTGGTACGCCGGAAGCGGGTGGCGTCAGCTTTGTTGAATTGCTACAAGCAATTTTGACGGTCAGCGGTTTGAATATCGTTGCCTGTGATATCAACGAGCTGTCCCCTATCTACGACCAAAGCGGCGCATCAACAGCCGTGGCTTGTAAAGTGTTACGTGAATTAACGATTGCTATAAACAAAAATAACTAAATTGGTGGTGTCTTTAATGGGAAAAGCATTAATTATTGGAGCTGGCGGCGTGGCAAGTGTTGTCGTGCATAAGTGTTGTGAGGTACCCGATGTATTTGAAGAAATTTGTATCGCGAGTCGCACGAAATCTAAATGTGATGCATTGAAAGAAAAGCTGGACGGTGGACGAACGAAAATCCAAACAGCTCAAGTAGATGCAGATAACGTGCCTGAACTTGTCGCGTTAATCAATGAATTTAAACCAGATATCGTCATTAATGTCGCATTGCCTTATCAGGACTTGACGATTATGGATGCATGTCTTGAAACAAAAGTAGACTATCTGGATACTGCAAACTACGAACCGCTTGATACAGCGAAATTTGAATATAAATGGCAGTGGGCTTATAAAGAGAAGTTTGAAGAAGCAGGTATTACCGCATTGCTCGGCAGCGGTTTCGACCCTGGCGTAACCGGTGTGTTCTCCGCATATGCATTGAAGCATTACTTCGATGAAATCCATACTATTGATATTGTCGATGCCAATGCAGGCGACCACGGCTATCCGTTCGCAACTAACTTTAACCCGGAAATCAATATCCGTGAAATCACAGCTAACGGACGCTATTACGAAAATGGAGAGTTCATCGAAACAGAACCTCTTGAAGTGAAACGCGTCTATGATCTACCTGAAATCGGACCAAAAGATGTCTATTTGCTATACCATGAGGAACTTGAGTCATTAGCGAAAAATATTACCGGTGTAAATAAAATCCGTTTCTGGATGACGTTCTCCGAAAAGTATTTGATGCATTTGCGTGTACTTGAAAATGTGGGTATGACATCCATCGAACCGATTGATTTTGAAGGTCAGCAAATTGTTCCACTACAATTCTTAAAAGCGGTACTACCGGACCCTGCTTCTCTCGGACCACGTACGAATGGAAAAACGAATATAGGTTGTATCTATCAAGGTACGAAGAACGGTGAGCCAAAAACGTATTATGTTTACAATATTTGTGATCACCAAGAGTGCTATCAAGAAGTGGGATCACAAGCTATTTCCTATACAACAGGTGTTCCAGCTATGATCGGTGCGATGATGATGTTAACAGGCAAATGGAAAAAGCCAGGGGTCTTCAATATTGAAGAATTCGATCCAGATCCATTTATGGATGCGTTGAATGAGTATGGTTTACCTTGGCACGAAGATTTCAATCCAACTTTGATAGATTGAGGAGAATAGTATGAAATTTGATGTCCAAGCAGTCCCTTCACCTAGTTATGTTGTGGATGAAAAATTGCTGATTGCTAACTTAGAAAAATTGAAATCTATTATCGACCAAACAGGATGCAAGATTTTACTCGCACAAAAAGGGTTTTCGATGTTCGAAGTTTATCCATTAATCGGTCGGTATTTGCATGGCGTTACTTCAAGTGGTTTATTTGAAGCGCGTCTCGGCTTTGAAGAGATGGGGAAAGAAGTGCACACGTATGCCCCTGCTTTCCACGAGAATGAGTTTGAGGAAATCCTTCGCTACTCTGATCATTTGGTATTCAATTCATTTGCGCAGTGGAAGCTGTTTAAGAGCCGAGTTCAGAAGCAGGAAAAGTCCATTGAATGTGGAATCCGAATCAATCCCGAGTACTCGGAGATTGAAGTGGATATGTACAACCCTTGCTTCACCTATTCGAGATTTGGTGTTACGTTAGATAATTTCAAAGCTGACGAACTCGAAGGTATTAGCGGCCTGCACTTCCATACGATGTGCGAGCAGAACTCCGATACGTTGTGGCGGACGATCCAAATCATCGATGAAGAGTTCGGTCCCTATTTACAGAAGATGAAGTGGATCAACTTCGGTGGCGGTCATCATATCACTCGTGCCGATTACGATCTAAAGACATTAATCCGTTGCATTCGTTTCATGCAAGATAAATATAATCTTGAAGTGTACCTAGAACCGGGTGAAGCCGTTGCCCTTAACACAGGCTTCCTCGTCGCAACAGTACTTGACACGATGCATAATGGGATGGACATTGCTATTCTTGATACTTCGGCTTCTTGCCATATGCCAGATGTTTTAGAGATGCCTTATCGTCCTGAGATTATCGGGGCAGGTACACCAAATGAAAAAGCCCATACCTATAGATTAGGCGGGCCAACTTGTCTTGCAGGTGATGTTATTGGTGATTATTCATTCGATCAGCCATTACAACCTGGTGATCGACTAGTATTTTGCGATATGGCACATTATTCGATGGTGAAGAACAATACGTTCAATGGCGTTAATTTGCCATCGATTGTTCTACATACTGTCGATGATGAAATCAACGTTGTGAAGCAATTTGGTTATGAGGATTTTAGGCAGCGGTTGTCTTAAGAGTAGTGAGTGTGAAAAGTGAGAACAAGTTGATCTGCGTTCCAGGCGGACGCTTTCCCATGGGCGTGGCTTGAGCCTCCTCGTCCGCTAAGTGCAAAGACGTGCTCCTAACGCTTCGCTTTTACTCGCAAAAGCCGTTCTTCATTACGGCTTTCGCTACCTGCGGGGTCCCAAGGCGCACGCTTATCCATCGGGAGCCGCCACCTTCCACTACAATCAACTGGTGTCTTTTTCTGATTTTAGAAAGTGGAGTTCAAGTTCCTAACTACTAATCAAAATTACATCATTTTCTTTACTCCATTCGACTATTTCGTTTAAGATGTAAAAACCCGATTCGCTGAAAAATGCAAATCGGGTTTTTACACTTTGATACAAATAAGTAATGAGTAAAAGTCTATAATAGTTTAAGGTCTCATTAGAATTATCAATCAACACACTGATACTTTTTATATTCCAGTTCAAGTTAGAATAGTACATTAGTTTTTCATTCCACTCGCGACCATCAGAAGATAACGCCAGTTGATCGAAGTGGAAGGCGGCGACTCGAGGAGGATCAGCCCGATCAGGTGAAACAACTAAAGGAGCACCGCGACTAGTTGGTTCACCGCGGGCCCTCCTGAACGCGTCCGCCTAGAACGCAGATCAACGTTACTTACCTCTATCCTGCTCTTAAACCTAATACTTACCACTTATAGTAAGAAGAATCCAATGCCCATAATTAGATAGGCTGAAAATAGCACGAGACCCTCAAACCAGTTTGACTCTCCGTCATGACATATATTGACGACTAGTAATGTGGCAGTAATCATCGCGACCAACTCGGGCCACGTGAATACCAGCGGCATTGCGGTAGGCATCAGTAATGATATTAATACTAGAACCGGTGTGACAAACATCGCTACTTGCAATGTAGAACCGATTGCAATCTCTACAGATACATCCATTTTATTTTTCATTGCCAATGTAATTGCAGAAGAATGCTCTGCCGCGTTACCAACAATAGCAACGATAATTACACCGATAAATAATTCTGACCAGCCAAACTTTTCACCTAGCGTACCAAATGTGTGCACAAGCTTTTCAGAAACAAATGCAACTGCTACTGTCGCAACTAACAGGACCACTATAGATTTCTTCTTTGTCCACTCCGGCACTTCTTCTGTCTCATGATTTTCTGAACCGAACACGCCTCGATGAGTAAATAACTTAAATACTAGACCCGCCAAGTAAATCAGGATGAGAATGATGGAAATACCGACACTTAAGTTCAGTCCAGTTCTAGTATCCATCGTCATTGAGAAAACTTCCGGAATGACAAATGCTACGACAATCGCAAAAATTAATAATGCGGAATTAAATCGGGCATCAAAAATATTAAAGTTTTGTCTTTTATACTTTACACCGCCTGCGAAAAACGAAAGACCGAGAACTAATAATAAGTTTCCTAATACTGAACCTGTCAACGATGCTAGTACGATTGCAATCAATCCAGCTTTCAATGTAAATATGGAAATAATAAGTTCAACTGCATTACCAAATGTTGCATTTAATAAACCACCAATTCGTGGTCCACTGACAATCGCTAAACTTTCTGTTGCTCTTCCAATGAATCCAGCTAGAGCAATAATACTGTAACAACACAATGCAAACATCCATAAATCCGACCAATTCAAGAATGATGCAATAAATACTAAAGGTACACCTGTAAATGCCATGACAGTAAATACTTTATTCAGTGTCTCCACCTCTTTTCATAATCAATTTGTTATAAGCATTCCCTATTCTGAGGGCAAATAAACTGGTTAAAAAATGACTTTTCAACCGAGTATAGATATGGCAAATAGCGCATAAAAAATTATTGCCTATTAGAATTAAAAAAGGATAGAGGACAGTCTGTACATTAGACTGTCCTCTATCCATTATCGTTTTAGATTATATTCATCATAAAAAAACAGCTTAACTCTTCATTTTCGGATCCAACGCATCACGTAACCCATCACCCATCAAGTTAAAGCCTAATACGGTCAGCATAATGGCGAGTCCCGGGAAAATCATTGTCCAGGGAGCATTTTGTAAATAATCTTTGGAGTCAGCTAACATCTTTCCCCACTCAGGGTATGGAGCTTCTGCCCCCAATCCTAGGAATCCGAGTGCTGCTGCTTCGAGAATAGCTGTAGCAATCGCCAATGTACCTTGTACGATAACAGGTGCCATTGAGTTAGGTAAAATATGCGAAAACAGAATTCTAAAGTCTTTCATACCAATTGCCTTTGCCGCTATAATATATTCATCTTCTTTAATACTCAATACTTTGGATCGTATCAATCGTCCGAAGTTCGGTACGTTAATGATTGCAATCGCAATCAACGCATTACGTAAGCTTGGTCCCAATACGGATACAATCGCAATAGCCAGTAAGATAGAAGGGAAAGCAAGCATAATATCAAATATCCTAGAGATAATAGTATCGATCCAGCGGCCGTAATAACCCGCAATGATCCCAAGAAAACTCCCCACTACAATCGAACCGACGACCGAGAAGAATCCGACAGATAACGAAATACGAGCACCGTGGATAATGCGTGAGAATATATCACGGCCAAAGTCATCCGTTCCAAACCAATACTCCGAAGAAGGAGGTTGCAGTCGATCTGTCATGAATTGTTCGTTGATGCCCTCTTTTGTGACAAGAGGACCGAAGAGTGCAAGGAGGATAAAGAATACCACAATGGCTGCGCCTACGACTGCTACTTTACTTTTGCGAAAACCTACCCAAGCTTCCCGCCAAGGTCCTATTGTTTTTTCTAATTCTGCTTCCACCACTCCGTCTACCTTAGGTGTAAACTCTGACATGAACTGTTCCTCCTTCCTCAATCATACTTAATCCTTGGATCGATCAGTCCATATAGTAAATCGACGATTAGATTAATCATGACAAAGATAAATGCTACGATAAGAATGCCTGATTGAATAACGGGATAATCTCTAAAGTTGATTGCATCATAGATATAGCGTCCAATTCCAGGCCACGCGAAGATTGTTTCTGTCAGAATAGCTCCACCTAGGAGTAGACCAATTTGCAGACCGATAACTGTCAAAACAGGAATGATTGCATTTTTTAATGCGTGCTTATATACTATCCAAAACATTTTCTGACCCTTTGCTCGTGCTGTACGAATATAGTCAGAACGCATCACTTCTAGCATGCTCGAACGCGTCATCCGGGCGATAATCGCCATCGGAATGGTCGCAAGCGCTAGCCCAGGTAAGATCAAATGTTTAATGACTACCCATAATTGATCAAACCTGCCCTGGATGAGCGTATCAATTATGTATAAATTGGTTATGGCAGATACGGGATCACGGACATTTTCACGCCCAGTTGTCGGCAACCATTGCAATTCAATTGCAAATGCCCATTGCCCCATTAATCCTAACCAGAAAATAGGCATGGAAACACCGACTAGTGCTAATACCATTGCTGAATAATCAAACCACGAGTTTTGGAACCAAGCAGAAATAATACCCGCATTAATCCCTACAAAGACCGCGATAATCATCGCAAATAAGGCCAACTCTAATGTAGCTGCTAGATAAGGCCAAATTTCGTCCGCCACAGGAAGTCGAGTACGCATGGATTCCCCTAGATCACCTTGTAAAATGCCGCCAAGATAACTGAAGTATTGTGTATACCATGGTTGATCAAGACCTAGCTTGATCGTCAAAGCTTCCACCGCTTCTTTTGTTGCTTGTTGTCCTAAAATAACTTGCGCTGGATTACCAGGAATTGCGCGAATCAACATAAAAACTAAAAATGTCATACCAAGCAGGACAGGAATCAGCTGTAAAAGCCTCTTAATCGTATAGTTGAACAACTCTTTCACCCCTCCGGCTTTTATTATTTATTAATCAAAGAAAGGGAGAATGCTGGCATCTCCCTCTTCTTTCATCATGTAATTTACCTATTTTTACTTAAATTCTACATTCGACAACAGATCAGAACCAGTAGGATGCGGAACAAACCCTGTTAGTTCCTTCGCTCCGCCTAATAATGGAATAGAGTGTGCAAGTGGTACCCAAGGAGCTTCTTCGTGAAGAATTTCTTGAGCTTGCTTATACAACTCAATACGCTTGTCTTCGTCTACTTCTGTTTGCGCTTCTAGGAATAGCTTATGTGTTTCGTCGTTTTTAAAGTACGTGTAGTTATTACTTCCGATATTGTCTTCATCCAACAATACGTACAGGAAGTTGTCTGCGTCTCCATTATCCCCAGTCCAACCAAGCATGAAAGCATCTGCTTCCCCTTTGCTCGCCTTATCCAGGTAAGTCGCCCACTCATACGAAACGATTTTTGCTTTAATACCTACGTCAGCCAAGTTGCTTTGAATAGCTTCAGCTACTTTTGTGCCGTCTGGCATGTATGGACGTGGAACTGGCATAGCCCATAGCTCCATTTCAAATCCATCTTCAAGACCTGCTTCTTTCAATAGCTCTTTTGCTTTTTCCGGGTCATATGCATATGCTTCTACATCATCGTTATAACCGGAGATAGAGGAAGGCATAGCATTTTTCGCTACTTCTGCACGTCCTTCAAAGAATGAATCGATGATTGATTGTTTATCAATAGCATAGTTCATTGCCTGACGAACTTCTTTTTTATCAAATGGTTCACGATTTACTGTTAATCCAAGATATCCTACGTTCATGGAAGGACGCTCGAATAACTGCAATGCATCGTTATCTTCTATCTTTACTCCATCAGCTGGATTGATTCCATCTGCTAAATCAATTTCACCGGAAAGTAAAGCATTCAGACGGGCAGAGTTGTCAGGAATTGCTTGGAAAATGATGCGATCCAATTTCGGCAATCCTTCTTGCCAATAGTCTTCGTTCTTTTCAATTGTAATGGTTTCATTTGGCTTCCATTCTACAAACTTGAATGGACCTGTTCCGACTGGGTTACGCTCATACTCATCGTCGCCCTTCTCGAAAGCCGTGGGACTTGAAATAGCGAACATACTCATCGCAAGGTTTTTCAAGAATGGCGCTTGTGGGCGCTTCAATGTAATAATCACTGTGGAATCTCCATCTGCTTTAACAGATTCAATTACGTGCTCTTCATCGTCTTTAAATCCACCGAACATAGAGTTATAGTATGGGAATGTATCTGAATCTCCATTAGCCCAACGCTCAAAGTTCTTTACGACTGCTTCTGCATTAAAATCAGTGCCATCATGGAATTTCACGCCTTCTTCCAATTGAAATGTATACGTCAATCCATCTTCACTTGTATCATACTCTTTAGCAAGTCCTGGTTGAATCGTAGTATCCTGCTCCCCAAAGTTTAATAAGGTTTCGAATAAATTGACCGTTACTTTAAATGTTTCCCCTTCTGTTACGCGGGATGGGTCAAGAGATGTTGAATCTCCACCTCGTCCAAATACTAACGTTTTGTTCTCACTGCCGCCTTTATCTGCAGCATCTTTGTCCTTGTCGCCACTGCCTTCTTGATCATCACCGCCTGAACAAGCTGCCAAAGCAGTCGATAAGACAAGAAGCATGATCAATGCGAACGACCACAGTTTCCCTTTTCTCATACAGATCCCTCCAATTGTTTTTTTCTTTCTATATCATCGTTGCTTTCCGACGTATAAAGATGGCAAGCAACAGAATGACCAATTTTCTCCTCTGCTAATACAGGAATTACTTTCGTACACACATCCATTTTGAAAGGGCAGCGAGTGTGGAATGCACAACCGCTTGGCGGATTCGCGGGGCTTGGCATATCCCCTTCAATAATGATTTGTTCCTTTTTATAATTTGGATCTGGTACAGGTACCGCAGACAGTAAAGCCTGTGTATACGGATGGAGTGGATTTGCATATAACTCTTCACTTTCAGTAATCTCCACAATTTTTCCCAAGTACATGACTGCCACACGATCACTGATGTGGCGTACAACACCAAGATCATGTGCGATGAAGATATACGTTAAACTGAATTCCTTTTGTAAATCTTGCATTAAGTTTAATACTTGCGCCTGAATGGATACGTCAAGCGCAGACACTGGTTCATCTGCAATAATCAATTTGGGATTCGTCATCAAAGCACGTGCTATACCAATTCGCTGACGCTGCCCCCCACTGAATTGGTGAGGGTAGCGTTTTGCGTGGTATTCACTCAAACCGACAATTTTTAGGAACTCTACGACTTTTTCACGACGTTCCTTTGCATTGCCCCCACCATGGACAATCAATGGTTCTTCTAAAATCTTTCCGATTGTATGACGAGGATTCAAAGAGGCATAAGGATCTTGGAAGACCATTTGAATATCTCGACGAACCGCTCGAATTTCATTAGCCGAGAGCTTCGTCAAATCTTTCCCTTGGAATTCGACGACTCCCTCTGTAGGTTCCAGCAATTGCATTATCGTCCGCCCTGTCGTAGACTTCCCGCAACCACTTTCTCCAACGATCCCGAGCGTCTCTCCTTCATTTACATGAAATGAAACATCATCGATTGCTTTGACATGACCTACTGTTTTACCAATCAATCCTTTGCGAATCGGGAAGTATTTTTTCAACCCTTCAACTCTTAGCAATGGTTTGTTCATTTGCACTTATCACTCCTTCTCGTTCGTCATATAAGAAGCATCTTGTTTGATGATTGTCGGAGTTTCGGTACAATTCTGGTGTTTCTGTCCAGCATCTCGAGAAAGCGCTTTCACATCTCGCTGCAAATCTACATCCCTTTTCAATAGATCCTGGTTTTGGTACGTTACCTTGAATCGAATAGAGACGATCTTTTTTATTGCGCATATCCGGCACGGATTGAATCAATCCTCGTGTATATGGGTGACAAGGATTCTTAAAAATCACTTCTGTCGCTGCTTCTTCAATGACTTGTCCTGCATACATGACTACGACGCGTTCACAGGTTTCAGCCACTACTCCTAGGTCATGTGTAATGAGTAAAATTGCTGTATTCATGCGCTCGTTTAACTCTCGCATCAATTTGAGAATTTGTGCTTGAATAGTTACATCAAGTGCTGTTGTAGGCTCATCCGCAATGAGGACTTTCGGATCGCATACAAGCGCCATTGCAATCATGACACGTTGTCGCATACCACCAGATAACTGATGAGGATATTCTTTCATAATTTCTTCAGAGCGGGGTAGTCCGACTAATTTCAACATTTCGATTGCCCGTTCCTTAATTTGCTTTTTCGACCACTTTTTCTGATGAAGTGAAATGGCTTCAGACATCTGATTGCCAATAGTGAATAGCGGATTCAAAGAAGTCATAGGCTCTTGAAAAATCATCGCGACGTCGTTCCCACGAATCTCTCTCATTTCCTTCTCTGTTTTTTTCAGGAGATCCTGACCTTCAAATAGGATTTCCCCTCCGGTGATTTTCCCTGGTGGACTTGGTATTAACTGCATGATAGATAAAGAGGTGACACTCTTTCCGCAACCTGACTCTCCAACGATCCCTAAGACTTCCCCTTCTCTTACATAAAAGTCTACATGATCTACCGCTGGAATCTCTCCTGAATCCGTGAAAAAGGTCGTTTGCAAATCATTCACTTCAAGTAATTTCTTTCTTTCTTTCATTTGCTCACCTTTTTCCATTTTCTGAAATAACCAATTAATCACTATTATACTTTTATTCTGATTAAACGCAAGATGCTTTTTTAATAAAGTAATATGTTAAGAGACTTCTGTTAATAACAAAAGAAGTGCGATAGGTAATGTTCTACCTACGCACTTCCTGAAAAACAAAATGGTTCAGAATTTTATCCTTTTCATTTCACCTATATAACTATTCCCTTGACCAAATGGCTTCTCCATCTACAAAAACGGGAATTTGCAAGTCCAATAACTCATATACGCTTGGAGCAATATCTGTCATCGTAATTCTTTTGTTCATTTCCCCCGGTGGAATCATAGGTCCTGACGCATATAATATTGGCCGTAATTGCGAACGCTCAGGATTTCCGCCATGACTCCCTAATTCCTGCGTTGGTTCGACAGCAACTTTTGCGTCTTTCCCCATTAAAAATCCAGGAGCTGCAGATAAAAACACGTCTCCACTATTATTATTATTTAACTCAGAATACCCTTCTGAGTCGTCTGTCCAAATAGTCTCATATGGATACACCTGTGACTGCTCTTCGCTAGATAATACAGACAAAGTCGGATACATATAAACCTTTTCAACGTTTTTACCTTTACTAGTAAGCCAACGTAAAATAGGTTGTGCTACCTTTTCCGGATCTTGGGTTAGGCTAGTAAAAACGGTCCTATTAGTAAAGGTCGATACAATTTCATTCCTCACCTGTTCATATTCTTCTTTTTTCACAATTCCTTTTTTCTCTCTGCCTTTCAAATTTACATAGACATGAGCGATCGTTCCACTCGCTTCTGCATAAGCTTTGGTTTTAGATGCATCTATATTTCCCTTTTTATCTTTTACAAGTAGTCCTGCCTTTTCCAATTCCTTATTCGGCGAAAGTCTGGTATGAATTGGTTCCAACCCATGATCGGAAACAATCAATAAGTGATCGTCATCATTAAGATTGTTTTTAATTCGACCGATTGCTCGATCTGCTTGGCCAAACGCCCAGCTGACATATGCCTCTTTTTCCAACACATTCGCTAATTGATATCCAGGTTGTGCGGGTTCTCTTAATAGGAATTCATGTAATTCATTATCTACTAGGGAGTAATAGTAAAATAGCAGATCGGGCTGATAATGCTCCTTAATATAAAAGCTGACATCCGTCACCCAATTCGCAAATCGTTCGCCAACTTGTTCATATTCCTTCCTCGTTATATCCCCATTTTTGAACGCATCAATTTCATCAGCTGCTGGGTAAAATCCGAATTCAGATTGAATCTTATCTGCAAATTGACCAGGTCCTTTGTATAGTCCGCCCATTACAGTACCTTGAAATAGCTGAAGTTCTTCTTTGTTCTCAGGATCTCCTTTTAGTTTCACATAAAATCCTGCGCTATCGAGATTATGTAAGTTCAGCGCGACAGCCATCCAATCATTGGGTGATACTTCTTCGCCCAACTTCTTTCTATCCATGGAAATATAATAGTTCGATTCTTTTTCATCTGTTCGCAAAATGTATAACTTTTGAGTAGGCGAGTTTTTTATATCCAATGAAATAACTGCTTCTTCTACCTTGGAAGTTCTTGCATTTATTTGTTCAACGCGTCCATCCTTAATCTCTGAAAACTCCAAGTCATGAAGTTTCGATTCTGCTAAGGTTCCACCCGAATAAACAGCGTACGTAGCAGCAGATGCGTTATCCGGATTCGAGTCGGGAAAGGAGACGGTTGCTGTGACCTTCCCTTGATTTCTTGCCTCTTTCCATATAGGCGTAACACCTAACGTCTGTGAAAACCCACTTTGGTCATCTTTCACTTTTTCTCCTGATGAATGGAACTGATTACTGACAATACCTGTCTTTGAAGGTTCAGCACCAGTAGACATTGCTGCATGTGATGGTGCCGTCAATGATGGTGTAATGGTAACAAAATCTGTGGCGTAGGCTGCCTGTTGCTGAAATTCTTCTAAATTGGGCATGATTCCTTTAGCTATGTAACGTTGTGCATCCCCATATCCCAAGCCGTCAAATGACACGACACTAATTGTGCCAGTTGTCTCAGCGGCTTTTCCAGTTGAATGAGTTGTAGTAACGGTCATGCTACATAAAATAATAATGAAAAAGATATTTATAGGTTTAAACATATTGACATCCCTCGCTTTATCAAACTATTCCCTTGATGAAAACAAGGTAAACTTGCTAACTAAAAAATCGTGAATAGTTTTTTACCGTTTTCCTGGAGGTGAAAAATGAAATCCACCATAGTAAACATCATCAGAAGTACGTCAATAACTTGAATGCAGCGCTGCAAAATTACGAAGGGTTTCAGTCCCAACCTCCTGATACCATAGGGACTGATTTCCTTAGGTACCTGAGTAGATTCGCACTGCATTCAAAATATAGGCGGTGGACATTGCCGACATAGCTTATTATTTATCGTTCAAGAACCGCCGCTCTGAATTTGTATAAATTTGGAATTTGTTGTAAAGTGGGACATTTTGAATGAGCGTTTCATTCAAGTTGCTAAACCATCGGCGGGAACAGATCAGGTCACCCTAATTTTATTTCAAAAAAATCTCCCGCCATATTTATACTCTGCGGGAGATCTCAATCACTTTATTTTTGCACTACAAACCTTTCTGCCGAATTACCTTTTAGCCACGCCAAACTTTTATCAAATAGTTCATCTTCAAAAGAATAACCAGAAAAGGTGTGATCTGCTTTGTCGATATACTGTTCAACTACTTGCTCGGCATTTACGCGTTTATTGAGTGAATTAGCGTATCGCGCCGCATGTTCTTTCGGAATTTGCTCGTCGGCCCTTGCATGAATAATATGCGTTGGCCCCGTAAATGAACGAACTGATTCAATTGGGTGATGTTTTTTCAAATCTTTCAAGAACGTTTGGCTGATCATAAACCCATGGTAATCATGACTGCCTTGTCTAACAATCTCATGAACTGCTTTCGGTCCAAGAATCCCTGTAATATCTTCGTATGGCGTGCCTACCGGAGACCAAAGAATTAATTGCTTAATTCGTGTATCGCTCGCTGCCGTAAGTGATGCAACAGCTCCACCCATACTGTGTCCCACTATCGTAATGCGTTGTTTATCTATCCCTCGGATTGAACTTAAATAATTTATGACATCCTGTAATTCCTTCAATTGATTGGTTATAGTTACATCTGCATAATCCCCATCACTTTCACCACAACCGCTAAAATCGAAGCGGAATACCCCATATCCACGCTCCGTAAAGTACCGTGCAGCTTTTACAAACAAACGGTGCTCCCCTACTTTACTGCCCACAAATCCATGAACAAATATAAGTAGTGGTATGGCTTCTTTTCTATATTCAGGCAGATGCAATGCACCAGATAAATTATTTTCCCCAGAACGAATCGCGATCATTTTTTGCATTTCTTCCCCACTCCTGTCAGAATATATTATTCCAACATGTTTAATAGGTATTATATAATTTTGATATGAATAAGTCAAATCAACCTGTAGGAATCTCTATTTTTCATATTAAAAAAGACTCTCGTAGAAGAGAGTCTTAAAGAACAAAATGCTATTTTTATTGTGACCGGTTTTCATTTCGGAAGAGGAAACTTCCCAAAGTATGAGAGTTAGTTTCATTATAATGAGCACGAGGAACATTCATTGCATTAGCGAACTAGTTGGATCAATAGTTCTTTACCGTACCTACCTTATTTCACAATCCCGAGTGTATTCAAGAACACCACAATAATAGTCAATGGCACTACCCACTTCATTAAAAAGTGCCATAGCGGATAGAAGCCTTTGGATTGCGTATTATACAATGTAAATTCATCGCGCACCAACACTTGGTCCATCTTGTGGACGATAAACAACGCAATCAGCAAACATCCTGCTGGTAGTAAAATATTACTAACCAGATAATCGGTCGCATCAAAAATGCTCTTATCGAATAGTAAGAACTCTGACAACGTACTCGAAGACAATGCAGAAGGAATCGCGGCAATGAAAACAACCGCACCAATCAACCAAGTCACTGACCTACGTGTCCGCTTGCCACTTGCAGTCATGGCTGCCACAATAATCTCATACAAACTAAACGAGGACGTCAATGTTGCAAACAAAAACAAAATTAAAAATAACGCCAAGAATACTTGCCCGAGTGGAAGTTGTGAAAAGACTGCCGGTAACACCATGAATAGTAATTCTGGTCCTGCAGCCGGTTCTTGACCGAACGCGAAGACTGCTGGGAAAATAGCTAAACCTGCTAGTAATGAAACAAATAAATTCATCCCCACTACGGAACTAGCAGATGAAGTCAAACTAACATCTTTTTTCAAATATGAACTATACGTTACCATACAAGAAAATCCGACGGCTAATGAAAAGAAAGACTGGCCAAGTGCATATAACACGGATTCTCTTGTAATGCTAGAGAAATCAGGCTTCAGAAAGAACGATACACCTTCCATTGCACCAGGCAACGTCAATGAACGAATAACTAAAATGATAAAAAACACAAATAATAAAGGCATCATATATTTATTCGCTTTTTCAATCCCGTTTTGTACACCGGAAGATACAACTAATATGTTAATGATCGTAAATAGAAACAGACCGATCAATGTCGTTATTGGTGAACCGACAACTGAACCAAATTGATCCGAATAGGAAGCACCTTCACTAATGATCTTGCCACCAATAGATAACCCGCTGTATACGAATACCCAACCGCCGACTACACTATAGAAAGATAGTAAAAGAAAACATCCAGCAACACCGAGCTTACCAATCCACGGCCATGCACTGGCTGGCGCCAACTTCTTGTAGGCATTAATTGCTTCTCTACCTGAACCACGTCCAATAATGAATTCGGAAATCAACATCGGTAATCCGATCAAAACTGTAAATATTACAAATAATAGGAAAAACGCACCGCCACCACTCATTCCTGTAACATATGGGAATTTCCAGATTGCTCCAAGGCCAATTGCTGCACCTGCCGAGGACATAATAAATCCAAGCTTCGAAGACCATTGTTCTTTACGTTGTTCCACTTTTTCACCCATTTCCTTTTACTTCTGCTTATTATAGTTATACTGTACTGCACTATTAGAAACAATAGCATATTTGTATCCTTTATAGTTATGCACAACAAAAAAAGACATACCGAAATCGAAATACTTCATTCGGTTACGTCTTCTTAACAAAATATGTTTCATTTTGCTGTTTAGTTCATACTCTTATTCTGCTGTGCTCTAGCTTCACCGCCCTTACGTCCAATATTCTCGTAAAATTGTTTATCGTGCTTCTCGGAAGTAGCTTTTCCACCTTTACGACCAATTTCTTTATAAAATTCGCTACTATGCTTTTTAGCTGTGGCTTCCCCACCTTTACGACCAATCTGTTCATAGAACTCTTTGTTATGCTTTTTAGAGGTTGCTTGACCGCCTCTACGTCCCGCTTCTTTCAAAGTCATTTTCTTCTTTTGTTCTGTATGATGTTGGTTAGCCATATATATTCTTCCTCCTTATTATTCAACTTACAAAGCTTAATGAATATATTCCCAATATACTACGTGCTAAACACACGACATCTTAAACAGCTTCTTTTCGAATGAAAGACTTACAGAATAGAATTCATTCCCCATTTAAATGAATTTGCCAAACGCTATCCCTATTTTCACGTATAACTTTTCATTTTTGAACCAACTTACGTATGAAGGTACTTACAGAAAGGAGATTGACAAATGGGAAGAGATGAACATACTAAAGGAAGTAAATCGGCCGGCTCCTTACCACAAACACCAAAGAACCAAACGATTGCGGCACGTGATATGCATGAAGAAATCGCGAAAGAATTCGCCGAATTACGTAAAGCTCCCGCACAAAAAAAGCGTAAGTCCTAAATAAAAAAGATCAGGGGAAAGTATCCCTGATCTTTTTTTATTTATTTCCGAAGTGGCGCTTGATCATCTAGAAGCTTTTCCAAATGCTCGTCCCATTCTTCCGTTAAAGTATTCCACACTCTAGTGAAATAGCTGTTTTCCGCACGATTATAAACATAGAACTCCACACAAGGAATATGTTGGTTATCAAGCTTTTGTGGGATCTCTATTTTATCCACCACATTCTGAAGTGAACCTTCTGTAACTTCTACGCGAGTAGCAAGTAGTGCCACCCGCAATTGTTCATCATCCAGTCGTTGCGGACTTCTCGGGAATTTCTTTGCTAATCTAAACTCTTTACCTTTTGCCGTGAAAACTTTTTCAGGTTGTTCACATAAAATTGAATTGTGGCAAGGACTATAATAAAACTTTTTTTCAGCCTCTTCAGGTGGATGTTCGTATATACCTGATTGTAATTGATTTACTCCTAGGCCCGTCAATTCAAAACTGTCTTCACGCAACTTGATCATCTGTGCAGCTTCCATCTTTCCAAACAAATTCTCTATAAACAGTGGTTCGACGGCAAGAAAATCTGCAATTACCTTGGGTTCAGATACATCTAACCTTTGAATCGTTAATAAGATCATTTTCATTAATATGTCCATCGTCGTACGCTTAATGATTGTGTAAGGTATATTAATTAGCTCGACCGGCAATCCCCAGCTGTCTGATTGTTGTATTTGGATATCGGGCTGTTGCTCGAGTTCTTGTTGCAACTTTTTTCGAAGCAAATCCATATACTCATCTCCCCTGGATTTGGTTTATTTTGCGCAATCCACCTTGATGATCTACAACTTCTAGCAAGTGTTTATACATATTCCTCGTAGTGGCATTTTTAGTATGGATGGTGAACATATCAGAACTCCCAACGATAATGAGCAGTTCTCTTGCACGTGATAAAGCCACATTCAGACGTCGATAATCTTTAGCGAATCCAATGTCACCATTTTTATTATCATGATTTCTAACGAAGCTCAAAATAATAATATCCATTTCCATACCTTGGAACTTATCTACCGAACCTGTTCGGCAATGTAATTGTTTGGGACGAATTTCTTGTTGGATCAATCGATCAATTCGCTTCACTTGTTCACCGTAAAAACTAATAACACCGACGCTTTTCTTTTCGTCTGGCTTCATTAGGCCGTCTTTTTTAGCTTTTTCCGTCGCTTGTTCAATATCTAGCAACGTATCTTGAACGATGGTGAGCTCCGCTTCATTGAAACGACTTGTCCCCCCTTTGACTTGATTTTCGAAAAATGAAGGTGTATTGGGTGTATCTAGCCATAGCAAATGGTCTTTTCTAGTGATATTACTGCTTTCGAGCAGATGATCACGCAATTCGTCTGAATTGGGAAGCCCGCATTGTAATTGATAGTCCCCGTCTTTATAAAATGGTGCGATAGTTTGCATGATTTTTTCATGCATCCGGTACTGAATACTGAGCATCGTTTTGTTTTGCTTGGGCAACGTACGGAATAACCGTTCGAATAATGATTCATTAAGTAGTTTTTTCATTTCACGTTGCACTTCAGGATCTTTTTGCTGATCTACCAGTTCGTCCATCGTTTCTTGACCTACAAGTGGCGGTAACTGATGATGGTCACCCACTAGAATAACTTTTTTACCTTTTAGCATGGGTAATAATAATTCTGGCGGTGTCGCTTTAGATACTTCATCAATAATCACTACGTCGAAGACAGGGTATTCTTCCATAAACTTTTTAGAAGCTGATGCGACACATGTCGTGCCTATTACGTTCGCATGATCGATATACAGCTTACGGATTTCGTCAAGGTCATATTCATTGGCATCACGCAGCAATTCCTCCCACTGCGCCTGTAGTTCTTGTAGGATAGGAAGCTGTTGTTGTTCTTTTACTATTTCTGCTTTTCGAGTTTCAGCTTGAGCAAGTTCTATTTCTATTTTCTCTAATTGCTCTTGTAAATCTGGTTTCAATTGAACGGCAAGTTCTTCTATTCTCTGCTGTCGTTGATGCTGTTCTTCTTGTAATTGCAATGTTTTTTGCTCTACTTCTCTGACTTCTATTTTTTCTTGTTCAAGTAGTTGTTTTGCTTGAGAATACTTTAGTTCCGAAGTAGTTAAGGTTGCTGCTAATTGCGTTACGTTTTTTATTCGTTGTCGGCACTCCAATATCTTCGTTTCAAGCTGATCAATTGCCTGTGTGAGTTGATTTCCCTGCCACTGTTTTTCAGGCGGCCCGTTGGTTTGTAGGTATTCATCAATCTGTTTCTCCAATTCTATTTGCTTAGATTCCAGATGTTGCTTCAACTCTTCCTTTCGCTGTATATTGGCTTGTATATCATGAAGTTCCTGTTGAAGGAATCTCAAAATTTCATATTTCACTTCCGCAAATACTTCCTTTACAGAGTGGACTTTCTGTTGTTGAAGATCAATTCCTTTTGCACGAACGATCTCTTCTTTACCGTAAAACAATGACATACCTTGTGCGATTTTTTGTAGAACTTCCGTTTTCCCGGATGAAATTTCTTTATTTTGCAGCACTTTTTTTGTTGTAGGATTGATTAAAAACTTTCCTAAACGATCAATCATTTCATGCATTTCTTGTATAGTTGTGAAATTTTCGGTTGAGCGCTTAGTAATGGTTTCTACCGGATAACGGTGCGTCTGCAAAAGAGATTTTGTTTTTTTAATAGCCGTCTGAAATCTCTCATGAAGTTCCTTCCATTCCTGGAATTCATAGGAATACTCTCCACTTTCAATCGACTTGATGATTCGTTGTAAGTCGTTATTCCGCAACGTAATATGAATAGGTAATTCAATCTGGTTTTCAGCGAGCGTCAGCTGGATATCTTTCATTTTCGTCTGAGACTTTACGAGACGATGTGTTGCTTGTAGCAATTGTTCTTTATCAGGAAGAGTTTTGTATTCTTCCATAATCCTTTGGTGTGCTTCGGTATTGCTCCGCATTTCTGCAAGCCAGTTGATATATGATTGTGTCTGTCTTAATAAGCACTGCTCTTGTAACGATTCTTCCAATTGACCTGACAATTCTTCTTTATCCGGCTCTGTTTTTAGCTGTTTCTGTAACCCTGCAATTTCCTTTACGTGTTGATCAAGGTCAACTTCAGTTTGCGCCATTTTTTGCTGCTTTTGAGAAAGCCTGCGTACAGACTGCTCAAGCAGAGATTTCAGAGAAAAGTATTCAGACTTTAGTTTTTTCAACTTCTCTTGCACTATGTTTTGCATTTGTAGTTGCTCAGTTAATGTGATTTTCAATTCTGTGTTCTGTTTAACCTGATTGGATAATTGATCCGCATGCTTTTGCAATTCGATATCTTTTTTTCGATAAATTGCACGTGTTGCTTGTACGGTTTCAATTGTTTCATTTCTCCAGTGCAACGCCACATTTTCTTCCATGAAACGCTTGCCCTCTTCTTCGATACTTTCCGATCGCCCATAACGTAAAATACGTGTCGCTGGATCTGTAAGTAATCGACCGAGTGCGTTATCTACTGCTAGATTTGATTGGGATGCAACAAGTGTCCGCAAGCCGGCTTTGACGTTCTGATAGCAAATTTCGGATATTACCGTTGTTTTACCTGTGCCGGGAGGACCTTGGACTACAAACAAGTCATGTGCTTTCATCGCACCCGAGACTGCTTCTTGCTGGAATTCATTCAAATTATTATGAAACTCCAGTTTCGGCTGCTTATTCGTAATTTGCACGACAGGTCGTTCCTCAAATAAGATCTTTTCCAAATTCGCATTTGCCGCTAGACCATCTTGTAAGTCTTTGAAACCTTTACGTAACCGACGAATCTGACTTAATTCAGCATAGTTCGTCAGCACTAGGCTTTTATTACGTGTTGGTAACCAGTGTTCAGATCTTGCTTTCTTCTGAAACCGTTGATTTAGTTCTACGACAAGGATTTTCTGTCCTTTCTGAGCATCGATGACTTGACCGATCTCAGTGGAGAGTTCATTCATTTTTACACTAAATCCACGGAGTTGCTTCCAATTTTTCATTTGCAAATCTTTACATTGAAGACGTACCTTTGTAAAATCACTAGTAAAACTGGCTTGGCTAAATGTACAGGAGATATCCGCTACATCCGCATTTTTCTCTGCAATTTGTAGATAGCCTTCCCAACTTTCAATGCGTTTTTTTACATATTCTGAACGCTCTTCTGCGATGGGCAATTGGCGTAACCTCGTATAAAATTCGATTGGCAGTGCGACTCCTGCACGGTTTAACCTGAATTTTATTGCTGTATGTAGCCGCCGATTTGTCTGGACAGGCTCTCTTGCGCCTCTGACGTGAAAGCCTGTTGCCAGCAAGCCGTCCGGTTTCAATACGCACTCCATAACTGCCACACGTTGCTGTACTTCTTTGGCAAACCTTTTATTTGTATGTGGATCAAAAAACAGCGCATAGGATTGGTTCCCCATACGATTCTCTGGTTTCTTTTCAATATGTATATCAAAAACAGACTCTGAAGAAACAAAAGCCTCTTCACTTAGAAACCACTGTTCCAAACCTTTTCGTGCATTTTTCGTTATTTCCAGACTGCAAAGTATCATTTCTATATTTTTTAACACACTCATGGTAGTTCATTCTTTTCAACATAGGGCTTTACTTCAGCAAGATTATACATCATGCTTCTCCCTGTTATTCCCTTGTTCAAAGCTCTCACCTCAGTCCTCTATTATAGATCATAAGTGCATATACCGCGAGTAAGAAAAATCTCAAAAAAACTTTTCAAATTAATTTAAAAAAGATGTTTAGAAATAGTTTGTATGGGTATACTATTACTACAAGGCAAACTGAAGGAACTAGTTAGTGAAGTAAGCTGCTAGATCTGGACGAGATGCACAGCCTTGGCGGAAAATTTTTCTTTACTGGCAAGTGGTACACTCGGTTTGGGAATCTGCTTTTAAGATTCCAAATGAAAGACAGGTTTACCAGGTAATGCGAAAGAAGTTTTTTGTGTAAGTGCAAGTGAAATTCCTGCTTCAAAGAAGTTAAGCAGTGCAACATGTAAAACGCATACTACGAGGGTACAATATCGTCAGTATGGAGTAATCGCAACATAAAATTTTCCGCATAGTTAGAGAAGAACAGTCAGTGATTAGAAGGTTTTAATCACTGACTGTTTTTTGTTTTGTTGCTAAACCATGTGAGTTGTTTAGTATGAATGAAAACTGGGAAAACAACATATAAGAAACAATAACGAGGAGGAGCATTATATGAAAAAAAGAATGGCGTTGACAGCTATTGGTTTAGGAGCAGCCTATTTAATGCGTAACAAAGATGCACGGGACAAATTGTCTCGTCAATTCGACGAGTTCAATGACACACCTATGCGCGGCGAACGTAAAGGTAACACTCAGAAACCCGAACCAAATAAAGGATTACTAGGTAGATTTTTAGATTAAATATATTGAATCGCAAAGGAGTAGATTTGCATGAGCGAAGAGAAAAGAGTTTTTACAGAAAAAGACCGTAACAAGGCAGAGGGCGGTTATATGGATAACCCCGAAAATTTAAAAACCGATAAGGAAAGCATTTACGATATGCATGAAGATATGCAGACCGTAGACGCTATTCCTTTAGAAGATGTTCGTATGGAGGAAGAAGAAGAAAGACATCATCGTGAGACGAAAAATCGTTCGTCCAGTGAAGAGAAATATGAAAAGGAATAATGATGTTTTGAAATACACTGTAACAAACTCGTGGAGTACTTAACCGATATGAAAGCAGATTAGAAAAGTGACGCCCATCAAAACGGGCGTCACTTTTTATGTCATTTTTAACAGTGCTTCTGATCCAATCATACCTGCGGAAATGCCATAGTTCTCAGCTTCCAGCGTTACAGATTCTAGCGGGGCTGCCAGCAATTGCTCTATCGTTTTCACACCAACCGCGCGTCCCGCAACAATTTTACGGTCTGCTAGTACACTATTTAATAATCCTACATCAAGTGCCCCACACATAATATACCCTTTGTCATTCGAAACTGTAAGTAGCGTCGTTTTCGGTAGTTTTACCGTAACTGCTTGAAATGACTGTCCATCTATAGATATGCTTTGATGTTCAATCAAGACACCCACCCCTTTCTTTATCAGCATATGATAAGCCAGTCAAAACGTGATTCATCTTACAACCTTTCCTACACTGGAATGCATGAAAACCTCACCTACTATGGTAAAAGTATGACGTCGTTATGTATTCATGTGCTACTCTGTTGTGTGAATATCCAACCTACACTTCAGAATCGCTAATTAGCTCAACGTATTTCATATAAAATTTTTCATCTACTATTTGTTGATTCATCTTATTCAGTTTACTATAGGTAGATAAGGAGGTTTCGGTATGACAACGATTTGGTTTAATGCACTCTTTTATACGATGCAAAATGAAGGACATACAATAGATGCTTTACTGACAAACGACGGAAAAATACTAGCGACCGGTTCATATGATGAACTAAAAAATCAAGCTGATACTCAAATAGACTTGCAAGGTGCTTTTGTTTACCCTGGTTTTATCGATAATCATATGCACATGATCGGCCAAGGTGAAAAGCTGTTGCGCCTTGATTTATCCAACACCACTTCTTCAGAACATATGATGGAGCTACTCCTAAACTCCTATAAAGAATTACCAAAGGACGAGTGGTTCATTGGTGAAGGTTGGGATGAGAATAATTTTCCTGACAAGAAAATCTTCACTCGCTATGAGTTGGATGCTGTAACAGATTCACCCATGCTATTAAAACGCACTTGTTGGCATGCTGCTATCGTCAATTCAAAGGCTATGGATCTAGCTGGTATCACAAAAGATACACCAGATCCTGATGATGGCGTCATTGAACGCGATCATAACGGTGAGCCAACAGGGTTATTGAAAGAAGGCGCTATGCAGCGAGTGCTCCAACTTTTACCGAATCCAACAGAGGACTATGTAACGAAAGCTTTGGAAACTTCTGTAGATCATTTACTATCTGTTGGGTTGACAGGTGTTGTGACGGATGACTTAGGTTACTACGGTTACTATCAGACGCCGTTGAAAGCTTTCAATAATGTTCTCGGTGGTGATCGAAAGTTCCGTGCTCATTTACTGCGTCATGTTAGTGTATTTTCTGATTTGATGGAAGACCATATGCTGTATAATACACCGTGGGTAGAACCTGGCGAGATGAAGTTCTTCATAGATGGTGCTTTCGGGGGCAGTACTGCGCTGTTAAGTGAGCCTTACACCGATGAACCCGATAATGTAGGAACAGCTGTATTGACTGATGAAGAGATCGAGAACTATGTCAAAATGGCAAGACACTATGGAGAAGCTGTTGCCATACATGTGATTGGTGATCTGGCAGTTGAAAAAGCACTAGATGTCATTGAAAAGTATCCTGCTCCAGCCGGCAAGAAAGATCGGTTTATACATGTCATTTTATTACGTGATGATTTAGTGGAGCGAATGCAAAGGCTTCCTATTGTTTTAGATATACAGCCTGCGTTCGTTCCTTCTGATTTCCCTTGGGTTAGGGACCGACTGGGTGAAGACCGGCTTGACTGGGCATATGCATGGAAGAAGCTTCTAACTAAAGGTTTTATTTGTGGCGGGGGATCAGATGCTCCTATTGAAGACCCGAATCCTTTGCTAGGTATACACGCAGCGATCACCAGAAGATTGAGTACGGAACAGCATGAAGGGCATTTACCAGATGAAAAACTTAGTCGCTATGAGGCAGTACAATTATTTACTTCAGGCGCAGCGGCTACTATAGGTAAAATGCATTCAAGAGGAAAACTCTCAGTCGGATTTGATGCAGACTTCACTGTTTTGAAAGATGATGTTTTCACTATAGATGTGGATCGAATAACTGAAATACAAGTAGAAAAAACTATTGTCGCTGGTGAAATTATGTATACGGCGAATACGTAATCACTGTTTAGTAACTAGCGAATGGGGGAAACTTTCTAAAAAGGAGGTTTTACCTTGGAATTATTAAAAGTATATGGTGAACTGGATTGGAAGAAGCTCACCCGTAACGTGTTAATTCCAGTAGTGGGCGGGTCGATTATCGGATTTCTTGCTAACCGCAATACACAAAAACAGTATGCCAAGTTGAAGAAACCTTCATTTTCTCCTCCTGGAGCTACATTTCCACTTGCTTGGACAGCTTTATATACGATAATGGGTGTTGCGAATTACCGCGTGGAAATGAAGCAGCCATCGCAATGGAAAGATACCGCTATCTCGTTGTATGACGTACAATTAGGCCTTAACTTTCTTTGGTCCTTCTTGTTCTTCAAATGGAATTTACGAGGTACAGCACTGATAGAGATGACGATTTTGTTAGGTGCTATTGCTATGACCGCTTATGAATTTAATCAGACTGATCGTATCGCAGGCGGATTGATGGTTCCTTATATTGGATGGGTTATGTTTGCATTAGTATTAAATTACTCTACATGGAAATTAAATAAGTGAACATAAAAATGTCCCAGCCAGTAGTGGCAGGGACATTTTTCAATGTTGATTATATTAATTTTGATTGTAGTTCATACGCTCGGCAGTCTTATAGGCATCGTACATACCCCAAATCCACACAATGGGATACGTAATGAAACCGATACCTACAAACATGAGCAGACCGTTGATTCCTTGCAAGATAATAAGTAAAATCCCTTTAAGGATTTGTCCATTATAGATTTGACCGACGCCAGTCCAGAAAAAACTAAGCACGGCGGCAATACCTGGATGCTTAAACATGTCATCTCCCCTTCCTGGCTGTTACATCTATCCTACAGTATCCAGAAAGGGAATGACAAGGTATTTGCTACATGTCTTTTTTTAGAAACGGTCTTTATCCAACTGATCGCCCTTAACTTCTACGTCCCCTTCTTTTTCAAAATGTACTTCCTCACGTTTCACTGATTCGTGAATCGTTTCATTCTCTACAACCTCACGCTTCTTGAGTATGATTTCTTCCGTGACAACTGGTTTCTTTGTTACTTCCACTTGTTCTTCAGTAATCGGAATACGAATTGTCTCGTCATCTTCCCTGAACGCTGCCGCGTCATTGCCATTGCGACCGTCAAAACCACCTTCTCCATCTACAACTGGTCTACGTTCGATTGTCACTTCGTCGTGCGAAACGCTAACATCTACTGATCTAGGTTCTTCTACTACTTCTTTTTCAACACGGATTTCTCCACGCTGTGTTTCATGCTTATCCACTTGAAGACGTTCCTCGTGTAAACGTAGACGCTCTTCTTCTGTATCTGTGTCAGTGAAAACATGTTCAGTTGCATGAAGGCCAGAATCTACGTCCCGATTGTGTTGATTGAGTGTATGATCTGGAAGCGTTTGGTTCAATCTGAATGCCGGATCTCCTCCATTCAATTCTTGGTCAGTTACGCTCAAGCCATTCGCCCCAAGATTCACGTCTGTACTTTTTCCAATTCTGCCGTAGAACTCGGTGTTGTCCATGTAGTGGCGATTTGCTTCACCAGAATCAACATATAGCAACATGCCACCCTGTTCAATTTCCTGATAATACTTTACTGTGTCTTCTGTTCCGAAATCTAAACTATCTACCATACGACGTACATGGTCTTCTCCAGAAACAAACCCCATAAAACGATCCCACCATGAATCGTCAGCTGATTTAATTTCTGCATCCGTACGACTTCTAAGCATAGTTAATTGATCTTCATTTTTCACAACGACATAAATATCATCTTCAGGCCATCCTTCTCTTTTCAACTCATCCAGACGGTTCACCAGATCTGTTTCATTATAGTACATTCCAATATATCTATTTTTACCCATATAAATCTCCTCCTAATGTTGTAATGAATTATTGAGAACTCTTTTAACGTCGTGTTGATACATGTACCCGGGTTATAGAAATTAGAAACCTTTTCGTTAAATTTTTTGGAGGATGTATAAATATTTGCTAGTAAGGAATGCTGTTAAAAAGGAGTGATTTCATGCTGGAATTAGATACGCCGATTGAAGGCAAACTAGCTTGTTTTGGGACTTTACGGGATAAAGTCGATCAGCACGGGTATCATTTTGGCGGAGGCTGGGATTATCATAAAGGTAGTTTTGATTCCATCCTTCATAGAGAAGCTGGAGAAACCATTTACTTACGTGTGCCCTTTGAAGTTCATGACGGTGAACTTGATGATTTCAACACATCCATTAAATTCAAAAAACCTTACGTCATCAAACATGTGGTGAATACGGGATTAGATCCCGACTCAAGTTCTTTAATAAGTGGTTCATTCAATCAATTCCAAGAACCGTTGGATCGAGATGCAGAAATTCGTGATAAAAGTCGTTGGGAAATTGCCGGTGAACTAGCAATTGAAGAAATACTACAGTACTTGGAATGAAAAAAGGATCTTCTTGCCGAATTTTTGGCAGAAGATCCTCTTTACTATTTTTTTAAACCTTGTATTTTTTCATCCATTTCATCTGAATCTAGCACTTTTTTAGGATGTTTCTTGAAAACCGGTTCTAGTTCACACATTAACTCTTCTAATTCAGCTCCAGTAGAGAAAAGGGATTCGAAGTATTTGGTATTTCCATTCGACTCTACTACTATTCTAAGCCGTTGCAAAGGTTCTCTTCCGGCAAGGTCCTCATCCGTCATGATTGCCTCTTCTGCTTCATAATCGGCTTGCTGAATCCAAGTTGTTCCCGATTCATCCGCTTCTTTTGCAAATAACAGTAATTCTTCTGTATCCATCGTCGGCATCTTCATGCAAATCCCTCACTTTACTTGTTTTACTTAGTGTTCCCTGTTGGTCCTGGTTAAAACCATTTAGTGGCTCGCCTCGTTTTCGAAGTATAGATTCTTATGCAGACCACAACCTGGATTAAAGCCCGCGTCGCAAGAAGGACATTGATAGTCGCATTGCAAGTATTCAGTAATGGTGAGTTCGTAGCCGCAATTACCGCACAGTATGGCTTTTTCATTATATCGACTAACTGGCCAAACAGCATGATGACCGCAACCCGCTTCTTCATGGCATAGGTGACATGGATAATAGATTTCACAACAATAGAACTTGATGGCAATTCTGTCTGTTTCTGTTGCGTAATGGATACAGCGCGTTTCATCATCCACTAGTAAGCCCCGAACTTCTTGATCGTATTTTTTCATTTTTACGCACCCCTCTTATGTACATCATAAAAGTATGGAGGCCTGTAAAGCAATTGGAAATAGAGAGGGATTTGAAATGGAGTGGATGAGTAAGGGGCTGCAAATTGATAGACTCACCACTTTGGCTATAAAATACGCGTCCCGGGTTCAAGCTTCAATCTACTCACTCATCTCTTTTTATTCAACCTTGGTTTCGAAACTCAGTCATATAAAAAATGTCTCCGGCAACCGTAAGTTTACGACTGCAGAGACATCCTCTGTTTACATATCCTTATGAGTGAATGGACATTTTCCTGTTAACGGCACACTGTCGTCGCCGATGAAGAACTGTTTCCATTCATTATGCGTTGGATCTCCGTAATGGCTGATATCGGGATGCTTCGGTAGGTTATCCCATACCTCTACACGTTCACGAACTTTTTCACGTGAGTTGATTCCGCCTTTTTCCGTACCTGTCAGACCTTTAAAAATTTTGCGCGGCTGGAACCCGATGACCATTGCATTTCCCAAATCACGCGTCTTGCGTTGCTTATAGGCAGGCGCATTACCAAAAGCAAAAATCGGCTCACCTTGGAAATGAAAGTCCCACAGATAATGATTAGGATCTCGTGGCGCTTCAGCAGGCCATTCTTCTTTATCTTCTTTATGCAAGTATTGCAAAATATCCCAAAACTGTTGGCGATATTCTTCTATTGTTCCTTCTTTTTCAAAGGGTTCAACAAACACAAACAGACCATGGCGTTTATGCTTTGGATTTTCAAATAGTTTTAAAAAAGCTTCTAGCGCTTGCGGTAAGTTCGACCAGTCTTTTTGTGAAATATAGGCATAGCGCAACTCGCCTTTATTTTCACCAGCCATACCAAAATAGCATGGGAATGTTTTATCGGTCACAATATCATGAAATGTCTGATATTCTCTATGTAACCATTCCGGTAAATCATTACGTTCTGAAAAGTCTTCCTTTGTCAATAAAGCGTTTGATGTTTGAATCAACGTTTTATCCCCCTCTAACATACTATGCTGTATATCCGTTACCCCGTCTTTCGCATAATGAAACATATGAAATAAAAAAAACATCTTATCGAATGGCGATCGATAAGATGTTTTCTCATTGTATAGGTTTTGGATTATCCTGTAATTCATCAATCGTTTGCATAACCAATGTGACTGCTTGGCTTAAGGCACTTCCACCACCAAGCGCAGCTGCAACACCAACAGCTTCTAACACTTCTAAAACTGTACAACCTGCATCCATACAAGCTTTTGTATGGAATATAATACAGAACTCACTATGCGCATAGACACTTACTGCTAGTGCAATCAGCTGTTTATATTTCTGACTGATCTCTCCTTCTTCAAAACCAATTTCCGTAAATGCGTGGAATGATTTCATGAACTTTGGCAACTGTTCGCTCATTGCACCCATACCAGTTTTGTAATCTGCCAGTACCGCATCCGTAAATGTATAGTCTTCCATAAAATTGCCTCCCGTCATAGCAGTAGTATGTCCGATTCTTTGTTTGCTATTCAGCGTTAATGGAAATGGTATAAGCAATTACAAATACAGGAGGTTCAGTATGAAAATCGTCGTTACAGGAGATACACATATGCCTGGAAGAGGAAAAGGCTTGCCTTCACGATTAATAAATGAATGTGAAACGGCCGATTTAATTTTACATACAGGTGATTGGAAATCGGTCGATGTCGTGCAGATACTTTCTGAATTTGCGGAAGTAAAAGGCGTTTCTGGAAATGTGGATGGAGAGGATATAAAAGAACTGTTTCCATTGCAGCAAGTGATTCAAGCCGGGCACGTAAACATTGGATTAGTACATGGTCATGGGGAGAAAAAGACTACAGAAAAACGGGCTATTGAAGCATTTGAAGGAGTGCCACTGGACGTCATCGTCTTCGGACACTCCCACATTCCTATGCTTCGTTACTTGAATAAAACCCTATTACTCAATCCCGGTTCACCAACAGATAAGCGAAAATTACCCCATTACTCTTTCGCTATCTTACATATTGATGATGGGATTCGTGCAGAGTTATTATTTTTTGATGATAAAACGTAAAGTACAAAATGAATGGATTAATATGTCCAACCGCGTGTATATTGAACGGGTGATTCGATTTCTACTCCCAGTTCTTTTGCTGCTGTGTACGCCCAATAAGGATCACGTAATAATTCGCGAGCGAGCAATACGATATCCGCACGGTCATTTTGTAAAATTTCTTCTGCTTGTAGGGCTGATGTGATCAATCCTACCGCACCCGTTGCAATATTTGCTCGCTGACGGATTGTATCTGCAAATGGCACTTGATAGCCTGGGAAAGGATGAATAGCAGCCGGAACTACTCCACCTGAGCTAACGTCGACTAGATCGACACCTTGTTCTTTCATCCAGCCCGCCATTTCTGCATACTGCGAAGAATCCATGCCGCCTTCTTTATAATCTTCTGCCGAGATTCTGACAAATAACGGACCTTCCCAAACAGAACGAATTGCATCAATTACTTGCCTAAGTATGCGATAGCGATTTTCTGCTGATCCCCCGTATTCATCTTCACGATGATTACATAGTGGAGTCAGGAATTCATTAAGTAAATAGCCATGTGCACCATGGATTTCAATCACGTCAAATCCAGCTTGTTTGGCACGGAGCGCTCCTTGTTTGAATGCTTCAATGGTTTCTTCAATATCAGTGACAGTCATTTCTGTCGGTGTTTTGTGTTTTTCATTGTACGCAATAGGGCTTGGCGCATGAATTGTTCCATCCACTGTCGCCTTTCTTCCTGCGTGTGCTAATTGGATACCTGTACGGGCACCATGCTGTTTGTTTAAACGAACGATTTCAGTTAAACCTTCAATATGCTCATCTGACCAGATCCCTAAATCCTCACTTGAGATTCTTCCTTGCGGTTGAACGGCTGTTGCTTCAACGATGATCAGACCAACTTGTCCTACCGCACGAGTTGCGTAGTGGATTTTATGCCAGTCTTCTACTTTCCCATCCTGATTATGTGAAGAATACATACACATCGGTGCCATTGCGATACGGTTTTTAAACTCTACACCACGTATAGTATAAGGACTAAATAATTTTGCCATCAATAATTCCTCCTCTAATAGTTACTAGAGAAAGTATAGCAAATCTCTGCTAATTTTTACTGTTCGAGGATTTTAAACGACCTTTATGAAACATATGGTAGTCTTTGAACGTATAGTAGACTATATGAAAGGAGGTCTTCTTATGCAACCACTTATTTCAATATGGACACAACCTAAACAAACGATTCGTTATGTTCTTGAATACAAAACATGGAGTTATAGTTTTTTCATCTTATTCCTTACGTCGGTCAGCGTCGGTATAACATCATTCGCTGAAACGGATATTTTACCCGATCTGTCATTGCCGGTAATGATCCTACTCGGTATCGTGTCATCATTCATCGGGACTATGATCAGCCTGTTCATTAGTTCTGCTCTCTACACGTGGGTAGGTAAATGGCTCGGAGGTAAAGGGAACTTTAAGGATATTGTGCAAATGACGCCAATCGCTTCGATACCTTTGATTTGGATGATGCCGATTAACTTGCTATTAGTCATTATTTACGGCAAGAATTTATTTGTGGATATGACGAATACTGCAAATGTTGACGTTTTTGGATCATTATCTATTGTATTATTACTCGCTAATTTACTAACATTGGCTCTAGGTATCTTTAGTACAGTGATATTATCGAAAGGGATTGGGATTGTCCATCACTTCTCTTCATGGCGTGGATTTGGTACGATTATGATTGTTGCCGGTTTATTTTTAGCATTAATGATTCCATTTATTATCTTTTTGATAGTTGTTTTTTGGGCTTACTAAATTCAATATATAAAAAAACCGAAGGCGATTCCACTTCTGGAAACGTCTTCAGTCTGACGCAAAGCCTAATGTGCTTTGCGTTTTATTATTTATTGATCATTTTCATGAATTCTCTCATTAAGCCTGGAAGATCTGGCCAAGCATGTCCTGATACTAGATTCCCTTCTGTATGAAGATCTTTTTCTATATACGTAGCACCAGCTGCTGTAACGTCTGGCTTACACGCGATATATGCTGTATATTCCCTGCCTTGCATGAGATCCGGAATAACGGATAACACTTGAGCAGCATGGCAAACTGCCGCCACGGGTTTATTCTCTTCAAAGAAATGGCGGACAATATCTGGTAATGATTCATCTAGACGAATATACTCTGGTGCACGTCCACCTGGAATAATGAGCGCATCATAGTCTGCAGGATTGACATCTTTGAAGGCAATATGTGAATCCAAGCCATAAGCGGGTTTTTCAACATACGTTTCCATTCCATCGATGAAATCATGGGTAACGGTATATAATTTTTTTACTGATGGTGAAGCAATAGTTGTGTCGAATCCTTCTTCCAAACAACGATAATAAGGATAGAAAATTTCCAGTGCTTCTACTGCATCTCCACCAAGAATCAATACTTTTTTACTCATGCGCAGATCCTCTCCCTATTCTAAATTGTGTTACTACTTTACTTCTTTCGACAATTTGAGAATGAATCCTCTTTCTTTTGCTGAATTCCTCTTCTTTATGTATGACTATCGCAAATTACACCATATTATGAGTAGGAGGGATTTCTATGGATCGAGATATACGTCATTTGTTTCATAAAGGAACGATCAACGAAGAAATGGGAATGGAGTTTGAAGTATCTGCCGAAGAAGCTTCACGTGCCCGAGAGAATGCGAGCGGTAAAGAGTATCGGGATGCTTTGAAAGAAGTCTATCGGGCTACAGAGGATAAAAGAAAATAATTCGTGAAAAAGCCGGACAGTTCACACTGTTTGGCTTTTTACATCTTACTATAATGATTTCTCCGACTTCTGCGTATCATATATTGCTCAATAAGTATCGCGAGGATCGTTCCTGTAATCAATCCATTAGATAATGTGGAAGCTACAATGGGAGGAAGTTGCGACAAACTTTCTCCCGGGACAAACATAGTCCCTACACCTACCATTAATCCAAAAGCTACAGCTTGACGTGCACGCTCTTTTTCTGGATCAGCATCAAGTTCATTGAATGCCATCGAGACCATTTTTGTAAAGATGGCGAAAGTTACAGCGTATGCAACCGGTGCTGGTAAAGCCGCAAATATCGCCATAATACTTGGAAACAGTGTAATGAGCACTAATAGCATACTGCCAATAATAAATGGTTTTATAGACGGCATACGTGTCGTGCCAACAAATCCAGCAGATCCTGAAATCGGTACGGATCCAATGGCGGAAAAAGTGCCTGCGATCAGATGGATGAATCCTGAAGCAAATGCTCCTTGGCGTAATCGATCTGGCGCTTTAATATGAAAAGACTCCTTCAATAAATGTTCCATGACACGAATTGATGCAAGCATATTCGCTACTAGCAATAATGTAATGAAGATCGCTGTAACAAGAACACCACTATCCCATACAGGTTTTCCATAAACAAACATTTTCGGTAGTTGGATTAGCTGATCGGACACTTTCGCGATGGTTGGTGTTTTTCCTAGTAGTAAGAAAATCCCCCAGCCAATTGCAATGGAGATCAATATCGCATATTTAGATATGAACGGGCGTTTATTTGCCATCGCAATAAACGTGATGAGTAAAACAATGAAACTTCCGAGAAAAATGACTGGATCCAGTTGGTCTCCTACTTCTTCTACCCCTATCATTCCCCTAATAAAGGTTCCACTTAATTGTAAGATCAGCAACATTAGATACGTAAACGTTATTGCTGGTGTGAAGAGTACTTTCATTTTCGCAATGATTCCTGTCGCAGCGAGGATAATGAATAGCACACCACTATACAACATACCACTTTGCAATGCTTGCAAGGCGTCTGTTGAGGTTGTATAAAAAATGCCGACCATACCGGCATAGACCACATAAATTCCCCACCATAAGCCTGCGGGACCTTCGTTGATGGGCATTTTATGTCCGAAAAATGCCTGAATCAGACTGGCAATACCGAGAACAAATATAGTTCTTTGCATAAATAGCGATGTCGCTACTGAGTCCATACCAAAGGCGTGCGCGATTGCGATGGGGGCAGCAATAGATGATGCAATGAGAAAGATGGTCCATTGTACGCCGCCTGCTAGATGTTTCATTAGACGATTCCTCCAATAGTGCCGTGCAAATTAGAATTCATATAGTATACCATGAGAGTATTTTTTTTATCATATAGGATAAGAATAGATAAGGATTTGAGGAAGTACCGTTGAACGACGTTTCAGGCACACGCTCACCCTCCGGTAGTCTTACACTTACGATCAACTAATATCGCTTCTAAAATTTATGTTTTGATACAAAATTAAATTGGAAAAAAGACTAAAGACACCCCCTAATTCAGGAATTTGTCTTCAGCCTTATACTACATAATTAACTACTAATTCATTTTCCGTTATTTACGGTCGGTTGCAACGTAAGTACACGTCCGTCAGGGATTTCTTGTGTCATGAGTGTTTCGTGGTATTGGCCTTTTGCCCAGTCTTCTGCTTGGTCGTGGAACCATTTGGATTTCAGATGTCCGCTTTGGCCGGGCCCAACGACATGATATGTTTTTGTTAAGTCGTCTAGATCTGCAACAAAACGCCATGATGCACCGTGGTTGACGGAGCCGTCGTCTTTAAAGGAAGCAGCTTGCACTGTAATATTGGAACCGCCGATTGGCTGTTTTTCGGGATTTAATAATTTGGCGAATACAGGTGATGCGCTTGCTAGCGGGTGTGGGAATGTCAATTGGTGATAGTCGCCCCATGCCCATTTTTGTTGTTTGTCACCGAAGTCATCAGAAATTTTATTTATTGCGTTAATGAATGAATCATACACCCATTGATCGATGCCTAGCTTTTCTTCTAACCAGACACTTTTTTCTCCACTATAGCCTTTACGCAGAAGTTCGTCTGTAATCTGGTTTTTACCTGGCATTAGTTCATAGACATCATCCGGCATTTCATCGCGGAACATATCGATTTGCAGTTGTTTCATCCATTTGTGGAAAATTAGCGGAGCACTGCTATCTTTTGAATCAACTTGATCCCATTGTTTCAATGTATTTAATACTTCTTTGTAATCACCTGATTGGTCTTTGTTCTCTACTGATGTAATCATGGATGCAAGGAATTCCGCAGCGTAAAGGTTTTTTTGATCCATTTGCAGTTTCATCATGTCATCCACTGTGAAACTATCTCCTCCTCGTAGCACTTCTGCAATCCGTTCAAAGCGGTATGGTTGTGCCCAGAACTTTGTGATGTGATATGGATAATTTTCATCTACCACTTCATTATTTGCTGTGGCGATGAAACCTTCTTCGGGATTCACTACACGTGGTAGTTCTTCATAGGGAATATAACCCTCCCAACCGTAATCAGAAGAATCTCCTGGCACTGCCAATTGTGCGTCACCTTGTTTACGGATGGGAATGCGACCGTTTGCTTTATACGCGATTGTGCCGTCCGTCGAAGCGAAGACGAAGTTCTGTGCAGGTGCGTGAAACTTCTCCAATGCTTTCTCAAAACTTTTCCAATCTGTTGATTTATTCATCTCCATAATTGCTTCGAGCTCAAGCGTGGGCTCGAGTGCCGTCCACTGCATGGAGAATAATGCATCAGGATTTTCTTCTTTGTACATAACATCTGAAATAATCGGACCGTGTTTTGTGACAAGTACTTCATATGGAACATCTTCAGCATCTTTCACTTTAATCGTCTCATCCCGTACTTCTGCTTGTTCCCACTTGCCATCATAACGGAATTGAGCTTTTTTACTTGGATGCGGGACTTCAATATAAAGATCTTGCACATCCGGTCCAACGTTCGTAACCCCCCATGCGATATCTTCATTATTCCCCAAAATAATTCCAGGAATTCCTGCAAAGATTACTCCTTCAACATTTTGTTCAGGGGATTGTAAATGCATTTGATACCAAATAGACGGTGTACTCAGTCCTAGATGCGGATCATCAGCTAGTAATGGTTTACCGGAAGCCGTCTTTTCTCCTGATACTACCCAGTTGTTACTTCCATTGAATTCAGGTGGTGAAAGTTCCGGTAGAAAACGTCCCGCTACCTCTACGTTATGCTCTTTATTAGCCGTCATGATAGATTCTGCATTTTTCGGATACGTCAGGAATAAATCTTTCACTTTTTCTTCTGGAAACGCATTGATCGCCCAGTGGCGGAAGGCTTGCGGTTGCCATCTCCCCCCCAAGTCATAAGCCATATACTTCCCGATCGTTAATGAATCAATCGGTGCCCACTCTTCAGGCTCATATCCAAGAAGTGCAAATTCATAAGACAATTGATTTTCCGATATAGCTTCCCGAATGAATGCATTGACTCCTTCCGCATACCAGCCAAGTACTGCTTTTGCCTGTTCTCCATATCCATCATATGAAGCTTCTGCGGCATTTCGCAAACTAAATGTACGAAATAACTTATCAGTATCGACTGCCTTATCACCGATGACTTCCGCCAGACGACCGCTCGCCTGCCTTCGGGCTAGATCCATTTGAAATAAACGGTCTTGCGCTTGCACATAACCTTGCGCTCGGTATAGATCTTCATCCGAAGCAGCGTTGATATGCGGTACCCCATTGTTATCCCGTGTAACGATTACTTCTTGATCGATGAATGTGACTTGATGGTTTCCTTCTACAAGCGGTTTCGACTTCAAAATGTAAGCGTTTGCAAATATCACAACAAACACAGCTATAATTGACAGTATACTGAGTGCCCACAGTGTAATCTTTCTGCCTCTTCCCATGTCATTCCCCCCTTTAGAACTTAGTATACTAGTAATATTCTGAAATTCCTTTAATTATTATCCATTAAAGGAATGTAGTGAAACTGAAACTTCAATTCCTTTAACTGTATTGAATTTTTCAAAATACAAACTACATAAAGAAAGGATGTCCTAGAAGTCGCTGACTTCTAGGACATCCTCTTTTGATTCTTCTTAGCGGGATTCGAAAATCTTTTGGATGACGTGATTATTGTTCGATTTTCCAAAGTTTTTATGAATACAGCTTGCGGGTTTTTCACGCAAGATGGACGCGAAGCTATTGGCCAGTTCGGCTTCCCCTGCCACATGCACTTCTTTCCATCCGCGCTTCTTTTTCATGTTACCCACTACAGAACCCATGCCTTTATAAAAACGATCCAGATTCTCCTTTAACCGATGATCAAATTCGTCTGTATGTCCACCTACTCCCCGTTGTATGGACGACTTAACACCTTTCTGTTCTTTCCAGACATCGAGACCCGAATCAAATTCATACACCGTTTCTTCATGGACTCTCCCCATTGCTGTATCCAAAATCCGGACATTACTGTAGCTTGGGAGTATAATTCCCGCTTCTGGATATGCTTGTAACATATACTCAAATTCATTCGTCATGGCTTGGTTTTCCCAATGAAAGCTCGTCTTGACTGCTACTTGAACATAATGAACAGACCATATTTCAGGATCCGCTGCCGCAAAAATGATAACCCCTTTCGCCAAATCATTTTGCTTATCTTCAACTTCTTTCATCACACGGTCTTTCAATGAACGAAATGCAGTCAATTCTTTTTCATCTCCGGATGCGACGAGGTATTCATCAAGTCTCTTCAACCCTGATTTCAAATGAATTCTCCACGCAGCTTGTTGTTGGTCAGGATCTGCAGGATTCGTGTTTAAGTATACTGACAGCACACATCGATCATCACAGTGAAATGCCTTCAACTTTTTCAATTCTTCGCTAATACTCATCCAATCATCCTCCTTATTCCCTCAGCTATAGCATGCCCGCTGAAGTGAATATTACAAGGTAATTGGAGCTGTGAATTTTTTCAAGTGAAATAGCAATGCTTCATCAAAAATGCCCAGTTAGCAAAAAGCGTGCAGTTAATTCCGCTACTTCTTTCTGGTGATGAATTTCTTTATGTCCATAGGGCAACTTAATAAAATCAGCAAGTCCCGGATAATAAACTGAATCCAACTCTACTCGTCCATCATTTTCTCCTTGAAGCAATTTCCCAAGCCATAAATGATTTCGATTCCCCGCAATTGCGCCAATCGCAAAAGGAGTCATATCCGGCAAGTTTAACTGTTCAATATACGTTGCGTTTAATGAGCGTAATGTCTTGTAGTGTTCAGTGTATCCTGTAATTTTACTCGCCACATGCGCCAGCTGACTTCCACGATTTGGCGTAGCAATTTGCACACAGTGACCAATTGAATCCTTCCATTCAGTTTCTTGCAACACTTTTCGAATAAGTAGACCGCCTGTACTGTGACCAACCAAATGAATAGGAGTATCTTTTTGTGAGATCATATCGGACAAATGTTTTTCCACAAGATAAATGGATTGGTCAAATTCATGATATGTTAACGGTAAGTCGAGTGATCTACAATGAAATCCCTGATGTTCTAAATAGATAGACAACGTCTGCATATCACGTGAATTTTTATTGAAACCATGTAACAAAAGAACACGTTCTTCCATGCGAACACCCCTTTATCGTTAAATACCCGATTGAATTTTCTTTACAAGCTCCTTCGTTTGTTCATTCAGTTCTTCCACATGGACTTGCTCTTGTGGAATATCCACCACTTTATACTGTTGCTTTAGCAGTAAAATCCGCTCGACGCTTTGATTGACTCGTTGTTCTGTAATGACTCCTTCACTTATAGCCGTTTGTAATGCAGTGAGTAGCTCGTCTACTGGCGTATATTTATGCCCAACAAGTAAAATATCTCCACCTGCTGCAATAGATTGAACTGCCGCATCTCCAATTGTATAGTTCTTTTCAATAGCTCCCATGACCAAGTCGTCTGTAATCACCACACCATCGAACTGTAGTTTATCACGTAATACGTCTTGAATGATGATTTTTGAAAATGATGCAGGTGTTTTCGGATCATATGCCTCTACAAGTAAGTGTCCGACCATAATCGCATTTACGCCACCTTCAATCGCTTGTTTAAAGGGAAATAGTTCTACGTTCTTCAAGCGCTCCTTAGTATGCTTGATCACGGGCAAATCAATATGTGAGTCTACACTGGTATCACCGTGTCCTGGGAAGTGTTTGACGACAGGTATGACATGTTGCGACATCATACCCTTGGCCTGCTCGATTCCTGCTTTACTGACTAGCCGTGCGTCATGGCCATACGAGCGATCACCAATCACTGGATTATTCGGATTGCTATCGACGTCCAGTACAGGTGCAAAATTCATATTCAATCCGAATGCACTCATTTTGCGGCCAATTAACTCTCCAACATCATATGCATATTTCCCGTTTTCAGCTTGTCCGATTTTACGATTAGAAGGTGTTTTTTCGAGTTCTTTTGGCAATCGTGTAACACGTCCACCTTCCTCGTCTGCACTAATAAATAACGGTGTTTTCGCATTCGTATTCGCCTGTTTCAAATCATTAATCAAACTAAGCGATTGCGAAACAGAAACGAAATTGCGTTTAAATAAAATAATGCCACCGACATGCCTATCTTGAATAAATTCCTTCGCTACAGAATCCAGTTGCGGACCTTGCACACCCATAAGAATCAATTGACCGAGTTTTTCATCAAGTTGCATTTCCTGTATCAAATCCTGAATTTCCGCACTCGGCTTATGGAGAACAGCAATTTCTACGATGGTTGCATCGTTTTCTGCTGAGGAAAACAGCAAAGTTAATTGGTATTCATCATTCAATTCATAAACAAATGCTGTTTGCCCACCTACTTGTTCAAGTCCATCTGGAACTCCTAGTACTTCCTTGGTCTGCAATTGCGTTATGTCAACGAATTTCGATTCCGCTATACGTAATTTATAAACCTTCTTGTTCTCTGTCAAACTAAGCTTTAGTTTTTCTTTTTCATAAGAAGCATATATTCCCTTACGATCACGTTCTACTTTATCTACTTTCCCCAATTGGTCTTGGACTTGTTGAAAAGTAGTTTTCCCCACTTGCCATGGTTGACTGGGTAGCTTTCCTTTTTCAGCGGCATCGTGTACCGCAATCAGCTCTTGTTCTTTCTGTTGATTTCGCATGTCTATTTGTTTGGATTGTTCATTCTTATCGTTCTCTTGATTTGAACACCCTATTGCTATCATAAAAAGTGCACCAATGACGAGTAACAGGAATATTCTAGATACCTTTCGCATAGTTCCACCTCTTCTTTTAGTCATGATAACATCTTTTAGACGTTTTTTGATATTGTCAGTCACCGCATAAAACCTCGACTTTTGTCCATTCTAGTCTGTAGGAGGTGGACGAACATGGCGAATAAAAATAATAAGAAAACCATGAATGAACGGACACATAACCCGTTGAAAACGTATGAAAATAAAAACAAAGAAGCCAGTAACAGTAATAATCAACATCCAGAGGGCCATTCTTTAGAAGAGTTTTCTGCAGAGTTTGGATCTAGGCCAAAAAATAAAAAGAAGAAAAAATAAAACAACTGCCGTGTTCTGTTCACAGAATGACGGCAGTTGTTTTATTTTATATCTCTTCGTTAATCTTGAAATGACGTCTTCCATACCAGTTCCCCACCTTATTGAATATAGAGGCAAGTACTTGTTGGAAGAGCATACCGAAAACGACAGGCATTGCGACTTTCGGCGGAAAGAACGTTGTCGCGATGACAACACCTGTCGCGATATTTCGCATGCCGCCCACAAACATGAACGTCGTAGCAATCACTGGATCTCTCCACAGTACATGCGCTATCCATAAGGCAGTTGCATAGCCCGTTAATGCTATGAACAGTACAAGCGCAATAATACCGGCGAGTTCAAAAGAAATCTTCTGCACATAAGGCGCTACTGCACTACCATTAATCGCAACAATCGCAAACAAACTTAATTTAGAGAAAGGAGCTAAGCGAGGCCCCCATTTCTTTTGAACACTCCCCTTTGAGAGTTCATTTAACGTAATACCTGCTATTGTAGGTAGTACGATCATCCAAAGTAAATTAAGTATTAGTGACATACTATCAATGGATACTCTTTCTCCCACGACGATATGAAGAATAACCGGTAAAATGATAGGTGCCAATAATGTATCAATCAATATGATAGATAAGCATAGAGGTAGATTGCCTTTCGAAATCGTTACCCAAATCACACTCGTAACACCTGTCGGGATTGCGACTGCTAACACAAAACCTACCGTCAGTAAGTGATCATCAAAAAATACCGTGGATAAAAAGTACGCCCATGCCGGCATCACTATGTGCAGAAAAGCGATGCTAACAAGTACTACGGCAGGATACTTCCTGACCATGTGTACTTCTTTTATATTCATGCCAAGACTGCCCACGAACGTCATAAACGCAAACAACCAGGAGACAATAAACAATAACTGCTCCCCTACTTGATGAAACACGACACCTATTACTAAGCTGAGAGGTGTTAAGATGGCAATCCATCGTTGTAAAAATGCATTCAAATTAGTAAACATATAATTCCCTTCTTTACTAGCCTGACGTAATGGTTGATATAGTCGTATTCTAGCATAATAGATTGTGTGAGAATCTATATTGAACCTAACAAAAATTACAGATGCATAAAAAAACCGTAGCGCTGAATCGCTACGGTTCTGTTTTCGTAAAATTATTTTGTGTATGAAAGAACAGCATATTTACTAAAGTTCTTCATCGCCTTTGTAGCTTCTGCTTTCTCAGCATATTCAAAAATTCGTACGTTTGCTTGATCAAATAGTGTAATTACCCACATGTTTTCCAGTCTCCTTTTAATTTGTATTTATTTATCAATAGTAAAGTCAGTGCTTAGTATGTGTATGTTAGGACTGCGTACTTGTTAAAGTTCTCCATTGCACTTGTTGCTTCTGCCTTCTCAGCATATTCAAAGATTCGTACGTTTTCTTGATCAAATAATGTAATTACCCACATGTTTTCCAGTCTCCTTTTAATGTGTATTCATTTATCAATAATAAAACCAACGCTTAGTATGTGTATGTCAGGACTGCGTAATTGTTAAAGTTTTTCATTGCATTTGTTGCGTCGACCTTCTCAGCATATTCAAAGATTCGTATGTTTGCTTGGTCAAACAATGTGATAACCCACATGTTGTGTAGTCTCCCTTTTGTTTGGCAGCATAGTTCCTTGAATGGAATCTGCTAACCAATTTCTTTTGTTACCCTTATCATACTCTGTTCTACAACAAAAGAAACCGATATGTGAAGCGTTTCACAAATCATTCAAAGTCAAAACGCTTACATATGTCGCAATTGTGTCTGCAAACGTTTTCTTATTAGCGAAATAGAATTTATGCATATATTTCAATTTAACTTAATCTTTTCATCAACAAGAAAGTACTTTTTTCAGCAGTTTCTATATATTAGCCTCTCTGACTAGATATATTTCAACAACACGTACATATAAAAAACCGCAGCTACGTACGCTACGGTTAAAATGATCACTTCTTATTTAGTGTAAGAAAGAACGGCATATTTGCTAAAGTTTTTCATTGCGTTCATCGCATCTACCTTCTCCGCATACTCAAATATTCGTACGTTCGCTTGATCAAATAAAGTAATTACCCACATGTTTGTCAGTCTCCCTTCGATTTTCTTTTTAATCATTTATTTTTATTCGCTCTGTGTTTGTTCAGTGATTTTACTTTGTGTAGGATAAAACAGCGTACTGATTGAACTTCTTCATAGCAGTAGTAGCCTCTACTTTCTCCGCATATTCAAAGATCCGTACCTTTTCTGTTTCGAACAATGTGATAACCCACATGTTGTTCAGTCTCCTTTTTGGTTGTATTTTAATTCTTTAAGCGAGAATCCATGACCAACTTCTCTTGTTAACCTTAGTATACTACGCTCAGCAAACGATTTGGTTACATTGTGAAGACTTTCACAATTCATTCAAAGTCGAAACGCTTACATATGACCACTTTGTGAATTCTAGTCACTGTACGTTTGGTTGTTTACTCTCTTTTCCCTATCACTTTCAATTAAACACAGATCAGTATGTAAGGCATATACTATGGTCAAAACATAATGAAAGGAATGAGTGTGATCAATCCATCTGTTTCTAATTTCAAATTAGTGTGTTGGTATCAGCCTGTGTATATATATCCATGTTTTAACGTATTGCCTTTACAGCAAATGAATCAAGCTGAAAATTCGTCTGTGCTACCACACGATGGTCGAACGGATTATGGTCCAATGCCTTTAACGATCAATATAGAAGAGGCAACAACACGAAACCAAACGTTCCGTACCGTACTATGGACAGGTGACCATTTTCAGCTCACACTAATGAGTATTTCGCCGGGAGAAGATGTGGGTTTGGAAATGCACCCACATACCGATCAATTTATTCGGCTTGAGGAAGGGCAAGGGATCGTTCAGATAGGACATAGAAAAGATCAAGTAGACCTCGAGCGACACGTTCAAGATAGGGATATTGTTATTATTCCGGCTGGGACTTGGCATAATTTATTAAATACTGGTACTGTTCCTATCAAATTGTATTCTATTTATGCACCACCCAATCATCTACATGGAACGATTCATGAAACGAAAGCGATCGCGGAAGAAATCGAATCCCCACAGTCAACCCACAATAAGTATATCTAGTATGCTGAAATATGCTGTTGCTATGATTGAAAAATAAAAAAAGACAAGGCACTCATTTACACGGTGTCTTGTCTGAATTGGAATATACTGTTTTGTCCTTTCACCTAAGCGAGTAGGCATTGTGTGTTCACAGTAAAAGGTGTTTTATAAAAACAGCAACCCTAAGCTAACCACGATAGAAATAGAGAACGCAATTTTACTTAAAAACACAAGCTCATCATTTCTAAACTTCATAACAACTGCCAATATAGCTACAATCCCCATTAAGATGGCTAGAGTTTTTTGAATTGTAAAGTTTGTAGGAAAAGATGTAAACGCTAGGTAGGATAAAAGCAGGCCAAATAACATATTGATAATGATTATACTGTTATTGGTTTTACTTTTATATAATACAACTTGAATTCCTATAGCTATAATTATTAAAACTATATACATGATCTCCAATATATCTAATGCCATTTGTGTAACCTCCTTCACATTATGAACTAATTCAGTAATTGTAACATGAAGTCGAAACTTACGATATTTCTTCGTTCGTTTTTCCGTTATTTATTAAAATACAGCATCGGTTGTTCCGTATTTCACATAACGTTTTGGTTCCCCGTAAGGTCAAAAAAAACCCTCGAACTATCCGTCCGAGGGTTTTTAAAATATACATCTATATTTACTGAAATTACTAACCTGTTGTCGCCAAGTTATTTCAACTCTATCAACGCCACACACTCCACATGACTACTATGCGGGAACATATCTACCGGCTGGACTTCCTTCGTGCGATAGCCGCCATCTTCGAGAATGCGTAAATCTCGTGCCAATGTTCCTGGATTACAAGACACATACACAATCTTCTTCGGTTTATAAGTTAGAATGGTTTCTAGTAATTTTTCATCGCACCCTTTACGTGGTGGATCGACGACTAATACGTCAAACTGCTTACCTTGCGCGTACCAATTTGGAATAACCTCTTCTGCAGGACCTGCTTCAAAATGTGCGTTAGTAATACTGTTTAGTTCCGCGTTACGCTTTGCATCTTCTATCGCCTGCGGTACTATTTCAACTCCGTAAACAGCCTTCGCTTGTTTAGCCAAGAACAATGAAATCGTTCCTATTCCACAATACGCATCCACTACCGTTTCATTTCCGGTTAGGTCAGCATAATCAAGTGCCTGTTGGTACAGTACTTCCGTTTGAATAGGATTTATTTGATAGAAAGAACGTGCTGAAATCTCGAATTCAGTATCTCCAATCCGATCAATAATGACATCCGCTCCGTATAGATTAATCATTTCATTCCCCATGATGACATTCGTATTCGCTGTATTCACATTTTGCATAATAGACGTCACGTTCGGTAATTGTTGTAGAATTAATTCGACTACCGCGTCTTTTTGCGGGAACTTTTTATGTCGCGTAACGAGTACAACCATGACTTGACCCGTCTGACGTGCTTTTCTAACGATTACATGACGTAGCAAACCTTTGTGTGTATGTTCGTCATACGTCTCGATACCAAGCTGTTGAAGTTTATACTTAAGCATCGTCATCAGTTCGTCTGCTTCTTTCGTTTGGATCAGACAAACATCTGTATCGACAATATGATGTGTACGAGCCTTATAGAAGCCAGTAATTACACGGTCGTTCTCCGTATCAAATGGGATTTGTGATTTATTGCGGTAACGCCACGGATCATTCATGCCTTTTACTTCATGTACAGGCACGTCAGGAAGCTTAGCTATCCGATCCATTACATCCCGTACCGATTTGCGTTTCTGTATCAATTGACTCTCATAGGACAAATGCTGCAATTGACATCCACCACATGTCGGGAATACATGACATGGTGGCGTTACACGGGATGGAGATGGTTCCACGATATTCAGCAGCTTGGCGAATCCATATTTCTTCAATGTCTTCAATACATGGACATCGACTGTTTCTCCAGGCAACGTTCCTTGAATGAATAACGGATAGCCTTCTACTTTCGCTACGCCCGCTCCATCATGTGTCAGATCTTCTATAGTCACTCGTATTTTTTCATTTTTGTTTACTACAAAGCTCATGATTTTTCCTCCATCTTTCAGATACTTCTAGTGTAACACGGGGCAGCAAACAAAAAAACAGACGTAATCACACGTCTGTTCCTTTATTGTCTTTATACTCATTCTTTGTCACTGCATCGTCTTTCAAGACCACAAAGAACGATAATAGTATACCCGCAATGATCACCAAAAAAGGCGCATAGAAAATCAAAAATTCATTCATCGAATTGCCTCCTTATGCATGATGATTTTCGTTTCCTTTTACGTATTCTTTATTGAACAGGAACATACGTAATAGTAAATAAAGCGATGGAATTAGAAGCAATAATCCACATATGAAAGCAATGATTAAAGCAACCGCCATTGCTTGGTTCGTAAAGCTATCGTAGATCGTCAAATACGGGTAGAGCAAGTACGGATAATGTGATGCCCCATAGCCAAAGAAAGCGAACATGAACTGTCCCATTAGTAAACTGAACGCCACACCATAATGACGCTGTCTCCAAATGAGGTAAACCGTACCCAGAAACAGTACGAGCGATATCAGAAACATAGGCCAGAACGTTTGAATACTCTCGTAATGGTGTGGATTATGCTTACGTAATTCAAATATAATCCCGCCGGCTGCGATGATCGTCGGCAATGCCCAGATCAGCGCGTATTTCCTCAAAAGATGCGTCGCCTCGTGATCCCTGGCTTTGTTCGCATACCACGTCAAAAATGCGGAAGAGATATAAAGTGTTGCCGCTATGCTAAGCACTACAATCGACCAAGTTAATGGGCTAGTGAACAACTTCCAGTAATCCAAAACCGGTTGCCCATTCACTAATTCAATAAATCCACCTTCAGAAATTGTTAGTACAATCGATAGTGATGCCGGAAGTAATAAACCCGTGGACCCGTAAGCAAATGAATATCCTTTATGACCACGGGCTCCATACGTCTCAAATGCATAGTAGGAACCACGAACCGCCAGAAGAATAATGGCAAAACTCACCGGGACTAGCAGTGTGGTTCCATAATAAAAGGCGGTTTTCGGGAAGAATCCAATAATTCCTACGAAGAAGAATACTAAAAAGACATTCGTTACTTCCCAGACTGGCGATAAGTAGCGCTGAATGACATTAGTCAATATTCGCTGTCTGCCCGTAAATAAACTGTATGCGTTGAAAAAGCCTGCTCCAAAATCAATGGCACCAATTAGAATGTAGCCGAACAAAAACACCCACAATACCGTAATCCCAAGAATTTCGATATTCATCGAATGTCACCGCCTCTCTCCTGCTGCCGATCTTTGATTTCTTGTTCTACAGGATTCCTGATGAACATTCTCCTTAAAACAACAACACTACCGACTCCTAGAACCAGGTAAAGAAGCGCAAACAGTACAAGCATAGTCGGTACTTGCCCGCTAGTTGTCGCGCCTTCCGAAGTACGCATAATATTACGCATTATCCACGGCTGACGTCCTACTTCCGCTAGCCACCAACCCGCTTCAAGAGAAATGAAAACGAGTGGTCCTCCCGCGACAATTAGCCAACGGAATAAGCGTGACTCGACAAATGACCATCTTCGCCACATACCAATCCAGTATATAGCTGACAACATCATTAATGTCATTCCGATTGTTACCATAATATCAAAGAGGTAATGAATATAGAGAGGAGGGATATCTTCTTCAGGAAATTGATCCAACCCAACGACTTCTGCACTAAGAGATCCATGCGCTAAGATAGAAAGTGCGTACGGTATTTTAATGGCGTATTTAACTTCCCCATCGTCCAACACACCATACAAAATTAAAGGAGCATTTTCTTCCGTTTCAAAATGCCATTCTGCTGCTGCCAGTTTTTCAGGTTGATACTCTGCTAAATACTTACCTGATAAATCTCCAACCAACACTGCACTCACACTAAAAATGAATCCCACTTTCAATGTCAGATATAACGCTTTTTTATGATAGACGTGATTCGAACCACGCAACAAACGGAATGCTGCAATAGCCGCCAATAAAAAGGCGGATGTCATATAAGCTGTCCCGACTACGTGTGCCACTTTTGTGGGCATGGCGGGATTAAACATTGCCACAAGTGGATTGACGTTAATTAATTCCCCATTCACTAGGTTAAAGCCTTGTGGTGCATTCATAAAGGCATTTACAATGGTTATGAATACTGCAGAGAATGAAGCTCCAAGCGCGACAGGGATAAGGAGTAGAAAATGTTTCTTTTGATTTTCAAAACGATCCCATGTATAAAGGTAAATACCGAGGAAAATCGCTTCAAAGAAGAAAGCGAATGTCTCCATAAATAATGGTAATGCAATCACATTTCCCGCAAGCTCCATAAAGTTCGGCCATAATAAGGACAACTGCAAACCAATTGCTGTTCCTGTCACTACCCCTACAGCCACGGTGATAACGAAACCGCGTGCCCAACGTCTAGCCAACAAAATATAATGCTCATCGTTTTTCTTGATACCCACCCACTGGGCTAGCATAATCATGAGCGGGACACCGACCCCTATGGTGGCATAGATAATATGAAACGATAAAGTTAGTTCGGTCAAGATTCTAGAATATAAAACTGGATCCACACAGGCCACCTCCTCTTTTCACGAGAATAATCTTCCAATAATTGATAGCAACATTATACCCGCTACAATAAATGCCAACCACATCAGACACTTTTCTTGCCTTTTATACACCCAATCACTCCTAAGCACAATTCTATTGTAGGGTTTCCCTTAAAACACCTTTCAATAACCTATTTAAAGCGATTTGTTGAAATTTAGACGTATTTCTGCATTCATAGAACATCTTATTATTGTATACTAATAAATTAACCCATTTCACTTGTAATTTGTTAGTTTTTACAGTATAATTAGTTAACTAATGAGAGGTGAAAGTCAATGAAAAGAGTAAAAAGAAAAGTAATAGCGTATATTACAAAAGGGGAAGGCAGACACCGTAAATTGCTCGTTTATGAGCAAAAGGATCAGCCTGAAGCAGGTTTACAAGTTCCTGGTGGTACAATCGAACGCAACGAACTATTATTGGATGCATTATATCGAGAAATCGAAGAAGAATCCGGTATCGTGCGTGATGAACTTATACTAGAAGGTAAAGTGAAAGCTTCAAAATATTTCCCGGAAGATAAAAATGTAATTTATGAACGTACGATTTTCCACTTTTCCTATACAGGAGAAAACAAGCACGAATGGGAATATATCGTAGAAGGTGAAGGTAAAGACGCAGGTCAATTATTCAGCTATCGTTGGATGCCGTTGAAAGAAGTGCCAAAGTTAGCTGCTAAACAAGGAGAAGCGATTGAATACATCTGATATCGACCTGATACGATGCGCATTGCATCGGGCTCACCCAATTAATTTTTCACAATAAAAGACTATTCCATCCGAACGTTAGTAATTCGACTGGAATAGTCTTTTTATTATTTCTTTTATTTGATTTGCTTCACTTTATCCTGAGGGCGTAATTTCTGAAGCGGTACGAACATCTCAACATGTTGATACAAATTTTGGAAAGTTGCTGGCAATACGCCACCGTACTCTCCATCTAAGTTCAATAACACTTCGTCTTTGGAAGTCACCACAATTTTTTCCGCCTTCGCTGAAACAACTAAAGGATCATCCAGATGTTCTCCGCGAGAAGCTAGCGTAACCACACGAATAAATTCTGCAATATTGCATTTCTTTAAAATAAGCAATGTAAAATATCCATCGTTGATACTGGAGTTAGGTGCTAATTTCTCAAACCCGCCAACCGAGTTGGTCAAGCCAATCAAAAACATCATGGCTTCCTCATCAAATACATTTCCATCATACTCAATACGAAGATGACTGGAATGTATGGAAGGCAACATTTCAATTCCTTTTAAATAATAAGCCAACTGACCAATTACTGTTTTTAAACGGCTTGGAACTTCATATGTCAATTCCGTCATTCGGCCGCCACCCGCTATATTAATAAAGTAGCGATCATTCATCAAACCTACATCGACCGGAATCGAATCTCCTTGGCAAATGATATCTACAGCGTCATCGATTTCTCTCGGTATACGCAATGCTCTTGCAAAATCATTCGTTGTTCCCATAGGTATCAAGCCGATTTTTGGACGTTTGTCAAAATGTCCGACACCTTCAACTACTTCATTGAGCGTCCCATCGCCACCTGCAGCAATAATCACATCGAAACCTCTGCGAACCGCGTCTCGCGCTGCCGCTGTTGCATCACCCTCGCAAGTTGTAGCGTGAGCGGATGTTTCATAACCCGCATTCTCCAATTTTTCGAGGACTTCTGCTAAATGTTTACGGAAGACTTCTCTTCCTGCAGTCGGATTATAAATAATGCGTGCACGTTTCATACACTTTCCCCTCGATCCTTTCGCGTCTGAAACAAATCAGACCTTTACCATTTTCAAATGGTTTCTTACACATAATTACTGAGACAATTGTAAAACAGGAAGCCATGTCGACCGAATATCACTATAAACAGCAAGCCAATTTTCGGGCTTAGATGTATATTCAGCCGTCAATTGGGAATAAAACATTTTTTGTTTATCTTCAAAATCAGGTGCATCTTTAGCCGGCAACTTGGCACGACCATCCATGACAAACTTTTGAAGTACTGGTGCCCGTGGTCCCCACTTACCTACTACCTCACCTGCAGCATTTAATAGCAGATACATAGGAATCGAACGTCCACCATTCGTCAAATATCGATCAATCAGCTCTGGATTTTCATCCCTCAAAACAGCGCGAACATCTAGATTGGCAGCTTCAGCAATTTTTCGAAGGATGGGATTATTTAGCATGGCATCTCCACACCAGTCTTCTGTAATGACTAAAATATGGGGTTGCTTTTCTTTCAACAATTCAATAAATTCATCATCCTGTGGTACTTCAAATGCATTATAGATCAAAAAACTGTTTTCCTTATGTGTTTCCATTTTGTCCATATTCGTTTGAAGGGATACAGCATCTTCAAAATATTGTTGTTCTGTTTTCAATACAATCCCCCCCTGTTTCACTGTGTAAGTTAACGTGGAAAAACGTCCAGGTTCAGGCTATTTTGACCTCTCCTGGAACGTTTTCATTTAATTGATAGATTAGCGCTTCTTGATCTCTTCCATCAATAATTTATTAACAAGTGGTGGATTCGCTTGTCCTTTGGTAGCTTTCATAACTTGTCCAACTAAGAACCCAACTGCGCGATCCTTACCATTTTTAAAGTCTTCTATTGATTGTTCGTTGTTGTCTAGAATTTCGGTAATGATTGTACGCAATGTACCTTCATCGGAAATTTGGACAAGTCCTTTTTCTTTGACGATATCGGCAGGGTTTCCGCCTTTTTTCACGAGATCAATAAATACTTTTTTCGCGATTTTAGAAGAAATCGTACCATCTGTAATCAATTTTACAAGTTGCGCCAAGTTTTCAGGCGTCAGTGGAGTATCGTGCAGTTCTTTCGATTCTGCATTTAGATAGGCAGATACATCCCCCATCAACCAGTTGGAAGCCAATTTAGGATCCGCTCCAGCTTTTACTGTTGCATCAAAGAAATCAGACATTTCTTTTGTTAAAGTTAGTACGTGTGCGTCATATTCCGGAAGATCCAGTTCAGACACATAACGTGCTTTACGAGCATCTGGTAATTCAGGAATTTCTTTACGAACACGGTCAATCCATTCCTGTTCAATATGAACTTCAGGTAAGTCCGGGTCATTAATAAAGCGATAATCATTGGCACTGCCTTTAATCCGCATCAATACCGTGTCACCAGTTGCTTCATCATAACGACGAGTCTCTTGTTGAATAGTACCGCCAGACAAGAGAATCTTTTCCTGACGCGCTACTTCATTTGCAATACCGCGGCGAATAAAGTTAAACGAGTTCAAGTTTTTCAATTCTGTCTTCGTTCCAAATTTTTCTTGGCCAAATGGACGTAAGGAAATATTTGCATCACAACGAAGTGAACCTTCTTCCATACGTACGTCAGATACTCCTGTATATTGAATGATCGCTTTTAGTTTTTCCAGAAATGCATATGCTTCCTCTGGAGAACGCACGTCTGCTTCTGTAACGATTTCGATTAACGGTGTTCCTTGACGGTTCAAGTCGACTAATGAATAGCCATTTTCTGTATGCGTTAGTTTACCTGCATCTTCTTCTAAATGTACACGTTCAATACGGATTTTTTTCTTCTTACCGTCTACTTCAATTTCAATCCAACCGTTTGCTCCTACAGGACGCTTGTCTTGAGAGATTTGATAGGCTTTTGGATTATCAGGATAGAAGTAATGCTTGCGGTCAAAGTTCATGATCGGCGCAACGTCACAGTTTAGTGCCATAGATGCCTTCATTCCAAATTCAACAGCTTTTTTATTTAACGTAGGTAAAACACCAGGATACGCGATGTCTGTTACGTGTATATTTTTATTCGGCTCTGCACCAAAATGAGCGGGTGCTGGAGACATGATTTTAGTATCTGTTTTAAGCTCTACGTGGATTTCTAATCCAACAATTGTCTCGAAGTTCATGATTATTTCCCCTCCTGAATCGATGGAGTGCGTTTGTGGAAATCAGTTGCTTGCTCATAGGCATGGGCGACTTTATATAATGTTTCCTCGTCAAAGTGCTTACCCATGAGTTGCATTCCAACTGGTAGTTCGTTAACGAAACCACATGGTACGGATAGTGCTGGACGGCCTGTCAGGTTCGCTGGTACAGCCAAGACATCATTTGCATAATGAACGAGCTGATCACCGCCTGTTTCGCCAAGTTTAAATGCTGTTGTAGCAGCAGTTGGTCCAATTACTACATCATACTTTTCAAATACAGAGTCAAAGTCTTGTGCAATCAATGTACGTGTCTTTTGTGCGCGTACATACAGATCTTCATGATGATCCGCACTCATTGCATACGTACCGAAAATAATGCGTTTTTTCACTTCATCACCAAAACCTTCTTGACGTGTACGGAAATATGCTTGTTCGAGGTTTTCAGCGTTTTCAGTATGATAGCCATAACGCAATCCATCAAAACGTGAAAGATTGGATTGAGCTTCTGAAGAAGAGATTACATAATACGTAGTTGGCGCATATTGAATATGTGGCAATTCTACTTCTTCACAAACGGCTCCAAGTGATTCCAGTACAGTAATTGCTTCTCTTACTGCTGTAACGATTTCTGCATCAACACCCTCACCTAAGTAAGGTTTCGGAACTGCAACTTTTAGACCTTTTATATCGCCTGTAAGAGCTGCTGTGAAATCAGGAACTGCTTTTGCAGAAGATGAACTATCATTGTCATCTTCTCCCGCGATTACGCTTAGCAATAATGCGTTATCTTCCACAGTTCGTGACATGGTACCAATTTGATCAAGTGAGGAAGCAAATGCTGTCAAACCAAAACGTGAAATACGACCGTATGTAGGTTTCATTCCAACAATTCCACAGAATGCAGCTGGTTGACGAACTGAACCACCCGTATCCGAACCGAGGGATAGTGGGACTTCACCTGCTGCGACTGCTGCTGCCGAACCGCCTGAAGAGCCACCTGGCACATAGTCTGTATTCCAAGGATTTAATGTATTACCGAAAAAAGATGTTTCAGTTGTAGAACCCATTGCAAATTCGTCCATATTGAGTTTTCCAATATTAATTGCGCCCGCAGCTTCCAATTTTTCTATAGCCGTAGCATTGTAAACAGGTACGAAGTCTTCCAACATTTTACTTGCGCATGTTGTCTTCATATCTTTTGTTACAATATTGTCCTTAATACCGATTGGAACTCCGAAAAGGCGGCCACGTTTAGTTGCAGCTTCTTGATCAAGCTGTTCTGCACGCTTTGTTGCCTCTTCTTTTGCGACGTGAATGAACGCGTTGATTTTCTCTTCGTGCTGTTCAATCGTTTGTAATGTTGCCTCTGTTACTTCTTTAGCAGTAACTTCCCCTTTTTGTAAAAGAGCTTGAAGTTCAGTTGCTGTTTTACTAGTTAACGTCATCACTTTTCCTCCTACTGTCATTGTGCCAATAATGGTATTTTATACTGTGAATTCGATTACAGAATATCCGGAACCTTGATAAGTCCATCTTCCTGATCTTCTGCACTGGCCAGCATTACTTCACGGTCCAAGATATCTTTTGGCTCATCTTCACGTAAGACGTTGATCATAGCAACTGGGTGCGTCATAGGTTTTACACCTGTAATATCCACTTCTTTTAAATCACTTACACTTTCAATCAAATCTGCTATCTTTGCAGAGAAATTTTCTTTGTCTTCCTCGGAGAGGCCAATACGGACGAAATCCGCAAAATACTTGACGTCTTCTTTCGAAAATGTTGTCATACATCGTTCCTCCTCATTTTGCAATCGTACAATTAATCATACCATTTAATCAGTTTCTTGGAAAGTTCGTGTTACTCCCTAAAATCTGTTAATATCCGTAGACGTGTACAAACGGTTCCTCCCGATCCTTGTCATTTACAATCAGCACTTCGGGCCCATTTACTGAGGTAACACTTACTTCAATAGGAACATCTTTAAAATGTGTTTTAACCAATGAAGTTAAGTATTGTGAAAACCCAATCAGCTCCGTCTTGCCAAAAAATTGTATAGGAATTTCCACGCGTAATGAATTGAGTTTCTGATCTTTATAAAAAGCTGTTCCAATGACATTCACAAAGCTCGGGAAGTAATCATCAATGTCTTGTTTGAAGTTCTTGAATGTCGTATTCAAGTCACGATAATTCCCTGTTGATGAAGTCGCGGGAAGTAATACATACTGCTCGTCTACTTCTTTCCAACCCGTGAATTCTTTTTTTCCTTTTGCAGCAAATGAAGTGGCAAAATATGTACCGGGTACAATATCGTTGCGACTTTCTTGCTTAAACAATCCAACCGCTATTGGTATATCAGCAAGCTCTGGTTTACTGCGTAACCGACTTAAAATAATATCCGCCATCTTCTTGCCTTTTTCTTCAATTGTTTTATCATCAATCCGACGTTCACTGGCTTCACGTGGATAATACACCGAATTCATCGCTAGTCCAATAGAAATGCCAGCCAATTTCACTTTTTTATCGTCCGTCATTTGTAAATAGTTTTGCTCGACGATATGTGCAAGATATATCGGTGCCTCATCTGCAATTTGAGCCGGTGACATATCATCGGTTATTGCCGGATTGAGACCTGCTTCAAAATTGGATTTTCTGGAGATCCATTGCTTCGCAGTATCGCGGTCAATATACTGACCCTCCTGGAAGAAATAATCTTTCGGGTCGTAATACAACGATGACAGGCGCAGTAAGCCTTCCTCTGTTTCCTGAATATCGTACTTCGTATGGAGATTATTGACGATCAACCCCCGGCTGGCGCTCTTTTTAAATGGAACCGGTGTCCGGTAATAGGATTTTTTAATTTGAGCATCAGGGATGAGCACCATTTCCTGCTCACTCTCTTCTGTTTCCTGCACTGCTTTTTCCTGATCATCGCTCGGCGAAGGTACACAGCCTGTCAGCAATACTGTCGACAGAATACCCGTTATAAGCCATTTAGTCTTTCTTTTCATTCATATCCACTCCAAGGGCATCAAGCATAGCTTGTTCGTCCCAAATTTCAATCCCCAATTCTTTTGCTTTGGTCAATTTGGATCCTGCATCTTCACCCGCAATGACCAGATCTGTTTTCTTACTAACACTGCCGCTAACAGTTCCGCCAAGTGATTCAATTTGTTCTTTAGCTTCTCCACGCGTCAATTCTGAGAGCTTTCCTGTCAATACGATGGTTTTTCCAGCGAAAGGTCCAGTAGTTGGCAACTCCTCACGTGTGGTACCTTTATAAACGGTATTTACACCGTAAGAGCGCAACTTGTTCATCACTTCGTGAACTTCTTCTGTACTAAAGTACGTTGTCACAGAATCAGCAACTATCGCACCGATTTCAAAAATTTTCATAAGGTCTTCTTCTGTTGCTTGTTCTAACGCATCGAGAGTACGGTATTCTTCCGCTAAGATTCTTGCAACTTTTTCACCGACATGACGAACACCCAATCCAAATAGCAATTTTTCCAATGAATTCTCTTTCGACTGTTCAATGGCCGTCAAAATATTTGCTGCGGATTTCTCACCGATCCGTTCCAAGCTCAATAGCGACCCTTTCGTTAAAATATATAAATCAGATACATCTTGTACCAAATCAGCCGTATACAATTGTTCAATAAGCTTTTCGCCCACGCCATCTATATTCATGGCTCTTCTTGAAACGAAATGGATTAACGCTTCTTTCATCTGCGCGGGACATTTAGGGTTCACACAACGCAGTGCTACTTCCCCTTCAATCCTAACAAGTTCTGAATCGCAAACAGGACAGTTGTCAGGCATATGGTATGGTTCTTCTTCACCCGTTCGCTGTTCTTTCAATGACATGACGATTTCAGGTATGATATCGCCTGCCTTTCGCAACACGACGTGATCACCGATACGAATATCTCTCTCTCGGATCAAGTCTTCGTTATGCAAAGATGCTCGTCCCACTGTCGTACCTGCCACAAGAACGGGCTCAAGAATAGCTGTTGGAGTCACTACACCTGTCCGCCCTACGCTTAACTCAATATCCAACAGTTGAGTGTGCACTTCTTCTGCAGGGAACTTATAGGCAATTGCCCATTTAGGACTCTTTGCCGTATAGCCCAGTTGCTCCTGCGATTCGAAGTTATCGACTTTTATTACAATACCGTCAATTTCATAATCAAGGTGTAGTCTATTTTCTGACCAGTAGGCTACGTAGTCCAATACTTCTTCAATTGTTGTACAACGCTTACGTTCTTTATTCGTCGTCAAACCTAGTTCATCCACTTTATTGAGCGCATCCGTGTGACTATCTAGACCATAGACATCTGCATCGCCGCCTACCGCATAAATGAAAGTAGCTAAATTTCTGCTCTCTGCTACTTTTGAGTCTAGTTGACGAAGTGATCCCGCAGCTGCATTTCGTGGATTGGCAAAAGGAACTTCACCCGCTTCATCACGGTATTCATTCAATTTAACAAATGAATTCTTCGGCATATACGCTTCGCCACGCACTTCAATCGTTAAAGGCTCATTCAATTTATGTGGAATTGAGCGAATAGTTTTTAAGTTAGCTGTGATGTCTTCTCCAACTGAACCATCTCCACGAGTAGCGCCCTGCACAAGGCGACCTTCTTCATATTGCAATGAAACGGCAAGACCATCGATCTTCAGTTCACAAACATACACCGCGTTACCTGTTGCTTCTTTTACCCGTCTGTCGAAATCCTTTAAGTCTTCTTCATTAAAGGCGTTCGCTAAACTTAGCATTGGATAACGATGAACGACTTTTTTAAACACCTCAAGTGGTTCTCCACCCACCCGTTGTGTCGGTGAATCAGGATAGATCAAGTCGGGATGTTCTTTTTCAATCGCCAACAATTCCTTCATCTTCTCATCATATTCCGAATCGGGAACGATGGGGGCATCCAAGTCATAGTATGCGCGCCCGTATTTATGCAACGTTTTATTGAGCTCCTCTACCCGCTTCTCTAGTTCTAGAACATCATCCATCTATTTTCCACACTCCTTAAAGGGGCTTTATTCTTTTTCAATCGGTGCGAATTTAGCTAAAAGTCGCTTAATACCTACTGGATTAGGGAAGGCAATGTCCAGCTCCATATCCTCTGCTTCACCTTTAACACTCACAACCGTTCCAGTTCCCCATATTTTATGGGATGCCTTGTCTCCAGGTTTCCACTGCATTTTTTCTCCGCCACTTTCATTATAGGCTGGACGTTTGACTGCAGGACGTTTAGCTTTTGCTTTGGGTGCTTGGGCGAAAGGTACACTCATGCCATTCCCATCGGCCAACAGCTCTGTCAGTTCTTGCGAGATTTCATTGAGGAAACGGGATGGTTGATTAAAGTTTGACTTACCAAACAACATCCGGTGACCTGCGCTAGTCAGGTAAAGGCGCTGTTCCGCGCGTGTAATCGCCACATACGCGAGTCTTCTTTCTTCTTCCATTTCTTCCGGATCTGTCAGTGCCCGAATATGCGGGAATATGTTTTCTTCCATGCCGAGAACGAAGACCACGGGGAATTCCAAGCCTTTTGCTGCGTGCATCGTCATTAGGACGATTTTTTCAGTAGAAGTGTTCTCTTCTTTATCCAATGTATCGATATCCGCTACTAAAGCGAGGTCAGTCAAGAATGCAACGAGTGAAGGTTCCTCCTCTTCCTCCGCTGCACGTTTCTCAAACGCTTCTGTAACCGATAGGAACTCTTCAATATTTTCCAGACGGCTTTCTGCTTCGATGGATTTTTCTTTTTCCAACATCTCACGATAGCCTGACTTATCAATGACTTCTTTCACTAGTTCAGTGACTGATAAAAACTCTTGCATTTGAGTGAATCCATTGATGAGTTCATGGAATTTTACCGCTTCTGTTAATGCTCGTTTAGGTAAACCCATGAAATCCACTTCCTGCAGCGAATCAAATATGGAGCGGTCATTTTGTAATGCAAAAGTAGCCATGCGTTCAAATGAAGTTGCACCGATGCTTCGTTTCGGTTCATTAATGATTCTCGCTAAAGCTAGGTCATCATCGTTATTCGCAATGAGACGTAAATAGGCGAGTAGATCTTTAATCTCTTTGCGATCATAGAACTTCGTCCCGCCTACAATTGTATAATCGAGATTTGACTTCAATAAATATTCCTCAATTAGACGGGATTGTGCATTAGTTCGATAGAGAATCGCAAATTGATCCAATGTTAATCCTAGTTTTTCTTTTAACTCAATGATTTGTTGTACAACAAATTGTGATTCATCTTTTTCGTCGCGCGCTTTATAGATTGAGATTAATTCACCCTCGGGGTTATCTGTGCGCAATTTCTTATCATAGCGACTTTTGTTATTGTCGATCACTTCATTTGCTGCTTGCAAAATTCTCTTGGTGGAACGGTAGTTTTGTTCCAAAAGAATGACATTCGCTTCTTTATAATCTTTCTCGAAAGACAGAATATTACCGATATCCGCACCACGCCAGCGATAGATTGACTGATCGGAATCGCCTACTACGCAGACATTACGGAATTTTGATGCCAGCATTTTCACGAGACGATATTGCGCGTTATTTGTATCTTGGTACTCATCCACATGAATATACTGAAATTTATTTTGATAATACTCGAGCACTTCAGGAACTCGTTCAAACAAGACCGTGGTCATCATAATTAAATCATCAAAATCCATTGATTGGTTCTGACGTAGTTTTTTAGTATAACGATCGTAAATATCTGCTACTGTACGTTCATGGGGATTTTGAGGATTCGAATTTTTCCGGAATTCAATCGCATCTATACATTCATTTTTCGCATTGCTAATTATTCCGAGCATTGCCCGCGGATCATTCTGCTTCGGGTCGAGATTCAGTTCTTTCAAAACACGTTTCATTGCAGTTAGTTGATCCGCACTGTCAAGGATCGTGAAGTTTTTGGATAAACCGATCCGATCCACGAACCTACGTAGAATTCGAACACACATCGAGTGGAATGTTGAAACCCACATACGTTCTCCAGAACCCGGACCAAGTAAGCCATCAATTCGGTCACGCATTTCACGTGCTGCCTTATTGGTAAATGTAATGGCCAATATATTGGAAGGATACACTTGTTTTTCCACAACCAAATATGCAATTCGGTGCGTCAATACACGGGTCTTTCCTGAACCAGCACCCGCCATAATAAGCAAAGGGCCTTCTGTCGTTTTGACCGCGCGCGCTTGCTCAGGATTCATGCCTTTTAGTAAATCATCTGATAGTTTATTCATATTCGTACCGCCTTTAATGAACATTTGTTCTCATTATATAGTACTCACACAGGTAAAGGAACAGATTTCACAGCATCGACTGTTTTAAGAGCCATTTGTAGATTTTCGTATACAACATTTCCTACCACTACAGTATCTGCAATAGCCGCCATTTCTTTTGCTTGTTCTGTTGAGCGAATTCCACCACCATAAAAGAGACGAGTGTGAGTTAGTAACTCTTTCGCTGACCGAACAATCTGTGGATCACCGTATTGTCCACTGTACTCCAAATAAAAAATCGGCAAGGAAAATAAGTGTTCAGCCATACGTGCATATGCTTGTACATCTTCTTCATCCGGAACACGATCTACACCTGTCACTTTCGCAGCTGTACAATCCGGATTTAAAATGCAGTAACCTTCTGTAACCATTTCATCGAAGTTCATCATGTGGCCGTATTCTCGAAGTGCTTCGTGATGCAAACCGTTCAGCCATTTCGAATCTGTCGTATTTAAGACCGTTGGAATGAAGTAATAATCGAAGCCTGGTGTTACCGATTCTACAGTAGATACTTCCAATGCAAGTGGCACGGAAAAGCGACGGAAACGTGCAAGTAAATCAAGTACGTTTTCCAATGTAATTCCGTCAGATCCACCGATGATGACTCCATCTGTTCCAGATTCCGCCACCGCTTCTATCTGTTCATCTGAGAGGTATTTGGCCGGATCAATTTTAAATGCATGCCGCCATGTTTTATAGTCCATATTTTCTTTCCACCTTCTTTTAGTATATTCGTTTTATATAACTTTTAAAAAACCGGTGGGGTTTTATCCCTGGCCGGTTGTGTTAGTCGTTTTTTGTTTGGTTGTTTTGGAGTTCAGGATAGAGTCGATCCAACATGAGGTTGTAACCACCAGACCCGTAGTCTACGCAACGACGTATGCGGGAAATCGTAGCTGTGCTTGCACCTGTTTCTTGTTGGATACTATCATATGTTTTTTTCAGTTTAAGTTTATGTGCGACGTCCAGTCTTTGTGCTAGTGATTGAACTTCGCTCATCGTGCAAATGTCATCGAAAAACATGTAACATTCTTCTACATTTTTTAGCTGTAGAATGGCTTGAAACAACTGATCTATTTGTTCTCCGCGGATTTTATCTATTTGCATGTTCTCGCCCTCTCTCTATGTCGATCTTACGGAGTATAAGTGACGGAAGCAGAAGGACCTGATAAGGATGGAACAATGTGGATCCAAGTTTTTCCTACCGTTAATTTAACAGGTATACCTTGATCCATTGGAGTTAAAAACCCATCTTTATTTTGCCATTCGATCGGTTTAGCGATCCCTTCATGAAACAGCATAGCAGGGCCGCCTGATTCTAGATCTATTGCAAGTCGGCCTTTTTGATCAACTGTTTGATGATCCATTTCCATCACGATAATATTCGCTAATTCTATACGTCGTTCGTTTAACTTATCCACTGTATCAATGCCATTAACAGATCGATAATATCGATTTGCTTGTTGATTATATTGATACGTACTAATAAAATTCGGGTCTGAACTATACGATACTTGTACCGCTGATGCCATATCCCCTATTTTATCACTTTCATTAGGATTTAGGAAAGAAAAGGACGGCCGTTCAGTGATCTTTTCAGAAGCATTCACGAGACTAAAAGCTTCTTCAATATGTTCCTTTGAAATATAAGAGTTATGTGGGGCACGGCGATCTGTTGAACGTTCGAATAAAGTCCCGTCATGATTTATGCCATTTATATGATCAACTACTCGATCATCAAGTAATTTTTTTGCATCCGGACTATAACCGTGCGCTATATAAAATGCATCCATACCTACAGCTAATTGTACAAAATAATCACGTGCACTTCGAATAGGCCCTAACTGATCCGGTACTTTACTTTGAAAAAGTGCAGCATAGCGCGTAACTTGACCTTCTGCTAAGAATTCGTATATTTGATCGGCATCTGAAAGTCCCGACTGTGGACGTGCTGCAGGTATATTGCTAATTGTCGCTAAAATAGGACGGTTGTCTATGGAATCTGCAATTATCTCGCCTGTAAACAACGATACTTCATTCGTTTTTCCTTGTTCCTCCGGTTCAGATTGATCTTTCGAAGAACAACCTCCAAGACATACTGCGCTAACTAAGGCTATCATGAGTAACTTCCGTCCATTCCCTATCAATATACGTTCCTACCTTTCTACATGAGGAATTAATAGTTCATTTTTCATTACTTGCAAGACACCAACTGGCGTGATTCGGATATATGGCAAATGAATAGATTGAAGGAATAATAACGTATATATGGCATCTCCATGTGCGTAGCCACGTTCTCCTAGCGCTTTTCTCATTGCTAGCTCTTCTTCGATAATCACTTCCATCGGTTGAACTGACAGTCCGCCTGCTACCACTAAAGGTAATGTTTCAATAATTTTACCATTTTCAGCGAGTGCCATGCCTCCACCTATATTCTTGATTTCATTAAATGCTCTCTTCATCTCTTGCCAATCCTGTCCTATTAATAATACATCTCCAGTATTTGAATAGGAAGATGCAAAACCTTGCAGATTATTACCAAACCCTTTCAACATAGTATTGACTCGCCATTTTCCGTTCTTATCCAGTAATATCAAATAGCACTCATCACCAGTAGCAATAGTAGGACTAGTGAGATCCAGATCACTTTCGTATACTTTCGTAATAACATCATTGACCATCTGAATCCCTATTGAAGATGAGAATGTGAAGTCTTCATCTGTCAGTTCATAAGGCAATTCGTATGTCGGTAATGCTTTCCAATCTACTGCTTTAAAGGCGTCAGACGATGTACTATCTCGTAGAACCCACTTCCCTTTAGATAGCACGTCAGTCGGCACAGGGTTATGTTCATTCTCTAAAAAGTTCAATGTCGCAAAACGGCCCGTCGCAATTACACTATGCAAGTCCGTAATGTCATAGTACCTCGCCACGTTATACGATGCCATTTGATACGCATCAATCGGTGATACTCCCGCGTCAAGTGCTACCTGGATGCATTGGTCCATAACACCTTCACGGTAGAACGAAGGTGGAGAACCATCAGTCGTCATCATCAAATGATCAAAGACATCCCATTCCTTCTCTACAATACCTTTCAATAAATCTGGTAGGTCGGGACGAATTGACGAATAGCGTAATGTGGCAGCATACCCTTGCTGCAAGCGTCTTTCTACTTCATCTACAGTCATCGCTTCATGATCGCCGTCCGCTCCAAGTAATTTCATCCGGGCCAGTGTACGTTCCGATGCACCTGGAAAATGTCCTTCAATCTTTTTACCAAGACGTTTTGATTCTACTAATGACTGCATCATATTTTGATCACCTTGTAGTAATTTAGGCCAACCTGTCAGCTCTCCTGTCATCAACACATCAGGACGCTCCATCCATTTCACAATATCTACGGGATTGAAAAGTTCTTTTTCATTTTGCAGTACGGTTTGTGAATCAACACGTGCCCACCAATAAAATGCAAATGGCAGTTCATTTAGTTGATCAATGAACGTAATTGCAGTTTGCTGATTCAGCATTGAAAACAAGATGAGGTTATCTGATATAAAAGTGGTTGTCCCACGGCGAGAGGCGTAGTCTGCAAATGTTTCGGGATTATATAATTGGAATGGATGAACATGCGGCTCGATATATCCAGGTACTATTTTCTTGTCTGAAGCATCGACACGTTCTGTTCCTTCAAGCAAAGCCGGCATGCGTTCCCCTACATAGACAATCCGGTCACCCTGAATCCAAATATTCCCTTGCATCCACTTCTTGAATATAGAATGTAAGTAGGTAGCATTTTCAATTACGATGTCAGGCGCTTTCTGACCATTAATAATCGCTAGTTGCGATTGTATTTCTTTCGCACTCCACATGCAGATCACCGTCCCTAAAAGTAGTTTTACTATTTGTTAACTATTGCTTTATAGTAACATAGCAATCCAATCTCGAATAGATGTGTCGTGCAAAGGTTGTCCACAAGTAGATTTTCACTAATCCACAAAAAACTGGAAACTTACACACATTACCAACAACTTACCCACACCTTTTCCACTTATAAACCACAGATCATAAAAAATGCTGTGGATAACATATTTTTCAACTCAACTAAAGTGTATGCAGCATTTACTATAAGTTCGTAGACTCTAAACATCTTCCTTTAGTATTAAAAAAAGACTGTCTTAGAAGTCAGACAACACTTCTAAGACAATCCTGTTTCATCTATTATTCAAATGTACGCCATCCGATATCCGTACGATGGAAGAATCCATCCCATTGTTGATCAGCGAGACCAGTGTAGACTTTTTCTTGTGCTTCTTTTAAAGTGGCTGCTTTCGCTGCAACGAGAAGTACACGACCACCATTTCCGATAAAGCGATCATCTTCCAGTTTAGTCCCTGCATGGAATACATCAAGCCCTTGATCTGTTAGTACATCAAGGTTAGGAAGTGCGTGACCATTCACTACGTCGTTAGGATACCCTTCCGATGCAATGACTACGCCTAACATCGCTTCTTCATGCCACTCAAGATCAAATGATTCTCCAGCCATCAGGGCTTCCATGAACTTACCAAAATCCGACTTCATACGTGGCAAGACAACTTGTGTTTCAGGATCACCAAAGCGGGCATTGAATTCAATAACTTTCGGACCTTGATCAGTAAGTATTAAACCAGCATACAGGATTCCTGTGAAAGGAATTCCTTCCTCAGTCATAGCCTCAACGGTTGGTACGACTACACGATCGTACGCTTCCTGCACAATTGCATCCGAAATTTGTGGGACTGGGGAATAAGCTCCCATTCCACCTGTATTTGGACCACGATCTCCATCATACGCACGTTTATGATCTTGTGCAATTACCATTGGATAGATTTGTCCATCATGGACGAACGACATATATGAGAACTCTTCGCCATCTAAAAATTCTTCTACCACCACACGTGATGATGATTCACCGAACTTTTGATTGCCGATCATGTCATCTACCGCGTCTAATGCTTCCTGTAATTCCATTGCGACAATTACGCCTTTTCCAGCTGCTAATCCATCAGCCTTCACTACGATTGGAGCACCTTGTTCACGGATGAATGATTTTGCTTCTTCAGCATCCGTGAAAGTTCCATAAGCCGCTGTTGGTATATCATATTTGTCCATGATCTCCTTAGCGAATGACTTACTACCTTCGATACGAGCAGCTGCCTGGGTCGGACCGAATACTGTTAAACCTTTTTCTAGGAAGTAATCAGCAATACCTTCCGCAAGCGGCTGTTCCGGTCCAACAAACGTCAACGTAACACGCTGTTCAATTGCGAAATTTGCTAAAGCTTCAAAGTCTGTAGCTGCAATATGGACACATGTTGCATCTTGCTGCATTCCGTCGTTACCAGGCGCCACAAATACTTCCGATACAGAAGGCGCTTGGTTGAACTGTTTGGCTATGGCATGTTCACGACCGCCACTTCCAATTACAAGTACTTTCATGTTCATCTACTCCCTGCACTATTAATGTTTGAAATGACGTACGCCTGTGAATACCATCGTCATGCCGTATTCATTGGCTTTTTTAATGGAATCCTCATCTTTCACCGAACCACCCGGTTGAATGATTGCCGTAATACCCGCTTTTGCCGCTGCTTCAACTGTATCATCCATAGGGAAAAATGCGTCAGAAGCAAGAGCTGCCCCTCTTGCACGTTCGCCTGCCTGTGTCAGAGCAATTTTCGCAGCACCTACACGGTTCATCTGACCTGCGCCAACGCCGATTGTCATATGCTCATCTGTAATGACGATTGCATTAGACTTCACGTGTTTCACAACGGCCCATCCAAGTTTCATCGCATTCCATTCTGCCTCAGTCGGCTCACGGTCTGTTGCCACTTTGATATCTGCTTCTTCAAAACCGTCGGCATCAGGCTGTTGCATTAATAATCCGCCCTCAACAGATACCGTGTTCCACTGATCTTTTTTCTGCTGTTCAAATGAAATCATCAAGAGACGGATGTTTTTCTTTTTCGTCAATTTCTCAAGTGCTTCTTCTGTAAACGAAGGAGCAATAACGATTTCAAGGAATATATCGGCAAGTTGCACTGCCGTTTCTTGATCTACTTCTTTATTCAATGCAATGATTCCGCCAAAAATAGATGTAGCATCTGCTTCGTAGGCTTTTTGGAAAGCTTCAGCAATGGTCTCTCCTGTACCCACACCACATGGATTCATATGCTTAACCGCTACAGCTGCAGGCTCAGAAAATTCCTTAACGATTTGTATCGCTGCATTCGCATCTTGGATATTGTTATAAGAGAGTTCTTTACCATGAAGCTGTTCCGCATAGGCGATCGAGAAATCAGATCCAAGCGGGCGGCTATAGAACGCTGCCTGCTGATGAGGATTTTCTCCATAACGCAATGGTTGCTTCAACTCATATGTATAGGTAACTTGTTCCGGGAATTGTTCGCCTGCAAGGTCTGTTAAGTAGCCTGAAATCAATGAATCATAAGCTGCCGTATGACGGAACACCTTAGCTGCCAAACGACGACGTGTTTCAAGAGTCGTCTTGCCATCCGTTTTTAGTTCGTCAAGTACTACACTATAGTCAGCTGCATCCACAATGACTGTTACGTATGCATGGTTCTTTGCAGACGCGCGAAGCATTGCTGGTCCACCGATATCGATATTTTCGATTGCATCTTCCGCTGATACATCTGGTTTGGAAATCGTTTCTTTGAATGGATACAAGTTCACACAAACTACATCGATTGGCTGGATGCCGTGCTCTTCCATTTGTGCTTGATGTCCAGGGTCATCTTGTTTTGCAAGTAACCCACCGTGAATCATCGGGTTCAACGTTTTCACGCGGCCTTCCATGATTTCAGGGAATCCTGTTACTTCATCTACAGCCGTTACGGCAACGCCATTGTCTTTCAAATGCTTCATCGTACCACCAGTAGACAATAATTCATATCCAAGCTGTTCAAGTTCTTTCGCAAATTCTACTATTCCACTTTTATCCGATACGCTTAACAATGCGCGTTTTTTCAAAGGAATTCCCTCCAGTTTATAAAAAAAGCCTGTCATCTCAACAGGCTCATCAATTTTTAAATACGTTTTGCAATGTTGCTACATATAATTCATGTTCCACGGCATGGATAGCTAAAGCGGTCTGCTCGGCATCCCCATCAACAACATCCACTGCGCGTTGCGCTAAAATCGGACCCGTATCCATCCCCTCGTCTACCAGATGAACTGTGACACCAGTTACTTTAACGCCAGCAGCTACTGCTTGTCCAATTGCATCCTTACCTGGGAATGAAGGCAACAGCGATGGATGGATATTGATAATCCGTTCAGGATATGCGTCCAATAAAACTGGACCGATCAATCGCATATAGCCAGCTAATATTAGCCACTCCACTTGTGCTTCTTGTAATGCTTTGAGTATTGCTTGTTCATATGCTTCTTTCGTTTCGAAGTCACGAGGACGAATGGCTGCAATTGAAATACCTTTTTCATTCGCCCGTTCATTGACGAAAGCATCTGGTTTATCTGTTACCATCAAAACGATTTCAGCTGGAATTCGCTCCGCTTTACAAGCCTCTGCCAAAGCGGCAAAGTTACTACCGCTTCCTGAAGCAAATACTGCGATCTTTACTTTATTCATTATGACAATGTCCCGTCATGCTCACCGTTAAATGTTACGCCTGCATGCTTCGTAACACGTCCGATTACATATGCTTCTTCACCGTGTGCTTTAGCGATTTCAATTGCTTTTTCAGCCTCTGCTTCCGGCAAGGCTACAACGAATCCAACACCCATGTTGAATACGCTATATAAATCACGATCTGTTAATTCACCTTTTTCTTTCAACATGTGGAATACAGGAAGTACTGGCCAAGCACCTAGATCTACTTCTACTCCAAATTCTTCAGTGAACATACGCGGAAGGTTTTCAAAGAATCCACCGCCTGTAATATGACCCATGGAGTGCACGTCAAGCTGTTGGTGCATTTCAAGTACCGGCTTTGCGTAAATCTTAGTTGGCTTTAACAATGCATCAGCTACTGTGCCAAGATCTTCATAGCCTTCAATCGTATCGTTAATATCGGCGCCCAATTGTTCGAATACAATATGGCGTACTAAAGAGTAGCCGTTCGAGTGAATACCGCTCGATGCGATTCCAACTAGTACGTCTCCTGCTTGCACACGTTCACCCGTAACAAGCTTGCTCTTTTCACACGCTCCTACGGCAAAACCAGCCAAATCGTATTCATCTTCTTCGTAAAGTCCTGGCATTTCAGCCGTTTCTCCACCAATCAATGCTGCACCCGATTGTACACAACCATCCGCTACACCTTTGACGATTGCTTCCACTTTTTCAGGAACCGCTTTACCTAATGCTACATAATCAAGGAAATAGAGAGGCTCAGCACCTTGCGCTACGATATCATTTACACACATTGCGACACAGTCTATTCCAATTGTGTCATGACGGTCCGCCATGAAAGCCAATTTCAACTTCGTGCCAACACCGTCTGTTCCAGAAATTAGTACTGGTTCTTTATATTCGAGTGCAGATAAATCGAACATTCCACCAAATCCACCAAATGCACCTGCTACACCTTTACGAGATGTTCGTGCTACGTGAGATTTCATGCGTTCAACTGACTCATAGCCAGCTTCAATATTTACTCCCGCTTTTTCATATGCCTTCGACATGGAAAGGCCTCCTATCGTACGATTTCTTTTTCGTGCGGCATTGCCGTATCCGAATAAATCTCTGTTGGATACTCACCCGTGAAACAAGCCAAGCATTGTCCGCAGTTTTTCATTTCAGATGACCGGCCATTCGATTCCAACATTCCCTCTATTGATAGGAATGATAGTGAATCTGCACCAATCACATCGCGCATTTCATCTATAGTACGACCTGTCGCAAGTAATTCTGAATCTGAACTAATATCTACACCGTAATAACACGGCGCGATTAATGGCGGTGAAGCAATGACGACATGTATTTCTTTTGCTCCCGCATCGCGAAGCATGGAGACTATTCGTTTAGATGTCGTTCCACGAACAATTGAATCATCGACCATAACCACACGCTTACCATAAACGACCTGATGTACAGGTGACAGTTTCATTTTTACGCCTTTTTCACGCAATGCTTGAGATGGTTGGATAAACGTTCGTCCAACATAGCGATTTTTGATTAATCCCAATTCATATGGAATCCCGCTTTGTTCAGAGAATCCTATAGCTGCTGAAATACTAGAATCCGGAACCCCAGTGACGACATCGGCACTGATTTGTACTTCACGCGCCAGTTGCTTCCCACAACGTTTACGCGCGGCATGAATATTGATCCCATCGATATCTGAATCAGGACGAGAGAAATAGACATACTCCATAGAACACATCGCGTTGTCTGCCGGTTCTGCAAAACGCTCAGACACTAATCCATTATCATTGATGATTAGCAATTCACCTGGTTCCACAGAACGAACATACTCAGCACCGATAATTTCAAACGCACAAGTTTCTGAAGCAACGACCCATGCATCACCAATTTTCCCCAAAGATAATGGACGCATACCGTTTGGATCTTGCGCAACCATCAACCCTTCATCTGTCATTAAAACGAATGCAAATGCACCTTTTAAAATAGCCAGTGCCTTCTTCACCCGGTCACGATGATTACGTGAACCACTGCTTCGTTTTATCAAGTGAGCAAGTACTTCTGTATCGGATGTACTTTGGAAGATGCTACCTTGCCGCTCCAAATGTTCTTTCAAATCTGTCGCATTGATCAAGTTCCCATTATGCGCAATCGCCAAGCTACCCGTTGTGGAACGAAAGACAAGTGGTTGAACATTTTCTATACCACGTCCGTCTTTTGTCGTATAACGAACTTGCCCTATTGCGCCTCGTCCCTCAAGCGAGTCCAACTTTTCACCTGAGAACACTTCATTGACCAGGCCTTCACCTTTAACTGCATGGAGGCCATTATCGCCTTTTACGACGATACCAGCTCCCTCTTGTCCACGATGCTGAAGAGCATGCAATGCATAATAGCTAAGTTGTGCTGCATCGTCATGTCCCCATATCCCAAATACGCCGCACTCTTCGTTTAGTCCTCTGAGTTCAGCAAGCATGCTATTGCCCCTTTCCAAGCAGTTTGGAATTCTTCTACCGTCCCTTCTACTAAGACAGTTCCCTCTGCGTCTTTGATGACGATTTCTTCGCCATCTGTTACCGTTCCTATTTTCACAGCATCTTGAACTTTCTCTTCAAATGCGGCTACTTGATCAGCTTGTACAGTAACCAAGAAACGTGACTGTGTTTCACTGAATAACGCAGTGATTGCTGAGCCTTCCACTGTTACGTCAGCACCCAAACCTTGTGAACCAAATGTACCTTCACAAAGCGCTACTGCAAATCCACCTTCTGACAAATCATCAGCCGATTGGATGATTCCAGCTTGGATTGCCCCAAGAAGCTGTTGTTGACGAGTTGCCTCTATGTCTAAATCGATTGCAGGTGATTTACCGAAGATCTTTCCTTCGATCATTTGTTGCAACTCACTGCCGCCAAACTCTGTTTCTGTTTGACCGATCAAATAGATTGCATCTCCAGCTTGTTTGAAACCAGGCGTTGTCACTTGACCTAAATCATGGACGATTCCTACCAAACCAATGGTTGGTGTTGGATAGATTGGCACACCGTTTACTTCATTGGAAAGAGATACGTTACCACCAATGACCGGTGCATTTAATTTACGACATGCTTCTGAAATACCGTCCGCTGATTTTTCCAACTGCCAGAATACTTCTGGCTTGTCTGGGCTACCGAAGTTCAAGCAGTCAGTCAAAGCGATTGGTTCTGCGCCTGAACATACAAGGTTACGTGCAGCTTCAGCTACCGCAATCTTACCACCAACTTCTGGATCCAAATAAATGAATCGAGAGTTACAATCCGCCGTCATTGCAATACCCTTGTTTGTTCCTCTAACACGGATCACACCTGCAGATGCCCCTGGTGCTAAAACTGTATTCGTTCTTGCACCTGTGTCGAACTGATTATATACCCACTCTTTAGAAGCAATCGTAGGACGTTGCAATAAGTCGAGTAAAGTTTCTTTTAAGTCCGTTACTTGTGGTTCTTTGTTTTCAATCGCTTGGTTTTTCGCAAATGATGCAGGTTCTTTAGATTCTTTCTGATAGCTCGGTGCATCTTCAGCTAGTAGATCTGCCGAAACTTCTGCTGCAACTTCACCTTTATGAAGCAAACGCAGCATTTTGTCATCTGTTACATGTCCAATTGTCGCTGCAGTAATTCCGTACTTTGTGAAGAGGGCAATCACTTCTTCTTCCCGACCCTTTTTCACCACGATCAACATACGTTCCTGAGATTCGGACAACATCATTTCATACGCTGTCATATTCTCTTCACGCTGTGGTACAAGGTCTAAGTTCAATTCCACGCCATAGCCGGCTTTTGAAGCCATTTCTGCTGCTGATGAAGTTAGACCCGCTGCACCCATATCTTGAATACCGATCAACGCATCTGATTGAACTAGTTCTAGGCAAGCCTCCATCAATAACTTTTCAATGAATGGATCTCCCGCCTGCATTACCGGCAGTTCTTGCTCTTCTTCAATAGATAATTCAGAAGAAGACATGGTGGCTCCGTGAATCCCGTCACGCCCTGTAGTTGCACCGGCGTATATCACTGTGTTGCCAATACCAGCCGCAACACCCTTTTGAATATCTTCATGATTCAACAAACCGACTGCCATCGCATTGACTAGTGGACGTTTCGAATAGCACTGATCGAACTGGACTTCACCGGCTACTGTCGGGATTCCCATTGCATTACCGTAACTTGCAATTCCAGCAACTGCTTCTTCAAACAAAAATCTATCTCGAGGCTCTGTTAAATCTCCGAAACGAAGTGAATTTACTAATGCTACTGGACGTGCACCCATAGAAAATACATCCCGAATGATTCCGCCAGCACCTGTTGCTGCACCAATGAAAGGCTCAATTGCAGATGGTGAGTTATGGGACTCCATTTTAAAAACAGCAGCTTGGTTGTCACCGATGTCTACAATTCCAGCACCTTCACCCGGTCCCTGTAGTACACGTGCACCTTCAGTAGGAAATCTGCGTAATACAGATTTTGAGCTTTTATATGAACAGTGCTCCGACCACATAGCTGAAAACAAACCTGTTTCCACATAATTTGGAATACGCCCAAGTTTTTCCACTGCACGCTCATATTCTGCATCCGTCATGCCCATTTGGAGATATAGACGATTTTCTTTAATTTGCTCCGCTGTAGGTTCGTGATTAATTGACATGCTGTTCACCCCGACTGTTCATGATTGATTGGAATAAAGCCGTTCCATCTGTTCCACCGATGATTGCTTCTACTGCACGTTCAGGTAGTGGCATCATACCAAGAACATTGCCTCTTTCATTTGTGATACCCGCGATAGCTTCTGTGCTACCATCTGTATTTTCATCCGCATATGTGAAGACAATTTGATTATTGTTTTTAAGTTTTTCCACTGTCTGCTCATCCGCGTAGTAGTTACCAAATTCATTAGCAACTGGCAATGTGAGCATTTGACCTTGTGTATAGTCTTTTGTAAACGCAGTATTATTATTTTCCACCCGTACTGTTTCTAGGGCTGAACGGAATTTCAAGTTTTGATTACGTAAGAATCCACCTGGGAGAATGCCTGCTTCTACTAAAATATGAAAACCATTACCTACGCCAAGAACTAATTTACCTGATTCAGCAAATGCTTGTAATTGTTTACACGCAGGTGAACTTTTCGCCAATGCACCCGGACGCAAGTAGTTGCCGTATGAAGTGCCTGTCGGTAATAGTACCGCATCGAATGAATCGAGTTGGTCGGCCTCTGTATGCCAAACGTATTCAACATCTTGCTTTACTGTTTCCTCAATTGCATGGTACATATCAAGATCACAAGTAAGACCTGGGAATACTAGAACGGCGAACTTCATTTGCTGGCAACCTCCCCGATTTCAAAGCGATAATCTTCAATGACTTTATTAATTAATAGATCGTTACACATTTCATTCACGCGTGTTTCGATTGTCTGTTCTGATCCATCAAGCTCTAATTCAATTAATTTTCCAACTCGTACACTTTTTACGTCTTCGTAGCCCATCTTTTGAAGTGCTTCAGTTGTCGCGATGCCTTGTGGATCTACAACACTTTCACGTAGTGTTACATAAATTGTTACTTTCGTCATTGTCGGTTCCTCCCAAAGTGGAAATAATAGTTTTTATTAGTTAATATCTTGCCAAATACCAGACTGCTCAATTTCTTGCAAAGTTTTTTCAAGGTTTTCTGTCATTATCGTCACGTGACCCATTTTACGTTTTTCTTTTGCTTCTGCTTTGCCGTATAAATGAATGGACCAATCTGGATAGTCCGCGATACGTTCTTGAAGCGGTGCTACATGTTCCCCAAGTACATTCACCATTATGGACGACCCCCATAACTTCGGCTCACGTAACGGCCAACCGCAGACTGCACGAATGTGTTGATGGAATTGTGAGATGTTACATGCCTCTATTGAATAGTGACCAGAGTTATGCGGGCGCGGTGCTAATTCATTAATCATGATTTCACCGTCAGGCAGTACGAACATTTCAACTGCTAGTGTTCCTATTAATTCTAAATGGCCTGCGATTTTCTTTGCAGCATTTTCTGCTTGCTCCAAAACCCTTTGTTCTACTCGTGCCGGTACAATCGATTCGTGCAAGATATGATGTTTATGAATATTTTCAGCAATTGGCAGGCAATATGTTTGTCCTGCTGGATTTCTTTGAATGATAACGGAAATCTCTTTTTCAAATGGAACAAAGGCCTCCGCTATACAAGAAGAATGTGTAAACAAATCTCTGGCACTTTCAATTTGTTCTTTCGATTCAAGCTTTACTTGACCTTTACCGTCATAGCCTCCAAAAGCAGTTTTCACGATACATGGGAACCCAAAATCATCAATTTTCTCTTCTAACTCTTTATATGTTTCAGCGGTTATGTAAGGCGCAACCTGTACTCCAGCCGCTTGAATTTCGGCCTTTTCATTGATGCGGTTTTGTGTGATACGGACTAGCTCAGCACCTTGGGGTACGTAAGCTTTCTTTGTCAGCCGCTTCAAACCTTCATAGTCGATATTTTCAAATTCAAATGTAATAACATCACTTACTTGGCTTAATTCATTCAATGCCTCTTCATCATTATACGATGCCACTATTTCGATATCAGCTAACTGTCCGCATGGAGAGTTTTTTGTTGGATCAAGTACCGCAATCTTGAAACCAGCCTCTTTTGCCGCAAGTCCCATCATCCGTCCCAATTGCCCTCCACCGATGATACCGATTGTCTGTCCTGGTTGAATCATTTTCAATTTAATTCACCACTGCTTTCTAGCGAGATTTGCTTCATTTCATCGCGTCTTTGCTGCAGTTTATTGCGTAATACTTCATCTTGTGCACAGAGCATTTGAGCTGCAAGGAGGCCTGCATTTGTAGCACCCGCTTTACCAATTGACATAGTCGCTACAGGTACACCTCCTGGCATTTGAACGATGGATAACAGCGAGTCCATACCATTCAATGCTTTAGACTGCACAGGCACACCAATAACAGGAACTAGCGTTTTTGCTGCAACCATCCCTGGTAGATGGGCAGCTCCGCCTGCTCCTGCGATAATAGCGCATAATCCTTTTTTCTCCGCTTGTTCCGCATAGTCGAACATGAAATCCGGTGTACGGTGGGCCGACACTACTTTCTTTTCATAAGGAACTCCTAGTTCATCCAATATGTCGCATGCATGCTTCATTGTTTCCCAGTCGCTCTTACTGCCCATTATGATCCCAATCTTCGGTTCCAAATCTAATCCGCTCCTTCATGCACAACATGATTTAATATGAAATAATAAAAAGGTCCTTGAAAACTCCACTTTTCACATGCACAAAAAGCAGAACTTTCAAGGACCCTTACCAATATGGATACGTAGCTATCGTAACTTAGCCATTCTCCATGATTATCCAAGAAAAATTGCTTTCCCACATAGTATAGACATTTACGGTGTCTTGGTAGAAACGCCACAGCCAATTCTGCGGCATATACGGGGAACTCATTTACTCTTATTATATTATCAATTAATACATAATCCGTCAACTAAAAGACGAACATTACATTATAGGTCTTTTACAATCATTCGTCTTTAAGTTGACATATGAATGGTTAAACGTTAGTTCTCTTTCCCTTAACAGTTATTAGCTATTTTTGATAGCTTGAAACTGTGTTTGTTGTCTAATTGGAATATACTCTTCTCCAACCTGTTTAAATAGGGGTTTCTCTCTTCTAGCAACAACGGTATATCCCAAACTTTGAATTCTTTCCAAACATTCATCAAGCGTTTCATTTTCTTCTCTATCAAACCAGACCTTTTGTTTACTCATTTGAATAACTTGCCTCTTTTCACACTCTTCACCCAGAAGCCACCGTGTATCGACTTAGGTTCATACGATATAATAAAGGCTTTCGGATCTAGTTCCGTTATCGTTTTATACAGTTGCACTTCGTATTTACGAGGCGTCAAAATTTGCATAGTTGAACGATAACCACTTAGTCCATTAGCTGCCGAGTCTGTAACACCATATCCAAGTCTTCGCAACACAGCAGGCATTTCCTTATCGATATCTGCCGTTATCACGTTAACCGTTATATAACCAAGTGCTAAACGTTCTTCAATTTTCGAACCAATAATAACCCCGATGCCATACCCGAGCGCATAAGCAATCAAGTTTTGAATTTGATCTAGATTATCAAGTACTAAACCAAGCCCGATGACGTATATTACTGTCTCTATCATACTCACAGTTGCAGCAATATAACGATAGCCTTTCAGTGTCAGGATTATTCGTATTGTCATGAAAGTAACATAGACAATATTGATTGCGAAAATTATTAATATCATTACCATTGCACCACTCCTTTAAACAAGTAGGATAATCGTATCGCGCCTTAGTTAAAAACTCAAGGAAAGTCTTTTAAATTGTAGATTACGATGGACGCTTGTGGAGTGGACGAGAAGAATAGAATGCATGACAGGGGTCGTGTAGTCAAATAAGGGAATGAATAGTACACTTGATGGGTTTTATTGAGCGGATTATTGCCGTTGATGTAGAGCGATGGTCTGGGTGCATTGAGCGGATTACCGTTGACCTAGAGCGATGGTTTGGGTGCATTGAGCGAGGAAGCGGGATGATAGAGCGCATGGCACGCTTCATTGAGCGGATAAGCGAGACGATAGAGCACGTGCCATGCCTCATTGAGCGAGTAAGCGAGACGATAGAGCGCTTAACATGATTTATTGAGCAACTAACTAAAATCTACAATCACTCAACTCTAAATTTAGCTCATATACATAATTAAACACAAAAAAGCCACTCCCC
>NZ_PDYQ01000006.1:0-138636 GCF_002743135.1 Sporosarcina sp. P18a | reverse complement strand
TGGAAGTTCAATACAGACGGGGAGTGCACGGAGATTCCGTCAGAGCCAACGGATGGGAAGTTTAGGGAATCCGTTCAATTAAAAAGCTATCCGACAAGAGAAGTAAGTGGCATTATTTGGACATACATGGGGCCGAGTGAATCGGAACCGGCTTTCCCTGACTTTTATTGGATGAACCTTCCGCGGGAAAATAATTTAGTTGAACGGGTATGGCAGGAATGTAACTATGCACAAGCGATGGAAAATGATCTGGACTTTGTCCATGCTGCATTCTTACATAAAGCGCATGCGACACAAGAAGTGGAAGATGGAATTTTGAGCAGTGACTTGGGGATTGACCCGAATCATCCACTTGTTAAAAATCCTCCGGTGAAACAATCTGTTCAAGATACGAACTTTGGGAAACGTTGCATCGCAGTGGGCATTGGAACAGAGGAACAGAATGCCTTTATGGAAATTCATTATATCTTCCCGTTTTACACGTACCCACCACGCTTTGGTGGTGAAGATGGGATGTGGCATGCATTTATTCCGCGAGATGATCATAGTACGTGGACGTGGGATGTCCAGTTCGCTCATGATCGAGCGATTGATGTGGAAGCGCAACATGCTCGCCGCGGACTGAAGTTGGATGAAGACCTAAGAAAAATTGTCAACGCAGATGTTGAATATAATCAAGACCGTGACTTACAAAAAACTGGGAACTTCACAGGTATCCGTGGGATTGCGAACCAAGACCATGCGGCAACTGAAACCATGGGAACAATCGTAGACCGAACACGCGAGAAATTAGGAACGAGCGACCTACCAATTATTCATATGCGCCGGATCTTGCTACAACAAGCGAAAGCGTTCCAAGAGGGGCAAGAGCCGTTAGTATTGGAAAATCAATCGTTAAAAACACTGTATAGTGAAGGGCTTTATGATGACAAAGAGAAAAAGTGGCAGGAAGCATTTCCACTAAAAGAACAATTTGAAAAGAAACAGGCAGTAGAAAATCAATGAATAAGAAACGATACGAAGGATACACATCGTTTAACTATCTAAAAGCAAACAAAGACTATAAATATTATGAGCTGGCAACAGATCTAAATCGTGTTCCCGCTTATTCTCTTCATCTCACAGCAGATGAAGAGAATAAGTTAAATGAAGTTTTAACGGAGAATTTCATTGTATCGCTTAGGGATCACGGATTTATTGTTCCTGAAAAACGAGAAGATATTTTGCCTTATTGCGGAGAATTACATACATTCTTTCATTATGAGGGAATTGCTAAATCGGGAATCGATATCATTTTTGAAAACTTTATGGATGGAATTTCAACTATTACATCGAAGAATGGTTTGAAGTGGGACGATGTTATTTATCTACTAGGTATGAGATATGCAGACATTCAACGTCAAAATACAGTCACCATTGCACGATCCTACGACGATTTAACGAAAGCTAAGCAATTGAAACAAACTGCACTTCTACCATCTTTAGAGGCAGCAAGCATCTTGGAAAACGAGCTGGATCGTGTAGATATTCTTTACGGCTTTGGTATTCGGTGTATGGGCATCACGTATAACGAAGCAAACACTCTTGGTTCGGGGCTAATCGAGCGTCGAGATGGTGGTTTAACTAATTTTGGGCGTCGTGTTGTTGAAAGAATGAATACATTAGGTATGATAATCGATATTTCTCATTGCGGAGATCAAACAAGTTTAGATGTTATTGAGGAAAGTCGTGATCCTGTTCTTATGACACATGCAGGGGCACGTGCTTTATGGAATACACCTAGGATGAAACCAAACCATGTGTTGAAAGCTTGCGCAGAAAAAGGTGGGATCATTGGAGTCTGTGCTGCACCCAATACGACTTTAACGAAGAGTTCCCCCAAACACTCAATACACTCAGTGATGCAGCATTTTGAGTATCTTGTGGATTTAGTCGGAATTGATCATGTCGGTTTCGGTCCAGATACATTTTTTGGAGATCATGTAGCCTTGCAGCATGCGTTTGATGATATGTTGGGCATTTCAGCTTCACATAGCGGGGAGGAATTTAAAGAATCCTCGTATGTTGAAGGATTGGAAAATCCATCGGAAGCAATGAAGAATATGATAGGTTGGATGATAAAAAAGAATTATTCAATTGAAGATATTGTTAAAGTTTCTGGTCTGAATGCAATGGCGGTTATGAAGAACATTCTGGCTTGATCCAACATAAGTACAATTCAAAAGTTAATTACCAGTATCTAAAGGTATATTGAATTTAATGAAGATAGGAGTTAGTATAACTGTGCAAAAAAATACGGTAAGCCAAGTAGCCATTATAACAGGGGCCGGTCAGGGATTAGGTCTCGCTATTGCTGAGAAATTTCTCTTGGAAGGGAAACGTGTTGTTTTTGTAGATGTAAATGAACAGTTGTTAAACGAAGTGAAGACTTCAGAGCTAGTAAGTCAATATGACTTTTCCAAAACAATGTTTATAGCTATGGACGTATCGAATGTGAATGCGATTAAAGAGAGTGTGAAGACCATAGTGGAGCATTGGGGAAGAATTGATATCTTGGTAAATAACGCTGGTGTTCGAAAAGAGACGTCTGTTGAAGATATTACGGAAGAAGAATGGAATTTAATTTTATCCGTTAATCTTGGAGGAACGTTTTTTTACTCTCAGGCAGTACTAGATACGATGAAACGACAAAAGAGTGGACGTATAATTAACATTTCATCTTTTGGGGGACAAGCGGGACCGCTTTCATCCGGAGCACATTATTGCGCTTCAAAAGCAGGTCAACTTGTGCTTACAAAGTCCTTTGCCAGATCACTGGCTGGTCTAGGAATTACGGTTAATGCAGTTGCACCGGCAGCTATTCAGACACCGGAAATGGATACTATTGAGCCAGGTAAATTGAAGAACATGAAAGAAAGTATACCGGTACAAAGATTTGGTGAAGCAGAGGAAGTTGCCAGTATGGTTTCATATCTTGCTTCAGATGCCGCTGGTTATATTACAGGTTCCACGTTCGATATTAACGGCGGACTATACATGAGATAAATACTTATACACTAAGAGGAGCTGGAAAAATTGAAGAAAATTGTACATGGTGCACCGCAAATACCGAATCCATTAAGAGTCTTTATTACTTTTGAATCGACAGGATGGTTTGATACTACACAAGAGCAAAAAGAGAATGAACTATTGCCTAAATTGAAATCTATTATAACAGAATGGGAAAGTAATGGATCAGAACTATTGGGAACATTTGACCGCGATATTTTAACGGCGGGACATGCAGGTCCAACTAATTGGCATGCATGTTTCCTTTACAATATACCCGACTTGCAAACGGTAACAAATATGACGCATTCATTCCGTGAAGCAGGGATAGATCGATACTTCCGACTAGAGGCTTCAATTGGAAGACCATTTTTCTTGGTAGAAAATTAATAAGTCTAAATTAATAAGTGTTGGAAAGTGAATTAAAGTTTCTAATGTTTTTAAAAGGGGAGTGGAAGAATGAGAAGGTTGCTTATTTCAATGTCGTTAGTTTTATTGGTCATGATCATGTCAGCATGTGACGGAAATGCAGGAAAAGCAAGCGCGGGAAAAAATAATGATGTTATTAAGCTTAGTTATGCTTTTTTTGCACCGCCTAATACATTCCCTGCTATTCAAATGGAAGAGTGGAAAAAACGTCTTGAGGAAAGAACAGATGGGAAAGTACAAGTCGATTTATTTACCGGTGGAACCTTACTAGAAGCCAATAATATGTATGACGGAGTAGAGAATGGCACTGCAGATATAGGTTTAACTTCTACATCATATGAACCTGGTAGATTTCCACTTTTGTCAATATCAGATATGCCATCAGGTTATAAAAACGCAACGGTTGCAAGTAAAGTCACTGCCGATTTAGTAAATAATTATCCACCAGAGGCACTTGATAACTTTAAGATCATCACTACATTTGCTACTGAACCCGCATATATACAAAGTAAAAAGCCTATAAAGTCTTTAAGTGATTTAAAAGGAAAACAGTTACGTATAGCTGGTGCCCTTGCGCCAATTATGTCGGAACTTGGAGCTGCTCCCGTCGGAATGTCGCAGGCGGAAGTGCCTGAGGCTTTGCAAACAGGAATTGTTGAAGGCTACGTATCTTCTAGGGAGGTACTTAAAGATTCCAAGCTGGCGGAGATAGTTGGATATGTTACAGATTATCCATTGGCATTAAATACATTTATCGCTGTCATGAATAAAGATAAATGGGATTCGCTACCCGAGGACGTTCAAGCAGTAATTGAAGAGTTGAATAAAGAGATGACTGAATTTACTGGACATTACTTGGATAATCATGTTAAAGAATCTTTGGAATGGAGTATAGATTCTGAAGGACTTGAAGTTGTTGAATTACCAGAAGAAGAAATGAAGAAGTGGGATAAAAAGCTTAGCGTTATGCAAAAAGAAGTTGTTGAAGAAGTACAAAATGGAGGTCTTCCAGCAGAGGAATATTTGAGCGAGATGGAAGAGCTAATCGAGAAATATAATAACGCTGATTGAGTTATTCCTTTAGATATGGAGGTTTACGAATGAGAAACGAGCAAATAGTAGAATTCGATATTGAAAGCGCTTCATTTATAGAAGACAAACATGAAGAAAAAGTAGTATCTACATCAAATCTATTTTTTAAGACTACTGACTATTTAAACCGGTTTCTAGCTGTTATTGCTGGCATGGCTCTAATGTTGATGATGTTATTGATTGTATTTAATTCTATCAAGCGTATGTACTCTGATCCAATTGCAGGAACAGTGGAGATAGTAAGTTGGCTTGGGGCAATTACAGGAATTTTTGCTTTAGGCTATACACAATTAAATAAAGGACATGTCTATATTGATATGCTAGTGGATAAGTTTCCCTCTATGCTACAAAGAATAATTCATACGGTTATGAATGTTTTGAGCGCTTCTTTCTTCCTAGTAGCAGCTTGGCAACTTCTACTGTTCGGTCTAAATTTAGGAAGCAATGGTGTTGTATCGCAAACAATACAATTTTCATTTTATCCAATTGTCATCCTAAGTTCGATTGGATTTATAGGGTTAGTTTTAGCTATTGTGAAAGAAACAATCTTGATATGGAAGGTGGCATCCTAAAATGGATATGAATCTATTGGCAGTACTTGGAATCCTAACATTGTTCTTATTCATGTTTTTACGGATGCCAATTAGTTTTACGATGTTTATTGTTGGTTTTATGGGTTTAATAGTAGCTGTTTCACCTAAAGCAGCCTTTAATGTTTTGAGCGCTGATTTATGGAATCAATTTTCCAGCTACTCACTAAGTGTTATTCCACTTTATATTTTAATGGGGGAAATTGTTTTTAGAACAGGGATTACAGAGAAAATGTTTGAGTCAGCGTATAAATGGGTTGGACATTTTCGAGGTGGTATGGCAAGTACAACTATTTTAGCCAGTGCGGGGTTTGCTTCTATCTGTGGATCTAATTCAGCAACTGCCGCAACAATGGGAACGATGGCCCTCCCGGAACTTGAGAAATATAAATATGATAAGGCTCTTAGTACGGGAAGTATTGCAACAGGCGGAACACTTGGTATTATTATCCCTCCAAGTACAGTACTAATCGTTCTTGCCTTGCAAATGGAAGTATCAGTTAAAGATCTATTTGTAGCGAGTATAATTCCTGGTATTTTCTTAACTGCGCTCTTGATTGCAACAGTTGTCTACTTATGTGTAAAATCACCAACACTTGGACCAGCAGGTGAAAAATCTAGCATGAAGGAAAGACTTTTATCTTTGGTAGGTGTTATTCCTGTTGCAGTGCTATTTGTCTTCGTTATCGGTGGTTTGTTTTTCGGCTTTTTCACACCGACTGAATCCGGTGCCTTTGGTGCCTTTGGTGCAATTGTTATTTCCTTAGTTATGGGAAAGATGACAAAAGAAAACTTTCTAGAAGCGATGGCTGGTACTCTCCGTTCATCTGCGATGGTATTAATGCTTGTGGTAGGAGCGATGGTGTTCGGACGATTTTTAACAGTTACAAGACTCCCATATGCGGTAGCTGAATGGGTGACTAATCTTCCGGTTGCACCAATCTTTGTGCTAATTGCTATTTTGATTGTTTATGTCATTGGCGGCTCCATAATGGATGCTCTAGGATTTTTAATTATCTCCATCCCAATCTTTTACCCAACCGTAATAGCTCTTGGTTATGATCCTATCTGGTTTGCAGTTCTTCTTTGTGTCGTGACAAGTATGGGAGCCATTACACCGCCAGTGGGGGTAAATGTCTTTGTTGTACAGGGCTTGACCAAGGATACTCCAATCACAACCGTATTTAGGGGGGCATCGTACTTCCTAGTTGCGTATGTCGCATTTATAGCATTACTAATTACGTTCCCAAAAATTATATTAATCTTAATATAGTAGGGCACTTTCATAAACCTAGACTCGTTCAAGTGTTCTGAAAGTTGATTTAGTAAATATGCATGAAACAAAATCTTTTAATTTAGCGTGTCACACTACTCGCTAATTAGCTGAAAGGAGGATTTTCAAGTGAATCTAAACGATTACTTAATTACTATAATTGGGATAGAAAAATCAGAGATTTTATCGGGTGAACCTGCATTTATCTTTTCGCTAGAAAATGTTGGGGAGGATAATGATGAGTGAAATTCTATTCGAAACTATTGAGTCAGTAGGTTCGTTAATTCAAAAGAAAAAAATCTCTCCAGTAGAGTTAACTAAACTATCGCTTGCCCGTATCAAGGAGTATGACCCTACATTGAAAGCTTTCATAACAGTTATGGAAGATGAAGCGATTAATCAAGCAAGAGTACTTGAGTCAGAGCTGCAAAATGGTGAAATCCGTGGACCGTTACATGGTATACCTATTGCGGTAAAGGATATATTGCAAACAGCAGGAGCCCGGACTACAGGTGGATCAAAAATATTTGAAAATTGGATACCCGATGAAGATGCAACTGCCGTTCATAGAATGAAGGAAGCAGGGGCTATTATTATAGGGAAAGCAAACCTTCATGAATTTGCTATGGGGGCAACAACCGAAAACCCCCATTACGGAAGTGCGAAAAATCCGTGGGACATAACAAAAATACCTGGTGGTTCAAGTGGCGGTTCTGCTGTCGCAACAGCTACAGGAATGGCTTTTGGTTCTATTGGGACAGATACCGCAGGTTCCGTCCGGTTACCTGCAGCAATGTGTGGAACCGTCGGATTTAAACCTACGTATGGGCTGGTAAGCAGATATGGAGGCTTTCCGTTTAGTTGGTCACTTGACCACGTTGGACCGATGACGAGGACGGTAAAGGATGCTGCCATTATGCTAGAAGCCATGAAGGGCTATGATCCAAAAGATGATTCTTCAGTTAAGAAGAATCATGCAATTTATTTCAACGAATCATTACAGAGTTTAAAGGGGATTACACTAGGTTTCTATGAACCCTATATGTATTCCGGTATTGATACAGACGTGAAGCGTGTAATTGAACAAGCATTCGATCAATTAAAGTTTCTTGGAGCTGAAATCGTTCCAATTGATTTACCTGGAATTAATGAGGCACTTGATGGTTTGAAAACGATTGCTCAATCTGAAGTAGTATCTTTCCATGATCCTTTGTTAAAAAAACACGGTGATTTATACGGAGATGATTTGAAATTCCGATTCCAATTCGGCCGGGACATTTCAGCGACGGATTATATAAATGCTCAACGTACTCGAAGACAATTCGTACAGAATACAATGAGACAGATGAGCGGTATTGATGCACTAATTGGACCGACAAACGTCCAACCACCATTTGAGATCGGTACAATGGTTCCTGAACAAGCAATAAGCAATATGTTTACACTTGGTAAAACTCCACTCGCAAATATCCTTGGGTTTCCAGCACTTTCTGTTGCATGTGGATTCACGAAGACGAAGCTTCCAGTAGGGCTTCAGATAATTGGAAAACCATTTTCCGATAAAAAAATACTTGAGATTGGTGACTGCTACGAACAATCACAGCAGTGGTTTCAAGCATTGAAACTGAATAGGAACTACATGATGGTAAGTAAAAGTTAGGGGGAAAAGGGGGGAGATTATGAATATTATAAAGATGAAATCTTTTTTGATCCTCGTGCTAGCTGCCTGAGATGCTTATGGGAAGGAATTGAATAATGGTAGCCCAATCATGTTTTCAAATGCATTTTTTACACCTCACAGTAAATTTCCAGCAGTTAAAATGAAAATGAAAACAAAGGAACTTGAGTCAGGAACGAATGGAAAAGTTCAAATTGATGTGTTCTGTAGAAAGTATTGCTACGGTAATACTCTCAAGGTTTGGGATGATATTCACCGTAACGGATCTTTTGGAGTTTACTGATTGCTGAGGGGTCGACACACTGTAGCATGCAAGTAATCACTTAAAAGATTCAATACAAGATGAACGATTCGCCTCCCCCACAAAAAATGAAGGCAAAATGAAAAGCGGAGTACCTTATAAATCGCAATTCCTTAATGTGGAATTATCGATTACATTGCAATCTCCTAAATATCACATATATTTAGGAGGTTATTTTTTATTTTAGAGCAGCGGTAATTTCATCTAATAAGTAATCAATTATTAAGGGAAAAGATCTAGCTAAATGTAGCATATTTATACTGATAGAATCGATAGAAAAAAGGGGGAAGATGCATGTGCTGTTAAGAATAAATAAGCTTTTCGATTCTATCATAAACTTTATGGCTATTCTAGGTAGGGTCGTAATCATCATTATTAGTTTATTGATCATCGTTGATATTGTTTCATTAAAATTTTTTAGCAATCAATTTTCATGGATTTTAGAGGTTTCAGAATACCTTCTAGTATTTTTAACTTTTCTAGGGGTTGCTTGGTTATTGAGGGAAGATGGACATATTAAGCTAGATTTATTATTAAATAGACTAAGTGAAAAAAATAGAACGCGTATGGAGATAGTGAATTCGTGCATAGGTGCCATCATCTCTTTGATTATTACCGTATATGGATTTTTGGCAACATGGAACTTATATATGAGGGATATAAAAACAGAGACTATCTTAGAAATCCCACGTTCTATGCTAATAGTCATCATACCAGTTAGCTTTTTATTTGTTTTCGTACAATTCATCCGAAACATCCTATCTGCGATCAATAAACTTAAATTAAGTAGCAAGAAAAGCTAGGAGGTAATTAGATGGAATGGTGGGGCGTTTTAGCACTAGTATTTGGAAGTATGTTTATTTTATTTATGATAGGATTACCAATTGCATTCTCATTTTTAACAATAAATATTGTAGGTGTCATCGTTTTATGGAACGGAGAAGCGGGACTTAACCAACTCATCTTAAATATATTTTCTTCCGTATCAAAGTTTTCATTATTACCTATCCCAATGTTTATCTTAATGGGTGAGATTATGTTTCGAACGGGCTTAGGTTTTAAAGTTTTTGATGCAGTTGGAAAATGGTTTGGGAATTTACCAGGTCGGCTAAGTATTGTTGCTGTTGGAAGTGGAACTTTATTTTCAGTTCTAAGTGGTTCGAGTGTAGCAAGTACTGCATTATTAGGATCATTATTAGTTCCGGATATGCAGAAAAAGGGTTATAGTCCTGCAATGACTGTTGGACCAATACTTGGTAGTGCCGGCCTTGCTACTATGATTCCACCTACCGCGTTAGGTATATTGCTTGCTTCGCTTGCATCGATACCTGTCGGACATTTCCTATTTGCAATTGTCGTACCGGGTTTATTATTGGCAGTAATATTTGTCCTATATATTATTATTAGATGTTATTTTCAGCCAGAGCTAGCTCCTGCCTATGATGTAGAGAAGGTGCCTTTATCTGAAAAGCTAATTGGAACGGTTAAATATATTTTGCCACTTGGATTTATTGTGTTCCTTTTATTGGGTGTTATTATACTTGGAATTGCAACGCCTACACAAAGTGCGGTTTTAGGGGCGTTAGGAACCATTGTCCTGTCTTACTTTTATGGTGGTCTGACCTGGGCGAAGTTCTGGGACTCCCTTACCGGTACTTTAAGATCCAGTGTTATGATTTTTATGATTATTATAGGATCCACTACATTTGGTCAAATTTTAAGTTACACAGGTGTAACGCAAGGTCTGGTACAGCTCGTTGGAAACTTGGAATTTCCACCACTTATTGTTTTGGTAATAATTCAGATCGTTCTACTGATCCTTGGGTGTTTTATGGAACCTTTATCAATAATGATGATGACACTTCCGATACTTATGCCGATTGCAGGAACAATGGGGTTCGATCCTTTGTGGTTTGGGGCAATTATGCTTCTTAATATGCAAGTCGCAACAATTACACCACCTTTTGGTATGGATCTCTTTGCAATGAAAGCAGTGATTCCAAAAGACTCTATATCGATGAAAGAGATTTATAGCGCAGTCGTTCCTTTTATTTTGTTGAATTTAGCAATAATGGCGCTAATGATTATATTCCCATCATTAACTTTATGGTTACCAAGCTTTGTTAAGTAATAATTTAGAGAAATTATAAATTAGGAGGAAGACCATGATAAAAAATCTAAAAATATATCAGACGATCATACTTGTTCTTCTAGTCAGCCTTTTGACGGCTTGTTCAAGTGGCAATGGAGAAAAGGAAGGTAGTGATTCAAAGAGTGTTACATTAAATGCTGTTAGTTTTTTACCAAAAGATCATCCTTTAACTGCAACACTTTATGATTGGATTGACTCGGTAGAAGATGCAACGGATGGCAGAGTGAAGGTAAATTGGCGTGGTGGCGCCGATGTAATACCTATTGGCGAGCAATTTGAAGCAATGAATTCTGGTGTTATGGATATTAACTTTACGTATATTGGACAATACCAATCACTTGCACCGGAAACGCTGAGCATAGCTTTATCGCAACTAACACCATCGGAAGAAAGAGAAAATGGATTTTACGATTTAATGGTAGATCAACATGAAAAAATGAACGTTATGTACTTAGGTCGATGGTTAACAGGTTCACCAAGACTATGGTTAAATGAGCCAATTGATAGCGTAGATGATTTAAAAAAACTGCCTATCCGATCAGCACCAAACTATACACGTTTCTTTGAAAAATTAGGAATTGCTTCTGCAATGATTGATCCTTCAGAAGTTTATACTTCCTTACAAACAGGTGTTGTTAAGGGGTTTGTATATGGTGGGTTTAATGGGCCTAGAAAGGATGGTTGGACTGATTCATCTAAATATATTTTGGACCATCCTTTTTGGACGCAAAACTGTACGATACTCATGAATAATGATAGATGGAATGAAATTTCAACCGAAGATCGCGATGCAATTATTGCGGCAACAGCTGACTATGAGAAAGAAATGGTCGACTACTATACAGAACTTGATAAAGAAGAAATTGTAGAATTAGAAAAGATCGGTGTTGAACTTTTCAAATTGCCTAAAGCTGAAGAAGAAAAGTTTTTGAATTTAGCCTATGATACTGAGTGGGAGTACTTGGAAAAGGAAGTACCTGAGTTAGTAGAAGAACTAAGAGCACTAACAATGAAAGAGAAATAAGTTCTTAATTAGTTACGTGAAAGAGTATAAAGGCTTGAGCGAATTGTCTAAGCGCGATAATTAATTCTACCCAATCAATAAAAACTTGATTGGGTAGAATTAATTAATGGTAAAAGATACATTTTTAACGTTTCACATTTGTTTGCGAGGTGGATTTTTAATGAGCAAAAACACTTTATGGACGAAAAATTTTATATTTATATCTGCAGTAAACTTCTTTTTTATTGTGACGTACTTTGCTTTGCTTGTTACCTTACCAACTGTCGCAATCACGCATTTTGGCTCAACAAGTGCCGTAGCAGGCTTGTTTACAACCGTTTATATCGGCGCTGCGATTATTATTAGACCTTTTATGGGACCGTGGATTGAGGCTTATGGCAAACGATTTATGTTGATTGTATCGCTCGTTCTTTTTACAACTGCTTCATTTCTTTATAGCTTTTTTGATTCTATTGTCTTGCTACTTGTCATACGTTTCATTCATGGTTTTGGATTTGGTATGGCTACTACTATTACAGTAGTGGTCATAGCTGATATTGTACCTGAATCTCGAAAAGGTGAAGGAATGGGTTACTTTATTTTATCAACAAATCTGGGAATGGTGATTGGTCCATTTATTGGACTTACTATCTTGGATGGATTTGGTTTATACGTCTTGTTTTGGGCGTGTGCTTTTTGTTCTCTAATTTCTCTTTTGTTTGGTTTAATGGCTCATCTGCCAGAAGAAAATCTTGTGAAACGTTCTCCTGGTGAAAAAAGAGCACCTTTATTTGAAAAGTCTGCTTTACGTATTTCGTTTACAGGAGCATTTTTTGGTACTGCGTATGCGTCTGTTTTGTCTTTCATGGCGGTTTTTGCTGTTGAAAAGGGGCTGGGAGCGGAATCTAGTTACTTTTTTATAGTGTATGTAATTATACTTCTATTGACACGCCCGCTAACCAGTAAATGGTATGATCAGTATGGAGCCAATACAATTATTTTTCCTGCGATAGTTTCATTTGCCATAGGGATGTTCCTTCTAGGTATGACAACTAACGCATTACTTTTTTTCATTGCTGCTGCATTTATGGGGGGAGGATGGGGTACGCTTTTCCCAAGTTTTCAAACAGTCGTCCTGCAAAATTCGGAACCTAAGCGTCGTCCTGTGGCATTGGCTACTTTCCTATCGATTTTTGATATAGGTATTAGTGGAGGGGCGCTGTTAGCAGGCGTGTTAGTAAGCGTTATTAGTTTTAGTTCATTGTACATATTCTATTCAATTTATATTGTTGCAGGACTGCTGGTTTATTATTGGGCCCAAAAGAAAGAATCTTATATTTAGGTAAGTATAAATGTGTTTTACCGTTGCCTTTTTATCACTACACATATTATTTGTCACTACATATGCTAAATTGGAATCTCCAAAAAACTGGCGACAAACTTATTAATCAAGGCTATCGCTGAATGTTGTTAGAATACATTCAACGATAGTTTTTTTATGTTGAAAACTTCATAAAAAGTGCCAAGTACCCACGCATTAATGTGCATGTACTTGGCTTTTAAATACAGTACTGATTAAAATTTAGAATCGTTTGTAATGATTTAATTTTTCTTCATCAATGATCATTCCAAAGCCGGGGCCATCTGGAATAACAACGTCAAAGTTATTGTATTCGATATTATTTGCTGTAATTGTATCTTTGAACAACAAAGGACCGAAGAGTTCTGTGCCGAATTCCATATGAGGGATAGTTGAATATACATGAAGTCCTATAGCTGTTCCTAATGAAGATTCAATCATTGTCCCCCCATACAACCCTAGTCCTGCTGCTTCTGCAATGCCAGCTACAGTCTTTGTTGCTTGTAGTCCGCCAGCTTTACATATTTTAAGAGCAATACTGTTTCCTGACCGGTGTTTCGCTATCTGGAATATTTCATGAATCGAATTCGCACCTTCGTCTGCCATAATTGGTACAGAGAAACGTTCAGTCAAACGACTCATGCCTTCAAAGTTCCATTTCGGCAGTGGTTGTTCGATCATTGAAACACCACCATCTTGGAGACGGGCAATCGCATAGTTAGCAGTTGTTTCATCCCAAGCTTGATTAACGTCTACAGTTAATCTAGCACCGTCACCTACTTCTTTCTTAATCTTCAGCACGTGTTCCACATTCTCCATAGCGTCTCCAACACCAATCTTCAACTTGAAAATACGATGTTTCTTTTGTTGGAGTAGTTCCTTTGCTTCTTCGATATCCTTACCCGTATCTCCACTTGCCAAAGTCCATGCCACTGGAAGTGAGTCATGTATTTTTCCTCCCAAAAGATCATAAGCGGGAATGTTTCTCTGCTTTGCTGCTAAGTCGATTAGTGCTCCTTCGATTAAGGCGCGGGCAAAGTAGTTCCCTGAAACAGTTTTCGAGATTTCGTACATAAGCAAATTAAATTGTTGTGGATTTTTCCCGATTAGATGTGGCGTTATATACGTTTCACAATTTACTTTGATAGCCTCAGGAGTTGCTTCACCATAAGAAGCACCTCCTATTGTTGCAACTTCCGACCAACCTGTAAGACCTTCCGTATCGTTGATTTGAGCGACGACAATAGTTTGTTTTGTTATAGTATGCATGGATAGTTTATGTGGCCTAATAGTAGGTAATTCTACAATATGGATATAAATGGAATGTACGTTCATAATATGACTTCCTTTCAGTAGTAGTTATTGAAACACAAGCGAGAATAAGAAATAGACGAATAGAATAATCAAAATAAGGGTTAATACAGTGAGTTATACATCTTTTCGTAACTTTCCTAAATTCTACATAGGTTCCCACCTCTCATAGCGATAGGGGTAATGAATGAGAACGGCAATTTAGTATCTGTATTGTAGGACCTCATAGAAATGAAAGCTGATGCTAACATATTTCTAGGAAAACAAAAAACGGCATTAATCTGCTGAGAGTAAATCTCCAGATTAATGCCGTCATAATCTAGTAGATGAAGATAGGAGTATCTCCAACTAGATAAAGGCAAGTTTGCATTTCTTTACCGACTCTTAAAGAGGGAAAGATAAAGAGGGAGCAAATAGAATCTATGCATATGTTAGTTTTAAAAATTATCAGAAATATAGAGTAATAGTAACAAATGAAATTTTGCATGTCAAGCTCCATTATGAATTTAATTCTTCTTGTGTTAAATGGCGTAACGAATTTTTGTGTACTTAAAAGTAAGAATATGGTGAATGTGAATTGCACTTTACAGAGTTATTTGAATGTTGACAACAAAAATACATACTGATAAGATTAATGTACAAATTAAAATAGCTATTGATGAGGTGTCTTTTCTGTTGGATACTATATTAGTGACTGCGTATTCAAAGGCTCCACAAGGTTCAGCGATGTATGAACGGTTTAAGCATGCAGGATTAGTCATGGAGATCGACAAAGAGACCCATAGAATTGTGGATGTAGAGTTTACTTTTATAACTAGCTTGGCATCAAGTTATTTCTCTAAACTATTGGTTGGTTCTAATTTCCACGATGAGTTAGATGAGATAATTGAGAGAATTAAAAAGAACTTTATTGCACCATCGCAACAATCAGTTATTGTAGCTTTAAAAAATGCTCATCAACGTTATTGTGATGAGATTGAAAAATAGTCTGCCTGTTCACTGACAGAAGGTACCCAATACCTTTATACCTCAGTTAATAACGGCATTAACCAAAAGGCAAAATTTTGCCTTCTGGTTGATGTCGTTTTTCATTTTATTAAATATAAATTATAAAAGAAAGTGTGGAATTTACTATGCAATTTTATAATGCGCCTAATTTGGAGTTCTTATGTAATATGACATTGGACGTTGAAGTTGATTTTCCTGTTCTAAAGAAAACCTATAATGGTTCAGGAAGACGAATTATTGGAGTAACCGGCGGTAAGCTAACGGGACCAAAATTCGAAGCGAAAGTATTGCCAGGAGGTTCGGACTGGATAACTGTCAGGGAAGACGGAACAATTATTCAAGATGTGAAGATCGTCCTTGAAACAGATGATCACGAAACGATTTTAATGATTTATCGTGGAATCCGTACGGGTCCTAAGGAGATTCTTGAAAAATTGAACAGAGGTGAAAAGGTGCCCGCTGATCAGTATTACTTCAGACATGCTCCAATTTTCGAGACGGATTCTCCAAAGTATGACTGGATGAATAAACATATATTCGTCGCTACGGGTGAACGTTTACCAAGTGGTGTTCAATACTCACTATTTACAGTTAAATGAAAATGGAGGGATAGACATGGATCAGTTGATTGGTCTAAAGGATGGGGGAAGTCTGAGTTATAACCTGTATTCCGAAGAAAACAGCGACAAGGGAACGATTATTTTCATACACGGACTGACTGGAAATAAATTTCAATTAACAAAGTATATAAATGAGTACAAAAACGATTATCAAATCATAGCTGTGGATCTAAGGGGCCGCGGAGATAGTTCCGTGCAGTTAGCTGACTCCTCTATAGAAACGCATGCGAAGGATATTATCGAGATGATCGATTCATTGCAGCTGAAGCAAGTCAGTTTGTTCGGCTATTCCATGGGAGCATATATTTCTCAAAGAGTAGCGGGAGAACATTCATCTGTCCAGCGTGTGATTTTATTAGATGGTGGTGGCCATGTAGACGTAGAGGGGAAGAAGATGGTTTATCCTTCGTTAGGACGAATGGAAAATGTCTTTCCAAGCTGTGAGCATTATATTGAGGCAACGGCAAATGTTTATAAAAACTTGAAAGTAATAGTAGATTCGTTAGTTCTTCAGGCAATCGAATACGAGTGCAAACAGAAAGAGGATGGGTACGGGAATCTGTCGAACTCGGAGCTGATTAAACAAGACTTCGATAGTTTCTATTTGTACGACGTGGAGAAGGTAGCGGGAAAAAATGAAAAGCCGACGTTGCTCATTACAGGAGAAGGTAATCTGTCTGACCGTCCACTGTTTACCAGATCAAATTATACAACTTTATTGAAAGAGACCAATATACAAGTGATACAAACAAACAAAAATCATTATGAGCTAGCTTTTAATTTACAATCAGAATTATTATGCAATATCAATAAATTTTTAAAGGGAGAGTTTTCCAATGAGAGATAAAATAATTACAGCAAAAGAAGCAGTGGACAAATTCTCAAGTGGAATGACTGTGATGGTCGGAGGGTTTGGATTAATCGGAAGTCCATTAACGGTTCTAAAAGCACTAGAAGAAAAAGAAGTAGCAGATTTAACTGTCATCAGTAACAATGTAGGAGAAGAGGGCGTTGGCTTGGGCATTATTTTACAACAAGGTAAAATAGGTACAGCAATCGGCTCTTACTTTACGAGTAATAGAGAAGCAGTCCGAATGTATAATGAGAACAAATTACGGCTTCAACTTCTTCCACAAGGTACATTGTCAGAAGCCATTCGAGCAGGCGGAGCTGGCATTCCCGCTTTTTATACAAGTACAAGCGCAGGCACTAAACTAGCTGAAGGCAAAGAGAAAAAAGTATTTGATGGTAAGACGTATGTTCTTCAGAAGTCTCTAAAAGCAGATATAGCTATCATTAAAGCGCATAAAGCAGATGAAATGGGGAATCTGACATATTATAAGACTGCCCGAAACTTTAACCCTTTAATGGCAACTGCTGCTAATACAGTAATTGTAGAAGTTGATGAAATCGTGCCTGCTGGAAGTCTTGATCCTGAAGCTGTTATTACACCACATTTATTTATAGACTACATTGTGCAGAGTAAAGCTACTTTGCTTGAAGGGAGAAGAGTAGAGTATGAATTATAAGCAAATTATCGCTCAAAAAGTAGCTTCCCACATACCACAGTACTCCATTATTAATTTAGGAATCGGAATTCCAACATTAGTACCTGATTATCTGGGAGATAGCGAATGTTATTTCCATACGGAAAATGGTATGCTGGGGGTTTCCGAATTGAAAGAAGGGCATCTGGATCCGCAACTTGTAAACGCAGGAAAGCTACCGGTAGGTGAAGCAATTGGTGCTTCATATTTCCATAGTGCCGATTCATTTGCTATGATTCGTGGCGGCCACATCGATATAGCTATCTTGGGAGCATTGCAAGTTGACTCCAAAGGAAGAATTGCGAATTGGGCTATTCCTGGTAAAGATATTGTTGGTGTTGGAGGAGCAATGGATTTACTTGAAGGTGCAAAAACTATTATTGTTACAATGCTCCATACATCAAAAGATGGCGACAAAAAGCTATTGGATGAGTGTAGTTTTCCTATCACCTCAGAACGAACAGCGGATGTAATTATTACCGAACGGGCTACGTTCAAGTGGTCAAAGAGTAGATATGAACTGATAGAGGTGACTGATGGCTTTACATTAGAAGACATTAAAGAGTCTACAGCACTACACTATATGGTGTCAGATCAACTAGTAAAGGAAAGTGCGCAATGAGCAGAGTAGCGATTATTGATGCAGTTCGAACACCAATCGGTAGATATGCAGGAGCACTAAGTACAGTTCGTGCGGACGATTTAGGTGCGATGGTTATCAAAGCCTTACTGAAACGTAATCCAGCTGTTGATCCTAAGAAAATTGATGATGTTATTTTCGGGAATGCAAACGGTGCAGGTGAAGAGAATCGAAATGTAGCAAGAATGTCAGCACTTTTAGCTGGTTTACCAATTGAGGTCAGTGGGACAACATTGAATCGTCTATGCGGATCGGGACTTGATGCGGTAAACTTTGGAGCACGTGCAATTCTTGCGGGTGAACAAGATGTAATTATTGCTGGTGGGACAGAGAGTATGTCACGAGCACCTTATGTAATGGCAAAACCGGAGCGTGCATTTCCAAGGGGAGATATGAAACTTCAGGACACAACGATTGGATGGCGCTTTGTAAATTCGAAAATGGAAGAGCTTTATGGAGTGGACACTATGCCACAAACTGCGGAAAATGTTGCGAGTGATTATGATATCTCAAGAGATAGACAAGACGAGTTTGCTTTTCAATCTCAGATGAAAACGAAAGTAGCGCAAGAGAAGGGTGTTTTCAAAGACGAGATCATCCCTGTGACTTTTAAAACGCGCAAAGGTGAGGAAATCACGGTTGATACGGATGAACATCCGCGTGCCGATTCTACGATGAATGCGTTAGAAAAACTTCGACCACTATTCCCCAATGGAACGATAACTGCTGGGAATGCTTCAGGCGTTAACGACGGTGCGGCGGCAGTGTTATTAATGAGAGAAGATAAAGCAAAAGAACTGGGTTTGGATATATTGGGTTATTATAAAATGTCTGCTACAGCCGGAGTGGAACCAAGAGTTATGGGGATTGGCCCTATTGCTTCAACGAAGAAGTTATTGAAGAAGGCAAATATAGATGTGAAAGATTTGGATTTAATTGAGCTAAACGAAGCTTTTGCCTCTCAATCTTTGGCTTGTATTGATAATCTGCATCTACCTATTGAAAAGGTTAATGTTAACGGTGGTGCTATAGCGTTGGGCCATCCTTTAGGTGCGAGCGGTACCCGAATATTAGCAACACTCATACATGAAATGAAACGTCGAAATAGTAAATTAGGTTTAGCAACGATGTGTATTGGCGTGGGACAGGGTATCTCTACCTTAGTTGAGCGAGACTAATGAATAAATTTGATAATGCCGATTACTTGGCCTTGATAAAATAATCGATCTAGCCGGTGTGAAGTCTATATTTATTGGACTCATGCTGGCTATTTTTGTATGGTTTATTGATTACGGGTATAGTATTTGTACGGGATATGTCAGGGTTATTTGTTTATATTTCCTTATAAATGGAATGTAATAATTCTGAGAATATTGATGTATCAAGCATTGCGGCTGTCACTTAAATCACTATAGAAAGTGGATTGCAAAACAAGTTTTTTGGCGCATGGGCTGTTAAGAAGGTGAAGGGAGATAATTTGATGAAAGCTAATCACTTGATATTACAGAATTTGATTGATATCAATCCTCGTACGGGGATCATTAAACTTCATGATAAAAGAATGGGATTAATTTCGGTAGAAGCACTGAGTATTTTACGTAATGATTTAATTAATACGCTTGGCAAAGAACGTACCAAAGGATTTTTAATGCGATATGGCTGGGCTTGTGGCAAGCGGGCTGCTGAATCCATAAAAATGAGATATGACTGGGAGTCCCTGGAGGAACTGATAATCTCAGGAACGGTCATGCATACATTAGAAGGCATTGTGACTGTGGATCCCGACATATTGGAAATTAATGATGATCATTTATATCTTACGGGTTATTGGAAAAACTCTTTTGAATCTGAGAATCACTTATCTGAAAAAGAAATTGGAAATGAGCCTATTTGTTGGACGTTAATCGGTTATGCAAGCGGTTACTTAACAAGTGCCTTTGGTAAGGAAGTAATCGTGTACGAGAAAACATGCCGTGGTAAGGGAGATGCCGAGTGCTACTTTGTCGCTGAAACTGTAGCACATTGTGATGAAGCGCATTTATTGGACTTACGTTACTATCAAAGCGAGTCAATGCAGTCCGTATTAGACGATATGTATGCTGAAATCGAACGGCTAAATGAAAATATCATCGAATCAGAGAAGATTCAAAATCAGTTAACCGAACTATTCTTGGAGGATAAAGATATTAATGATATAATCCATACGCTCGGTACTACTCTTGGTCGTAGCATCGTCATTGATCATTACAATGAAGTATATTCGTCATATTTCGAATGTGAAGAAGAACGGGTGGCGTATAAGAAATTGAAGGCATGCGGTGTCGTTACAAATCAGCAAAATGGTTTATTTTTTGAATCATTTTTAATTAAAAGCAATAAGGTGCTGCTCGGTAATCTAATGGTAATTGGAAAACAAAAATTAAATCAAAGAGAACAAATAATTATTAAACGTGCTTTAGTGGTTTTTACAATTCAAATGTATCACCAACGTAAGTTAACTGAATCACTTTGGAGTAAAAGAGAAGATTTTTTTGATGAATTGATTGATAATAAAATTATGGATGAAAATATAATAAATAGACAGGCAGCAATTTTTGGATTTAATATTAATGAACCTCATCGTATTATTGTACTGAAAGTGATACCGCAAAAGATGAAGGAGAGAGTGTTATATTTTTTGACGAAAAAATATCCTTTGTTTGATTTATTTTTGAAAGATCATTTTATCGTCATCATTAGTGCGGAAATTGAAGATCAAGGTATTGAAGCTCTATCTGTTAAGCTATTGAATGAAATTAAAGCACGTTTACCCGATATTATTTTGCATATAGGTTCTGGACGTTTAGTAGAATCCGTTTATAAGCTTAGGGAAAGTTATGTTGATGCCAAACAGATTTGTGATTTTGTTCAGCTAACTTATCCGGTGAGATGTAGACAGGCAACGTATAAAGACTTTGAAGGAATTATGATGTTCTTAAAAGGTACAGATCATGAGGAACTTCTGATGTTTTATAAGAAGACTATTGGCACGTTAGTTAAATATGATGAAGCTAATTCAGGCAGTTTGCTCATTACGCTAAAATCTTATTTAGATAATAACGGCAATCTTCAACAAACTGCCGACGATTTACATCTATCTATTGCAGGTCTACGTTATCGTATTGAAAAAATCGAGTCATTAAGTGATATCGATTTAAAAACAGGATCAGGTCGATTTAATGGACAATTAGCCACAAGGATCTACTTTGGATTAAAAGTACTGGGAAATTAATGGAGAACCAAGACGAATCGATTTTTGATTCGTCTTTTATTATTGTTAGCCTATGTAGACCCCGGAGTGAAAAGGTTAGATTAAATCATTTCCACAAAAGTTGCTAGTCAATAATCGATTATTAATATTTATTTACAGTTACTAACTTTTGAAAATGAATGTAATATTCAGATTAGTAAGCGTTTACAAATAAGGGGAGGTATATTAATGACAGTAAAACAAGCAGTTAGATTACCTATGACCGGTAAAGAATACCTTGAGAGCTTAAGAGATAATCGTGAAATATGGCTACACGGTAAGAAAGTAGAGGATGTAACGACTCATCCTGGCTTTAGAAACAGTGCTCGCTCTATTGCTAGCCTTTATGATGCATTACATGATCCAAAACGTAAAGATATTTTAACAAGGGAAACAGATACTGGTAACGGTGGTTATACACAGCGTTTCTTCGTACCCGATGAAACACCTGAAGATTTATTCAAAACGCGGGACGCGATAGCGGAGTGGGCTAAAATGTCTTATGGACAAATGGGACGTTCTCCAGATTATAAAGCTTCATTCTTGGCAACGTTAGGTGCAAACCCAGAGTATTATGGTGAGTACGCCGACAATGCGAGAAGGTGGTACAAAGAAGTTCAAGAGAAAAACTGGTTCTTCAACCATGCGATAATTAATCCTCCTGTTGATCGCGATAAGCCAATTGATGAAGTGAAAGATGTCTTTATTCATGCGGTGGGTGAAACAGAAGAAGGGATTTTAGTAAGTGGTGCGAAGATGGTCGCAACAGGTTCTGCACTTACAAATTATAACTTCGTTGCTCATTACGGTGCACTTGCAATACCTAGCGAAGAATATGCACTTGTCTTCGTTGCAGATATGAATACACCGGGTATTAAATTAGTCTGTCGAGCATCTTATGAAATGAATGCAGCTGTTACAGGAAGTCCTTTCGACTATCCACTTAGTAGTCGTTTCGATGAAAATGATTCCGTACTAGTTTTTGAGAACGCTCTCATACCATGGGAGAACGTGTTAGTTTACAAAGATATTGAAAAAGCGAATACGTTTTTTGCTGAAAGTGGATTCCTTCACCGTTTAACTTTCCACGGTGTAACAAGATTCGCCGTAAAATTGGACTTCATTTCAGGTCTACTTATTAAGGCATTACGTGGGAATGGAACGGATTCATTCCGCGGTGTTCAAGCCCAAATTGGTGAAGTCATTGCATATCGTAATATGTTTTGGGCAATGAGTGATGCAATGGCATTGAATCCTGAAAAAGGAGCTAACAATACTGTTTTACCTAATCTAGAATATGGCTTGGCATATCGTGTGTTCATGTCTGATGGTTGGTCACATGTGAAAAATATTGTAGAGACAGTTGTTGCGGGAAGTTTAATTGTACAGCCGTCTAGTGCTGCTGATTTTAAAAATGCTGAACTGCGTCCTATCATTGATAAATTATACCGTGGATCAAACGGTATAGAAGCTGAGGAAAAGATCAAAGTGATTAAGTTACTTTGGGATGCAATCGGAACTGAATATGGTGGTCGACACGAGTTATATGAAAGAAATTATTCAGGTAACAACGAAAATATACGCTTGGAAAACTTAATAACGGCAAAAGCTAGTGGTCGAGCACAAAAATTTGAAGATTTTGTACAGAAATGTATGGATGATTACGATTTAGATGGTTGGGTTAATCCGACTTGGATTAATAACGACGATGTACATGTTTATGGAAAAAAGTAAGTTTTTAAAAGTATGAAACGTAAAATAGGGGAGGAAATTAAAATGGTAAAACAATTATCAAAGAAAAATGAGAGAGTAGAAGAGGTATTTAACTTATTCATATCACATGTACAAAACTTTTTAAAAGAAGCAAATTTGAATCATGAAGAGTATACAAAATTTGTGGATTGGGCAGATCGCTTAGGGCGCGCTGGAGAACTACCACTTTATGCAGACGTTTTCTTAGAAAGTCATGTGTTAAGAGCAATGTATACTGACAAGCCTGGAACGCAGCCTTCACTATTAGGACCCTATTTTGTTGAAGGAACGCCTCTCATCGAAGCTAAGCCGGGACAACCACTTGTATTGACACAACGCCCTAATGAAGCTGGTGATGTCATGTACTTTAGCGGAAGTGTTAGTAGTACAAATGGAGAACCACTTGCCAAAGCAAGAGTAGAAATGTGGCAAAATGATGCATCTGGTAAGTATTCAGCATTTGATTCGGATGCACCAAAATATAATTTCAGAGGACATTTTTATACAGATGAAAATGGGAACTTTGAAGTTAAAACAATAGTACCTCTTCCGTATTCAATTCCGACTGATGGACCGACAGGGGAATTTTTAGAATATACTGATCAGCATCCAATGCGACCAGCACACTTACATTTAATGTTTGAGGCAGAAGGTCATGAAACACTAATTACCCAAGTGTTTTTCGAAGGCGATGAATGGCTAGAAACAGATGTAGCAGACGGTGTTCGCTTAGACTTAATGACAAAGCTCGAAGAAAAAGACGGGCATAAAATCTCCTCCCTAGACTTTGTAATGCGCACTGTATAAGTAAAATTCAAGAAGAGAAGGGTTTTATCCTTCTCTTTTTGTACAATTGAGAAAGCGAGGCGACTATTATGATTTGTTTTCAAAACAATCAACTAGAATTGAATCAATCTGTTGTGACGATTGGTGCATTTGACGGGATTCATAGAGGACATCAAGCTTTGATTAGGCAAGCTAAGGCACAAGCGGATCATTATGGGGTACCACTAGTTGTTTACACATTTGATCCCCCACCCAAAGTTTATTTTCAAAATCAATCCATGCTGACTTCGCTACCTGAAAAGAAAAAGTTTCTTGAAGAGTTAGGTGTCTCCTATACCGTTTTCGCTTCGTTTGATCAGGTGTACGCGTCAAGAAGTGTGCAAGATTTTATCAATGAATTAAGTAAAATTAATCCGAAAGAAATTTGGGTTGGATCTGGCTTTCACTTTGGAAGTGGGAAAAGTGGTTCGATTGAAGATTTAACCAAACATTTTAATGCATTTCAACATCCTGTAGTTACGTGTTCAAAAGGTGAAGTTATCTCGTCAACACGAATCCGTGAACTTTTCAGTCAACAAAAAGCAGAACAAGCTTATTACTTATTAGGTAGGAAGCCATATGCTTTAATTAATGCACAATAAAATTATTATGGGGGACATATAAATGGATATTAAAGAATTTAGAAACTGCATGGGGAAATTTGCAACTGGCGTAACCGTTGTGACGTGCAAAACAGAAAATGGATCTCATGGATTAACAGCGAACTCATTTACTTCCGTATCATTAGATCCACCTCTTGTATTAGTGTCAGTGGACCGTAAAACAAAAGCATTTGAACATATGAAAAACAATGCATTTACCGTTAATATTTTAAATTCTGGCCAAGAGGAGGTCGCGATGCATTTTGCAGGACGACCGAAAGAAGTTGCACCTTTTAACTGGATTGAAGGTGAACATGCCCCTCGCCTAGAAGAGTCGCTTGCTTATATTGAATGTAAGCCATGGCAAGAATATGATGGCGGTGATCATGTGTTATTTGTTGGTGAAGTACAGAACTTCGTAAATAATGAAGGGGATGCTCTAACATATTTCGCTGGCAAATTTGGGAAACTAACAAAAGAGATAGTAAAAGTTTAAACATAATTAATATGGAAATTGCTTATGCTGAATTGTGATGTATCAGTGTAAGCATTTTTTCGTCTTAATAAGAAATAATCATCAATAGAACCCCATATACTGTACCGCTCAGACTTTAGACTGATGTACAGTTCAGTCATCTGGTGGACTCAATTTTATCAAGTTTCGCTTATGATAGAGTAAAGGAGTGGGAATATGCGGAAAACATTGATAACGTTGGTAGGAGTAGTGCTGTTAGGCGTAGTTAGCTTTTGGGTATATGACTGGATGAAAACAGACAGGGTTTCTGGTGCATTATCCATTGAAAAGGACCATGCGAAGTCACTGGATGTTGCTATACGTTTTGGTGCGGGTAAACTTCTAATTGAGGGCGGAGCCACGGGATGGGTGAATGGGGACATTGATACGAGTGTGAAAAAATGGTACCCGTCCGTTACGTATAAGAATAAAAGAGATGTAGGATATGTGGAGATTCAGCAGAAAATGAAAGGTTTTTCAGCATTGCGGAAGCAACGAAATGATTGGAATCTTCAACTGACAAATGAAATACCTGTAAATCTTGACGTTGAAATGGGTGTATCCGATTCAGAACTGAGATTGGCAGGAATTCCACTTAATCATTTAGCAATTGACGCTGGCGTTGGTGATACCCTAATCAATTTAGATGGCGAATGGAAGGATGATTTTGACGCGGATATCAACTTAGGAGTGGGCGATGCAAAAATTTATTTACCTAAAGGGACTGGAGTTAAAATATCCGTTTCAAAGGGTATTGGTAGCGTGGGAACGAAAGGCTTACTATCTAAGGGTAAAGACATCTATGTAAATGAAGCATACGATCATTCGGATATTACCATTCATTTGAAGGTTAATGTTGGTGTAGGGAGTGTAGATTTTTTACTTATGGAGTAGCAGGAAATTTACAGTAACCCACTGAAAATGAAGCTGAATTCTGAGATGATACACAATCGAAGTAGATATGCATAAAGATATCTGCAGACACACAACGCTAAACCTGACCGCAGACATTACGTGATATGACTAATGAAGGATTGTTCTATAAAGATAGTATAAGGTAGCAAAAATGCGTGAGGGCAATGTCATGATGGCAGACAAGGCTACCACGCATTTTTTATGTCTAGAGAATTAGACACGCAATGTAACTACCGGAATGGCTTCGTCTACGAGTATGAATTATAATACATAACTATATGCATTAAATGGGACCATCAACGCATGTAGTAGACTGGGGGGATAAAGGTGGAAACACAGCCTAGCGCGAAGCCGTATGTACTCACAATTGCAGGAGCCGTCTGTTGGGGATTGATCGGTTTATTCATAGCGCCACTGTATGCACGAGGATTCACGGCTTGGGATGTGGTAGCGATTCGAGGAATCCTAAGCTTTGTATTTTTAATTGCCATTATGATGCTGTTTTTTCGTGATCAGTTACGGACACGAATAAAAGATCATTTGTTTTTTGCGAGTGCAGGTATTTTCAGTCTTGCGCTATTTAACTACTTTTACTTCGAAGTGTTTTCACGATCCAGCTTGTCTCTTGCCGTGACGTTATTATATACAGGGCCGATATTCGTGATGGTTTTATCGCGGATCTTCTTTAAGGAACCGCTGACCACACGCAAACTTTTAGCATTGGCATCAGCTATTGTAGGTTGTGCATTGGTGGTTAGACTATTGCCGCTTGGATCGGAAAGTATTCCTATTCAGACGCTGTTCATGGGTGTTCTTTCGGGGTTTTGCTATGCATTGTATAGTGTTTTCACCAAGCCGATAACGAAAAGATATTCGGCATTGACGATTACTACGTATACATTCTTTTATATGGCCTTGTTCATGTCGATGACAAGTGATGTCTGGCGCAAAGTCGATACATTTCAGCATGTTGATGTGTGGATAGCTGCTTTACTACTAGCGCTAGTATCCACTGTGGCAGCGTATGTGTTGTATACATCGGGTTTGAAATATTTGGAAGCAGGGAAGGCATCGATTCTTGCGACAATTGAACCCATTGTTGCAGTTGTAGTTGGTGTATTATTTCTTGGGGATCAATTGCTTCTGTTGCAGTTATTCGGCATCGCACTGGTGTTGTATTCGGCCATTCTAATAGTAGGTAGGAAAGTGAGAGGGGAGAAAAATTCGTGAGAGGAACTAACCGCGTTTGACGAAACAAGCGAACGGAATATCTTCTCTCACAAATGCGCTTTATAATTTGAGTTTCCCTATCTCATCCGCAACCACAAATGCCAAATCATCATTCCCGAATAGTTGCAGCACATCCAGCATCGTTTCATTATCTATATGTAGCTCGTCGAATTCATCATTGCTTTCCACGACTTCCTTTAGCGCGGGATTTGCTTGTTGTTCTGGATATGCTCTCTGATAAAGTGCTTGCGGGTCCAGTTTATGATTCGCGCACCACTGGACAAACAAGCGGATCATCAAGTTTTCGTCGTCTTTATATTTTTGAATGACTTGTTCCTCGATACTTTTAAACTCCATAGTGCAGACCTCCCTAATTGTTTGGTTGTTTTAAGTATAAACGATAGGGAGACTATCTAGTAGTAAATGTGGTTGATATTGATTGGGATAGAAAAACGCTGCTCTATTCTGGCAGCGTTTTTTATTTATCAATATTATTTCTTTTGCTTCACAGCAGTTAACTCCGTATAAACTTTCCCATTTGTATCTGTGCTTTTGATAATTCCAATACCTTTTGCAAGATATTCCCTGGAACCGTTCGGGTAACGAAGTATGACGACATTGCGGAAAGAACCGGCTTTAACTTTGATCGTCTTTGTCGTGCTTTCCACTAAGACTTTATAGTTTTGTTCAAAATGGTATTCGGTAAAGCTTGTACCTTGTCTTAAAGGAAGTACGGCATCAACAAAAATAAAGTCAGATTCTGCCACTCCCATTAAAAGTCTATTTTTGTCCTCATGATATACAAATTCTGCATAAGAGAAAGGCGATTTTTTATTCTTATTGAATAAGTAAGTAGTTTCTCCATCTCTTCTAGTAATAAAAGTTTCTTTAGTATTAACCATAAATGAAGGCTCGTAAGTGAGGGTCAGACCACCCACTGGTGATAAACCACCGTTTACTATAGTGGGTGCGGCGTTAGGATTCTTTTTAGACAATGCGGACGTATACACGAATCCCTTACTCTTGCCTGCTTGTACATGTGACCATCCATTGGATGAAGAAAAGACCGTTAACTTGGAATGGTTTTTGATAGTACCCATTCTTTCTGCATTTTGGGATGGCTTTGTGCGTAGTACGATGTCATTCTTTGCATCTACATACATAGTAGTCGTTTTCGCTGCTGCATTTGTCCCAGTAGGAAGAGCGATGGAAAAGGCGAGTACTATTAACATACATGCAAATACCATTTTTCTCATGTCATTCACTCCTTATTTGTAGTTATTTATATGCATAATTACGAATGAGTCGTAATAGGTCCATACTATCAAATCATACTATTTTGCTTGCTAGTTTGGCAAGCTAGTTTACAAGTTATTTATTTTGTGTTGCACGACGTATTTACCAGTGCAAAGGCAGACGGATGATTTTGTATTCTTACAAAGTTTGCTACACTAGTAGTATCACCGCTAGTCAATGATACAAAAGAAAGTGTACGTACAGTTTTGATGAAATAGCGGATACTATAATCGGGGAGGTTTTTGAAATGGCGGAAGATCGCTATCAACGTGGTTTGGAAAAGTTAATGGAGCTTACGTTATCGGGTGAAGATAACCCAGCAGGTGAGATGGAAATTGGAGAGAGCTTCAAAGATGTTGCACCTGATTTGACTAAATATGTTGTAGAATTTGCGTTTGGAGATATTTATTCGCGACCAGGATTGGATAATAAACAGAAGGTCCTTACGACGATTACGGCTCTTGTGGCACAAGGCAAGCCGCAAATTCAGATGCATATCAAAACAGGTCTTGATGTAGGCTTGACACCAGACGAGATTATCGGTTGTATTATGCATCTAATACCGTACACGGGATTCCCGAGCGTGCTGAATGCTTTATCTGTCGCTCAAACAGTATTTACAGAACGTGGAGTATCGATTACGAAAACGGACGAGACCTGAGCGTATTTATTTCGAATGGTTCATCATAAAGTGGTTTCAACCGGTGACTTTTAAAACGGTTGAAGCCACTTTTATTATCTTTGAAATGGACTAACTACTTCACTATAATAAACTCGTGAAGATCGATAACAAACAGTACACTATATTGCGTAAACGACTAGGGGAGAGATATCACATGTTTTCGAAAGAAGAAAAAGATGCAATTTACAAAGTAATTTATAATAGAAGAGATGTGCGAAGTTTTTTACCAACTCCCATTCCGGAAGATGCGATACATAACATATTAAAAGCCGCTCACCAAGCACCTTCCGTCGGCTTCATGCAACCTTGGAATTTCGTGATCGTTTCATCTGATGAAACGAAAGAAAAGTTGGCGTGGGCAGCTGATAAAGAAAGACGCGCGCTAGCGATTCATTATGAAGACGAGGCAGAAAAAGAGACAAAGTTCCTTGGCTTAAAAGTACAAGGATTGAAAGAAGCACCCATCACTATTTGCGTAACATGTGATCCGACGCGTGGCGGCTCACATGTCTTGGGACGTAATTCCATTCCTGAAACAGACATGTTATCGACTGCTTGCGCCATACAGAATATGTGGCTAGCAGCATGTGCAGAAGGACTGGCAATGGGCTGGGTGAGTTTTTATAAAAAGAATGATATACGTGATATTTTGAACATACCTCCTCATATTGAACCGATTGCTCTTCTATCTATTGGTTATACGGAGCATTATCCTACTGCGCCTATATTAGAAACAGCAAATTGGGAAAAACGAAGAAGTTTAAATGATTTAATTTTTACAGATCAGTGGAATAATCGATAATTGTATAGTGGTTAGTGACTACAGTTGACGTGGCCATGACAAATAGGAGTAGTTTACTAATAATTTGTGGTGGTAGCTCAAAGAAGTGGAATTCATCGATGCATTTTTTGTATAATAGTAAGACTGGCATCTGTAAGGGATAAGTATATGTAATAAAACCATTTCTGTACATGCAGGTGCAAGTTATGAAGAGAGGATTTGAACGTAACGATGAGTACTAATTTTTGGCGTGATTTACCACGGCCATTTTTTATATTAGCACCGATGGAGGATGTGACGGATGTGGTTTTTCGTCACGTAGTAAGCGAAGCTGCACGTCCTGATGTATTCTTTACCGAATTCACAAATACGGAAAGTTTTTGTCATCCAGAAGGAATTTTCAGCGTGCGCGGACGTTTGGCATTTACAGAAGACGAACAGCCAATCGTTGCTCACATTTGGGGGGACAAGCCTGAACATTTTCGCGACATGAGTATTGGAATGGCCGAACTTGGTTTTAAGGGATTGGATATCAATATGGGATGCCCTGTGCCAAATGTAGCAACAAAAGGTAAAGGCAGTGGTCTGATTAACCGTCCGGAAACAGCTGCGGCAATTATCCAGGCAGCAAAAGCTGGCGGATTACCTGTTAGTGTAAAGACTCGTCTTGGCTACACAGATATAGAAGAGTGGCATACATGGCTCAAACATGTACTGGAGCAAGATATTGCGAACTTGTCGATTCATCTTCGTACCCGTAAGGAAATGAGTAATGGGAATGCACATTGGGAATTGATTCCGGAGATCAAGAAACTTCGTGATGAAATAGCGCCTGACACACTGCTGACGATCAATGGAGATATTCTTGACCGTCAAATGGGTCTGGAGCTTGTGGAAAAATACGGTGTCGATGGGATTATGATTGGACGCGGAATTTTTAATAATCCATTTGCATTTGAAAAAGAGAAGAGAGAGCATGATCATAAAGAGTTACTGGATCTATTGCGTCTTCATCTGGATCTATTTGATAAATATTCGACAGAACTAGAACCGCGGCTATTTAAACCGTTACGTCGTTTTTTTAAGATTTACATTAAAGGCTTCCGTGGAGCGGCTGAACTTAGAAATGAATTAATGAGTACGAATACGACAGATGAAGTGCGTGCATTACTGGATAGTGTGGAACTCGATTAATACATTTTAGATAATTCATAGCGGACATGATCTGTTTATATAAGCGAAAGCCTCCTTGCCATTCCAGGAATACTGGTATGAGTAAGGAGGCTTTTTATATAATGAGGTGATAGCGGAATGATTTCTTGTTACTTAAATAAACCGAGCTTTTCAATACGGCGAACCGCTTCTTGCAATCGTTCTTCACTTTCTAACAACCCGACTCGAATATATCCTTCGCCGTATACACCAAATCCGTTCCCTGGCGATACCGCGACATCTGCTTTATCCAGTAATAAATTGGCGAAGGTTTCACTTGTAAAGCCTTCTGGGACAGGTAGCCAAGCGAAAAACGAACCAGTAGGTGCTGTAACGTCCCAACCTATGCGTTCACATTCCGTTAGCAATACCGTCAGACGACCTTCATAGAGCGCCACTAACTCTTCGACGCATTGTTGGGGACCCGTCAATGCTTCAATAGCTGCACGTTGAATTGCTGGGAAGATGCCAGTGAATAAATGGTCTTGCAATACGTTTAATGCTTCTATTATTTCAGAGTTGCCGACTGCAAAACCGACTCGCCAGCCTGCCATATTATACATTTTGGACAGAGATAGCATTTCAATGCCGACTTCCTTTGCTCCTTCAGTTTGTAAAAAACTAATCGGTTTCTTACCTTCAAAACCAATGCCACCATACGCAAAATCTTGTAAGACCGCAATCTGATGTTCTTTGGCAAATGCCACCGTTTTTTCATAAAATTCGGGTGTGGCTGTAACACCCGTTGGATTACTAGGATAGTTTAAGTACATGAGTTTGGCATCTTTTTTCTGATCATCCGTTAATTTATCGTACTCAGGAAGAAATCCATTCTCCTTACGTAGCGGCATTGTATCATATCGAATGCCTGCTAAGCTGACGCCGGATAAGTAATCAGGATAACCCGGGTCTGGCAGCAATAATAATTCACCTTCATTCATAATAGCAAGAGGTAGTTCTACGACACCTATTTTTGTACCGCCAAGTACCGCAACTTCTGTTTCGGGATCAATCGTGACATTGTATTCACGCTGATAATATTCAGCGACTGCTTGTTTTAAAGCAAGTGTCCCCCGAAATGGAGAGTAACCGTGTGTAGCTGGATCTTCAACGGCTTCTTGCAATGCTTTAATAATATGAGGAGGTGTTGGCTGATCAGGATTTCCACGTCCTAGGTTAATCACATCTCTGCCTTCATCCATAGCCTTTTCTATTTTATTTAATAATAATGTAAAGAAATGCGGAGGGAGTTGTTGTAATCGGTTGGATAATGCCATAGTCTATTCCTTCTTTCTTTGATAGGGTATGTGCGTTAAGTATACATAGATCATACTAGACTTTTCAATAGAAGGATGGTTATTCGATTCTAGAGGATTGCCAAAACTAGTCAATGGAATTTAAAACTGATAGAATAAGTCGGGTATTCTAATAAATTGGCGTTATTCACCTTGACAGTTTTATTAATTCAGATTAGTATATGTTTTATGCATATAATTTAATAGCAATCTCTTATCAAGAGCGACGGAGGGAAATGGCCCGATGATGTCCAGCAACCCCTTGAATGATACAAGGAAGGTGCCAAATCCTACAGTATGGTTTTCCATCTGAGAGATAAGCTGAGAATATTTCAGTCCCTCTTTCATTTAGAAAAATGAAAGATTTTTTTATTTAGAATAGAAATAAACTATAACCAACTGTTGATGATTATTATTTACTTGAATGTAGAAAGAAGTGAGAATATGATCCAAATTCAACATTTGTCTAAGGAATATCGGACAAAAGAAAAAGTGATAAAAGGTGTAGATGACGTATCACTAGACATCGAGACTGGAGAAATATTTGGCATTGTCGGTTATTCAGGGGCCGGAAAAAGTTCGCTTATACGTTGTTTGAATTTGTTGGAGAGGCCAACGAGCGGCACTATTTTAATAGATGGTGTAAACTTAACGAAACTTTCGGGGATCGAGCTTCGGCAGGCACGCTTGAAGATCGGAATGATTTTTCAGCACTTTTATTTAATTAGTCAAAAGACCATTTTTGAAAATATCGCATTCGCTTTACAGGCAGCGAAAATGCCTTCAGATAAAATAGAGAGCCGCGTAATGGAACTTCTCGAAATGGTGGGGCTGTCTGACAAACGCAATGTATATCCTGCCCAGCTAAGCGGGGGACAGAAACAACGCGTTGGTATTGCGAGAGCACTAGCCAATAATCCATCCGTTTTGCTTTGTGATGAAGCGACATCTGCACTGGACCCTAACACGACCATGTCCATTTTACGATTGTTAAAAAAGATCAATCGAGAATTGAATATCACCATTGTTTTAATTACGCACGAGATGAATGTGGTAAAAGAGATTTGTGATCGCATGGCGATTATGCAAGACGGAAAAGTGATAGAAGATGGGCAAGTATATGACATCTTTTCTCATCCAGTTCAACCATTAACGAAGGAGTTTATCAGCAGTGTGGTGTCTTACGACATTCCTGAAGCCGTCATGTCCAATTTGGTCGGTACATTGATAAAAATCACATTTAAAGGTGAAGTAGCGATGGAGGGTGTAATTTCCGATACTATGCAGAAATATAAGGTCAAAGGAAACTTCCTGCATGGTTCGATTGAATATATTCAAGAACGAGCACTTGGGATTTTCTTGATGGAATTACAAGGTGAGTGTGAAGAAGTAGATCAAGCGATTGCATACATACTCGAACAAAACGCACAAGTGGAGGTGATCCGACAACATGTTTGATCTATCTCACATCATGGAACTCATGCCGGATATTACAAAAGCATTTGGTGAAACATTGTACATGATCGGCATCTCGCTTACGATTGCGCTGATTATTGGATTGCCGCTTGGCGTTCTGTTATTTACAACAGATAGAGGATTATTTTTAGAGAACCGTGCAATTAATTCGGTTGTTGGGTTTCTCGTCAACATCATTCGCTCCATCCCATTTATTATACTACTTGTGGCTCTAATACCTTTGACGAAACTGATTGTCGGAAGTACGATTGGACCAGCAGCTGCCAGTGTATCGCTTTCCGTTGCAGCCATTCCTTTCTTTGCTAGGATTGTTGAAACATCAATGCGTGAAATTGATAAAGGGGTTATAGAAGCAGCAATTTCAACGGGTGCTTCGCCCTGGATGATTATTTGGAATGTGTTATTGCCTGAATCAAAGTCGAGTATTATCCAAGGACTTACACTGACGTTAATTAACTTAGTTGCCTATTCGGCAATGGCTGGATTTGTTGGCGGAGGTGGAATTGGGGACCTCGCAATACGTTTTGGCTATTACCGATATGATGACAGTATTATGCTTGTCACCGTCGCCATTCTAATAGTACTGGTGCAGTTGATTCAATTTGGTGGGGATCGTTTTTCAAAAATGATAGATAAAAGATAATAGGGGAGAGATGGATTATGAAGAAACTGGTACTTGCATTCATTCTAACTGCGTTAGTTGCGGCATTAGCGGCTTGTGGAGAAGAAAAGTCTACTGAAAAATCGGATGACGATAAAAATATTCACTTTGGTGCAACTGCAGGTCCTTATAGTGACATGCTAAAAAAAGCAATACAACCTGGACTTGAGGAAAAAGGATATACCGTTGAAATCACGGAGTTTAGTGATTATATACAACCCAATATTTCGTTGGATAGCGGAGATATAGATGCGAACCTGTTCCAAAATATCGCGTACTTGGAAAACTTCGAGAAAGAAAATAAAATGGAACTCTCTGAATTGATTATCGTACCGACCGCGCCATTAGGTATTTATTCAAACAAATATACATCTCTTGATGAAATTGAAGAGGGATCAACTATTACTATTCCAAATGATCCAGTGAATGCTGCGAGAACGTTATACGTATTGGAAGATGTAGGGTTAGTGAAAATGGATGAAGGCATTGACCAATTAACGGCATCTGAAAAAGATATCACGGAGAACCCAAAAAACTTAGTGATTCAGCCGGTTGAAGCAGGGCAATTGCCTCGTTCGGTAGAGGGGGCTGACTTGGCTGCAGTACCTGGTAACTTTGCAATTGCAGCAAATATGGATTTGTTAGACGCATTAGCTTTAGAAGATATGCCCGATCAGTTCCGTAATGTTGTAGCCGTGAAAACAGAAAACGTAGATAAGCAATTTGCGAAAGACATTATTGAAGTAGTAGAATCTGAGCAGTTTTTAGAAGTGATTGAATCCGAATTTAAAGGTTTCGGTAAACCAGCTTGGATGGAAAAATAATAGTTGGATGTAAAGGAATACGGTAAAAAATATACCAGACTTGAAGACAATAGAAAGTGTCTTCAAGTCTGGTATTTTACTGCGTGTTTATTCTGTCTCTACTAATACAATATCATCAATAATAGGCACGTCGCGTTTTAACTCCGTAAGCATTTTTTCATCTACAGAGCTATCGATTTCACAAATCGTAATAGCGGGGCCGTCAATTGCAAATCGTTCATTCGCCATACGGGCAATATTGATTCCTTTTCTCGAGAGAATACCTAAAAGATCTGCAATGACGCCTTTTTGATCGGTGTGGCGAATCAATAGTGCTGGACGTTCGCCTGAGAATTTTAATGGATAATCATCAAGTTCCTGTACTTCGATTTTGCCTCCGCCAAGTGAACTGGCGAGGACTTTTATTTTGTTGGTCGGTCCTGTTAACTCGACGAGCACGGTATTTGGATGATAGCTCCCAAGCACACGTTTCGTAAATTCATATTCTAATCCTATCTCAATCGCAAGTTCTATCGCATGCGGAATTCTATCATCTGTCGTATTGTACCCCATGACACCAGCAAGAAGTGCCAAGTCGGTACCGTGTCCTTGATAAGTCGTTGCGAAAGAACCCATTAGTGAAAACTTCGCATGAATGGGTTGCTCGTTCAATAGCTGATGTGCAACGTTTCCAATTCGTACGGCTCCAGCAGTGTGGGAGCTTGATGGCCCAATCATGACAGGACCGATGATTTCATAGGCACTTTGGTATTTAGCAGGCGCACCACTGCTTTTTTCTTTTGACTCTTTTTCTTTCCCGAATACTTGGTTTTTCAGTTTTTGCCCTGTGGGTGTACCAGCTAGGCCACCGATACCCGTTTCGCGCAGTGACTCTGGCATATTCTGTCCGACTTCGTGCATGACATGGATCACTTCGTCTGGAGGGATGATACTCACCACTCCTGCCATCGCCATATCTGCAGCCGCTTCAGCTGTGATGGCATGTAGTCCATTTCGAATGATACAAGGGATTTCTACAAGACCCGCCACAGGATCACAAACAAGTCCCAATGAGTTTTTCAGCGCAATACCTATTGCATGACCGACTTGGTCAGGTGTGCCACCGGCAAGTTCCACTAATGTTCCTGCCGCCATTGCAGTAGCAGAGCCGATTTCTGCTTGGCATCCTCCTGCAGCTCCAGAAATGGAAGCGCGATTTGCGATGACTAAGCCTAGCGCGGAAGCCGTGAACATGGATAAGACAACTTGTTCGCGTGTGTACTTGCCACTATCTAGCGCATGTACGAGAACGGCAGGCAAGATTCCTGCTGATCCCGCAGTAGGGGTTGCGACGATTCGTCCCATATTCGCATTTACCTCTGAGACAGCTAGCGCATTTGCAGCGGTGTGTAGAGTAGAAGGATGAACGAAAGAATTCCCCTTTTCGGCATAGTCATATAAGCGCTGTCCATCACCGCCAGTTAGTCCTGTGCGTGACATTACGGATGTAGTTGTCCCTTTACGAACAGCTTCTTCCATCACCGTAAACTGTTCTGACATTTTCTTGATGATAGTTTCCCTCTGCATGCTTTTTTGCTTAATTTCGGATTGAATCATTAACTCGTATATTGGTTTTTGACTCTGTTCCGCATGCTCGATCAGTTGGTTTAAGCTTGTGAATGCCATATGTGCTTGCTCCTTAATGAGAACTGTTCGAATATAAAGATTCAAGAAACGTTCTCGTTATATTTAATATAAATCATTGTATATTTGAAAGCGCTTACCTTTTATTATTTGTTATATTACGTGAAATGTCAATCAATCGAATAGATTCTAAAGCATCTAAGGCCCAGTATCTTTTGTATATATTTACTAACTTTACAGATCTGATAGCAAATAATGATACGAGTTGTTGTATGAGTTCCGTAATCTCGCTTGTATCGGGTTGATAAGCCGTATAATTAAACTCCTTTGATTGGATATTTACTAATTTAGTCTATCGTGTTAAATGTATAGTTTCAACGATTTGCAACGAACTGGATAAGTCCAACACGATCATCTTATGGTATGATTAATCCATGAAAATATAAGTATGTGAATATACAATATTACTTGCTAGGTGGGGGATTCTTACATGAATGGAGAAACAAATTCAGCACAAGAAATTACAGAACTTAGAAAACAAATGATAAAGTATGAGAAAATTATAGAGGATTTATCAGCGCCAATAATTCCTTCTATCGTACCAGAAACCATTTTAGTTCCGCTAACCGGAGTTCTTTCAGTAGGACGCTTTATGCATATCCAAGAAAAGATTGTGCAAAGAATATCTGCTAACAACATACTTACAGTAGTCATTGATTTTACCGATATCAGCACATTGGCAGTAGAAGAAAATATGGGGTATGAGTTATTGAGTGAAAAAATTAATGAATTGGTCAGTGTGTTGCAATTAATGGGCACAGAAACCATTTTTGTAGGTTTTTCACCGGAGTTTGCTCAAAATTTAATTCTATCCAATGTATCGAAATTTAATCAAATTCGTGCGTTTACGAATTTCCGTGAAGGTCTTCGATACTTATTGGATCAAAAGGGAATGGAAATTGTTTATAAAAAATAAACGAATGCCTGTGTAACAGCGGATTTTTAAGTCTACTGTTATACAGACATTCATGTATTATTTTACACTACCTCGGACGACCAATACGTCACAGGATGCAGTCAAAACAATTGCCTCAGAGACAGAGCCTAGAAAAAAATGCTCTGCGTTCTTCACACCTTGAGCACCGCAGACGATTAAGTCGGCTTCTATTACTTGAGCAAGTTCTTTGGAAATACTTACTTTCGGATCACCATGTTTGATGTATGTTTCCACATCGTCAATACCTTTATCTTTAGCAAGGGTTTTACAGCTATTCAGCAAATCCCCTATGCGTTGCTCTTCCCGTTCTAGATAGGAAGTGTCATCTTCGTCAATCGAAAAGATATCAATGACGCTGACGATGTGCAATCTCGCATTTTCTTCTAGCTTTACAACCTCTATCGATTTATAAAAAGCCCGTTTTGCCTCACTTGAACCATCTACCGCGACTAGAATATTCATATATCCATTCATCTTAAAATCTCCTCCCGAAAATCAGAGTCATCTTTCATTAGTCCGATGTAATAACGATAGTATGGTAATAATCTGCTTATTATTATACCATGTTTATAAGTGAAATCTGTTAATCCATAGAAAAATCCGAGAGATCTGTGAGGTAGTACCTTTACGTTTTCTAGTCACCGGGCACAGTATGACCATTAATTTTCGTATGATAGTTTGAAAAAATGGCTCAACTACTTGTATAAAAAATTAAAATGAACATACTACACCTAGTAACCAGTGCGTTAGAGTGAATAAGGAGGAAGAGAACATGACAAATGTAAATAACAGGTTATCAACAGAACAACTGGAAAAAATCCTCGAAACACTTCAATTACGTTTCGTGAATAATATGTTTCGCCACGCAGATATGGATTGGTCTTCATTACATGCCAAGCTTTTAGAAAACGGGGAAAAGCTATGGTCCCTTAATGAAATGGAAGTTACAGGAGGGGAACCAGACGTGGTGGATTATGATGAAATCACGGGCCAATATATCTTTTTTGATTGTTCAGCAGAGAGTCCTGTCGGTCGCCGAAGTGTTTGCTATGATCGAGAAGCTTTAGAATCTAGAAAGAAGAACAAGCCGGAGAACAACGCGATGGATCTGGCGAATGAGATGGGAATTGAATTATTGACGGAGGAACAATACCGTTGGCTCCAACAGTTTGGGGAGTTTGATAGAAAAACATCGAGCTGGGTGCAGACACCAGAAGAAATCAGGAAACGTGGTGGAGCTCTTTTTTGTGATCGTCGATATGATCAAGTATTTTTGTATCACAATGGAGCAGAGTCGTATTATGCTGCAAGAGGATTCCGAGGCTCACTCAGACTGTGAACTAGAAAGTACTATAATCTGTGTAGTTTCAATTAACCATTCTCTTTTCTAGTGTATTTCATCTGTGGTAAGATTGAGAAAATGTAGTTTGATATGGGGATGTATTATGAAGTATAGAGGTAGAGTAGTGGCGTTGTGTATTGTTATATTGTTCAATATCTTACGCTATTGCTATTACAATATCTATTTAGGTTATCTGTTCGAAAAGAGTTTCTTTATTTTGACAGGGATTTTTTTGCTGGTTGCCTGGATCGGTGGTAGACAATACGACGTAGCCAAGTTTTACGCAGAGAAAGATCCGCTAACCAATGCATATAATCGGCGGACAATAGATAAAGTATTTAGGAAACAGATTTCCCAATATAGTAATCAAAGGAAGAAAATTGGCGTAGTATTGATTGATCTTGATGATTTTAAGAATATAAATGATACATTCGGTCATCAAACAGGTGATGAATTATTACGTCAAGTTGCCGAACTAATTATGAGTAATGCGAAAAAAGAAGATTATGTTGTGCGATGGGGTGGCGACGAGTTTGTGCATGTAATTCTCGATTTAAAAGAGGATACTCTTTCAGACTATGTTCGGTGTTTAAGAAGTAAATTATCCAATTTGGATATAGAATCGGTCAACGTTGTTAGCGCTTCAATGGGAATCGCAGTTTATCCGGATGATGGAGAGACTTTTGAGGCGTTGATTCAGAAAGCAGATACATCCATGTACGAAATGAAAAAAGCATAATTAGTTTCTAATCCTAGTTCAGTCTGCATAACAGACTGAACTAGGATTTTTGATGTGAAAAAATGTTGGTGATGTATTAAATGTACTATGCACTTCGGTAAGAGTTTAACGAATGATGCGACTCGGATATACAGGATAGCTAGTAGTTATGCCTAAACTTCTCACGTTCTCTCAATAGTCGCTGTAATTTCCACACCCGTCAAAGCCTGTGTGGCTAGACGGTCTGCTTCGCTGTTCTTCTTGCGTGAAATTAGTTCATACCGTGGTTGGAATCCTAAAGATTCCATCTTTTCTTCAATTTTATTCGCCCAACTGTACAGTTCTTCTTCAATTACAGGCCATTCTTCGCTTAAATGATTGATTACGACCCGTGAGTCACCCATAATCTCAATGGGTAAATGGTGCGCTCCAAGCGTTTCAAGTTCTTGCAAGCACAGATGAAGTGCTGCATATTCTGCTTCGTTGTTTGAGGATAAGTGTGTAGCAATGGCATTTTTTCGTAGTCTATAAGATTTACCATTTTGGTTATAATAGAGTACGCAACCGAGACCGGCCAACTTTGTATCCCAATCGAATCCACCATCGAAGTATACAGCGATATTATGTGGCTCTGTTTCGATGCCCTTCAAATAGCTTTTTAATTCCTTAATAGTCCAGGAACTATCAAATTGATCTGTAAACATGATTTGCTTTGTGCGACCTGTTTTCTCTAAGTCCTCAGCAATTAGCAGGGCTTGGTCTGCAGGTAATTCTCCGGACTTGAAAACGGTTGTTGTTCCTTTTTTTGATTTATAGTGCCATTCAATTAATACATTCAAAGTGATCCCTCCCATGTATTCAGTTTATCCGATAAAGACATATAAAAACCTATTAATAAGTAAATGATATCGACATAACGGAGATAATGAATATGATCTTGAGCCATACTTTTATGAAGGTACGAAAACGTATGCTTATGAAGTCTATGAACAATTTCAAGGGCATACGGTGAAGTCGGTCGTGAATGAAGTAACTCTTGCGGAAGGTTTTGCCATTGAGTCACCAGCCTGGTCCAAAGAAATAGTGGAAGCTATTAGGGAGACTGGAGGTATGTTCATTACTATCTCTGAAGATGAAATTTTAGAAGCCCGCATCAGTTTCCAACATGACAAAAAACTGCACGGAAAGCTGTCATGTTTTGTGCACATGAGAGTTTCCCGTACAGGAATTAGTGAAACTTATGCAATTTCCGTATTCTTTGGCGCCTTTTCAACATCTGGCTCACCTAACACACCTTCTGTTTGCGCAACGATAACAGCACATGCAGCGTCACCGGTAATGTTGACAGCTGTACGCACCATGTCAAGTAAGCGATCTACTCCGAGAACGAGCGCAATTCCTTCAACCGGAAGTCCGACTGATGTCAGAACCATTGCTAGCATGATGAGGCCCGCACCTGGAACAGCAGCCGTTCCAATACTAGCCAGTACCGCTGTTAAAACAACAGTGAGTAACTGTCCTATAGTTAATTCAACGCCATAAGCCTGTGCGATGAAGATTACAGCTGCCCCTTGCATAATTGCGGTACCGTCCATATTAATAGTGGCCCCAAGGGATTGCGTGAACGAACTAATAGACTCGGGTACTTTTAACTTTTCCTGCGCTGTTTTCATTGAAATCGGTAGTGTTGCAGCAGAACTTGCTGTACTGAATGCAACAACTTGTGCTGGAAAGAAGTTTTTAAAGAACCAAATTGGGCTACGCTTACCGATCAATGCGATTGATCCGCCATAGACGAAAATGGTATGGATTACGAGGGCTCCGAGAACCACTCCCATATACATACCCATTACCTTCAGTGCATCTATACCCTGGCTTCCAACAGCTGATGCAATCAAACCGAATGCCCCGTATGGCGCGAACTTCATGACAAATGTAATCAGATACATAATGAGTTCATTTGCTTGCTCGAAAAACTCTTTTACTCTTTCAACTTTACTACCCATCATGGCCATTCCAAAGCCAACCAATGCTGCAAAGAAGATAATCTGAAGCATATTACCTTCTGCCATAGCACTAACCGGATTTGTAGGAATAATTCCTAATAGGGTTTCTGCTACTGGTGGAGCTTCTTGTGCTTCGTAAGTGGCATTGGCTGTTTCAAAATTACCTCCTTCACCAGGCTTTAATAATAGACCGAGTGAAATGGCAATGACTAGGGCGATGGCTGTAGTTATCAAGAAATAGCCGATGGTCTTCCCACCAATTCTACCTAATTTCTTCGGATCACCAATTCCAACCGTTCCAAGGACGATAGAAATGAACACCACGGGCACGACTAGCATCTTCATCAGATTCAAGAAGATTATACCAAGTGGTTTAAAAAGAAATGCGTCAGCTTTTGTAAAAAGACTAGGAGTGAAGATATTCAATAGTAAACCGACGACGACCCCTGCGATTAGGGCTATAATAATATTTCTGGCCAACTTCATACATATCCCTCCTTAACATAATCTATTCAATTAGTAAGTTAAAAATGTAAGCGCTTTCTTTCTATTATTCGATATATTTTGCAGAATGTCAACTAATCTGTTATATACATAACAGATTAGTAAATAGTTAAGGAGAAACAATGAAAGCGTGTAAAGTTAGTTTGGTGGTTATTCCCAACCAAGCAATTCGCAAAAGAAATAAACTTTGCGTAAGTTGAATTTCTGTAGCACCCATTCGCCAGAAAGCGTCCAATCCATAGTATACATACTATTAAATTATATCTGTCGTGAGTCGTATGTATAACGCCTTATAAAAGTGTAATAGTTAATATTAATATATAGTAAGAATAATTTAATCAGAACAAGTAGATTGATATCTTTTAAAATTCAATATATTGTTTGGTTTTATTCGCATATCGCTGTACAATATAATATATATATGAATAATTTTTATATGAAGATGGGAAGTGGGTTAACTGAAAAAAAGAGGCCGACGAGTAGGGGCAGATGGCGAAAAAAGTCGTAAAACACTTTTGGAAATTTCCGCTACACAATTCGCTATTCATGGTTTTTATAAAACGAAGATTAGTGAAATCGTGAAGGAAGCAAATGTCACACAGCCAACGTTCTACTTATATTTTAAAAGTAAAGAAGCTGTATTTCAGGAATTAGTCGATATATTCAAAGAAAAATTATATCATCAAGTAGCACAAAGCAAACTTCCCGCAGATATAGCAGAAGAGGGGCTAATGGAGCGTATTGCTTATGGTTTATGTGCTGTTTTTGAACTATTCCAGCAGAATGAAGAAGTTGCACGGATTGGTTTTGTTGTTTCGGAAGAAGCCGCTAACATTAAAGAACAAATGACCGCACAATTAGAACGTAATCTTAAAGAAGAAGCAGAGCTTGGATATTTTCATACCAATATAAACTTTGGCGTTGTCGCTGCAGCAATGGTTGGAGCTATTGAATATCTCGCGATCACCAAACTTTGGACGGGCACACATACACCAGAAGAACTGGCTGAAGAGATTACACTCTTATTTTTACAAGGGTTGAAAAAATAAGAATTGAATACACAAGCATAAGCTCAAATATAGAGTTTATGCTTTTTACTTCTGAAAACATATCAAAATAGGTTGTTAAGCACATGTGAGATGGGACTCCAGTTGAAGGGGTATAATCCATGGATAAATACAAAAAAGAATCAAATCAGACAAGATGATGAAGAATCGCATGAAGGCAGTGAGATCAAACAGTGAAATCATTCAATTTTTCGTAATGCTTAGAATTGATAACATAATGGAAAAAGATGCGTATTTGCTAGGTGGTTTATTACCTTCAGTGGCTAAAATGATAATGGAAGTATAAAAGTCTGAAAAAGTGTAATCCATCTAACGTCCTAGAGTAAACAAATAACTAGAAACGATTGACACATATATTTATATACTATAAAATACATGTCAACGCTACTTAAGGAATGGTTTACTCAAAGGGGATTAAAGAAATGATAGACTCACGAAATAAATTGAAAATGATGATTGTAACCGCATTATTCGCGGCCATTATCGGTATTATGGCACAGCTAACGATACCACTGCCATTAGTTCCGATTACAGGACAAACACTTGCAGTTGGCTTAGCAGCTACTATTTTAGGTTCACGTTATGGAACGATTTCTGTACTAATATATTTAGCTATGGGAGCGGTAGGGATGCCTGTATTTTCGGGTATGTCTTCAGGGTTCGGTGTGATTTTTGGACCTACCGGCGGATTTCTAATTGGCTTTATCCCAACCGCATTCATTACGGGTTATTATATGGAGCGCACAAGTTTCAAACTATCAAATGCAATTATTGCAAATATCATTGGAATGTTCATCGCCTTAGCGTTTGGTACAGTATGGCTAAAGTTTATTGCGGAACTTTCTTGGACAGCTGCTGTCATGGCGGGCTTTGTTCCATTTTTAATCGGTGGTTTCATCAAAGCATTTCTTGCAGCGTGGGTGGGTATTACAGTTCGCGGAAGATTGCTCGCTAATCGATTATTGCTCGCTTAATTTAATCTCACATTATAAAAAACGTTAATTCATATTATATGAGTTAACGTTTTTTTCAGATGTGTTAGTCCATTCGTATTCCACATTGATTGGATTACTGAATATTATCGTCTTCTGGTATATACTAACAATAGTGATTATTCGAAACAATGGGGGGCTGTTAGTATGAAAATTGCTGTAGCTATAGATGGTTCTGAACATGCTTTTCGTGCAGCGAAATATGCGCTGACACTTTTAAAAGATGCACAAGACGCGGAGCTTGAAGTAATTTCTGTAACCGACTATAACAAAGTGGAAGATGAACAACTCCTGTTGCAAAATCTAAAAAGCTTATCCTTATATCAAGATCGAATTGTGAGGCCAGTAGTGAAATTGGCGGAAAAAGTCGGAGTTAAAACGAGTATCACGCTGTTACGAGGAAATCCAGACCATGAAATCATTAAACATCTGCAGACAGCAAATGTTGAGCAATTGGTACTGGGTAGTCGTGGAATGAACATAATGCAGGAAGTAGTGCTTGGTAGTGTAAGTCGCAGTGTAATGGAGCAAGCAAATTGTCCAGTCACAATTGTTAAGTAAATGAAGTGGTCATATTGTCTTGTTACTGGACTTTAATATTAGAATTATGGTTTTATAGGAAGCTGATTGTTGGATTTTTGTTAAATAATTGGTAGAATGATTTTGGATTGATAGAACAGGTATTTACTGCTGGACTATATGATTCGTGAAAAGGGTATAGAGTATGAGAATGGAATGTTATGTCTGTGACGGAAGCTGAGAGAAGATCTCAATTGTACAAACGTAGAAAGTAGTTTTAGGAGGTTTTATCATGAAGATTGCTGTGGCGGTAGATGGCTCAGATAATGCATTACGGGCAACAGATTACGCGATCATGTTAATGAAACAATTTTCTGGAGCGAAACTGGAATTGATCCATGTGATCGACTTTAATAAAGAGGATGAGCGATTGTTAAAACAAAGTCCTAACAGTCTTGCTATGTACCAGAAGAAGAAGATGCAATCGGCATTGAAGTTAGTCAATGATAGTGGAATCGTAGCAGAAGTTACAATGCTCCGGGGAAATCCGCATCAGCAAATCATTAAACACGTAAACACGAATGAAATTGATCATCTCATCCTAAGCAGTCGCGGTTTAAAATTACTTAAAAAGCTAGTTATGGGTAGTGTCAGTCAAAAAGTAATTAAACATGTGAATAGCTCTGTCACGATAATTAAATAAACAATATAAAGCAGAACTGCCGTAGCGTATCCTACAGATATGTTACGGCAGTTTTTTTAGAGTCTTTTACTGTCCACGTATGCTGGTTCTGGACTATGCATTTTCATGTCGGTAATTGAAGAATTACCTTCCCACTTATCTAGTATCACTGCATTGGCTGTATTGCCAAATACGTTCAACAATGTGCGGAAGCCATCAGTCAAACGATCCACTCCAGCGACAAGCGCAATACCCGCAAGAGGTAAGTTGGCGGCAGCAAGTACGGTGGACATCATAATGATACCTGCCCCTGGAACACCTGCTGTACTAAATGACACGACAAGTGCACTGACAATGATCGCTAGGATTTGTGTGCCACTAAGTTGGATGTCAAATAGCTGAGCAACGAATAAAGCATTGAATGTCTGTAAAATGCAAGCACCGTCACGCTTCAAGGCAGTTCCTAAAGGTATTGCAAAGCCTGCAATATCCTCCTTCATTTTAAATTCTTTTTTGCTATTTTCAATAGCGACCGGCAACGCAGCATTGGAGCTAGCAGTACCGAATGCGATACCGAATGTCGGCTGGAAGCTTTTCCAGAAGTGCTTTGGAGACACATGTAAGAAGCTTAGAATAACAAAGTACGCGATAGCCATCAGTGTCAAAGCTAAGATTAATCCTAAGATATAAACAAATAACTTCTGCACAATATCAAGACCTTGGGTGGCAATTACGGAACTGATTAAGGCGAAAACACCTATTGGAGATAATTTTAAAACAAGCATTGTAATCTTTTCTACGATAGCATGTACGCTTTCTACGAATGAAAGAAATGGTTTTGCATGACTGCCAGCCATACGAATTCCAATGACAACAATAATTGCCGTGAAGATAATCTGCAACAAATTCCCTGTTGCAAATGCTTCGAATGGATTGGTAGGAACTATCGAAATTAACCATTCAAGTATACCTTGTCCTTCCTTTGCCTCGCCGGCTGCCAATTCCCCTAAGCCATCTACCATATTCCCTGGTTTCAAAACTGAAGCGGTAATGTAGCCAATGACAAGCGCGAGTATGCTTGTGCTTATGTAAAGGAATAATAACTTCCCTGTCAACCGTCCAACTTTTTCAGAGTTATCTATACTAGAAAAACCTACAATCAATGATGTAAAAACAATGGGTACTACTACGAACTGGATTAAGCTCAAGAAAACTTTACCGATTGGAGAAAGTACGTATTCATTCAATAGAGGTACTGCTTGTGGGAGAAGGATATTTAGAATAATCCCGAAAACAATGCCGAACACGAGACCGACTGTGATTTTTGTTGAAAGTTTCATAGAAAACAACTCCTTAAAATCTTATTGATATAGTAGGTTTAATATAATGAAATGTATATGCTTTGTCAATACTAATAATTCTAACTATTCGAGAGTGCATACTATTCGCTAGGTTTGTTGAGTCTTGTTCCATAAGAACAAATGGTTTCGTGATTATTTGAAACGACTACCCCAATAAATAGCAATTACGTATATATCAAATATTAAATAATTTACTATACCCATGCAGGTATATAAGGAGAGATAGATGAAAGAACAATAGTATAAAAACAATACACGCGTAAAACCTATGCAATACTATTTTTGGTTACCATTAAGCTTTCTATTGCTTTTGATAACAGCAATCTATGAAATTTATCAATTTGTAAAGCATGGTTTTTCCAATGCAGATTATGCTATTATTCGCTGTTATCGTTCTCGCTATTATTCCAGGAATGCTCACACGTATTTATGCGTTGTATTTGCAAGATCGGTTAATTGTCACGGAAGAGCAGCTTCGTTACTTCATGCCGACGGGTAACAGTTTACCTACAAAATTGATGAAATCACAATGGATTGCATGGCGATTTGCTTCAGATAGAGATTTATGTGGAGCTTATGGATTGGTATCGGGCAGTATTTGAAGAGCTGTCACCCCAGAAGCTAAAGAAGTCCGTAAAATCATTAGCATGTGGAATGTAAAAAGAGAGCACAGAATCTGAACTAGAACTGTGCTCTCTTTTAATGTGGTTATACAGGATATGTGTTGGTTATCGAGTAACTATTTATAAACAGATAGTAAAAAAGCTAGAGATAAACTACATATCATGACGAGTACAAAAACCACGTCTATTCCATTATACCGTGTAGGATAATAATACGTCCTTGCAGCACCCATCTGATACTGTTTCGCTTCCATCGCAACGGCAATGCGTTGCGCACGGCGTATACTTTGGGCAAAAAGAGGAACGGTATAGGATTGCAATCGCGCATACACACCTTTAATCCCTTTGGAAAACTGTATATTTCGTACTTTCAACGCGTTCCTGCGAATTTGCAGCTCTTCAGTGACAGCAGGAATTAAACGAAAAGCTGCAATAAAGCTATAAGCATATTTGGACGGCAGACGAAACTGCTGCATCATAGCATAAAAGAATAGTATGGGTTGGATTGTTAAGATAAACGTAAAACCGACGAAGCCAAATGAAAGTGATTTACTCCCGAGCAACAGCGCGTGTTGAATACTCTCCTCGGAGATCTTGAATAGTCCCCATTGCCACAACACCGTTTCACCCTTACCGAATAATAACATCGTCAATCCAGTGGATAGGAATGAAATGACTAACGGAATGGAAAGCAATAAAAGTTTCTTTAGTGAATAGCCACTGAATACATAAAATAATATTCCATATAGAATAGCCTGTGAGATAGCAAAAGGTAAACTTTGATTCACAAGCGTAATGATCAAGAACGCAAAAAATACGATGAATTTTAGCGCTGGATTGACTCGGAATAGCCAGGTTTCGCGTTTAGGTGTGAACCAATTGAACATCCATCGCACCCCCTACGCCACTATCCGTTTGCACAACGCCATCTACTACAGTCCAAACAGCAGTAGCAAAGTTCTCCACAATTTCCGTATCATGCGTAACCATCAAAATTGTCATGCCTTTCGTGCGCAACTGCTCCAGTTTCTCAAGAATAGCGAATGTGTTTCGTGCATCCTGTCCAAAAGTAGGTTCATCGAGTAACAAGATATCCGTACTAGGAGTAAGGGCAGTTGCTACACTCAAGCGACGCTTTTGGCCCGTAGATAGTTGATAAGGATGGCGTGAAACGGAATCGGGCAGGTTAAATAAGCGCATCAATTCCTTCGCATACATGTTTGCATCGGCTTTTGGCATACCGTGCAAAGATACTGTTAATTCTTCCGTAATCGAGTTCGTTACAAATTGTAGTTCGGGATTTTGAAAGACGAGCGATAGACCTTTCGGGAGTTGCCGTTTCTTCTTTTTCCATACAATGGCTACGCCGTTCACTTCATAGACGCCGTTAGTCCGAAGCAATTGCATAAGAGATAAAAGCAATGTACTTTTACCTGAACCATTTTCCCCTACAATTGTAATCCAGTCACCGGCCTGTACAGTCGCATGCTTGGCAGAAATCTTCTCCACTTGACCACGATAACCGTGAAAATCCTCGATATGAATTTTCTCTTGTGATGAAACCGCTTGACGATTTAGCATCATCAATTGAAATGCATCAGAAGTTTTATATTCTTCCCATACCCCTGGATACCAAATGCCATAACGTTTCAGTTCTTCCTGAAAGTTTGCAAAAATATCTGCAGGTGAACCGTCTGCTAGTATGACACCATGATCATTAAACAACACAACACGATCTACCCAGTCAGCAATCAAATCGATTTTATGCTCCACGATGATCACAGTTTTATCAGCGGTTGCTTCTTTAATAGAAGTCCAAATCTGTTGCGTGCCTTCCGGATCCAGTAATGCGGAAGGTTCGTCCAGAAATAGCACGTCCGGTTCCAATAATAAAACAGAAGCCAATGCCAACCGTTGTTTCATACCTTGAGACATTTCGTTGATGGGCGTGTGGGCATCTATCAAGTGCAAGTTTACACGCTTCAACACCTCCTCAATAAGAGGGGCCATTTCTTCACGCGGCACTTGAAGATTCTCCAAAACGAATGCGAGTTCTTCATCGACGTAGGTCATACAGAACTGTGTATCTGGGTCTTGGAAAACGAACCCCCACGAGTCAGGTAACTGAATGCTTGTTGCTTTCATTGGCAGTTCGATAGAGTTCGGGATAATGCCACTCAGTACTTGAAGTAAAGTGGATTTCCCACAACCGCTAGGACCGAGCATAAGAACTTTTTCACCGGGCTGAACAGAGAAGGAGAGGTCCTTAAAGACCAAAGCATCTTCTCCAGGAAACTTCAGTCGTAAATCGGTAACGCTGATGTTATTCATAGTTGGATCATACCTCCGCTTTTACTGATCAAGCATCGTATATTCTTTCTTATCGACGGGGCGAATTAGCGATGTCACACCTGTTGCTTCTAGCGCTTTTACAATAAACACAGCGAAAATACCTGTGAAGATGAATGCGCTGATTGCACGTAATCCGTATTTCACAATGAGTGCCCATGTTTCGAGTGCTGCATAACCATAAATCAAATCAAGTCCGAAACTTGCAAGACATGACGCGACTCCTGCTAACCCTGCAATTAAAATAGAATAGCGTCGATAACGGAATGCAGCGAACAATAATTCAGCAGCAAGTCCTTGTACGAATCCATACATCAATACTTCAATACCATGGCCGGCAAATGCAGACAAGGAAGCCCCCGCAATACTTGCGATGAATGCAGTACCGGGCTTTCGTAATAATAGGAAGGCAAACGGCCCCACCATGAACCACATACCGTAAAGCAGTTGACGTGCAACAGGCATGATCGGTTTGACGACAGTGTATAAATCATCCCAAAACTTCATGAGCACGCCAAATACAACGCCGATCATGATGGTGATCAATAAATCGGTAAACTTTAACTTTTTCAAACTCTTCCACTCCTCGTTATTTTTTATACAAAAAAGCCGTCTGAAGAGCAGACGGCCGAGGAAGGAAAGAGATTCCTGTATAATTCCATCGATCACGCTCTCTACGCTGGCATTACCCAGATCAGATTAACGGTCAGCAGAGGATTCATCTGCTATCTCAGCCTGATTCTCTCAAGCACCCGGACGGACAATCATGTAAGCAATCCTAGTATACAGCACGTTGAATTGTGTGGCAACTTATGAAATTACTAGACGTTCAATTAAATGCTGACAGTTCAAATGGAACATATTGTATTGAAATCCTGATATACTAAAAGGATAGAACTGTTCATAATTATATTCTCGATATCATGCAAATAGAGTGTAAAAGGAGTTTTCACATGACAAAACATATAGCATTTATTGACGTGGAGACAACAGGCATGCGTGCCGAGACGAGTGAAGTAATCGAGTTAGGGGTTATGCTTGGAGAGTATGAAGATAATCGTATTGTTCGAGTGGCAGATGAGTATTGCGAGTTTCAAGAACCGTTCTATTCTATCTCCCCGATAATTACCCAGCTCACTGGCATTACCGATCAGATGGTTAGAGGGAAGTCGCTTGATATGGATAGAATACTAAAAATACTAGATCAAGCAGACGGTATAGTAGCACATAACGCATCATTTGATAGGGGCTTCGTCAGTCGACTATTACCTGAAACGCTCGACATGGACTGGTATTGCTCCGTCAGACAAATCAAATGGAAAAATTACGGATTTGAAAACGGCAAACTGCAACAATTGCTGAGAGCGCACCGAATTCAAGTGCATAACGCCCATAGAGCGCTCGATGATGCGAAGAATCTAGCTGTGTTGCTGAACTCATCCAATCCCAGCTTGGCGGATGATACATTCATCTCGTATTTGATGAATAAAGCCCCAATGAAGAAACCAGCAAAATCAAGATTTTAACTACTAGAAAGACCAGTCATCATGGGATGACTGGTCTTTACCTTTTCGATACGACTCTTGGGTTACTGCGGCCATGTGGTTTGTATGCTACTACTATATTTAGTCGCGCGTCATGTCATTGATACAAAAAACTACAAAAATCTACTGTCTTTGGAATAGTTTATATCGATAAAAGGGTATGGTAAATAGAAGTATGTGACTTACTAAATAACTGAAAGGAATGAGATAATGAAAGTAATTACAAAGAAGTCACATAAGACATTACGTCTTCTATTTCAAGCCTTTTTCGTCATGATGGGTGCAGTGATTACAGCGTATGGACTTGAGTCAGTCCTTATTCCAAATAATGTATCGGATGGTGGGGTTACAGGACTAAGTATTGTGGGTTCTAAAGTTTTTGGACTTCCGTTAGGTGTATTAATTGCGATTTTAAATATACCGTTTATCTTCCTTGGTTACAAACAGGTAGGTAGGCGCTTTGCAGCACTTTCTGTGGTGGGCATCGTATCCTTAAGTGCCAGTACAAGTTTAATGCATCATATTCCCATCATTGTACAAGATGATACATTATTGATAACTGTCGTTGGCGGAATCATTATTGGAGTCGGAATCGGAATAGCTTTGCGTAATGGTGGAGCACTCGACGGTATTGATATGCTCGCAGTATTGCTTTCGAGAAAACTTCCATTTGGGACAAGTGATCTAATTTTACTCTTAAATATCTTTGTCTTTATTGTCGTTTCAACCGTCTTTGGGTTGACTGGTGCGATCATGTCAGCAATTGCTTATTTCATCGCATCGAAAGTCATATCTATCATGGAAATTGGATTTAGTGGTTCCAAAACATATAAGATTGTAACGGATCAACCTGAATTGATGATAGAAGAGATTCACGGACGTTTAGGTCGGAGAGCAACATATCAAGTAGTGCAGGAGAGTTTTACAAAAGAGGAATTCATAGAAATCACTTGTAATATTTATCATTTGGAAGATAGTAAGATGAAAGAAATCATTCGTGACATAGATAAACATGCATTTGTAACGGTATATGAAGTTGTAGAAATTAAGCGAGGCAATTTTGGCAGAAGTCAAGCACGTTAAATGGATGTGGATTGAAAAAATATTTGTCTGCAGAATATAATTGTACAGTAAGTAAGTCTAGCTTTGGTAAAAGAGTGTAGGGATTAAAATATTACAACTTCGCAAAAGGAAAACAACAAACAATTACACATCTGTTTTAAAGGGAAAAGTATCTAGAATACTAATCACATATGTGAAAGCATTATTATTAGCCCTTCACTAACGCAGTGATCTTGATGCTTATTCGTCTATTTTAATAAGACAAGTGTTGTAACATGTACGGAATTCTGTATGTAAATGTATTGTAAACAAAACCTTATTAAGTGGAAGTGAATATGGATTCCAAAGTAGATAGTCTTCAATATGATCGATTAGGAAACAATCATGATACAAAAGTTAGACCTGTAGATGTGGAACCACTGATCTTCTAGTATGCGAACCTTAAGGAAACATAAAAATCCAGATAGGTTCGCGCATTTAATTTATGAAAAACTGCTGAATTAAATGTCGTTTAACTTTTTAGAGTAGTAAGTTATAATGGAATAGACAATATATAGATTTGGATTAAGTTTTTTGTTTATATATTGCGGTCGCTCCCTGTATAGAGGGTGTGGATTGAAATACCACAATGGTTCAATACTTGGATGTCTTTTATCGTCGCTCCCCGTATAGGGAGTGTGGATTGAAATTGTCGGGAGAGGTTGCAGAAGGGATATTTATTTCTCACCCTTTAAAAAATAAAACGAATCACGTAAAAGCGTCTGCATAGTAGCAGACGCTTTTTCAATCATAAAGTAAATTTTCGTACAAGCGCATTGAGTTCTTCAGCCAATCGGGCTAAATCGTCGGAGTTACTTGCTATTTCTTCTATTGCGCTACTTGCTTGTTGTGAAGATGCTGAAGTTTGCTCCACACCTGCAGCAGACTCTTCAGTAATCGCTGCAATCTCTTCGATGGACCCACTCATTTCCTGACTGCTTTCCGAAATATCTTGAAGGTCGTTCGAAATACTTTGGATCCGATTGACCATATCCGTTACGGCGTCACTTATATTATCAAATGTTTCATTAGTACGTTTTATTTGGTTTGTCCCTTCCTCCACTTGCTTATATCCTTCTTGTAATGAATTGGTAACCATAGTGGACTCAGTTTGAATCCGATTGACGATTTCAGTGATATTGGTAACGGACGCGGAAGATTGTTCTGCCAGGGTCCGTACTTCATCGGCCACCACAGCAAATCCTTTACCGTGTTCACCAGCTCGAGCTGCTTCGATCGCTGCATTTAACGCTAATAAATTAGTTTGTGCTGCAATTCCTTGTATAACCAAAACAAGTTGGGAAATTTGTTGTGTATGCTTGTCTAATCCTTCTACATTTGTCACTGCATTATGGACGATTTGATCGATAATCTGCATCTGTTCCAATGAAGAATTCATCACTTTGCTCCCAGTACTTGTCATGTTCAGCACTTCATTTGATGACTGGTGAATATGGACTCCATTTTCATTGGCGTCCATTACTTTAGAGACGAAGACTTCCATTGAAGTCGATAAACTACTCGCGTTAGTGGCTTGGGATTCAGTGCCGTAAGCTAAGTCTTCCATTGTAGTGGCGATCTGAGTAGTACCTATCTTTATTTCTCCAGCAGATTGAGTCAGTTCTTCACTTTGTGATGAAACCGTTTGAGCCACAGTATGTATCTCATCCAATAGTTTGTGCGTATTATTACTCATCTCATTCGTAGATGCGAACAGTTGTCCAATTTCATCTCGCAAATTTGTTTCTAAAGGCGGACTGCTTAAATTCCCGGTAGCGATACGTTTCATTCGTTCCATTACCACGTGAAGAGGCTTGGAAATAGAATTGGCGGTAATGGCGGCAACTACCATGCTCAAAAGAATAACTAAGGTTATTATACTTGTAACCAAAATCAATGTATTTTTGCCACTTGCAAGCAAATTCTTTTCAATATCAATAATGATGACTTCACGATCCTCAGCTGCTTTTTCGTATGAGTGCATTAAGCTGCGTGCCTCATCATTCGAGGCCAACAAATTACGTTCAGCCAACTCTTTGTTACCACGTTCATATTCCGCGAAAACATTTTCTGTGATGTACTCCCGCCATTCGACGGTTCTTTGAATCAAATCCTGTATTTCCTTCGAATTTCCCAGCTCACTAACAGTGGTTTGATGCTTTACACCATCTTCTGTATATGTATCAAATATCTCTTTGTAGCTTGATTCTCCTGTCATAATATATCCCCTGGAGGAGGCGATCCGATTCGCCATACCAAGTGCCAACTGCTCGTCTGCAATTAATAGAGGCAACTCTTTTTCTAGAATGTTTTTCGTTGCTTCATTATTTGCTTGGAGGGTAGAGAAAATAAATATACCTAGTAAAACTATTAATAAAAGCACAATAGAGAAGCCTGTTAGTAGTTTTGACTTAATACTATTGAATCTAATCATCAGAAATCCTAACTCCCGTCTGTTTTTATTTCATTATACATCCTGGTGAAGTTTAAATCTATGAAAATAGGTTAAAAGTCTATTACTTACACTAAATAACATATAGGTCTAGTTTCTTACAATATCAAGAGGTTAAAATCAATTATTTATCTTTAACGTAGAAGACGGTACATTAGATGAAATGAGCATTAAATTATTCTAATAACACGGTCTATAATTTGTTGGAATAGATAAGGATGGCTATTTTGGATCCATTGCGATAGACAAAAATAGTCAGATGTAAATAGTTAGTTACTATTTGAGGTTGATGAGGATTGATTATCTAAATAGTGATAAAATGTTGACTTACTGATACCAGTTTCTTCTTTGATATCGTATATAGTGTTAGGAGGTGTATTGTTTGATTAGTTGGCTGTTCACCTACAATCGGACGAATATATCTATACACTATGTATCCAGATTGTTTCCTAAAATGATTCAATTAAGGGGTTAGAAATGATATGCTGTTTGTCTTCTAACATAGTATGAACTTTTCCATAACGAGAGGGGAACAATATGCAAACTTTACAACAGCAATGGTTTGGTAATGTGCGTGCCGATATATTAGCAGGTATAGTCGTAGGACTAGCGCTCATTCCGGAAGCATTGGCTTTTGCGTTTATCGTCGGGGTTGATCCGCGTGTCGCGCTATATGCATCATTTACTATTGCCATTATTACTGCGTTTGTCGGAGGCAGACCTGGATTAATATCGGCTGCTACGGGTGCCATGGCATTAGTACTTGTCAGTTTAATGGCCGATCATGGTCTCGAATACGTACTGGCAGCCACTATTTTAACGGGTATTATTCAATTGATTTTAGGCTCACTAGGAGTCGCAAATTTAATGCGCTTCATACCGAACTCCGTGATGTTAGGATTCGTAAATGCGCTAGGAATTATGATTTTTATTACACAGCTACCATATTTGATTGGTTCGGGTATGATGACGTATGTATTTGCGATCGCTACATTGATTTTAGTATATGCAGTACCGCGTTTCTTTACATTGATACCGGCTCCGCTGATTGCGATTGTGGTTATGACAGCCATTGCGCTGTTCAGTGGAGTTAGATTACAATCGATCGGAGATTTGGGGGCGATGCCGAGTTCATTGCCAACATTCTTTTTCCCTAATATTCCATTGAACTTTGAGACCCTGAAAATTATTTTACCGTATTCATTGGCACTGTCGATTGTCGGGTTACTAGAGTCGTTGCTGACTTCGCAAGTGCTGGATGACATGACAGATACATCGAGCAATAAAAACCGTGAAGCACGCGGACAGGGTATTGCTAACTTCATCACTGGATTCTTTGGTGGAATGGCAGGCTGCGCGTTGATAGGGCAATCCGTCATAAACGTCAAATCGGGTGGTAGAGGTCGATTATCTACATTGACTGCTGGAGTATTTTTACTGTTTTTGATTATGGTATTAGGGGATTTGGTCTCCAAAATTCCGATGCCTGTTCTTGCAGGCGTCATGGTTATGGTAGCGGCTACGACTTTCAACTGGGGATCGTTTAAATTTCTTCGAACTGCACCACGATCAGAATCTATTGTTATGCTGATAACAGTGGTGATTATTTTATACACGCATAACTTGGCAATTGGTGTAGTGATTGGGGTTGTTCTAAGTGCATTATTCTTCGTTGCGAAGATATCGCGTGTCTCGGTAACGAATAAAGAGGGTATCTATAAAATACAAGGTCCATTATTTTTTGCTTCTACGACGAAGTTTATCCAGACATTTGATGAGATAAATGAAAAGCAAATTGTCATTGATTTTGAAAATAGTCAGCTGTGGGATGAATCTGCAGTGGGTGCCATTTTAAAAGTGGTATCAAAGCTTGAAAGTAAAGGGACAGCAGTCACGATTCGTGGACTAAATTCTTCAAGTGAACAATTATATGAAAAATTATTGTGAGGGAGTGAACCATATGAAAATAGCTGTAGCGATTGATGGGTCTGAAAATGCGATGCGTGCCGCAAAACATGCGATTATGCTAGCAGAATATTTGCCTAAAGTTACGTTAGAGATTATCTATGTGCAGGATTTTAGCAAGGCGAAGGACGAAAGACTGTTAGAGCAGAGCCCTGAGAGCTTAGCACTGAAACGCGAACAAAAGATGCATCCGATTTTAGCTATGGCGAAGGAAGCGGCAGTGGAAGCAAAAGTGATTATACTCAGGGGGAATCCTAGCGAGGAAATCATCAACTATGTAAACGAAAAGAACATTGGTAATCTAGTCATCGGCAGCCGTGGGTTAAATTCATTTCAAGAAATGGTTTTAGGTAGCGTCAGCCATAAGGTAATGAAGCATGTTGTGTGTCCTGTGACCGTTGTGAAATAAAGATATGCGTCTCTTAATAAATAAAAACCGTCTTCCTATGAATTGATTTATAGGAAGGCGGTTTTACCAAGCGTTGTTTTATCTTCTATAGCATTAAGTTGTAGCCCCTTGGATGCGTTGGTGTATCTGCGAGTATGTGTCAAATAGAAGAGAATAATTTCGAGATACTTCACAGGCAATGTTAATACAGCAATAGCCATGATGGATTGTTCTTCTTATGATCAATTGGTCATGTTCAATATGTATGGTTTCTGTCCAATGTTTTTGAATTTCAGATTATGAAAAGACCTGTATCGTAAATGATCTTTACAGCGGTTGACTGTTAGTTTGGTTAAGTAAGCTCGTAACTTTCCTTATTCTTGATAGTTCGACTTCTCATAAAAAGAGATAAAAACTTCCTATATGATATCCTTCGCCATGTCACGGTCATGTAAAAAAGTATGCCATCTTCACTAAATATTTTCCCTACCTATCCACTATGTGCTCCAGTTGTGCCGAATTCATTTCCATCACCGCCACACTACTACACTAACGAAACTTAAATTGAAATAGTTATAAACTGCCAAAACTTTATATAATAAATAAAAAACACGACGAGAAATTCTCGTCATGTTTTCATGAAAATTAGTTTACGACCTGATCTTCGAGATTCTTCCACAGATGGTGGGCTTCTCTCGCAATATGTTCCAGTAAATCAGGCGGAGCCGTCGTAACCGCAGCACAGGCTTTGATCAGTTCACTTAATTCCAGCTTAAAAGCTTCAAGTGCTTTTGCTTCTTTTATCACCATTTGATTGAATGTATTTAACACAGGTGATACTTCATTACGTGGTCTACGGATGATGGTCTTCAAAGCTTGCGCTTGTAGTAAAAGGTTTTCAAACTTCCTAGTCATCGCGCGCACTTGATCGTGTAATTCATAGTTAGAAGCATCCACGTAATGGCTGATGAATAGTAAGTGGTCAAGCATTTGACGAAGCCAGAAGTTGCTCTCATGTAGTGTGGCATCTGCTGGTGTGATGTAAGAATTCGTTTCAATTAATTTGAACACACGCTCTGCTTCCTCAGCTTCCCGAATCATGTGATCAAGAAGGGAAGTAGGGGTAGAAATAATTACATCGCAATGTAACGCACGATCCATCGTATGCAGGAGTAAATCAGCGAACTCTTTTGTAGAACTCTTTGCCTCGTCGATAATTAATCCGATGTCACCGGTTTTAGATTCAGTCTTTTTAAAAATTTTCCCCATGCGGTCGATCATTTGCTGATTGGCGCGTGCTAACTCTAACTCATGATGACTGATTTCTCGATCGAAAAACTCACCATGTTCAAAGTTATTGCGCACCCAAAAATCAATAATACCGTACGTATCCCGTTCATAATTATCTGTATAACCAGCCACTCATACATACCCCCTAATTTATCTATCTGTTATCCATACCATCCTATTCGTACCTTGTGTTTTTTATGTATAGATAGGGTATTGAAGGAGAAAGTCATCTATTTCTGAAAGAAGTGTATATACTGAAGGAAGAGGTGTTGTAAAATGAAAATCGGCATAATCGGGACTGGCAATATTGCGCAGTATCTTTTAGAAAGTATTAACGGGAACAGCAAAGTGGACGGTGAAATTATTTCCATATTCGGTCGAAACCAAGAGGTGGGACCGGTACTAGAATCACAGTACAGTGCAACGTTCTATACAGACTTTCAGGAGTTCATTCAATCTCCTATGGACGTTGTCGTGGAAGCTGCAACGATTGAAGTAGCGATGAAGCATATGGAAGAAGTGCTGGTGAATAAGAAAGACATGATACTAAGTAGTATCGGAGCATTTAAAGATGTTGCATATTTGAATGAAATGAAAGAAGTGGCGCGGAAGAATCAGCAACATATTTATCTGCCTTCAGGAGCGATTGGTGGATTGGATCTCCTACAATCAGCAAATTCTCTAGGTGGATTAAAGGAAGTACGCATTACGACTAGAAAGTCCTATCCATCACTAGGACTTGATGTGAAGTCTGTAGAAGAATGCATTTTTGATGGCGTGGCATTGGAGGCAATTGAAAGATTCCCTAAAAACGTCAATGTTGCATTACTCCTATCCATTGCAGGAGTTGGTGCGCATAAAACGGCAGTACGCGTGATAGCAGATCCGAATATTCAACGAAACACACATCTTATTGAAGCAAAGGGTGATTTCGGTAAAATGAATTTACTGATCGAAAATGAGCCAATGCCAAACAACCCTAAAACAAGCTATCTTGCGGCATTAAGTATAGTATCTACTTTAAAAAATAGAGGAAATGCGATTACCATAGGAAGCTAATTAGAGAGAAGATTTTTCATATATATGGAGACAAAAAGAAGAAATTCTATGTAAAGTCAGCAGATGACAACCTGTCGCTAGGTAGAATATGTTTTAGGTAATCGAAATAAGGAAGTAGAATAGGTATATGAGATGAAGACTGGAAAAGTTTTTCAGTATGATATTGGTTCACTTTCTTCCACATTCAGGCGCAATTGTTTAATAACTATCTCTATTTTTTGAACAAACAAGTGCTTTATTTGAAGATTATTGAGCTATTTAGACGGCCTTTTTTGTTCAATTAAAGTGGCAGTTTAGTTGAATAAGGATAATTAAAATTAAGAAAGAAGGAAAACGTTTTGATGTGGGGATGGGGAGAATTTCTTGCAGGATCTATAGCAATATTTATACTGATATTTGGAATTTTTTACTCGGAGGAATACCATGAAAAGAACAGGAAAAAATCGAGTTCAGGTGATGGAACTATAATAGGTGAGCTACTCGCCGCTACCTTAACAAATAGTCCCTACTACGTTTTGAAAGCATTCTTTATTTTGGTAGCAATCTTTATATTGGTTTGTATTGTCATATCGAAAATGTAAAAAGCAGTTAGTGGAAGTATAGTATATTGAATTTGGAAATTAGCGGGAGTGGTACTATTGAAAGCAAAAATGAATTTAAAGGTTTGTGAAAAAGGACATACTTATTACAAAAGTAGTGACTGCACAAGTTGCCCTACTTGTAATAAAGAGAATAAACCAAAAAGTGGATTTCTATCGAAGTTAAGCTCACCTGCCAGAAATGCATTAGTTCATAATGGTATTGATACTCTGCAAAAACTATCAAAATACACTGAAAAAGAAATTCTAAAAATCCATGGCATTGGACCCGCTTCCTTACCAATTATGAGAACTTTTTTAGAAAAAGAGAGTTTATCATTTAAAGAATAATACTGTATTTTCTTATAAATTATACTTAGGTGGATAGATGATGCTGGATGTCAACGTTGAGTTGATCCATCATCCAGCAAGAGGACTCTACCTATGAATTCTAAATGGAAAGAGAAACTTGATTAAGTCATTGAAACCACATTAGTCATGGATTGCTAAGAGCATCTATGACTAATGAGTTGTCGACGGACGAGGACATATTTTCCATAATGCCTTTGCTGTACATCAATGCAAAGAAGGCTTTGAAGCAATTTATCAAAGAATTCAATGAGATAAATCTTACTAAAAATTAATACCCCTTAAACTAGACTTTTACAAAGAGTCTAGTTTAAGGGGTATTTTTTATACAGCGTGAAGAGCGTTGTTATTATTTTAGATGGTTAATGTGTTTATCGCTCCTAAAGAACATACCTGCCATCAGTAATACTATACATCCTACTAAAATTACGCTGGCAATAAATGTTCCAAGTGTATCTTCGTCCCATCTAGTAAAGATTATATAAACTTGAAAGATACTCAAGAGAATGATTCCAACTTTTAACGGTAATGTTTTTGTTTTCATGTCGCTCACCTATTTTAGCTATTATAAGCAGTTATTATACACATTTCTAAGATTAAAGAACACTAAGAATAAGAGTTTTGCATCGCCTGATTGTGAAATACCAGTAATATCCCGCAGTACGTAAGTAGTTATCTAATTCTTGTAACGTATCATGAAAACATACTCAGAAAAGTACTAATGGACGAATTGATAGTGGATAAAAGAAGTAAGAAAAGTAGACAGGGTACTGTAAAATTAGTAAGTCCAAAACTCTTATCATAAATTAAAGGCTAGACATGAGAATACGATTGATTAGGCAATAATCCATGAAGGAATTATGGATTGAGCGGTTAAAACCTTTCTATTACAGTCACACTGTTACATAAAGAAAACAATGATTCGTTATTATGAACTGAGGGGATGTCTATATGGATACTACTATAAAGAAGTTACATGAAATAAAAAAGGCATTGAATGCAAAGTTCTTTGAACGTGAAAACGAGGTAGAAGGGATCTTAATAGCTCTCCTATCCAAACAACATATGTTAATGATTGGGCCAGCTGGTACAGCGAAATCTGCACTATCAGTAGAACTAGCAAAAATCGTGAACGGCACGTCCTATTTTCAATGGTTACTGACAAGATTCAGTACCCCGGAGGAAGTATTTGGACCACTGTCGTTAAAAGATTTAGAAGAAGGCGTATATAAGCGCAATACGGCAACAAAAATGCCAGAAGCACATTTGGTATTTTTAGATGAAATCTTTAAAGCAAATTCTGCCATATTAAACAGTTTATTGACCTTAATCAACGAAAGACTATTTTATAATGATGGACAACCTATTAAAGCACCCTTAATGTCAATCATTGGCGCTTCCAACGAATATCCCGAGGAAGGCGAAGGTCTAGAAGCTTTATTTGACCGCTTCCTATTACGATTTGAAATTAATTTCATTGCAGATGAATCGAACTTTGTATCCATGATGAAAGATGAAGGCGAACATGTCGAAATGCCGACTATGCATTTGGATGAGTTAGTGCAACTTCAAAGTATGACCAATAAAGTGCATATTTCAGATGAAGTATTTGATACATTGTCTACAATTCGAAGAGAACTCCAGGACGAAGGAATACAGCCGTCAGATCGTCGATTCAAACAATCTTTAAGTATCTTGAAAGCGAGAGCTTTGATCAATCAAAGAGAATCTGTACAGCCGGATGATATGGTGATTCTTGGGAATGCACTCTGGGAGACTTTGGATCAAAAAGAGACGGTTTGCCGTATTGTCCGTAGACATTCACAGGATAGTTTAGCACAAAGACTTTCAGCAATTGAAAATGAAGCGAATGAGATCTATGATTGCGCATTGCGTGATGAGTCAACAGAAGCAGGTATGGAAGCGGTCCAGAAAATTTCTGCCTTATCAATAGAACTCAATAATTTAAAAGAGCAAAATGGGAGCTGTACTACTGAAGTGGATCATTTACAAAAACAAATTATTTCCTTGAAAAATGAAGTAGAAAGTAGCCGAATGGATACTGCTTACTACGGTGGAATGAACGAAAAGAAAGATGGAAATAGTGAGCGGCGTGGTATCTTCTTCAGAATGTAAAAGGAGTGATATTTTATGAAAAGAAGTAAAATAATTAGAGATCATCGCTCCGTACTGAATACAGATGCATTTGATAAAAGACGCTTTAAAGAACTGTTCGGGATGTCAGACGGTTTGCAAAAGGTCAGGGAAGAAGGACAATTACCTACTACGGAAGCGTTGCTTGGCGATGTCTGGGCATCGTTATATAAAATGAAACCACGAATTTTACCTGAGCAAATGGATCCAGCACTGAAAACGAATAAAACCATTATAGTAAAGCTAATGAAAGATGAAAAGTTTGAGGAATATAGAAATTTTACTCGACTGGATGATCTCGCTGCAACTGTTTGTACCGTAAAGTTGGTTGAGAAAATTAATCAATGGCTAGCGGAAGCACTGGCTATGGATGAAGACTTACTGAAGAAATTGGAAACTGTAAAAGCGCTACAAAATGACGTGCCAATTGTACATTTGGATCGACAACAGGACGAGATAGAAGATGGACCTATCCAAGAACTGGCCGATGCTACTGATAAGTTAAACGATCAGCTTGAATTAACACTTGAAACGAATGGCGAACGATTTATGCAAGCGATCGATGAAGCGGTTGAAGAATCGATCAAAGTAAAAGATAGTCTGATTTCTTTGATGGGCGGGAGTAGTGTCGGTAAAGGGGACGCAGAGTTAAAAAAAGTACCATTGCGTGAACAACTGGCAGTAGCAGATCAAATAGCAATGGATCCCAAAATACAGGAAATTGCAGAGTGGGCTGGTCGTTTTCAAGAAGTGGCGCGGAAAAAGCAGAAGACGAACTATGTGGAGGCGATAGAGAGACGTGGCGTAACTATTGGAAATGAAATAGAACGTCTCCACCCGATGGAATTAGGACTATATTCAAATGACTCGACGAAAAAAGATTTTCTGCGGCGCTTTGCGGAAGGAAACACCATGCAGTTTGAACAGAAGAAGCGAGAGAATCTTGGCAAAGGCCCAATTATTTTTTGTCTTGACCAATCGGGAAGTATGAAGTTGCTTGATAATCAGTCAAAAGGGTTCATCTTGGCGTTTTTATCCATCGCCAAGAAACAACGCCGGGATTTATGTGTTCTTTTATTTTCTAAGACTATTCAAAAAGAAGTATTCACTAAAGGTAAGATCACTTCAAATGAACTTGCACGACTGGCCAGAACATTTTTGGGTGGTGGAACAGATTTTACACTATCACTGCAAGGCGTACTTGAAGTAATGGAAGACAGTACATTCAAACATGCAGATGTCATTTTTGTTAGCGATGGAGAAGACGAGATTAGCGAAAGTTTTCTAACGGAATTCAATGATAAGAAAAAACAAAAGGAATTCAATGTACTTACCCTAGCAATAGGAAATGATACAGCTGTCGCCGAATTATTCTCAGATCGTATCCTTCATATAACCGATTTTGATGACGAAGGAAGCTTTATCGCTTTTGAAATCTAGTCGATGCAAATCCTAAAATCCTTCAGTGAGCAGAGGGTCTTTTTTGTTTATCATAATATTCATTTTTCGGGGTATTCTAATCAAAACATACAAGCTAGTTGAGGTGATTGGAATGCTAATTGAAAGATCGTCTTCTTGGAAAGAAGGATTTATTCAACGACTTGAAAACCATGAACCATGGAATAATGCGGTGCTGTATAACATGAGTTATGACATCACGAAAAACAACTTAATTACTGATTTTACTGGATTGCAGTCACTTGCTTATTTACCTAATGTAAAACCGTTACCTCATCAAATAAAAGCGGCTGAACGAGTGATTGAACAGATGAACGGTAAAGCGATTTTGGCGGATGAAGTTGGGCTTGGTAAAACCATTGAAGCAGGTCTGATTATCAAGGAATATTTGCTGCGAGGTCTCGTGAAAAAAGTGCTGATACTAGTACCAGCTTCTCTAGTTAATCAATGGGTGGAAGAGCTATATACGAAATTCCATATCCCTGCGCTGTTGTACAAAAAGAATTATGAGCTAGATTATGTAGATGTAGTCGTCATGAGTATGGACACAGCCAAACGCAGTCCACATAAGGAGAAAATTTTTGCGCAAGATTATGATTTGATTATTGTAGATGAAGCGCATAAATTAAAAAATCATCAGACGATCAGTTATGAATTTGTACAAAGTTTGAAGAAGAAGTTTTGTTTACTGCTTACAGCAACACCGATCCAAAATGATACGTTTGAATTGTTTTATCTAGTGACGTTACTTAAACAAGGCCATTTAGGAAACTATGAGGAGTTTTCTTCCGTGTTTTCTGCTAAAAATCGTGATGAAGAGCGAGATAGTTATTTAAAAGAGCTAGTCAGCCAAGTCATGGTACGTAATAGGCGGCAGGATACGGGTGTGGAATGGTCTACACGAAAAATTCATACAGTTCCTATCACATTCACGGACAATGAAAGACAGGCCTACACCGCTATATCCAATCTGAAACAAATATCTCCGCTATTCTCCGATGCATTTTCCACAATGACTTTACAAAGGGAAATGTGTAGCAGCCCCGATGCCACGGTTGGTACATTAAGGATGAAACTGCAGGAATGTAAACAAGCGGAAGAAATCTCCTATGTGGAAGATGTCATCGATCAATTGGAAAAATTGACGATTCATTCTAAAGCTAAAAAGGCGGCCGAATTGATTGCACAAGCGAACGAAAAAGTGATTATTTTCACTGAATATCGTATGACGCAATTATATTTGAGTGACTATCTGTATGCGAATGGGATTTCGAATGTTATTTTCAACGGTAAGTTAAGCAAAAGCAGCCGGGAGTGGATTAAGCATTTATTTAAGCAGCAAGCGCAAGTGTTAATCGCGACAGAGTCTGGAGCAGAGGGGATTAACCTGCAATTTTGCCATCACGTCATCAATTATGATCTTCCTTGGAATCCAATGAAATTGGAACAGCGGATTGGTCGGGTACATCGACTAGGACAAGAACACGATGTACAGATTTATAATTTGGCTGTAAAAGAAACGATTGATGACCATGTGGTGAAAGTGCTGCAAGGAAAGATTGAGACGTTCGAACAAGTAGTAGGCGAACTAGATGATATTTTGGAAATGAAAGAACAGTCTGTGTGAAGGAGGAGAATGTATGCATTCGACAGAAATCCATACGTATCTTCACAGATTCTTCACGGAAAATGACTGTGAAATACTTCATGGAAATGAACATTATCTAACTGTGCAACTAACCATCGATATGGATAAACGAATTATGAACCGCCCTTTTTATTGGAGGTATATTGAAAGCGTCAATGAAATACCGAATCCGGCACAGCTCACGCTAATTACAAATATGCAGCAGTTGCAAAACGGGATGAAAGGAGAAGTAATTCATCTAGGATCTCCGCGGCTACATCAATTATTTCGATTGACCAAAGAGATGGGGCAGTATGTGAAAATGTACGAGCGCATAGTAGACACTAACGAACAGCGGATTTTAACTCCGTGGGTGGGTGTAAATTATAAAGTGTCATTCACCAGCCATCAAACGAAGGAAATACTGTATTCAGTAGGCATCAATTTGATGACGGGTACTGTCGTAAAAGAGTTCCAGGAGACTATTGGTATGCGGGATTTGTCCGAGCAATCGTCTGAACAAGTATTTCACTTACCTTATATCATCACGCCTATTCGCGCACTTGATCGATTGGATGCTGTGATCTCTCAAGTAATTGAAGGTGAAGATCTAACGTGGGTGGAGGAAGCGGAAAAGAGATGGAAGAAAGACCAAGCGGTATTAGATTATTTCTATGAGGGGCAGGAACCGAAACCTGAGTGTTATGAGATGGAGAAGCAAGCAATGGAAGAGCGTTTTAAACCGCGCATTACGGTGGATGTGGTGAATGGTGGGTTATTTTATTTAATATAGAAATCAAATCAGCGCGCAAGTGAATCTACTTTCACTTGCGCGCTGTTTTGATTCTGACTGTTTATAGGATAAACTAATAGCAATGAAGAAAAGTGTGGTGAGTTCATTGTTTACAATTATGCTGATCGAAGATGATCAAACATTATCTGAGGAAATAAAAGAACGTTTAACGCAGTGGTCTTACTCTGTGGCGGGAATCGAGGATTTTGGAAATGTACTGCAAGAATTCACAGAAATCAAACCGGACCTTGTCATCATCGATATCCAATTACCAAAGTTCGATGGATTTCATTGGTGTCGGATGATAAGAACGCATTCCAATGTCCCAATTATTTTCTTGTCTTCACGGGATCATCCCACTGATATGGTGATGTCGATGCAACTTGGAGCCGATGATTTCGTTCAAAAGCCCTTTCACTTTGATGTATTGATTGCAAAGATTCAAGCGATCTTACGCCGTGTGTATAACTATAGTGCCGATCAGACATTGGAAGTGAAAACATGGTGTGATGCCGCTGTGGATTTCTTGAAAGGTACGCTCACCAATGAAAAAGGAACTATTGAATTGACGAAAAATGAAATATATATCTTGAAAGTATTGATAGAAAGAAAGAATGAAATCGTATCCAGGGAAGAAATCATCACGAGCCTTTGGGATGATGAACGATTTGTCAGCGATAATACGCTGACTGTCAACGTTAACCGTTTACGGAAACGGATCGCGGAAATCGGCTTAGTAGATGTTATCGAAACAAAAGTGGGGCAAGGGTATATGGCAAAGGAAGGGCAACTATGATCGGATTCTTTCTTAAAGAACGGGCGAGTTGGATACTGTTCTTCGTTTTCTTGCAATTGCTCGTTCTGACGATGGGCTATTTGGACACGAGCATTCCATTTTTGTCTACTGTCTATATAACATTCATTTCCTGTTTATCTTTCGTTATATTTATAACCATACGTTATGGAAAAGAAACGAGGTTTTATAAACACTTACAATCCTTAGAACCATCATTCGATCTAACTGCAATCCCTGAAGCTAACAGTCCTTTCGAAGCCATTACTTCTGAAAGAATTTCCGAACAAGTTCAAGTGTTTAAAAATCAGTTAGATGAATTACAAATTAGTTTAGAGCAAGAGAAAGATGACATGTTGAATTGGATACATGAAGTGAAAACACCGCTAACAACTCTGCAATTAATGATTGAACGCACGAAAGATCCTGTGCTCCGATCACAGTTAATGTACGAGTGGCTTCGAATCCATTTGTTACTCGACCAACAACTACATCAAAAGCGCATCCCATTCATCCAGAATGATTTATATATCGAAAAGACGAATGTGCAGAAGTTACTATTTCAAGAGATAAAATCGTTAAGACAATGGTGTATGCAAAAGCGCATTGGTTTTGATATATCTTTGGAAACAGAAGAAGTATTGACTGATGCAAAATGGCTCGGCTTCATTATCAGACAATTGCTGACGAATGCGGTGAAATACAGCGAGAATTCGGACATACATATCCGGGGTACTAGTAAGGAAGGAATTACCACGCTATCGATTAAAGATTTTGGGCAAGGAATTGCTCCAAGGGACTTGTCTCGCATATTCGATAAAGGCTTTACTGGAACAGCTAACCATCAACATCATGCTGCCACAGGAATGGGGCTGTACTTAGCAGACGAAGTAGCAAAATCCCTCTTGATTACATTTAAAGTAGAGTCAACAGTAGGTGAAGGTACGAGGTTTTCTTTGATCTTTGCGAAAGAAAACGAATTGATTCGTATAGCGCGTATGTAGGAGCATGTGACATAATCGTCACATGCTTTTTCGAATTGTCATATTAAAGGCAGGAGAAAAATCTGTACATTGATTAAGATAGAATGAACAAGGAGTGATAGACATGGTGATTTTACAAGCAACAAAAATTTATAAAACATACGGTAATAAATTCAATAAACAAGAAGTATTGAGTGCACTGGATCTAAAAGTGCAAAAAGGTGAATTCGTCAGCATCATGGGGGCATCGGGCTCGGGGAAAACGACTCTACTGAACGTGCTTTCATCCATTGACCGCGTCAGCCAGGGGACGATCAGCATAGAAGGGCAGAACCTCAACGACATGAAAGAAAAGCAAATGGCAGAATTCCGAAAACGTCATTTGGGCTTCATCTTTCAGGACTATAACCTACTCGATACGTTAACGGTAAAAGAAAACATACTACTTCCATTATCTGTGCAAAAAGTGTCTAGAAAATTAGCCAATGAAAAATTCCTTGCAGTGGCGGAGGAATTGGGTATTTCAGAAATTGCTACTAAATATCCAAATGAAATCTCGGGTGGACAAAAGCAAAGAACGTCTGCCGCACGAGCATTCATCCATGATCCGAGTATCATTTTTGCGGATGAACCAACAGGCGCTCTTGACTCAAAGGCAGCATCCGATTTGTTAAACAAATTAAGTGATCTCAATACGAAACGAAATGCCTCTATCATTATGGTCACTCATGACCCTCTTGCCGCAAGTTTTAGTGAGCGTGTCGTGTTCATCAAAGATGGACAAATTTATACGCAACTGAATAAAGGAGACCAAACGCGGACCGAATTTTTCAATGATATTATCAAAACGCAAGGTGTACTGGGCGGTGTGCAACATGACGCTTAATCAGCTAATCTTCCGGAATATCAAGAAAAACCTCAAGCATTATTATGTGTATATCTTTGCACTGATTTTTAGCGTAGGCTTATACTTTTCATTCGTAACCTTGCAATTCGATCCAGCATTGGACGATGCAACAGAAGGGAGGAAAGGTGCGGCAGCCATTAAATCAGGTTCAGTTATTCTGATTGTTATCGTGTCTGTATTCCTGCTATATGCTAACAATCTATTCATTAAACGACGCAGTAAGGAAATTGGATTATTCCAATTGATCGGGATGACAAAAGGAACTGTTTTTCGTATTTTAAGTGTGGAGAATTTCGTTTTATATATCGGTTCACTCATTGTAGGGATATTCTTAGGGTTTTCGATGTCACGATTACTCATGCTGATTCTATTTAAGGTTACCGGTGTAACGGATGTCGCGACTTTGCGTTTCTCTTCGGAGGCATTACTTCAGACGCTGATCGTATTTGCAGCAATCTTTGTATTGATTTTGATCATGAATGCACTATTCATTAAACGTCATAGTATATTGTCTTTGTTTCGTGTGACGACCGTGACGCAACAGCGGGTGAGAAAGATGACAGTGTTTCAGGCGGTCATTGGTGTGTTCGGTATTCTCCTCATTGTATTCGGCTATTATTTATCATCCCGATTATTTAGTAGTGTATTTCTTGGAAATCAGCTATTTCTAGTGATGATCGTCATACTAGCTTCTGTGATCGTAGGCACCTATTTATTTTATAAAGGATCTGTCAGCTTTATCTTTAACTTGATTCGTAAACGCAAAGGAGGATATCTGAACGTTAACGACGTGCTATCACTCTCTTCGATTATGTTTCGAATGAGATCCAATTCTCTTTTATTAATGATTATTACATCTTTATCTGCACTATCCATAGCATTACTTTCATTAAGTTATATATCGTATTACTCAGTAGAAAAGTCAGTAGAGCGTACGATTCCCGCCGACTTTACCATTCCGGATACTACACGCGCAGTGGAATTCACACAGTCACTTGAAACTGAAGGTATTGCCTATACGGAATCAGCTATTGATCTATTGACTATGCCTGTTGATTTATCGAGAGTTCTATCTATTCCAGGCGGAGAAAGTCAAGAGATGAGTTACACCGATATGCAGATGATTGTCATAAGTGATGAAGTATTGTCGGAGATAGACGTAGAAGAAAAGCAATTGCTCTTCGTTAACTCCGATAGTTTGACGGAAAACTTTATGAAATTCCAAGCGGATCAGCAAATCGTATTTCAAGGCAAAGAGCATATGTATGATCTGACACTGAAAGGGACGGAAAGAGTAGCTGTTCTTCCAACGCGTGTAGCTTATGGTTTTGTTGTCGCGGTAGTGGATGATCGGGTGTTCCAGAAAATGAATGTAGATAAAGACCCTTCCATAACGCCTGAATTCACTGAGTATCATGGAGTGGATATTACTAATGAAAATGATCTCGAAAAAGCGAATGAACTATTTAATGTGTTGGGAATAAACGAATGGGCAGGGCATGAATCAAAGCTTGAGGAAAGAACGAAACAGATGCAAAGTGCTGGCATGATCATGTTCATCGTGGGATTCCTTGGCCTTGCTTTCCTTGTTACGTCTGGCTGCGTCTTATACTTTAAACAGATGGACGAAAGTGAAGATGAAAAGTCGAACTACACTATTCTTCGTAAACTAGGCTATACACAAACGGATTTACTGAAAGGGATTCAACGAAAGCAGTTATTTAATTTCGGTATTCCATTAGTCGTCGGTCTCTTACATAGCTATTTTGCTGTAAAATCCGGCTGGTTTTTATTCGGTACTGAAATGCTGACACCAACGATTATCATAATGTTAATCTACACAGCACTATATTCAATATTTGGTTTGCTTTCCGTGTGGAATTATAAGCGTGTGATTAAAGATTCTCTATAACAGATTAATCCCCCTGACAAGGCAAGGACAGGGGGATTTTATTATGAATTAATTACTACCTACTAATTCAGCTACTACGATTTGATATGCTTTATCTAAATTAGCCAATTGTTTAGCTTTTTCTGCTGAGTTGTAGGTATGATCTTCGGAAATTTGTTTCTTTACATCTTTCACCAATATAGGAAGGGGGGTAGAGTGAGTACCCACACGTTCCGACATCAATGTGTCCTTTAATAAGTTTGTAAAGTCGTTAATAGTTTGATTGCACATCATTCATTCTCCTCATCGTGTTTGTATTAGTTCGTTGACATAAAAAACATCCATCCAGTAAATACCTGGAAGGATGTTAAGTGGGAAGCCATGACGAATTAAACGGTTCGGCAGGAAAAACATTTACGTTGGATCGACAGAAACTATATCGAAGCCTCCTAAAGAATGTCCTGATTCCGTTTTTTCGTACGTCGGCTTGTGTATGATTTTTCATAAGCCGCACTTGACACCTCCTATCCGCGTAGGGTATTGGTGTGTACTGATCTAGGCAGGTCTCCTGGCTCGTTTTCATCGTATAATTCACCTTCCCATTTCCCTTGCGGTGAAACAGTGGTAACGAATTATACTCCAACTCACAGTTGCGGGACAGCATCGGTTTTTCACCGATTTCCCTTTTAAGCGTTTAAGAAAATAAACGCACCTATCTCTAACACGATATTCAGTTGCCCTTTTAGTATATCACTCTTATTTAGAAAGGAACAAAAATAGTACAGCATCCTCCACTACATGACGAACACACCCTAATCCTACGGGTCGCGCTACTTGGAACAACGATTTATGTTTCCGGCCTATTCTATGGCTTAAAGTCTACCCAATTAAAGAATGCCGTGTAGCGTTTCGTTGATATATGAAAACACCTACAAACACGACAAACTCAGACGCTGGAATAGATAACCAAATACCGTTCAATCCAAAGAAGCGAGGTAAAATCATTAAGAAAATCAACATAATGATAATTTCGCGTGAAGCTGTGATCCAAGTTGCCATCCGTACATTGCCGATAGACTGATAATAGGTCATCATGACAAAGTTCGTACCTGTAAATAAATAAGCAAAGAAGAATAAATTAATTCCTGTAGTAGCCAAATCTCTTACGGCTTGTGGGAAGTCCTCGAAGATCGATACGATAGGGCTTGCCGCGAATTGACCGACAAGGAAGAACACAGCACCTGCCATGACAACGGTGAGAGTGGCCTTTTTTACAGTTTCCCTCATCCTTGCCTGGTTGCCGGAGCCTTGATAATAACTGATAAGTGGCTGAATCGCACCACCCATTCCAAGGAACAGCATGAGCATGACACTGTGTACATAGTTCAAAATAGAGAAGGCCGCAACACCTTCCGTGCCGGCCATCCGTTCGAACGCGATATTATGTGTAATGGTAAAGAAAGAGATCCCTAGCTCGGAAAGGAAGCTCGGAAATCCAACAAGTAGAATGGCTAGAAACAGCTTTTTATTAAACTTCAAGCGAATCAGTTTCAAGTTATTGTTCTTTTTTAAGAAGTGGGTTGCGAGTACTAGCATACCTATGAATGATGCAATAATGGTGGCGGATGCAGCACCGGCAACACCGTAATCAAAAATAAATAAGAATATATAATTCAGGACGATGTTAACGACAGATGTCACAATTAGCCCAGCCATTGAAAGATTCGGTGCTCCATCGTTGCGTACGAAAATACTAAAGGTGTTTTCTACAGTAAAGATAAAGCCAAATAGTAGAATGACAAATAAATATTGTGAAACATAAGGGAAAGTGGTCGTATTGGCTCCAAGTGCATAAGCTAACGGATCCCTATAAATAAAAGCGGTTAAACCTACTATAATGGTGGATAAGAAAATGGAGAAAATTGCATGTGTGAAAATCGAACGAGCTTTCAGCACATCTTTGGAACCCATTGCCATCGAGTATTTCGTGGCGGCGCCTATACCGATCCATAGGGAAATAGCAAAAAAAATCGTATAAACGGGAGCCGAAATTCCGACTCCCGCTAATGCTTCTGCACCTAATCGATTACCGACCATGATGCCGTCCGCTACAATATTGATTGCCATCAGCAACATACCGATAGTTGACGGTATTAAGTACCGTAAAAAGATACGTCCTACTGGCTCCGTATCCAATAGATTTAACTTGGGTGAAAAGCTCACTGCAAAGGACTCCTTTGAAGGTCAAGCTCCATGATAAGACAAGGGAATTCACCCAAATCATCAATTTGTCCATTTAACTTAAATCCGAACTTTTCATATAAGTGTTGTGCTGCTTTATTATCTGGATAAATACTTAAATAAATCTTGTCACATTGATATTTTTCTTCCATTCTGGTAAGTAGAAGTGTTAGGAATCTGCTGGCATAGCCTTTTCCTTGGTGATGCTGATCGATCATAAAGCGATCAAGCCATACATTGCCTGTATCTGCCTCACGTCCATGCATTGCATAACCGACTAAATCTTCTCCATCATATAATCCAATGGACTTCCATTCTGGTTCAAATTGCGATTGTGCTAGTGAAAATGAATTACTTTCAATAAAGTTCTTTTGGTTTTCGTGTACGGATAAATAGGCAACATCTTGCCAATTTTCATTCGTTACCTCACTTGCGTGGAGGCTCATAATTCCATCTCGCTTTCAATTTTGTGTAAAACGGTAAAACTATTTTTGTTTTATCAGTTTATTTATTCATCGCTTTATAATAAACCCAAACAACAAAATATCCACTATGGAATCCAGTGCTTCGGTTACAGTCATACGATTTTCATAGAAAAACTTTCGATCAAGCGTGGAGTTCGTTGCATCTATGATCAACTTCATCAGTAACTCTACGTTTTGATCTGCAATGATTCCTTCATGAATTCCTTGTTCAATCAATTCGCGAAGTTCATCCCATTCATTAAGTGCTGCGTGGACGCGTTCCCATTGTTCGGGATGCGTTTTTTTCATCTGATCAAGGATTTGCCAGTTATAAAAATCATTGTATTTCGGAATGACTGTAATGACTTTCTTGATCTTATCTACAAGAGGTAGTTCTTGGTCGTTCATAATCTTATCGGTTTTTTCGTCGAACTCCTGTAATGTTGAGTCTATAATTGCATCTAAAATTTCCGTTTTGGAAGAAAAGTGTTCATACAAAGTCCGTTTGCTAATACCCAGTCTTTTGGCTAGATCATCCATTGTGAACTTCATACTTTTCTCATGAACTTCTTCGAGGAAAGCCTTCATAATACGTGCTTTCATTTATCGTACTCCTATCCCTATATACAGAATGGAAACTAAAAAAACATATATAGTTTTCATCGTTCTTGTATTAGTATAAACATATTTTATATAAAAAGCAAAAACTATTGCTTAAAATAGTATTATTTAAATAAACAGGCTTATAAAACTCTTAAATAGAGTGATTTTATTGTATACGTACAGGAGGTTGTGTGGCTGTTTGGGAGAAAAGAAATTGGTTGTAGCTGTTGCGGGTGCGAGTAGATATATTGGCCATAATTTATTGGAAGACTTAAAGGAAAAGCCAAAGTGATTAGTCTGTCGCAGAATGGAGATCAGCGGAAAAATACAGATGAATTAGAGTGGCGATCTTGTGATTTGTTTTCTATGAAAGATGCAGAGAAGAGCTTGGCTGGTGCTGACATTGCGGTATATCTTGTGCATACTATGCTGAAGACAGCGAAATTATTTCAAGGTGTTTTTGAAGATATGGATGTCATTTTATCGGATAACTTTGCGCAATAAAGTTCTTGTTACTGCATTACGTGCAGGGCTGATTGTCGGTCCACAAGGCACTTCCTTCCCAATTGTAACGAAGCTAGTTAGACGACTCTCAGTAATGATTTTACCTAAATGTTGATGATGAATTGAATTGTCGCATCTAATGTACGATAAAAATCCGGATTCGTAGTATTGCACTGTGAATCCGGATTTTTATCGTCTGGAATGAATGTGCCCTGCTTGCGCTAAACACTCAGGCTGTTCTTAATAAGCTTCAAATGTTAGGTTCATGCAGTACAGGTTACGTTATTCTAAGAATAAAATTACCATTTTTACATAACCGCAAAACGCACGGATGTTGTATAACAAAAAGCAGCCGAAATCTATTCGGCTGCAGGGGTTATTAGGCATTTAGAGTTGCTTGCTTAGCTTCTACAAGCGGACCGCCTTCTTTTAAATACTTCTCTACACCTTCTGCTGCACGATATGCCAACGCGCCAATAGTTGAAGTGGGGTGATGACCTCCGAATTGGGGAAACGCTGAACCGCCGACAACGAATAGGTTGTCCATTTCCCACATTTGAAGGTAATTATTTACTGCAGAGGTTTCAGGGTCTGCTCCCATGATGATGCCGCCCGCATAGTGACCGCCTGAATATATGTGGTCAAACTCTTCTGGAACCTCATCTTCGTCTATGATATCTGCACCCATTTCTTTCATGATTTCGCTACATTTTTCAATTCCGAATTTAGCAATGTTGCGGTCTTGATCTGTGTAACGATTCGTAATGCGCAGTAGGGGATCTCCGTATTCGTCTTTGTACGTTGGATCAAGATCCACGTAATTATGCCACCATGACATGACAGCAGGTGTATACCATACAACTAGCGAACGATTCGCGTAATGGATCGAGTTTTTCTTAAACTCAGGTCCCCATTTCGGTGTCCCTCTAGGAACATGGTTCGTCGAAATAGCACCATCCCCGTATTGGCGCATTTCGATGCCGCCACCGTTAATGAAATCCAGATTAGAGTGATCAAAGTTATCGCCGGCGAAGTCACTCATAGCACCACCAAGAGCACCTGCCCCCATATAGAGGTTAAACTTCTTCTTTTCAAAGTATCCTCTTGCTCCAAGGAATGTAATGTTAAATTGTCCATTAAAGTTCCGTCCAATTGTTCCTTTACGTGTTGTTGGATCATACTGTGTCCCAATCTCGGAAAGCATCAATAAGCGATTATTGGTAAAGGAAAATGCACCTAATACGACAACGTCTGCAGGTTGTTCATATTCAATTCCTGTACGTGTATCAGTAAATAGTACACCGGTCGCTTTTCCATCTTTATGCAGAACGCGACGCACTAAAGAGTTGGTCCGAATTTCGCAGTTTCCAGTTTTTCGGGCAGTTGGAATAACTGTAGCCAATGGGTCCGATTTAGCCGTGAAGTCACAGCCGTACATCGTACAATAAGAGCAGAACATACAAGCATTTAATTTTTCGCCATCGGGATTCGTATACGCCTGTGATAAATTTCCAGAAGCAACTTGGTAAGGGTGATAACCCATTCTCTTTGTGGTTTCTTTAAATAACTTTACAGCTGGCGATGCTAGCATAGGAGGATTAGGATAATCATTAGAACGCTTATCTCCAAGTGGATCGGGTTCGCCTGAAGTACCGGCGGTTTTTTCCCACTTATCGTAATAAGGTTCCATTTCATCATACGTGATGCCCCAGTCTTGAATCGTCATACCTTCAGGAATTTTCTCTTTGCCGTAACGTTCAATGGTTTTAGAACGCAATTCAAAGTCGATCGGTCTCCATCGATATGTCGCACCTGCCCAGTGGACACTACCACCGCCTAAATCGGTACCAGCCATCATTTCTGCCCTTGTCCGGACAGGAAGGGCAGTATCTTCTATGTTTACGCGTGACGTAATGGTTTCAGGAGATAGATTTTGCATCATCTCGTAACGATTAGTATAGCGTAATTCATCTTTAACACCGATATAGTCCCGTCGGTCTTGTTTTTTGCCACGTTCTAGTGTTACTACTTGATAGCCGGCTTTAGCTAATTCAGCAGAGACTACTCCACCTGCCCAACCACTTCCTACTACGACAACATCTACTTTTTTTAGTTTTTTCGCCATATGAGTTCCTCCCGTTATCAGTGACCTTGGTAATTACGTAAGCTTTCAGGTTTCATTGCTATGAAGTCTTCTTTTTCAATATCTGCTGTATAGCTCATACGTGGACCAGGGAATTCTTTCATTCTCCAGCCTTCCATATTACGGTTCCCTCCATAGACTGGGTCAGCATACGCACCTTCAATGGTTGTTTGTAGTAACAGATTAAAGAACGTCGTCGAAGCGACACCGTTCACTTTCCCTTTACCCTCATCGAACATGTGCAAAATCTCATCTTGCTGCTCCGGTTCTAAATTACGAAAGTTTGTTTCGAATTTCTCTTGTGCCGTTTGTTCCAATGCATGTACGCCTTCCGTGAAAATATCTCCTCTTGTCATGGGAGTCTGATACCTGAAGGCTGGTGTAGGTACTTGCGTTTCAGCATTTGGACCTTGGTCTTGCGTCGTATCTTCTTGGTTTTCATATGGATCTGTGGCACCTGTTTGCAAAAACGGCCCTTTCATATATTCTTTTCCGTTCATTCCCCATTCCCCGGCAAGTTGTCGATCGATAAAGTAGGGGACTCCTAGTTCAATAGCGCCTGGGCCTAAATCATCTTTGGGAAACAGCCTTTCAGTAGCGGCGGAAAGTATAAGAAAGTCTTCGGCATTACTAAAGAAGGTACGTGCCTCCAATAAGTGGTTATCTTCTTTTCCCGTGTTTGTTGGTGCGCCTGGTTTTTGGAGCTGGTTAGTCAATAATCCACCGAATAGTGATCCACCAACTAGACCACCAGCTAATAGACCGGTGTTTTTCATGAAATTCCTACGACTCATTCCTTTTTGTGTATCTTCAGGTTGTCTAGGTTCTGTCACGTTGCTCTCCTCCTTGTATATATGACTTTCATAATTTACCAATGCACCACTACTTCTCATAGTGTGATGAATGGGGAAAAATTATACGTAGTGCCAAGATCTTACACAGTAAAAATGGGGAAAATTGAGGGAGTAATAACTCAGAATGAATATGTAAAATAAAAACCCCTCTATAAATCATCGTATTTGAGTGATTATAGAGGGGACTGTTCATACTATAGGTTATTCATCATTATTTTTAACTTCAGTATCTGTGTCCGGTTCCGGTTCCGGTTCCATATCTACTTCTGGCTCGTCCACATTCACATCATCATCTGGCGTTACATCAGCGGGTTGATCTACTTCAACATCGTCATTTTCATCTATAACGGGATCATCATCTCCGCAAGCACTAAGAACACCCACAGAAAGAATGGCAGCTGTTCCTACTTTCAATAAATTACTTTTCTTAAGTTTATTCAAATTCATTAGTAATTTCCTCCTTTAGATGTTTGATAGACTTTCTTATGTTGTACATATCCTATTTTTTGTTTTGTAAACCTGAAAGTTCGGAAGTGGTACTTTAGTCATGATAATGACCGTACAGGAAAAGATAAAATGTAGTGAAAAAATGCATACTCCAAAAGAATACGTGATTACAAGTGGAGAAAACTGAAGAAAGATGGTGAAAGTGCTATGATGGATATAGACATGCCTACTTCAAAAGTGATGGACAAAATCTGTTACGTAAATTGGCTTATTTGTAAAGGAGAGAATGTTTCATGACAAAAGAAGAACAACAGAATTTATTCAAAGAAATTATGGGGAATTATCCCACTGGTGTAACAGTGGTGACTGCAGTAACTGAAGACGGCACACCAGTTGGATTGACAGTAAACTCTTTCGCCTCTGTATCCTTGGATCCGATGCTTCTCTTATGGTCTATTGATCATAGAGTTTCTTCTATTAAAGCCTTCACAGAAGGCGGTAAATTTGCTGTGCACGTACTAGCAGGTGATCAACAAGAGCTTTGTAATACGTTTGCGAGTCGCGTAGAAGATCGTTTCTCTACATGTAAATGGGAAATGTCAGATAACGGATTACCAATTATCGAAGATGCATTCGGTGTATTCGAATGTAAAACGTTCCAAACGATTGAAGCGGGAGATCACACTATTCTTATAGGCGAAGTAATCGATTTAAAAATCGAGAAAAATAAAGATCCTATGTTATATCACCGTAGGGTATTTGGATCTGTGCCACCCGTTTTCTATCAACAAGATGACAAAGCTTGAATTTGGAGCATTTCATAACTACACAAAAGCCGTCTTCAAAGAGACGGCTTTTTTCATGCGTATTTTATTAATTATGTTTTTCGTGTTTTCACAAGTAGCTTAATCCTACCCTAGTTTATCTTCTGCAGTAATATCATTTGGCTCCCGTACTAAATAATATTTGCCTTTTGTATACATGGCGATGATTACTGTCAATACAGCAGCTAATATAGCAGCCATAAATGCAGCTGTAGACTGTAGGAATATCCCAAGATATCCAGACGCCGCGACAGATCCGAATGTGCTGGCTATAAGTAGCGAAGCAACACCAACAGGGTTCCATTTGTACAAATACTCTTGTCTAGCAACATAATAGGTCGGACCTATTTTCAGCCACTTTTTGACGACTACTGCATCTGTCACAAGAATAGCAGCCCACGAAAATAAGAACACACCTTGGAATGTCATGACAGTATCTAAGTGATCCACGATTCCACCAAGCATTAATAAGATAGCACTTACAGCTGAGATAACTACCCAGAATCTGCGTCCGGGCGTGAAGCGGAAAACATTCTCGAAAAAATTTGATAGCGATAAAGAACTACTGTAGATATTGGTTACGTTAATACGCAACTGTGTCAACATCGTAAATAATGCACCACCGATACCTAACAACAGTACGATGTATACGCCTGGATCTTTTTCCAAGAATCGCACTCCGAACCAAATACCGAGTCCGCCCATTACTCCATAACAGAAAATCTGCGGAATGAAACCGATTGCAATTGAACCGAACTTTCTATCGGACGGCTTTAGGAAACGTGCATAGTCTGATGCGAGTAAAGCCGTTAACCCCATAATTCCATTGTGCATCCCGATACAGAACAATAATGCTGTTCCTCCAAACTGAACGCCTTCAGGCATATAAGAGAACACAGGTCCTGTATAAACAGCCGGTTTGATGAACGATAATACAATGGCCGTGACCAGGAATACCATAAATATTGGCATGGACCATTTTTGAAGCTTGTCCAATTGCTCAATTCCGAACCAATTCAGTGGAATAACAAGCGTACCGAAAATGATAATTAAAATCCACTTGGGAAAATCAGGCATAAAAAAGTGTACAGCGGAAACGAGGATTAACCCTTCAAACGCACAATACATAATAAAGTTCGAAGCATAAATCAATGATGTTAGCGATGATCCGATATAGCCAAATCCGCCACCTCGTGATAATAGATTAACGTTCATGCCAGATTTAGCAGATAAATACGCAATGACTGTACCAAGCAAACCGGCGACGATAATAGCATAGATAGCCGAAACGATAGCGTTTGGTGCACCGAATTGCAAAGCCATGACACTACCCATTTGAAAATAAAAGATAGCAGTTGCGATTCCGAACGTGATGTTCGTAATGCTCAGCCAACTTTTATTTCGGTCTTCCAAAGGTACACGATCCAAGGAATAATCCTTTTCCGTTTCATCTTCTTCCATAGTATTCAATATTCTTTCTTCTTCCGTAGTCATACACATCAGCTCCTTGTAATAAGTAGTCAACCCCTCCTGCCAGCCTAGCTAGCATGTTCTGATTCATGCAAAATGATGAATTTAATCCGTTCATTGAATTGACACGTTGCTAGTTTAACAAAAGTGTAATAAAAAAATCAAGTTTGAAATGTATTTGTAAAAATAACAATACAAAAGTCTGATTTTGCACATGATTATAGATTCATAGGAAAATGACTCGTAGAAAAAATCCTTAAAAATATTAATTTATAAATGAAAACGGTAATACTATAAAATACCATTGGGATTTTGGTACATAGTTGTAAATTCTTTTTACTAACGTCGTGTTGCTTAGCTGATTCATCGGGCTACGCGGAACAAAAATGTATTAGTGGATCAAAGACGAGAGATCTTCTGTTAATTTATATGAAAAGGGTTTATCGTAACGTTCATGTTTCGTTATTTCAGTTGTTGGGCAGGCAATAGTGGGGAGTATCAATTAAAAACTACTTCTTCAGCGTATTGTGTTGGTAAGTGTAAAAGTATAGATTCCTCTCGTTCAACTAAAGAAATGAGTTCATTTTCTATAAAAGTGCGGCCATTATAATCAGTACTTTGAGGAAGAGTTGCCATGTAAATAAGGTAGCTTGTCTCGCTGGGGAATTGCTCTTTATAAGTATGCATGAATAGAATAGGGCTGAATACCTGAGTATTAATTAAATCGTATGTAATGCAACATACGTCGTGTGTAAATCAAACCTTCACGTAGTAATATACCCTTCATTGATTAAAAATAACCCAGATAAGAATATAGAATTTAGTATCAATTACAGCAATACAACTTTCAGTAGGGGTACTCTAGAGAACAATTTTTAGATTGCTTTAAAAGTGATATAGTCTATTAAGACGGCTATTATTTTTTCTGCAGAATGTACTGATTTATTAGTGTATGAATTATTATTGCAATTACTCTATACTACAGATTGTAAAAAAAAGATGACTTCGGCACCATACCGAAGTCATCTGACAGCAACATAATTACTGCAACTCAATCTATAAAAGATCCATTAAATAGGTTTAGCTGAAAGGATTGGAAAGTCTCCTATTTACGTATCATCCAGCTCTCTAACGAGTGAATAGCAATTCCACGGAACCCTTCAGCATGACTAAATGATCTTTCAACTTCTTTTAACTGTTTTTCCATATATGCGTTATTTTTACCGAAGAAAGATAGATAATCGCCTTCAGAAGATTTACTAGTTTCTATGGCAACGCGCGCTTGCTTGCCTGCAACGCTAGCATAATTTATTTCGCTTTTTGCTAAACTGATCATTCCATTGTGTCCATCCGCCTTGTTACGGTAAGCCATGACATTTATACTATCGGACTGGTCGATCAGCCATTCTGAAAGTACACCTTCACCTATGACATTCGAATAGTTGATGGAATCAAACCAAAACGGTATATCAATTCCAAAATGTAATCCAAGGTTAGCGGATTTGTCAGCTGCAAATCGAATATTCTGCTGATAGCTCTGAACGGTCCCTTGTAAATTAGAATCCCATGTAGGCAAAATATACGGTTCGATATCCAAATGAATACCGGTAAACTGTTCAGTGTTTTCGGAAACTGATTGATATTTTTCTACCCATTGAAAGAAATTTTGAGCAGATTGTTGGTCAGTTGCCCAATATGGCGCGCCATCCAGGGCGTGTACTTCTATATTTCGCTCACTCGCTTTGCGAATAAAGCGTTGGTAAGCATCATTTGGTATATCTGCGTTAATTTGCAAATACAGCGTGGATACATTTTTTTTATCTAAAAACTCGATGAGTGTACTAGACTGATTAAGTATTTGCGATGTATGCCACAACCATGTGGCTTTTGGTTGGTCAATGCGCATTGTTAACATTGGTTTTAACCAAATAAAGTTAGATAGAATCAATAGAATCGCTACCATCCAAATACTTCGGGATTTTTTAGACATAGTAATCACCTTTCTCTACTTACGCAGATAGAATAGAATTTCATGATATTTTAGTACTATTAATTAATTATACACTAACACAACCTCAGTTTTCTAGTATATTTATACTGTTATTACGTACTGACAGATTGTTTGAAAGAATACTAGACAGTATAATAAGAATGGATTTGAAAAATTAACTAGTAATCAATATATGTAAAGGAGAGACATCTTAGTGAAAAAAATAGCAATAGCTATACTGTTGATTTTACTCGTGTTGTCTCCACGAATTTATTGGGCTTTCAAAGAAGAGAAAATACTGGATATAGCAGTGATCGATAAATCGGTCGCGAAGGAAGATTATCGTGAGCATAACGGTTTATTTCATGTATTAGAAGGAAAGAAAATCGTGCGGCCTGACAAGGAACCTTATGATAAAAGTCTTGATTATTATGGGTTCGATCCGTATGACCAAGTCGCGATGGAGCCATTTCACGAACGGCCACTTGATATGATCTATGTAGCGGATACGTATGGTGTATTCAGCGATGATCTTAAAGCTAAACCTGATGGTTCACGATCGAAACTATTATACGGTGGTATGGAATTGATGGAGTGGAACGAACTCATGGCTAGCAAAGGTGAGGATACGACATTAATCGCAGAATTCAATAGTTTTGCATCACCAACAAGTGAAGAAATAAGTACGATCATGCAAAAGGAACTAGGGATTACTTGGACAGGATGGATTGGACGCTATTTTACTGATTTGTCGAATGCAGAAGTACCCCAATGGCTTATCGAAGGGTATAAAGAGGAGAAGAATAGTGAATGGTTGTTTGCTGGTTCAGGTCTCGCGTTTGTTCATATATCTGGAAAAGTGATTGTCTTAGATGGACAAGAAAATAAAAGTGCTGCCCATTTTAAGTTAACGAAAGATGGAAAAGAAAAATTCCCAAAAGTATATTCATCGAATTATATGTATTGGTTCGATGTAGTCGAACCGTTTGAACAAACCAAAATATTGGCGACATATGAATTTAATTTGACGGAAAAAGGTCGTAGTGTATTACAAGAGGCCGATATTCCTCAAGTATTCCCTGCAGTGTTACATCAAGAACAGGCGAATACCTATTATTTTGCGGGAGACTATGCAGATTTTGATAAGAATCCCATTGTTAAATGGCAAGGGGTACATACCGTATACAAATACTTTGCTAAAGATGTTTCGGCTTTCTATTGGCTGACATATTACCCGATGATGGAAGAGATCTTAGATGAAACCTATAAGAGAAAAAACAGTCAAAAGGGTAGTGATACCTTTACTGGAGAATGAGCGTAAGCTCACTAACATAGCAATGATAGATTCACTTACTACGCATAGTCTACTTGAAGAAAGATTAACAATAAGTTAGCTGAGGAAGGGTGTAATGAGTATGCAAATAAATAAAAATGAACTGAATATCTTGGATGCTTCACTCTTTCGTTCACTCTTTCATTGGCAGATGGCCAACACCAAACGTTTCCGGCAAGTGTTCACCCTTGTCTTTGTCAAAAGCCCTGAAAGTCCTGAAATGAAGCAAATTCTTCTGGAGCAGATGCGTACTTCAGATTTATTATTCAGTTTCCCGATAGGTGAACCGGATATCATTTTAATGGCGAATACCGGAGAAGATGAAGCAGATGTCTTTATTGAAAGATTGCGCCGCACCGAATCTACTCGTTCTTACCGAGTGGGCGTTTCGGTAATTGAAATTCGTAATGGAGATGCGATGTTTGAAGATGTGTTACAAGTTGGAAAAGATTCGGTAAACCGTGCATTGCAATTACGAGGTGATACGCCTTATGTAAAAGATCGTTCTTTTAGAAAGTTAGAGCGACAATGTGTGCGAGTGAGTATTATAGAAGATGACCCCGTTGTCACGATGATTATACAGAAGCTAGTGGAGCGTATTTCAGTAAAACAACTGGACCTGGATATCCAAGTGTTCCGTGATGGACAATATTTCATTGAATCCAATTGGTATCAGTCTTCCCACACTCATTTAGTCATTATGAATGATATTCTTCCAAGAAAAAATGGATTAGAAGTATTATACACACTACGCAAATTGCCGAATACGCAGAAATATCACGTCTTTATGATGACCAAGAGAAAAAGTGAAGCGGAAATGATTTACGCTTATCAATACGGGGTCGATGAATACATAACGAAACCATTCAATCCGAAATTATTTGAATCACAAATAAAGAAAGTATTGAGACGAATTTATCATGGATAAGATATTACTATCATTGCTACTAGTCATCGTAGTGTTGCTGATTATACTTTTCGCTCTGTTCTTTTTACTTGTGTTTTATAGAATGCAAGAAGTGAAAAAAAAAGAGGCGATTGGAAAGTATATCGAAGATCGTCAAGTCGACTGGTATGAATATTTATTCGGAGACGGATTGTCACATGTAGCGCTTAGACCTCATAAGAATCTAGAACTCGAAGCGATTGATGAGTTGTTTTTTCGCATTAGCTACCACTTTTCCTCAGATGAAATTAATGACAAGGTAAATACTTTTGCTTCGTTATATATGAGTGATTACTATAGTAAAAAGCTCACTAGTCGGAGTAGGGAACTGCGTATTAATACGCTCAATAAAATCAGCTTATTCAACTTACAGTTTATGCTAGACCCGGTTTCATCGTTATTGGAAAAAAAGAAAAAGCATTCGAAAACAGAATTATTATTGATTTATGAGATTATAGTAAAGTTTTCTCGTACTGATTTCGTAACTCACTTCGTGGCTCCGAAAGTTCCACTAGGTGAATTTGATTATAAAAAATTGTTGATGGAGTTAGATGAAGAACAGATTAATTTACTAGCGGAAGATTTCAATGTTTTGCCTGAATTGCTTCAGCTGACGATAATCGAAATTATAGGTGTTCATCATTACCTTGATTGGCTTCCTTTATTGCATCAGTGTTTAGACAATCGGGCGCAAGAAATACGGATTAGAGCATTAAAAAGTATTGCTGAGCTGGAAGTAGCGAATTCGCTTGAGTTATATGAATCATTCTCCCATTCAACCATCTGGGAAGAACGTCTGATGACAGCGAAGATTTTCCGTTTTGCACCGACGGAAGAAGCATTACCTATACTTGAACGTTTAATCAAAGATCCAAACTATCAAGTTCGTGCCCAAGCTGCTAAATCGATTAAATCTTTGAAAAATGGTCACCAAGCACTTTACTCTGTCATAACGATGTCTACAGATGAGTTCGCAATCGATGTAGCGGAAGAGATGTTCGGGAAGGAGTACTAAGATGAACGCACCTTTAATCACGTCTTCGTTTTTTGGGTTTGTTGGCTATATATTGCTCGTCTATATGCTGGCTGTTATTTTTTCGTATTCATCCATGTTACTTATCGCTTTTATTCAGTTAGGAAAAGAACGGAAGTTGCAGAAAAAGTTATCGGATGAAGGAGCGGTAGATTTTATATATACGCAACCCGTAACGATAATTGTTCCTGCTTACAATGAGCAAGAAGGTGTGCTTGGAAATATTTATTCGTTGTTGGCATTGCAGTATCCCCAATTTGAAATATTAGTAATCAATGATGGGTCTATAGATAATACGGAGGATGTCGTAATTGAGCATTTCAATATGAAGCCAATTCGGAAAGTAGTGAATCAACAACTTGAAACACAACCTATTGAAGCTATCTATCAATCCGATATGCACCCCAATTTACTGTTGATTACGAAAGTGAACGGTGGAAAAGCGGATGCCTTAAATGTGGGAATTAACGTGTCAAAATACCCGTATTTCTGTTCAATCGATGGTGATTCGATATTGGACAATACATCACTGCTACGTGTAATGAAACCTATCATGGAATCTAATAAAGAAGTGATTGCGACAGGCGGCACTGTGCGGATCGCCAATGGCTATGAAATACAAATGGGGCAAGTCGTCAGGGAAGGTTTGCCGAGCTCAACTATCGTCATAATGCAAATTATAGAGTATATGCGTGCGTTTCTTATGGGGCGGATGGCGCTTAGTAAATACAATATGGTGTTAATCATATCGGGAGCATTCAGTGTCTTTTCAAAGAAATGGGTATTGCAAGTAGGCGGATATACCAAGAATACAGTTGGAGAGGATATGGAATTAGTAGTTAAGCTACATGAAGAAATATCAGATCGAAAAGAAGATAAAGAAATTGTGTTTACACCAGATCCTGTTTGTTGGACAGAAGCTCCTGATAACTTCAAAGATTTACGTACTCAGCGTCGACGTTGGCATCAAGGACTAGCCGAAAGCCTATGGTTACATAAGAAAATGGCGTTTAATCCCAAGTACGGTTCTGTAGGGCTACTATCTATTCCGTATTTCTTGTTTATTGAATTGCTTGGACCGGTAATAGAATTGGCTGGCTATGCCTATATGGTCCTATGTCTATTTATGGGAGAAGCGTATATAGTTTTCGCTGGAATTCTTGGGTTATTATTCATCTTATATGGATCCCTGTTTTCGATGGCATCCATCTTATTGGAGGCGTGGAGCCGTAATACGTATCCTGCAGTGAAAGATCTATTTCGTCTAGTGATTTTGTCATTAACCGAAGTGTTTTGGTATAGGCCATTGACTCTGATTTGGCGCACGGAGGGAATTAGTAGTGCACTGCGCAGAAAACGTGAATGGGGAAGTATTCAACGTAGAGGATTATCAGAAGATCGTGAATGAAAAATGAGGCTGGGACAAAACCTCAAAAGGTATGAAGGAGAAGACACCTTCATACCTTTTTTAATTCACTGAAACTTATTTATAAAGTTTAATTAGTTAGTAATCAAGAGTGTAGCGTAGGGGAACGGACTGTTTTTTAAGTTATGTCCCAGCCTCATTTCTTAGTAAATAACGGGATGTTTTTCCATATTTTCAGCCATCCAATAAAGGTTTCAGTAACTAACTGTAGAAACGTTAACGATTGACCGCCATTATTCATGAATGTATGTTTGCAAACTTGGTCTGAATAGGATGACTAAAATGGTAGTGTCGAAAAATATGCTGTTAAAACTTGTATAATTTTAAATTAAAGTTTTCATCTTTTTACCTAACGCCACGTCGCTTGGCAGATTCAGCATATGCTTTGGAACGAAAATGTAATATTGGGTCGTCACTGCATTCTATTCCTTCTATAGTGACTGTTGGATCAAAGATGAAGGACTCTGCGTTATCTGCACGAAGAGATTTCAGTGTCAGGATTCCTGCTTCAATTTTTTCTCGATCATCGGGCCAGGCGATAGTAGGATCATCAATTGCATCTCCTGGTTCAGCGAATTGTATGAGTAAGCGAAAACGTATAGACTGGTCTAGTTTAACCTTATGAATGAGTTCATTTTCCATAGAGTTGTTGACATTCCCATCATCATTTTGCGGAAGAGGTTGCCATTCGAATCGGACGGCTTGTCTTTGAAAGTCCTTATTTATCAAATAATACGCATGGATAGAATAGTAATGAAGAGACTCGAAATTACGAAAAGGGTGTAGTTTTTTAAAAATGGAACCAAATGCTTTGTGCTCTGTATCCTGTATCAGTGCATTTATTCGTTGTGACCATGTACTATTGGAATCGAATGCCTGTATTAGCCGAATAAAGGCATCTGGAGTTTTACTGACGAAGATGGGTATATTGGCCATAGTCAAGTTTGTGAAAGTACCATCAAATAACTGAAAGCGCACTGCCATTCCTTTAACTGGATTCAATTGCTCATTTGAGTTTCGGCTTGTAGAACTGTGAGAAAAACGTACAACAGCAGGAACTTCTGTTTGTTGTAGATGAGCAGCTATTGTCCAAGGTACAGCAGCCCCAGTTGGCTGGAAAGTCGCATCAAATGCGACACCTATTGCGTGTGCACGACGTAAATGATTTTCTGTACGCACTGCTGATTCAATAGAATCAATAGCTTCTTTAGCGGTTAAGGAACCTTGATTATTCATAAGAATCACTCCTTTACGTACAACATACCCTTCATTAATTAAAACTAAGCGATTAAAACATAGAAATATGGGTAACAATAAAAGTAAGACAACTTTTAGGAGGAATAGTATATGAATCGTCTGTTACTAACTGGAATATCTGTCATGGCACTCAGCCTCGCGGCATGCGGGACTGATACAAAGAATGATACTGTGGAAAAAAACTCAGGCACAACGCCCCCTGTGGAACAACCTTTGGAGCCTGCAACTGAAGATGCTAACAAAAACACCGTCGACGAAGGTAACACAGACGCTGTACAACAATCAGATTCTGCGACGGATAATATGAAAGCAGATATGGATAAACTTTCATTTGAAGAAATCAAGATAGAGGTTTCGTACAGTGGAGATAAAGAATACGAAGCAGAAATTGAACAAGACAAAAACGAACCAATTGAAGCGAAAGTGAAAGATGAGGTAAATGACGTATACCTAAAAAATCAAGAAGCATTTGATGATTTATACCCTAAGGTTAAACAACTCGATTTGACAAAAGATAGCACAAACCAGGAAGCGATTGATCAAGTGCTGAAAGTCTTTGGCTTGGATGCAAATTACGAGAAGATTGAAGTGGAAATTAAATTTAATGATGGAAGTAAATTAGACGTAGAAGAACGTAAATAACTACGAAAAGAGCCTTTCCTTAAGGAAGGGCTCTTTTAATGTGGAAAATAATAGACCTAAGGTGTTCTGTCAGGATTAAAAATTATAAATAGTATACCAGAAGCGCAACAATCATCAAAAGGAAAGTTGGGATACCAGCGGTGAAAAACCATGCCGGACTCATTGATATCGTCTCAGATGGGGCCCGCATCGAATCTAGCGCTTCCCTCTGGCCTTTTAAAGCAAAGACCTTTCGTGTACTCTTCATGAAAAAGTCAAAAGAGCCTGTACGGATAATGAATACCACTGCACCGATAAATAGCAGAAACCCACTGACGAAAAAGGAGACATTAATATAGCCGAGTAGCGAAATTTCATCGTATACTGAATAAACGGAAATAACAATTACTAATTGAGATAGTAGAAATACAATAATATTACGTTTCATATGGAATCCTTCTTTTCATTTATAGAGTGAGTAACTACTTTCTATCATACTAGATATATATTAAAATGTGTAGAATCTTCCATAATGGTTCAAAATTACGACAATAGTGTTGTTAGCGTTTACATCTATACATTTTTCTTGTATAATGAAAAAGTTAGGACTACAAAAACATCAAAGGGGAGGTCAACAATTTGAAGAGAAGTAAGTGGCTTATATTAATGGCACTAACATTAGTCTTAAGTATGTTCTTAGCTGCATGTGGCGGTTCGAAAAACGAAGAGAAGCCAGCAGCAGACGGAGACGACAAGGACAAAGATGCAGCAACTGAAGAAAAAAAGCATGCCAAAGACGAAGACGGAGAGCCAGATGCAGAACAGGTTCTTTACTTGGCAGAACGGGCAGCTATCCCATCTGTTGACTCATCCATCGTAGAAGATCAAGTAGGCTTCAACGTTTTAAACAATATCAACGAAGGTTTATATCGATTAAACCAAGAAAATATTGCAGAACCTGCAATGGCTGCTGAGGAAGCGGAAGTAAGTGAAGATGGATTGACGTATACATTCAAACTTCGCGATGCTATGTGGGCTGATGAAACACCTGTTACAGCAAATGATTTCGTGTATGCTTGGCAGCGTGCAATTGATCCCGCAACCGGTTCACCTTATGGACCATTCATGATGTCTGGCGTAGTGAAAAATGCGACAGCTATTTCTGAAGAAAAAATGGAAGTATCTGAGCTTGGAGTTAAAGCTATAGACGAAAAGACATTTGAAGTAACACTGGAACGTCCAGTACCTTATTTCTTGTCACTTATGTCATTCGGAACTTTCTATCCACTTAAAGAAGAGTTTGTAGCTTCTAAAGCGGATGCATTTGCAACAAACTCTGATAACCTTCTTTCAAACGGACCATTCGTTTTAACTAAATGGGATGGAACGGGAGATAGCTGGACTTATGTTAAGAACGAACACTACTGGGATGCAGAAAATGTTAAGCTAAATGAAATTCATGTAAACGTAGTAAAAGACCCTGCAACCGCAGTAAAACTTTATCAGAATGGAAAATTGGATCGAGCAGAAATGTCTGGTGATCTAGCTCAGCAATATCGCGATGATGAAGAAGCAGTGGTTCAACCAGAAACATCTGTATTCTATTTCAAATTTAATCAAGAGCGCGATGGTAAAGAAACACCACTTGCTAATGAGAACATCCGTAAAGCTATTGCTAAAGCTTTCGAAAAGGAAGATATGACAGATGTAGTACTAGCTAACGGTTCATTACCAGCAAACTTCTTAGTACCAACAAATTTTGCATTTGATGAAAATGAAAAAGATTTCCGTGAGTTAAGCGGCGACCACTTGGAGTACAATGTGGAAGAAGCACAAGATCATTGGAAAAAAGGCCTTGAAGAACTGGGCGTTGAATCTCTTGATCTTGAAATTCTAGGTGGAGATACAGAAGCTTCCAAGAAAATGGATGAATACTTCAAGTCTCAACTAGAAAGTAACCTTGAAGGACTAAAAATTTCATTGAAAGAAGTACCATTCTCTGTACGTCTGGATTTGGACGGTAACCAAGACTATGATATTCAAGTATCAGGTTGGGGACCAGACTTCCAAGATCCAATTTCATTCTTGGATCTATTTGTAACAGATGGAACAAACAACTTAATGTCTTACTCTAATCCTGAGTACGATAAGTTGATTGAAGACTCCAAAGGCGATTTGGCGCTTAAACCACAAGAACGTTATGAAGCATTCGCAAAAGCTGAGAAAATTCTACTTGATGAAGATGCTGCAATTGCACCAATTTATCAGCGTGGTTTGATTTTCTTGCATAAGCCTTACTTCAAAGGCTTAGTGGATCACCCATTTGGTGCAGATTATAGCTATAAGTGGGCGTACATTTCAGGTAAATAATTGTAGTGTAGTAAAGATTTAAGTTTAATAGGGGAGAGTATATGGGGGTAGATATCCATATACTCTCTTTTTAGTAACAACGAATAATTTCAATATTTAATTTACTGTCGAAAAATGTCAAGTGGTTACTTGCATAATAAGTAAGAAACTCTTTTGGAGGTGTAACATACCGTGGTTAAGTATATTGGAAAACGTATAGTATATATGTTCATAACGTTGTTTTTAATTGCAACGGCCTCTTTTTTCCTTATGCAGACATTGCCAGGTTCACCGATTGCTTCTTACAACAAATTGAATGATACACAGAAAGCAATTGTTGAAAAGAAGTATGGAATCGATAAGCCTAAGCCTGTGCAGTATGCAATCTATATGAAAAACTTGGCGAAAGGTGATTTGGGTACGTCTTTTGTATTTAAAGGAAAGAGTGTCAACGATTTATTGGCTACAAGATTGAAACCTTCTTTAATCTTGGGAGCGCAAGCGATGGTCTTCGGGACTATTGTTGGAATTCTGCTAGGTATGCTTGCTGCATTGAAGCATAATACATTCTGGGATTACGGAAGCACCTTTTTTGCGATACTAGGTATTTCCATTCCGTCCTTTGTATTTGCATCGTTGCTACAATATTGGATTGCTTCAGAGTGGCATCTATTACCAGTCGGATTGTGGAATGACGGTTGGAAATCTAGTGTCCTGCCATCGCTTGCACTCGCTATGGGGCCACTTGCCCTATCCGCGCGCTTCATACGGACTGAGATGATTGAGGTATTGAATTCAGATTATATTATGTTGGCTAAAGCAAAAGGTGCCAATGGTTTCGAAATTGCTTTCAAACACGCATTCCGAAACGCATTAATTCCTTTGATTACAGTTCTTGGACCACTAGCAGCTGGTTTGGTGACGGGTTCACTTGTTGTAGAACAAATTTTCGCTATTCCAGGAATAGGTGAACAGTTCGTATCGTCTATCATGACGAATGACCACGCCACGATCATGGGTACGACATTATTGTTCTCGGCTTTCCTTATTGCAGTTATTTTTATTGTGGATATTTTATACGGGGTTATCGACCCACGTATTCGTGTGTCTGGAGGTAAGGGATAATGCGCAATGAAAACGAACAAGAAAGATTAACACCAGAAGATTTTGAGCGATTGACAATCGACGCGCATCATTCCGAACGAATTGAGAAACCGAGTTTAAGTTTCTGGCAGGATGCGTGGTTAGGCCTCCGCAAGAATAAAGCTGCTATTGTCAGTATGATTATTCTTTTAGTAGTTATAATTATGGCGCTCATCGGCCCCCATTTAAATGGACATGCGGGAGATGCGCAAAACTTACGCCATGCAAACTTACCGCCTAAAATTCCGGGTATTGAAGCAACAGGATTTTTTGATGGGGATGGTAAGCTAGCAGGGAAGACTGTCAATCTATACGAAATGAAAAAAGTCGATGAATATTATTGGTTCGGTACAGATGGACTTGGTCGAGACTTGTTTACGAGACTATGGGAAGGTACTCGTGTTTCACTATTCATCGCATTCGTAGCCGCGGCTATTGATATGGTTATAGGTGTTGCATACGGAGGGATTTCTGGATACTTCGGTGGACGTACAGATGATATCATGCAACGCATTGTCGAGATCTTGATTGGAATTCCTACATTAATTGTCGTTATTTTGATGATTATGATTATGGACCCTGGAATAACCGCCATCATTGTCGCGATCACCATAACGGGTTGGATAGGAATGTCACGTATTGTCCGTGCTCAGACATTGAAATATAAATCACAGGAATTCGTATTGGCATCACGTACGCTAGGCGCCAAAGATGGAAAAATCATTACGAAACACTTACTGCCGAACATGCTAGGGATCATCATCATCAATACGATGTTCACGATTCCAAATGCGATTTTCTTTGAAGCATTCTTGAGCTTTATTGGAATCGGACTCCAGCCACCAGCTGCTTCATTAGGTACATTGATCAACGACGGATACAAAGTGATGGAGAATCAGCCATACGTATTATTGTTCCCGGCCATTGTCATTAGTGTTCTTATGATTGCATTTAACCTGATAGGTGACGGACTGCGTGATGCACTAGATCCTAAAATGAAAGATTAAGAGGAGGAGAGCAAGTTGACAAACATATTAGAAGTAAAAGATCTCGAGCTTTCCTTCCATACATTTGCAGGTGAAGTGAAAGCAATTCGTGGGGTAAATTTTGATTTGCAAAAAGGAGAGACGCTCGCTATTGTAGGGGAGTCGGGATCCGGTAAATCTGTAACGACGAAATCTATCATGAGACTTCTTCCTGAATCAAGTGCTGAATATAAGAATGGAGAAATTCTATTTGAGGGAAAAGATTTGACGAAAATTCCTGAAAAAGATATGCGAAAAATTCGGGGAAAAGATATATCGATGATTTTCCAGGATCCAATGACTTCATTAAATCCAACTATGACCATTGGAAGACAAATCATGGAGCCGATCATAAAACACCAGAAGCTCAATAAATCAGCAGCGCGTAAAAAGACAATTGAACTATTGAATTTGGTCGGTATACCGAATGCGGAAAATCGGTACAAGATGTACCCTCACCAATTTTCTGGTGGACAGCGTCAGCGAATCGTTATTGCGATTGCGCTTGCATGTAATCCGAAAGTATTGATTGCAGATGAGCCGACAACAGCGCTAGATGTCACGATTCAAGCGCAGATTCTCGAATTGATGAAAGACATCCAAAAGAAGACCGATACTTCTATCATATTTATCACGCATGACCTTGGCGTAGTAGCAAACGTTGCTGATCGGGTAGCTGTTATGTATGGTGGACGAATCGTAGAAATTGGTACAGTAGATGAAATCTTCTATAATCCCCAACATCCTTATACATGGGGCTTACTAAGTTCAATGCCGTCTATGGATTTAGAAGATCAAAAGCTGTATGCGATTCCCGGCACACCTCCAGATTTATTAAATCCTCCAAAAGGTGATGCATTTGCATTGCGCAGTGAATATGCAATGAAGATCGACATGGAGCGTCAACCTCCCTTCTTCAAAGTGAGCGATACACATTACGCAGCGACATGGTTATTGCATTCTCAGGCACCACAGGTTGAACCGCCTGCCCTTATTATTGAGCGTATGAAAACATTTAAAGGTAGCCGGTACTATGTTGATCAGACGGGAGGTACTGTGTGATGTCAGACAATTTAATTGAAGTACGTAACCTTAAACAATATTTTAATGCAGGGAAATCTACTGAAGTCCGTGCGATAGATGATATTAGTTTCACTATAAAACGTGGAGAAACATTTGGTTTAGTAGGGGAGTCAGGTTGCGGTAAATCCACAACAGGGCGTACAATGATCCGATTATATGATGCGACAGCGGGTCAAGTTCTCTATAATGGTGTAGATGTACACGCACCAAAAAGTAAAAAGGAAAATCACGAACTGAATAGAAAGATGCAAATGATTTTCCAAGATCCATATGCTTCTTTGAATCCACGGATGAAAGTTTTGGATATTATTGCAGAAGGACTAGATATACATGGTCTAGTAAATGGTAAAAAGGATAGAAAGCAACGGGTCATTGATTTGCTTGAGATTGTTGGCTTAAATCGTGAACATGCTGAGCGTTATCCGCATGAGTTCTCAGGTGGTCAGCGTCAGCGTATCGGAATTGCACGTGCATTAGCTGTGGATCCTGAATTCATCATTGCGGATGAACCGATATCTGCACTAGACGTTTCAATCCAAGCGCAAGTCGTCAACTTGTTAAAAGAATTACAGGTAGAAAAAGGGCTGACATATTTATTTATTGCTCATGATCTATCGATGGTTAAATACATTTCCGATCGTATTGGCGTGATGTACTTCGGCAAACTGGTGGAGATGGCTCCAGCGGATGAATTATATCGAAATCCAATGCATGCTTACACAAAATCTTTGCTGTCAGCGATTCCACTACCGGACCCAATTTATGAACGTTCCCGTGTGCGCCACCCGTATAACCCGAAGGATCATCAATATGGACCTGACGATAAAGTGGAATTTCGTGAAGTGGCACCTGAACATTTTGTATTATGTTCAGAGAAAGAACTTGCTGAGATGCAAGCTACACATGTATAAAACAACATCCCTCTGATTTGCAAGTATCAGAGGGATGTTTCTTTTTATCATAGTAAAGCCAACGATGATTCAGATGATTTGTATGTTTTATGAAGTAATATGCTACTATTAAAATAATAAATGTCATATGAATTGATAGGATGTGTTTAAAATAAAGAAATTAACGGCGGCGGTTCAAAGTCAATTGATGGAAGCGATCATTAATGGAAGTAGAGTTGGAGCTTTGGTAACGGATGATTCGAAAGATGATAATCCAATAATTTTTGCTAACAAAACATTCGAAACGATGACAGGGTATACTCAAGAAGAAGTACTTGGGCGTAATTGTAGATTTCTTCAAGGTAAGGATACAGATCCTAGTACAGTCTCGAAAATTAGAAAAGCGGTTTCAGAAAGAACACCTCTTACAATCGTATTGAAAAACTATAAAAAAGACGGTACGTTATTTTGGAATCGACTCAGTCTTCGTCCAACCGTTATTGATGGGGTACCATATTGTATTGGTACACAGACAGACGTTTCTGTACAATACAGGCAAATTGAAGAGCTACATACAAAGGATCATGAAATAGAACAACTCATGTTACCCATCATGAGAATTTACGATAATCTAGCGGCTGTTTCATTAATTGGTGAAATGACTGAAGAACGTTTTAATTTATTAATTACGAAGCTTAGTGACTACGTTCACTTAAATGAAGTAGATCATGTAATGATTGATATAACGGGTTTATATTGGCAACAAGGAACTTCGATTGATCGGTTGCTAGAAATCCAACAAGTATTAAAGCTTATGGGATGTCAGCTTTATATTACAGGCATCTCGCCAGATCTTGCACAAAAATTAGCGTCAGCTAAAGATCCACAGCAAATACTAAAAACCTTTTCAAGTATTCAGCAAGCCATTTACTATATTCAGCGATAGTAAAAAGACCTCTACCATTACGAAATGTTATGGTAGAGGTCTTTATCAGATACCGAGTTGTTCTTTTACTTCTTGAATTTGTTCAACATGGCGTAGTTCGTGATAACCGACAAATGGAATCCACTGCGTAAGACTCATTTCACCAAAAACAGGATGAGGATAAGACTTCACTGCTAATTGATCTTCTGTTGCATTTTTGACTATATCATGTAAAGCCGAATGAGTAGCAGAGAGCTTGCTCTTCAAGTCATGGAGAGTAGAAAAGTCTGGAGTTGGTGTCAGGAAATCAGGCGCATCTACTTTTTTAGAACGATCCACAGTCAGTTGAATCGGCTTCTTTGTCGTGATGTTTTGATCACCGTTAGAAAGCTTAGTCTGAATAGTTTTAGCAACGCTACCTTCCATTAAGTACAGATGTTGTACAATTTGTTTAATAGACCATTTGTTTTCAGCTGGTTTTCGATTAATCACTTCATCGGACAGGTCTTCTATTTGCGCTAAAAGCTCTTTACGTGCTTGATCATTAATTTCCATAATAGTCACCCCTTCTAATCATGGTACCACTCGTAACACGATAAATCTTTTATAAAAGCTTGAGGAGCAGATCTACTTATGAAAATAAATCAACCTAAAATACCCGAGCATTTAACGTCGGGACAGTTACAAGACCTACTTCACGAAGAGGATCCATTCTTGCAAAACACAAGTATTGTCGATTCGCGAATAGATGGGCAAACAATAGAACGTGCGCAATTAACAAGTATGCTTATTAGGAATTCCAGCTTTCAAGGAGCTGTTTTACCAGAGCTATTCGCTACAGATGTTCGATTTGAAAACTGTGATTTCTCTAGTGCGGACTTGACGGGTATTAGTATTCACCGTGTGAGTTTTCATAATTGCAAAATGCTTGGTGTTAACTTTGCAAATGCTCGATTCACGGATGTGATATTGGAGGAGTGTATATGCAATCTTTCTGCATTTGTCCATACAAGATGGGAAAGAGTCTGGTTCGATACCTGCCAAGTGAAAGAAGTGGACTTTTTTGATTGTAAACTAAAAAAGACATACTTTATGGAGTGTAATCTGGATGCTGCAAGCTTTGATGAGACACCTCTAAAAGGAGTGGAGATCAACACTTCAGAATTCGAGAGCATGACAGTATCTATAAGAGATTTAGATGGTTGTGTCGTGTCCTCTATGCAGGCGATTCAATTTGCTGCCATGTTAGGATTAGATATTCGTGATGAATAAAGCGACGTAATTAGGTATTAAAAATACTCATGAAAAATAAGATATCATATACTAACCCTCTTCTAATTATGCTAAAAAGCTCCGGTGGTTTTTTCCGACAGCTGTAAAGCCAGGGTATAGTGAATGTTCACGGAATAAATTGACGGCTATTAAAGGAGCTATGCTATGTTTGTACATCAAGTGACAGAGGATATTTCATTGAAACTGGTAGGACAGAAAGATGCAGAAGCATTATTCGCTCTTGTAGATGGATCAAGGGAGTACTTACGTGAGTGGTTGCCGTGGGTTGATTCCATGACGGATGTGGATCAGTATGGTCCAATCATAAATGCGTGGTTACGACAATTCGCTGAAGAAGATGGATTCCAGGCAGGGATATTGTATAAAGGAGCTCTGGCAGGTTTTGGTGGATTCCATTCAGTTAACTATACAAATAGGCAAACGAGTATTGGTTATTGGCTAGCTCAAGATTATCAAAGAAAAGGTATAATGACGGCGGTGGTGTCTGCGCTGGTAGATTATGCATTTGAAGAATATGACCTACACCGTGTAGAAATTCGATGTGCTACGGAGAATAAAAGAAGTCGGGCAGTTCCTGAGCGATTAGGATTTAAGAAAGAGGGAGTCATTCGTGACGGCGAGTTTTTATATGACCATTATCATGATTTAATCGTATACGGTATGCTAGAAGATGAGTGGGGAAAGTGTAAAAAAACATAATACGTTTCATACAGAGTCCTTCTCAAAATGGACTCTGTTTTTTATGAAATAATAACGAGTATAGTACAATGAACATAAAGGGGGGATCGCCATGATAACCACTACTGAAATAGATGAAGAGCTAACGAAGAACAGAGTGTTGAAGACCGCGACATTTGGAATGGGATGTTTTTGGGGACCTGAAGCGCGCTTTGGCAGCTTGCCAGGTGTCATTAGAACACGTGTAGGATACACAGGCGGAACTACGCCAGCGCCAACATACCAGACGATGGAAGATCATACTGAAACGATAGAAATTGATTATGACCCGACGAGTATTTCTTACGAGGAAATACTTCTACATTTTTGGCGTAATCATTATCCAAACCGTGATCAATACAAAGGGCAACAATATGTTTCATCATTGCGCTATCACAACCTGCAACAAAAACAGATAATCGGTTTAGTCAAGAGGGAAATGGAGATAAAGCTTGGAGAACCAATTGAAACGGAAATCACCCCATTAGGCCATTTTACATTAGCTGAGAACCGCCATCAGAAATATTATTTGAAGCGTTATCCGAATGTATTGGAGCAGTTACATTCATTATATCCTTCTGCAGAGTCGCTGATCCATTCTACATTTGCGGCAAGATTGAATGGATTCGTTAAAGGTTTTGGAACACGTGATCAAATTGTGACTGAAATGGAAAGCTGGCCATTACATGAAAATGCACGACAACAACTCGTTCAGCAGTTCTTGAAAATAAAGTGGTGAAATCACTAAAATTCCGAATCTTTTCTTCTTGTAACTTTATTCTGTGGTTGCTATGATATTCCAATATCAACTTAGAATGAGCGTAGGAGAGAGTAGATGAAAAAGGAAACCATCACGTTAGGTCTGCTACTGACCAATTTACTAATAGCATTTTTGGGAATTGGATTAGTTATACCAGTTATGCCAAGTTTAATGAATGAATTACATATATCGGGTACAGTGGTTGGCTATATGTTCGCGACTTTTGCGATGGCTCAACTGCTTGTTTCACCTTTTTCAGGAAGATGGGTAGATACAGTTGGTCGAAAAAAAATGATTGTCGTTGGGTTAATCATTTTTAGTTCTTCCGAATTCTTGTTCGGGATTGGACAGACCTTGCCGGTATTATTTGCATCCAGGATTCTAGGCGGGATTAGTGCGGCTTTCATTATGCCAGCTGTTACTGCCTTTATTGCAGATATTACAACAATGGAAACTCGTTCAAAGGCATTAGGCTTTATGTCCGCTGCCATATCTACGGGATTTATATTAGGTCCAGGGATTGGCGGATTTCTGGCGATATATGGTACTCGGGTTCCTTTCTTCTTTGCGGGGGGACTCGCTCTGTTTGCAGCGATCTTTTCCTTTATTGCATTGCGTGAACCGGAACGTTATCGAGAATCGGTAGCGGAGGACGCAACTAAACCGGGATTAAAGCGGATCTTTGCGCGTCATTATTTCATTGTCTTTATTATTATATTGATTTTATCTTTTGGTTTAGCTTCATTTGAATCGATTTTCAGCTTGTTCGTTGATCATAAGTTTGGATTCACACCCAAAGACATTGCGATCATCATTACAGGAGGCGGGTTAGTCGGAGCAGTTGCACAAGTCGTATTATTCGACAAGCTTGCGAGAACGATAGGGGAGAAACGTCTAATCTTATTCTGTTTAGTTTTTTCGTCCATTTTAGTTTTTCTGACAACGTTCGTTCAAAGTTATTTTTCCGTACTGGCCGTTACAATGATTATCTTTGTAGGGTTTGATTTGATACGACCAGCAGCAACCTCTTATTTGTCAAAAATTGCGGGAAATGAACAGGGATTTGTCGGTGGTATGAACTCGATGTTTACGAGTATTGGAAATGTATTTGGTCCAATCATCGGTGGAGCATTATTTGATGTCGATGTAGATTTTCCGTTCTATTTTGGAGCATTTATATTATTACTTGGTGTTGTGTTGAATTATATCTGGATCAAAAGAACGCCATCTTTCAGACCTACTATTTAGGGGGGATTGATTTGACCATTATTGGTTTTGTACGGCATGGTGTGACTGCTTGGAATATAGAAGGGCGTGCACAAGGAAGTTCAAATATACCGTTGGATGAAGAAGGCATAGAGACTGCAAAAAAGTTGGCATTGCGCTTGGCAAGTGAGGAATGGGACGTCATTTTTACTAGCCCTATGACACGCGCTAGACAGACAGCAGATTTACTTGCTAGGCAGTCGGGAGTTGAAGTCGTGGAAGATGATCGACTGCGTGAGCGTAGTGGCGGGTTGATTGAAGGAACGACGGAATCAGAGCGACAGCAGAAGTGGGGACCACAGTGGAGGGAATTAGATTTACAGTTTGAAACGGCGGAAAGTGTTGTAGCGCGAGGTCTTGAATTTGTGAATGAACAGATCGAGAAGAATCGACATCAACGACTGATCGTTGTGAGTCATGGGAGTTTTATCAAACGGATCATTGTGGCTTTAATGGAAGATGAAACATATACAGTCAAGATCGATAATACTTCATTGACTATAATAAATATAGAAGAGAAAAGTTGCTTGCTGTTAAATGATACAGCACACCTTGCGGGAGGAATAAATGGAAATCCAGTATGATTTAACGGAACAAGATGTGGTAGCTTTTAATTTGTATCATGTAAAAACGTCTAAAGTCGGTAAAAATTCATTGCAATGGCAGCGGTATATATCGCCGCTAATATTTTTACTGTTTGCATATTTTTTATCTGTTTTTACAGATATGGCGAAAGGTCCGTTATTTGCTACATTTGGAGTAACGGCTATTCTGTGGGTGATCTTTTATCCTAAGTATTTTTACTTTCATATTACACGGCAAGTGAGCAAGATGCTTAGAGGCGGTAAGAATGAAGGGCTTGTTGGAGAACACTCTATGAAGATGAATAAAACAGGTATAACAGATCAGACAGCTGTTGGTGAAACAAACGTACAATGGGCTGGCGTGAAACAACTGATAGAAGACACGGATTATTTCTACATATATACGAGTACGGTAAGCGCATATATCATTCCAAAGCGGGATGTATATTCGGTCGAAGGGCTAAAGAGTTATATCCAACAACGGATGATCACGGAAATAAGGTAAATAAAAAAATCAGAGGCTACTGAGCCCCTGATTTTTATTTTCCTAAGTGACGATATTTCCAAAATGAAATGAGTAGTATTACACTAGATCCAATCGCCAGTTCGCTATGGAAATTTATCAAGCTATAAGTAAGTGTAGCAAAAGATCCAACCGCGATGAATCCGGCGAATAGACGATTTTGCATCTTCACTTGAAATTCACGCTGGTCTATATCTCGTTGTATGAGGTAGGTATGGATCAATGCAGGTTGCTCCAAAAAAGAGGTGATTTTTCGAGGAAAGCTACCAACCTGTCCAACACCGTTTAATACTGAGCGTTGAAATTCTTTTCTATTCGTAAATGGGTTCTTATCTTTACTCTTTTTCTTTGCCCACACAACTAAACGGGGGCGTGTAATAGCGAGTAGATCTATTTCAGGATCTAGTATATAAAGTACACCGACAAATACTGAGACTGCACGACCTAAAAAAGCAAATTCAGCAGGCATTTGAACAGGCTGAGTTCGGACAATGACTTGCAAATCTTGTAGAATATTCTCTACAACCATACTATTCATATCATATAAATCATTAGATTCGTACGCTTTAACAACTTTTTCGATTGCGTCAGCCAATACTTTACGATCCGCGTTTGGCAACAGAAAATTCATAGTTTCAAGTCCGTCGATGACCCGATTGTATTGTTTCAAAATTATTCCTTCCGTAATAATGAACATTGCGTCCGCATCTTCTTTTGTAATATTTACTACCATACCAAAATCGATCAATACGAGCGTACCGTCTGGCCGTATAAGAATATTGCCGCCATGAGGATCCGCGTGGAACTGACCACCTTCAAGGACTTGTTCTAAAAATAAACGAAAGAGCCGGTTAGATAGATCTTTGCGATCAATATGATGCTTTTCGAGAAATGCCAGATCGGTTATTTTAGAACCTTCAATCCATTCCATTACAAGCACTTTGCGAGTCGAATATTCATCATAGTAGACGGGAAATTTTACCCCTGTCATATTAGGAAAGCGTTCAGCAAAACCTCGTCCGTTTCTTATTTCCTCCAAAAAATTCAATTCCGCTCCGATTACATCTGTCATTTCTTTATACAGTACATTCAAATCAATCTGTTTGCTTAATGAAGACCACTTCTTCGCAAGCCAAATTACAATTCGTACTGCATTAAAATCTGCACGCAAAATTCGTTCGATATTGGGACGCTGAATTTTTATAGCAACTTCTGCCCCATTATGTAATACTGCTTTGTATACTTCGCCGATAGATGCGGATGCGACAGGCTTCGACGTAATATCCCTAAGATACTCGCTATGCGGTTTTTCCCATTCATCATCTAGTAATTGTAATGCCATTTCGGAAGGGACCGGTGTTACTTGATCAGTCAGACCTTCTAATTCTTCAATGAATGATGCGGGCATGATATCTGCACGTGTTGAGAGGAATTGCCCTAGTTTGACGAGTAATCCACCTAATTCAAGAGCCGTCTTTTTATAGACTTTTGCTTGATTCGTAACAAGTGTATTCCATTTTTCGGTGACAGTCGGTGTGAAATTACCCCGGTGACGTTTCTGGAATAATAGGACTTGAATAAAAAAAATGACCGCCATCCAGACGATGCGTATAATACGATAACTAGCAGAACGCTTCATAGGTAGCACTTCTTTCTGCAAAAAGATATTTACTTTTTAGTGGGTTTCATCTCTTTCAAGCCGATTCTCATAGCGGCTACAGCACACGTAACATTTAATATAATTGCGATCGCTAAAAACAGCCACTTTAATTTTTCAGGTAAATCGAGAAAGACCGCTAAAAATAAAAATGTGAAGCCGATGACAAGCATGGACAAATAGATAGCCAATTTCTTAGACACAAGTAGTCCACCTTTCCTAAATTCTATCCTTATTGTATCATGAAAAAACAGGTAATTAAAAACGTGTGTTTTTATTTCATGAATCTGGGGAATAATAAAGTTACTTAATCAGACAGGAGTGTGGAAAATGACGAAGAGTTATGCAGATACACCTAAAGATGATAAGGATAAGAGTTCAGCGAAATTAGCTAACGATGCAGCAAAAAAAGCTGAAGAACAAGTAGAAGAAATAAAGAAGGAAGCGAGAGAACAAGTAAAAAAAGAAAATAAGGAATGACAAAAAGCGATTATTTCCTCGGAAATAATCGTTTTTTCTTCCAATTCATTTATTTTGGCAAATAATGTAACATACGCTCCTTATCATCAAAAAACTGCTTCATTATTTGGTAGTGACTTGTTTCTTCCAACGGTGTTTCTTGCACACCTTCATCTGTGAATTCGAGGATTTTTGCACCAGGAAAGGATAGTAGAATTGGGGAATGTGTTGCAATTATAAACTGTGAGTCTTCACTAACTAAATCGTGAATCCTGCTCAACATAGACAGTTGACGCATTGGTGATAAAGCTGCTTCGGGCCATCCAGTAAGTAAATGCCCATAACCTCCATCTAGTACTTCTAAATAAATATACTGTAGAAAAAGAATAACCGGCTATTATGAAAATATCAAATGCATTTTTTTAGTTTTAGCACATGTATATTAAAATTTCGAGCAACTTCAAGGCATATGTGATCAGTAATTGATAAACTACGAGATAGACAACAAGAAATGAAAGGGGTTTACAAAGTGAATCAAGATAAAAAAATAGTGTTTTTTGATTTAGATGGAACATTAATGAACCACGACAAAACAATTTTAGAATCGACGAAACAATCTCTTAAGGCACTACGCGACAAAGGCATATACACTGTAATTTGTACTGGTAGAGCTCCACTTATGTTCAAATGGTTGCTAGAAGAACTTTCATTTGATTCCTATGTTTCCATGAACGGGCAGCATGTGGTACTGGAAGGGGAAGTAATTTACTCGAATCCTATGAAGCCAGAAGTTATACAACAACTTACCGAACTTGCGCATAAACAAGGACATGGATTGACATACTCCACGTTTGAATCGTTCGTGTCGAACGTCGAAGAACATCCTCTTGTTCAGGAAGGAACTGCACGTTTAAAAATACCGTACCCACCTGTAGATCCTAACGTATATTCTCATTCTGTTGTGAATCAAGTGCAAATTTACTCTACTCCAAAGGAAACTGAAAAGTATATGGAGTTATTCAAGGATTATTCCTTTATTAGGTGGGATAAAAACTCCGTAGATATGTTGCCTGAAGGAGCTTCTAAGGCCATCGGTATACAAAAAATGCTTGAACATATGGATATCCCTATTGAAAACAGTTATGCATTTGGAGATGGTGCCAATGACATGCAAATGATCGAGACAGTAGGTATTGGGGTAGCAATGGAAAATGCTATACCCGAATTAAAAGAAGTAGCAGATCACGTGACCGCATCTTGTTCAGAAGATGGTATTATGAAAGGCTTGATCAGTTTAGGGTTGCTAGAGGAAAAAGATATTCCGTTGCTGCATGAAAGTATGAAGAGGTAATTCAAAAAGTGTGAAAAAACATTCTTGACAGTTCTGTGAACGAAGAGTATATTAAGATGATATACAAAAAAAGAATTGTTTAACTTTTCAAATTACTTATAGAGTAATTTGGTTCACATCTTGGAGGAGGCCATATTTACAATGAAACTAGAAAAGCAGTGTCGGGAATCAAGGGTCGTACGAACGAGCAGAGTATTTCCAAACGATGTAAACAACCATAATACATTGTTTGGCGGACGTTTAATGAGCGATATTGATCAAATTGCATCGATTTCAGCAGCTCGACACAGCAGAGCAGACTGTGTGACGGCATCTATGGATTCCGTAGACTTTCTGTATCCAATCCGTCCTTCCGATTCAGTCTGCTTTGAGTCATATGTGACTTGGACTGGAAAATCTTCCATGGAGATTTTCGTGAAAGTGATTGCGGAAGATTTGGCAACTGGTAATTGTAAAATTGCAGCCACCTCATTGTTAACATTTGTTGCATTGGATGAGAATAAAAAGCCGTTGACTGTTCCGCGTGTCATTCCAGAAACCGAAGAAGAAAAATATTTACATGAAACTGCACCACAGCGCGCAGAGATCCGTAGAATGCGTAAACAGCAAAGCAAAGACTTAGCTTCAGTTTTAACGAATAACTATCCATGGCATGATCCTGTACAAGTGAATGCATAAAAATACTCAGTCAACCCGGTTTGACTGAGTATTTTTTAAAATCATGTATAACATGTAACTTAGTGTTCCATACTACTAATAGATAGGACGTTCTCTAATTACTTTTCTTGGAGGATACCTATCTTTTTATTGTTCAAAAATATATTCATCTATATAAAACGTCTTGCCATAACAAACAATAGTTAATTACAGCTATAATGAGAAGTATCATAGTAGAGTTAGGGGTTGGATCAGTTTATGGTTAAAATGATTACTGCAGAGGAATTATTCAGGAAGATACAAACTGAACAAGCACTTGTACTAGTAGATGTACGTGCTGAGGATAAATATAATCAATTCCATATCGAAGCTAACACGGTGGAGGATATAAACGTGCCGAAAACGGAAATCTTTATGTTAGATGATGAAGTGGAGAATGTGCTCCCACAGTTGCCGAAGAATAGAGAAATGATTATTACGTGTACAACAGGAAATTCTGCAACTAAATGTGCTAACATCCTTTCTAGTAGAGATTACGATGTTACGGTATTGGAAGGCGGAATTACCGCGTGGAAAGAATATATTAGTAAAGAGTCAATTGAGCGGGTATGGGAAAAATTCAAAAGAACACATCCCGATGCGCCTGAACAGTACGTAGCTTGGTCATTTGGTAATTCAAAACAAATGGCGGATGAACTTGCTTCATTGGTAGTAGAGGGAACTAAAACGGCGACTTCTTCTAACTACACGCTCTATGAATTAGAAAATGAACCGTTACCAATGGTAGGTCTTCACAATATTATTCTGGATGGCAATGGAATAGCGGTCGCAGTCGTAGAAAATATAGCAGTAAAAGTAGTGCCTTTCAATGAAGTGACGGAAGAACATGCGAGTTTGGAGGGTGAAGGGGATCGTTCATTGCGTTATTGGCAAGAAGTTCATGAAAAGTTTTTCACGAATGAATTAAAAGAAGTTAATCAAGATTTCCATCATGAAATTCCAGTAGTTTGTGAAACGTTTAAATTGGTGTATAAGAACTAAATCTGTCATGGAGAATGATTGGGCTAACAGTAAGTATAGATAATAGCATTCAATGATAGGAAAAGGAGATGTTAAAGCCGTATTCATTACGACTTTTAACATCTCCTCTTGTTTATGGAAATTGTTGTTGAATAGGTTCAACTCCTTCTTTTTCTTCTATCGTTACATCCTCTTTACTTTTATACACCCAGCTCTGAAGTAATGGCTGGAATCGCGGCATCATCTTGCCAAGGATTTTCCCGATAAAGTATGCGGCTAGAATGGTTCCAATCCCAATGGCTCCTAGCGATTGAAGAAATACTAAGCAAATGATACCCGCAAGTGCGACGTTTAGTAAATCACTGGATATTTTCGCTTTGCTAAATTTCATATTAAAACGTTCACTTACAACATAGGTTAGTGCATCATAAGGCATTAAAGGCAATCCTGCTGAAAAATAGGCTAACAATCCAGCAGATATAATATATAAACTTATGAAAAGGAATAGATATTTACCTACTAATGTGTCAGGTGTAGGAAGTATCTGCACAATGGCTAATGTAACATCCATGAACAGACCAAATAGAATTACAATAATTAACTGAACAACAAATTCACGTAATCCGATACGTTTTTTATTCAATAGAATCTGCGCGAAAATGAATAAGATGTTTGCAAGTATTGTCGTGATCCCGATTGTCAAACCCGACGTAAGGGAGATCGCGTAAGCTAGTGATGAAACAGGAGAAACTCCAAGGTTAGCCTGGATAGAGAAACTAACGCCCAGAGATAATAAAAATAAACCTATTACATATAGGGTAAGTCGTTTGGAAATATTATTCATCTGGATGAAAACCTCTGCTTTCGATATGTGATTCAACTAATTTTATCACGTAAAGGGAGATATAAATAATATATAATAATGAAAGACGACATATTAAATAGTTTATAACGGAGTGGGAATCATGGATATTAAACAGTTGCATTATTTTAAGGAGATTGTAGACCAAGAAAGTATTTCGAAAGCAGCGCTCATACTACACATTGCTCAACCGCCACTCAGTCAACAATTAAAAAGGCTGGAGACTGAGCTTGGCACAACATTGATTCACCGCTATCGACAAAAATGGGAGCTGACAGAAACAGGGCACATCCTGTACCAATATGCAAAAAGGTTATTGCGTAGCATGGAAGATGTTAAGAAAGAAATTGAGGAAATTGAAAGTGGCAGTGCAGGCACATTACGTATTGGAGTTTCGTCTGCCTGCTTGAATTTGCTTGTCGACTACATCAGTATATATCGTAAACAGTTTCCGGATATCAAAATCAGCATTGAAAAAGGAAGTTCCGAGGAATTGTTAAAGAAGCTGGATCATAAAGAAATTGAAGTGGCTTTGTTATTACGACTAGAAAATAGTGCACATTGTGATGTATTGGAGTTAAAACAACAGGAATACGTGGTGGTAAGTCCGCGGAGCTGGGGAAATGTTTTTTCATCCGAGCACGTTACATTTCAAGATCTCGCCAAGCATCCTTTTATTATGCTTGCTGCCATGGAAGGACACTCTTACTATGAAAAGATCCTAAAAGCTTTTGAAGAAGCGCATACTACTCCTAATATTGTAATGGAAAGCAAAGATCTGACAACTGTTATCGCAATGGTTAGTAAAGGTTTAGGATTTTCTATTATTCCACGTGTAGCATATGCGGTGCCAATGGACCAATTGAAGATTTATGAATTAAAGCAATTTGATTTTCGTGTTGAACCAGTCATGATTAAGACAAAGAATGAACAAGTTTCCAAAGCAACATCCCAATTTTGGGCGTTAGTAGATTCTGTACATATCAACATTCGCCATGACTCTCGATAACCCGTATGGCTTGATGGCAACTCTAATTGAAGATGTTGGAGGTACAGTGAGATGCTTAATGAAACTTTTACTAATACAAACTCTTCCAGTATTAAGCAAGCACGTACCGAAATGAAGTGAATAGGATAAATCAGCAAATACTGTCTTTCATGCTGTATCTGATTTTAACTTAATCTGCATAGAATCATACATGAAAAAGCCAATCACATTAGTGGTTGGCTTTTTCACGTATAGAATATTACTTCACTTGATCTTTAGCATCAACTTGTTGCACTTCTATCTTCTTAGGCTCATCATCGTCATCCATGATGTCTTTTGCCGATTTTTTGAATTCAGATAATGTTTTTCCTACTGCCGAACCAATTTCAGGTAGTTTTCGGGGGCCAAACAAAATTAATATAATTACTAAAATAATGATTAAGCCAGGTACTCCAATTGCTGCTAAGTTCATAGGGAATCCTCCTTTCATAGCTTCAAAAAATGTAGTCCTCTGTATACCATAACCCATTTGGCATCTAATAAAACACTATTTGAAAATTTAATTGTGGAGGAGTATTCCTCCTCTCTTATGATTAAACTTCCATTCATTGGACAAACTAACAACTAACTTGTTCGATGAGAAAGAAGTGATGAGTATGGATGAAACAACCAGTCATACAGAACCACCTGCATACTTTACACGTTTGGCTAAACGATTGGAACCCACTTCGGATATAGTGAAAAAAACCTTGAAAAGTAAAGATCGAATCGTGCATTTGCTATATTTGAAAAGTGTAGTGGATATTATGCAACTACAAGAAATTGTAGTAAAACCTTTCTATGAGATGTCAGCAGATCAGAACTTTGCGGAGTATATTTTTTCATTACCTTATGAAACCAAGATGCCAACTGGAGATGAAGAGGTTCTTATAGAAATTACGAAGGGTAATGTTTTTGTCATGATTGACAAGCAAATAACGTTACTGGAGTTAAAAGTGGTAGCTGCCAATGCAGTGCAAGAAGCCATTATGGAACCTACAATTCACGGTCCTCAACTCGGACTTAGTGAGAGTATAGAGACGAATATTAATCTAATGCGGCAACGTTATCACAAGCCGTCCTTGATAATTGAACCAATCCAATTGGAAGATGTATCAAATCGCGATATTGCATTAATTTACGATGGAGAAAAAGTAAATCTTCAACTGCTAAAGGAAATAAGAGCTCGCATTCTCACGTTGGATGTAGAGCTGGTTCAAGCAAGTGGAGACTTACAATATTACTTAAACAATAAAAAATACAGCTTGTTTCCAACGAGCCTTCTGACTGAGCGACCGGATCGGATTCTTCATAATGTGGCGGGTGGAAAAGTCATTATCTTAGTAGATGGAAGCCCTCACGCAATTATTGCTCCTACAACATTCTTTGATTTTATGCTATCGATGGAAGATGCATATTATTCCTTTTGGGTAGTAACGCTTATACGATTTCTTCGATATGCGGGATTGTTTACATGTATTATGCTGCCAGCTATATATGTTGGCGTCACATCGTATACACCGGAAGTCCTCAGATCTGAACTTGCGCTAACAGTGGCAGCGAGCAGGATTGGTGTTCCGTACCCATCATTTATTGAAGTGTTTTTCATGTTGATATTTATCGAACTACTGACAGAAGCTAGTATGCGGTTGCCCAATAGCATTAGCGCTACGGCTACAACAGTTGGAGGATTAATTCTTGGAACCGCGGCAGTAGAAGCTGCATTGACTTCGAACATCATGGTCATCGTCGTCTCACTTGTAGCGATTTCCACATTTGTTATCCCAATCAGTGAAATGAATTATGCTGTTCGAGTCTGCCGTTTTTTACTATTGGTATATACGACGTTGTTTGGTATTGCAGGTATGATGCTTGGAATGCTTGGACTGTTGTTGTATTTGGTAAACAAAGACAGTTTCGGAGAGCCGTATTTACGAATGTTTTGGAAGAATAGAAGAGAAGAATTAGAGGCGGATGATTCATGAGCAGGTTTGTCTATTTTTTACTCATATCCAACATGATTGCCAATCTTATTGCTTCCAGTCCGAGAATCTTATTCGGGAAAAGTGAAGAAGGTGCGATTGTCACGATGATCATCGCACTGTTTTTTGGGGTATTTATCAACTGGGTATTAATCACTTTCTTTAAAGCATTTCCAGGGAAGAGTTTACCACACATTTTATCGCTATATTTATCGAAGTGGATAGCAATTCCTACATTATTTATCCTGGGAATTGTTTGGTATGTTTCAGGTATGCAGACACTGATTACATATATAGATATTCTTTTACGATTTATAACACCTGAAATGTCTGTTTATTTAATAATTGCGATGTTCATACCGGTGATTACTTTTGGAGTAATCATGCAAAGTCGAAATATATTATTTACACTTGAATTGGTGTTTGTTTTGTCGTTTCCTGTTGCTGCATATTACGTAGTCAAACTCTATTTTTCTGAACAGGTCAGTTGGGATCATGTGGCGATTGCGATGACTTTTATCGATAACCCACCGGATTATACAGTGTTTTCTACGATGACGTATTTATTCGTTGGGGCTTTTGATATCATAATTTTCAACTCGCTCCTAAAGAAAAAAATGACTTTCGGTATTAAACAAGCACTAATGATATTTATTTTGGGAGCATTTGCGATTTTCACTACTTACTTTATACCAATTGGCGTTTTAGGATTTGATCAAGTGGAAAGTATCCTGTACCCATGGATTCTGACTAGTGACTCTATTCGAATGAAGTTCGGGGTAATTGAGCGCGTAATATTTATCTTTTTGCTACTATTGTTAGCGATTGCCTTTTTAAATATTACAATTCATTGGCATGTCGCTTGTAAATTATTTCAGAGTGCGTTTGGTATAGAAAAATTGAAAATAAAGTTGCGTGAAAAAATCAGCCTTGGAATAGTGGTTGTAGTATTCTGGTCCATTGCAATCTATACAACATTAAAAGTAACCGAATACGATCTATTTCTCTATAGTAAGTATTACTTTAATTCGATACCCATTATATTAATTGGTCTGATGGTTCTTATGCTTGTAGTGAATAGGAGGGCGAAGGCTTGAAATTCCTCTCATTAGGTAAATGGTTTCTGGTGGTTTTATGCATCAGTGGTATGTTAATACAATATGGCTGTGCTTTTAAAGATATAGATAAACGCCTTTTTGTGTCTGCGATTGGGATTGATCCTGCGGAAAATGTAGAAAATGGATATAAAGTAACAGTGAAGGTGGCTTTGCCCTTTGGCGCTATTAAAGATTCCGCTAAGCCGAGTTTTGCGTACCTTTCACGTGAAGGACATTCAATAGGCGAAGCGATTCGTATGCTGGAGACACATATAGACAAGGTGTTAGAACTTGGTCATATGAAAACAATTATTGTTCATGAAAAACTTCTGAGAAATGATATGCAAACTTTTATGGATTATTTTATTCGACGCGGTGATATCCAATTAATCTCATATGTTGCAGGGGCCAGACCTTCTGCCGAAACTATTCTAAAAGTCGAGCCCAAAACTGAAGCGCCAGCATCAGTTGCTTTAATCAACTTTTTTGGAGCAACAGCGAATGATAGTCCGTATGTCGTGACGACTTTTTTGTTTCAATTGCGAAGAGATATACTCGCAGATGGTATTAATCCTGTTCTACCATTAATTGAGACGAATGAAAAAGGTGATGAATTAATAGTAAATCATTCTGTAGTAGTTGATGGGAGAGAAGATCCCACTGTTTTGTCAACTATTGAAACGAAATACTTCAATTCATTATTGAAAAATTCAACAGGACTTACCTATCTAGTCAAAAAAGGAAGCCTCGAGTTATTATTGAACATTAGCCAAAGTGAAATGACCTATCAATTTGTACCGAGGGAAGGAAGCGGAGTGCCACGTGCGATAGATATGCATATTGTGATGAAAGGAATTATAGGTGAATCCAATAAAGATTTATCTATTGCCAAGTTGGATGAGTATAATCGATTGGCCTCAAAAGAAGTGAAACAAAAAATCCTGCACTTTCTAATTAAAATGCAAGAGGAGAATCTAGACCCATTTGGCTTTGGTTTACATTTCCGTACTACACGGTTGTATACAGAAGATCTATTTACTGCGTGGCAAAAAGCATACCCCGATATAGAATTTAAAGTTACTGTGGAAGTCAAACTACAAGGAACAGGAACAATAGAATAATTAGTAGAACAACGTCATCACAGTATGGGATGACGTTGTTCTACTAGGTTTTATGAAGGTCTTTTTACCTTCTATGATTACGTCTCTCTTGGTTTTCTAGGTTAGCGGGTTGCCGGCGTTTCTGATCGAAGGTAAACTCCTCACCAAACTCCGTACTATCTAGCCGCTGGGGTCGCTGATACTGTACAGGTTGTTCTTGTTGTTTTCTCTAAGGCTTACGATTCTTCCTGTGTATACTCATCCTTCCTTATGATGATATGATTTCTCCCATAGTTAGAATGAGCACAACCACAGAACCTATTCATAATAAGAAAAAAACTTCATCGAGCATATACACGCTCGGTGAAGTTATGTGATAATCAGTTTAAATGCAATGGCGGAGGGATAATCCAACCTTTTGATTTATTCAAGCTCAGCAACTTGGCACCAAATGCAACTTTCTCCATGTGACACTTTGCAAACATGGCTGCAACGTCTTCACGTAGACATTGACCCATAGCCATACTACAAGAAACGAGTCCTTGTCCAACATTAATAGAAATAGCGCCGCTGATTTCAGGGTCCATAAAGCGTGCGCCTGCAGGAATATCTTCAGCATTTGCTTTCGGTCTTTCCGGAAGTGCAGGTGGCGGTGTGATGCCATTTGCTTTCAGTACTTTACCGAACTCTTTATTTTCAGCCTTCATCATCTTAATTGCTTCTTCAAGTAGACGAATAAGATCCTCATCTTCTGCGTGATTGACGAAAGCCTCATAGCCACTGATCAGACCGTTATTTGCACCCATAAACGCCCAGATAGCAGTGATTTCACCGTAATGCATAGGTTGATCTTTTGGATTACCATCTAAAATACCCACAAAAACACTCTCCTCATCATTATTTTCACTTCAAGAGTAGTCTTTGCAAATATCGCTTATTTATACTTATTTTTTATAAGTCGTAACAAAAGAAGGTCCCGAGAAGATATTAGGACGTTGATCGACACCATCTTCTGTGCCGCGTTTCGCATGCGCTTTTCCGTAAGCTTGTGATTCTTGCCAGTTTTTGAAGGATTCTTCGTCTTCCCACATAGTCAAAATCACATATGTGCCAGAGTGTACGGGGCGCAATACGCGGATCGCTACGAATCCTGGTTCTGCCTCTATTAGACGTGCGCGATTATTAAAGCGTTGTTCAAAAATCTCTCTTCCTTCTTCAGTTACTGGAATATTGTTTAATACAGCGAAACGCCCAGATGGAAGATCTCCGCTTTGATCCAAAACATCGTATTCGATTGCATTGTCTAGAGTTGTTTCCTGTTCTTGCAGTACAAGCACTTCTTCATCATTATTCATTAGTGAAGCACGTGCTTCTTCTGGTAAGTTACCTGATTCCTCCAGTGGCCCTGTCCATTTAAATAATTTCAATTTAAACACCTCATCTTTTTCTTTTTATAATTAGTATATAGTATAACGTAGAAAGGAAAATGCTTTCAATGAATAAGGAAACAGTGCTAGTAGCTTGATATTAAAAATACGCCAATGCACTAGATGTAGTAAAGAAATGTGTAAAGGCATGTGATCATTTTTTTAACGCATATGTAAAAGAAAATTGTCGTCTGATAGCGAAATACTTTCTTAAGAAAATAGTAGTTGAAAAAAGTTGGCCTTTGCTTTTCAAGTCATTTTGCATACAAAAAACCCTTCCATCCAAGATAGAAGAGTTTGCATTTGTTTATGTAAGCCGTGTTTGCCGTACTTAGTCATAGAAAGTTTTAAACCACCACTCCTCAAAGTGGGTGTTTGTGGAAAACGTTCCTGTATGTCTGGATTGCTAAAAGGAACCCAGTATGCCATTTGCGTTTCGTAATAAACTCCCTTTTACAGCTTAAAGGTTAAAACTTAATGTTGTACGAACAATACAGCTTGTAGATATATCTTACACCCGGGATAGATGAAATGCAAATGGAAAGTTCTCCTGTACGTTGAAACCAAAACGTAAGATAGAACGTATTGAAGTAAAAAGAAAAGGGGCGGTTATGTATGGAACAACATGAAAAAAACTCAGAAAAACAAGAGCTGGTCGTAAGGCAGACGCAAGAAATTAGTAAGTTAAATCAAGAAATGGATGAACTCCGTCAAGAGATAAAACAACTTCGGGAGGATATTGAATTAATCGATATATTTCAAAAGAAACCAGTCGTTTCATCTGCAGTAATCGGGCAAATCGGATCGTTTATAATTGCGATACTAGTTATTATCGGAATATTCTTTTAGCGGAAAGACTCCGTTGTGATACTATAAAAGTAATAGTATGAAAGGCGGAGATGATTGCGTTGAAAAAGGTAGTAACAGTAGAAGCAAATACAGTGGAAGATGCGATTCAGCAAGCCTTGGAAATTTTAGAATTGCGACGTGAACAGGTAAATGTAGAGATTCTTACCAATCCGGCACGCCGTTTAATGGGCCTACGAAAAGTTATGGCCGAAGTAAAAGTTGCAAAGGCAGAATATAGTGAAGACAAACAGTCCGTTGCACGTCCACTTTCTAAAATTGAGGAACTTGCTGGATTGCTAGATGAAATAGATATGAAAGCCATTATCACCTCTTCATTCCAACCAGAGCATAAAGTGACGCAAGAACCATCAACTACAGAATCGAATCGGCAGTTAAGCAGTGCTAGAATTCACAACGGCGACATACAGTTTCAATTTGTTGGAGACAGCCTGCCGTCAATTATACCGAATGATCGAGCAATCATAACGCGTAATGGGGAAGTACTAACAGAACCTGTATTGATTCAGCCGGAAGATAAAGTAGAGGTTACAATTCAAGATGTAATCGTTGCCTCGAAGTTCACGATTCAATTGATGGAGGACGATATGATTGCGTTACTCTCCTTCACGCCAGGTAAACAAATTAAGCGTTCATTGGTAGATACCATTTGGTCTTCCAGATTGGCGATTCGCGTGGAAGAAACAATCGAATATACCAATGATCTGCAGCCACAGACGATTGTGAATGAATTACAAGCAATGGGAGTTCAACACGGGATTTTATTCCCGGCAATCAAAAAAGTAACAGAAGTAGATAAGCCATATGAGCTAATCGTCGCAAAAGGTATACTCCCAGTTATGGGAACAGATGGTGATTTGGAAGTGCATATTCATTATGAAGAATTTGACCCGAATAGCGAAGGAAAAGTGGATTTCCGGGAAATGAATGCGATCACAAATGTGCAAGAAGGTCAAGTGATTGCGACACATATTGTGCCTGTTCCGGGCACGCCAGGAAAGAATTTATTAGGACGTACGATTCCTGTGAAGCCTGTTCGTGATATTGTGCTACGTCCTGGGAAAAACATTAAGAAAGTGCAAGAAGATCTTGTGACGTTAATTTCAGGAAAACCTGTATTAGATAGAAGAGGTCAATTTGTGAAAATTGATGTAAATAATGAATTCATTCATCCTGGAGAAGTAAATCTCGAAAGTGGCAACATACGCTTTGAAGGTGATGTTCGTATCGGTGGAAATATTTTACCGTCCATGTTTGTAGGTGCGACGGGAGGCGTATTTGTCATTGGATCCATGACGAAAGCAGAAATTCATGCGACGAAGCAGGTGATAGTAAAAGGTAATGTGTTGTCCTCCACAATAAACGTTGGTAAGCAGGAAGCCGCGGTCAATGAATTAGTAGTTTTGATTAAAAGCGTGACGGAAATACTTATTCAGATTAAAGAGGCTGTGAACCAGATATTCATTATTCGTGGTAGGGAGGAATTGGAGCTTAGTCCATCAGAGTTGAAACGCTTAATTTATTTATTAATGGAGAAGCGTTATGCTCAGTTCGAAGACCTTAATAAAACATTCATAGTAAAAGTTCGTGAACAAAATGATAAAATAGACGAAGAGTGGTTGAGCGTAGCAAACCGTCTATATGCTATCTTTATTAATCCGCTCAATGAACATCTCCAGAGTATGAAGGAGTTTGAGCGGTTAATTGAAGATGCATATATTCTTACTCAGTTGTATGCTAAAGAAAATTCACCGCAGACTAAGTTGATCATTCCATATGCGGTTAATAGTAAACTTTACAGTAGCGGACATATTGAAGTGATTTCGAAAGGTATCTATCATAGCGATTTAACTGCGGATGAAACGATTAGAATAAAAGGTGTGTGCAGGGGAGGAGAGATTTACGCGCGTCGAGAAGTCGCGATGCAGGAAGCTGGCTCCGAAAACCCTGTCAAAACCGTTGTTCGCACAAGTGCAGAGGGGCGTATCAAAATAGGAGCAGTGTATGCAGGCACGGAGATTTATGTCGGTACCCGCAAATACATTTTCTCTAAATACGCAACGAACATTACCGCGCAATTGGATGCTGAAGGGGAACTAGATCTCGGGTGATAATGTTTAGTCTCTTTATAATGTGGAATAGTATTTATAGAACATCATATAAGGAGTGGTAAGCATTATGGCTAAAATTGCAACAGTACTTGGAGATATGTTCGAGGACTCGGAATACTTGAAACCAGCTGCTGCTTATAAAGAAGCTGGACATGAAGTAGAAGTGATCGGTGCGGAAGCAGGATCAGAAGTAACGGGTATGAAAGAAAATACTAAAGTGAAAATTGATAGAGCAATTGCTGACGTCAAATCGTCAGATTATGACGCATTGTTTATTCCAGGTGGATTTTCACCGGATATTTTACGTGCAGATGATCGTTTCGTAAAGTTTGTCAAAGAATTTATGGATGCAAAAAAACCTGTATTTGCAATTTGTCATGGTCCACAATTGCTCATAACAGCAAAATCACTTGAAGGACGCGATGCAACGGGATATACGTCCATTCGCGTAGACATGGAGTATGCGGGTGCAAAATACGCTGACAAAGAAGTCGTAGTCTGTCAGAATCAACTTGTAACAAGCCGTACACCTGATGATATTCCAGCCTTTAATCGTGAATCATTAAAACTACTAGAAGAATAAAAAAATTGAACGTCAGGGTGTAAAAGCCTTGACGTTTTTTTGTTTCTTGCACATTAAACTACTGCCTACAACATACGATAATAGTACATGTTAACAAACATTGAAAAAGATTCTCAATTGTACTTGAAAAAGGTTCTCAATGAGAGTATGATAAAAGCAACGAATAAATCAGAGAGACGATCGCGTCTTGCAAATGAAAGGTCGGGGGTCTAACATGTATAAGATTGTTGCGTTGGCGGTATTAGCAGGAATTGTATTAGGTGCAGCAACTGGATTTTCCTTTGGAAGTAAAGAACTGGCGGGTATGTTCGCCGGAATGGCGGCGCTTACGTTTATCGCAGCACCGGCAGCGGTCGTCTATGCGAGTGAAAAGAAAAAATGGCATCAAGCTCATTAATAAAGAAAAGCATCCAATATAATTGGATGCTTTTTTGTATAGATTCAATCGGTCGTGTCTTGCTATGAATGAATTAAAATAACTCGAACTGTCATAGTTAAATTGACTGTTCGAGTTGTATTGTTTACTATTATTGAACTTTTACGCCTTCTACTACTTCTTTTGCAGCATAAAGGGCTTGTTTTACATCCGCAATCAAATCTTCTACATCTTCTACTCCCACTGAGAAACGGAGCAAACGGTCGTCTACTCCACGACGATTACGTTCTTCTAATGGGATATCCATATGCGTCTGTGTAGTCGGATACGTAATGAAGCTTTCCACACCGCCCAAACTCTCGGCGAATGAAATTAAGTTCATATTTTCAAGGAATGGCCCGACCCACTCACTATTTTGTACTCGGAATGATAACATACCACCGATTCCAGCGTAGAGCACGTCGGCAATAAGAGGTTCTTGTTCTAAATAAGAGACCATCATTTTCGCATTTGCATCATGCTGTTTCATGCGTAAATGCAATGTTTTTAGACCGCGTACGACAAGCCATGAATCAAGAGGAGACAATGTAGCTCCAATCGCATTATGATTGGTAAATAGACGTTCGCATAAATCCTCACCTTTTGCCACGACTAGACCTGCAAGCACATCATTATGTCCACCGATATATTTCGTTGCGCTATGAATGACAATATCTGCGCCTTCCTCAATTGGCCGCTGGAAATAAGGTGTTAAAAACGTATTGTCGACAATTAGCAATAAATCATGTTTTTTAGCCAATTCCGCATACGTACTAATGGCTATGTTTTGCATTAATGGATTTGTAGGCGTTTCCAAGAAGATCGCTTTTGTACGATCAGTAATCGCTTGCTCGACTTCTGAAACATCATCGAACGATAAGTAACGCGTCTTAATATTATACGTCTCTTCATATTGATTAAACAGGCGATAGGTACCGCCATATAAGTCTTCAGGCGCCAATAGTTCCGAACCTGTTTTAAATAAAGATAAAATAAGTTGAATGGCTGCCATTCCAGAACTGCATGCAAATCCTTGGTCACCTGATTCTAGGTTTGCAATTCCATCCTCTAGGATAGAACGCGTAGGGTTTTTTGTTCGTGTGTAATCATATCCCGTGGACTTGCCTAGACCTTCATGGTGGTACGCTGTAGACAAGTATATCGGTGTATTGACTGCTCCGGTTTTCTCATCACTGTGGTTTCCAAGTTGTACTAATCTAGTTTCTAATCCGTTGTTTGTCATGAATATCCATCCCCCCGGCAAAATAAAAAAGAACCTCTTCTTTTCGAATAGGCCCTCGAACATACAAGTGTATACAGTATTCTCATCTTCAAGGTGGTTGTCACCCTTGGAATTAGCACCGTGCCTGTGGCTGGTTGCTGAGACATCGCTGGGCCTATCCCTCCGTCTCTCTCGATAAGAATATTCATAATATAGGAAAAACTGTTGACGAATTTATTCTATCACGCAGATATACTAGATGCAAGTTTCCTTTTAACATCAGTTATTGATTTTTTGTTTCAGTAAAAGATTTGTTATACTGATAGATACTATTCATAATGGAAAGGAGATTTTCATTTTGGCTTGGGGCTATGTCGCATTGGCGGCTGTTATAGAGATCTTCTGGGTAGTCGGTCTTCGTTATTCTGAAACTGTAATGCAATGGACCGGAACGGTTATGGCGATTGTATTGAGTTTTTATTTCATTATAAAAGCATGTGAAAGATTACCTTCCGGCACGGTATACGCTGTTTTTACCGGATCTGGTGCCGCTGCAATCCTTTTAGTGGATATATTCTTCTTTCAAGCAGGTTTTACGTGGGTTACGCTGACCTTCATCGGATTCATCGTCATTGGGGTAGTCGGCATTAAGCTGACAACAGATGAAAAAGCCGATACAGAAGGAGGTGGCTGACAGTGGCGTGGGTATACTTAGTGATTGCCAGTCTCGGTGAGATTTTCGGTGTGGTGAGTATTAATTATTATTTACAGAAGCGTTCAATTAAAAGACTGTTACTAATTGTGGGGATTTTTGGTTTTGGTTTTGTTTTCCTGTCTCTTGCTATGCGCGAAATACAGATGAGTACAGCGTATGCGGTATGGACAGGGTTAGGAGCGGCAGGAGCCGTATTGATGGGGATTTTGATATTCAAAGAATCTGCTAGCATCAAACGTCTCTTCTTTTTATCGCTCATTATTTTCGGTGCTGTAGGCTTGAAGTTGTTCGGATGAAAGGGGAGTGGCGTAACTGATTTATTGGACAAATTTTGATTTTAATGAATGGATTGTAACAATAGCTGCTACAAAACAGGGACTGTGCTATGCCGGACTAGCTGAAGATAGTGTAGAACGTATGAAGGACTGGTCGTACCGGTTTGATACAGTTGACTTAATAGAAGATGAAACAAAGCTCGGAGTCTATATAAGCAAGATGAAGGAGTACTTATCGGGTACAACGAAAGATTTTTCAGCGATTCCACTTGATTTAAAAGGAACATCGTTTCAACTGCAAGTATGGGAAGCACTACAACGAATACCGTATGGTGAAACTATGACATATTCAGAAGTTGCGGTACAGATTGGGAAAGTGTCATCTGTTCGTGCTGTAGCATCTGCAATAGGTAAGAATCCTGTGATGGTTGTGGTGCCTTGTCACCGTGTTATTGCGAAAGATGGCAGTTTGTCAGGCTATCGTGACGGGATAAACCAAAAAGCGAAGCTGATTTTGCTTGAAAGTACTCTCACAAGGAAAAATGAATAACAGTATGAAGAGGCTGGGACATAGCTTAAAAAAACAGTCCGTTCCCCTACGCTACAAAAGGCACGCTTTCCGCGGGGCGCGCTTGAGCCTCCTCGTCGCTGGCGCTCCTGCGGGGTCTCAACATTCGCGCTGAATCCCGCAGGAGTCGGCCTTTTTCCGCTTCGGTACACTCTTGATTACTAACTAATTAAACTTTATAAATAAGTTTCAGTGAATTAAAAAAGGTATGAAGGTGTCTTCTCCTTCATACCTTTTAAGGTTTTGTCCCAGCCTTTATTGTTGCTATTTATGATGGCTGTCGCAAGATATTTGCAGACAACTTACGTTTATCTGTGGACATCTTCATTATAAAACCAACAACAATGATGATTGCAATGAGTAGCCAGATATTGAAAATTCCATGAATAATTGCCATTCCCAAGAAACCTGCAGTCAGCAGATAATAACTTAGAGGGAAGAGGACGCGTCGTATGAGTAGCCCTTCCTTGCCTATCAGACCAACTGTAGCCGAAGCAGCCACGACGTTATGCACACAAATCATGTTTCCGGCAGCGCCGCCGACTGCCTGCATCGCTACAACAATGCCTGCTTGAGCAGTATCAAGACCGATATTGCCTGCTGCGCCAAATTGGAACAGTGAAAACATCATGTTGCTAAAGGTGTTACTGCCGGCAATGAATGCGCCGAGCGCACCGACAATTGGTGCAACAATCGGCCAAAACTCTCCGCTTACGACGGAAACGCTTTCAGCTAAAATTAGCGGCATGTTTTCACCGACCAAAGATGCGCTATCTGCAGCCACTTTTCCGGCTGCCAATGAAGTATTCAAAAATATTTTAATCATTGGTACAGCAAATATTAATGCAACTCCTGCAGTAACAGCTGTGTGGAATGAATTCTTCCAAGCAAGTACGTACTCAGAAGGTTTCATACGATACAATAAATAACCGAACAATGAAGCAACAATAAAGAAGAAACCGGGCAGGAATAATGGTGTAGTTGCCGTTGTGATACCCGAACCGAATATATTCTCAAATTTGAGTGTGACAGCGGAATGTTTAAGTAAAGCAGTGAAGGGTTCAAGCGTTCTTGAAAGTACAAGCAAACCTGCTAGCACTAAATATGGCATCCATGCCTTCAAAGTCGAAATTCTACGGCTTTCATCCAGCGGTTTGGGTGCTTCGTGATTCAGTTTGCCGAACCAATCTTCCTCCCACTGTGTGCGCGGTGGGAAATCGAAAGTATCTTCTACTTTTGGCATGAATAAACCTTTTCTAGCAGCGGGGATCACAATGATTAATGAAATGAGTGCACCCAGCAAGGAAGGGAATTCTGGACCTAATGTAATTCCGATAATGAAGTAGGGAATAGTGAATGCTAGACCTGCAAACAACGCAAACTTCCACACTTTCAATCCTTCACGGAAGGACTTGGCAGGGCTGAAGAAGCGTGTCAGCAGGGCAGCCAGAAATAACGGAATCAAAGAACCAATTACTCCGTGAATTAGTACAGTATTCGTAGTAATTTGCAGTAGAAATTCGGGAAAACTCATGCCTACTTTTTCAAGTGCTGCCATTACAGCGGGCTGATCGGAAAGGCCTGTACTGACACCAATCTGAATAGGGGTTCCGATCGCTCCAAACGATACGGCTGTACTTTGAATTACTAATGACACCATAACAGCAGCAAGTGCAGGAAAACCGACTGCGACTAACAGGGGTGCCGCAACTGCAGCTGGTGTCCCAAATCCTGATGCACCTTCGATGAAGGAACCAAATAAAAAGGCGATAATAATCGCTTGGATACGACGGTCTGGTGAAATGGAAGTGAAACCGCTACGAATTGTGTGGATTGCTCCGCTTTCTTTTATTGTATTGAGCAAGAGTACGGCGCCAAAGACAATGAATATAACCTCTAAAGCGGTAATTAATCCATTGAACGCAGCACCTGCCACGATATTTGTCTTCGTTCCCCAAATGAATATAGCTATCAAAGCAGTAACGACGAGTGCAATAGGCATAGCCCTACTTGCGGGCCAATTCAATAAGACTAAAAATACGAAAATAGTAATAATGGGCAGTAAAGCAATAAGAGACAGTACAAGTAAATTCAAATAAATAACCTCCAGTATCATTTTATGGAAACGTTTTCATTAAACCACTACTCATTAGGTCATCTGATGACCTAATGACTTCTTTTTCTGATTATATAGACTGCCAAATTAAAAGACAAGAAAAATTTTGTGTTTTCTGATAGTGAATAACTTATTCGAATTTAGCACAGGGTGTATTTTTGGATTATAATGAATACAGCAGACAGGAGTGAAAGATCATGAAGTATAAGCAAATCAAGCCTAAGAAAATATATGAGGAAGTAGCAGATACTTTACTGGAAATGATTCGAAGCGGCGAGCTTAAGCCGGGAGATAAACTGGATTCCGTCCAGCAATTGGCAGAAAGCTTCAGTGTCGGAAGATCAGCCATTCGGGAAGCATTGACATCATTGCGTGCATTGGGGCTCATTGAAATGCGGCAAGGTGAAGGGACGTACGTCAATGAATTTTCATCTGAAGACTTGGCATTTCCATTGCAAAGCGCTATTTTGATGAATCAGCAAGACGTCGATCATTTACTAGGCGTGCGGAAAATACTAGAGGTAGGAGCAGTTACCAACGCGGCGCTAAATCGATCAGATGAAGACTTGGCGAAAATGGAAAAGGCTTTGCGCAGTATGAAGGAACATGCAGGTGATATTCTTCTTGGAGAAAAAGCGGATCTTGACTTCCACTTTGCGATTGCAGAAGCTACGGGCAACACGTTGCTCGTTACACTAATGAACCACGTGGCAAGCCTCATAGGAGAATCCATGAGGGAAACTCGGAGAATCTGCTTGTATACGGAAACAGCGACTGTTGATCGATTATATGAAGAGCATGAAGCGATTTTTCTAGCGATTAAAAAACAGCAGCCGGATCTCGCAGCAATTCATATGCAAGGACATTTGGTCAACGTAGAAAATGTATTGTCTAATTATTTGAAGTCAATCAAAATATGAAATCACCCGTCTTGTTACGGGTGATTTTTAAGTTATTTATCATAAATATCTGTTAAATCAATAAGCTTTATAGTATGCTAGGAAATAACTTAAAGTCATCTGATGACCTGTTGACCTTATGAAATCTATCTTGAAGAGGTGAATGACTATGAAAGTTAGCTTGTTTATCACATGCCTAGTGGACATGTTCTATGCAGACGCTGGTAAAGATATGGTAGAAGTGCTCGAAAGACAAGGCTGTGAATTGTCGTTTCCAAAAGGACAAGTATGTTGCGGACAACCTGCTTATAACAGTGGCTATGTAGAAAATTCAAAATCAGCGATGAAAAATATGATCAAGACATTTGAAAATGCAGAGTATGTAGTTACTCCATCCGGATCTTGTGCCACGATGTTTAAACTATATCCTGACGTATTCAAAGATGATCCGAATTGGTTACCGAGGGCTCAAGAGTTGGCAGATAAAACGTATGAGTTCACACAATTTCTCGTGAATGTGCTGCAAGTAGAAAATGTAGGAGCGAAATTGACAGGAAAAGCGACGTATCATCCGTCTTGCCATATGACGAGATTACTAGGCGCTAGCGAAGAACCGAAAAAGTTATTGAATCAAGTGGAAGGACTCGAAATGATCCCTTTACCCAATGCTCATAATTGCTGCGGCTTTGGCGGTACATTCTCCGTAAAGATGGGGGATATCTCTGAACAGATGGTAGATGAGAAGGTCAATAGTGCCATAGTGACTGAAGCAAATTATTTAATCGGGGCGGACTGTGGTTGTCTGATGAATATTGGAGGACGTGCAGAACGAGTGGGTAAACCAATCCGTGTCATGCACATCGCGCAAGTGTTAAATAGTAATGAGTAAATAAAAGTGAGGTGATAGTAATGTCTATGAAATTCAGCAAGAAAAACTTTACCGATCGAACAAAGGAAAATATTTCAGACGATTTTATGAGACAAGCAGTGGCCAGTGCTCAGGAGCGTTTGCATGGTAGACGACTAGACGCTGCAGAGGAGCTGGGTAGTTGGGAAGAATGGCGTTCACATGGAGAAGAAATTCGTCAGCATGTCCTTGAAAACCTGGACTTCTATTTACATCAGCTAAGTGAAAATGTAGCAGAACGTGGCGGTCACGTATTTTTTGCGAAGACTGCTGAAGAAGCGAGTGATTATGTCCGGGATGTCATTAAGAAAAAAGATGGTAAAAAAGTTGTGAAGTCTAAATCGATGGTAACGGAAGAAATTAATCTGAATGCTGTACTGGAAGAAGCCGGATGTGAAGTCATAGAGACAGACCTAGGAGAGTATATCCTTCAAGTGGATGATCATGATCCGCCGTCTCATATCGTAGCACCTGCCCTTCATAAAAATAGGGAACAAATTCGCGAAGTTTTTGAGAAAAAGTTGGATTATCATAAGACTTCTAAACCGGAAGAACTGGCTTTGCATGCACGTGAAAAGCTACGCCAGGAATTCTTGGATGCAGACATAGGTATTACAGGCTGCAACTTTGCGATTGCTGAAACCGGCTCCATTAGTCTTGTGACGAATGAAGGGAATGCACGACTTGTCTCTGCATTGCCGAAAACTCAAATTACGGTAATGGGCATGGAGCGGGTAGTACCTTCTTTTGAAGAATTCGAAGTATTGGTCAGCTTATTGACACGAAGTGCAGTGGGGCAAAAGTTGACGAGTTATGTCACAGCGTTAACTGGCCCTAGAGATGAAGGGGGTGTGGATGGCCCAGAAGAATTCCATTTAGTTATCGTCGATAATGGACGATCCGAAATTTTAGGGACAGAATTTCAATCCGTGTTGCAATGTATCCGATGTGCTGCTTGCGTCAACGTATGTCCTGTTTATCGTCATATCGGTGGGCACTCCTACGGCTCAATCTATTCGGGTCCAATAGGTGCTGTGCTATCGCCATTGCTTGGCGGTTACGACGATTTTAAAGAGCTGCCTTTTGCTTCCACACTATGCGGAGCGTGCACGGATGCTTGTCCGGTGAAAATCCCTCTTCACGAACTACTTCACACACATCGACGCATCATTGTGGAAGAAGAAGGTCGATCACCTATTTCCGAAAGACTGGCAATGAAAGCATTCGGGATTGGTGCTGCATCGAATCCGTTGTATTCTATGGGCTCAAAGGTAGCATCTACCGCGATGAAACCTTTGACGAAAAATGACCGGATATCAAAAGGTCCGGGTCCGCTGAAGGACTGGACCGATTTACGGGAGTTCCCAGCTGTCGGAAATACGCGTTTCCGTGACTGGTTCTATGATCAGAAAGGGGGCAAATAAGCATGGGAGGAACAATTCAAAACCGTGATGCTTTTCTAGGTACCATTGCGACACAATTAGGGCGCAAACCCAAAATGAAAGTAGAAAAACCGATCTGGAAACATCAGCCACAGCGTACAGTGTTAGCAGACGCTTCACTAGATGAATTGCTCGGAGTATTACGTGTGCAATGTGAGCAAATTCATACAGATATAGTCGAAACGACTAAAGAATCATTGCCAGTTGCGCTAGATGAAGTGGTAAAAGCTTATGGTGGCGGACCACTATCTCTATGGAGAGACGGACGTTTTGGGGATTATGGATTATCAGACCTGTTAGAGACAAAGTGGCCTTCAGAACAGATTGAAGTCAATAGCTGGGATCCTTCACTTGGAGAAAAGAACATCGAATTGGCTGAACAAGCAAATATCGGCATCACATTCAGCGACATGACCCTTGCAGAATCCGGCACCGTTGTACTATTCAGTAGTGCGGACAAAGGTCGTTCAGTCAGCTTGCTTCCAACGCATTATATTGCCTTAATCCCTAAAAGCACGCTAGTCCCAAGAATTACCCAGGCATCAGATATGATTCGAGAAAAAATAAACAATGGCGAGCAAGTCCCATCCTGTATTAACTTCATCACAGGTCCAAGCAACTCCGCGGACATTGAAATGAATCTCGTCATCGGTGTACATGGTCCTGTCAAAGCAACATATATTGTTATAGAGGATTGCTAGAAAAAGTGATGTCTCCCTTCGTGTAGAGAGTGGGAAGCTAGACTACATTTCACTGCAAATCATTACGTGAGACAGAAGCTGAATTCCGAAAATAATCGGAACTTGCCTTCTGTCTTTTCTACATTAGCGTTCCATATAAGAAAACAAAACCAGTTGATCGTAAGTGGGAAGCGTCCGTCTGGATTGTCGATTAACGTTGCTTTCGTGTTCACATTTCCTCATTTAACCTTTCTATACCCTATACGTAAAAAAAGTTTTCAGAATTCAATTTACGACTTGATGATTACTTTGCTGAGAAACAGGGGAAATAGTGTATAATGACAGTATTATTGCAGCAGAAGAAGGAGACGACTATGACTTCATCATATAAAGACGACAGTTTAGCGTTACACACAGACCTATATCAGATCAATATGGCCGAATCGTATTGGGCGGACGGCATTCATGAACGGAAAGCAGTATTCGAAGTGTATTTCAGAAAAATTCCATTCGGTAACGGTTATGCGATATTTGCAGGTCTTGAACATGTACTGAAGTATCTTGAAGAGTTTTCATTCACTGAAAGCGATTTAGCTTATTTACGAGAAGAGCTTGGTTTTGCTGATGACTTCCTCAATTATTTGAAAGGCGTCCGTTTTACCGGGGACGTGTACTCCATGAAAGAAGGAGAACTCGTTTTTGCGAATGAACCCATCATACGGATTGAGGCGAACTTGATTGAAGCGCAATTGATCGAAACAGCATTGCTAAATATTATTAACTATCAAACGTTGATCTGCACAAAAGCTAGCCGGATCAAGCAAGTAGTGAAAGATGATGTGGTGATGGAGTTCGGGAGCCGACGTGCGCATGAAATGGATGCCGCAGTTTGGGGCGCGCGTGCAGCGGTCATTGGTGGCGTGGAATCTACGAGCAACGTACGCGCAGGAAAACGTTTCGGACTAGCTGTTTCTGGAACGCATGCACATTCATTTGTCCAAGCTTATAAAGATGAGTACACGGCATTCAAAGTGTACGCACAACGTCATCGCGATTGCGTGTTCTTAGTGGATACGTATAATACTTTAAAGATTGGTGTTCCGACAGCTATTAAAGTGGCAAAAGAACTTGGAGACAGCATTAATTTCATCGGCGTACGACTGGACAGCGGAGATATTGCATTCTTGTCAAAAGAAACTCGCCGCATGTTAGATGAAGCCGGTTTCACAGAGGCGAAAATCGTAGTATCCAATGATTTGGATGAGTATACGATTTTAAACTTGAAAGCCCAAGGAGCCCAAGTCGATATTTGGGGCATTGGGACCAAACTGATTACGGCATATGATCAACCGGCGCTTGGGGCAGTCTATAAAATTGTCTCCATAGAAAGCGATGACGGGGAAATGCAAGATACGATTAAAATCTCGGCAAACATAGAAAAAGTGACAACACCTGGCCGCAAAAAACTCTATCGAATCATTGACCTTGAAAATGGAAAAGCAGAAGGTGACTACATTACGATGCATGACGAAGATCCGACAACGGAAGAACGTATCAAAATGTTCCATCCCGTGCATACATTTATTTCGAAGTTTGTGACGAATTTTGAAGCGGTAAACTTACACGAGCAAGTTATTCGCGATGGGGTAACCATTTATAAAAATCCACCAGTTTATGAAATTCGTGAATTTGCACAACAAAATCTTTCCTTACTATGGGAAGAATATAAACGTTCTTTGAATCCAGAAGAGTATCCTGTGGACCTTAGTCAAAAGTGTTGGGATAATAAGCGACGTAATATTGAAGAAGTACATGAAATGGTCGAGAACTATACAAAACGATGAAAAGGAAGTGGGAGCGTTGACATTGCAGCAAGAAATTATCCAAGCATTACGTGCGAAGCCGGAAATCGACCCGCAGCAAGAGATCCGGACTTCCATTGACTTTATGAAAGCATATTTGAAAAAGAATACATTTTTACAAGGATTCACATTAGGTATTTCTGGTGGTCAAGACTCTACATTAGTTGGCAAACTAGCGCAAATGGCGATTGATGAACTTAACGAAGAAGTAGCGGAAGAAAAATACCGCTTTTATGCACTCCGTTTACCGTATGGCGTGCAGTTTGACGAAGACGATTGTCAGGATGCATTGCGTTTTATTAGTCCATCGGTCGTCTATTCAGTGGATATTAAAGAAGCGGTCGATGCCAGTGAACGGGCTATGATCAAGGCGGGTCTTTATATCTCTGATTTTGATAAAGGAAATGAAAAGGCGCGCGAACGTATGAAAGTGCAATATTCTGTAGCGGCCGTCCATCAGGCGGTCGTTCTAGGTTCAGATCACGCAGCTGAAGCAATCACTGGCTTCTACACAAAGTTTGGTGATGGTGCAGCGGATCTTATGCCGATTTACCGTCTGAATAAACGTCAAGGAAGACAATTATTAGAAGCATTAGACTGTCCGCCACATTTATACAATAAAATCCCTACAGCTGATTTAGAAGGTAATAAACCCGCTATTCCAGATGAAGTAGCGCTAGGTGTAACGTATGATGAAATCGATGACTATCTTGAAGGAAAAGAAGTGTCGAATGAAGCACGAAAGCAAATTGAAGGACATTATTTGAAATCAGCCCATAAACGGCATTTGCCTATCACGGTATTTGATGAATTTTGGAAATGAAAACTGCCGACCTCTTATAAGATAAAGGGTCGGCAGTTTTTCTGTTTGTCGGCATTATTCGTTTCAGGTATGATAGTTTCATACAACAAGACGGATTCAGTTCGTGACGGGAGAGAACAACTATGCATTCACAATGGATCGAACGAGTATTACACAATATCGAAAAAGTTATTGTGGGAAAACGTGATATAGCGGAGTTAAGTATGACAGCGTTATTAGCTGGCGGTCATGTGTTACTAGAAGATGTACCAGGCGTTGGCAAGACGATGTTAGTCAGAGCACTAGCCACTTCAATTGGCGCAAAGTTTAAACGGATCCAATTCACGCCAGATTTATTACCTTCTGATGTTTCAGGCGTATCTATCTATAATCCACAGACGATGCAATTCGAATTTCGTCCGGGCCCTTTGATTGGGAATATCGTATTGGCTGATGAAATCAACCGAACATCACCCAAAACACAGGCTGCTTTATTGGAAGGTATGGAGGAGGCGTCGATTACGGTAGATGGAACGACTATACAATTACCGAAACCGTTTTTCGTAATGGCGACACAAAATCCTATTGAATATGAAGGGACATATCCTTTACCGGAAGCACAGCTTGATCGTTTTATCTTTAAGTTGAAAATGGGTTATCCGACAAAACAGCAAGAGATAGAATTATTGAAAAGAGCGGAACAGCAAACGCCAATTGAGCAAATTGATGCCATTCTAACAGTGGAGGAATTACTGGAGCTACAGTGGCATGTACGCGAGGTGACTGTAGACGATACGATTGTTTCGTATATTGTGGATTGTGCAGATGCAACTCGCCAGCACGAATCCGTTTCGTTAGGCGTAAGTCCACGCGGTTCGATGGCATTAATGAAAGCTTGTCAGGCATATGCATTCATAAAAGGGCGCACGTTTGTTTTGCCTGACGATGTACAATACTTAGCGTCGTTTGCATTTCCACATCGGATGATTCTACATCCCGAAGCGAAATACGAAGGAATTGATGCTGAGGAAATTGTTAGCTATATCCTCAAACATTTGCCGGTTCCAGTTATGCGCAGGTCTGCTACTTTATGATTGAATTGCGATCGTTCGGACGTTTCGTGAATGTCTTATCTATTGGTATCGCCGCCTACGTCTTTGCAAAATTTCAAGGGGGCTTCGTTAGCTGGTTCATCTTCTATACATTGATTCCGTTTGTGATATATTCCGTGCTACTCTACTTATATCCGTTACGAGATCTAACCGTGGAACGATATATCGAAGACCGACATGTAACAAGAAATGGACGGGTATCTATTCGTGTGGTTATTAAAAGGAATCTTCCCTTCCCTTTGTTGTACGTAGTTCTGATGGATAAACGAGTGCATGGCAAGCGCGAAAAGATTGAACGGAAAATCACACTACTAGGTTTTCGAAGAACATATGAGCACACCTATTTGTTACAGAATGTTCAGCGTGGTGAATACACATTGCCGACAGTAGAAGTAGAAGTAGTAGACTTTTTTAATTGGATTCGTAAAAGAAAAGTATTTGTTGTTCAAGACCATTTTTTGGTCTATCCTCGCGTCACAGCTATGGTGTATGAATCGGCATCCAATGGAACGAGCGAAGGACAGCAACGTTCCGCTTACATGCTGGCGAAAGATGCAACCACACCATCTAGCATCAGGGAATATGCACCGGGGGACCGGATGTCTTGGATTCATTGGAAGTCATTTGCTCGCACTTCGAAACTTATGACAAAGGAGTTTGATGAACAGCGATCGGAGCAACATACGGTATTGCTGGATTGTGGAATGTCGGAAACATTTGAAGAGGCAGTGGAGTTTGCTGCGTCGATTATTGTATCTGCTAGGCAGAATCATGCCAAGCTGACCATGATCACGGCAAGTGACCAACCGAAAATATTTCCGTCTATACATTCCGCAGATCATACTAGGCAAGCGTTAGTACACCTTGCTAAAATCCAGCCGAAAGATTTACAACAGGTAAGGTTACCGATAGAGAAAGCGCCATCTCGGGATGCGTTGTTGCTTATTACAGGTAATCTTCGCATGGATTTCATCCACCGTGTATTAACGTATACTCGTGATGCATCCACAATAGTTTGCTTTGTAATGTTGCCGGACGATACGCATGTTAAATCCCTCGAGCCTATTATTGATCAAGTGAAATTACTCGGTATTACTGTGAATCTGATGTATCCATCTGACTATTCATCGGTGTTGAAAAAGGCGGTGTCTTCATGAAGAAACCGATATTGAATTGGAAAGTGCTAGTGTTTTTATATGCACTTAGTGTCGTTTTACTGTGGGAGTGGTTTGTCCCCATTATGGAGCTGACAGATTTCGGCCATCCTTCTTTATTTATCATCTATCTGGTGCTCTTCTTTGCATTGGCTTTACTTCGATTACCCTGGTGGATCAGTGGAGCGATTCAAATACTTTATGTAGTATGGGCTATTCATTATATGTATTTTGACCAACTATGGATTTCAATAGAAACGACAGGCTACATTTGGCAAGATGTCCAACAGAATGTCTTGTTGCTATTCAAAGGTGATCTGGGTGAATTATCGAATTTATTTCGTACGGTATTGTTGTTTACATTAGTTTGGATGATTGCCTATTTGCTTCGCCACTGGATTGAAGTGCGAAGTAGTATGATGATGTTCTTTGGTTTTACCATAGTATTTGTTGCGCTGTTGGATACGTTCACTCCATATGATGCTACTACGTCTATTGTGAGAATTATGATGGTGGGTTTAGTAATCGTAGGTACTCTCACATTAATTAAACTATCCGGTGAAAAGGGATTGTCACTTCGTCCTAAAAGATTACTTTTGCTTTCATTACCGGTGGTACTGATTGTTATATCTGTCGGATTGCTTTCCAGAAATGCACCCGTATATCCTCCAGCATGGCCTGATCCCGTACCGTTCTTATTGTCTTTGAGCGGAGTGGAAGACAAGGGGTCTGATAAAAGACAAGCCAGGGCGGGTTATGACCCTAATGATTCGCAACTAGGTGGAGCTTTCGTCCAAGACAATCAGTTAGTGTTTGAAGCTTCCGTGGAACAACGTCAATATTGGCGAATCGAAACGAAGGACACTTACACTTCGAAGGGCTGGATACAGGATCAAGAATCAATGAAGGAGCTACTGGATACAGGTGAAGATTTATGGGAACCTCTTGTAGGTGGGGAAGTGTCGCGTGCTTTATTGGATTTCGCTGAACCATTGCCGTTTCTTGCCACTCCCTATGGCACGACGAAGATTTCCTCACCTGAAGGTTTGAACCTTATGCATGAGGTGGCAGCGAACCGACTATACTTGCTAATGGGTCTGCAGGAAAAGATTGAACAGTATGAAATAGAATTTGTTGAACCTACATACATCATGTCAGATTTGCAGAAAGCAGAGATGGTGAATTATGAGACCGTTCCGGAAGATTTAAATAGCTATGTGCAACTTCCGGACGAATTACCGGAACGCGTGAGGGAGCTAGCGTTATCGATTACAGAGAATGAAACGGCCGTCTATGACAAAGTGAAAGCGGTAGAGCAATACTTCAAAAAGAACGGTTTTGTTTACGAGACACAAAATGTTCCGATACCTGATGAGGAACAGGACTATGTGGATCAGTTTCTATTCGACACCAAAAGGGGTTACTGTGATAATTTCTCCACTTCTATGGCGGTCATGCTCAGGTCTGTAGATATACCAACACGCTGGGTGAAAGGTTTTGCGCCCGGGGAAATGGCGTTTAAAGCCTCAGGCGAAAGTATCTATCGCGTGACGAATGATGAAGCTCATTCATGGGTGGAAGCGTATATTCCTGGAATTGGATGGATGCCGTTTGAGCCGACGCTAGGTTTTACACAGCCGACAGAGATCGAATTTGATATTCCAAATGAAAGTCCTGAAGAAGAGGAAATTAATAAAACGGTGAAACCAGAAGTGGAGCAACAGAAAGAGCTTCCAAAGAAAACAAAAGGTTCGACAGCGTTTGACGTATTCAAACAAAAGCTTGCATGGTTGTTTAGTCAATGGTGGATTTATGTAGCGCTATTCGTGTTGATAATAGGAGCGAGTGTCGTTATATATAGTAAAAGAAGTAATTGGTTACCGAAATGGCGTATAAAACAATTGAAGAAACTGCCGAACGGTCGCGTGAAATTCGAACAGCAATTTACACAGTTATTACAACAACTAGCGCGTACCGGTTTGCCAAAGGATACCGCAATGACACTATCCAACTATGCAATACTTGTGGATGAGCGGTACGGCGGCGATCGAATGGCCGTATTGACCCGCGCGTATGAAATCGGGGTATACGGTAACGATTGGCAATCGCAAGAGTGGGATAAGTTGAATGAAGTATGGGAAGATTTAATTATTAGCACAATTTGTTGATTTTTTAGCGAAATATGCGTAAAATATAGATCGGATGATGCTTGGAATATCCTCGACATTTCTTGCACTAACGAACGTCAGCTATCATTGAATAGCAGTACCTAGATTCTTTGATGGAAAAGACGCGTGGAAAGTTGACTTTCTAACGCGTCTTTTGTAGTTGAGGCATGAAACGGTATTAAAAAATTGGAAGAGGTGGATTAGTTGTCAAATGCTCCTGTGTTAGCTGGACAAGAAAAAATTGTAGTTCTCGATTACGGCAGTAAGTATAATCAGCTCTTCACGCGTACAATTCGCGAATTTGGTGTGTATAGTGAGTTACACGCACATACAACGACAATTGAAGAAATCAAAAAAATGAATCCAGTCGGTATCGTACTTTCTGGTGGTCTAGCATCTGCTGGCGACGAGAATGCGTATGATATTGATCCGTCAATATTCGAATTAGGTATTCCTGTATTGGGCATCAGTTATGGAGCTCAAGTAATTATCGATCATTTAGGCGGTAAGGTAGAAAAGAATACAAGTGACGAAGGCAAAGAAGAAACGTTGACCGTGGATACGGCGTCTGCATTGTTTGCTGGTCAGACTGAAAAACAAAATGTCTGGGTAAGCCACAGCGCTGACATTGCAGAATTACCTGAAGGGTTTACTGCATCTGCAAAAGACTCTAGTGGTAATATTGCAGCGATTTCAAACGATGAAGAACAAATCTATGCGATTCAATTTCATCCGGAAGATTATCGTTCGGAAAATGGGAAAGACTTCTTGCGTAACTTTGTTTTTGAAATTTGTAAAGCTTCAGGCGACTGGACAATGGATCGTTTCATCGAAATCGAAATTGAGAAGATCCGCTCAACAGTTGGTGATCGTAAAGTACTTTGCGCACTAAGTGGTGGGGTTGACTCTTCAGTAGTGGCAGCTTTGATTGACCGTGCAATTGGTGACCAGTTGACATGTATCTTTGTTGACCACGGATTGCTTCGCAAAGGTGAAGTCGAAAGTGTAGTTAAGACTTTCAGCGAGCAGTTCAGCATGCACTTCATTAAAGTAGATGCACGTGAACGCTTTTTGAACAAGCTCGAAGGCGTTACAGACCCTGAGCAAAAACGTAAGATTATCGGTAATGAATTTATTTACGTATTTGATGAGGAATCTGCTAAACTAGATGGCATCAAATATTTAGCACAAGGTACGATTTATGCAGATATTATCGAAAGTGGAACTGCGACTTCTGCAACTATTAAATCTCACCACAATGTGGGCGGTTTGCCTGAAGATATGGAATTTGAGTTAATCGAGCCATTACGCGCATTATTTAAAGATGAAGTACGTGCGGTTGGGGCGGAACTCGGATTGCCTGAAGAAATTGTTAACCGTCAACCATTCCCAGGTCCAGGACTTGGAGTTCGTGTGCTTGGTGAAATTACAGAAGATAAGCTTGAAATCGTTCGCGATGCTGACTTTATTTTACGTGATGAAATTGCAAAAGCTGGACTCGATCGTTCCATCTGGCAATATTTCGCAGTATTACCGAATATCCGCAGTGTAGGTGTGCGTAATGAACAACGGTCTTACGACTATGCGATCGGTATCAGAGCGGTTCATTCAGTAGATGGCATGACAGCAGACTGGGCTCGTATACCTTTCGATGTACTAGAAAAAATCAGTACGCGAATTACAACTGAAGTGGATCAGGTCAATCGTGTTGTATATGATATTACAGCTAAACCACCTGGCACAATTGAGTGGGAATAAGATAAACAACAGAATATGATCGTATAACGCTGGGAATAAGGCCTAGAAGTCTCTACCGAAACACCGTAAATGTTTCGACTACGATTCAAAATAGAAATGTTTTTTCTATTGAATTAGAAGAGAGGCATGCGATTTTTTTCGCGTGCCTCTTTTTACATAATGAGAGTAAGGAAGGTCACAATGAAAAAATACTTTGAGTTCGACAAGCTTGGAACCAATTATCGTCGCGAAATCATCGGTGGAATAACTACTTTTTTAGCCATGGCATATATTTTAGCGGTAAATCCCATTATGTTATCTTTGGACGTTGTACCTGATTTGCCTGATTCTATGCGTATGGATAAAGGCGCTGTATTTGTTGCTACTGCGCTCGCGGCGGCTGTTGGAACATTATTTATGGGTCTGATAGCTAGATATCCGATTGGTCTAGCGCCAGGTATGGGATTAAATGCATTTTTCGCTTTCACAGTAGTGCTAACCTACGGTATACCATGGCAAACAGGATTAACTGGGGTATTATTCTCTGGATTAATCTTTATAGTTCTTTCATTGACAGGATTACGAGAAATCATCATCAATGCAATACCAGCCCAGCTGAAATTTGCTGTAGGTGCAGGGATTGGTTTGTTCATTACATTCCTAGGACTGCAAAATGCCAAGATTATTGTAGCAGATGCAAATACGTTAGTAGGCTTAGGTGATTTAACAGCGGGTCCTACATTACTAACGATCTTTGGATTAGTTGTCACTATTATTATGATGGTTAGGAAAATCAAAGGTGCTATTTTCTATGGGATGATCATGACCACAGTTTTAGGTATGGCAGTCAGTCTAATAGACATACCACATAAGGTAGTAGATAAAATTCCGTCAGTTGCTCCTACGTTTGGTGCAGCATTTGATGCGATTATTCACGATCCAGGTTCATTGATGACAACACAATTTCTCGTTATCGTTATCACATTTCTATTTGTAGATTTCTTCGATACAGCCGGAACACTAGTTGCAGTTGCTACTCAAGCGGGTTTAATGAAGGAAGATCGTCTTCCACGTGCAGGTAAAGCGTTGCTTGCGGATTCCTTGGCGACAGTAACAGGAGCAGTAATGGGTACATCCACTACCACATCTTATATTGAATCTACTGCAGGTGTTGCGGCGGGTGCCAAAACAGGCTTTGCTTCTATTGTAACCGCCTTGTTGTTCTTACTGGCATTGTTCTTCTCCCCTTTACTATTAGTCATCACACCGGCAGTTACAGCGCCGGCATTAATTATCGTTGGGGTATTGATGGTGTCGACCTTAGGAAACATACAATGGACACGTTTCGAAATCGCTGTTCCAGCATTCTTTACGATTATCGCTATGCCATTGACGTACAGTATAGCGACAGGTATCGCAATCGGTTTCGTTTTCTATCCTATTACGATGTTAGTTAGCGGTAGAAGAAAAGAAATTCATCCGATTATGTACGGGTTATTTGTAATCTTCATATTGTATTTCATCTATATTAAATAACAACGAACCGCTTCCCGATTCAATAGGGGAGCGGTTTTCACTATTCCTTAAGCTTCGTTTTGAAAGTGTTAATGGTATCAAATCTAAAAGAAAGTAAAAGAAATTAAAAAAGGTTGTTTAAAGTTGTTGACAGTTTAAAATACGTCTGATATAGTAATAGAACAGTCAAGAAAGCGGCTGTGACATGAACCTTGAAAACTGAACAGCAAAACGTTAACGAAATACAGTTTGTGCACCTAACGGTGACACAAACAAAATGAGTATCTTAATTGATGCCAGCAAATGAAACTCGAGCTAATCGATTTTTCATCTACTGGGCGTCGAGTTGCAGTGAAGTGCTAGGAAGTGATCGAGCGATGAAGGGAGCGTACTTAGGTACGTGACCGACTGAGTAAATGAAACTGACGACGCAATTCGCTGTGAATCGGTGGCCAGTATTATGGAGAGTTTGATCCTGGCTCAGGACGAACGCTGGCGGCATGCCTAATACATGCAAGTCGAGCGAACTGTTGGAAGCTTGCTTCCTTCAGTTAGCGGCGGACGGGTGAGTAACACGTGGGCAACCTGCCCT
>NZ_PDYQ01000005.1:0-142601 GCF_002743135.1 Sporosarcina sp. P18a | reverse complement strand
TTAATGGCGCCGTTCCTTCAATAAATTCGGAATACCAGATTCTATTAAAATAAGGTGCCTGTGTGAGAAACAACCGTGAATGTGTAAACCATCATGAAAGTTTCCCGCACTGGCACTTTTCATTTTATTCGCAAAATCCTACCAAAATCCCCCAAAAGACAAAACCCGCAACCTTCAAACACCCCCATCGTCTATACTATGCTGTATTCAACCAACAAAATCCGCAGCAATAAAGTAGGTGAAACCCATATGAAAAGATCCGAGTATAAAGCACAACAACATAAAAAAGCACCAAAAAAGAAAAGAAGCCTGATGAACAAGATCACCCGTTTTGTATTCATCAGTGCACTGCTTGCTGTTCTTTGCGCACTACTCATACTGAATGTCTTCATAACATTCAGTGACGTAAGTAAACTCGAAGAACCGGCACCCAGATCGACAGTTATTTACGATCCGGACGGTGAAGTGATTAGTAAGGTATCGAATTCGAATATTGAAGGTGTATCAATTGACCAGATTCCGAATACGTTGATCGAAGCAGTGATCTCCGTGGAAGATCAACGATTTTACAAACATCACGGCATTAATTATTTGAGGATGGGACGCGCCTTACTCGAGAACGCATTCAAAGGTAAAATCGTGGCGGGGGGCAGTACGATTACGCAGCAACTTGCGAAAAATGTCTTTTTGACGCAGGAGCGTACGTACTCGCGTAAATTCAAAGAACTGATCCTCGCAAAGAAGATTGAACGGGTGTATTCGAAAGAGGAGGTTATGGAACGTTACCTAAACCAAATTTATTTCGGCGACGGAGCGTGGGGAGTTCAACGTGCGGCGCAGACCTATTTCGGTAAGGATGTCAGCGAATTGACGTTAAGCGAATCTGCGACAGTAGCAGGCATCATTAAAGCTCCGTCGCATTTATCGCCTACGAAAAATATGGAAAAGTCGGTGAATCGGCGCAATCTGGTGTTGTCGTTGATGCTACGTGAACAGTATATTAGTCAGGAAGAATACGATGAAGCGATTGGACAGAAACTAGCACTGGCTGATTCGACAGTGCCAGATTATAAAGGGAAATATCCGTATTATATCGATCGTGTCGTGGACGAGGCGGTCAATAGGTATCATTTGACGAGAAATGAAGTGCTGTCCGGCGGGTTGCATATTACGACGGAAATCAATCCGGTGGTTCAGAATGCACTGGAAGAAGTGTATGCGGATGATAGTTATTTTCCGGAGAGCACGCCCGATCAACTGTTGCAGAGTGCCTCTGTTTTCCTGAACCCTAAAACGGGCGGGATCCTGGCGTTAGTCGGTGGGAGAGGAGAATATACGCAGGAACGCTTCAATAATGCGACGGACCTCATACGGCAGCCTGGATCTGCGTTCAAGCCGCTTGCCGTCTATACTCCGGCACTTGAGCAAGGGTATCATCTATCGGATTTGCTTGTGGATGAACCGATCGATATGGATGGCTACTCTCCGAAAAATTTTGATCAGAACTATAGAGGGAAAGTGACGATGTACGATGCACTCGCACAATCGTATAATATTCCTGCCGTCTGGCTGATGGATCAGATTGGCATCAAAAACGGCGTGGACGCGGCGAAACGGTTTGGAATTTCATTAGAGAAAAAGGACCGTACGCTTGGATTGGCGCTTGGAGGGCTGAACAAAGGCACTTCTCCTTTGCGGATGGCTCAAGCGTTTTCTGCGTTTGCGAATGATGGAGTGATGGAGGAAGCCCATGCGATTACAGAAATTAAAGATTCGGAAGGAAAAGTGATCGGGAAATGGCGGGGAGAGTCTGTGCAAGTGACAGATGCCGAAGTTGCCCAGCAAATGACCTATATGCTGCAAGGGGCTGTTACGGAAGGGACTGCGAAAAAAGCACAAATTTCCGGTATAGACGTGGCGGGGAAGACGGGCACCACACAGCTCCCGTTTGAAGGAGTGGACGGTTCAAAAGATCATTGGTTCGTCGGCTATACACCTGATATTGTCGGTGCGGTCTGGCTTGGATATGATCAAACAGATGCCGACCATTATTTAACCTCCACCAGTAGCGTTACCGCACCGCCCATTTTTGCGCAGGTTGTTTCAAAATCATCCAGCGAATTGACTGTGAAGAAATTTGATTTGTCGTTAATTGATGAAGAAATAAAAGAGCTGAATAAGCAGAAGAACATGACAAAGGAAGAAAGAGAAAAGGAAGAGAAGAAAAAAGAGAAGGACAAGAAGAGGAAAGAGTTTTGGAAGGAGATCGAAAAGTGGGGACGGGATTGGTTTCGGGTTGAGTAGGTGCCAGGTCCCCACACAATTTGGATACAATTCTGAATTGAACTAGAATTGTTTGTGGACCTGTGCCATTTTCAAGCTTTGTTCGAGGTTTCACCGTGAACATAAAAATGGTATACTGTTTGATGTTGCCAAACCAACTGTTTATACTTATTATCCATACATATCGCGATTGAAATTTAATTTCGGTAGAACGATTTTATTGAATGCAAAAAACACAACAAATACATGGCTCGAAAAGAAGATTGGAAATCCGATCTTCTTTTTAGCGTGAAAAATGATAATCGCTTAGAAATAAATTATGAAGGGACTAATTATTATAAAAAAGACATTTGCTTACGAAAATGAATTACCATCTTTACCAATACCTTCATTAACGAGTACACGGGAGAAACTTCTTGAATGGGTTGAACCTCTTTTAAACGATGAACAACTTGAAGAAACTACGGAGGTTGTTAACCATTTCTTCAAAGTGGATGGAGACGCAGAAAAACTTCAAAAAAAATTGTGCGAATTGGATGCCCGAATTGAAGGTAGTTGGCTAAAGCCTTTATGGGATGATATGTATTTAAAATACCGCGACCCTTTGCCAACGGGCATGCATTTCAATATTTTATTAGATAATAAAAAGCATGAAAATCGATATACCCGTGCGGAGCTTGCCGGAAGAGTAAGCCGTTTAATCACGGAATTATATCATTTAATAATTGATGGCGAGGTAGCGCCAGTCATACAAAATGGTGTGCCCCTAGATATGAGTCAATATAAGAAGTTTTTTAAGTCCATTCGCATTCCGAGAGTAGAAAGAGATGAATTTAGACTAGCGGCATTCGAGAAAAGAAATAACCATGTCATTATTTTATATAAAAGAAATGTTTATAAAGTGAACGTAACAAATAGTGAAGGTGAAATTTATCAAAGCAGTGAAATCGCAAGTGCTATTGAAAGAACCTTTCAGGAAGAGCAAAGTGAAGGCGCCAACGTAGGAATTTTTACAACTGCGAAAAGAGACGAAGCTGCGAAGATATATGATCAACTCACCGTATCTAAAGTGAATGCGGATACTCTACAAACGATAGCGGATTCGCTAATTGTCATTTCTATGGATGAAGAAAGTAGTAATTCCGAAGAAGCGATTGAGAACTTAATGTTAAATGGAACGAACAAATACTTTGATAAAACCATCCAAGTCATCCTCACTAAAAAAGGTGAATTGGGTTATAGCATCGAGCATTCCTCGGTTGATGGTACGACGATATTTGCTGTCATTAGCTATGTAAATGAAGGCCTGGAGAGTGAAGAGCCTGAAACCATCTATACGACTGAACCAACTCTAATGGAAAAACAACAATGGGAATTATCTGCGGAGATTGAGAAGTCGTTAATGAGATTCGAAAAAGATCATGCGCGAGTCAAAAAAGAGTTTTTTATTAAAACGAGAACCTTCAACAGCTTTGGTTCAGATGAAATCAAAAACATGAATATTAGTCCGGACGCTTTTTTTCATATGGCCTTACAAATTGCACAGTACAGAACGTTAGGCGTATGTAGAAGCGTGTATGAACCCGTTTCAGTCCGTGCATTTCATGAGGGAAGAACAGAATGTGCGAGAGCGACCAGTATGGAGAAGCTGAACTTGGTGAAAGCGCTAGAAAACGGTGAAGAGAGTAATGAAGTGTTGTATGCCTTAATGCAAAAGGCGAGCGCGTCTCATACAAATCGAATCATCACGTGCCGTAAAGGATTCGGTGTTGAAAGGCATATGTACGGCCTGGAGCAAATGTATAAGTTGCACGGGGTAGACATCGGTATGACGGATACACCTGCACTCTTTAGCGACCCTGGCTATTTGACAATGCGTCATGATTTTATTTCGACAAGTGGTATGGCTTATGACAATGTAAAGTATCGGATATTCGGCCCAGTCGTTGAAGGCGGTTTTGGACTCGCTTATATTTTATTAGATCAAACGATTTCTATTAATATCTCCTCCAGTGCTGATGAAGCAGAAAATGCGCAGAAGTTAACCAATCATTTAGTAGATGCATTTTTAGAATTAAGACATATTGCGAATCGTATTCTTTAAATACTTCAAGGCTACTTGTTAAGAGATGTTAGAGCCTAATCTTAGAAGTATTCAACGTAAGCGCAAAACTATTAAGAGGTATGGAGTCAGTTGGTGGGAAACTGAAAATCACGCTCTTGTTAGTCCCGAGCGATAATGGATTACGTAAACAGCCAAATCGGTAAGTAATGAATAAGCACTACAACAAGCCCTCTACGCATTCGTAGGGGGCTATTCATGTTTAAGTGAAAAGTGATACCACAAGTATTTAATCGCTTCGTACTATTCATCTATCGGTACAAAGAGTCCAACTTTTCCGTGCACGTCATGATCTAAGGTGGCGAATACAACTCCGATGATTAATCCATCTCGATTTAGTACAGGACTTCCACTATTTCCAAGATATACTGGTGCTTTCATCATAACGACTGGCGCTTGTCAGGTTGTTAGCTCAGTGTAATCAATAATCGTGCCCTCATTCGTAATGCCCTAAAAGCTGAAAACAAGGTACCTGTGTGAGAAACAATCATGTAAGTTTCACACACATGTGCTTTTCATTGATGTAAATGACCCACCCACCAGCATACTCTTGCCGGTGGGTTTTTTAATCTGAAATAATACATGAGAGTGATCTGGTATGCAGTAGACGAGGGAGTTCTTGAGCGAGGGGAAGATTCGTACAATAACCTGTAGCTGTCGGTCCCAAGCACTAGAATGCTTGTCGCATTTCAAATAATCCATCACTTACGAACAATAATCTCATTAGAAAATTGAAGAGTAATATCAATAAAGTCTTGAATAGGAGGCGGGAGATAGCGTTCAGGCTGATAGACTAAATACACCGTTCTCTTGGAAGCGAAATCTTTTATGAAGACTACGTTTCTTCTTTTCGATGGATTTAGCGCGAGAAAGCTTTCGGGAACAACCGATATTCCCAGTCCATTCTCCACAAGGCTACAGGCAGTTTCTAAGCTTTCTGTTTCGAATTCTACTGACGGTGAAAAGCCTACATGCTCACATGCTTTAATAAATGTTTCTCTAATTTTAAAACCTTCAAGACTATGAATAAATGTTTCGTTTTTCAAATCGATGATTTCAATACTGTTCAGTTTTTTAAATCGATGATCAGGAGGTGTTAGTAATACGTAATTTTCCTGGAATATAGGTATATATGTAAAGTTGTCGTGATCATTAGCTATAGAAGTGATTCCTAAATGAATATCATAGCTCTCTAAATTTTTTACAATATCATTCGGTCCTAATTCCCGCACTTTCATCGATACAGTGGGATATTTGCTCTTGAAAATTCCAATCATATGGGAAATGAAGTAGCGGTATGATTCAATCATTCCTAGATTGATCTTGCCTTTACCTACATTTCTTGCATCCTCCATCTCTTTATAAATTTTATCAAATAACTTCAATACATCCTCCGCATGTTTATATAAAATTTCTCCTGGTTCGGTCAACTTCAAACTTTTTGTACTTCTTTCAAATAATGTACAACCTAGTTCTTTTTCTAATGATTTGATGGTATTGCTCAAAGCTGGCTGTGAAATATGTAATTGTATTGCAGCTTTTGTAAATTGTTCGCATTCTGCAATGGTATGAAAATGCTTTAAAGAGCGAATGTCCATTTTAGCACCTCTTCTTTATAACTATAAGTTATCAATTTATAATATTCCGATATTAGACATTATATATCTAGTGATATACAATTTCAACTAGATGGAGTGTTTAGAAAGTTCTAATTCATATAATTTCATTATTTATGGAATTATTCTTTAGCTCCTAGGCAAAAAGCGATGTTTAGCGTCAAACGGAGAGGAGGAACTGCTATGTCATCGAGTAGAAGTGAGAATGGAATGCTAATCCTAGATGTCGATATGATTACGTTTACTGCTATCGGGGCAGTGTTACTTATTTTGGGGACATGGATTGTAAGGAAATATGAAATTCTTTGGAAGTATTCTATTCCAGGGCCTGTAATTGGAGGTTTTGGATTTTCACTATTAATGTGGGGAGCTTATGAATTAGGGCTTTTTGAGTTTCAATACGACAATACACTTTACGATTTATTCATGTACGTTTTCTTCGTAACCATCGGCTTGTCTACCGGCGTGTCGATTTTGAAAAAAGGCGGTAAATTGCTTTTGATTTATATGTTGGTTTGCTGGTTCCTAGCTATTCTGCAAAACGGTATTAGTATCGGTGCAGCATGGCTGACAGGCATTAACCCACTCTCTGCATTAATGGCGGGACAAGCCTCTATGCAGGGCGGTCATGGCATGGCAGCCTCACTTGCTCCATTAATTGAGTCATTCGGTGAATCCAATGCACTTACGATTGGAATGGCTGCTTCAACATATGGACTAATAGCAGGCTCGTTAATTGGCGGACCTGTTGGTAATTGGCTGATCACGAGAAAAAATTTGAAAATCCAAACTGACGCTGATGATTTGCATGCGCTTGCAAGTGAGATTGAAGAGAAGAAAACAGCGATTACTTGGCAAAATATACTCATAGAAGGCTCTTTAATCTTTGTCATATTGGCCATTGGTTTGCCTACAGCACAGTGGATTACAAATGTGACTGGCTTCTCTATCCCAGGCCATATATTTAGTCTGTTCCTAGGAATTATCTTCCGCTCAATTAATGAGCGAACGTCATGGGTACCTATGACAGACTCGGCAATGGATATAATTTCAAATGTTTCATTGAACATGTTTTTAGTTATGGCCATGATGAAACTGAAATTATGGGAACTGTACGATCTGGCTCTTCCTTTAGCAGTAATACTCGTTTTGCAAACATTAGCGACTATGGCAGTTGCCGTATTCATCCTCTATAGATTACTTGGGAAGAACTATGACGCAGCTGTGATGTCAGCAGGATTTATTGGACATGGATTAGGAGCCACGCCAAATGGATTGGTTGTAATGAATGCGATATGTACAAAATATGGCGTCTTTTCAAGGAAAGCGTTTATCATTATCCCGGTTGCGGGGACAGTTTTAACAGATATCGTCGGAGTACCTATATTTGTATTTCTTGCAAACCTTTTAGGAAATTAAACTAGTAATGGGGGAATAACGAATGGAAAAAATTAATATGCCAATCACAGGAATTTGTTCTTTTGCTAAGTATCCAATCTGCACGGACTGGGAAGAAATTGATGCAGACATCGCAGTTTTAGGGGTTCCGTATGATACGGGCGTTGGCTTTTTAAGCGGCTGTCGATTTGGACCTAGAAGAATACGAGAAGTGTCCACGCATTACGCACGTGGAAATGCAGGGTTTTACGATCCTGAGCGGGATGAAGTATTTTTAGGCGGAGATGTAAAAATCGTGGATGCAGGAGATGCGGATGTCGTCCATGGAGATATAGAGCAAGCATTTACTGCCATTGAATATGCAGTAGCAAAAATTCGAGAAAAAGGTGCTATTCCTGCAATTATGGGAGGAGACCATTCGATTTCCATCCCTGTTGCACGCGCATTAAAAGATGAAGGCGATATCACCGTCATTCAATTAGATGCACATTTAGACTGGTCAGATGCACCAGGCGGGCAGACATTAGGAAACGGTAGCCCTATGCGTAGAATGTCTGAAATGGATCATATTAAAGATATGGTACAAATCGGTTTACGTGGATTAGGGAGTAGTCGAAAAGAAGATTTCGATGCGGCAAAAGCTTACGGTAGCGAGCTAATCTCAGCACGAGATTCCTTTAAGTTGGGTGTAGAAGGTATACTTAATAAAATTCCAAAAGCCGATAAGTACTATGTGACGATCGATATTGACTGCTTCGATATATCATTGGCTACGGGTACAGGGTCACCTTCACCTGGAGGTTTCTCATTCGATTTCCTAAATGACATTTTAATTGGAATCGCTGAAAAAGGAAACGTCGTTTGTTTCGACCTAGTTGAAGTTGCTCCTCAATATGATCCGACTGGTGCCACGACTCGAGTAGCAGCTATGACAATGCTGAACTTTATGGGTCATATTCTTAAAAACAAAGAAAAACATACAGACTGATAGAATGTACTATAGCCATGTAGCGAATATATTTTATTCGCTACATGGCTTTTTGAGCGGGTACGAATGTGCAAATCGGGTATCTTTAAAAAGTTTGAAACTTTTTAAAGAAATTGACGTCTGTACGGGGAAATATAGTTTAGGTGCCAAATTAACGTACATTTCAATGGGAATCATAATTGATCTTAAGTCGTAATTGGAAAAGGTGCTCATTGTATATTACTACTACACAACGTAAAGGAGAAATAGGAAATGGAGAAACAGCAAAAAAGGAAAAAGCCATTTTATAAAAAGTGGTGGGTTTGGTTGCTTGCAATTATTATTATAGCGGCAGTCAATAGTGATGATGAGGACACAGAGAGTGCTGACATTGAGGAAAGTAAACCAGCTGTTACTGCATCGACGGAGAATAAGCCCGAAAAGGTAGGAGCGGAGACCGAAAAAGTAGAACCTGAAGAGAAGGAAAAACCAGTAGAAGACAATGTACCAAAAGAATACAAAACGGCTTTGAATAAAGCTGAAACGTATGCAAAAACTATGAGCATGTCTAAAAGAGCTATTTCCGAGCAATTGACTTCAGAGTATGGTGAAAAATACTCTACCGAAGCTGCTGAATATGCAATGAATAATCTTGAATTTGATTGGAAAGCAAATGCACTGAAAAAGGCCGGAACGTATTCTGATACTATGCATATGTCAAAGCAAGGAATCCATGAACAGCTTGTCTCTGAAAATGGTGAGAAGTTTACAGAGGAAGAAGCACAGTATGCAATCGATAATCTGCAAGCTGATTTTAATAAAAATGCTTTGGAAAAGGCCAAAACGTATCAGGATACTATGAGTATGTCACCGGAGGCGGTTAGAGACCAGCTGACTTCTACGTACGGTGAGAAATTCACACAAGCAGAAGCTGATTACGCAATCGCTAATTTAGGTAAATGATGCCGGCTGATTAGGTGTCAGGTCCCAACGCAATTTGGAAACAATTCTGGATTGAACTAGAGTTGTGTGAGGACCTGGTACCATTTGTGATACTTCATGAAAATCTCACGCACAGGTACCTTTCATTTAGGACGGCAGGTCAACTTTAGTAATTCGTTGACTTGCCGTCCTCTTTTGATTCCTTCGTATACTCTTTCTTAGCTTCATCAAAAATTTTAATTTGAGCAGAAAATGTTAGTGCATAGATCGTGATGACTACTGATAATAAACTGACTCCATTAAATAAGGTGATGGTTTCTTGGTTTTCTAGCCAAGTATACAAACTTTTTAAGGCTCTTGATTCTTCAAATTCTGCTTTGGACCTCAACTTCTTCATCCCCAATAAAGTGAAATAGGCTATTAAGATGATAGATAATACACTGTTTACAATGGTGATATTCAAATACTGTTTTTGTCTATCCAAGTCTATAGTTTTTGACAGTTCTTTCAAGCTCAATTCCTCGGCTTCTTCCTCGCTATTTTCCTTTTCTGAAGGAAACACCCGTTTAAGTACAAGGAAATAAATGAAGTTAAAAAAATATATTAGTAAAATGTAAACCGCCGCCAGATAAGCGAAGAAGGCAATCACATAGCCATATCCTGCTGCGTTTATATTCGGAGTGAGTAAAGAATAAAAAGCGGCAATGGAGACAGTCAGAATGAACGAGAGTGAAATTCCGTAATACTTTGGATAAGCTCTTTCCTTTTTATGTTTGCGATACCAAATGACTAAAAATAAGGCTATTGCAAATACCATATAAAAAATAAACAAAATCGGTAATTTGCTATGAAAGATCAAGATTATTGGAATGGCACAAAACATCAAGATATATAGTGTAATCTCCATACCACTTAATTTACTAAAGTCTGCTAACTTCAAAGCTTTTCTCACTATCATCCCTCACTTGTACGAATAAGTAATACAATCGTTTCCCTAAGTATATCAGCAAAAGCAACGCTATATATGATTCTATTTGATATACATTCATAGTGAAGTGTCAGAAACCAACGGGAATGTAAAAATCATCATGAAAGTTTGACACACAGATACCTTTAATAAAACTTTCCCTCTTATGTTGAAACTATTTTAGTAATTCTACGTCTGTACGCTGATTATAAAACTAGTATGTTGAGAGGGGATGAGAGAAATGAAGAAATTATTTGCAGTAGTTTCTGTATTCTTATTGGCGTGCAGTTTACCGTTGTCAGCGGCTGCAGCCGATAAGCAAAGGTTTTCTGATGTGCCGCCGTCCAAGCATTTTGCGGATGCAGTGAATGAGTTGGCTGCACGTAACATCATAGGAGGTTATCCAGATGGTACGTTCAAGCCCGGGAATTCGATTACGCGAGGACAAGCTGCAGCGATTATCGCGAAGATGATCGGTCTGGATACATCGAATGTAAAAGGCAAAAAGTTTAATGATGTATCAGTATCTTATGGTTTTTATAATGCAATTGCAAAAATGGCAGAAGAAGGAATTATTGGTGGGTATCCCGACGGTAGTTTTAAACCGGATGAGCCGATTAAGCGTAAAAATATGGCTGCGATTCTTGTGAAAGCATTCGATTTACCTCGTGATGTGAATGTGAAAAACCCATTCAAAGGAGAAGTGGGCATTACAAACGACGTACTCGTTATTTACAAACTCGGCATTACTTCGGGTACATCTCCTACAACATTCAGCCCGAACGCATCGATTACAAGAGGGCAAGCTTCAAAAATGCTTGTGGCGGCGGAGCAAGTCATGCTGAAGAATGCTGTGACAGTGGAAGCAGTCGACTTGGGTTGGGATACGATCGAAGCGATTATCGATGATGAAGTGAATCCGGACGTATTCCATGCAGTAAAAGTTAAAGGGCGAAAAAAAGGTATACAAGATCAAGTACAACTGTTTCCGGTCAAGGAGGGAACAGGTGGAATTGTAATTTGGGGAAGAACAGCGGAAAATAAATGGAAGTATCAAAAATATTATGTTCATGTGAAAAAAGAGGGCAACGAACTACGTTTGACGTTAGAAAAGACGGATGAATCACTGCCGACACTGGTATCGCTCAATACGAAATATAAACCCGTACAAAATATAGCTCTGGCCAAGACGGACGGAGAGAATATCTCTGACAACGTAACGATTGAAAAAAATGAATATAATTTTACGTATATTAGGATTGAAAAGCCGGGCGATTATATCGCGACGGTTCGCTTTTCGAATGGAGACGAAGTGCGCTACAGAGTGACAGCTTTTGAAATGGATGACAGCTTTTTATATGGTACAAATTCGGTAGAAATAGGACCGCCTGTTGACCCGCTTGATCCGGCAAACCCGGAGAAGCCGTTGCCAGGGCAGCTGACGACTTATCTGCCCGAGGATCTGCAGGATGCCGATTACAGAATTGCTCATGTAATGCTCACCATGATGGGGCAGAAAGTGACGCACTATCCAGCCGATTATCTGATCACCGATCCCATCAAAGACGGACCGTACGGCGAAATGCGTGAAATCGAATTTTACGAAAGACAGTTCGGTAAATACAACGAAATGGCGAAGCAGAACATCCTCTACTTAAAATGGTTTACCAAAGAGGATTCTGTCGTTGGCGAGATGCTGAACCGCTGGCTTGAAGGCGATTTCTCACAAGTGACTAAGGACTATCGAACGTTACGCGCGATGACAGACGATGATTACGGCAACTGCGCCGATGTATGTCTGGACGACTTCATCAAAGCACGTACTAAACGGGCGGAAGAATATTTCCTTAAAACAGTTTCCGGAGCAGAAGCTGTAAAACGTTTCCATGCGGAATGGGGAACAGAATAAATACTGTCAGTCTGCTTGGAGTTTTAGGGTGCCAGGTCCCAACATAATTCAGAAACAATTCTGAATTGAACTAGAGTTGTGTGTGGACCTGGTACCTATTATCCATCACCCGTGCGCATTTTGCTGCATTCTGACCCGTGCGATGACAGCAAGGACGATGAATATTATACCGGATACCGGTTTTATACGTACTATTCACGGACGGCACCAGCACATACCGCTACGATCATGAGGGCAAAGAAGAGAACGGTTTGGACTACCGGCGCATTACCAATGAGACGGAATATGAAGACATTCCCCGACTGGGCTTTGTGCAGGGTTCCTCGTACTACGGGGAAGGATACGATGACTGAAACCATTACGATCAATATATCCCGCATTCTTTCGTGGTGACACAGATTCAACATCATGATGATATAGGGCCGGTTGGTTACGGGAACGGGTGGATTACCTCTACGTACGGAAAGAAAACAGTTCGGGGTACAGAATATCGTGATGTGCTAGTTGTTGAAAGCTACTTCCCGTGGAGTAAAGAAACTGTGATCGAATACTACGCAAAAGATATTGGCTTGATCCAGCGAGTGGACAGTTCAGGGAATGAACTGTACGGACTGGTGAAGCGTGTGAAAGAATAAGTGCACGGACTTGGTCCTCAAACAACTTCGGAACTATTCTGAATTGCTTAGGGACCCGGTCCTTTAATGAACGAATCATGTATATATGTTAGATTCTTGTCCATACTAAATAGCGCAAATGAACTCTCTTTCCAAAGTAGCTCAGCGGTAGAGCAATCGGCTGTTAACCGATCGGTCGCAGGTCCGATTCCTGCCTTTGGAGTACACGAAAAACTCTCCCGACCTGCTATGTGCGGTCAGAAGAGTTTTTTTTGTTTTGCGTAGGCACTTCATTCATCATCCCATGCTGTTCCGTTCACACGCTTTTCACTCATCAGTTCACTGACGGTACCCAAACGAAAACCTTTATCTGTGATTTTTGTAATCATATCTTCCATTCCTTCAGCTACAGGTTTAGTCGGGTGCATTAAAACCATCGAGCCGTTCCCCACTTGAGATACTACTCTGTTCACCATTTCATTAGTCGCCGGCTTTTTCCAGTCGATTGTATCTACCGTCCATAAAACCGTATGCATTCCTAGCCGGCTTGCGGTTTCAACCGTTTGCTGATTAAAACTTCCGCTTGGCGGACCGAACCACTTGGGCGAAGTAATCCCGAGTGTTTTTATGATGACATCATTTGTCTTTTTTAACTCTTCCATTGTTTCAGCTTCTGATTTCTGCTGTAAATCGGGATGGCTGTATGCGTGGTTTCCAATTTCATGCCCCTCCTTATAAATCAATTTAGCTAAATCGGGATTTTTACTTACCCAGCTGCCGTCGAAGAAGAAGGAGGCTTGAATTTTATGCTTCTTGAGTACATCCAAAATTTCAGGAATATATTCATTACCCCAGGCAACATTAATTAAAAAAGACACCATCGGTTTATCGGGATTTCCTTTGAAAATGGGGTGGGGGCCTAGATCTTTCAAATGAACAGAAGGGGAAGTTTCTTTGTAAACGACTTTTGATTCATCCAATTTACCCGTCGCTTTCATTTTCTTGTAACTGGCTTTCAGATCCACTTCCAGTCCATTGTAGCCGGGGATGGCTTTCCAAACTCTGTCGACCTTTGCATCCACCGCGGGGATATGATGCACCTCGCTGAATGATTCTAATTCTGTCGTCAGTCTGTCTTTGCTAGTTTTAGATGCGGAGGCAGTGCTTACTAGATTCGTATCTGCTCCCCAATGATTAGTGAAAAGAACTAGGTAAAGTATTCCTATACAAGCAATGAAAGAAATAAGCCAGATCCGTTTCAGTTTATATCACCTCTTCTCTAGTCAGTAGTGTTTCCTGTAGATGAATAAGTATGCTTGGTTTTTGGTACCAGGTCCCCAAACAAATCAGAAACAATTCTGAATTGAACTAGAGTTGTGTGGGGACTTGGTACTTATTACTATCCGTATACTTCCACTATAAATTGCAATACTAAGCTTGTTATCATTAATTTTACATGGGGAGGCGAAGGATATGGCAAAGGATTCTGGCCCGAGTTGGAAAAAGGATCATCCGGGCACGTTTTTTGGTAATTCGGTAGAGAAAGCAGATCGTGCAGTGAAACAAGCGATGTCTCATCCAGAAGAGATGGCAATCGAGCATGCGTTTAATGCAATCGAGCGCGCTGAAAACGCGTTTAGAAATGCAGAGCAATTTAACAGTGAGTTAGATACAATTCAGCAACATAAGGGGCAGTTGGAATTGATCAAGCAGCAATTGAATGAAGCCCAAATGAAAAAAGGCGAGTAATCCATCATGGACCTAAGTCAACTTAGTACTTTAAAAGGCAGGTATCTGCGTGAGTAACATCCGTGGATGTTTAAACCATCATGAAGGAGGTTTTTTCATATCCAGAAAATTAGTAGCCTCTATTAAAGAGCAGGCGATTAGGCTGGATGACCCGTCTGTATTTGACCGGCTTCTGAAAGACATAGGAGAAGCACAGATTGTGATGATTGGTGAGGCGACGCATGGAACTTCTGAATTCTATCGATTGCGCGCCGAATTCTCGAAACGTCTCATACAGGAAAAGGGTTTCGCTGCGATTGCTGTGGAAGGCGACTGGCCGTCTGTACAGAAAATAAACAGCTATGTCAAAGGCTACAATGATCAGCCCTCCCTCAACGAGTTGCTGTCGCATTCATTCAGCAGATGGCCGGCTTGGATGTGGGCGAATGAAGAAATTGAAGAATTTGTCACGTGGCTGGCCAATGAAAACAGGCAACGTGGTTCAGACTCCTCAGTCGGCATGTACGGTATCGACCTGTACAGCTTATACGATTCTATCGATGAAGTCCTGAACTTCCTGGAAAGCCATCCATCCTACGGTGCCGATCTAGAACTTGCCAAAAAAGCATTCTCCTGTTTTGAACCGTATAATCGGATGCCCGAACACTATGCCTTGTCTTCTGCCCACTTCACTGATGAATGCATAACTGAGGTAACGAAACTACTGGAATCCATCCGAACCAATGAAGAGCACTATCCCCGCGCGAATGAGCAAGATTTGAACCTAACAATGAACGCTCTCGTAGCGAAAAATGCGGAAGCCTATTACCGAGCGATGCTTCAGGATGATGACCTGTCATGGAATATTCGCGACACCCATATGGCAGAGGCAATTCAGGACGTACACAATTATTATGGCAAAGACGCCAAAATTATTGTGTGGGAACATAACACCCATATCGGTGACGCATCGGCTACTTCGATGACAGACCATGGATTGACAAACGTCGGCCAGCTAATCCGGGAGCAGTATGGTAGGGACAATACGTACGCTATTGGTTTCGGCACATATGAAGGGACGGTCATTGCAGGAAGCAGTTGGGGAGAGACACCGGAAGAAATGGTCATACCGCCTGCACGTTTTAATACATGGGAAGGCCAACTGCACGCAGCGGGCGCACATGACAAAATGCTGTTGTTCAATGATGAGAACCGAAAGCAGTTTGACGAATGGATCGGCCACCGCGCAATCGGCGTGGTCTACCATCCCAAGTTCGAAGCCCAAAGCAACTTCGTCCCCTCCCGCATTAGCGAACGCTACGACGCCTTCCTATATATCGACCGCTCGACTGCGTTGAGGCCGTTAAGCTGGTAAAGAAGGTACCAGGTCCTAACACAAATCGGAAACAATTCAGAATTGAACCGAAGTTGTGTCTGGACCTGGTACCTTTAGTATTTTTCATATGAACCTCGCGATATTCATACATATAGATAGTGTGCAAAAATATGAATTTACGGAGGCCTTCTATTGTTGAAAAAATGGGTTGTGGTGTGTGTGGTTTTTCTCATGGCTGTAACAGGGACGATGCAGAATGTACAAGCTGCAAGTTTTAAAGACATGCATAAGAATACGTCGTCGCTGTATGTCGAAGTGAATTACTTGGCAGACCGCGGTATTATAAGCGGTTATCAGGACGGGAAATTTAAGCCAAATGAACCGATTGCAAAGAAGCATATTGCCGCAATGCTAGTTCAGGCACTGGATCTGCCGAGGACGAATTTGCGGGATCCTAACTATAAGGATGTACCAAAATCTCATCCCTATTACAATGAAATAGCGGCTGCGTATAATGCCGGACTGTTCTCAAATGCGGTCAATTTCAAACCGGAATCCAGTATTTCTCGCGCATTTATGGCAAGGTTGATGAGTAAAGCATTTAATTTGAAGGTGCATAAACAGGGAGAAGAAAGTCCACGGTACAGCGATGTCCCTCCCCATTCTGAGTTTCACATAGATATTTTGAGAGTGTCGTCGAACAATATCGCCACTGGATATCCTAACGGGACATTCAAACCGAATCAGCTCATTACACGTTCTCATTTTTCAGCATTTCTCGCGCGTGCCCTTACAACGAGGGCGATGAATATTATGCCGGATCCGAATTATACGTATTACTACACAGACGGATCTAGCAACTATCGCTATGAATATGACAGAAAAGAAGAGAACGGCATGGCTTATTGGCGTATACACAACGAGACGAAACATGAAAAGATTCCTCGTCTAGGCTATATGCAAAACTCTTGGTCCTACGCAGAAGCTTACGACGACTGGTTCCACTACGATCAATATATTCCGTCTCCTTTTGTTGTCACTCAGATCCACAGTGCAAACGATATCGGACCAGTCAACTACGGGAATATTTGGATTACAGAAACGAATGCAGTGAAAACTGTTCGTAAAATAGAGTACCGTGACGTGTTGGTAATTGAGAACTTTATGCCATGGGACAATAAAACAGTGTTCGAATACTACGCGAAAGATATTGGACTGATTCAACGTGTGGACAGTTCGGGGAAAGAGCTGTATGGATTGGTGAAACGTGTGAAAAAAACTAAGTAACTATACGAGCTCCCGGAACAATTCCTGAGTGTTTCGGGACCTTTTGATGGTGCCAGGTCCCGACACAGCTCGGAAACTATTCTGAATTGAACTAAAGTTGTGTGTGTACCTGGTACCAGCAAAAAACAGCGCACCCTCGTCATACACATGGGGATGCGCTGTTTCCATTCACTTTTCTTCAATTAACCCACTTTCCACCAAGAATTCCTTAGCGACGAGTTCAACCATAATACCGTCATTGTCGACTTTTCCGTTCATGACTTGCATGGCTTCTTCATCGATTTTACCTTCGAGAAGGCCGAGTACTTCTTCAAGTTCGGGGTATTCTTTCAGCGTTTCATCTCGTACTAACGGCAGTGCATGGTAGGGAGGGAAGTACGATTTGTCGTCTTCTAACACGCGTAGATTCGCAATCGCCAGCTGTCCATCTGTCGTGTAGGAGTTAATGACATCTACTTCATTTGCACCAATCGCACGATACATCATGCCGTGATCCATTCCTTTGACATCTTTAAACGCAATGTCATATTCCTTTTGGAAACCAGGTAATCCATCCGGTCGGTCAATAAATTCGAACACGGCGCCTAGTGTAAAGTCCTTCGATACTTTAGCGAAATCACTAAACGTCACAAGTCCTAACTCTTCAGCTTTCGCCTCATCCAGTGCCAGTGTATACGTATTATTGAATCCGAACGTACCGAGTGCGGTGATGTTGTCACCGGCGACGAGTCGTTTGGTCGCTGCTAATGTTTCTTCAGCTGTCCCAGGTTCTTCGTGATAATACGTCACCACAATGGTCCCCGTATAATCAGGGATGACATCGATGTGGTCATTTGTCATGGCATTCCAGACGACAGACGAGCCGCCCAGGTTTTCTTTGTAAAGAATATCTAGACCTAACCGATCCTCAATTAATTGTCCCATTACATGAGACAAAATAATACTTTCCGTATTATTTCGAGAACCGAGTCTAAGTGAATCTTTTTCATTAAATATACAGCCTGAAAGTAGGCTAGCCAGTAAGATCGTGACGAGCAATAGTGTAAGTTTGTTTTTCAACATCATTTCAATCCTTCCGGCGTCGTCCAACGTTCGACAGCGCTAAAGAACGTTTCTAGGGCAATCGCAAGGATCGCCGCTGGAATGGCCCCAAGTAAAATCAATCCATCTATTCCACGTGTAATTCCGAGGAAAATGAAATCTCCGAGTCCACCTGCTCCGATGAATGCAGCGAGAGTCGCGTTACCAACGTTAATCACCGCAGCTGTTCGAATTCCAGCCATAATAATAGGGACTGCAAGAGGCAATTCTACTTTAAACAAAATTTGCCTGCTCGTCATACCCATACCTCGCGCGGCTTCGATTGTGGCGGGATCTACGTCTTTAATCCCTGTGTATGTGTTTCGCATAATAGGCAGTAACGAGTAAAGGAATAACGCAGCAATTGCGGTTTTCACGCCAATTCCAAAAATGGGAATCATAAAACCCAGTACAGCTAAACTAGGGATGGTTTGCATAATACCTGCCGCTCCCAAGACCCCAGTTTTAAGTTTGGGTACGCGTGTAATGAGAATTCCGAGCGTTACAGCAATGAGCACTGCGAGGATCATCGAGAAAAATACGAGTTGAATATGGATGGAGGTCGCTTCAAGCACTTCCGGCCATCGCAATTTAGTTTGTTCCACAAGTTGTTGCCATATATTTAAATTATTCATGTAGATCATCCCCCTTATCTGTCCATTGACTAGACATCGCAGAGAGTAAGGAGCCGCGGTTGACGAGTCCTACAAGTATATGATGTTCATCGACAATGGGGATCATGCCGAACGGTGAGGTGTCCATCATGATAATTGCATCTTTTGCCGTCGCCGTATCCACTAAATAAGGTACTGCGGGTTTCATCACTTCATCAATGGTTTGGATGCCGTCTACATTTTTAATCAAATCATAAGCAGAAACAATACCAAGTAGCTTCTTATGATCATCTACGACGAGAAGATCCGTTATTTTTCGTTGACGTATAAGTGAAATGGCTCGTTCTGGAGAAATGCTAGAACGGGTCGTGACAACCTTCTCTGCCATGATCTCAGTAACAGGCATCAATTCAGGATTTTGGATAATTCGATGCTTACCCATAAACTCTTCTACAAAGCCGTGTGCGGGTTCGTGTAGTAATTTCTCTGGAGTGTCTAACTGAAGTAAATTGCCATCTTTCATAATGGCAATACGGTCGCCCATTTTTAACGCTTCATCCATGTCGTGTGTAACAAAGACAATGGTCTTCTTTAACTTTTTGTGTAGCTTGATTAATTCTTCTTGCAACTGTTCACGTGTAAGGGGATCCAGTGCACTGAACGGTTCATCCATTAAAATAATATCTGGATTTGCTGCAAGCGCTCTCGCAATTCCGACACGTTGTTGTTGACCACCTGATAATTCCTTCGGATAACGTGTAGCATAAATTTCCGGATCGAGTCCGACTAATTCAAGTAGTTCGTGTACACGTGTTTTAATTTCTTTTTCATCCCAATTTTTAAGTAGCGGTACAATAGAAATGTTTTTTTCAATCGTATAGTGAGGAAAAAGACCGATTTGCTGAATGACATAACCAATATTTCTGCGGAGTTCAGCGGCGTTGTAAGATTTGATATCTTGGCCGTTGATAGAAATTTTTCCACTTGTGTGTGGAATAATCCGGTTAATCATTTTCATTGTAGTCGACTTACCTGATCCACTAGGTCCTATTAGAACAAGTAACTCGCCTTCAGCAATCTCGAAGTTGACAGATTTCACAGCTTGAAATCCACCATCGTACATTTTTGAAACATTTTCAAACTTTAGCATAAGTACCTCCTGTATGTAATGAAAAGAAAATCTTATTTTTAAACGATTCCAAAATTGATAATTAAGCACTGGACGATGCCTTTTAACGAATTCAGAAAATCGCTCACCAAATTACCTTAACATATTAGTAAAGTATGTTCAAGGAGGAATGAATTTATAGGGTACCAGGTCCCCACACAACTCAAAAACTATTCTGAATTGAACTGAAGTTGTGTGCGTATCTGGTACTTTTTGTTGGTACCGTTTGTCCTTCAATTTTGATTTCGCCAGTAAATACGTATAAAATATACTTCTGTACTCTTATAAATTACTGGAGAGGTACGGGTGTACATACTGAATAAATGTTTACGTGGAGGGTTTGTATGAAGTATAGAATCAGTAACAAGCAAGTATTCGAGCAAGCACAGTTGCGATCGGTGTCAGATGTACCGTTCACTGAAGAAGAGCTACAAAACGGTATGAGGTTAGCAGTGGCTAAGGAAGACGCTGCGTTGGCGCTGTATTTGGTAGAGGTAGACGGTCAGAGGAAATTTGAAGTTCGTTGGGATGATTCGCACGAGCTTTTCACGGGCTGGTATTCGGCTTGGGAAAATTTCACATGGTGTTTAGATATCGCAAGTAACTGATTTCACAGATATTTGTGTGCAAAACTATCCATATGCTTGAATTAAAAGACTCCGCGGGTTTATGCAAACTGGCGGAGTTTTTGTGTTTCGGTACCAGGTCCCCACACGATTCAGAATTGAACTAGAATTGTGTGGGGACCTGGTACCGTTCGCAACCCGCTCTGTCCCCAAAAAAGCTCCACAAACATATGCTATTACAAAAGAAAAAGTTTGTGCTACTTATAAGGGGAGAGGAGCTACTAGTTCATGGCTACGAAACCGCAACAATTAAAAAGAGGTGACACGGTAGGGATTGTAACGCTTGGAAGTCCACTTGCGGCCAATCGTATTACAGAGGGGATCCGGATGTTGCAAAGTATGGGATTTAAAGTCGTGGTGGGGGAGCATGTGTATTCCGCTAATGGGTTTCTTGCGGCGACTCCTCGGCAAAGGGCTTCGGATTTAATGAAAATGTTTAAAAATCCGGAAGTGAAATGGATTTTACCTACTCGTGGTGGAGTTGGAGTGGCAGGCATTTTACCATTCCTTGATTTTAACGTCATTAAACAAAACCCGAAAATTGTTTCGGGATATAGCGACATCACGGTTTTATTGAATGTTTTGTTTGAATATGCCGACCTTATCGGTTTTCAAAGTTTATTATTGTTGGACTTTAATCCAGGAACGCCTCCATATAATTTCAATCAATTCTTTACAGCGACGTCAACTATCAGGGCACCGTGGCAAATTATGAATCCACCTGAAATTCCACTGATTGGATTAGTGCCGGGAAACGTTACAGGACCGATTGTAGGGGGGAATCTCACGTCGTTCGTAGGTACGTTAGGCACATCCTATGAAATCAATACGGAAGGCAGAATTCTTCTTTTGGAAGAAACACATGAACCGATCAATACGGTGTATCGCTACGTAAACCACTTGGCGATGGCAGGGAAGTTTGATGATTGTGCAGGAATTATTATGGGACAATGTACGAACTGTGAGTCGGCCTACGGGAAAAGCTACGTAGATTTGATCAATGAATTTTTAGTTCCACTTGGCAAACCTTTATTGACGAACTTGGCCAGCGCACATAGCTACTATAAAGCGACGATTCCTATTGGGGCGAGTGTTCAAATGGATACGGTGAACCGAACGTTGACGGTGATGGAGCCAGTAGTAAAGTAGGTGCCAAGACCACATACTCTTCATTTATATACAATCATAATTTTTTAGTTATATACGTAAGATTTGGGGTATACTAATAAAGCAAGAAGGTCTACTTTGGTAAATTAAAGTATCGTATAGGTATTGAATAGATGATCTTTAAAGACGACAAGAATAGTAGGTGAATAAGATGGGGAAGTATCAATTGGATAGCAAAGGTAAGGCGGCTGTGGCAAAGTATCATGAGAAGAACAAGCCAGCGCAATTTGATAAAAAGAAGCAACTTGAAAAAATCCGTACAGCGTATTTGGAAAAAAAGCAAAAACAAGCAGATGAATAAGATACATTAGGTGTTAGCATGGCTCGAGAACTATGTTGAAATGTACTGACACCTAGCACGTAATTTTCATATTCATACATGGAAAACTCTCAGCATTCATTGCTTGGAGTTTTTTGTATCCAGTCAACACAATCGTTGGGCAAATGTGTTTGTAATGAAACGATTTAATATCGTAAACCTGTAATTGTTGTTATGATGTGTTTATATTCTGCAGGAAGAGATAGTTGCCGTCAGAAAATACTTAATAAGGTGTGAATTCCATTGAATCTTTTAAATGTTAGAAAAGGCCAATTTGTTTATTACCAAAACAAGCTACATCAAGTCTACTCAGTGAAAGCTTTTTTTAAGCAGTCGGTTCACTTAGTCCGATTAGAAGATTTTGAACAACAGCTGGCAACTGCTAGAGAAATTAATTTGTATAAACCAAAACATATGGACAGTTTTGTAGTGAATCATAAACGCTATACATTGCATAAAGATGAGAAGGCTAAAGTAGGCGATTATATTTTAATCATCAATCCACAGCCGGATTCATTAGATTATCACTATCTACACGCGATTGAAATGGTGTCTTCCATTGAACGAAACGGCGTCATCAGCAATAAATCCAATGGAATTAAACATAATGAGTATTGGGTGATGATCCCCGGGCTACAAGAGGGCGCGAATATTATTGATCTGGAAATTCCAGATGTCAATTATATAACTGAACAAGGAAACCAACAGTTGGAAATCCAGACACCTGAAGCGCATATACCTAAAATAGGCGATATATACCAATGTCACGACAGTGTTCCACCACTACAGGCAATGGTTATCGCTATACAAGGCGATACGCTTTATTTAGGCGGAGACGTTGAAGTGAAAATGGATGAATTGATGGATACGGATTCTTGGAGTTTGGTTCATACCATTCCGAGTCTGTAGTCTAGAACGCGACAGAAAAACAAATGAAGGTACCTAATCCTCACACTCATCATCGACAGTTTTGAATGGAGATGAAGTTGTGTCAGAACTGGGTACCTTTTTAGTTTCCACCTCCATTTATTATGGCTACTGTCTTTTCATCCTTTTAGTGAGTGGAGTTAGTAGTAGGTTCGATTTGTAATTCTTTTAAGTGAAGTAGAAACGACTGGGCTAGTTTCCAGTCGTTTTTTGCGTCGGGAGACTTGCTATAACATAACTCAGTTACCAAGTGCTACGTTATGTCTGCTACCACAGAATATTTCCCATTTCAGCTATCAATCGTTATACTAGAAAAGACGGAACGAATATATGTTCTGAATTCGACCGTACACTATACAGCTAGAGAGGTTTACATATGAAAGGCACTTCACATTTAGTTATCGGCACAGCTGTCGGCGCCATTGCGGGATACGCTGTGCAGCCGGATATCCAGACTGCTTTGATAGGCGCGGCGGTTGGCGGAATATCCGGGGTGGTTCCCGATCTTGACACGAACGGGCTCGCGAGCAACAGTATCACACATAGTAAGAAAGTCAGTAAATGGCTCATGGAAACTGCTGGCATCGTCATTCTGCTGACGCTCATCTATCAGGTATTTACAGAAGGACTGAGTCAAGAAATTTATGTGTATGGAGGCATCGGACTTCTGTTGCTTATTGTGTCGCGTCTCATTACACAGCGCCGAATGCTCACCATTACCGGTATCCTCGTCATGCTTCTCGGCTTTGTCCTTGACCAGTCGCTAGGCATTTTACTCGCTGGCGGCTATATAATCATTGCCTCCTTCTTACCGCATAGATCCTATACGCATTCTATACTTGGTATTGTTTTCTATGCGTATATTTTGAAGCATTTGTATGCGCAGTGGCCGATTGACGGCTTACTTGCTGCAGGGCTTGCCGGTTATATTAGCCATCTACTGGCAGATATGAAGATTCTTCCTGTTAATCGGCGTGGAGTTAAATGGTTTTTGCCTTTGTGGAATCGGGAGTTTTGAGGTACCAGGTCCCGACACAACTTGAGAACAATTCGGAATAGTTTTATTGATTACTTAAGAGAAGCGCTACACACGCTTCTCTTTTTGCTATATGATTACTATAGTTGAACGTAATTTGAATAATACATAGGTGAATAAATGAAAAAACAAAATAAAAAACCCATTAGTATGCAAGTATGGTTGACGGCTTTGGTGTGTTTGGTTGTTCTAGTTTCTCTTTCATTAGCCGGTTATTTAATTGGTAGCAATGCAGCCGATCAAGCTAGGAAATCTCAATCGGAAAAAGCGATGAATATAGCCATTACTATCAGTCATGCACAGTCGGTGATTGATGGCTTGACGGGAAAAGGACCAATTGAAGATATCCAGGCGTTCACTAAATCTGTACAAAACGACACACAAGTTGAATATATCGTAGTAATCAATAATGAACGTATCCGCCAATCCCATCCAGTAACTGAGCGCATCGGCCAATATTTTGTAGGCGGTGACGAAGACAAGGCATTTAAGGGAGAGCAGTACACGTCTATGGCTACAGGAACATTGGGTAAGTCAATGAGAGCGTTTGTACCGATCACGTCCGAAGGTCAAATTATTGGTGTGGTTGCTGTTGGTATTATGATGGATAATGTTCGTACTAGTGTTTTAGCTAGTATGAATGCGAGCTTTATCGGGATTGGCTTTGGTTTACTGATTGGCTTATTTGGTGCCGTTTTATTGGCAAGAAAAGTGAAGCATACTTTATTTGGACTTGAACCGAGGGAAATCGCTCAACAACTTCGCGAAAGGGAATCGATGCTTGAAGCGGTCAGCGATGGTATTGTTGCCATTAATGACAAGGCAGAAATTGTCTTAGCGAATAAAGCGGCCATCACGCTTTTTCGGAATGCAGGCATGGAAGGAAATCCTATTGGAAAGCCTATTCAATCTTTTGTTCCTTCGCTACCGCTTCAGCAGATGCTTGAACATAAGAAACCTCAGTACGACCAAGAGTATAAATTAAATGGACTGGATGTCGTCGTCACCCAAGTACCTGTCATTTCTAACCATCATGTAGTCGGAGCACTTGCTATATTCCGCGATAAATCCGAATTAACTTCGCTAGTGGAACAGCTATCCGGGGCTAGGGTATACGCTGAAACGCTGAGGTACCAGACGCATGAGTTTATGAATAAACTGCATATCATCATGGCGATGGTTCACACGAAATCTTATGATGAGTTAAAAGAGTATACCGCCTATATTTCAGATGCTTACCAAACAGAAACAGGCCTTGTTTCAAGACTAGTCAAAGATCCCGTCATTGCGGGCTATTTAATGGGGAAGTTAAGAGAATTACGCGAATCGGGGATAAAAATTAAATTCAATGGGGATCATCCGCTACCTCCTTTAAAAAAGGTTGAGCATATGGATAAGATCATCACGATACTTGGAAACTTACTAGACAATGCTTGTGATGCAGTGAGTGATCGTATCGATGGGGAGTTACAATTGACACTTAATTATGAAGAGTCTCGATTAGAATTCAGCGTACACGATAATGGACCTGGAATCCTTGTAGAGAATATCGAAGAAGTATTTGAACAGGGGATGTCTTCAAAAGGTGAAGGCCGCGGTTATGGACTGTACCTGGCTAAAATCGCATTGGATGAATTGGGTGGTATTTGGTCTGTATCTTCTACGAAAGGAAAAGGGACACAATTTAGTGTAAGTGTTCCATACAAAGGTGAAGCATTATGATTCAAGTATTAATCATTGAAGATGATCCAATGGTTGCGAAATTCAATGGAATTTATTTGGAAAGTATTCCGGGTTTCTCGGTTGCCGGTTTTGCAAAAAATGTAGCAGAAGCTCGGAAATTTCTGGAGTTGTCAAAAGTGGATCTCATTTTACTCGATGTCTATATGAAAGGACCGACCGGACTTGATTTGTTAAAGGAGCTTCGAAAAGAGGGCGACTCACTAGATGTTATTCTAATTACAGCTGCCAATGATAAAGAGTCTGTGCAACAAGCGCTTCGATATGGGGCTGTTGATTACCTTATAAAACCATTTACTTTTGAACGCTTTAAAAATGCTTTATTGCAATTTAAAAAGCAACTTCATTTGATGAATCAGCATGAAAAAATCAGCCAGAATGAAATTGATCATTTACTTCATACCGCGGATAGAAAAACTAGTAACACATTGGAATTGCCAAAAGGTCTGACGAAAACGACATTCACACGTATTGCGGAACAGATTATTGAAAGGCAAGGAACTATATTTTCCACAGCAGAACTTGCAGAAGACGTTGGAGTGTCAAGTGTATCCACACGAAAGTACTTACATTATCTCGTTGACCGTGAACTAATCGATAGCGATATAGTGTATCAGTCAACAGGGCGTCCGTTAACAAATTACCAACTGTTGCCTGAAAAAGTAGATATCCTTCAGTCGTTGCTAAATAAGTGATATACAGGTTGTACGAATAAGCTTCCAGGCAGTTTGACGACAGAAATTCGCAACTGCTTGAGTTGCTTATTTTAGTTACAAAAGTATTTGTTTGATTACATAATATATAAAATCTGAATAGTCCCTCTTATAGTTAAACAAATAAGAAAGCGTTTTCGGAGGGATGACAATGAAGGATATCGCATCAAATACCTGGCAGAAATTATGGCGTTCACATGACCAGGCAAAAGATTTACTTAATTTCTTTTCTTATAAGAAAAAACTAACGGCAGCAAATCATCATGTAACTGCAAAAGAGGAACAGATTTCACCTCAACCCCCTAATCAGAACTCGGGTAAAAGTTCTTCCTATTCTACCGTCCAATTGGTAGGTCTAATTCTGGGTCCGCTTTTATTTATCATCATGATGTTCTTTTTATCTCCTGAAGGGATGAATTCGGAAGCCAAATCGGTACTGGCTGTAACGCTGTGGGTAGCGACATGGTGGATTACGGAAGCGATTCCTATTCCAGTCACATCGCTGCTTCCCATTTTTCTATTACCGGTGACAGGGGCTATGGAAGCCGATGTAGTTACATCTTCCTACGGCAATGATATTATTTACTTGTTTTTAGGCGGGTTTTTCATTGCTACAGCAATGGAGAAATGGAACTTGCATAAACGGCTGGCACTGGCCATTATTGCATTCATCGGTACAGGGACTCAACGTATCTTGCTCGGCTTCATGACGGCTACAGCATTCCTGTCTATGTGGGTTTCAAATACTGCTGCGGTCATGATGATGATTCCTATGGGATTGGCGATTACAGCCCAGGTAGCTGCTGCGTTAAAAGGCACTCCGGAAGAAAAGGAATTGCCGAAGTTTGAAAAAGCACTTATTTTCGGAATTGGTTATGCAGGAACGATTGGTGGGCTCGGTACGCTTATAGGGACACCGCCCAATATTATTCTAGCGGCACAAGTTAAAGAATTATTCGATGTCGAGATTTCCTTTGCGGGCTGGATGCTCGTCGCAGTACCAATTGTCATAGTGCTGTTGTTTTCTACGTGGATTTATCTTGGACGCTTTGCGTTTAAGATGAATATCAAAGGTCTTCCCGGTGGAAAAGAAGTGATCACCGAAGAACGAAAAGCTTTAGGGAAAACATCATTCGAAGAAAAAGCGGTGAGTGCAGTCTTCGCCTTTGCAGCGTTTATGTGGATCACGCGTGAATTTCTTTGGATGAACATTCTGCCAGGTTTAAAAGACGGCATGATTGCGGTAGTGGCAGCGGCAATGCTGTTTGCTATTCCTACTTCCAAAAAAATCGGCAAACGTATTCTAGCATGGGAAGATTCAAAAGAAATTCCATGGGGAGTTTTGCTATTATTTGGAGGAGGACTTGCCATTGCAGCAGGTTTTCGAGAAACAGGACTTTCTGAATGGATTGGTTCGCAATTGACAGCTTTGGAAGGATTCCATATGTTCGCTATTATTGCTGCCTCTTCTTTACTCGTGCTAGCATTGACGGAGTTCACATCGAATACGGCAACAGCAACTATGATTCTTCCTGTATTGGCAGCGCTTGCACTATCCATGCATATTCACCCATTTGCTTTGATGGTACCCGCTGCGATGGCTGCAAACTGTGCTTTCATGTTACCGGTCGGCACACCTCCTAACGCTATTATTTTCGGAACGAATAAGCTCCGCTTGGGAGAAATGGTACGAGTCGGATTTATCATTAATGTGTTTGTACTCATACTGATTGTATTGGCTGCCTACTTCCTATTACCTCTATTTTGGGGAATTGATTTGCAAGTAGTGCCGGAAGCGTTTTATGAGAATTTTAAGTAAGCAAAATTTACTAGTTATCAATAAATATAGAAAACCCACTAGTCAGTCCTAGTGGGTTTTTAAGTTTGGTTTTCATCTGGTATTGTTAGGATCGGGACGAGAATTGAATGTTTTAATGAGGTACCAGGTCCACACACAACTTAGGAGTAATTCAGAATTGTGTTGGGATCTGGTATCTACTTTTCCTTGTCTTGTAGCTGTACAATTGCTAAGCAAGCAACACCAATAGACAATAGTGTGAGGGCAGTGTCTACAGATAAATCACCTAAAATACTTAAAACTAATGTACTGACACCCATTGCTAACGCAACTGATTTGAAAATAATTTTGACATTTTTCATATGAATACGCTCCAATTCAGGCCAGTAACGGCATTTTTAGAAAGTGCACACGATGACATAATAAACCATTCATTTCCCATTACCTCTTTTGTCGTTTTTTTTAGAAAACGCAGTCATCAATACGATAAAAACAGGTAATACACTCCATAAAAAGAAACCCCAATGCTGTGTCAGTAAGGACAATGCTAAAAAGAAAGCAATTACGACAATTGAAATATATACAGTACGCTTTTGAATTTGATTCATTTTGCACGCCCCCCTTTTCGTGGTACCAGTTATATGTATCGACGAACATTTTGGCAATACTCTGTATACGCTTCTCCATAAATTTTTACTAGCGATTGTTCTTCGAGTCGTACTTGTCGGTTAAACAACCAAAAACCTAAGATCAAATATACTAATACGATCCAATTGGGATAAATGAGGAACTCACCTAATAAGACCATCCCAAAAGCAGTATATAGTGGATTTCGACTGATGGAAAAAGCTCCAGTAGTAATCAAAGAACCTGGATTTTCTTCATCAATGCCTACTCTAAAGCTTTTCCCAAATGAAAGTACACTGTAAACGAATAGCAAAAGCCCACCGAAGCATAAGAATACACCTATCCAGCCGATGAGTTCATTGGTAAATAGCTTTGTTCCTAGCTTTGGTAAATGAAAGACATTTGACATAATTACGTAGAATAAGAGCAACGCAAAGGGCGGTATGATGAAATCCTTTTTATCCAGTTTGCCAAATTTAAATACCTTAATACCAAATTTTTTTAATTGAATTGATCGAATGATCACCAATATGATTAATAGGGTGATTGTTGTAACAGCAATATATCCTTGCATTATGGCCTCCTTTTTCATTCACTTTTTTCTATCCTACTCCGTTAATGAATCGTGTCTCATTCCACCATTTGAATGTCCTGTTTCCGTCATTACCTATAAAAGTTCACTACGTTATATACCAATCTACCAGCTCACTCTATTGGGAAAGGATGTATCTATAGCCATCTTATCACAAATATCACAATGAAATACTACGTTAGTTAACTACTCTGACAACTATTGAGGTACCAGGTCCCGATACAAATTATAAACAATTCAGAATTGTTTCGGTACCTGGTACTCACAGGGAAATACCCTACCGTTAAAATTTGACTTGACATTCAAAGTCAGAAAATTCATACTAAGTTAACGGTAGAAGCTTGTGAATGAAGGAAGTGAGAACGTCATGTCATTACGAGAGAAGAAAGTAGAAAAGAAAAAAGAAGAGATCCGGCAATCTGCTATGAGTGTTATTGCGGAAAAGGGATATCATGCCACTACAATGGAAGATATTGCAGCGAAGCTACTCATGACAAAGGGTTCCGTTTACTATTATTTTAAAGATAAAGAATCACTTGTGTATGAGAGTCATAAAATACTTCTGGAACAAAGTATAAAGCAACTCCAAAATGTGTTGGCGGAAGAACTCTCATCTGTAGCGAAGCTACGGAAGGCTATGGTCGTCCACATGGAATACGTCATTACAGAAAGAACGGATTTCTTTATAGGTGTAAAACCCGATCAAGTGTTTGAAGGCGAACATTTACAAGAAATCCTACACCTTAGAAATCAATACAGTGAGTGTATGGATGGACTGATTCAACAAGGGATTCAGGACGGAAGTTTTGTGCAGGTAGATATTAAAATTGTGAATCATATTATTCTAGGCGCTATGAACAATGCGGTCATTTGGTATTCTCCGAAAGGTAGTAAAAGTATACAAGAATTGGCCCATTCCATTGCAGATTATTTATTGAAAATCCTATTGTAGGATTATACATTACTAGGATAAGAAAGGGAGCGAAGTACTTATGAAAATGGATCACGTGTCAGCAGTTATTACAGGAGGCGCTTCAGGACTTGGAGAAGCTACGGCAAGAGAGATTATTGCAGCAGGAGGACAGGTAACCATTTTGGATTTGCAGGAAGACCGTGGAAATGAATTGGTAAAAGAACTGGGAGATTCTTCATCATTCGTCAAAACGGATGTTACAAGCACAGAAAGTGTTCAGGCAGCTTTAGATTATGCAGTGAGCACTTTCGGCAAAATCAATGTAGTCGTTAATTGCGCTGGCATCGGTGTAGCGGAGAAAACGTACAGTGGTAGAAAAGGTGCGCATGATTTGGAGAATTTCAGCAAGGTCATTCAGATCAATCTAATTGGGACGTTTAATACAATTCGTCTCGCCGCTGAACAGATGACGAAAAATGAACCGAATAATAAAGGAGAAAAAGGTGTGATTGTGAATACGGCATCTGTTGCCGCGTTTGACGGGCAAATAGGTCAAGTTGCGTATGCCGCATCAAAAGGCGGTATCGTGAGTATGACGTTGCCGCTTGCGAGAGATTTGGCTTCTGAAGGCATTCGCGTGATGACAATCGCACCGGGCTTGTTTGAAACTCCGATGTTTGCTTCATTGCCAGAGAAGGCTAAGGAATCTCTCGGAGCGATGGTGCCTTTTCCTTCGCGGCTCGGCTACCCTGAAGAATACGCACAACTGGTTACAAGCATCTGCGAAAATACGATGCTGAACGGGGAAGTCATACGTCTGGATGGAGCAGTCCGTATGCAGCCTAAATAAAGGCTGGAAATAACTATCGATTAAATGTAAGGGCTTACAAATGAAAATAAGAAAGAAGGGTTTATATGAGAGAAGCTGTAATTGTGGAATGGGTCAGAACACCGGTAGGAAAACGGAATGGTGTATTGAGTGCGATACGGGCGGAAGATTTAGCAGCCAAGCCGCTGGCGGAAGTTATCAAACGAGCGGGAATTGATGCGGGGCTAGTAGAGGATGTCATCTTCGGATGCGTATCGCAAGTAGGGGAACAATCTTTTGATATCGCGAGAGTCGCAGCTTTGCAGGCAGGATATCCGATCGAAGTACCGGGGACGACCGTGGATAGACAATGTGGATCTAGCCAGCAAGCCGTGCATTTTGCAGCGCAGGCTATTATTAGTGGAGATATGGACGTTGTCGTTGCAGGAGGTGTCGAGAGCATGTCGAGGGTGCCGATGGGGAGCAGCCGACTAGACGTGAAGTTTAGTGAAGAACTCACATCGAAATATGAAATGGTCCACCAAGGTGAGTCAGCGGAAAGAATTGCGGATCAATGGGAAATATCAAGAGAGGAAATGGATCGCTACTCGCTAGAAAGCAATGAGAAGGCGGTAACTGCTAGAAAGGAAGGTAGGTTTGAAAAAGAAATCATGCCGATTGAGGTAACACTTCCTGACGGTACGAACATGACAGTGAAGGATGATGAAGGGCCGAGGGAAGATACTACGATGGAGAAGTTGAGTATGTTGAAAACTCCTTTTAGGGAAAATGGCGATGTGACGGCTGGAAACTCCAGTCAAATCAGTGACGGGGCAAATGCCATTTTGCTAATGTCACGTGAAAAGGCTGAAGAACTTGGTTTGAAGCCACGGTTTAAAGTGCTTACCCGCGTAGTGGTTGGTTCCGATCCGACTCTCATGCTGACAGGGCCCATACCAGCGACACAAAAAGCGTTGGAGAAAGCAGGACTAACCCTTGATGATATAGATATTTTTGAAGTCAATGAAGCATTTTCGGTTGTGACGATTGCTTGGTTGAAAGAAACAGGTGTAGATCCGAAGAAGTTGAATCCTAACGGTGGGGCCATTGCTCTTGGTCACCCACTCGGAGCAAGTGGCGGACGCTTGATGAGTACGATGATGAGTGAACTAGAGAGAACCGGTGGCCGTTACGGACTGCAGACAATGTGTGAAGGTCACGGCATGGCAAATGCGACGATTTTGGAACGATTAGATTAATTGCTGACTTTGAATGAAGACACGTAAAAAGGAGAGATTTCATTGCCATTACATTCTATTCGGGTTCTAGATTTATCGCGCTTGTTACCGGGTCCTTACTGTTCGATGCTTCTTGCAGATTTTGGTGCAGAGGTGATTAAAATTGAAGAACATAGCATCGGTGACTATGCGCGGGAGGAATTACCTAAGGTAGGGGAAGATAGTGCGTTTTTTCATTCATTGAACCGCGGCAAAAAGAGCATTTGTCTAAATTTAAAAGAGGTGGAAGATAAGCAACGGTTTAAGCAGCTAGTGAAAGATTCCGATGTAGTGATTGAATCATTCCGGCCGGGCGTTATGAAACGGCTCGGATTGGACTATGAAATTTTGAACAAGATCAATCCAGGGCTTGTGTATTGTGCAATCACAGGCTACGGGCAGGACGGTCCATACGCTAGCCTGCCCGGTCATGATCTAAATTTCATTGGCTATACGGGACTTCTGGATATGATGGGTGAACGACACGGTGCGCCACAAATTCCCGCTACCCAAATTGCAGATATTGGAGGGGGTGCTTACCCGGCAGCAATGGGAATTATACTTGCATTGTTTGAAAGACAGAAGACAGGCAGGGGGCAAATGGTCGATATTTCAATGATGGATGGCGTGCTCTCTTGGATGCCAACAGTCTTTCCCGGTTACCTTACAACAGGACAACAGCCACAAAGAGGTGAATTAGATTTAAGTGGCAAGCGTGCGTCTTATGCTGTGTACGAAACGAAAGACCATAAATGGTTGGCTGTTGGCGCATTTGAATTGAAGTTTTGGCGTGTATTTTGCGATGTCATTGGAAAAGAAGAATTTGTAGCGAAATTGCATGATCCGATAGACGTCCAATTGCAGATGAAAGAAGAAATTCAAGAGATTTTATTGCACAAGACGAGCGCGCAATGGATGGAAATATTCGATCAGGTGGCGGCCTGTGTAACACCCGTTCTGTCGTTCGATGAAGTACTAGATAATCCACAAGTTAAGGCCCGTGGGATGATTCAGGAAATAGAGGATCCAGAAATTGGACCCGTTAAGCACATCGCATCGCCTATTAAGTTGTCGAGAACACCGGCCAAAATACAAAGTTCAGCACCTTTGTTAGGTGAGCATACAGCTGCGTTACTCGGTGAGTATTAATAAGAACTCGATCAGTATGATGTTGCCAGTGGTGTTGAAGGGGAGACTTTTCGTGTCAGGAAAATAGAAACGGTATGTACAAGAGTTCAGTGAGAGAAAGGGGATAACAAGAATGGATATCGGTCAATCACTTTCCCGTAACGCACGCAGAATACCTGAGAAAACAGCAATTATTTATGAGGATCGACGTTATACGTATCGTGAGCTTAATCAAGAGGTGAATAAACTATTACATGGACTCATTCAACATGGCGTGAAAAAAGGTGACAAAGTAGCGCTGATGATGAAAAACTCCGATACATTTATTATCGTCTACTATGCCATTTTGAAAGCAGGAGCTATTACGGTTCCGGTGAATTTCCGCTTAACAGCTACTGAAGTGTCGTATATTTTGGATGATAGTGATACAAGTGTCGTGTTGTTTGACGAAGAGTATGCTTCGTTGATCGATAAAGCAACAGCGGCTAATAGCAAGATAGATGTAAAAGTCACGACGGGTGCTACCGCTATAAGCGACCAAATCACTTACGAAGATTTACTACAAGACCATACAGATGATCCCGATATCTCTGTAGATGAAGCGGATGATGCAGAAATATTATATACATCCGGTACTACTGGCTATCCGAAAGGCGCGTTATTTGATCATCACCGCGTACTTCATGTAGCTTTTAACACCGCCTTAATCCTCAAAATACATCCCGATGATGTATTGCTCCATGCGGCACCGCTGTTTCATTCCGCACAATTAAATTTATTTCTCGTGCCAGGAATTTATTTAGGCTGCACACAAATCGTCCATCAAAACTTCGAACCTCAAAAAGTATTACAAGCTATCGATCAGTATAAAATCAGCTTCTTCTTTGGCGTACCGACGATGTATAATTTCTTGTTGCAAGTTCCAGACAAACAGCAATATGATCTCTCTTCTGTTACGCGATGCGGGTATGGCGCAGCACCGATGCCTGTCGCGTTGTTAGAACAGATTATGAAACTCTTCCGTACAGATCAGTTTTACAATATGTGTGGCCAGACAGAAGGGGGACCAGGAGGCGGTGCTTTTCTCATGCCAGCAGATCATAAAGACAAGATCGGCACGGGTGGGAAAGCTTCGCTGAATACAGAAATACGCGTTGTGAATGATCATGGAGAGGATATTTCCCCTGGTGAAGTGGGTGAGTTTATTATTCAAAGCGAGATGGTCATGAAGGGCTATTATAATAAGCCGGAGGAAACTGCGAAAGCTATACGAAACGGTTGGCTCTATACTGGCGATTTGGCGACTATTGACGAAGATGGTTTCGTTACATTAGTAGACAGAAAGAAAGATATGATCGTTTCAGGTGGAGAGAATGTTTACTCAACAGAGGTAGAACAAGCTCTGTACAGGCATCCTCAATTGCTGGACTCGACGGTAGTCGGCTTGCCAGATCCGGTTTGGGGAGAAAAAGTAGTTGCGATTGTTGTAGCGAAGAAAGACGAGAATCTTGACTATGCAGAGTTGAAAGCATTTTGTAAAGAACATCTAGCGGATTATAAAGTACCAGTCGAATTTATTGAAGAACAAGAAATACCTAGAAATGCGTCAGGGAAAGTGTTGAAATATCGTATTCGTGAAGCACTGGTCTCCAATAGATCTGTTAATCCTCACGTATAAAAATAGATGCTTTTTTAATGGGAAGTAAAGGAGTGGCGGATGCATGAAGAGACCATTTATGACGGAAGAACATGAACAGCTCAGAAAAGCGGTGCAGAAATTTTTAAAGAAGGAAGCCGTTCCTTATATAGAGGAATGGGAGAAAGAAAAGCAAGTGCCTAGGTCATTCTGGAGAAAAGCTGCGGCGCAAGGATTGATTGCACCTTCAGTTGAAGAAAAGTATGGCGGTTTAGGCGCTGATTTCGGCTATGCTGTAGTTATTAGTGAAGAGTTTGAAAAAGTGGCAAGCGGAATCGGCGGAATTGGACTTCATAATGATATCGTTATTCCTTATATACAATCCTTTGGTTCGGACGAACAGAAAGAACGTTGGCTCACGAAAGCTGTGACAGGAGAGATGATTAGTGCAATTGCTATGACGGAACCAGGCACAGGTTCCGACCTCGCAGCAGTTCGGACAACTGCAGTGAAAAAGGGAGACCGTTATATTATTAATGGGGAAAAGACCTTCATAACAAATGGTTTTTCTGCCGATCTTGTTATTGTCGTCTGTAAAACAGATCCTACTGCATCGCCTGCTCATAAAGGCATTAGCTTGATCATAGTGGAAGAAGGAATGCCCGGGTTTACAAAAGGGAGAAAACTGAATAAAGTAGGGCAGCATGCGAATGATACGAGTGAATTGATTTTTGAAGATGTATCGGTTCCTGCAGAAAACCTTCTTGGGAAGGAAGGCAAAGGATTCTACTATTTGATGGAGAAATTGCAGCAAGAACGCTTGATGTGCTCCATACAAAGTTTAGCTTCTGTGCAACAAATGATTGATATCACTTTGGCTTATGTTAAAGAGCGACAGGCTTTTGGTAAGAGGATCGGTGACTTCCAAAATACGCAATTTAAAATGGCGGAGATGCAAACGAAGGCAACCATTGGCCGAACATTCGTTGATCGATTAATTATAGAGCATATGCAAGGACAACATGTCGTGGATGAAGTATCGATGGCTAAATGGTGGACGAGTGATTTGGCGCAAGAAGTAGCGATACAGTGTATGCAATTTCATGGCGGCTACGGCTATATGGAAGAATACGAAATCGCCAGAAGGTATCGGGATGTAGCGGTCAATTCGATTTATGCCGGTACGAATGAAATTATGAAAGTGATTATCGGGAAGAATATGGGGCTTTGAATTAAGGTAGGCGAATCGGGTTCTTCAATCAAATGTATATAAAGCGGTTAGTAAAAAGATTACTTGCATATTAATCATACAAAAAAACGCGATGAAACAAACCATCGCGTTTTTATATTTTACGGTTGGATAAGTACTTTAATACAACCGTCTTCTTTCTTATCAAAAATGGAATAAGCATCTGCAGCGTCTTCCAATTTTACTTTGTGTGTAATAATGTCTGTCGGATCGAATTCATTTGCTTCAATCTTTTTAAATAGCTCTGGCATTAAGTGAATGACAGGGGCTTGGCCCATTTTTAAAGAAACGTTGCGTGTGAAGAAATCACCCAAAGGGAAGTTGTTGGCATCTGTCGCATAGACACCCGTTAATTGCACCGTACCAAACTTTCGTACAACTTGTGACGCTGTGATAATCGGGCTGATCGTTCCGAATTGGTTATCTCCACTTGATCCAAATGTTTCACCTGGTTGCACCGTTCCATCCATACCTACACAATCAATGACGACGTCCGCGCCGCCTTTCGTTTCTTCATGCAATAATTTACCGATATCGTCATGTTCTTTGAGATTATAGGTTTCTACTTTGTTAGTCTTTTCCGCATGCTTCAAACGATAATCGACATGGTCTACCGAAATGACTCGTTTTGCACCTTGCATCCAGGCAAATTTTTGCGCCATTAATCCAATAGGACCGGAGCCTAAAATAATTGCGGTATCGCCTTTTTTCAATCCGCTATGAAGGACACTCCAATAAGCTGTAGGAATAACATCAGATAGCAAGGCGAGATGCTCGTCATCCAGCTCACTGTCTTCTGGAACTTTAAATGAGGTGAAGTCTGCGTATGGAACACGTAAATATTCCGCTTGGCCACCTGGGTAGTTTCCATTTGGCTCAGCAAATCCGAAAAGTCCTCCAACTTCTCCATGTGGATTGGATTCATCACACTGACTTTCCATTTCGTGTTGGCAGAAGAAACATTCACCGCACCCTATATTAAACGGAATGACGACCCGGTCGCCTTTCTTCAATGTTTTCACTTCGGAACCTACCTCTTCGACAATTCCCATTGGCTCATGGCCTACTACATAATCTTGCTCGGGCACAATCCCGCCATGGTATAGATGCAAATCTGATCCACAAATACCACTCGTCGTAATGCGTACGATTACATCACTATTTTCTTGGATACTTGGAGCTTTCACTTCTTTAGTGACCATGGACTTCTTTCCTTGAAATGTTACTGCTTTCATACCATCACATCCTTTTTGCGTTGTGCTTATTTTGTACCCGTCTACCTTCTATCTAAACTAGGAAAGTAGGATATGATTATTGGTACCTAGTAGAGAAGTAGATGGTAGAATTGGAAACATAATGGTGTATGTATGTTAAGAGAAGTGCTATAAAGGGAAGTGAAGAATAAGGAGGGATTCATTCATGTTACAAGAAAGTGAAATGAAGCACTTACAACGATCTGTCGAATTAGCGGAAATTGCGCTACATAAAGGAGATCAGCCATTTGGTTCGGTGTTGGTTTCAGCGAGTGGTGAAGTGTTAGCTGAAGATCATAATCGTACAAGTGGTGGCGATCCAACGCAACATCCGGAATTCGCTTTAGCACGTTGGGCCGCAGACCATTTGGACGCAGATGACAGAGCGAAAGCGACAGTGTTTACGTCAGGTGAACATTGCCCGATGTGTGCATCAGCCCATGGGTTAGTCGGTTTGGGACGAATTGTGTATGCGAGTTCATCGAAACAGTTAACGCAGTGGAAGAAAGATATGGGTGTCACGACGCCTGCTCCTGTGAATAGTTATCCAATTCAAGAAATGGTGCCTGCTATAGAAGTAGTTGGGCCGATAGAAGAGTATGCGGAGCAAGTGCGAGAGTTGCAACGGCAGTACTATCAGAAGAATAATTGAAGTAGATTACGTGAAGAGAGCCTTTTGTTTTGGCTCTCTTTTTATTTCATAATTTCCATTAAAAAGTTGGCGGGATCTAATTCTGTATCAAGTAGATAAAATATCTGAAAATAGTGTATTTCATTAAATAATCGAACTAGACAGTTAAGTTGTTTAGACATGTCGTGGATGCATATACAGTATGGATGGGCACCGACATTTGATACGGCTCATCATTTTCTTCATCTTTTGGTACCTAGTTGATGAAATATTGCCAGCACTATATTTAGGGAAAAGTAAAGGGGTAGATTTACGAGTAGAAGGTAGTGGCAATCAGGGTGCGCTTAATGCGGAAAGCGTGCTTGGGAAGTCGTTGTTCTTTGTGGTATTGCTTCTAGATGCGATCAAAGAAGCGTTACCAATCGTTGGGTGTTTCGCCTATCAATGCAAAGATGTGCTCCTTCTCGCTACGCTTCATTCGCAAAAGTCGTTCTTCGTTACGGCAATCACTGATTCTCTTGGTGTCGGCTGTCTTTCGCTCCAATCAATTAAGTGACTGCGTACACCTTGTGCCACAATCGCGCCCAATTCTAGAATATTGATCAGCGAATAAATGCCGCTTCTTTTTTTGAAAGGGCATCCTCTAACCATTGAGGGTGCATTGTTAACAAATCCTCTGGTAAGTTGTCCTGATCAAAAAATTTAATTTCAAGCGATTCATCTGAATTACATTTAAGTTCCCCACCTGTAATTTCAGCAAGAAAACAAGTCGTTATAAAATGCACTGACTTGCCATTTGGATAATTGAAAACTTGTGAATCGGGATCGGAGTAAACACCAATCAGCTTTTCAATTCTTATGTCTAAATTAGTCTCTTCTTTTACTTCTCTCATGACTGCGTCAGACACTGTTTCACCAATTTCCACATGTCCTGAGGGGATTCCCCACAAGCCCACATCAGCTCTTTTTTGCAATAGAACTTGATTCTCTTGGTTTAAAATAATTACAGCAACTCCAGCTTTTAAATCATCAATTTTCTTCAAATCAAAACTCCTTTCTTCAAGGGAATGGATGGTTTGCTTAATAAGCTAACCTCTTATAATCCACTTTAACATAAAACTCCTATTACATTTTTACATTTTCAATTAATTACAAACAAAAACCCGCCACCGATGATAAATGCTAGTAAAAGATGCAAGGATTCTTTCACGGAATGGCGTGCATGCGCATATCTTGTTTTCTTCACAGGTTTTGTGCCTTGTTTCTTGACGTAGTAAAGAAAACGTTTACCCGCCCACTCTATTTCACGTTTAATTGCGTAAGCATGCAGAAAAATCCTGATAGTTCCGCCATTCCAATTGCAAAGCCTTGTTTCATAATGGCTCCCGAAGGAAAATAATGATAACGAAACTGAAAGCGTTTAGGAAGATATTTGAAAACTGTTTTGCAAAATGATAGACAAACCTTTTTTAAAATGACAGGATTAAGGATTGAATTACAGACAGAGGAGGTGGTCTCCTTCATGTGTAATAATAATCCCTGTGTTATGCTAGCAGGATAAATGTAAACTTGTCGGTGGAAGGGGAAAAAGTCTCCAAACCGCAAATTAACTAGTTAAAAAGGGGAGGAATCATAAAGTGATTATTCATCCAATCAAAGCCTTTTCTGATAATTATATATGGTGTATTCAAGAAGAAACAGAGGCAGTTGTGGTTGATCCAGGAGAAGCGAAAGGTGTCCTTGATTATCTTGAAAAAAAGCAGCTTCGTTTGGCGGCCATTCTTTTAACTCATATGCATGATGATCATACCGGCGGGGTACGGGAGATTCTAGAGAGTCATCCGGAAAGTGTTGTTTATGGACCGAAAGAAACGAAAGACTTGGTGAATAGTGTTGTAAAGGAAGGGGACTCCTTTAATTTGTTGAGCCAAACTTTCCAAGTCTACGAATCAGGCGGTCATACGCATGGCCATATCAGTTTTTTAATGGGAAATCATCTCTTTTGCGGGGATGCCTTGTTTTCAGCAGGATGCGGTCGGGTTTTCACCGGCGATTACGAAGCTCAATATGAAACTTTGCAGAAATTTAAGCGCTTGGATGATGATGTACATGTTTATCCCGGTCACGAGTATACCGAAACTAATTTACGTTTTGCATACGAAATGCATCCCGATAATAAAAAAATCTCCAAATCATTGGAAGAAGTCCAGGAATTGCGTGCGAAAGGACAGCCAACGCTCCCGTCAACGATCGGCAAGGAGAAGGAAATTAACGTCTTTCTGCAAGTGGACACCTTGGAGGACTTTACCGAATTACGTAACGCGCGTGATAACTTCTAGAACCATTACGGGGTTGCTTTTTGCCGAATGATGTATCGTATCAAGTGTAGTAATATAGTATCTATGTTAAAATGAGTTCAATAAAATGATGGAGGATGATAGTAATGAACCAAGTGCTTGTTGAAATTTGTTTACGTGTTAGAGACATTGATGCTACTTTAGATTTTTATACGGAGCTTTTTGATTTTGAAGTAGCCAGTCGCAGAGAATTCCCTGAGCATAAATTTGATTTAATCTACCTAAATTCACCAGGTTCTTCCGTACAGATAGAACTTACGTATAATTATGATGCAGAACCATATGTTATAGGAAATGGTTTTAGTCATTTAGGCGTAACAGTAGATGACTTAGAGAAAATGCATGAAATTTGTAAAGCTTCTTCTTATGAAACAGGTGATTTGAAAGGACTTGCAGGCGGAACACCTTCTTACTTCTTTGTAACTGACCCTGATGGCTATAGAATCGAAGTTAAGCGTAAGCACTAAAACTTTCTAAATACAAAATGATTGTAAAAAGCCTAACCCTCCACCCTCTACTTATTAAATAGAGAAATGAGGATTAGGCTTTTATTTTAATGTCGTGTCATTTCTCGTCTTATTATGAAAATGAGATAACTAACATTATTAAATTCATAACTATATGTGCAAACATATGTCCAAGCATTGCAAGCTCTAGATTGTGCTTCCAATAAATCCAACCAAAGAATAAGCCACCTATACCATTTAGTAGAATCATTCGGAACCAAATGAATGCGGTCATTTCTGTCATATGTGAGGTTGCGCTATAGTGACCTAATGCAAATATTAATGCGCTAATGAATATGGCAAGGATAAAGATCCAATTAGTAGGTTTTTTCGATTTTCGATTAAATAATTTCCAAAAAATAAAAACCAACAAGCTCATTACACCGAAACGCATTATTAGTTCCTCAACAACCCCTCCGTAGAGTAAAGCCGATATAAAGTGTAATGCAGTATACGGTTGTAATGTTTCGATTAAGCTATCTGGTAAGAACGGTTGAAAAAGATAATTGAATCCAATCACAACGACAGCTGCAATCGACCCTAGTATTATAGCTAGTTTAATACCATTTATCCAATCTGACTTTGACTTTACTCTAGCGTTAGGGTGAATAACTACAGATTTCAAACCAACTTTATGAGCTGTGAAAAATCCAATTACAAGAACTACTATTATTATGATGAAATTAGGGATTATGGCGAGTAAGGCTAAAATTTCAGGTGGTCCCGAAATCCCCATCATTTCACTCAATTGCTTTAATTCGGTCGGATTAGTCAATAATATCGATAGTCCAATTAGATAAAGGAAAAACATTGCAATGATACTAACTAAAAGATAAATTAATAATCCTTTAACACTTTTTTGCTTTGTCATATACATCCCCCTCGTATATTAGTTGGAAAATCCTCAAATTAAGATTCTTTATAATTTGCATCCTCTTTTCTAGGAAACCATTCCATTCATCAATGAACATGCATTTGACAACATAATTAGCAGGAGTACATAAATTTATGCGCTGTTGAAAACTCGTCTGCCTATCATAAGGCGATTTACTATGGATAGTTGACTGTAACGTTAATTCAAAAACAAAAATAGGGACACCCACTCATGTACGAATTGAGTCCCTAGATGCCATGCATTTTAAAAAAACTTCCATGTACCGAACCCGTATCTCCATAAGAACAGCATGTTACCTATGCCGATGAAGTTTTTCAGCCCGTGGCCAAATGAAGTAGGAGAGTGAGATCACGATATCAAGGCCTACAATGAGCATCCAAAGCTTCAACATTTGAGATAAAGCTTCCGTTTTGTTGGCATTTCCAATTAGGTAAATCATTGCAACCAAGAATCCGCCACCGATGATAAACGCTAGTACATGTTGCAACGCACCTTTCACGGAATGGCGTGCATGCGCATATCCTGTTTTCTTCGCAGGTTTTGTGCCTTGCTTCTTGACGTAGTAAAGAAAACATTCATCCGCCCAGCGAATCATACTTTTTCCGAATGCGATCGATACCCCGAGATAAATCGCCGCAATGGCATGAACTTGAGTGGCAATAGCGCCGTTATAAAGATCAGTCGCCGTGACGACTAGCAATAGTAAATCGATGACTGGTGTTAACGCTAGAAAAAATAAGCCGAGCCGTTTTTTATTAAATACATATCGTGTAATGAGGCCAGCAAGAATAACGACCCAAAAGCCTATTTCACAAGCAATAATCGTCCAAGCAATGAAATCCATTCATTCACCTCTTTTACTAGAGTGATATTGGTTATGCGTATCATAGCATAAATATTCTAAATCGTTTATGGATTGGATGCCATTTAATGGTTTAATACTTATCTTCTACTATACTTCATCACACTAACTGAAAGTATAAAGAAAATGATGGTGATTAGTAGGAGATACACGACACTGACGAATGGAGAGATTTGCCATCCATTTACTTTGAAAAATACGCCCATATTCAACTGAAAGCTTTCTTTCACTTCAACGGGTGCTTGAGCGAATGCTTCAGCCATAGGAGCGTCCATGAGAATTTGGCGAAGCAAAGTAGCGATATGTGAGATGGGGAAGATGTGTATCATACTTTGTAAGTAGGCAGGTAAAGTGCCGATTGGAATGTAGATACCTGTAAGAAAACCGATCAATGTACCAATTACTGTACTAGCCGCAGCGAATGCAGGGGAGGTTTTAAAGAAAATAACGAGTAGAGAGATCATGGAACCAGCAGTCAGAACGGCTAGAAATATGACGCCTACCGATTGAATGATTTGTATGAATGAAAGTACCGGCTCCCCAGTGGCGAAAAGCATAGCGTTTGCTACAAGAAGAGTCATACTGCACATCAGAAATCCTGTGGAGAGTGAGCTAATTATATAGCCACCGAGTAATACGGATTGTTTAATTGGTGTGACACGGAAATCTTTATAGGCATTGGTTGCTTGGTCGTTTACCATCACACTGAATGCGCCTAATGTAGTCGTCACACTCGTAACCGTGACGACTCCTGCAATAATCCAAGACAGCAACAGCCAATGCTTTGCTGGAAAGTCTGGCACTCCATCCGCGATCAGATCACCAAGAAAGAATACATAGAGTGCAATCAAGATGAACACAGCTAGCAATGAGAAAAACACTGCAGACTTATCCCGAAAATAGAGCAGTACATTTCTTTTAGCGAAAACTAGCATCGTCTACACACCCTCTCGATCATGAATACGGATAAAGACATCATCCAAGCTAGATTTTCGTACTTCAAAAGACGAAATAAGCGATTGGTATTTATGTAGTATAGGAATAGCTGCTATCGTATTCGGCAAATCGATTGTGTATCCTCCAGTTTCTTCTTGAAACAGCACATGATCATGTAGAAATTGCGTGCGCAGTGCAGTGTGATCGGTTGTCGTAATAAATAAGCGATCAGCAGAGTATTGCTGTTTTAAATCAATCGGAGTGCCTTTGGCGATAATCCGTCCTTCTTTTATGACTATAACAAAATCCGAATTCGCGGCTTCTTCTATATAATGAGTAGTCAGAAAAACGGTCATGCCATGTTCTTTTTGTAAGTGTCCGATCATTTTCCAGATTTGCTGACGACTTTGAGGATCGAGTCCTGTTGTCGGTTCATCGAGCAGCAAAATTTTGGGTTGATGGAGAAGGGCACGTGCGATATCGACTCTTCGCTTCTGGCCGCCAGATAATTTGCCGTATCGCTGCTTCAGGATGGAATGAATATCTACAATTTCAGCGCATCGCTGTATGGCAGACAGTATTTCATGCTTCGCCATTCCATATAATTGTGCACGAATTGCCAAGTTCTCTTGTACAGACAATAGTGGATCTAGCAAGCTTTCTTGGAAGACGACTCCGATCTCTTTTCGAATGAATTCATCCTCTTTACCAACCGTAAATCCGTTGACCGTTACGGAGCCGCTGTCCGGTTGGAGCACGGTTAAAATAATAGAAATCACGGTAGATTTACCGGCACCGTTCGTTCCAAGAAATGAGAATAGACTTCCTTTTGTCACGTAGAAATTCAACTCGTCAACTGCTTTCACATGACCGAAAGATTTACTGATATTCTCCACTTCAATGATTGTCTGCATCCTGTTTCCTCCTCTGCCAAATCATATGATTTATTTTCATCTCGTCTGCTTTATTGTGTAAATAAATAAGTGAAATAACAGAGCCATACGCAATAAGCCCCACCAGTACAACCATCACGACATTATACAGCCCGAAAGGATATAAGTTGAAAAATGCACCCGCTACGATCATCACAGTCATGACGCAGCTAGCTTCCAATGTATACACCCACATTGGATTCTCTAGTGGCAATAGATGCGAAAGCCAAATGAGAATCGTAATGACGATGGAAATGACTAGCATGGAAAGAGTCATTTTTTCTGTCAGTGGAGGGAAGATTCCAAGTAACCGGAATAAAGAGTAGACGATTGTGCTGAATGTAAACGCGAAGCAAGCCCCGCTTATATAGAGTAAAAGATTTTTCAACTGGATCACCTCATCCTAGGAAATGCTTTCGAAATATTTTTGCGTAGTGTCGATTCACGATCACCATTTCACCGTTTTCTAAGGTGGCTTCAAATCGCCCATTCAATAACGCACGCACACTTTCTATTTTGGATGTATTGACCATCATATGTTTGCTAACTCGTAGAAATCGCGTATTTTTCAATAGATTCTCAAATTCATAAAGCCTCAATTCGCTTTCATAGACGTCTTCTTGTGTGTATAAAAAGGATGCATTGTCCACTGTCTCGATATATAGAACATCACTGGATTGTATCGAATACACAGCGTCATCTTTTGTAACTGTAAAGCTATACATCATTTGATTGATCTGCTGTATAAGCCGGGATAAGCGTTCATCCACTTCAGGACATTTAATGGTGATTTCAATCTCCTGAAATTTAGCGGATTCTTCAATTTTCAGCCGTATGGTCGTCACCCCCAGTTAGTCTTCATGGCTGAATCGTATCACGGTCATGGAAATCGAACAATAGCTTTTACAGTGACCTGCATATAGAAGGGGCTTAGTTGCATAAAGAGCCGTTACGGTTCAAATGATTGGTGAATTAATTGGACATTTCGTAACGCTGAAGCAGATGAAAATAATCGCATTATAATGTAGTGGTTCCTTATTTTAGTAAGGAGTAGGAGACTTTATTAAAGAAATGAACTAAGTAAAGAGTTTTTTCTAGCGTAAATGTCTAAGAATTTTGTATTTCACTAGTCACTGTTTTAACTGAATAGAAAGGTAACGCCATGCAATTTATCAATCGGCTGTTGAAAGGTTGTCAATTTCGTTATAATCAAGAGAGAAGCAATACATCAGTTCGTAAAGGAGTGAAGCACGATGCAAAGTTATATCGTTATGCAAGGACGTACATACGATGAAGAGAAAGAGTTAGGTGTGCTTTGGTCATTGCAACAAGACAGTATAGGCAATGATCATCATTTTTGGGAACGGATGAAAGAAGTGCGTGAAGGAGATCGTATCTTTCATTATGTAAAAGGGGATATTGTCGCCATAAGTGTAGCGAAGTCAAGTTACCGCGAGGAGCGAAAGCCGTCTGCGATTCCATTGACAGACAGTGAAGACGCCAAAGGGTATTTAGTGGAAGTGGAGTATCACGAACTCGATAAACCGTTGACAGTTGCGGATTGTTTCCATGAACTTCTACCACTATTGCCGATTAAATACTCGGCATTTCAAGAGAACGGCAATGGAAATCAAGGCTATCTTTATCCTTGTAACGAAGAACTGACTTGTAAATTGGTTGAGTTGATTGCGGATTTAAATATCTATGAAATCGATGAAGAACAATTGGAGTTCGTTATGGGGACCGTTCAGAAGACGGAGCATGATTTCCTCATTCCGGTACTTGCTGAAACCGAGTCGGAAACGAAAACGAAAGTGCGAATGGGACAGCAGCGATTCCGCCATGAACTTATGCAGCTCTGGAACGACCAGTGCGCTCTATGCGACATCGAGCTACCGGAATTATTGCAAGCTAGCTACGCTAAACCATGGAAAGATTGCACGAATAACGAACGCATCGATCCGAACAACGGCATCCTTCTCTGTCGCAATCATGATGCGCTCTATCATAACGGCTTCATTGCGTTTGACGGAACAGGCAAAATTCATATTTCATCTAGCATTCCTGAAGGGGATTACGAGAAGTATGGATTGCATAACAAGATGAGAGTGAACCGAACGGAAAAGAACAAGCCGTATTTGAAATGGCATAAGAAGCATATGTTTAAGGAATAGATCTACCCGCTACACTGCATAGTAAGTCTGTCGTCGTATATAAACGCTCTAGTTCCGGTTAAATCACCACACTTCACCGATCACCTTGCAAAACTTGGTGAGTTTACCCTCTTTTTGTAGTATGATGCATAGAGAGAGTGAATTCGATAACATAGTGTGCGGAGGTACGACATGAATTATGGGGATCCGTTAAGAGATAAAAACATAGAACGAGATACGACAATTTATAATAGTGAAGGTTTTGACAGACGCGGCTTTAATAAGTTTGGTTATGATCGTCATGGGTTTAATGAACAAGGATTTAATGCCAGTGGTTTTGATAAGTATGGCTTTGATGCACAGGGCTTTGACAAAAACGGCTATAATAATCAAGGGTATGACAAAGAAGGATTTAGGGCCACGGGCTATAATAAAGCGGGCTTTGATCGAACGGGTTATGATCGTTATGGTTATGATGCAGACGGGTATAATAAAAGCGGTTATAATGTCCAAGGGTATGACAAAGAAGGCTATAAAGTGGATGGTTTCAATCGCCAAGGCTTTCACAAGAATGGCTATAACAGAGACGGTTATGACGTCCATGGTTTCAACCGTGCGGGTTTCAATAAGCAAGGGTATGACAAGTACGGTTTCAATAAATACGGTGTGAGTGCGCAAGGTTATGGAACGGATGGATTTAATAAGCTAGGTTACGATAAGAACGGTTTTAATCGCCAAGGCTATAATAAATTCGGCTATGACAAACGAGGATTTAATCGTGATCGCAAGCATATGAACGGTACGATGTATGACAGCAAAGGCTTTGATTTTCAAGGTGTTCATTTAAATAATAGTCCGTTCGATGACCACGGCTTTGATCAAGCAGGCTATGATGCACAAGGTTTCAATAAAAGAGGATACAATCGTGAAGGATTTACCCGCGATGGCGCACATATTAGTGAAAAGACGTATGATGAAGAAGGTTATGATCAGCACGGTTACAATCGTGATGGCTTTGACCGAGCAGGATACGATGCATCGGGCTTAAATTCGCTTGGCTATGATTCGGAAGGCTATGATGCGCAAGGTTTCAATAAACAGGGTATAGACCGGGAAGGTTATAATCGAGATGGCTTCAGCAAAGCAGGCGTCGATCGAGAAGGTTTCGGGAAGAACGGTCGAAATCGACAAGGGTACGATAAAAAAGGTTTTAATCTGCAAGGCTATGATAAGAACGGTTTTAATAAAGAAGGCTACAACCGATTCGGTTATGATCGATATGGTTTTAATCGGGATGGCAAACATGCCAATGGTACGAAATATGATACAAAAGGATTCGACTGCAATGGCTTCACTCCTCAAGGACTCCATCGAAATGGAACGGACCGGGATGATCAGGGGTATGATAAGTCGGGCTATGATGCGGACCGCTATGACCGAAAAGGCTTTAATAAACTCGGCTACGATAGACGTGGTTATGATAAATACGGCTATGATAAGTCTGGATTTAGAGCGGGTTCGAATTAAGAAAAATCCTTAGTAAAGGAAAACACCTGGCAAGTTAGAGAGTCACTCTAACTTGCCAGGTGTTTTGCGTTTATTCGTTATAGCGTACACAAATACTCTTCCAACCACTGATCAGCTTCTTCTTTCGATGAAACTTCTCCATTTAGCTGACTCACTTCCAACTGAAGTAAAATCTTAGAAAATGTTGGACCTGGCTTGAGTCCCGCTTTTACTAAATCGCCACCATTCAAATAACTTTGAAGTGTGTTGCGATTATATAAATACGCAATAACAGATTCCTGATAAGGCACATGATCAGCTACTAGAATAAACAAGATGGCTTCATCGGAGAAGTTATGCAACAACAGATGGTAGTCTCCAGTTTGTTTGGATTCTTTCCATTGTTCATGTCGTTGTAATTCCATGACTTCTTCTAGCAATTTTTTTCTGTTTTTCCGCAATGTGAATTTCTCTGCGGCATACAAACTATCATTACAATAGAATGGTAGTAAAAAGTAATTGAACCAACTAGGTTTTTCGGCAATTTGTAAATTAGAAATCTTACGTACTTGTTCGTTGTAAATGTGTTCTAGATTTTCAGCTGTCGCGACCGATGCATCCAACTGTTTTTCGTTTATACCGAATTGTTGCCAAACATTCAACTTGAACAGACGTCGAATGACTTCTTGCGGACTGCCTTCCGTAAATAAACGGATCATCTCTTCGTTAATGCGTTGTGGTGACAAGTGGATTACTTTGTCGATAGACTCAAGTGCCAATTTTTCAGTCTGTTCGTCCATCGAAAATCCGAATCGTTGTTCAAAGCGAACCGCTCGAAAAATGCGGGTAGGGTCTTCGACAAAACTCATATTATGAAGGATTTTGATTTTCTTCTCGTGTAGATCGTTCTGTCCGCCAAATGGATCAATCAATTCACCGAATGATTCAGTATTCAGGCGAATGGCCATAGCATTGATCGTAAAATCACGTCGTTGCAAGTCATCGACAAGAGCGGATGTCTCAATCTCGGGTAAAGCAGCAGGCTGTTCGTAATATTCGAGTCGAGACGACACCATATCGATCGATAAACCGGATGGCGTGTTCCATGTCGCCGTGCCGAAGCTTTCATGTTCCATGACGTCACCGCCATATGTTTCCATCAATCTGTTGGCTAATTCAATTCCATTACCTTCCGCCACGATATCGATGTCGTAATTTGGCTTGTCCAATAAAATATCTCGTACAATCCCGCCGATTAAATAAACAGGCATGTCGATGTGACTGGCTGTTTCTCCGATTTCTTTCAACTGCTGTAAAGCCTCTTCAGATAATTGCTTTTTCATTTTTTCAATCAGCTCATTAGAAGAGAGAGTACTTGTTGCATTTTTATCAGCCGTCATATCACTGTACAGCACTTGGATAATATTGGATCGAGTCACAATCCCAACGATTTCTCCATTCTCGATGACGGGCAACCGGCCAATGTTGTGTGTAATGACGAGTTCCTGAATTTCTTCGAGTGAAGCAGCCGGTCCGATTGTGTAGAGTTTAGTCGTCATATACGCTTTGACAGGCGCATGACCAAGTCCATGGTGATTCGCTTTATCGAGATCGCGTCTAGTAATGAGACCGACTAGTTTTCCATTTTCAACGATAGGGTAGCCGGAGTGTCCGTAGCGATACATACGACGGCCAGCTTCTTCAATCGTCGTATCGGGAGTTAATGTTTTAACGGGAGAAGTCATCAACTCTTTTGCAGTAACTGCCGGGCGTAGTATCGTTACCATGCTGCTAAGGATGTCTTCGAGAATTGCTTCTTTATTTCCTTTTTTCACCGTAGCGGAACCTGCGTGTTGGTGTCCGCCGCCCCCAAGCTTTTTTAGAATAGGTAGCAACGTGATTCGTTCTGAATTCGCACGGCCAACGACGCACACGGTATTTTTCATTTTAACGACGGTTATTACCGCATCCGTCCCTTTAACGCCTAATACCTTTGTTGTAATTAAGGCAAGGCCGTTGACGAAGCTATCTAGTTCATGCGTGCTTACGGCAATCTCCAGACCATCGACGTCATGAATTTCTGTATGTGAAAGCAATTGATCCAATAAATCTTGCTGTTCGGATGTTAACGTTTCTTCCGCAAAACTACTGACCATTTCAAGGCTCATTCCTTGCTCGAGTAAATAGGCAGCTGCCTTCATGTCCCGCACGGTCGTGTTTGCATATGTAAATTTCCCTGTATCTGTATACAGGCCTAGCCCGAATAATGAAGCTTCAAAACTGGAAATGGCTATATTTTGTTTACGTATTTCTTCAATAAGTAGAGTGACAGCAGCGCCAGTTAATTCCACGATGCCTTCATCATACAGCACGTCGTTTTCACCTTTTTGATGATGATCATAGATGATGATTTTCCGTTTCGATGCATCGAAATCGTCAGGAAGTTTGCCTATTCTAGATAAAGATGCGACATCGACGATAATCATTTCTGTTACTTGTTCCCAGTCCACCCGAGCGCTCGGCACAAAGTCGAAGACATCACGGTACATATTTAGAAAACGTTGAACGCGGCTTTCGAGCTTATCGGAAATAATGAGCTGTGCGTCGGGATACAATTTTTTTGCTGCGATCATCGAAGCGAGCGCGTCGAAGTCGGTATTGACGTGTGAAGTAATAATTTGCACGGATAGTACCTCCTGTTTGAAAGTTATTTAGTAATATAAATAGAAAAGTAACCACCTTCTACCCTGACCCAGTGGAAGGTGGTTACTCTTTACGTTCGATTGTGTTTATAGAACTAGTTTATCATCACCGGCCAAAATGTTCAATTGAGTCTAATATAGGGTACAAGCCTTATCCAATATACACACTTTCGCACGTACCAGCTTGCGGCTCATAGAAACAATGATTTTTATACTGGCCGGTAAACGGTTGCCCGTACCAAGTAGGGGGGCAGGGAGCATATGGATTAAAGTACCATAGCGCATATTGAGCGGGATGTTGTCGCCAGTTAGTTAAAGTTCGTTCAGCTAATCTTTTTTCAGATTCTCTTGCACGTTGATAAAACAAGTTTCCTTTTTGTACGGCTTCGAATGAATAATTATTACCTTGTATTTGGAAGATTACATCGTATATGGACCGCACATCATTGAAGTCCAAGCAGTCGGCTACTGCACGATTGACAATGACATTTCCGACATAGAGCATTCCTTGATTTCCTTCCGCTTCGGCTTCGGCTCTCATCATTCTAGCCATTAATGCGACATCTGAATCTCGGTATTTGACTCTCGCCATAGTTTTCACCTCATTATAGTGTATGAGAACAAGTGGAAATGATGTTACTTTTGGTGAAAAATCGAGGGAAATGCTTTGAAGAAAAAAACATGTTGATCGATGAGCTGATGATAGTCTATTATCTCAAATAGTAGAGTGAAGGTTATTAGTCGGGAGAGTCGAGAATACGGATGTACACTATATATAGAACAGTTCATTTCTTTAATAGAAACGTCAATGCGAAGGAAGAAGTCTATTTCCGCTAAGCTTTTGTTTTGAACTATTAGAAAATATAGTAAAATGGAAACGTTTACTATACAATTGTGGTAGAACAGAATGAGGAGGTATGCAGATGCATGTTCCATTGGTTTTGACGCAATTTCTAGATCGTGCAGTGACGTTGTATGGAAATAAGGAAGCGATTTTTGGGGAAGAAGGACGCTCTTTTACATACGCACAGTTAAACGGCCGGGTGAATCAGTTATCACGCGGGTTACGTGACATGGGTATTGAAAAAGGACATCATGTGGCATATTTATGTGGCAATTCTATTGAAATGCTTGAAGGATTTTATGGACTCTATCAAGTAGGCGGTGTCATGGTGCCGTTGAATACACGATTAAAGCCGGAGGATTATGTATTCATCTTAAATCATAGTGAGTCGAAGTTATTATTTGTTGACCAGGATTTATATCATCTCATCAAACCGATTGAGCACTCGCTCGATACGGTAGAAAAGATTATTATTCACCATAAAGCTGATGATTCGCAAGCAGTTGATTACGATATGTGGCTCGAATCATTCTCTCCAGAATCATTTGACCGCGCAGATGTGCAAGAAGAGGATGTGTGTAGTTTACTTTATACGAGTGGCACGACAGGTAATCCAAAAGGCGTTATGCTAACGCATCGGAATAATTATTTGCATGCCATGAGTGCCATGCATCATTTGCGTGTCACTGATGAGGATGTTCTCCTTCACGTGCTACCGATGTTCCATGTGAACGGCTGGGGGTCACCATTTTATTATACAGCGAACGGCGCTTCTCAAGTGTGCTTACGTAAAACGTCGGCTCAGACTATTATCGAAGCGATTGAAAAGCACAATGTGACGATCTTGCATATGGCACCGGCTGTATTGAATTTAATCTTCCAGTATTGCGAAGAACATAAGCCGACGTTCACTCATAAGATTCGAGTGATTGTTGCGGGCTCTGCTCCGCCACCTTCGTTTATCTCACGAGTCGAAAAAGAACTTGGATGGGAATTTGTTCAGGTGTACGGCATGACGGAAACATCTCCGTTAAGTTTGTTTTCTACGATTCGCTCGACGGTTCAACATTTGTCGGATGAGGAGCAGCTTCAGTTAAAAGCAAAAGCGGGCTATTCGATGATCGGTGTGGACGTTCGTTTACTTGACGACTACGGAGAAGACGTGGTGCAAGACGGTCAGCAAGTAGGTGAAATCGCGGTCCGTAGTCATGGTGTCATGAAAGGGTATTGGAAGAATAAAGAGGCGACTGATGAAGTGTTACGTAACGGCTATATGATGACGGGGGATATGGGGACGATGGATGAACACGGCTACGTCAATATCGTGGACCGAAAGAAAGACATTGTCATTAGTGGCGGTGAAAATATTTCTTCCATAGAAATCGAAGGTGTGCTCTATGACCATCCTGCTGTTTTAGACGCTGCGGTAATTGCTGTGCCGCATGAGAAGTGGGGAGAGACACCACATGCTTATATCGTATTGCGACGTGGTTCAGAAGCGACCGCGGCAGATCTTATAGACTTCACGAGATTGAAGCTAGCACATTTTAAAGCGGTGACAGGTGTGACGTTTGTGGAGGAGCTTCCAAAAACGGCATCAGGAAAGATCTTGAAAGTACAGCTCCGGGATGATTACTGGGATAAGCTAGGGGAAAAGGTCGTAAAGTGAATGAACCAAGTGGCTGCATTCTTTCGTTCTACTACGAGCGAAGGAGTGCTTTTTATGATGAAGAACTAGAAGAGTCACATCGGATTCTGAACAACAAAGAGTACCTGCAAAAATCTTTCTAAAAAAATTTGAAACTTTTCAAGGAATCCTCCGTCTATAGGGTGCGCAAATGATAATAGGGGGATTCACATGAAGAAAATATATAGTTGTCTGCTGTTACTTGCGAGCTTACTCCTATTTATAATGGGAAATGAAGCCAAGTGGAAATTGAATGAAGTACCATTGTTCCATGAGCAACCAGCGACAGCTTTTGCGGAAACGATACAAAGTAAACCGTTCATTATGGAAAAAGAATTTGATCAAGTATTGACGCTGACAAACAATCAACCGATTTTTATGAAGCAAGAAAACCTTATCCGAATTGGTGAACTGCAAGCCAATCAAGCAGTTGCGCTCATCGGAGAAGATGAAGAGTATTACGAAATTCGAGTAGGCAAGATGCCGGCTTTCATTCGTAAAGGTCAGGCAAAAGTAGAAAAGAATGTGATGAAAACACCTTTACATACAGAACAACTGGGTGCTGTAAAAACAGCCCAACAAACAGCCGTATATACAGAAGCGAATCTTGAAAGTACTGTTCTCATTCAATTAAGAAAAGGCTATCGCTATCCTGTCATAGCGGAAGAAAAAGACTGGTATGTTATCAAAATAGGTGAACGGGCTGGTTATATTCAAAAGCCTTCAGTAGAAATGGATGAAGGATTACCGATACTGCTGTATCACCAAGTGCTACCCCGTAAACAGATGAAAACGGAGATCAGTACCGTTTCACTCGAGAACTTTGAAAAGCAGATGGCGTATTTGGCAGATGAGCAATTTACGACACTGACTTCACAACAGTTGTATGATTACTTGGAAGGCCGGCTCATCGTGCCGGAGAAAGCATTGATTATTACATTTGATGATGGTTTATTGTCATCCAAAGAATACGCCTATCCTATCTTGAAACAATATGGCTTTACTTCGTCTCAGCATATTATTTCATCTCGTATGGATCGAGATAAAGACGGTCCGCCATTTGACGGTGGGGGACTTCTGAAGTATTTGACTGTGGAAGACCTTATCGAACTGAAAGATGTATTTCAGTTCGAAGCCCATACATGTGCATTGCATGAACTAGGTAGAGAAAGTGGAGCGGGCTTAGTATTCGAACATACAGAACAAGAAATCATGGAAGACTTACTGAAGAATTTACAACACGTGCCTTCAGCCGTTTCCATCGCCTACCCATATGGACAATATAATGAAGAGTTCATCGCGGCGGCGAAAGATGTAGGATTACTGATCGGCTATACAACAGTCGAAGGTTATGCCAATAGGGATCAATCCAATTATGAAGTGAACCGCTTTGGCATGACAGAAAAAAGGTCATTTAAGGATTTTGCAACGTATGTTGACGGAGACATGAGATGGCCATAGAAGAGAGTGACTAGCTAGATGAATGAAATGGATCAAATCATGAATGAACATTCGCGTTATTTAGTACGTATCGCTTATTTATACGTAAAAAACTGGTCAACCGCGGAAGACGTCGTGCAAGAAGTCTTCGTTACGTATTTCCAGAAGAGTGACCAGTTCCGTAATGAAGCGTCTATTAAAACGTACTTAACCAAAATGACCGCTAATCGTGCAAAAGATTATTTGCGCTCCTGGAAGCATAAAAAAGATGTGGTGTTCGAGACAATTTTTGTATCTTCTAAAAGCTCGGAACAACAATTACTGGAGAAAGAGCAGCTAGCTTCACTTGAAAAGCATTTATTCCAGCTGCCTTTGAAATACCGCGAGCCATTACTTTTATATTATTATGACGAACAATCGATTGCGGAGATCGCAGAATTTCTTGGACTCAATGAAAATACTGTCAAGACTCGGTTACGAAGAGCCAAGTTGCAACTCAAGGATTTTTTTGCGGAAGAGGAGGTAGAAACCAATGAATGATTTTAAACAAAAACTGGACCACATGATGGGAGATACAACGGAACAGGAACGACGAATCAAACAACGGGTACATGAAACGCTTCAACCTTCGCAAAGCAGGCGATTTTCTTGGCAAGCGCTGCTGGTCACGGCGGCACTACCGGTAGTGGCTTTGTTGTTAGTGTTTAACCTAGTTTCAGATAATCAATTCTCTTCTGATCAAGGTCCAGGAACGCCGTACGACCCACTTGACGATATGGCTATCATTTCTGCTTTACAAAAGAAAGATCAGCTATCAGCTATTGACTACGAAGAATTTTCTTCATTACCTGTAGTAAAGAAAGTGGACGGTCTATTATATGTCGATGACGAATCCTTTTCATTACAGTGGAGTCCGGATACGTATCATCCCGTTATAGAACGTAAGGCAGATCTGTATGATGCTTCGGTCTATGAACTCGGGGATGTGGTACGCACATTTACGAATACGAATAGTCACTTGCCTACGTATACAGGTGTCTATTATGAAGTCGTAGCGGTTCCTGGAGACCGGGTTGTATTGCAAAATGGCAAGCTGCACGTCAACGGTCACGAGTTATCCTCCGAATTGATGGATCGGTATAAGAAACAAAATATCACCATTGCGGGCGGTTATGATCAGCTGTTAAACGCTAGGGAATACCTGTTATTGAACCATTTCCCGGCAAAAGACACTGTGCAAGGAGCGACGATCACGCCTGTACACAAAATTTATGGTGAACTGATTGGCGTGGCAACCGAAGAAAAAACTGAATCTATCTATATAGATTATCTGACTGACCAACTCAAGAGCGACTATACAGCTGAGCAGTACTTTGATTTATATTTATATGACCAGCTAACAGGATTGGATAAACTGCCTGAATCCGAGTTCTTCGCACAAACGAGTCGAATTGGAGAGCTATTCCTTGAGGCGGCGTATCGTCGAGCGATTCCGATTGCCGATGATAAAGTAGAAATTCGTTATCAATATGGTCGTGAAGGCGTCGTGGAGCAAGTGTTCACTATGGGAAGGGATACAAGCTCCGGTCAATGGATAGTGGAAAAATAATGTACAGCACTCTGTAAAGGAGGTGATGCATACGTCTTTCACGCAAACCAGGTTGGCATTTGTTTAGCACAAGCCGTCAACCAACCGCTCGCTTATAGAGCCAGCCTGGTTTTTACTAGTTAAGAAAATGGGAAGCATTATGGGAGTAAGAAATAGAAAAGACATCAGACCGGCAACTGTTTTGCATAAGCCGTCAACCAACCGCTCGCTATATAGAGCCGGTCTGCTGTTTATACATACTGGATGTTACGGATACGAAACTCGTTCTGTTTGATCAAAAAGGCAAGAATTTCAATTTAAAAATTAACAAAGAAGTGCCTAGACTTTCCTCTTTGCATGAGGAGATGTATGATGAAATACTAAACGTATAAACTCATACTAGGAGATGATACTATGGCACTCAGTAGAAAAGAGTACTTACAGAAAATCATTGGATTACATGAACGCTTAATCATAGCGTCAGAAGAGTACGAAGGCATTTCCGAACAATTCATTTCAAAACAAAAGCTGGATATACCAGCGATGAAAGAACAATGGTTAGTGAAAGTAGAAGAGTTCAAGCAGATCCTCGCTGACATGAATGCGTTGGAAGTTCCGAATGCCTTTGAAACGGAAGGCAATGAACTGAAAGTAGCCTATACCGTATTCGTCGATTGTGTAGAAGAGAAGACGGAGAAGTTTAGCGTGGAAGCGATGGAGAGCGGGGAGCTCGATGTCCTACAGTCGAAGGAACAGCACGCCGCGGAAGATATGGAAGATTTGATTGAAAGTATGTTCCAGAAATAAGTTCTGAAAACATAAAGAAAATCTCAAACGGCAGACAGGTTTTTAATAAAACTTGTCTGTTGTTTTTTATTGATGAAAAAATGGAATGTGGCAAGTGCCTTGCCTTCACTTGAGATAGCTTCAACCCAAAGAATGAAGATTGTCTGACGACGTTGAGATAGAAATAGTCTATTCAAGCGAACGTTCTGCTCCATTCCAATCGAGTGTTTTGTTACCAGCAATAACCTAAGCATTTAAACAAACTACAAAAAAAGATATAGTGCGTGTGGAAAAAATATTTCCACACCTTGTATTCTTTTCTCTTTCTGACTCTATATAGTGTGCAAAGGAGGCGTTACCTATGACACTTAATAATCCTCTTAGATTCATGGTTCAAACAGAATTAGACGCAGCGGCATTAGTGAATCATTAAAACATCATCCGCAGTGGTGAGCAGTTGATCATTTTTCGAGTAATCAACACTTCTTCTAGATAGCTCTACCGTTTTGACCACGTAGTGATCTTTTGCGAATACGAGTAAAAACAGATCATCTCTATATTCAATTCCTTGCGTACTCCCTTTTAATTTACTATTCAGTGATCCTTCAATCATTTCTTTCGAAGTATAGGGACCGTAAACCATCGCTTTGTTCCACTCGAAATCGGTTAGTGACGTTAAGGAGATTTCGGTTACACCGCTCCTTGCTAAATCCTCAATTCTTTTAGCAAGCAAAGGATCTTCAGTTGCCCGATGAAGAAAAAACGTATTACATACTAGTAAAAACAAAGTGGCAAAGACAAACCAAATAATTTTCTTCTTCCACATATAGAGCACCCCTTCAGTAGGTGAGTAGTATACATAACGTTGGAAATAGAAAAAAGTTGCACGATTAAGTATTCGAAAAAAGGTATGCTCCCCATTAGCAAATTTAGGTAGTGGATGTATAATGGATACAAGAAGTATAATTTGGAGGCAATCAATATGAGCACAACAAAAATTATGAATGAAATGAAGAAATTAATAGAGGCAGATCCGTCACTTGCGATTAGTGAATGGAAAGGAACGTGCCATTATGTAGTAGGGGAAATGATGTCGCTCGAAACGAAAGATCTACAAGAGATTGATCTGAAAGGTATTGCGAAGCCAGGAGAAAAACAAGTCATGCCGATTGAACTATTAATCGCCGCGGCAACTACTAGTTTTGGTGTTACATTTCATTTAGAAGCCTATAATCAGGGTGTGACGGTGGATAGAGCAGAGATCGTTTTCACTGGCGTATGCGATAAAGCCCCATTTCTAGGAATTCAAAGCGGCAATAGCGGTATTATGAAACCGATGATCGTTTTATCTGCTGAGTCTACTACGAATAAAGGACAACTAGCAGAGATCGCGGCTATTGCGGTTGAACGTTCACCGATCCTTTCAAGTTTGAAGGAAGAAGTTATATTGCATATTAAATGATTTCATAGAGATATAAGATATGTATATACAAAAAACGCCATCACCTTGTCAATTCAGATTAGGTGATGGCGTTTTTATTCACTCAGAACTCAAGCGTTCTTTTCAAGTGGTTTAGCAGCGATATTGCCGCCTTCTTTTAAGTACTTAATCATGCCTTCCGCTGCGCGATAAGCGAATGCACCAATCGTAACGGTCGGGTTGTAATTACTGTTATGCGGGAAGGAAGACCCGCCTACGACGAATAGATTTTCCATATCCCACATTTGTGAGTAGGTGTTGACTGCGGAGTTTTCAGGAGAAGCTCCCATGATGGCACCACCGAAGAAGTGATCCGTATAGAATTTATGGTCAAATACCGTATCGTCTTTCACCACGTCGACGTTCATTTTGTCTGCACCCATTTCTTTCATGATCTCTTCACAACGTGCGACGCCTGCTTTCGCACGTGCGATGTCTTGTTTTGCATATTCAACGGTGACACGAAGAAGTGGATTGCCGAGTGCATCTTTATATGTTGGGTCCAGATCCATATACGTATTCTTGTTCGGCAAGAAGCCACTTTGTGGTGTGATGAATAGGTTACGATTATAATATTTTATTGAATTCTTTTTAAATTCTTTACCCCAACCAGGTGTATCATATGGAACTGCGTTATTGGCAATAGGACGTGAACCAAGTTGACTGTAGTGCACTTCATAGCCATGCAAGAAGTCTAGGTTCGTGTGATCTTCATTGTCCCCACTGAAGTCATCGATCGTCGCACCCATACCACCAGCACCCATGAAGTTATTGAACTTCTTGTCTTCAAAGAATCCGCGAGCGCCAATATACGTTGACAAGTTGTTGAAGTGACCTGTGAAGTTCTTGCCGATGATGCCTTGTCCTGTTTTCGGGTCGTATGGCTGTCCAATTTTAGAGTGTAACAACAATTTCGTGTTCGTAAAGACGAAACCTGCAAGTACTACGATATCTGCTAGTTGTTCGAATTCTTCTCCAGTCGTTGTATCGGTATAGATTAATCCGTTCGCTTTCTTTCCATCGTGGCTTACTCGATTCACGAACGCGTCATTACGGATTTCCATCTTACCTGTTTTATGTGCCGTCTTGAGTACCGTACCGATCGGATCCGCTTTCGCTCCGAAGTCACAACCATACTCTTCACAAAATGCACAATATACGCACCCGTTGATGGTTTCACCGTCTGGATTGGTGTACGTTTTTGAAGCATTCGCAGACGGAATACGATAAGGGTGGTAACCGAGCGCTTTCGTTGCTTTGGTGAACAGACGAATATTCGGCGTTTCCTTCATTGGCGGATTGGGGTACTTATCGGAACGTGGAGGACCAATTGGGTTTTCTTCGCCTGAGATGGCAGCTGTTTTTTCATATTGATCATAATATGGCTCGAGCTCATCATATGTAATCCCCCAATCCTGAATTGTCGATTCTTTAGGGATTTTATCTTTACCATAGCGCTCTACAGTCTTACTGTAAATTTCGAAATCATATGGCAACCAGCGGAAAGCTATCCCGTTCCAATGTACACCTGCGCCTCCCGTATGGTTTCCAAGACGTGCATTCATATTATTCCGAACCGGTATGGCTTCTTTGCTCATGGAGTTACGAGAAGTAATCGTGTCCTTATTCAATTCTTGCATGAGATCATACCGTTTAGAATAGCGCAGTTCGTCTTTCGTGCCAATATAGTCTTCATGCTTTTTATTTTTACCTCGTTCCAATATGACCACATTATATCCAGCTTTCGTAAGTTCAGCAGCCGCGATTCCTCCGACCCAACCTGAACCTACGATGACTGCATCTACTTTTTCAAGTTTTTTAACCATTGCATATCCTCCTCACGGTTTCTATTTTTAGTGACCTTGGTAATCTCTCAGACTGACGGGATCTAGCTTTACAAATTCATCTGATTCAATATAGTTGGAGTAGGAAGCCACTGCGCCCGGAAACTCTTTCATTTTCCAGCCCTCCATATTGAGATTGCCACCGTATAATGGATCGCAGTAAGCGCCTTCTAATGTCGCTTGTTTTAACAGAATGAAAAACTCAGAAGCTTTAACACCTTTCATCTTCACTTTGTTTGCTTCGACGTCCGTCATGATTTCTATTTGTTGCTCTTCAGTTGCTTGATCAAATGTGACTCCGAAACGCTTTTGACTTTCTTCGTCCATTTTACGTAATCCTAGCAAGAAGATCATGCCACGATCCAAAATCGACTGTTCTCCGCCTGGCCCTGCAGTTTGATCGGCTTCCTTCAAGTCAATCGCGTATGGAGCATGTCGGTAATCGTATGCATTGACACCCCAGCGGCCTGCTAGTTGTTTGTCGATATAATAAGGCACACCTAGTTTAATGGCGCCTGGACCGAGTTCGTCCTCAGGTAAAATCTGTTCTGTTGCTGCATGTAATACTTTAAAATCTTGATGACGTGTGAAAAACTGACGGGCTTGCGTTACTTCGACACCTTTATTGCTTTCGTTTACAGCTGTTTTGTTATGTTGATCATTTTTCTTATCCAAACCGCCTGAGATTAGACCTCCGAAAAGTGATCCACCGACGAGTCCACCAGCTACGAGTCCAGTATTTTTCAGGAAATTTCTCCGGCTACTATCTTGTTCGTGTTGCGGTTTGCCATTTACGTCTTTGGGTGGTTGTTGATCGGCCATCCAAACTCCTCCTTATACATAAAAATTTCATTGATCAGTAAACTGAATACCGGGATTTTTGCATAAACTCTACTGTTTTATCCTTCCCTTATTTATCATATTTAGACAACATCATAATCATTTAACATATTTTTATTGAGTTTTTTGATTTTGTAAGTGAAGAAGTAGTAGACTGTAATACAGTGTCGTTTTGTATGTTATCAAGTAAAACTATTCAAGTACGTTAGGTTGGAATAAATGATGTACTAAAAAACGAGCAATAATATACAGGAGTTAGTTGTGGGAAAATCACTTTATGTATTGCGTCATACGAAACGAAGGAGGATCTTAATGAAAGTAAAAATGGCTATTCTTCTATGTACAACCATTCTTATGTTAAGTGGCTGCAATAAGAAGATCGAAACGAATATGTCCGAAACTATGCCAGACTTTGAATTTACTACACAGGACGACCAACCGCTTGGCTTGAAGGATTTAAAAGGCGACTGGTGGATTGCTTATTTCTCTTATACCAACTGCATCACCGTATGCCCAAGAACGACCGCTAATATGGTCGGTGTTCAAGAGAGATTAAAGGAAGAGGGTTTGGAACCTCGTATTATCTCATTCGGTATAGATCCTGAAAATGATACACCCGAAGTATTAAGGAACTATGCTGCAGATTTTGGAGCAGATCTCCGTACGATGAGTTTTTTGACAGGTTATGATTTTGAAACGATTCAGGAATTATCAAGAAATACCTTCCTTTCTATATTGGAAAGTGGAGCTTTAGACCAACGTGCGCATAGCTATTATTTTTATTTAGTTAATCCTGACGGTGAAATTGTGAAAAGATATGATGGCCTAACAGCGAGGGAGAATGAATTGTTGATAGAGGATGTAAAGACCGTGTTAGGGAAATAAAGAAATACGTCAAAAATAACGCCTTTCTAATCACTTGATTAGAAAGGCGTTATTTGTTTTATCTACTTACCATTTCGGTACACCGACATGGTTTTCTACCCATTCTTCCGTGTAATGAATGGTTGTATTGGCTTTATTAAGAGGAACGACTTTAAAGCGCTTCTCTTGATCTTTAATGACGCCAGTCGGGAAGAAGCGTGGATCTTCGATAGTTACAGTCTTTTGATCACCCGTTTGTTCTTTCGTTACAGACAGTCTCGCGATTCCACCGAAGTTTGTATAATCGAACGGTTGGGCAGAATAGAAATTGCCGAGCGAGAAGAATACTTTAGTATTTCCTACTTCTCCATAGCGTTGTAAAACATGTGGGTGATGTCCGAATAGTACATCAGCACCCGCATCCGAAACGAATTGTGCAAGTTCCGCTTGATCTTTGGACGTTTCGAGTTGATACTCGGGACCCCAATGTAAGGATACGATCGTCACGTCTACCTTTGGCTTCATTTGCTGAATTTCATTTTCCATTCGTTCACGATCAATATAGTTGACCAAGTACTCTTTGTCTTGCAAGTCTAGCTTTACATTTGTACCGTACGTATAAGCGAGTACACCGATTTTGATACCGTTAACTTCGACAATCCGTTCTGTTTTGCGGTCTTTAAAAGATTCATAAGCCCCTACATACTGCATGCCATATTGTTGCGCATGTTCAATCGCCTTGCGCACACCATTTTCCCCTTTGTCGAATGTGTGATTGTTGGCGAATGAAACCATATCAACACCAACATCTTGTAAAGCGGGGAGTATATGTTTTGGACTGTTGAATTTTGGATAGGTAGATAAACCAAGTTCGACACCGCCAGGCATAGATTCCTGATTGGCCAAGAGAAAGTCAATACTAGCCATCTTCTCTTTTACCGCTTCGAATGCAAAATCGAAGTTAGGATATGTATAAATTGGATTATGTAATAATACATCGCCAACCATACCGATTGTCGCCGTATGAATAATCGTTTCTTCTAGTTTTTGATCTGATTCTACTTCAGTCAATTTTTCAGACGTATCTTTGGCCGCATTCTGTGGTGTTTGCACATCCGTTTTAGTCGATAATGCAAACTCTCTATTATTCCAATCGTTCCATAAAATTAGACCACCTATAATCCAAATAAAACCTAGTGATGCAACAAGCCATTTTCTGTTCACAAAAATCTCTCCATATCTATAATGACTATTTCTTGTCAGTCTCTAAAACTAACGATAGCACACTAGTAGAATAGTAAACAATGAAATTTGTAAATTGTAATAATATATTATTTTTCTCTACTATTATAGATAAAAAACGCCATACATCGACATGGGAATCGAGGCATGGCGTGGTTTCTCTATACATGTATTTTCGTCTGAATCAAGACTTTCTGTTCTTCGATGTCCTTCGTCGGCTTCTTCGACCAGATCGTCGCAAGAATTGGACCGGAAATATTATGCCAGATCGCACCCCATACGCTTGGAAGTGCAGCAAGTGGTCCGAAGTGGGCAGTTGCGAGCGCTACACCCAGTCCGGAGTTTTGCATGCCCACTTCGAGTGAAATGGCCCGTCTGTCGTTTTCATTCAATCCGAGTCCAAGTGCAATCACATAACCGAGAAGTAATCCGATCCCGTTATGCAAGAATACGGCGATGAATACGAGTAGACCTGAGCTTGCGACATTGCCTGTGTTAGCGGAAGTAACTGCAGCGACAATGATGAGAATCGCAACAACTGAAATGATCGGTACAACGGATACAGTTTTCGCAACCGCTTGCGGGAAAAATCGTTGAATGAGTAGTCCTAGCACAATCGGAATGATGATGACTTGGACGATTGACTTAAACATCGACAACGCATCTACGGGTAGCCATTGACCGGCTAACACTAGTAATAATAGCGGCGTGACAAGTGGTGCCAATAGAGTGGAAAGGGATGTCATCGCAACAGATAATGCAAGATTTCCTTTCGCTAGATAGACCATGACGTTTGAAGCAGTGCCCCCTGGAACAGATCCTAGCAATACAAGACCAGCTGCCAGTTCAGGTGGTAGCTTCAATAAATAGGCAAGACCGAAAGCAGCGAGTGGCATCACAACAAATTGAGCGGCTACGCCAATGATCACAGGTAGTGGATTGGTCAAAATGATTTTGAAGTCCACTGCACGTAACGTCAGTCCCATTCCGAACATGACAACACCGAGTAAAATCGTGATGTATGCACCTAATCCGAGGAAAGGGTTCGGAAACAGGAACGCGATCACAGCGACCAGGATGACCCAAAATGCAAAGTACTTTCCTGCGATAGAGCCGATTGTTTCGAGCGCTTTCATGGTTTCATCACCTCGGAATCCAGGTGGAAAATTTTATTTGGATTGAGTAGGTTATCCGGATCGAGAGCTCGTTTGATTTTCTGCATGACAAGAAGTGCAGCGCCGTGTTCTTGTTGCTGGTATTTCTGTTTGCCGATTCCGACACCGTGCTCTCCGGTACACGTACCGCCACGTTCCAGTGCATAGTGAACGATTTTTTCGTTTAGTTCGTCGGCTTTGGCTAGTTCTGCCGGATCATTCATATCCATCATTAGCAATACGTGGAAGTTACCATCGCCTACGTGGCCGACAATTCCCCCTGGCATTTCAAGTGACTCGACTACTTCACGTGCATGATTGACCGCGTCCGCCAGTTCGGAAATCGGTAGGCAGACGTCTGTGACCATGAGTTTTTTGCCGGGATTTCCATGAATATAGGCATAGGCCAGATTGTGACGAGCTTCCCATAGTCGATTGCGTTCTGCATTGTCGGTTTCAAATTCGATAGTTGTGCACTGATGATCTGCAACAATTTCTTTTGTAAATTCGACATCTTGTTGTAACCCCGCTTCATTGCCATGGAATTCCAGGAACAATGTGGGCTTTTCTTGATAATGAGTTTCACTGAAGATATTCGCTTGTTTAATAGAAGGCTCATCCACCAATTCTACCCGTGCAATCGGAACGCCTGCTTGCAAGATCGAAACGACTGCTTCAACTGCGTCATGAACGGTAGGGAATGATGCACGGGCAGCTGTTGTGAATTCAGGAATACCATAAACGCGTAAGGTCAGCTCAGTGAAGCAACCTAGTGTTCCTTCTGAGCCAACAAATAATCCGTTTAAATGAAGTCCAGATGCAGATTTAGCCGCTTTATTACCGGTATGGATGACCGTGCCATCTGCTAAGACCACTTCGAGGTCACGTACTTGATCGCGCATGACGCCGTATTTGACGGAAGTTGTGCCGCTAGCATTCGTTGCCGCCATGCCGCCAAGTGTCGCGTCTGCCCCTGGATCGACAGAGAAAAACAGTCCATGTTTCTTCAGTTCTTTATTTAATTGAGTACGTGTGACGCCTGGTTGGACCGTAACGAGGAAATCTTCCGCGCGTACGTCTAGAATCGCGTTCATGTTTGAAAAGTCTATTGTAATGCCCCCATTATCGGGAATAACACTACCTTCTAGGCTCGAGCCGAGTCCGAATGGTATGACCGCTACGTTACACTCTTTCGATACGCGCATAATTTTAACTACATCGTCAGTGCAAGAAGGGAACACGACAATATCAGGTAATTTCATCGTATGGTAGGATTCGTCCTTTCCGTGGAGTTCACGCACGGTTTCGTTGATGGTCACTTGTTGTTCGGTTAATACGTCTTGTAAAGCCTGGACGATTGTTTCAGTAGTCGCTGTCATAGTTGTTCTCTCCTTAAAGGTGAATTAGTGATGGTGAAGGTAGTTCTACTGATTAGAATTTTATAACTCGTGTATCGGACATTATACTATTATACTTATTAATCTGAATAATTCAACGATAGTTCACTCATCTTGTTCTTTTAATTCAATGTTTCATAAGCATAAAAACTATATTCACGCATGTTCGAAGGCCTATCTGACTAGCAGTAACCTTTCATATGAATAAAGGAACGCAAAAATAACTGACTGTTTTGTTTGTATTCTTATTAACACATACAAATGATGAACAGGCTTTGGCTAAGGAGTGTGTGAAATGAATACGATTTTGTTTGTGGAAACCACGAAGAGTGGTTCGAGCAGAGAAGCTATAAAGGCGGCAGAAAGGTTAGGCTACGCCACGGTGTTGTTAACCGAGAATGCGAGATTTATCGATCAAAGAGAGGAGTTTCCGGAAGTTACACAAATGATTCATATTGATCGCATAACGGAAGAAGCAATCCGAGAACATATTTATGCAATACAGAAGTTGGGATTAAAGCTGAAAGGGATTTTCAGTTTTGTAGATCCATTTGTATCGATGACCGCGCATCTCGCAAATGAATTTTGCCAAGCAGGAATTTCTGCTGATGCCTATTTGAAAATGGAGGATAAAGTGTTAACTAGAACAGCATTGGCTCAAAACGAAGTGACACCCAAATTTATGGTTTTTGAGCCAACGACAGATTTGAAGCAGTTCATCAGCGAGCAAGAGACATTTCCCCTTATCATCAAATCGCCACTGTCAAAGGCGTCAAGAGATGTGTACCTCGTAGAAGATCGAAAAGAAATGACGCGTGTTATGAAAAGTATGTTGAAAAACTATCCATCCCAGCAGATTGTCATTGAAGAGTATTTGGATGGCCCGCAGTATTTGGTTGAACTTGTGGTAGTGGAAGGAGAGCTCCATCTAGTTGCGGTAATTAAACAGGATATCCAAAAAGACTTGAAGTTCATCATTACCGGTTATGATATTCAGCTATCACTAGAGAGCAAGCTATATGCCAAGCTTGTTAGCGCAGTGGAATCGATTTGTAACGACCTCGGAGCAAAAAATGTCGCCTGTCATCTCGAGTTACGATATGTCAGGGATACCTGGAAGTTGATTGAGTTGAATCCACGAATATCGGGTGGCGCCATGAATCGCATGATCGAAGAGGCCTTTGGTATTAATTTGATGGAAGAGACGTTGAAGCTCTTTATGGGTGAAGAAATCAATTTGAAAAGAAGACACGAACATCATATCTATACGCATTATATTACCGTGAACACGTATGGCACGCTGTTGAAAGTGACAGGGAAAAATTATGCAATGAAGCGTGAAGGCGTGCGGGAAGTCTACGTGAAACCACGTAAAGGTACATTCATGACACCGCCGATATCAATGGGCAGTCGGTATGGCTATGTCATAGCTTCTGGTGATACCGCATCAAAAGCGAAACGAAATGCCATGCATGCCGCGAAGAATATCAAGTTTTATATAGAATCTAATGAGGAGTGAGAGCAGATGGTTACAGTGGGGATGTTGCATTCAAGGAAACACCCGAGCAAAGTAGATAAAGCCTTTGCCTGGGCAGCCGTTGCTAAAATGGAAGGAGTGAATTTTTACTACTTTTCGCCACAAGGCGTTAATTTTGAAGCGAATGTAATCTCAGGTTATGTATATGAAGAAGGTCAGTGGATAGAACAAGACATGAAGTTTCCCGATGTCATATACAATGCTTGCGGCATGAAGACCGATGAGGACATTGAAGTCTACACTAAATTAAGTAAGATCGTTCCTTTCACTTCACACTCAGTCGGCAATAAAATGAGTGTCTATAGAAGGATCAGTAAAATGCCCGAATTTGTAGATTATTTAATCCCGTCGATACGGATTGATCAACCTGAAGATGTGTTAGACACTATGAAGAAATATAAAAAAGTGATTATGAAACCAGTATCCGGCAGTCAAGGAAGGGGGATTTGGTTCATCGAGCAAGATGGAGAGCGTTTCCATACGATAATTGATACGGAACAGACGACCCAAAATCGCGAACAACTACTTTCCAGTATTCAAGACTTACTCCGTGAGCAAGCTTACTTGGTCCAGCCGTATATATCCTGCCGAACGAAAGACGGGAATCCCTATGATTTCAGACTACATGTTCAGAAAGACGGGGAAGGGAAATGGATGATTTCGATTATTTACCCTCGGATCGGTACGATGGATAGAGTGACGAGTAATCTTGCTCGTGGAGGCAGTATGGGGACGTTTCGATCGTTTTTAGAAAGGGAATTTGGCGATGAACGAAGGAATATGAGACAGACTTTAGAGAAGTTTGCTGACCGTTTCACCAATGAATTCGAAAGTACTTACGACATAGAATTTGATGAGCTCGGAATTGATATAGGTGTCGACGAAAATAATAAGCTTTGGATATTCGAAGTGAATTGGAGACCAGGAAATGAGGAACTCGCATTTACTATAGCGAAAAACCTTGTTCCTTATGCCGTGTATGTTGCCAATCAACATAAATCGACGTGATGGTTATTCCAAGAATTATCCATTCATGTCTGTCCGCACATAACCTTTCTTTCGACTTTGTCATATAGATAGTAGATACGTATAGGAAGGGTAGGTGAAAAAATGAATAACCCAAGTGCAATTTGTATTGCGATGAAAAAATTACTGAAAGAACAAGAGTTGATGGCTACATTCAGTCAAGGATTTCAATACGTCTGTTCGTTTCCTGTCTTCGATACGATACCCTTTACACTTCACGACTGCGAGTTACACACACCATTTAGCGCCCATTATAAATGTATAAAGACCCCTTATTTCAGATTGGAAAAAATCGATATAGACACATGCTGTGCAAGCTTAACTTTACTAGAGCCAGTTGATATGGAAGGCAATCCAGTAGACATTTGCGAAGAATTTTACTCCCTTCGGAAGACGAAAAGCTGTATTATAGTCAATATCAATTGTTTTTGTACCATCACACCACTTCCCCCTAAGCTAGTTGATAAAAAATTACCTACTATTGAACCGAAAAAATAAATACAAACCAACAGGTGAACTTATATGCACAATACAATTAGAAAACAAATTTTTGAACAAATAGATACGGACTATCAGAAGTTTTCATCCGCACTCATACCGACGAACGAAAATATTCTTGGCGTGCGAATGCCGGCACTACGTAAACTTGCAAAAGGCATTGCAAAAGATGATTGGCGGACGTATCTACAGACAGTGAATGATGAGTATTTTGAAGAAGTGATGTTACAAGGTTTAGTGATGGGTTACGTAAAAGTGGACATCGAAGAGCTTTTGACGTACGTAGCGAAATTTGTTCCGAAAATAGATAACTGGTCCGTTTGCGATAGTTTTTGTTCGGGGTTGAAAATGACCAAACAACATAAGGAACGTGTTTGGTCATTCCTCCAACCATATGTAGTTTCGGAGAACGAATATGAACTTCGCTTCGGCATTGTCATGTTGCTCATTTATTATATTGAGCGCGACTATATCGACAGAGTACTGGGCTTACTAGATCATGTGCAACATGAAGGATATTACGTCAAAATGGCGGTGGCTTGGGCGTTGTCTAGTTGTTTTGTAAAGTTGCCTGACCCCACACTGGATTATTTGGCTAGGGAAAATTCATTGGATGTATTTACGTATAATAAAGCGTTACAGAAAATCACAGAGTCGATGCGTGTGGATCAAGAGACGAAACAAGTACTTCGCAGTATGAAAAGGCGCTGACAAAAACCTAGTCTTGTGACTAGGTTTTTAGTTATGAATACGGCTTTTCAAAAAGCCATTATTCAGATCGTAAAGTATAAAGAAAAGTATTGGGATGGATAAAAATAAGAGAAACCTGACAAATAATCAGGCTTCTCTTAAAACTATTTTGAAAGCAATATTTCAATTCACATACATCTGAATGAATCGATTTTTTGCAAATCTAACCCATAATATTCCCATCGGTACCGTCGTGAATCCCATCGATACCCAGCAATTGAAGTTCTGCCAACGAATGTCGGGTAGTACCAGAACCCTTTGTTTCGCGAAGTCCATACATACGTATAACGGTACAAGCAGCCTGCTATGCCGCCCGGATCAACTGCGCGTAGTTGAGCGTCCGGATAGCTCGGTATTTGATTTGGAGGAGCGGAAGTCGGTGCACTTTGCTGTGGATGACCTCCTGGCTGTCCATGGTGATGAGGGTCTTGGTGATGACCGTGGTTGTCATGCTGTTGATGATGTCCTGGATATCCATGCTGGACAGGATACCCCGAGTGCCCCGGATAGGCGGGTTGATGAGGATAATTTGGATAACCGGGCTGATGTTGCTGTGGATACCCTGGATAACCAGGCGGCCATTGCGGATTTTGTTGATTGGGTGGCGGGTATCCTGGATATCCACTTGGCCATCCCTGTTGTTGTTGGCCATATTGTGGGTGATACTGTTGATGGTGTCCTTCATTCTGCTGACCTGGATATCCGTCAGGTAGCTTCGGATACCACATGCCTTCATCCTGCTGATTCAAACGATCACTCCTTCATTTAGACTAATTTCACACACAACGAAACTGATCAATACGTTGCAAATCAATGCCTATATACTCCCAGCGGAATCTGCGTGAATTCCACTGAAACCCTGCGACGGATTGTCGACCGACAAATGTCGGATAAAACCAGAATCCATTCCGTCGTGAAGTCCATACATACGTAAAGCGATACAAACAACCTGCGATGGCACCCGGGTCTACCGCGAACGCCTGAAATTCTGGATAGCTCGGGATTTGATTCGGTGGCGCGGAAGTAGGAGCTGCCGCCTGACCGCCTGGATTCCCTGGCCGACCTGGTTGCTGTCCAGGGAAATTCGGTTGCTGGGGAAAACTAGGTGATCCAGGGAAGCCGGGCATACTCGGAAACCATTGCATACCTGGGAACCTTTGAGATCCCTGCATACCTGGAAACCAAGGTTGCCATGAAGAAAACGATTGTGCTGTGGAGAAGCCTTGTGGGTCAGCACCTTGCCAATATGGATCTGTATATTGCGGATACCCCATAAAATCATCTTGTGGATTCAACTTTTTACGCCTCCTTTTCTATTCGTTTTATCATATGCAGTCTGTTGGTTATTTGACCTTATTATCTCTTCGCACGACAGTTGTGCTAAACTAATGACAAAGGAAGTGGAATAGAATGAATGAAAATAAACCGCATATTTTAGTAGTGGATGGAATGGCATTGTTATTCCGTTCATTTTTTGCGACGGCACATAGCGGGCAGTTTTTCCGCAATGCATTCGATGTACCAACGAATGGCGTGCAAGGATTCGCACGACATACGATGAGTGCCATTTCGATTTTCCAACCGACGCATTTGGCGGTGTGTTGGGATATGGGATCCAAAACATTCCGTAATGAATTATTCGCAGACTATAAAGCGCATCGCCCTGCACCTGCACCGGAATTAATTCCCCAGTTTGATATGGCACGGGAAGTATCGGAAACACTAGGGTGGAAGAGTTATGGAATTAACAATATGGAAGCGGATGATCTGATTGGTTCGCTGATTGAAACGTGGAAAGACGAAGCGAAATTGACAGTAGTGTCGGGAGATAAAGATTTACTTCAGTTACTCCAGCCAGATGTGTCGATTGCGCTGACGAAAAAAGGCTTCACGCAGTATGATGAATACACGGAAGCTCGTTTTATAGAAGAGTATGGGATTACTCCTAAGCAATTCATTGACATGAAAGCATTCACTGGAGATTCTAGTGACGGTTACCCTGGAGTGAAGGGAATTGGGCCGAAGACGGCATTAAAGCTCATACAGGAGTATGGTTCGGTCGATGGTGTGCTCGCGGCAAGAGAAAGATTAACAGCTGGTGTCCAGAAGAAGCTGAATGCAGAAGAGGAAATGCTCATGATTTCGAAGGAACTCGCAACCATTCATTGTGAAATCAAACTCGATGATCCTTTAGAAGAATTGATCATTCCCGAGTTCACTGCAGAAACAGCTAACGTGATGGACGAACTAGGATATTCCATGATCGCTAAACAAGGATTACCTGTTTCACCGTTTTAACGGTTCGATCTTAACAAACGTCAAAATCTTTTTATTCGGTTCATAGGGGATGGAACGTACACGGCTCGCGCGATTTCTGCCGCCGTGGTCATGAACGAGTACATGCAGTTGATTGTCTACATATTCATACCCGACCATCACGACCCAATGATAATCGAATGAAAAACGACTACACCATTTGAACTTGAACCACTTATCAAATTTTACCGCAACGGGACGGTCTTCATCGACCTGTTCAATCGCCTGCTGCACATGACAAACTTTCACATGCCATTGCGAGCCGAGCAATCGGTTCAGCTGACGAACAAAGCGCCAAGTAGGCAAACCAATCTTCGTACTACCTAATGTTCGATACAACTCATTAATAGAAGGAATCGGTTCAGAGGGAAAGAAATGACGCAACAAAACATACGCTGTAACAGGTCCACAAGCCGACGGACGGTAGCTTGGTTCAATGTCGTTGTCATATTGGGATTTGCCTTTTACTTCTATGTATTTGGACATGAAGAACTCCTTCTTTCTACGGAAAGTTGTTTTTTGTGAAGGGTTGATGTGTAGCGCTCATAGTTGTTGCGTCCTCGCCCTATAAAGCAAATGCTGAGAACCTATTGGCTCTCAGCATTTTCACATAGCATCTTCAAATCTTCACTTCGTCTAAAAACTCCGTAACTTGTTCAGGTGACTTCGCAGACGCACTATGTAGATGTGCATGCTTCTCGCCGTTTTGGAAGATTAACAAACTTGGAATACCCATTACATCATACTTTTCAGCAATTTCAGGAATAACGTCGCGATCCGCTTCATACCATGTGTATGTATCGTATTTTTCAACGATTGGATCAATGAACATATCCATACGCTTACAGTCTGGGCACCAGTCTGCTTCAAACTTCACAAGTACTGGTTGGTCACTCGCAATGATTTCTTCAAACTCCGTAGCTGTTTTAATTTCTTTCATCAAAATCGCCTCCATTCAGTAAATAGTGTACAATGAATAGAGAAGGTTTGGTATTAAATTGCTTATTTTAAAAAGTCTGATTATATTCAAAATAAATATTGCGAAATAGTTTCAAATGATTTATACTAGCAATTATAGGCAACGCGTATTTTTTTTACACGATAAATGAATGAGCGTTCATTCAAGAAACATAAGGGGGAGGATTACACGTGACTTATCAAATTAGAAAAGCGGCAGTTTTAGGATCTGGAGTTATGGGTTCTGGAATCGCAGCACACTTGGCGAATACAGGCATTCCCGTACTATTACTAGATATTGTACCAACGAAATTAGGTGCAGATGACGAGGCAAAAGGCTTAACATATGATAATCCACAATTCCGCAATAAGTTTGCGGCTACAGCTTTGGAGAAGTTACAAAAACAAAAACCAGCTCCTTTAACAACGAAGAATAGCTTGTCATTACTTACACCAGGAAACTTCGAGGATCATTTGGATCAATTAAAAGACGTAGATTGGATCATTGAAGTCGTCGTAGAAAACTTGGATATTAAAAAGAGTTTATATGAAAAGATTGAAAATGTGCGAAAGCCAGGCACCATTATTTCATCCAATACATCGGGGATCAGTATTGAAGCGATGACGGAAGGACGTTCGGAAGATTTCCAGAAGCACTTTCTAGGAACGCACTTCTTCAATCCTCCAAGATACTTAAAATTACTTGAAATTATTCCTACACAAGCGACATCACCTGAAGTTGTAGAGTTCATGACAGTGTTCGGTGAGGATCGTTTAGGTAAGGGAGTCGTGATCGCAAAAGATACTCCAAACTTTATTGCTAACCGAATTGGTACGTATGGTTTACAAGTGACAGTGCATGAAATGCTAGAACGCGGTTATACAATCGGAGAAATTGACTCGATTACAGGTACATTGATCGGCCGTCCGACATCCGCCACATTCCGTACGTTAGATGTTGTGGGACTGGATACGTATATGCACGTTGCGAAAAACGTCTACGATCAAACGACGGGGGAAGAGCAAAAAATATTTGAACTACCTGATGTCGTAACTAAAATGATCGATAATGGCTGGATCGGCGCAAAAGCAAAACAAGGCTTCTATGTAAAAAAAGGCCGAGACATTATGGAATTGGATATGAAGACATTTGAATATGTTCCTACACAGAAAATGAAAGCGCCTTCAATAGAAATGGCGAAACAGCAAAAAGGACTAGCTAATAAAGTGAAGACGTTACTGTATGCAAAAGATCGTGCAGGCGAGATTTTGTGGAATACGTTAACACCGACGATGCTATATGCTGCACAACTTCACGGTGAAATTGCAGACGATATCGTTTCTATTGATAACGCAATGAAATGGGGCTTCGGCTGGACGCAAGGGCCATTTGAAATTTGGGACGCGATCGGCGTGAAGAAGTCTGTGGACATGCTGAAAGAAGAAGGCAAGGAAATTCCTACACTCGTACAGTCATTGCTCGATAAAGGCTATGAAACTTTTTATAAAGAAGAGAATGGCGATACGTACTACTTCGACGGCACGGACTATCAGATGGTGCAAGTGAATGAGAAAGCGATTAACTTGAAGCAGTATAAGAAAAAGCACGGTGTCATCAAGAAAAATTCTGGCGCAAGCTTGATTGACCTTGGAGACGGCATCGCATTACTTGAATTCCATTCACCATCAAATGCGATTGGCTTGGACATCATTCAGATGATCAACTTCGCAGTAGACGAAGTAGAGCGGAATTTCAAAGGGCTTGTAATCGGCAATCAAGGGAAAAACTTCTGTGTCGGTGCAAACCTTGGCATGATTTTAATGGAAGCACAAGATGATAATATTTTTGAACTCGACTTTGTCATCCGTTCATTCCAAAATGCCATGTTGAAGATTAAATATAGCGGGAAGCCGGTTGTTGCGGCGCCATTCCAAATGACGCTAGGTGGCGGGGCAGAAGTTTGTCTTCCAGCTGCACATATTCAGGCATCTATGGAAACGTATATGGGACTGGTTGAAGTAGGGGTAGGCTTGATTCCAGGAGGTGGCGGAAACGTCAACTTGTATCAGAAGCACTTAAAAGGTTTACCGAACGGTGTCCCTATTGATTATCAATATATTGCGAATAAAGTATTTGAATCCATTGCGATGGCGAAAACGTCGACCTCTGCTGAAGAGGCAAGAGAGAACAACTTCCTCGACTTTGCAGACGGCATAAGTGTCAATCCTGATCATCTGATCTACGACGCGAAGCAGGCCGCTCTGTCACTATTTGAAGCAGGCTATGTAGCACCGAAGAGAGCGAAAGTTCCTGTAACTGGTGACTCAGGCTATGCGACACTATTACTGGCAGCTGAAGGGATGTTCATTTCTGGATTCATTAGCGAACATGATTTAAAGATTGCGAAGAAACTCGCTTACGTACTGTCAGGCGGAAAAATTCCGTATGGTACACGTGTCGATGAGCAGTACTTACTTGATTTAGAACGCGAAGCATTTTTAAGTTTAGTGGCAGAACCGAAATCACAGCAGCGTATGCAGCATATGCTGGTCAAGGGGAAACCGTTACGTAACTGATGAGGATAGCTAAAGGAGGAAACAGAATGCGCGAAGCAGTAATTGTAGCCGGTGCTCGAACACCGATTGGAAAAGCAGGAAAAGGTTCGTTGGCAACTGTCCGTCCGGATGATCTTGGGGCGTTGACTATAAAGGAAACATTGAAGCGTGCAGGGAATTATGATGGACCAATCGACGATTTAATCATCGGTTGTGCGATGCCAGAAGCAGAGCAAGGAATGAACGTCGCGCGTAATATCGGTGCGTTGGCAGGTTTACCCGACACGACACCAGCTGTAACAGTCAACCGTTTTTGTTCATCCGGTTTGCAGTCAATCGCGTATGCGGCAGAACGCATCATGCTGGGTCACTCCGAAGCAGTGTTAGCAGGTGGCGTAGAATCGATGAGCATGGTCCCAATGATGGGCAATACGATTCGTCCGAACTATAAACTGGCGGAAGACGCACCGGAATACTATATGGGAATGGGGCATACAGCGGAGCAAGTGGCGCAGAAATACGGTATCTCCCGTGAAGATCAGGATGCGTTCGCAGTTGAATCACATAAACGTACGGAAGCCGCAATCAAAGAAGACAAATTTGTTGATGAAATTGTACCGGTTGAAGTAACGAAACGTTTTGTCGACGCAGACGGCAAGTATCAGGAAAAAACCATTTTATTCGAAATGGATGAAGGTGTACGTCCAGGGACAACGACTGAAATACTCGGGAAATTACGCCCGGCATTCGCAGCGCAAGGTTCCGTAACGGCAGGTAACGCGTCACAAACTTCTGACGGGGCAGGAATGGTTTTATTAATGGATAGAGAAGTGGCTGAAGAGCGTGGACTACAGCCGTTAGCAAAATTTCTTTCATTCGCAGTAGGCGGCGTTCCACCAGAAGTGATGGGGATCGGACCGATAGTAGCCGTGCCGAAAGCGTTGAAACTAGCCGGTCTATCTATTGAAGACATCGACCTTTTTGAGCTCAATGAAGCATTCGCCTCTCAGTCACTCGCAGTTATTCGTGAACTTGGATTGGATACGGATAAAGTGAACGTCAATGGAGGAGCGATTTCGTCAGGTCACCCATTAGGTGCAACAGGAACCATTTTGACTTTGAAATTAATTAATGAATTGAAACGCCAAGGCAAAAAGTACGGTGTCGTCACGATGTGTATCGGTGGCGGAATGGGAGCAGCTGGAGTGTTCGAAGTTCTATAAAAATAAACAGACAGACAAATTGGGGGAAATTATATGACTAAAGCTATGGAGGGAAATACTATGACAGAATTCGTAAAAGGTGGAGCATTTTTAACTGAGGACATGGACGCTAGTCGCGTTTTCACACCAGAGGATTTTACAGATGAGCAAAAGATGATTGCTAAAACAACGGAAGAGTACGTAAAAAACGACGTAATGCCTTTGATTGAAAAGCTGGAGAACCACGAGTTTGAAAACTCCGTAACATTGCTGAAGAAAGCTGGAGATTTAGGACTTCTAGCTGCGGATATTCCTGAAGAGTATGAAGGTCTTGCGCTGGACAAGATTTCATCCGCATTGATCGCGGAGAGACTATCCGTGGCAGGCGGCTTTTCTATTACCCACGGTGCACACGTAGGAATCGGTACATTGCCGATCGTGTTATTCGGTAACCATGAGCAAAAAATGAAATACTTGCCGAACTCTGCAAGTGGAGCAAAAATTTCGGCTTATGCATTGACAGAGCCGAGCTCAGGGTCAGACGCACTAGGCGCGAAGACCACTGCTAAATTAAATGTTGCGGGTACACACTATGTACTAAACGGTGAAAAACAGTGGATCACGAACTCTGCATTTGCCGACGTCTTCGTAGTATACGCAAAAGTAGATGGCGACAAATTCACAGCATTTATTGTGGAAAAAGAGTACCCAGGCGTTTCCGTAGGACCAGAAGAGAAGAAAATGGGGATCAAATCCTCTTCTACACGTACATTGATCTTAGAAGACGCGGAAGTACCTGTTGAAAACTTATTAGGGGAAATTGGTCGCGGTCACGTCATCGCGTTCAACATTTTGAACATCGGCCGTTACAAGCTTGGAGTAGGTACAATTGGCGGATCGAAGCGTGCACTTGAATTGGCTATCAAATATGCTAACCAGCGTAAACAGTTCGACACACCGATTTCTTCATTCAACTTAACAAAGGAAAAGTTCGGTACGATGGCTTCTAAGTTGTACGCAACAGAAAGTTTGATCTATCGTACGGTTGGGTACTTCGAAGAGCGGAACGCGGCGATGACCCCTGAAGAGCAAAAAGACGGTGCAAAAGTGGCGGCTTCCATTGCTGAATACGCAATTGAATGTTCTATTAACAAAGTAGTAGGTTCAGAAGTTTTGGACTATATTTCTGACGAAGCCGTTCAAATTCACGGCGGTTACGGTTTCATGGCGGAGTATGAAGTAGAGCGCATCTACCGTGATTCCCGTATTAACCGTATCTTCGAAGGAACGAATGAAATCAATCGTATGATCGTTCCAGGCACGTTCTTGAAGAAAGCAATGAAAGGCGAATTGCCGTTGCTTCAACAAGCACAAGCATTGCAAGAAGAGTTGTTAATGCTGATGCCGGAAGAAGTGGGCGACGAAGCATTGGCTCAAGAGAAGGTGCTTGTGAAGAACGCGAAGAAGATCGGTATCTTGGTTGCGGGACTTGCAGCACAGCGTTACGGTGCGAAGCTCGATCAGGAGCAAGAGATTCTTGTGAACATCGCAGATATTGCGAATGATTTATTCGGTATGGAGTCTGCAGTGCTTCGTACGGAGAAGGCTATCAACAAGAATGGTGAAGAGAAAGAGAACCAGAAGCTTCTATATACACAGATTTTCTGTCAGGAAGCGTTCGGGCGTATCGAAGCAGCAGCGAAAGAGACGTTGCTTGCAGCGGTCGACGGCGACAACCAGCGTATGATGATTTCGGCTTTGCGCAAGTTGACTCGTAATAATCCGTACAATATCATTGCGAAGAAGCGTGAAGCGGCAGAGAAGTTGATCGAAGCAGAGAAGTATATCGTTTGAGTATAGTTTAGACAGAACGCCTCCTATGTGGGGCGTTTTTTGGTTTGGTAGGTAAAGTTTAGGGGAGCGGAGTGAACGGCAACTAGTTAAATAGCTTCAATTGAAATCCCATTTATTAAACGAAAAAGTACATCACTTGGAACCGTGATGTACTGAGAAACATTCGTAATAAATCCATTTGTCTAGGAGATTTTCATATGCTAAAACATTTCAGAAGGATCTATTTTCCGGCCAAGAGAAAAATTGCCGATTTTGCATCACAACAGATCATCCACTCTGATAGCGTTTGCCCTAAACGATAAATCTACTGAAACTCATTTCCATCTATGGTAAGCATTAAATATATTTAAACAATATATGAAAGATATTTGTTACCACTCAAGTTTTTATAAACATCTTTTGCTTCTTTTTCCGTTTTGAATTCAAACATTTTAATATCAACATCTCCATATAGGGTAATATTCCACATATATGCTGCCTCCTGTTTATTTAAGCAAGACGATATGCAAGCTTAATTTATTCTTGTACTTCATTCACCAATGCATTTTCATTCTGTCGTGTCAATAAAAGCCTCAACATCATTGTAAACCTCTGTCATTGTTATTGTGCGTAGTTCATCACCTCCTACACTTTTTTCGACATTCTATTTAGGGGCGAGCAAACATCTGTTAATAACGTCTTGCATCTGATTCACTTAGAACAGTAATCTTTATGAAATGTTATTCTTTAAATGGACTTTATATATTATGCAATTGAAAAATCATATTCTTTCTTTGTATAGACATACCCTTCGAAAATCATCCGTGCAGTACGGACTACCTTTATTGCATTTATATGTCCAGCAATTAGCTCGACTTTTGTTTCCATAATTCCTGCTGGATGTCCTAATCGAATGATATCATTTTCGACGGTAATTACATCTGCCAAGATTGTATCATTTAAAAATGCCCCAGCAGTTGTACAAATAGCCCCGGTAATAGCAAGCGCTTGATGGGGTTTTTGCATAGACATCATCCGAATTGTACAATTCATATTGGCGGCCTTTCTTTCTATTCCATTTACATCTGTATATGTCTTTGGTGAAGAAATGACGGTCATTTTTGGAACAGCAGGGGATTTCACCGTGGCTTCCTCTTTTGTACAAAATCCACACATTTCAGCTGCAATTGATCTAATTTCCTCTAACTCATCTATCTTTTCCGTTGTAAACTTATGTGGTAATTCAGTTCCATTTAATCCGACATCATGGGCATTCACAAATACTAATGGATTAGCAACATCTATAATGGAGATATTTATGCTACCTTTAGATGTTTGAATCCTGTCAGTAGGATTCCCAGTCGGAAATAATTTTCCCGTCACTGCACCTTCGCCATTTGTAAAGGAAAGATAAATGGGAGAACCTGTCCCAGGAACACCAGGAATTGAACACAAACCATCCGTTTTGACCCGACCATTTTCAACTTCAACTTCAGCAATAATTACCTTTTGTGTGTTTGTATTCAATATTTTTACAGTGGTAATTGGCTCTACAGCGGGTACTAGCCCCTGCTGGATAGCATAAGGCCCTACAGCAGAAGATATATTTCCACAGTTACCTTTAAAGTCTACCATCTGATTTTCAATGCTGATTTGGGCAAATGTATATTCGACATCAATTTCATTTAAATCTGACTTTTTAATGATTGCGGCTTTACTCGTCAATGAATTTGCGCCGCCGATTCCGTCGATTTGTCTTTGGTCGGGACTACCCATAATATCTAATAAAAAGTCATCCCAAAGACGAAAGTCGTTCGGCATGTCCTTATAATCCAAAAAAACACCTTTACTTGTTCCACCGCGCATAATAACAACAGGCACTCTCATCAAAATAACCACCTCTCAATAACTTATTGTTTCGAAGCTTCTAAAAATAGCTTAAGATAGAGATGGAGATAAGTAAAATAGATATTTTTTGACTCAAAACCAAAAAAAAAATTATAATCAATTGATTGGAGTGCTGTAAATGGATGAAAAAGACTGGGATGCAATCCGTATATTATATGAGGAGAAAAATATTACGAGGGCCGCAGAAAGGTTATATATTTCGCAACCAGCGTTGACCTATCGGTTGAAAAACTTGGAAAAGAGTTTTGGAACCAGTTTATATTTTAAAATAAAGGGCGGTATTGAGTTTACAACAGAAGGGATACATTTAGCGAAATATGCTGAAGAAATGATTGTTAAGTTACAGAATACGAAAGATTATATGCTCAATATGCAAGATGAAGTAAGAGGGACTTTGAGGTTAGGTGTCTCGAGTAACTTTGCTCAATACCGGTTACCGAAAATATTGAAAAAGTTCTCAACAAAGTATCCTAATGTGCAATTTAGTATAAATACAGGCTGGAGCACTGATATTATGAAGCTCTTGGATTCGTCTAGTGTGCAACTAGGGATATTGCGTGGGAACTATGATTGGCATGGAATGAAGACATTATTACATAAGGAAAGACTATGTATAATCTCTAAAAAGGAAATTGATATGGATGATTTACCGGATTTACCCTTTATCAATTATAAAACGGATAGTTCTTTAAAAAACTTGATCAATGATTGGTGGCATGACCGGTTTACAGAACCGCCATTGGTAATAATGGATACAGATCGACAAGAAACAAGTAAGGAAATGGTTAAGAATGATTTAGGGGTTGCCATTTTACCAGAGATTTGCCTTCAGCCATCAGATAATCTATTTACTCAAGGATTGTCCTATAAAAATGGGGAACCTGTTTTTAGAAAAACGTGGTTAATGTACAACGAGGATTCCCTCCAACTTGCCACTGTTAAAAGATTTGTCGACTTTTTAAATGAGAATCACAATCTATAGAAAAGCCAATGAAAGAATGAGGCAGTATGATTTCCTTGTTCTTTTTTTGATGCCTTCTATTATTTGAAGGATTATAAGTTTTTTTTTGTGTGTGAATGAAAAAAATCTATTTTACTTATTTGAATGTATGTAATATTCTGAGAATGTATAAAAAATAGAGTTTTCACTTAGAAAAAAAGAGGAATTGGAAATGAAAAATATGTTTTGCGATTTCTTTTTTGTAAGCGGATTCTCAAAAGGGGGTTTTTATTATTCTTACATTCTTAGGGGTATCTATGGTAGTCGTATTCACATATTTAATTATGTCGAGACGTCTATCACCGGTTACAGCGCTTGTTGTCGTTCCAATTGCGTTCGCACTTATTGGTGGATTCGGTTTAGAACTTGGAGACATGATGCTAGATGGTATGAAAGTTGTTGCACCTTCTGCGGCTTTACTGCTGTTTGCAATTCTGTTTTTTGGTATCTTGATTGACGCAGGTTTATTTGACCCTCTTATCAATAAAATGATGAAAATTGTAAAAGGGGATCCAGTTAAAATCGCATTGGGGACTGCTATCATTGCGATGATTGTGGCATTAGATGGAGATGGAACTACGACGCACATGATTACCATTTCGGCTATGTTAGCACTCTATCTAAGAATTGGAATGAATCCACTCATTTTGGCGACAATTTCAATGCTATCCGTAAGTATTATGAGTGGAATGACCCCTTGGGGTGGACCCGCTACTAGAGCAATCGCAGCACTGGGCCTTGATGCAAATGAATTCTTTCTTCCTCTCATCCCAACTATGTTAGCAGGTATGGCTTCTATACTTTCTATTGCATACATACTTGGAATGAAGGAACGTGTAAGATTAGGCGTTATTGTTCTTAAAGAAATTCCAGATGATGCACTAGTAATGAGTGGTGTGGCTGCGAGTGTTGCATTGGAAGAAGATATCAAACGACCGAAACTTAGAATGTTTAATCTGATTTTAGTCGTTGTAATCATGGGGATTTTAGTTACGGGTATCATGCCTGTCCCTGTTCTGTTTTTAATCGGGTTTGTAATCGCTTCCATGATTAATTATCCGAATTTAGAACAGCAAAAGGAACGTATTAGTTCGCATGCAGGTAATGCAATAACAGTAGTCTCGTTAGTGTTTGCAGCTGGTATATTTGCGGGGATTTTTTCTGGCACAAATATGGTGGATGCGATTGCTACCTCATTGATTTCCATCATTCCAGAATCTTTAGGCTCGTTTTATCCATTAGTCGTGGCTATCACCAGTATGCCGTTTACGTTTGTATTATCGAATGATGCGTATTATTTTGGTGTATTGCCTATCTTGGCTGAAGCGGGAGCAGCGTATGGCGTAAGCGCCTTAGAAATTGCGAGAGCATCGGTATTAGGACAGCCTATACACTTCTTAAGTCCACTTGTTGCCTCCACTCTTTTACTAGTAGGAATGGTTAAAACAGATATTGGGACTTTCCAGCGTTTTGCGTTTAAGTGGGTTCTTCTCTGCTCCTCTGTTATTATCATTGTTGCGTTTGTAACAAATGTAATTTGACTTACATTAAAGAGAAGCCTTTCTAACTTAGGATTGAACTGACCCCCAAATGATAGGCACTTTAAAAAGTGACTCCATTTGGGGTTTTTATCTAGTTCGGTCTATATATCTTGAAAATAATTATCTGGAAAGGAATGTATTAAATAAGTAAAAAATCTTCAATGAATGCCAACGTAGATTAGTAGGTACATACAATTTCATTGGTAAAATTCAAAGATACAATCCGTATAGACACAGGGCTAAGACTATTCAAGAGATTCTACGTTATGTAATGTATTGAATGGACAATTTAAATAATAGGAGCCAGAGAAGGTTTTGGTAACGGACATTCATAACTACATACGTAGACAGTAGAATTAAAAAAGATGGCTCCGGAACAATGTCATTGTTTTTATATAGCAAAATACGGCTGTAAATATATACATTAAAAGGTAATCAATTATACTTATGCTTACATAGAAAAATTCAATATTTTTTACTTCTTTTATTGTAGTATAATGGTTTAAGGAGCGAATTGTTTGAACATTGAACTATCTATTGATCGGCAGCGAAAGAGGGAGTTTTGATGTCCAAGAGAAATGAATTCACGGAAACAGCTCTATGCGTTGTCATTAGTGGAACGGGAGGATTTCTCCTTTCTTTCACAGGTTTACCTGTCGGTTGGATGATTGGGACCCTCCTAACTGCTACTTTACTGTTTATATTCAAACCCAAGATCCTGAAAGTGTCATTCAATCAAAAAGGTATTCCAAAATATTGGATGGCCATTGGTCAATGTATATTAGGTATTGAACTTGGGCAAAAAGTGAATGACTCTGTTTATTACATTTTTCTGGAGAACTGGTTGACTATTACGATCATGCTATTACTTTCTATTATATTCTCTTTAGTATCGGGACTGATCGTATGGAAATTTAGCGATTTGGATATGTTGACAAGCTTTTTTTCCACGGCTCCGGGAGGACTTTCCACAATTCCAGGAATTGCAGAAGAGCTTGGTGCTAATACAGGTGTTGTTAGTATTGCACAAACGATTCGGATCTTTTTAGTCGTTCTGTCCATTCCATTATGTTTATCATTTTGGGTGATCCATCCTATAGAGGCAACTGGTCATACTGATTTAGCTTCTAATACATTTCAAGGAGAACATCTATTGACAACCGCCCTTTTTCTTGGAATTGCATGTCTTGGCTACTTTTTAGGTGTATTATTAAAATTTCCGGCACCCTGGTTGCTTGGGAGTATGGTCGCTATCGCCATCGTCAAGTCTTCCAGTTCAGTGGTGATTGGTTATCAGCTAGTTGCTTGGTGGCCTTCTGAACTAATTATCTTATCCCAAGTAGTAATTGGCGCGAGTATCGGATCCCGTTTTCAAAAAGAAATGTTTAAAGGATTAAAGAAAACATTAGCCATTTCATTTTTAAGTACTATATTCCTTATTGTTTCCATGTTCTTCTGTTCCGTTATCACGGCAAGAATCACTGAATTATCATTTACAACTTCTGTTTTGGCTTTTGCACCAGGTGGTATCGCTGAAATGACCACTACCGCCGTTGTTCTGGGAGCAGACTCTACACTTGTCGTCGCGGTACAAGTACTCCGTGTCATTTCAGTTTGTGTAATTCTCCCGCCTTTCTTCAAGCTTTTAAATTACTGGAATATCAAAAAGAGGAGGCATTCTCAAGCGTCTGCATAAGCGGATGCTTGGATTCATTATGGATTTAGTGCTTTATTTTATTAAATAACGGCACTGCTATTCATTATTTTCGAAAAAGGAGTGTCGAAATGGGTAGTTATTACAGTTTTAAAGAAAATGAAGTTCGAAATCTTCAACCTTATAAATTTAATTCAAGAGGAAAAAATAGAATTCTAGAAATTGAATTACTTACATCCGAATTGAGAAATATTATTAAACATCCAGTAAATGCGGGAAGAGATGTCATTTTTTTATGTATCGGTTCAGATCGATATATCGGTGATTCGTTAGGCCCCTTGGTTGGATCCATGCTCAATGAAAGTAATATAACTTATCTAGTTTACGGAACATTAGAAGAACCAGTGCATGCGTTTAATTTAAAAGAAACGCTAAAAAAAATAAATAGACGATTTAAGAATCCTCTCATATTCAGTATTGACGCTAGTTTGGGAACTAGAGAGCAAGTTGGATATGTGATTTTTGAAGAGGGGCCACTAATTCCTGGAAAAGCGCTTAAAACGATTTTACCTGAGGTCGGTGATTATAATTTTAAAGGTATTGTCAATTATATCGATCCGTTACCAAAGGGACAGTTTTTAAACGATACAAGACTATTTACAGTGATGAATCTTTCTAAAGCCATCGTTGAAGTTATTACACGTATTGATGATATGGATAACGCTGCAAACGATCAATGAGTTTGCTAGTGAACTTTTTCAAATAAAGAAATCGTACTAATCTTGTATATAAACTGTACCCTATTTAAAGCACAGTTTAAATAAGACAGGGATTAGCCTTATGCCGTAAAAAGATGATTTCGGTATTTTTCCGGAGTCATCTTTTTAAATCCTCCTCGAATTCACAGTGGTGAGTGAATTAGTGAGTGTGAGGGGATGGAAGCTCCAGTTGGGGACGCTTTCCTGAGGGCGTGATTTACTCAAGGCAGTCTATGAAAGCACATGCTCCTAACGCTTCGCTTTTACTCGCAAAAGCCGTCCTTTGCTACGGCTCTCGCTGATCCTCCAGGAGTCGCCCCAACTTCCGCTTCCATCCTACGTGGGTAGTAGAAGGAACCTAAGATACATACTGGAGGTAGTGTGTTAATTATTGTTGTGTCTTGAATTATTTACGTTCAAGTACAGAAATTCAACATCAATTACAACACTGACTTCAATGCACAACAAAAAGTATCACCCGCTCACATTGCAAGGGATTGGCGCGTAGGAGGGGCCCCTCCAGAAAAGCGTCCCCTCCGAAGTGCCAATCCCTAACCCCAACACATTGCCAGTCTCTTTACGCACGAACACATCAGCAATCAAACGCCGCTAAGTTCGCATCTATTCTCCTTTATTTGCTATACTGAAAAAAAAGGAGGGATTGATTATTATGACTATGACATACTACGGCTATCCAAAATGTACCACGTGTCGCAAAGCGAAGAAATGGCTTACGGACGAGGGGATTTCATTCGAAGAAAAGAACATCGCCGAACAACCTCCAAGCGAAGACGAACTACGCAACATGATCGCGAATTCCGGACTTGAAATGAAAAAGTTCTTCAACACGAGCGGCAAGATATATCGTGAGCTCAATTTGAAAGACAAACTGCCAACTATGACGGATGATGAAAAGATCGCGCTCCTCGCTTCAGACGGAATGCTCATCAAACGCCCAATCGTTTCCGACAACCAAAAAGTGACCGTTGGATTTAATGAAACCACGTTCACGGAAACATGGAAGAAGTGATCTAGGTTCTTGTCTTTACAGGGGAACTATGGCAAACTAAAGGAAGTTAAACTATTATATTTTTGGAGGTAACGACATGAGCACACCAAAAGATTTGCGTTATTCAGAAGAGCATGAGTGGGTAAAAGAAGAAGACGGTAAATACCGTATCGGCATCACACATTTCGCACAGTCTGAACTAGGGGATATCGTATTTGTTGAATTGCCACAGGTTGGCGATCAATTGAAATCAGACGAGCCTTTCGGAAGCGTTGAATCAGTGAAGACGGTTTCTGAATTGTACGCTCCATTAACTGGTAAAGTTGTAGAAGTGAACGAAAACCTTGAAGATAGCCCTGAATTGGTTAACGAATCTCCATATGAAGACGCATGGATGGTAGTAGTTGAAATCGATAACAAAGCTGAACTGGATGAGTTAATGACAGCTGAGCAGTACGAAGAAATGACAGCTGAATAATATTCCAAAAGAAAAAGCGCTGGAACGTCTCAGCGCTTTTTTACACGCTAGGAGGAAACAGGATGGACCCGAAAGTTCTCATTGTAGAAGGCGGTTCGGATCGTAAGCGGCTAGTACCGATCCTTGCAGAGCCTGTAGAGATTCTTTGTACGAATGGCACGATCAGTGCGTATCATATTGAAGAACTGCTTGAACCGTACGAGCAGCAAGATCTGTTCGTCTTTATGGATGCGGACGCCTCCGGTGAGTCCATTCGTAAGCTGTTCAAACAACTGTATCCAGAAGCGAGACATTTATACACGGATCGTCTCTACCGTCAAGTGGAAACGACTCCCGTTAAGCTATTGGCAAGCATTTTAGCTGCTGCTAATTTTAAAGTACATTCCAAGTATTTGGCAGGTGGACAACATGAATCATTGGACAATTGAAGACTGGCAACGCACACAGGCGGCAGAGCAAGTAGCCGCTTTTTATTTATATACACCAATGTGTGGAACGTGTGCAGTCGCTTCAAAAATGCTTACGGTGATCGAGACAATGCGCCCGCAACTACCGATTGGAAAGGCAGACTTGAATTATGTCCAGGAAATCGCAACTGAATATGAGGTGGAAAGTGTTCCTTGTTTACTCATTCACCGAAAAGGACAGCCTGTAGAAAAGATTTACGCCTTTCAATCCGTCCCGTATCTACTAGAGAAGCTCAGTTGACAATTGAAATAAAAGTATGGTATAAGTAGTTAATCAATTGAATACGTAACTCTTATAAAGAGCGGTGGAGGGAAGTGCCCTATGAAGCCCGGCAACCGTCACATATGTGAAATGGTGCCAATTCACTCAAAGCGTAATGCTTTGATAGATGAGAGAAATGGTAACGTACATAACTACATACGTTCGGCCTTTCTGCTTATCTGCAGGAAGGCTTTTTTAAACTAAAGCGGAGGATGCCGTTTAGCTCCGACAGGCGTTGGAGAGCTTAAAAGCAAGGCGCTTTTTGCCTTGATCTTAAGATCGAAACGACCCGAGGAGCTGGCATCTGAAGCTGGATGATACAAAAGCGGAAAGCGCCGTGCAGGCTCGACAGGCGTTGGAAGACTTACCACAAAGGCGCCTTTTGCCTTTTTGGTAAGTCTGTAACGTCCCGAGAGCCTAGTGCTTGTAGTATTCTAAAAAAACAGATTTAAAAGACTTAATAAGGTGGTGCGGAAAATGATTCAACTAACAAACGTTCATAAAAAGTTCCAATTGAACCGTTCAGAAATTGTCGCGGTAGATGACGTGACATTATCCATCAAAGAGGGAGAAATTTTCGGCGTCATCGGGTACAGTGGGGCAGGAAAAAGTACATTAATTCGACTATTGAACGGTCTTGAAACGCCTACGTCCGGCAGTATCATGATTCACGGACAAGAAATGACTTCATTACAAGGTGCTGGCCTTCGGAATGCGCGTCAGAAAATCAGCATGATCTTCCAGCACTTTAACTTACTGTGGTCTAGAACAGTAGAAGAGAATATCATGTTTCCTCTCGAAATTGCTGGCGTAAAGAAATCGGCACGTAAGCAAAAAGTGAAGGAATTGATTGATCTCGTTGGATTGACAGGTCGAGAACAGGCGTATCCATCGCAATTATCAGGTGGTCAGAAGCAACGTGTCGGCATTGCGCGCGCGCTTGCAAATGATCCTGAAGTCCTGCTCTGTGATGAAGCGACGTCCGCACTAGATCCAGAGACGACGAATGCGATTCTTGATTTACTAACAGATATTAATGAGCGTCTTGGACTAACGATTGTGTTGATTACGCATGAAATGCACGTCATCCGGAAGATCTGTCATCGCGTGGCGGTCATGGAAGCGGGGAAAGTCGTGGAAATGGGCAATGTACTAGATGTCTTCCAATCCCCACAAGCGGATATTACAAAGCGTTTCATTTCGCAAGTGACTGATAGTGCAGATACGGACGCAGCGATGGCACATTTACAGCAGGAATCGCCGCACGGCAAATTGATCAAGCTAGCTTTCATTGGCGACCGTACAGAGCAGCCGCTACTTGCTGAATTGATCCGTAAATTCCCCATCGATGTCAACATCGTGCAAGGAAATATTTCGACAACACGTGACGGCGCATACGGCACACTCGTCTTGCAACTAGTAGGGGACGTGGCGGTTATAGAGGAAGCAATTGCTTTCCTGGATGCCAATGAAGTGAAGACGGAGGTGCTGATCCATGATTGAGCAATGGTTCCCAAACGTGAATTGGGATAAAATGTGGGAAGCAACGGGTGAGACACTTTATATGTCGGCTTACTCCACGTTCTTTACATTTGTCTTAGGTATCGCACTTGGTTTGTTGTTGTTTTTAACAAGTCCTGGTCAGTTATGGGCGAATAAAATCACCAATGTCTTTACAGGCGCCTTCGTGAATATATTCCGGTCGATTCCGTTTATCATCTTGATTATTTTATTGATTCCTTTTACAAAATTATTATTCGACAGTATGCGTGGACCGAATGCCGCATTACCCGCATTAATTATCGGTGCCGCTCCATTTTATGGCCGAATGGTGTTGATTGCATTGCAGGAAATCGATAAAGGGGTTATCGAAGCAGCGCGTTCCATGGGGGCTAAAACGTCCACAATCATTTTCAAAGTTTTGTTACCAGAATCCATGCCAGCACTAGTCTCCGGAATTACGGTAACTTCGATTGCGCTCGTCGGATATACCGCGATGGCGGGAGTGATCGGTGCTGGCGGTCTAGGTACGCTCGCGTATTTGGAAGGGTTCCAGCGTAGTCGCGAAGATGTCACGTTAATGGCAACAATTCTAGTATTGATTATCGTATTTATCATTCAATTTATTGGTGATTTCATTACAAAACGTTTGGACAAGCGATAATAGGATTTTCAGGGAAACCTGTTAACCATAGAAATATTCTATAGTAGAAAGGGAGAAATGTGGATATGAAGAAATTTTTATTCGGTCTATTCGCAGCAGTACTAGTGCTTGCATTGGCAGCTTGCGGATCGAAAGACGAAGGTAACAAAGATAATGCAGCACCAGATGTAGATGAAGCAGGGAAAGGCGAGAAAACGTCTTTGGTAGTCGGTGCATCTAACACACCACACGCAATAATTTTGGAAGAAGCTAAGCCGTTATTAGCTGAAAAAGGCTATGATTTAACAATTGAGACTTACACAGATTATGTACTGCCAAACAAAGATTTGGACGAAGGTACACTAGATGCGAACTATTTCCAACACATCCCTTATCTTGAGAGCCAAATTGCCGATTTCGGTTATGACTTCGTCAATGCAGGCGCTATTCACATCGAGCCGATCGGTGTATATTCTAAGAAATATAAGTCGTTGGAAGAACTTCCCGACGGAGCGACGATCTTAATCAGTAACTCCGTTGCGGATCACGGTCGAGTACTTTCTATGCTTGAAGAAAAAGGATTGATCAAGCTAGCGGATGACGTGGAAAAAGTAAAAGCTGAAGTAGGCGATATCGTAGAAAATCCAAAGAACTTGGAGTTTGATGCGAACTACGAAGCAGCGTTAATGCCTCAGTTGTATAATAACGATGAAGGCGACGCATTATTAATCAACTCCAACTTCGCTATCGATGCGGGGTTGAATCCAATGGAAGATGCGATCGCATTGGAAGACAAAGAGTCTCCATATGTTAACGTAATTGCTGTGAAGAGCGGCAACGAAGACAGCGATGCTATCAAAGCATTGGTAGAAGTATTGACTTCAGAGCAAATTCAAGATTTCATTTTGAATGAGTGGTCTGGATCAGTTGTTCCTGTAAAATAATACAATGAACGCCGGTAGCTATCGCAGCTGCCGGCTTTTTTAATTGTATGCTTGGTGGGTGTGTTGGAGTGGTGGTTGCATGTTGGCGGAGACTCGCTCAATGTGCTTTCGTGTTCACACAATCCACCCTATCCAATTTCCAAACAACACCACCAAATCCACTTCCTAACAACCCACAAGAAAAACATCACATAAATCTAAATAAAATCTTCTTTATTCAATCGACTTGTGATAAAGTTGATTTTGTTTGAGTAATACATATGTGTATTTGAGGAGGACGTATTGTGAAGTTTAAATTAGGGCTCATTTGGCGAATTCTCATCGCCATTGGGCTGGCGATCGGACTGGGTTTAGTATTGCCGTTGATCCATGAAGGATTTGCGCATTGGTTCGTTCGTTTAGCAGCTACTTTTAATATGTTATTCGGTGGATTCTTGAACTTTATCGTTCCGCTGATTATCATTGCGTTTATCGCACCAAGTATTGCAAAACTTGGCGCAGGTTCCGGAAAATTACTTGGCATGTCTGCTGCATTTGCGTATGGATCTACGGTTATTGCGGGATTGCTTGCGTATGTTGTAGCAATAAATATTTTGCCGAACTTTATTCAGCCGGCGACGAAGACGGACGTTGCAGAAGGCGCACGTGAAGCGGGAGTAGCGTTCTTCGAAATGGAAATGGATCCGGTGATGGGGATCATGACTGCTTTGCTATTGGCATTCGTGCTTGGCATTGGAATGGCGGCGATTAAAGGGAAGACGATGATGTCGTTCTTCGATGAGTTTAATTTAATTATCGATAAAGTCATATCTGTCGTCATCATTCCATTATTACCTTTCCATATTTTCGGGATTTTCCTGAATATGACGTATACAGGTGAAGTGGCAAATGTACTTTCAGTCTTTGTATTTGTTTTCATCATGATTATTATTCTTCATTTGACCATGCTGACATTCCAGTACACAGTGGCGGGTACGTTGAACAAACGGAATCCGTTCGTGTTAATGAAAACGATGCTGCCAGCGTATTTGACAGCGATCGGAACGCAGTCATCTGCTGCAACGATTCCGGTTACGCTGCGTCAGGCAAAAAAGACGGGTGCTTCGGAGCGTGTAACGGACTTCGCGGTTCCATTATTCGCAACTATCCACTTGTCAGGTAGTACGATTACGATTGTTTCATGTTCGATTGGTGTTATGCTGATGAACGGTTTTGATGTAAGTTTTGGTTCGTATTTACAATTTATCTTTATGTTAGGTGTTACGATGATCGCCGCTCCTGGTGTACCGGGTGGCGCAGTTGTCGCGGCAACTGGACTTCTAACGACTATGCTTGGATTCAGTGATGGCATGGTAGCGTTGATGATTGCACTCTATTTAGCGCAAGATAGTTTCGGAACAGCAACGAACGTTACAGGTGACGGCGCGCTTGCGATGATCGTCGACCGTTTCACTAAAAAAGTATAGAGTAGTAGAAAAGTCGGTTACTTGACCGGCTTTTTTTCTTTCTAATTCTTATGTACTAAGAACTGGTTGATTCTCATTCACTAGTTGTCAAATGAAAAATACATATCGTGAAAAATATAGCCATCCGCGTAGTTGTAATGAAATTAGCCAATATGTGTAATGTTTCTTAAAGATTTGCAACCCAATCGAATATGGGTTAAGATTAGAATGATACTAAATAGAGAATGGATCATAACCATTCAACGCGATCATACTGGAGGTATTGGAATGGCAATTTTGGAAATTAAAGATCTTCATGTCCGAATTGAGGACAAAGAAATCTTAAAAGGTGTTACCTTAACAATAAATACAAATGAGATCCATGCAATCATGGGTCCAAATGGTACGGGGAAATCCACGCTTGCATCAGCAATCATGGGTCACCCGAAATATGAAGTTACTTCCGGATCCATTATGCTCGATGGTGAAGACGTATTAGCAATGGAAGTAGATGAGCGTGCGAGAGCCGGTCTATTCCTAGCTATGCAATATCCAAGTGAAATCACTGGCGTAACGAATGCAGATTTCCTCCGTTCTGGAGTGAACGCACGTCGTGAAGAAGGCGATGAGATTTCTTTGATGAAATTTATTCGTGAAATGGATAGCAAGATGGAAGTTCTTGAAATGCAAGAAGATATGGCCACTCGTTATTTGAATGAAGGTTTCTCAGGTGGAGAGAAAAAGCGTAATGAAATTCTCCAACTTATGATGTTGAAGCCAAAGTTCGCAGTACTTGACGAGATTGACTCAGGTCTGGATATCGACGCATTGAAAATTGTTTCTAACGGTATCAACCAAATGCGCGGCGAAGGTTTCGGTTGCTTAATTATTACTCACTACCAACGTTTGTTGGATTACATCGAGCCAGATAAAGTGCATATCATCATGCAAGGTAAAATCGTTAAAACGGGTGGTTCAGAACTAGCCAAGAAACTTGAAGTTGAAGGATACGACTGGATCAAAGAAGAACTAGGTATCGAAGACGAAACTGTTGGACAAGAAGCATAAGAAAGGGGACGACTCAAAATGACGGTTGAAACAACATTGGCATTGACCGAACAAGACGTCCGCTCTTATTCCGCAAAAGTGGAGGAAGCTGCTTGGATGGCAGATTTTCGTTCGAACGCTCTAGCGAAAGCTGAAGTGCTCGAAATGCCAAAACCAGATAAAACTAAAATTACCAATTGGAATTTCACGGAATTCCCTTCACATACAGTTGAGAGCTCGATCTTCGCAGGGTTGGAAGAATTACCGACTGAAGCGAAAGCATTGATCGATGACGAACAACAACAAAATATTTACGTGCAACACAATAACACACCTGCATATCTTTCACTGTCTGAAGATTTGAAATCACAAGGCGTTATTATGACGGATATCTTTACGGCTTCACGCGAATACAGTGAGTTGTTACAGAAATACTTGATGACTGACGGTGTCAAAGTGGATGAGCATAAGTTAACGGCTCTTCACGCGGCATTGATCAACGGTGGAGTATTTGTCTACGTACCTAAAAACGTAGTAATCGAAGATCCACTACAAGTACTCTTCATTCACGATAATGAAGAAGCCTCACTGTTCAACCACGTAGTCATCGTTGCAGAAGAAAACAGTCAAGTAACCTATGTAGAAAGCTATCTTTCTACTATGGAGCATGCGGCAACACAAGCGAACATTGTAGCGGAAGTATTTGCTATGGCCAATGCGAAAATTGTCTACGGATCAGTCGACGTATTAGCGGAAGGTATGACAACGTATGTCAACCGTCGCGGTGTTACTGGACCACGCGCACGCATTGAGTGGGCGCTTGGATTAATGAACGACGGCAATACGATTTCTGAAAACATCACGCATTTAGTCGGTGACGGCTCATCTAGTGATATGAAATCCGTTGTAGTTGGACGCGGTAGCCAGAAACAAAACTTCACATCTGAAATCGTACACTGGGGACTTGATACAGACGCATTCATCTTGAAGCACGGTGTAATGAAAGAAAACTCATCCGCTATCTTTAACGGTATCGGACGTATCGCGAAAGGCGCAACTCGCTCGAACGCGGTGCAAGAGTCCCGTATTCTGATGTTAGGTGAAAGAGGACGTGGAGACGCGAACCCGATTTTGCTTATCGATGAAAATGATGTAACAGCAGGTCACGCCGCTTCAGTAGGACGCGTGGACCCACTGCAAATGTTCTATCTAATGAGCCGTGGTATTACACAAGAAGATGCAGAACGCCTCATCATTCATGGTTTCTTAGCTCCAGTTGTTAGCAAATTGCCGATCGCAGGAGTTAGAAAACAATTAACGGAGGTTATTGAAAGGAAAGTGCGCTAATGCTCAGCAAAGACATCCGCAATCATTTCCCTATATTAGACCAAGAAGTCAATGGACATCCACTTGTCTACTTGGATAGCGCAGCGACTTCACAAAAGCCTGTGAAAGTAATTGAGGCACTGGATCGCTATTATCGCTTCGATAACTCCAATGTTCACCGTGGAGTGCATACACTTGGAAATCGTGCGACAGATGGTTATGAAGGCGCTCGTGAGAAAGTCCGTAAATTCATTAATGCTAAATCCACGCAAGAAGTCATCTTCATGCGCGGTACAACAACAGCGATTAACACAGTTGCGCAAAGCTATGGCCGTACCAATGTCTCGGAAGGTGACGAAATCGTCATTACACATATGGAGCACCACTCCAATATCATTCCGTGGCAGCAGCTCGCCAAAGAAACTGGTGCAGTGTTAAAATATATTGATTTAGAAGAAGACGGTACGTTATCACTTGATAAAGTACGGGAAACCATTACAGATAAAACGAAAATTGTTTCCATCATGTATGTTTCCAACGTTCTCGGCACGATGAATCCGATTGAAGAAATCACGAAAATTGCCCATCAACACGGTGCGGTGATGTGTGTGGACGCTGCGCAAGCGGCTCCACATTTAAAAATAGATGTACAGAATCTAGATTGCGACTTCCTTGCATTTTCCGGACACAAAATGTGTGGACCTACCGGTATCGGTGTCCTCTACGGTAAAAAGGATTTACTCAATAATATGGAACCCATCGAATTCGGCGGCGAGATGATTGATTTTGTCGGACTATACGAATCTACGTGGAAAGAATTACCTTGGAAATTTGAAGGTGGTACGCCTATTATTGCAGGAGCTATTGGACTCGGTGCAGCCATCGACTTCTTGGAAGAAATCGGTTTGGACGCTATCGAACAGCATGAACACGAACTAGCTGGTTATGCTATGGATAAAATGTCTGAAATCGACGGCTTGACCATTTATGGACCAAGAGATCCCGATCAGCGTGCAGGATTGGTCACATTCAATTTGGATGATGTCCATCCTCATGATGTCGCAACTGTACTCGATATGAATGGTATTGCTGTTCGTGCAGGTCATCACTGTGCACAACCATTGATGAAATGGTTGGATGTTTCTTCAACAGCGCGTGCCAGCTTCTATCTTTACAACACCACTGATGACGTAGATCGCCTCGTGGAAGGACTTCGCACAACAAAGGAGTATTTTAACGATGTCTACTAATAAACTAGATCAACTTTATCGATCTGTAATCATGGAGCATTATAAACACCCGAAAAACAAAGGCGTTCTAGAGAACGGTAATGTCACAATTGACATGAATAATCCGACTTGTGGTGACGTTATCCGTTTAACAATGAATGTGGAAGACGACATCGTCAAAGACGTCAAGTTTGAAGGGGAAGGATGTTCCATTTCGATGGCATCCGCATCTATGATGACACAGATGATCAAAGGTAAAACGACTGAAGAAGCAGTTAAGTTAGCACATACTTTTTCAGATATGATGTTAGGCAAAGAGTTGGACGAGTCGATTGATCTTGACGACCTAGAAGCATTATCGGGTGTCGCGCAGTTCCCTGCCCGCATTAAATGTGCAACATTGAGCTGGAAGGCGATGGAAGAGGGAGTCTCTGGCGAGTCGCAATGACCTTGGCCATAGTACGAGCAATTATGGAACGGAGGAATAATAATGGCAAAACAAATGCCGGAAATCGGCGATTACAAATACGGTTTCCATGACAAAGACGTTTCTGTGTTCCGTTCAGAGCGTGGATTGACACGTGAGATAGTGGAAGAAATTTCTGCAATGAAAGAAGAACCACAGTGGATGTTGGATTACCGTTTGAAATCTCTTGAGATTTTTTACAATAAGCCAATGCCACAATGGGGCGGAGACTTGAATTCATTGAAGTTTGATGAAATCACGTACTACGTAAAACCATCTGAAGGTGCAGAAACTTCTTGGGATGAAGTACCTGATGAAATCAAGCGTACGTTTGATAAACTAGGTATTCCGGAAGCAGAACAAAAATACTTAGCAGGTGTCTCTGCACAGTATGAATCTGAAGTTGTTTACCACAATATGAAAGAAGAACTAACAGATCTAGGAATTGTCTTTAAAGATACGGATTCTGCACTTCGTGAAAACGAAGAGTTGTTCAAACAATATTGGGGTACAGTGATTCCGAACTCAGACAATAAATTCTCAGCGTTAAACTCTGCTGTATGGTCTGGTGGATCATTTATCTATGTACCACCAGGCGTGAAAGTAGAAACACCGCTACAAGCTTATTTCCGTATTAACTCGGAAAACATGGGGCAGTTCGAGCGTACGATGATCATCGTAGACGAAGGCGCAAGCGTTCACTACGTAGAAGGTTGTACAGCACCTGTTTATACAACAAACTCACTACACAGTGCGGTTGTTGAAATCATCATCAAAAAAGATGCATATTGCCGTTACACAACGATCCAAAACTGGGCGAACAACGTCTACAACTTGGTAACGAAGCGTGCAGTATGTGAAGAGAATGCGACAATGGAATGGATTGATGGCAACATTGGTTCTAAATTGACGATGAAATACCCTGCAGTCATCCTAAAAGGTGAAGGCTCACGCGGTTTGACACTATCTATCGCATTGGCAGGTAAAGGACAGCACCAGGATGCCGGCGCGAAAATGATGCACTTGGCACCTAACACGTCTTCTACTATTGTTTCAAAATCTATCTCTCAACACGGCGGAAAAGTAACGTATCGCGGAGTTGTCCACTTCGGACGCAATGCGGACGGAGCTCGTGCCAACATTGAGTGTGATACGTTGATCATGGATAAACTATCTACTTCAGATACGATTCCATACAATGAAATCTTGAATAACAATATTTCATTGGAACACGAAGCAAAAGTTTCAAAAGTTTCCGAAGAGCAGCTCTTCTATTTGATGAGCCGCGGTATTCCTGAATTGGAAGCAACAGAAATGATCGTTATGGGCTTTATCGAGCCATTCACAAAAGAACTACCGATGGAATATGCGGTAGAGATGAACCGTTTGATCAAGTTCGAGATGGAAGGTAGTATTGGGTAAGCGTTGAAATATCAGCGTTTATGCGATATTCCTAACAGTTGAATAAAGCAACGTGCCGATTTCATGCCGATTCAATTCGGATGGTCGGCACGTTTTGTTTATTTAGCGAACCTTTTTCTCCACAACCGCAATCGTGCATCTCGAAACACTTATTAATTTACCTATCTCATCCGTGATTTGGATATCCCAGACCATTGATGTGCGCCCTTTATGGAATGGAACGGCAGTAGCAGTGACCACACCATCTTTTTTACCCCGTATATGATTCGCATTGATTTCTAGTCCTACTGGATAATGCGTCTCGGGATTTAGGTTTAAAGCGGCTGCAATGCTAGCCGCAGTTTCAGCGAGTGCTACTGAAGCGCCTCCATGTAACAAGCCCATAGGCTGAACAGTTTTCGGTCCAACCGGCATTTCACAGACGACTTTGTCAGGGTCAAGTTGTGTAAAGGTAATTCCTAAAGCACCTATTAATGTCTGTTCCAAATCAATACTATCCAATAAATTAAGTTCTTTCATCCTCTTCTTTACCTCCATTTCACTGATATACTTCTACTACATGTATATACATGTAATAGAAGCATACTACTAAGTGTAGCGGGAAATCCAGCTTTAAAATTTATCCCGGTACATGTACAATAGAATGAATTGTCGAAGCGGCTAAAACAGTACGATCATCATTTTAAGGGAAGAGTGGACATCATGAGAAAAAAATTGGATCAAGAGCAAGCAAATTATATTATTGACGTGTGTGCCAGTGCGAATCTCCGTACGGTATCCGGATCACTTACACAACTGTACAATCATCTCTTGAAACCTACTGGATTAAAAATCACCCAATATTATATGCTCGGCAATATTTATACATCGCCGGATATTTCGATTAGTAAATTAGGTGAGATGATGTTGCTCGATCAAACGACCGTTACGCGTAACTTGAACATTCTAAACGATGCCGGATATGTACAGATCAAGAGAGCGAAACAGGACTCGCGAACCAAAGTGGTCACGATCACAGAATTAGGGTACGACAAATTAAATGAGGCTACACCGATTTGGACACAAGTACAGGAACAAATTGAAGGATCTATTAGCAAAGCAGAATACATGGACTTACTGAAGAAGTTGAAGGCATTACAGAAAGTGATTGATGAATTCAAAAGTTAAGTAACATAAAAATGAATCTCCATTCATAAATTGATTGACAACTCGAAAAAATCCAGTAAAATACATGTATATACATGTATCGAAAATGTAAAGTTTTTGAAACGTCTTAGTGTATGTTCGTTACAGGAATACATTTATACGTTTTGAAAGCGCTTACGATAAAAGGAGAGTGTTCTAATGAGTTTAGTAGAATGGAAAAAGAGTATGAGTCTTCCAGTGATCGCAGCCCCGATGTTCATTATTAGTAATCCTAAGACTGTGATTGAGCAATGCAAAGCAGGAGTAATCGGTTCTATGCCTTCTCTAAATGCAAGGCCCGTTGCACAATTCGAAGAGTGGTTGATCGAGATTACAGAAGAATTAGCCGACTATAATGCGAAAAATCCCAATAAACCAGCCGCGCCATTTGCGATCAACCAAATCGTCCACCGATCCAATGAAAGATTGCAAGAAGATATGGAGCTGTGTGTAAAGTATAAAGTTCCGATCATTATTACATCGCTAGGCGCCAGAGAAGATGTCTATGAGGCTGCACACAGTTACGGCGGAATTGTATTGCATGATGTGATCAATAATACGTTCGCGAAGAAAGCAATTGAAAAAGGTGCAGATGGTTTAATTGCGGTGGCTGCAGGAGCGGGAGGGCACGCAGGTCCGAAAAGCCCGTTCGCACTCATTCAAGAAATTCGGGAATGGTTTGATGGACCACTGGCACTTGGTGGATCTATCGCAACCGGCAGAAGCGTATTGGCAGCCGAAGCCATGGGGGCCGACTTTGCCTATATCGGATCGCCATTCATCGCTACTGAAGAAGCGAGAGCCATTGAAGAGTATAAACAAGCCATCATAGACGCCACTTCGGATGATATTGTATACAGTAATTACTTCACAGGAGTACACGGGAATTATTTAGCTACGTCCATCAGAGCTTCGGGTTTAGATCCTGATAACTTACCGGAAAGTGATCCAAGTAAAATGAATTTCGGTGGTGATGCAGGTCAAAAAGCTTGGAAAGATATTTGGGGCTGTGGTCAAGGAATTGGCATCATCGATAAAGTTCAACCTACGAAAGAGTACGTCGCACAATTAGCACAGCAGTACCAAGAGGCAAAGGATAAGTTGGTAGGAGATAAAGTGAACACGGCGAGCACATAATAAAGAAAAGAATCATGATAAAAACAAGTATGTCCATCCAGACACGCTTGTTTTTTATTTGCCTGCTTAGTGTTTGTGAGTGGAGTTTGTTTCAATACGGTTAATTTTTAAATCATTCATTGCGGTCTTTTGATAGGTGAATTCTACATCTGTTTGGAGTTGTTCGAGTAAGGAGAGGGTTTTAGATTGTATTTCAGTTAAAGAAACATAGTTGATGTAAATTGTATCCTGTTTAGTTTCAATAGAAGACAACCGTTTATTTGTCAATTGCTGTTCTTTTTCACTTCTGACATGTCTGTATTTAGAACTTCGACATGTAATTTTAGTGCACTAACGTCTGACTTAAGTGTACTAACGTCTGATTTAAGTGTACTAACATCTGACTTAATCCCAGAGATGTCAGTTTTAATGCCTTTCATTTCACTTAAAATTTGTTGTAAAAGTACGTCGCTCATGTTCATCCATCCTTTCTTATTCATTTGGTTACCTCTATATACTAGCATGCTTTGCACTAAAGAAAAATCCCATCATATATACGAATCAATAGATTGATTACATACCTAATGGGGTATACAATGGATGTACATACAAATGAAAAGGAGTTTTTTACATGTCTGAAAAAGCGACCGTATATGTATCATCTACTTGTCCTTATTGTACGATGATGACGAATTATCTGGATGAAATCCATGTGCCTTATGAGACAATCAATGTCTCTACAAATCCTGCAGAAGGAGAGCGTCTGGTGGAACTAACCGGACAGATGGGCGTTCCACAAACACAGTTGAATGGAAAATGGATTATCGGCTTTGATCCAGCAAGTATTCACGCTGCACTAGACGCATGAATAAATATAAACGTTTTTTGTTCAATCGAAACTGCACAATCCAATCGGCCGAAGAAATGGAAAAGAACGTATTCCCGCGCTTTTGTATTGGCCATATAGCATTTGCGGTGATGGGAGTCATTCTCGTCATCATCGAATGGACTCACTAATAGGAGGCATTAATTATGGAATGGATTATCATAGCACTCCTCGTCGGCTTCGTAGTTTGGCGTATGAAGCCTGCAAAAGGTGTGCGTTCAATCTCGACTGCACAATTAAAAGATAGAGTGAACGATCAAAATGTCCAATGTATCGATGTGCGGACACCAGCTGAATATTCAGGACGCCATATAAAGAAATTTAAAAATATTCCTTTGAATTTGCTTTCAAAACAGATGGGAACATTGAAGAAAGATCAAGAAGTCATCGTCATCTGTCAAAGCGGCATGCGTAGTGTCAATGCAGCAAGCCAACTGAAAAAAGCGGGATTCGTGAATGTAACGAATGTACGCGGGGGAATGAGCGCGTGGCAAGATTAATTATTAAAGAAGTGTCTCGGAGATCCTATCTCGGGACGCTTTTTTGCGTGAAAATAAAATCGGTTGACTAGGCGAATTATAGAAAATCATACTACCAAATCAGGAAGTATGATTTTTCCGAAAATACATGAGATATGATACACTAAGCTAAAGATCATAAGAGGAGGGCTTTCCATGATACATGTTGGTCTGACAGGGTGGGGAGACCATCCAAGTCTATACAATGAGAATACAGTCGCGAATAAAAAACTACTAGATTATAGTAAACACTTTCCAATCGTTGAGCTGGATTCGACGTTTTATGCTATACAATCGAAAAAAGTTATGGATAAATGGACAGAGGAAACGCCCGCTAATTTTCAATTTGTCGTGAAGGCGTATCAGGGTATTACAGGTCATCAGCGTGGAAAGTTACCATATGAATCTGAAGAGGAGATGTTCTCGCTGTTTAAGCTGTCCCTGACGTCATTTGTTGAAGCGGGGAAGCTTGCGATGGTACTGGTACAGTTTCCACCTTGGTTCGATTGTAAGAAGGAAAATGTGGATCGCATTCGCTATGTGCATGAACAATTACAGCCGTTGCCAATCGCTGTAGAGTTTCGCAATCAAACGTGGTATTCTCCAGCTTATCGAGAGAAAACACTCGACTTTCTGAACGACTTGAACATCATCCATGTCGTTTGTGATGAGCCGCAAGTAGGGGACGGAAGTGTGCCGCTAGTCCCAGTTGCAACGGATCCGAAAGTTTTGTTACGTCTTCACGGTCGCAATGATAAAGGGTGGGTAAATACTACGGGAGATAGTAAAGCATGGCGTAAAGTCCGCTATCTTTATGATTATAATGAAAAAGAGTTAGAGAGTATGCGTGATATCGTGAAACATCTTCAGAAGCAGACTGAAGACGTATTTGTCATCTTTAATAATAACTCCGGCCAGCATGCAGCGAAGAACGCCAAACAATTTGCACGATTACTTAACATAGAATACGGTCAGCCTCTCACCAAGCAACTGGATTTATTTGAGGGGGATCACTGATGGAATTTGTAGTACTCGCCTTAATAGGTTTAGCATCCGGTATTATCGGTTCGATTGCGGGCCTCGGTGGAGGAACCATCTTGGTTCCTGTCACATTGTTTGTCGGATTAAATTTAGGAATGATTCCTGATATTACACCGCAAAGTGTAGTGGGCTTATCGGTCATCATGATGATTGCGAATGGACTTGGATCGACACTGTCTTATATGAAAGTAAAGACGATTGATTATCGCAGTGCATGGTTATTTTTCGCCGCGAGTATACCGGGTATCATTCTCGGAGCGCTAGTCAATAAAAGCGTAAGTTTGTCCTCATTTAATTTATATTTTGGCATATTGCTCATCATTTTATCTACACTGTTATTAACGAGAAAATATTTGAAACCGATTAGATGGTTTGTAGATAATGGAAAAAAGATTAAGTTTACTGATCCTCAAGGTAAAACACATATCTATGGCTACCCAATTTGGTTTGCCATCTTATTGGCATTGTTCATTGGATTTACGTCGGGCTTATTCGGAATAGGTGGCGGTACGATGATTGTGCCGGCAATGATTTTACTATTCTTGTTCCCGCCACACGTCGCTGTTGCGACATCTATGCTTATGGTGTTTTTATCAGCAATCGTTAACTCGGTATCTCATATTTCACTCGGTCATGTGCCATGGCTGTATACGATACCTGTCGTGCCGGGCGCCTATTTTGGTGGCATGCTCGGCGCCTATTTAAACAGCAAAATGAAATCAGATACATTGGTTTTAGTCATACGCATCATTTTACTCGTCTTTGGACTTCGTTCCATCTATGAGGGGATTTGGGGTTGACACATATGAAGGAGACGGTAGCAACGATCCATATTTACCACACAAATGACGTCCATAGTCATTTCGAGAATTGGCCGCAAATTCATCACTTTCTTACTAAGCGGAAGCAACAGGCTGAAGAGAATGGGGAGCATTGTTTTCTATTTGATATTGGAGACCATATTGATCGGTCTCATCCGTTTACCGAAGGAACAGAAGGGAAAGGAAATATTGAATTATTAAACAAAGCAGGATACGACGCAGTAACGATTGGCAATAATGAAGGAATCACCATGTCAAAGGAAGCGTTAAATAGATTATATGAAGACGCGCACTTTGATGTAGTGCTCTGCAACTTGACTGAACAGGGTGGTAAGCTACCATACTGGGCGAAGACGTCCACAATATTGGAGACCACGGAAGGTGTGCGCGTCGGTGTCATCGGTGCCACAGCGCCATACTATGATTTTTATGAACAACTCGGCTGGTGCGTAAGCGAACCGCACGCGGCGTTGCGGGAAATGGCCCGCAACTTGCGTCCTCAATGCGATGTCATCGTGTGTCTCTCACATTTAGGAATCAATGAAGATCGTATTTTAGCTGCGCAATCCCCGGAGATCGATGTGATTTTAGGAGCACACACGCATCATTTATTACAAAATGGTGAATGGCTTGACGACACGCTACTTGCGGCTGCGGAAAAATTCGGTCAGTATGTCGGTCACGTCCAGATCGATATAGACCGTATGACAGGTCAAGTCGTTCATATGAAAGCAGAGGTTTTTCCAACACAGATGATGGAAATGTCAGAAGAGGATATGGAACAGGTGAATAGCTTATTTGCTAAAGGGGAAGAGACACTAGAAGTGCCCGTGTTTTATAATCCATCTCCATTATCACAGCGTCTTACAGGAGACAGTCCATTATCCTCGCTGTTTGGTCGCGCGTTACTTACGTATCTTGATGCCGACTGTGCGCTTTTCAACGCGGGTATTTTCCTTGGTAGTTTAGATAAAGGCTGGGTGACAAAAGGGGATTTGCACTCTTTATTGCCACACCCTATCAATCCTTGCCTCATTCATTTAGATGGCATGGATTTGCTGACAGTCTATGAGCAATCACTTGATCCGAAGTGGACGGAACTTCCGATAAAAGGTTTAGGATTTCGTGGGACGCTGATGGGTAGTATGATACATGAACACTTATACCGTAACACGGACGGACAATTATTTGCAGGCAACCGTTTGGTAGAACCCGGTAAAATGTACACGTTAGCAACACTTGATATGTTCACGTTTGGCTTTTTCTATCCGATATTAAAAGAAGCGAAGAAAGAATATATCATGCCGGAAATGCTTCGCGATATCCTCGGTTGGTATGGAAGGAAATATTTCAATGAGCGTTAGTTATGTCCGCCTCCTATTTCGCATAATGTGAAGTAGGAGGCGTTTTCATGCGGTTTTATACGAATCAAAAACGACCAAAGAAGTTTAACTATGGAAAAACTATTCTGCGCTTTGTCATCCCAACCATCATGGTGGGAGTGGCGATATTTTTCTATACGGTCAATAAACAGCTAACGCCAATCTATACACAATATGCCGAAGTGCAAACGCAGAAAATAGCCAGTTACGTGATCAGTCAAGCGATAAACAATCGATCCACCAGTGTTTATGATGTCAATGAAATTATAGAAAATGTTCCCGATGATACAACAGATACGGTGACAACGAAGTTTAACGCTGAAATTATCAGCCAGGTCATGTCAGAAATTCATCAGCTTGTTGAAAATCATCTGGAGCGTGCAGAAGGCGGAGATCTCGATATGCTACCGCCACTCGGAGATCTCGAGTACAATCCTGATCGTATGGAAAAAGAACAAGGTATTGTATTTTTCGTTCCGATTGGGCAAGCAGCGAATATCCCGTTGCTCGGTAACTTGGGGCCGAAAATCCCAATCCGCTTCCACGTCATTGGAGATGTACATGCAACAGTAGAAACCGATATTCGTGAATTTGGTATTAATAATGCCTATGTGGAAGTGTATCTGATGTTGCAAGTCAATGTGCAGATTATCGTTCCGCTAGCAACTAGCAGAAGTGTAGTGGAGCAGAAAATACCGATTGCAATTGGCTTGATCAGAGGAAAGGTACCACAAATTTATTCAAAAGGAGAGCAAACGCCCGCACAAATCGAAGTTCCGCTAGAGAAGACGGAGTAAAAGGCTATTGTGAACAAAGTCGATTATTGCTACACTAAGAACAGAAGAATATCGAGACTTACGTAGAGGCTGCATTGTCTATAAGTACCTGGCGAGAGAGTGACATCTATGACCGCGAGCGAAAGGAGACAATGCCGAAGTTTGAGAAGGGTCAACTTCTCAAGTTGGGGTCATTTCAAAGAGGAATGACACTGTCATACAGCGATAAATGTATGGAGAGCTACAGTTGCCAATTGTACTGCGATTTATGAATGTATTGCTTGATCAATTGACTGGCCGACTCCTACACGTATGCTATTGCCTGTGGGGTTGGCTTTTTTTATCGGTAAATTAAGGAATTACAGGATCGTATCTGCTATCCACTCTTCGAAAGATCTTCTGCATTTCGATATTATCTAGCAACTAGAAAGAGGAGGAATTACAATGATCGGAACATGGGTCTCTATTTTGCCTCCTATTATCGCCATCGTTATGGTGTTAGTGACAAGGAGAGTATTATTATCACTAGGTGCGGGAATTGTTACAGCAGCTTTACTATTAGCGAACTTCGCACCGTTTGAGACATTAAAAGGTGTATGGAGGGCTATGACAGTTTCATTTTGGGATGGCGGGCTCAATACATACAATATTTTTATTATGTTATTTCTATTATTACTAGGTATCGTTACGGCATTCGTCAGTTTATCCGGAGGGAGCGCCGCATTTGCACGCTGGGCAGTCAAACGCATCCGTACAAAACGTGGCGCGAAGCTGTTGACGATGGGGCTAGGGATTGCAATTTTTGTAGACGACTACTTCAATGCCTTGGCAGTTGGACAGATTGCAAGACCCATTACAGATCAGCACAAAATCTCTCGTGCAAAATTGGCATACTTCATTGACTCAACGTCAGCACCTATTTGTGTCGTGTCACCCATCTCGAGTTGGGGCGCATTCTTGATTGGACAACTTGCACTTATTTTAGGTACGACTGCAGCGGTGAGCTATTCACCATTAACGGCATTTATTTTGATGGCGCCAATGAATTTCTATGTCATTGCGACATTGTCCATGGTCTTCTTCTTCGCTTGGACGAATAATGACTTCTTTGAAATGAAGAAGCATGAAGACCGTGCAATGAATGAAGGTGAACTTTATGACCAAGGTAAAGAAATTCCAGGTCAGCTAAAGGAAGAATTCCCTGAGCATACACACGGCAAAGTTCGCGATTTGGTAGCGCCGATTGTGACGTTGATTGTGGTAACGCTCGGCATGATGATTGTTACTGGCTATAAAGAAGCGGGCGTTTTCGATATTTGGGCAATATTTGAAAATACTGATGTACCTTTCTCTTTGGTAATTGGTGGTGTTACGGCTACTTTGCTAGCTATGTTGTTATATATTCTGCAAATGAAAAAGAACGAAACAGCAAGTATATCATGGATGTGGCGTGCATTGATTAGCGGAGTGAAAGCGATGATGCCTGCCATTCTCATCTTAATTTTCGCTTGGGGATTGACTGAGCTAATCGCTTCCTTAGATACAGGTCTTTTCCTTTCTACCATGGTAGAGCAATTGAATATTCCTGTCACGTTCCTTCCAGTATTGATCTTCATATTAGCGGGATTAATGGCATTCTCAACAGGTACCTCATGGGGTTCTTTCGGTATCTTAATGCCGATTGCGGGTACTATTATGGTCAATGCAGCACCCGAATTATTATTACCGGCATTGGCGGCAGTACTTGCAGGCGCAGTATTTGGAGATCACTGTTCACCGATTTCTGACACGACTATTCTTTCATCTACTGGAGCAGGTTGTAACCATATGGATCACGTGTCCACACAGTTACCTTACGCGCTTGTCGCGGCTGCTGTAGCAGCAATAGGGTATGTTGTGCTCGGGCTGACGGGTTCTGTGTGGATCGGTTTAGCAGCTGTTATTATTACTCTAATAGTTTTATTCGCGTATTTGAGCGCCAAAGGTAAGAAACACCCAGAACAAATAGCATAATTTACCGTTTAGACTAAGAGTGATAATTACTTCATTCTTAGTCTAAATTTGTTTTGACATCTCTAATTAGGCTGTTTATACTAAATATACAGAACTAGAGTTGTCAGAATAAATCGAATGGTAAAAGTTTTGTAAAATAACAAAAAAGAGGTGAAGTTGTATGGAAAATCGTTCACAGTGGGGAACGAGAGCCGGCTTTATACTGGCTGCAGTGGGTTCGGCTGTAGGACTCGGAAACATTTGGCGCTTTCCTTATGTTGCCTATGAAAATGGCGGCGGCGCATTTTTTATCCCGTACTTATTTGCACTATTAACAGCAGGTATTCCGATCCTGATCATGGAATTCACGATTGGCCATAAATATCGTGGATCAGCTCCCCTTTCATTCTTCCGTCTGAATGGAAAAAAAGCCGAGTTTCTAGGCTGGTGGGGGATCTTTGTATCTTTCGTTATTTCTACCTATTATGCCGTAATCATTGCATGGGCTATGAAATATACCGTCTACTCATTTAGTTTATCGTGGGGGAAAGATCCAGAGGCATTCTTCTTCGGAGATGTTCTGAGCTTAGCGGATAAACCTGGGGAAGTCGGAGGACTCGTTGGAGGCGTAGTATTACCCTTACTACTTGTCTGGGTGATTTGTTACATCATCCTAATTGGTGGTGTCAAGAAAGGGATTGAATTGGCGAATAGGATATTTATTCCTGTTCTTTTCTTACTCTTCTTATTTGTCGTCATCCGCGCCATCACACTTGACGGGGCTATGGTTGGGCTGGATGCGTTCTTTAAACCAGATGTCGATAAGTTACTGAACCCCCGTGTATGGGTTGCAGCGTACGGACATATCTTCTTCAGTTTATCGATCGCTTTTGCAATTATGATCACGTATTCTAGTTATTTACCGAAGAAATCGGATATTACAAATAACGCCTTTATTACAGGTTTTGCAAACTCTTCTGTCGAGTTACTGGCAGGTATCGGAGTATTCGCGGTGCTAGGATTCATGGCAACGAATCAAGGAGTAGACGTAGCAGACGTAGCCACGGCAGGTGTAGGGCTAGCGTTCGTCGTATTCCCTGAAATTATTAATCAAATGCCAGGGTTAAATGGCCTCTTCGGTGCATTCTTCTTCCTGTCACTGACACTTGCTGGTATCACCTCACTCATCTCGATTTGTGAAACGTACATTGCAGGTATGTCAGATAAATTCAATATTTCAAGAAGTCGTTCGGTTACGATTGGTGTCGGATTATCAGCAGTCATCTCCCTGCTGTATGCAACGAACGGTGGTTTATACTTCCTAGACGTGGCAGATTACTTTATCAACCAATTTGGTATCGCGGTCATCGGCCTAATCGAAGTAATTTTATTGGCTTGGGTGTTCAGAAAGCTTGGATTGTTCGAACAACATGCTAACGCAGTATCAGATATTCGTCTTGGTTGGTGGTGGAAAGTATCATTAACATTCATCACACCATTAGTATTAGGAACTATGTTATTCTTCCTCATCAAAGATAACATCGCAGAAAACTATGAAGGATATCCCACATCGTTCTTATGGACGATTGGTTGGCCGGTAGCAATTGGCGCGTTTGTTCTGTCGATCGTTTTCACATCATTAAAATGGAAAGACAACACACGAATTACAACAGATTATGAAGAAGAAAAAGGGGGGCTATAAATGGATACAGGAATGAGCGGCTCCGCAATTCTCATGATGCTACTCGGTGTAACAATCATCTGGGGCGGTCTATTTATTAGCATCTTTTACGCTACGATCCTCAGTAAGTTTCGAAAGAAATTCAAAATCGAATAGTAAACGATGGACACCTGTAACCGGAAATTTGGTTGCAGGTGTTTTTTTGTAAGTTGGTGAGTGCACCATTGATCGACGCTGCAGGAGGATGCTTAAGCAATGGAAGGGGTCAAAGCCACGTGTATAAGAAATCATCCACCACAACAGCGGAAATCCAAAATCAGTCATCCTATTTCAAATTTCTACTCGCGTACCTTATTGCTTGCAATGTGTGTCATCTATAATTGAAGGTTATCTGAATTTATGTTACATTGACATGAGAAGAATCTATCAACAGAATGGAGTCGGTAGCGTTGTCATGCAAACCTGAAACAGGAAGAAAATCTGAGCATGTTAGAAAGCCGGATTGGCTGAAAATTAAGCTGAACACCAATGAGAACTATACAGGTTTAAAGAAATTAATGCGCGAAAAAAACTTGAATACCGTATGTGAAGAAGCGCGTTGTCCGAACATTCATGAGTGTTGGGGAGAGCGACGTACAGCTACCTTTATGATTTTAGGGGCTGTGTGTACACGGGCATGTCGTTTCTGTGCAGTTAAAACAGGTTTACCTAATGAACTTGACACCGCTGAACCGGAACGCGTAGCGGAATCAGTTGAATTGATGAATTTGAAACATGCCGTTGTCACTGCCGTAGCACGCGATGATTTAAAAGATGGAGGCTCTGCGATTTTCGCGGAAACCATTCGTGCGATACGCAGGAAGAATCCATTTACGTCTATTGAAGTATTGCCATCGGATATGGGTGGAGACATAGAGAACTTGCAACGTTTGATGGATGCAAAACCAGATATCCTCAATCATAATATTGAAACAGTACGTCGTTTAACACCGAGAATTCGTGCGCGTGCAACATATGATCGTTCACTTGAATTACTTCAACGTGCCAAAAACATGTATCCCGAGATCCCGACAAAGTCTTCACTAATGGTAGGACTCGGAGAAACAATGGAAGAAATTATTGAGACAATGGATGATCTGCGTGCACACAACGTAGATATCATGACAATTGGTCAATACTTGCAACCAACAAAAAAACACGCTAAAGTCGTAAAATACTATTCGCCTGACGAGTTTGGTGAGTTGCGGAAAATCGCAATGACTAAAGGATTCTCTCATTGTGAGGCGGGGCCGCTTGTGCGTTCAAGTTACCACGCAGACGAGCAAGTTAATGCTTCGGCCAGAGAAAAACAGCGCCAAGGTGACGAACTGCTGAAACTTGAAGGACAAGCGAGCAGTTAAATGGAAGTGAAGCAGAGAATGGTTATTGTAGAGAATATGCAATATGAAATTGCAGAAGAGTTTCGCGATGGGTTCGATGAAGAAGCCTTGAACGAACGCTTTAGCGAAGTACTGTTAAAGTATGACTTTATCTTGGGTGACTGGGGATATGGTCAATTACGATTAAAAGGCTTTTTTGATGACCGTAATTCCAAATCCACATATGAAACGAAAATTAGTACTGTCCAAGATTATATTTATGAATACTGTAATTTCGGTTGTGCTTATTTTATCTTGAAAAAGATTGGAAAAGTAAAAGCGGAACTAACGGAAGTGGAAGCGGTGGACGAAGTACATTCTGAAACGCCATCTACTTCAAAAATAGACTAATAAAAATGAAAGCTTCGGGCAAATTAGCTCGGAGCCTTCATTCGTTTCGCAATAAATATGGTAAGATAGAAGTATGAGGTATATGAGGAGGAAGAACAGTATGTATTTTGTAGATCAAAACCAAATCAATAAAACATTAGTGTATATGGAGCAGTTGATCGATATTTTCAAAAAGGAAACGAACTGGCTACAAAGCGATGTAAATAAGCTGGCTTTAGAGCGAATTGCACACGGTTTGATTGAAGGAATCATTGACGTAGGTAATTCTATGATCGACGGATTCATCATGCGTGACCCTGGAAGTTACGACGATATAATCGATATTCTTGAAGATGAAAAAGTGATCCTATCCGAGCAAGCCACTCCATTAAAGGCATTCATTTCATTACGCCCAATGATTGTCCGCCAATTCGTGGAAGTCGATGCGGATAAAGTAGTACAATCCATTCGCGAGACGCTTAACGAACTACAACAATTCCCAGGACAAGTTCGAGACTACTTAACGAATGAATTAGGTCCAGTCTCGGCGTTTCTTCCGACAGAATGATGAGACAATATAAAGCGTATTGTTTCGATTTGGATGGCACGATGTATCGTGGTAGTGAACCTATCCAAGAAGCGGTAGATTTCGTTGCGGCGTGCCAAGCTGAGGGTAGGGGAACGTATTTCATTACGAATAACGCTGCCTTGACACGTACTGCGCAACAGAAGAAACTAGCAAGTTTTGGTGTGAGTACAGAAACTGATTTCATCATGAATTCAGCCACCACACTGGCTCGTTATTGCAAACAGCATTATGACGGTGCAAACGTCATGATGATTGGTGAAGAAGGATTGCGTGAGGCATTGGAACTCGAAAATATTACGATCACCACAACGAATCCAGATGTGGTGGTAATGGGACTCGATCGTCAGGTTACATACGACAAACTCGCGAATGCTTGTCTGGCGATACGTAACGGTGCTCATTTCTTAGGCACCAATCAAGATATTAAATTCCCGACTGAAAAAGGACTAGTACCAGCTAACGGTTCTTTCCTTAAGTTGATGGAGGCGGCGACTGATACAAAGCCACTCATTGTTGGAAAACCAGAGCCGCATATGCTGGAGTTCATCCGGCAGCAAGGAATGTACGAGAAGGAAGACATGATCCTGATCGGCGATAATTACGATACGGATATCATGGCGGGTATTCGCTATGGTATAGATACAGCGTATGTCGCGACAGGAGTCACGCGTAGAGAAGATGTGCTAAAGAAAGCGCAACAACCTACTTATATGCTGAATTCGCTTGCGGAATGGCTGAAGTAATAAGAAGCTATCGAAGAAGTCGTTACACACCGGCTTCTTGCGATAGCTTTTTGTTTAACAGGGTAGCTATTAGGGAATAGTGGGCAATGATAGTGGATTATAGCAAAAAAAGGATGTCTCTAGAAGCGTAATCGCTAGAAGACATCCTGTTGACGGTATTTTATTAAAAAAGTGGATTTTCTTCAATGAACTGATAAATTTGCTTCGTCAATTCATCCGCTGTATCCGCTTCGACAAGTTCACCATTAACAATCGCGTACAATGTGTCGCTACATTTCGTACAATAGCTCAAACAGCCGTATTCGAGTACGTCAATGTTTGGGTCCCGTTCCAACGTTTCGAATACAGGGTAGGCACCGTTAGCCAAATTACTCATACAAAACTCCACGATGGGATTCATCTTTCTCACCTCGCCTACTAGAAATGGTACTCTTTTTTTACAAAAGCGTCAATGAACATGACATATTGTGAAAGTTGTCACATACTGTTATACTAGCAAATGAGATGCACGAGAAAATGGACATAGAAGGAGGACATTATGAGAAAATTACTTTTACTAGGTGCCGGCTATGGTAACATGAGAATTTTATTGCGTTTACTAAATAAAGATTTACCAGGCGATATTGAAATTACACTTGTCGACAGAACCTTATTTCATAGTTTGAAAACAGAATTTTATGCATTGGCAGCGGGAACTGTGTCGGATGCCGATGTGCGCGTCGCGATCCCTGTTCATGACCAATTGAAAGTGGTAGAAGGCGAGATTCAAGAAATCAAGCCAGAAGAAAAAGAAGTGTTGTTGGCAGACGGACAAGCACTTGCATACGACGAATTGGTCATCGGACTAGGTAGTGAAGATAATTACCACAACGTACCTGGAGCAGCTGAACATACGCTGAGTATCCAAACGATTGGGAAATCCCGCCGGACGTATCAGACGTTACTCGGACTAGGCGATGGCGCAACAGTGGGAATCGTAGGTGCGGGACTTAGCGGTATCGAATTAGCGAGTGAGTTACGTGAGAGTCGTCCGGATTTGAAGATTAAATTATTCGATCGGAGCCCGCGTATTTTACGTGACTTCCCTGAACGATTGAGTAACTTCGTAAAAGGTTGGTTTGATCAAAACGATGTAGAAGTCGTAGCGAATTCGAACATTACCAAGGTAGGCGAACATACTCTCTATAATCATGAAGATACAATCGATGTAGATGCAGTCGTTTGGACAGCTGGTATTAAGCCAGGCAAGGTTGTGGACGATTTAGTCATTCAGAAAGACCGTTCAGGCCGTATCGTACTCAATCAATACCACCAAGTTCCAAGTTACCGAAACATTTACGTTGTCGGGGACATCGCTGCGCTTCCACATGCACCAAGCGCTCAGTTGGCAGAAGTTCAAGGCGAGCAAATCGTTCAAGTATTACGCTCCACTTGGAAAGGTGAGCCGCTAATGCTTGAAATGCCGGAGCTGAAATTAAAAGGTTTCATGGGTTCGTTAGGGAAGAAGCAAGGATTTGCGTACTTAGCGGATCGTACCGTTACAGGAAGAATCGCCCGTTTAATGAAATCTGGCTTGCTATGGATGTACAAATGGCATAACGGGTAAATTCAACAATCTGCAAGTCACTTCCATGAAGTGGCTTTTTTTAGTTATGATATTGCCTATCGTTCATTGCATACAAAGAAGCGGTCAGTTCCACATAGAACGACCGCTTCAATGAATATATTGTTCTCAATTAATCCATCAATTTCTCAATTTATTCGGCTTGAAAACCTTGTGCTTCTAATGCGTTAAAAACAGGCTTTAGTTGAATATGGCCTTCTCCGATCATTTCATCATTAATCATGACGAGTGGATAAAAATACTCATCATCACGAATTTTTTCGACGATTTCTCGCTGTCGTGATTCGGTTAATTCTTGATCGATATCAATATACGTAATAGAAAACGGTTGTTCAGGGTACTTTCTCGATATTGCTGCTTGAAGCCATTCATACGTATCTTTGGAAGAAGGTGCATTTACACAACTGGCACAGATGACTTCTGCTCCATATACTTCAATTGTTACAGGGGATTGCGACATATTAATCAAACCTCCGATTCATTATTGGATTTTTTCTGCTGGGCAGTTTATAATAAGTATAAGGAAAGGAGAGTGTGTTTACAATGACAACAGATATTAAATTATATGAGCCGGTAAAAGAAGTGCTAGATAAATTGCGCCCATTCCTCTTGCGAGACGGAGGGGACTGCGAACTAGTGGATATTGACGAAGGAATAGTAAAGCTGCGCCTATTAGGAGCATGCGGTACTTGCCCTAGTTCAACGATTACATTAAAAGCTGGCATTGAACGTGCATTACTTGAGGAAGTACCAGGTGTAGTAGAAGTAGAACAAGTATTTTAATTTCACTAAATAAAAAAGCCGTGCAAATGAAGTATAACCTTCTTTGCACGGTTTTCCTTATTCAACTGGTTTTATGAGCGGTTTCCTCATCACGGATTTCTTGCCATCGATCTTTGGCCATTTTGATGATTGTAGGTTCGGTTGATCTGTTTTGCGCTTCAATTACACGTGAGAAGTTTCGTATGGCTTCTGCGCGATCATGAATGCGCCAAGATAATTCCGCAATGATATATTGCACACGGGTTTCAGACATTTGTGTTCCGATATAATCACCTTCAGAAAATGCCTTTATGTAGAGGTCACGAGATATTTCAAGATAACGCATTTCTTTCTGACGGTTTCCCTCATTACGATAAATCCAAGCGATACGTAACATGATTCCTGCTATCGTTAAATACTTTTCTTTTTTAAAATTGGCATTTAAATACGCTAATTTATAGGCTTCAATTGCTTGCTCTTTCGTCCGTACGCCACCAAATGAGCGGCTATGCCATTTAGCTGTGATGTTTTTAGCGATCATTTCTTTTGTGCCGGGCGCAAAGTAGGGAGCGGAATCATCAGTAAATGCAAAACCGCAATTCGGACATACGGCAACATTATAAAAAATAGGATTAACTTCCTTGTCCAAGTAAATAGGTCTAAAATCGCTATCATGATCAACTACTCGTACTTGGCGAGAACGAACTTTAGTAGTAGGGAAATGCTCTTTACACAGTAAGCACTGCATTTTTTTCTCGTAAAACGGGCTAATTTCCACTAGTATCATCCCTTTCTGTCCTAAGTCTTATTATACATTATAATAGACCTAGTGGGGGGCTATTTGTTTGCATTGTGATGAAAAAGATTGATATGATAAAAAGAAAACGTGGAAAGTGAGTGGTATTCATGACGAACACAGTAGAGATAACAGAAGCAGCGGCATTTCACGTAAAAAAAATGATGACACATAATGAAGAAGAAGGATCTTTCTTGCGCGTTTCCGTTAATGGCGGAGGTTGTAGCGGGTTGACATACGGTCTTGGTTTTGCCCAGGAAAAAGAAGAGGATGATATTTCGTATACTGCACATGGAATTCCTGTAGTTATTAAAGAAGAGGATGCAGCGATTCTTGTAGGGACAAAAGTGGATTATAAAGAATCTTTAATGGGTGGCGGCTTCACCATCGACAATCCGAATGCCATTGCAAATTGTGGTTGTGGTACTTCATTTAGAACAGCTAACAAAGCTGGCGCTCCGGCAGATTGCGAGTAAATGAAGAAGTGATTAGTCGAGCGGAATGTGAGGGAATTATAAGGACGCTACATTACTAGTCTAAATTGATTATTTGCACAATTATAATTCTGTTGAAATACGTTCGCAAAAGGTCTACTATAGGAAATGAAAGTAAGATTCTATTCATATCAAACTAAATGCCGGCACTGCAAAATAAGTAAGATTGATTTTACACGTACTCGGCGTTTAAGAAACTAAAAGGTGGTTCGATTTACGTGAAAAGACCAACAATCTTAGTATTGGGTGCAGGTTATGGCGGTTTGATGACTGTTGTGAATTTACAAAAGTCATTAGGTGCAGATGAAGCAGATATCGTTCTAATCAACAAAAATGACTATCACTATGAATCTACATGGTTGCATGAAGCGGCAGCTGGAACGTTAACTCCAGAACAAGTTCGCTACGATATATCCAGTGTAATCAATAGCAATAAAGTAAAGTTCATCGAAGCTGAAGTTACGGGCATCGATGTCGCAACGAAAAACGTAAAAACGAACCTCGGTTCTCACACATATGATTATTTAGTAATTGGTCTTGGTTTCGAAGGAGAAACTTTCGGAATCCCAGGTTTGGACAAGTACGCATTATCCATTGCCAATGTGAATGCAGCTCGTCACATTCGTGATCACATGGAATATCAATTCGCTACATGGTCTACTGAAGGAGTTAAAGATGATAGCCGTTTGACTATCATCGTAGGTGGGGCTGGATTCACAGGAATCGAGTACCTTGGTGAACTAGGAGACCGTGTACCAGAACTATGTAAAGAATATGATGTACCAGCCAAAAAAGTGCGCATTCTTTGTGTAGAAGCAGCGCCAATGGTCTTGCCTGGTTTCGATCCGGAACTGGTGGAATACGCGGTGCGTCAATTGGGTGCAAAAGGCATAGAATTCTCTATCGGCACGCCGGTTGTTGAAGCGACTCCTGAAGGCGTGAAGATTAAAAAAGGCGAAGATGAGTTTGAATTCATCAAAGCGGGTACAGTTGTATGGGCTGCTGGCGTTCGCGGTAACCACTTGATCGAAGAATCGGGTATAGAAAACATGCGAGCTCGTGTTAAAGTTGAAAAAGATATGCGTGCACCAGGATTCGATGATGTATTTATTGTAGGTGATTGTGCATTGATGATCAACGAAGCGATCAATCGTCCGTACCCACCAACTGCACAAATCGCTATGCAACAAGGCGAGATGATTGCTAACAATATTATTGCATTGATGAAAGGGAACCCAACGAAAGAATTCGTACCGGATTTAAAAGGTAGCGTTTGTTCTCTAGGTGATTCCGATGCGATTGGTGTCGTATTCGATAAAAAAGTAACAGGTGCGAAGGCGTCCTTCATGAAGAAAATGATCGATAACCGTGCTCTATTCATGATCGGCGGTCTTGGATTAACGATTAAAAAAGGTAAATTCAACGTATTATAATGAATATAGAAAAGCACTCGCCTTTGCGAGTGCTTTTTGTTTGCATGAAAATAGGCAATAAGTCAACTGTGGAAGTAGTTGAATTAGGGAAAATCGTCTGTCAGATTTTAAGAATTCATGACATCTGAAAAGAACGTTCTGTGTACACTGTCTCATTCTATTGAAAGCCGTCGCATCATCCTGTAAAATGTTGAAGTGATGAACTGGGGGTTAGCAAGCATGCAAACTATATCCATAGCACAAGTGATGCTATCAATCTTGATATTTATTGTCATGTTTTTCGGTATCGGTTTTTTAATAAATATGTTGTTACGTATGACGTGGCTTATGGCTATCATTTATCCGATTATTGTAATTTTTATTATTGATGATGTGCCGATGTATGAGTACATTACGAAGCCTAGTTTTGCTTTTAGTGAGCTGGGGGCGAATCTTATGTCGCTTCACGCCGTGGATATCGTGATTCTGGCGAGTGGTATGGTGGGAGCGATTATCGCAGGTTTTGTAATGAAAGCTTTACGCAAGATGGGTTATCAGATGTTTTGATGTTTTTCCATACGTGGATATGAAAAAACGGAGCTGGACAGGAAGTCGTGAATTACGACATCTTGTGACAGTTCCGTTTTTTGTTTTTTACTACTAAGTAAAAGATTGGTGAGGTGAGGGCACCGTTGATCGACGTTACAATATAACGGTATACGTAAAGATCGAGATGAGAATACCTGTTAGAGCTCCGAAAAATACTTCGTTTGGTTTGTGGCCGAGTAGGGTTTTCAGTTCTTGAATTTTTGCGTCATTGTCTTTCTTCGGCCAATCTTTCAAATCGTTGACGAATATTTGGAAGTCGGAGCGCATTTGGTTGATGATGACTGCTTGTTGTCCGGCTTGGTAGCGGATGCCAGTTGCGTCGAACATGACAATGACTGCGAATATAGCGGATATGGCGAATAATGGTGAATCTAGGCCCGCTTCGAATGCGATGGCAGTTGTGAGTGCAGTGACAGCCGCCGAGTGGGAACTCGGCATGCCACCTGTAGACGTCATGAGTCCGAAATCGAGTTTACGTGTCAATAAAAAATGAATAGGAATTTTTACAAATTGGGCAAAAAAGATGGCGAATAGCGCTACGAGGAGCGGTATGTTTTCAAAAATAGCCAAGAGGTTCCACTCCCTTACTGTCAGTAGTTTAGCAATTAGTATAACATAATCTGGATCTACTCGTTGTCTCCAATCCAGAATACTGCTCGTTGCTTGTGCTAATCTGACTAGTCTATACTAGTATGGGGAAAGCGTAAAGAAAAGGGGAGGAACCATTCATGATAAACGTAGAAACAGCATCCGCAATCGATCAGACAGAAGTAGAAGTACTTATTGTAGGAATACCAGATCATCCAGAGAACGTAGAAGGTTTCGATTTGTTCGTTGAATCTTTCCATCCTTTATTGCCAGACTGGATTAAATCACAGGACATTCAACAGAAGTGTAAGGCGATTACCAAAATGCCTGCGCTATCCAAGCAAAGTTACGACCGGGTGTACTTTGTGGGCATTGGCAATCAGAAGCGACTGACAGAACAGCTATTGCGTGAATTATTCGCTGACGTAGGTAAACAACTACACAAGGACCGTGTGCGCACTGTAGGCGTCTGGACAGCGCCGTTCTCTAATGAGGAAATAGATAGTGAGGACGTAGCGTTCCTGGCCTCTGAGGGTATTGGAATGGGCTCCTACACATATGAAGGGTTCAAGACGTCATCCAATGAAGTGGATGTCTCCTTAACTACTGTGACATTCATTACGACGGAAGATGAAGATCGTGTGACTACTGCAGGAGAAGTGGGCATGATCTCCGCACATGCAGTGAACGAAGCGAGGACGCTAGTCAATGTACCCCCTAATTTATTGACGCCAACCAAGATGGCGGAATACGCACAAGAATTGGCGGAAAGCTATGACTTAGAAATAGATATTCTGGGTAAAGCCGAAATGGAAGAGCTGGGCATGGGAGCCATTCTTGCGGTCAATCAAGGGTCAGTTGAAGAACCGAAACTCATTGTTCTTAAGTATCAAGCGACGGAACAGTGGGAAGATGTCATTGGTTTAGTCGGTAAAGGAATTACTTATGATACGGGCGGCTATTCGTTGAAGCCTAAGGACGGCATGGTTGGCATGAAAGGGGATATGGGTGGCGCAGCAGCTGTACTTGGCGCTATGGCGATCATAGGGGAATCACGACCGAAGAAAAATGTGATTGCGGTCATTGCTTCTTCCGATAACATGATCTCCGGTGAAGCGTTCAAGCCGGATGATGTGATCACATCCTTAAGCGGAAAGACAATTGAAGTGTTGAATACAGACGCGGAAGGTCGTTTAGTATTAGCTGATGCAGTGACGTATGCGAAGCAAGCGGGCGCTGAGTATTTGATTGACGTGGCCACGCTAACAGGCGGTGTCATTGTGGCGCTCGGTCATGATAAAACGGGTACACTGACCAACCATGACGCATTCTATAAAAAGTTTCAGGAAGCGGCGGATGAAACAGGGGAATTCATTTGGCAACTGCCCTTAACGGAGAGCGATCGTCAGCGAATTCGCAAAAGTGATGTCGCAGATGTAAATAACTCACCAGGACGAGATGGCCATATGATCTTCGGAGGCGGCTTCGTCAGAGAATTTGTTGGAGATACACCGTGGATTCATTTAGATATTGCGGGTACGTCTGATGCAGCGACTCCACATGCGCTCGGTCCGAAAGGTGCGACGGGCGTAATGGTGCGTACATTGGCGACCTTCGTGGAGCGCTTGGCTGCTGAAGCAGAACCACAAGAATAATTCCGTATAGGCGCTTTCCCCATTCCTTCTTTCCGGTTAGTCATAGGATATAGGGAAAGGGGGAGCTTGGATGACAAGACATAATTATAGAGGTGGATACGGTGGCGGTCGTCATCATGGTGGAGGGTATGGCGGTGGATTTGGTAGTTTCGGCGGATTCGGAGGTCCTTTTCTAGGTGGCTTAGTTGGCGGATTTTTAGGTAATGCTATTTCTCCAGGCTATGGTTACGGCTTCGGTGGAGGATATTATCCACCTTACTACAACAGCTATCCATACTATCCACAACCATATTATCCTTATTATCCATACTATTAAAAAACACGCCGTGATGACTATTCGTCATCCGGCGTGTTTTTATCTGATTCTATGCGTAGTTCTATTACAGCTTCTTTTAGATCATCTCCAACCGTTAATTCGGTAGGCTTTACACCCGACATATACGCAGCGCGAGTCATTAAGTGACCGCCAATCGGAGAAGTGATGAACAAGAAGACGATCCCAAGTAACAGCGCCACACTGAAATGGCCTTCATTCCACCAAAAGTGGAGAAATACGCCAAGCAGTAAACTCATAACGCCAAGCGTAGCGCTCTTCGAAGCAGCATGTGCGCGTGTATAGACATCTGGGAGCCGTAAGATTCCAATGACTGTGACGATCGTAAAAATGATCCCCACCGTAACGAGTAACACAATCATAATGTCAGCGATTAGGTCCACGTTCGATAATCTCTCCTCTCTCAATGAATTTGGAGAAGGACACTGTGCCAATAAACGACATAATGGCGATCAATAGAATCGCATCGATGAAGAAAGGTGTGTCGAACAAGATGGAAAACAGTGCGATCGCTGATATGAGCATGACACCGACTGCGTCAAGAGCTACTAAACGATCCGGCACAGAAGGACCTTTCCATACACGGTATAGTAATCCGAGCATAGACAGGATAACTAGCACGAGACAGACAGAATAAAATACATTCATCCTCGGCTCACCTCCATAATGGCTTTCTCGAATGTGTTTTTAATAGAATCGATTGCTTCATCGACATCGTCTACATCAATCGCGTGGATATACAAAGTACGCTGATCATCTGAAACATGAACGACGACCGTACCAGGCGTTAACGTAATTAAACTAGATAATAACGTGATTTCCCAATCTTTTTCAAGCTCAGTCGGCAAAGCGAAGAACATCGGTTGCATTGTCGATAAATCCGGCTTGATCACCAGTAGCAACACGGAAATATTCGACATGATCAGTTCTTTTAGAAAAATCGCTGTCAGTTTCACTGCAGACCAGATTCGCCAAATGTACAAGCGTCCACTGAAATAGCGGCGTGTCATGATGATCATCAATAGCCCGATAAGATATCCGATGATGAACGTAGAAGGTGTCAATGAACTTGACATGAACATCCAAACGACTGCAATAAAGAAATTTAATAGTATCTGAAAAGCCATTGACCTCTACTCCTTTAACACCGCATTTATATAGATGGATGGATCTGCCAGTACATTCGCTGCATCCGTCATATATGGCATAAGCCACTCCGTACCTACACCGTACGCTACCGAAATGAGTACCAACATAACAGCCGGGAACATCAATTGGCGATACGTGCGTGGCTCGCGAACAGGTAGCTCGTTCTTTTGACTACCCCAAAATGCATAAATGAAAATCCGAATGACAGACAGCAGTACTACTAGGCTTGAGGCCAAAATAATGATACTGCCGATCACGTGGTCAGCTTCAAATGCCCCTTTTGTGATCAGCACTTTCCCGATAAACCCACTCAACGGAGGGATGCCAGCCAGACCGAACGCAGCAATTAAATACATCCAACCAAGCGTTCCGTGCGTCTTAATTAAACCACCCATTTGCCGCAAGTTCGAAGTGCCGGTTACGTAGATGATGATACCGATCAGGACAAACAATGCGCCTTTGATCAACATATCATGAATTAAATAGTAAACCGCGCCCTCGAGTCCAGACGTGTTCATTTGAGCTACGCCGAACAAGATGACACCTACTGCAATGATGATATTGTAAATGATGATTTGTTTTACATCGAAATACGCAAGAGCGCCGATACAGCCTGCGATGATGGTTAGTAAGGATAGAACCATCAGAAACTGATGCGTAAATCCAATGTCGTGCACGAAAAACAACGTATAGGTACGCGTAATCGCATATACACCGACTTTAGTCAGTAAGGCACCGAATAATGCGAGAACGGGTATCGGTGGTGCAGCGTACGAATTGGGTAACCAGAAATACAAGGGAAAGATTGCCCCTTTAATGCCAAAGACGATCAAAAACAAAATCGCAATAACCGAAATAATTCCTGGTTGATTGATCTCTGCAATCTTCACTGAGATATCCGCCATATTCAATGTACCGACGATAGAGTACAAATACGCTACCGTAATGACAAAGATGGCAGATGAAATAACGTTTACCAATATGTATTTGATAGATTCACGAAGCTGCCGTTTCTCGCCGCCAAGCACAATAAGCAAATAGGATGCGATCAGTAGCACTTCGAAGAATACGAACATATTGAAAATATCGCCTGTTGTGAAAGCGCCATTGATTCCTGTAATCATGAACAGGATCGCAGGATAGTAGAAAAATCTCTCTCTTTCTACACCGATGGATGAAAAGCTATAGATGACGACAAAAAATGTAATGATAATTGTCGTCGTGACGAGCATGGCGGAGACCATGTCCGACACCATCGTAATTCCAAATGGTGCAGGCCAACTCCCGAGTGTCACGGTTTGGATTCCTTCTGTCTTCACTGTCGCGATAAGCCAAAAAGAAGCAACTAGACTGAGAGCCAATCCGATCAGTGTCAAAACTCTCTGGACGACCACCTGCTCTTTGAAAAACAATAAGATCATCGCGAAAAAGAAAGGAATAATGATCGGAAATAAAAGAAGATTAATCATGTTCATCATTCCCTCTCAATTCATTCATATTATCTGTTTGGTGTACAGCATACATACGATATGCCATGACAAGCATGACCGCCGTCACACCAAAACTGATGACGATCGCAGTTAAGATCAATGCTTGAGGCAAGGGATCTGCAAAATCAGTCACTCCGTCGATTAGGACGGGAGGCGCTGAACCTCCGAGTCCACCCATCGTAAGAATGAGTAAGTGCGCTCCATGACTGAGCAAACCAGTACCTAAAATCACTTTCAGTAAACTTCTCGATAAAATCAAATAGACGGCTGCCGTAAATAATATACCGATAAGAATCGCAAGAATAAACTCCATCAGTCATCGCCTCCAATCGATTGAATAATCGTGATGGCGGAACCGACGACAACTAAATACACGCCACTATCGAACAACATCGCTGTGTGAAGGGACGTGTGTCCGAACAGCGGTAAGTCAAAATCACTGAATGCATGCGTGAAGAGTGGCACATTAAAGAAAATCGAGCCCGCCGCTGTACCTAACGCAAGCAATAATCCGATCGCCGTCATGACCGTAAAGTTGAACGGTAGAATCTGTTGAATCGTCCGTAAATCGAATGCCAACAACAACAGGACAATCGCACCTGTCGTCAACAAGCCACCGACGAATCCTCCACCCGGAGCATAGTGCCCCGCGAAAAAGATGTGTATGGAGAACAAGAAGATGATGAAAAACACTACTTTAGCTGTGGTTTGTAAAATAACATCATTTGTTTTCATCAGTCGGCTCCTTTCTCGATACACGCAAACGAATCATACCAAGTACCGCGATCCCTGCAATAGCGAGTACCGCGATCTCAAATAATGTATCAAATCCACGGTAATCTACAAGAATGACGTTGACGATATTTCCGCCAGCTGCTTCTGTCTTGACCGTATCTTTATAGTATTGAGAAATTGAAGGAATCATTTTTTGTGAGTGGCTGGATAGGGCGACCAATGTCACCATTACGCCTACACTCAATGAAACAATCAAATTAACCATTTTATTGCGTTTCGTTTCCCCGTGCGTACTGAGTGCCGGCAAATGTTTGAATGCCAGTAAAAACAACGCAACGGATACTGTCTCGATGACAAGTTGTGTTAGTGCTAAGTCGGGCGCTTTGAAAATGACGAAGAATAACGCGACAGAATACCCGACACCGCCAAGCGCGATGATTGCAGCAAGACGTGACTTCGCAAACACCACAAATGCAACAGATAAAATCAACACGGTAGCATTCAGTGATCCATATAAAGTAATCGCTGCAAAACTGTTCATATCAAGAACGAATGCGTCTTTGAGGAACAACAGCGCGATGATCGTAACAGACATAAATGCGAACATATACAATAAGTAGGTCCGGATCTTGCCTGTCATATAAAGACGAGAAACCCGATTCAATCCTTTTTCACTTCCGCGCATCATCGCATCATAGCCGTTATTCAGCGATAGGCTGTCAGGCTGCATACGATAAAGCGGTTGCCATTTCGGAATGGTTAGATAGAGTAACGTACCGAATGCGACGACACCAATTGTCAGCCATAAACCAGCAGCCCCAAAACCATGCCATGCTTTGACATGAATATCGATAGCGGATGGATTCGCGTACAAAGTTGGTTGAATCGCCATAACGGCCGGTTTAATCATCCACTTTCCGATGACATTCGGAATGAAGAACACTAGAATGACGATGGATGCCAAAATCATAGGCGAAATTAACATACCAATCGGTGCTTCATGCGGCTGTTTTGGCAATTGATCAAATTTCTTCTGTCCCATAAATGTTTTTAAAACGAAATACATACTGTACGTAAACGTAAACACACTGGCAATCCAAGCGACGATTGGGAACAGTATCCCCCATGTATCGAAGTTGAATAATTCAAAGTGTCGAAGCGCTACCATAGACTCCAAGAACATCTCTTTACTCAAGAATCCACTGAATGGTGGCAAACCAGCCATAGATAATGAACCAATCGCGGCAACAGTAAAGCTGATCGGCATAACGCTCATTAATCCACCGAGCTTACGTATATCTCTGGTACCGGTTTCATGATCAATAATCCCGGCGATCATGAATAGCCCGCCTTTAAATGCGGCGTGGTTAATCAAGTGGAAGATTGCCGCATACGTCGCGAAGCCAAACACGGCTGCGGTCGCATGATACGAGATAGCTCCTGCTCCAAGTAATGACATGATTAAACCAAGTTGACTGACTGTTGAAAATGCTAAAATCGCTTTCAAATCCGTTTGCTTGACTGCGAAGAATGAACCCCAGAACAACGTCAGCAATCCAATTCCTGTAACGAGCCAAATCCAAGTGGACGCTGAGCCGAAAATCGGCGTAAATCGTGCGACCAAATAAATACCAGCCTTCACCATCGTCGCAGAGTGTAAATACGCACTAACTGGTGTGGGCGCTTCCATTGCATCCGGTAGCCAGATATAGAATGGAAATTGTGCGGACTTCGTAAAGGCACCGAGCAAGAGTAAAACTAATGCCAGAGTAAAGTACGGTTGACTCACGAGTTCAGGAGCTTCTGCAATCAATTCCCTAACAGAGAACGTATCTCCCATGATACTGAGTAAAATGAATGCCCCGAGCATCATTAATCCACCAAACACCGTAATCATCATCGATTTTAATGCGCCAAAACGTGACTTGTCCTTCGTGTACCAGAAGCCAATCAATAAGAAGGACGAAATGGACGTTAACTCCCAGAACAAATAGAGTGTCATCGTGTTGTCAGATTGCACGACTCCGAGCATAGCGGTCATGAAAATCAGTAAGTAGACATAAAAGCTACCGAGATCCTCTTTCTCCCTATCCATGTAAAACACGGAGTACAATACTACTAACGAGCCGATTCCGGTGATCAATAGCGTGAATAATAAACTAAGACCATCTATGTATGAAGTAAACGCAATTCCAAGTGAAGGAATCCATTTCAATTCAGAAATAGCATGACCACCATCCATGACTAACGGCAAAAAGCTAGCGTAATAGCCAAACAACACGAGAGGTACTACTAAAACAAACCAACCTGTATGTATCCCTTTAATTTTCTTATAAACAAAAGGAACGAGTATTGCGAAGATTACAGGTAAAAAAATCAATAACACGAATTCCAAGAGAATCCTCCTTCCAACCATGTTCTTCACTTATTCACATTCCCGAGGCGTAAGCGTGGGCGTATTTGTTAGTATAGCGTAAAACATTTCAAATTGCATAGACGACAGTTGACCATTTATTGCTTTATTCGACTTCCTTCTTATATTATTAGAAGGGGAAAAAATATTTTTTGGGGGTATTATGAAAAATCCATATTTGTTCAGCTATTTACCATTTGTCGCCGTCTTATTATTCAGTTTGACTTTTGGCGTCTATAGCGTAGGGGAGACGCTAATCCTCTTTAAGGAAATTGGTCTCTATCAAGGCATGAGGGAGTTCTTAACCGACCTTCAATTACGCCTCTTTTTACTGACAATGTATGCTTTAGTATTCTTCATGCTATTTGCAGCTTTAAAACTGATTGCCGTCACCATTCATGAAACGGCCTTATTATTTTTCCTAAAAGAAGAAGCAGATGCATCGTATAGCGCTTCAAAATCCGGTGTGATCATTTACTTTATTGGTGCACTCGCTTCGGTAATCGGTATTCAATCTTGGAAGATGCTAGCATTGATTTTCTTCCTCACGTCTTTCGTTTACTTTATTTACGTAGTGTACAAATTAAGTCCCTTTATGCCATTGACGCACACAGTCGGTTTGATATTCTTTCAAATTATCATTTGGAGCGTCTTGGTGGCGGGACTTGTGTATATCATTTTCCGTCTATACAACGGAGTACTCGCCAGTATCCCGTTAGCCAATCCAGTGAAATAAATGAAAAAGCCTTGCAGATCCAACTAACGGACCTGGCAAGGCTTTTATGGTCGCAACGTTGAGGAGAATGCCCGCAAATGAATTTTTTGATCACGCAGACGCGGGATGGGTGTAGGTCTGTCATACCCAATCCAGACTGCCGACGTATAACGATCATTCATGCCGATTGTCCACAAGTCTTTAAACGAATCGGTCGTTCCTGTTTTCGCTCCGGTATAGCTCGTTGTGTAAGCTATTCCTTCGCCTGTACCGTTCACAACGACTTCTTTCATCAAGGAACGAATGCTATTGACCGTGGATGGGGACCAAACCGCTTTTGACCTATCTTTCCATTTATACAATACCTCACCTTTACTATCCTTTACCGAGCGAATGGCATGCGGGGTCACGTACGTCCCATCGATAAAACTCGTAGTGGCTCCCGCAAGCTCCAGTGGCGTGACACCTTTAGAAAATCCACCAAGCGCTGCAGGGTAGGAGCGGTCAGCCGCAACGATGTGTCGGAAATGAAAAGGTGTTAGATGAGAGAATGCCTCGTCGATTCCTACACGTTGCAATAAACGTACAGCCGTTGTGTTATAACTATTCCGGAATGCTTCCCGTACCGTAGTCGTACCAAACTGATAGTGGCCGAAGTTTTTCGGACAATAACCGGCAATACAAATATTGCTACTGTTGACGGGCGTATCCGCATGATACGGCCCACTTTCGAAAAACGGTGCATAGACAAGCAATGGCTTAATGGCTGACCCTGGTTGTCGAACAGCTTGAAAAGCCCGGTTGAAGTCGGTTTTTTTATAGCCCGAACCAGCATATAAACTGATGATCTCACGCATCTCATTGTCGATGACAGCAGCTCCAGCCTGCACACCGCCTGTTCCAATCAGTGCATTCAATCGATTTTCATCATGCTGTTGCTTGTTTGGATCAAGTGCCGTATCGATTGTCACGCCTTTGCTGGCCACTTCTTGCGTACGCCGATTGATTTCACTTTGCCAGCGTTGTCGTTCTTCTGGCGTTTTGGCTCTAGCCATCGACACATCGAGCCCTTCCGCTTGCGCGATAAGGTCTTTCAGTTCTTCTAATACATATGAACTGTACATTGGATAAAACTGTTCTTTGTTCTTAACGTTTAATTGAATGGGCAACTTACTATACTCTTCAAATTGCTCTAGTGTAATGACTTGCTGGTCGAGCATGACTCGAAGAAGTCGTAGTTGACGTTCTTTCGTTTGATCAAAATGCTTGACCGGGTTATAAAGAGAAGGATTATTTGGAATGGCCGCCAAAAATGCAATTTCTGCCTCATGCAATTTTTCAAGAGGACGGCTGAAATAGTAGCTAGCCGCACCACCGATTCCGTACACTTGATTGCCGAAGTACATTTCATTCAGATACATTTCCAGGATTTCATCTTTTGTCGATTGTTTTTCCAACTCTGCTGCAAAGAAGAGCTCTTTGAACTTTCGTTCGTACGTTTTCTCAGTTGTTAGATGGCGCATTCGCACGACTTGCTGTGTAATGGTAGAAGCGCCTTGCTGCTTAGCGTCTGCCGCTGCATTAATCGTGAAAGCTCGAATGATCGCCGCTATATCATAACCTCGATGCTCATAAAATGTCCGGTCTTCACTTTTTAAAAATAACTGGCGCGTGAAAAACGTCACATCTTGCAAATGAATGGGTTGCCGCCATTCGGTATATTCTTCCGCAAACAATTTCCCGTTTCGGTCTTTCATTTGAATAGGGGAGACCATGACAGGCGCTTCCAACTGCACTGCCTCACGAATAGAAGCATGCAAGGTTTTCGTCTGCGCGGTTTCTGCGTAGATTTGATTTTGGATAAAAAGTAATAGCGGAACGCAAGCAAGCGTAATCACTAATCCAACCGTTTGTTTCAACTAACTAGCCCCCTGTACTTTCATATCGCTAAAGAAAAATATAACATAACACGACACCTGTCGTCTGAATCAATAGGAAATAAAAAAAACGCGCTACCGAAAAGCGCGCGTGGCTAAATTTATGTGTGTTCATTCGCTTCATCTTGCCGGTCTTCTAGGAAATGTTCGAAATCCTGTGTAGGCCGTCGTACTGCCATTGACAGGAACAAATACCCGACGATGAATAATATGCCTGTCACGATGAATACGGCAGGAATCCCGATATATCCACTGACAATTCCACCAAACATCGGTCCTATAATATTACCGAGGAAACGGAAGCTGGTGTTATACCCCATGACCTCACCTTGAACTTCCAGTGGCGCTTCACGACGAACAAGCGCTGTCGTAAGTGGAATCATCCCGCCAGTTGAGATTCCAAATAAGAACCGCAATAAAACAAGTTGCCAAAGTGACGTAACGAACGCCTGTGGGATAATGAAGAGGAACGACATGATCAGCAGTAGTCCGAGGATTTTTTCATATCCTACATTGTCGCCAACTTTCCCCCAATACCTAGCGAATAGTAAATTACCGAGACCTGTTGCACTGAACGTCAATCCCGCGAGAAACGCTACGTTGGACGCAGCATGGGTCAAATCCGCTACGTAGAGTGACAACAATGGCTGAATGCTGAAATTCCCGACTTGGATCAACGTCGTGACGACCATCACGTTAAACATTAGACGGTGCTTGAACAATCCACCCAAAATGACTTTCCGTGAATACTTTGCAACTTTCCGCACCTGTACCCGCGCTTGCTCTTTAATTCCAAATAACACGAGCAACGTAGCAATCAAAACGGAAATAGATGTGATGATGAAAGCATACTCAAACCCAAACGTATCAGCCATCAGACCACCGAGAACGGGGCCGAATAACATTCCCGCAACACCGCCCATTTGCAACGTGCCGAGCATCTTGCCGGCTTCCTCACGTGGCGTTTGAGAAGAAATGAAAGCTAATGAAGTCGGTAAGAAACCTGTAACCAACCCCATTAGTAGTCTCAACACGAAAAAGGTTTCTACGGAATTAACAAAGCCCATTAAAAAAACTGAAATCGTAATTCCAAAACCATTAATGAGCAAAATAGGTTTAAAACCGAAACGATCTGCAAAACGTCCCCAAATAGGTGACATGATCAGTGCGGTAATAAACGTAGCACCAAAAATTAACCCAGCCCACTTCTGGACATATGCGTCAGAATAATCCCCGAATGTTTCAATATATAACGACAGGAACGGCATAATCATCGTCATCGTACCTGCTACAAGAAAGTTCGTGACCCAGATGATAATGAAATTTTTCTTATGTCGACTCAACGTTGAACCGCCTTCCTCCTGTAATGCTTAGATAATATTCAGTATAAAACAATTCGGCAGTCGAAGGAAACATAGTGCTTACATCAAACGTGGATAGAGCGGATGGCGCGGCCCATTGAGCGGTTACGCGAATTAATGAGCGATACTCGCATTGCTACTACGGGTACACCAACGTTGTCCTTTCCTACTATTACGCTTTTTCTCAGCCCACTACACATTGTCAACTAACTGTCACAGTTACAATGATCGAATTTTGCCATCATCTATGATAGACTGTTTTCATATACAAAACATGCACCAAAATGAACAAGCACGCAAATTTGAGGAGGAATATCATGTATCCACAACTATCAACTGAAGTAGCAGAAAACGAAGCACTTGTAACGATGAACACAACAATGGGACCGATCAAAATAAAACTTTTTAAAGAGCGCGTTCCAAAAACAGTTGAAAACTTCTTGACTCACGCAGAGAATGGCTACTACGACGGTATTATTTTCCACCGCGTTATTCCTGAATTCATGATCCAAGGTGGAGATCCAACTGGAACAGGAATGGGCGGAGAGAGCATCTACGGCAACTCATTCCAAGATGAGTTTACTATGGATCTATTCAACTTGCGTGGCGCTTTATCTATGGCAAACGCTGGACCCAACACAAACGGTAGCCAGTTCTTCATCGTACAGGCTTCTTCAGCAAACGCTTCAGCATCACAATTGAAACAGGGTGGATGGCCTGAAGAAATTGCAGCTGCATATGAAGAAAACGGTGGAACACCACACTTAGATCAGAAGCACACTGTATTTGGTCAAGTGTTAGAAGGAATGGACGTTGTCGACAACATTGCCAATGCAAAAACTAACCGCGATAATAAGCCAAACGAAGAAATTAAAATTGAATCAATCGAAATTATCCAAAAGTAATCGTATTTGATTCGTAGGGGGAAACAAGCATGGACTTCGTTCTATTAATGCCGTTTCTTTATTTTCCTGAAGATAAATCAGAATACATCCCAGCAGCAATCTCTTTCGTCATCTTCATGACGCTAATGCTGTTCGTATTTCGTTGGATTATCAAGAAATCCAAACAGCAGGAAGAAGAAACGAAAGAGCTGGAACAACGTATTTTAAAAGAACGACAACAACATAACAACTCAGGACATCCCATCGATTGATCGGGATGTTCTTTTTTAATCAGTCAGTCTCGTAAATTACCAAAATACCTCCAACTGTTCTCTTACTAGCTGTTGTGCTATCATTAAAAGAAAACACAAATCAGGTGACGAATCATGCAAACCATTGAAATGAATAAAAAAGCAGTCTCACTTCTTAAGCAATGGGATCCATTCCAAGAGGGGGAATATGCATATGGTACAGAAATCACTGAAATAGTGACGAAACTCCATCATGTAGATCATCCAGCAGACTTAGCTAAGTATATTCGCGATATCTATGAGCACGCCCATGAAATTTGGATACCATTAGAGAACTGTATGGACATATCCTATAAACTGATTGCTGTTAAATATGAAGCCAAATCAATCGTTACATATTAACTACTCCACGCCATCTATTCAGATGGCTCTTTTTTTGTTCAAAACATCAAAATATGGTATACTATGAAGCGGCCTTAGTGGCAGACTAGATACTACTTTAGATTGGGAGCTGTTTGGCATGTCTCACAAATTTGCAGTAGGAGATGAGCTGACCGGAAAAGTTACCGGCATACAGCCGTACGGTGCGTTTGTAGCGCTGGATGCCTCAACGCAAGGCTTAGTGCACATCTCTGAAATCACGTATGGATTCGTAAAGGATATTCATGAGTTTTTGGAAGTTGGGCAAGAAGTTCACGTCAAAGTATTGGATGTGGATGAAGGGGCTAGTAAAATCAGCTTGTCGATCCGTGCATTACAGGAACCACCAAGTTCTTACCTGAATCACTCTCGTTCTCGTCAATCATTGCAAGAACGCGTGGATCAGCAAGACGCTGATGGTTTTAATTCACTGAAAGATAAACTACAAGGCTGGATTGAACAATCCGGACGTTAATAAAAGGACAGACGTAGAAGTGGTAAGTGCTTCTACGTCTGTCCTTTTTGTTTTTGAAATTGCTATTGTTACTACTTATCTAGTCCTTCAGTTTCCTCAATCGATACTGCAAGTTCTGTCTACTCATACCGAGAGAGCTCGCAGTTTTTGTAATGTTATGATCATGTAGCTCCATTGCTTTTTGAAGATAATACTTCTCGGCTTCACGTAAATACTGATCAAACGGTACTAGCTTTGAATCGCTTTGAACGATAAAATCTCTTGGTTGTGAAGCGTCATTCGCTGTAGATTCTATCTTTATCTTAAATTGCAGAGGTAACATGTCAAAAGTGAGCGTGTTTTCTGTTGTGCGCATGGATGAGACTTCATCGAGGAGCAGCTCGAGCTCTCGCGAATTCCCCGGCCAACCGTATGCGATAAGTGATTCTCTTACCTTTTCATCGATTTTCGTCAATCCTGTCCCTAGCGATTCTATTCTACTCTTTAAATACGATTCAGCAAAAGGGATAATATCTTCCGGACGCTTTCGAAGAGGGGGAATCCTAATGGTGAAAGAGGCGAAAAAGTAGTAAAGCTCTTTTAGCAATGTGCCCGATGCGATAAGCTCGACTGGATCATCCCCGATACTTGCAATGAATTGATGACTGGATGTTTTCTGTAAGACAAACAGCAATGCCTGTTGCAAAGAGATCGATAAATTATCGATACGTTCGCAAAATAACGTCATAGACGGTTGCTGCTGCAACGTTTCTTCGAGTTGTTGAATGATATCTGTATCCGCATGTAGACAATGGAAAGTGTGGAAAACCCTCTCGTTTTTAACTGATCCATAGTGAATAGCCTCAGCAAGATTATCCTTCCCTACACCTGCTTCTCCAATTAATAAAACTGGTAATCCAGCCTCTGCTGCTTTCTCGGCGGTGGAAATGACCGATTTCATGACAGCTGAATGGGCAGTAATTTGAGTGAATGTAATCGGTCCGCGATTTTTACGCAATGGTTGTAAAACAAATCTTTCCAATGCGGTAATGTCTTGAGCGAACTCAATCGCACCGATTAACTCTTGTTGTTCATAAATAGGGTACGTGTCATTCATCGTCGTGATTTCTACTTTATTCGTATTCCAATATCTCTGCTTCACACGCAATTGCGGTTCTCCACTTTGTAATACTTTCAATAACGTACTCTCATTTTTATCAAAGTTAAATAACTCCAAAATGGAATGATCTTTTATATCTTCAAGATTTAATCCTTCAATGTCCTTCATTTTACGGTTATAGACAATGGTTCGTCCTGAATGATCCACAGCGTGTATACCGATATTTGCATGGTCTACTGCAAACTGATTGCATATATTCAATAATTTTTCGTATGTTTTCAATTGAAACACCTTCCTACTGTATGTACTATCGTATTTCAGTCACCAAGTTAATAGAATTTAAAAATAATTACAATAAAAAGCTTGCAATGTGCAATGTTTTCTTGCATCATTATAAATGTAAACGCTATCAAACGCAAATAATTTTTGCGTTCTACTTATAAAGGAGGATTTGATTCCAAATGATTCCATACAAACACGAACCGTTCACTGATTTTACAGTTAAAGAAAATCGCCAAGCGTATGAAGAAGGCTTAACAGTTGTAGAAAGTTATCTAGGACAAGATTATCCGCTAATTATCGGTGGCGAACGCATAATGACAGACAAGAAGTTAGCATCCACTAACCCTTCCAATAAAAAAGAGATCATCGGCGATGTCTCGCAAGCTAGTCGTGATCTAGCAGAACAAGCGATGAATACTGCGAAAGAAACATTCAAAACGTGGAGAAAAGTCAAGCCGGAATTTCGTGCGGATGTATTATTTAAAGCGGCTGCAATCGTTAGACGTCGTAAGTTTGAGTTTTCTGCACTGCTTACAAAGGAAGCCGGAAAGCCTTGGAATGAAGCAGATGCAGATGTCGCTGAAGGTATCGACTTTATGGAATATTACGCCCGTCAGATGCTTAGACTAAAAGAAGGTATGCATGTGGAGAGTAGACCAGGTGAATATAACCGATTCGATTATGTACCACTTGGTGTAGGGGTAGTGATTTCACCATGGAATTTTGCATTTGCGATCATGGCGGGTACAACAGTAGGTGCACTTGTAACAGGAAACACCGTCCTGTTGAAGCCGGCTTCCACAACAACGGTCGTTGCCTATAAATTTATTGAAGTACTGGAAGAGGCGGGAATGCCAGCTGGTGTCGTCAACTTCATCCCAGGATCAGGTTCTGAGATTGGTGACTACTTGGTCGACCATAAAGATACTCGTTTCGTTTCATTCACTGGTTCACGTGAAGTAGGTACACGTATTTTTGAACGTGCGGCCAAAGTACATGACGGTCAAATTTGGTTGAAACGTGTGATTGCGGAGATGGGCGGTAAAGATACGATTGTTGTCGACAATGAAGCGGATTTAGAATTGGCTGCGCAATCTATCGTGTCTTCATCATTCGGATTCAGTGGCCAAAAGTGTTCAGCGTGTTCCCGCGCGATCATTCATGAAGATGTTTACGATGAAGTAGTAAAGCGCGTAGAAGAAATCACGAAATCATATAACTGGGGTGATCCAATCGATGGCAACAACACAGCGGGTCCAGTTATTGACCAGGCAGCTTTTGATAAAATCATGGATTATATTGAAATAGGCAAGCGAGAGGGACGTCTCATTGCGGGTGGTACTGGTGACGATTCGAAAGGATACTTCATTGCACCAACCGTATTCGCAGATGTGGATCCAAATGCACGAATTTCCCAAGAAGAAATCTTCGGTCCAGTCGTGGCGCTTTCAAAAGCTTCATCGTTTACAGAGGCGATTGAATTTGCAAACGATACAGACTACGGTCTAACAGGTGCGGTCATTACGAAGAACCGACACCATATTGAGCAAGCTCGAGAAGACTTCCATGTAGGTAATCTATATTTCAACAGAGGTTGTACAGGCGCTATCGTTGGATACCAGCCTTTTGGCGGTTTCAACATGTCCGGTACTGATTCAAAAGCCGGTGGACCTGATTACTTGCAACTGCATATGCAAGGGAAAACGACATCCGAGATGCTGTAAATCGTTGAGGTGAATTTGAAGGAGTGAACGAATATGACGAAAACGACGAGAGTGATTGAGAAAACAAAAAAATATGGTGCAAATAACTATAATCCGCTACCCATCGTTATTTCTGAAGCGGAAGGTGTTTGGGTAACAGATCCTGAAGGTACTAAGTATTTGGATATGTTAGCTGCTTATTCTGCGCTCAACCAAGGACATCGCCATCCGAAAATCATTCAAGCGCTGAAGGACCAAGCGGATCGTGTAACGCTAACTTCACGTGCATTCCATAATGATCAATTAGGTCCGTGGTATGAAAAAATGGCAGAGCTTTCGGGCAAAAATATGGTTTTACCTATGAACACTGGCGCAGAGGCAGTGGAGACAGCTTTAAAAGCCGCGAGACGCTGGGCGTATGATGTGAAAGGCGTAGCAGGCAACCACGCAGAAATTATTGCATGTGTAGGAAATTTCCACGGCCGTACACTGGGGGCAGTTTCCTTGTCATCCGATCCTGAATATAAAAAAGGATTCGGTCCATTGCTACCCGGAATCAAGTTAGTAGAGTACGGGGATATCGATGCATTGAAAGCAGCTATTACTTCCAATACAGCTGCTTTCCTAATTGAGCCGATCCAAGGAGAGGCTGGAATCATTATTCCGCCTGAAGGATTCATGAAGGAAGCTTCAGAATTATGTAAAGAGGAAAACATTCTCTTTATAGCGGATGAAATTCAAGCAGGACTCTGTCGTACAGGCGAAATGTTTGCTTGTAACTACGAAGGCGTGACGCCAGATATGTATATCCTTGGTAAGGCGCTCGGCGGAGGAGTATACCCAATTTCCTGTGTACTTGCGAATGATAACATCCTAGGTGTATTCAATCCGGGATCTCATGGATCAACATTTGGTGGAAATCCAATGGCGTGCGCAGTATCTTTAGCGGCAATTGAAGTGTTGGAAGACGAGGAGCTTGCGAAACAATCCAAGGAATTAGGAAATTATTTCATGGATGAACTGAAAAAAATATCACATCCTGCAATTAAAGAAGTGCGTGGTCGTGGATTGTTTATTGGAGTGGAATTAACCGAACCGGCACGCCCGTATTGTGAAGAGCTAAAAAAGCTAGGTTTATTATGTAAAGAAACACATGATACAGTAATTCGTTTCGCTCCACCATTGATTATTACGAAAGATGAGTTGGATTGGGCATTGGAAAAGATTCGCACAGTATTTAACAAGTAAGTCATACACTACCACCGAGATTTTACATCACGAAAAAATTCGAAAAAGATTTGGAATCGATGACTGGATGTTTGACTATGCCCGTGTTATAATGTGTCCGTGAAAGACAAAAACAAACAAAGAGGCGAGCCATACAATGACAGAAAACCTGAATCTATTTACGTCTACACAAGTTGTTATAAAAGATGCACTTGAAAAGCTAGGCTATGATGAAGGAATGTATGAACTATTGAAAGAACCACTTCTTATGGTAGAAGTACGTATTCCTATCCGTATGGACGATGGAAAAGTGAAAGTATTTACTGGATACCGCGGTCAACACAATGATGCTGTTGGACCGACAAAAGGTGGAATTCGTTACCATCCTAACGTTAGTGCGGAAGAAGTAAAGGCACTTTCTATGTGGATGACACTTAAAGCAGGAATTGTAGACCTACCATATGGTGGTGCTAAAGGCGGCATCATATGCGATCCGCGAGAAATGTCGATGGCGAATTAGAACGTTTAAGCCGTGGCTATGTGCGTGCACTTAGTCAGGTAATGGGACCTGCAAAGGATATTCCTGCACCGGACGTCTTTACGAATTCACAAATCATGGCATGGATGATGGATGAATATAGTAAAATTGATGAATTCAACTCACCTGGTTTCATTACAGGGAAGCCAGTCGTACTTGGCGGTTCACATGGCCGCGAGCGCGCAACAGCTGAAGGTGTAACGATCATTATTAATGAGGCGGCAAAACGTCGTAATATTGATATGAAGGGTGCACGTGTAATCATCCAAGGATTTGGTAACGCAGGCAGTTTCCTATCTAAGTTTTTACATGATTCAGGCGCGAAAGTAATCGGTATTTCCGATGCATACGGTGCATTGTATGATCCGGATGGTTTAGATATCGACTATCTACTTGATCGTCGTGACAGCTTTGGAACAGTCACTACATTATTCGACAATACGCTAACAAATGCGGAATTACTCGAAATGGAATGTGATATTCTAGTTCCAGCGGCAATCGAAAATCAAATCACAGAAAAAAATGCTCATAATATCAAAGCGAACATCGTAGTGGAAGCAGCTAACGGTCCAACTACTTCGGAAGCGACAAAAATCCTAACAGATCGCGGTATTCTACTAGTGCCTGACGTATTGGCTAGCGCTGGTGGCGTAACAGTATCGTATTTTGAATGGGTTCAGAATAATATGGGGTATTACTGGTCTGAAGAAGAAGTACGTGAAAAAATGACAGCGAAGATGGTTCAAGCATTTGAAAATGTTTACAACATCGCAACTACACGTAATATCGATATGCGTTTAGCGGCATATATGATTGGTGTACGTAAAACAGCGGAAGCAAGCCGTTTCCGTGGTTGGGTATAAAAGTGATAAAAGGCATCTCCTCGAGTGTGAGGAGATGCCTTTTATATTTGTTTAATGGATGAAGTGGATTGGATCTCTTCGGTAGATTTCGGTTCCTCTTCTCTGCGCCAATACGTAAAAAGAACTTGTAACGCCATGAGACCAGATAATCCGATAAAGATATAAAGGAAGCGTGCTAATGGCTGGTAAGCACCTTCTGTTAGTTGTGCGATGACATCAAAACGAAAAATCCCGACAACGCCCCAGTTTAATGCGCCGATTAACGCAATTGCTAACGTAACTTTTTGCAATGTTTCCATTTTATCTCCTCCTATGAAAAGTATATCCTGTTTTTAGAACACTATACTTGCATCGTTAATACATCTTTTTCATAATAGGAAGTAAGAAGAAGAAGAAGAAGAAGAAGAAGAAGAAGAAGAAGGAGGCGTACGATGTGGATAATTTTATTTTCAACAATCCGACTAAATTAATATTCGGCAAAGATCAACTGCAGCATTTACCAGAAGAACTTGAAAGATACGGTAAAAAGGTACTCTTAGTATATGGTGGCGGCAGTATTAAACGTAATGGCTTGTATGATGAGATCATGACATTATTGAACGACAATGATTTTGAAGTAGTAGAGATGCCAGGCGTTGAACCGAATCCCCGACTGTCAACAGCTAAAAGAGGCGCAGACCTTTGTAAAGAACATCATATCGATGTGATTATCGCAGCAGGTGGTGGTTCTGTTATAGACTGTACGAAGTTGATTGCTTCTGCAGCGAAATACGATGGTGATCCTTGGGACTTCGTAACAGGCAAAGCAACACCTAAAGAAGCATTGCCATTTGGAACGGTGCTGACGCTTACTGCGACTAGTTCAGAGATGAATGCGGGTTCTGTTATTACTAATGAAGAAACACAGGAGAAATATGGATGGGGCGGACCGTTAAACTATCCAAAGTTCTCTATATTGGATCCCGAATATACATTGTCAGTACCGCTCGATCAAACGGTCAATGGTATTGTTGATACGATGTCCCACATGTTAGAGCAATACTTCCATACTGCAAATAATGCTTCGTTCCAAGATGAACTATGTGAAGCGGCATTGCGTTCCGTTATGAAGACTGGAGAGCAGCTCGTGAAAGATCCGGAGAACGTAGAGCTTCGCGAATCCATGATGTTTGCAGGAGTTTGGGGATTAAATGGTTTTCTATCGATGGGTACAAAAGGGGATTGGGGTACGCATACTATCGAACACGCTGTCTCTGCTGTCTACGACATTCCTCACGCTGGCGGTTTAGCGATTTTATTCCCGCACTGGATGAAGCAAACATTCCCGAAAAATCCACAACGCTTTGTTCAGTTGGCGGTTCGTGTATTCGGAGTAGATCCAGCTGATAAGTCGGACGAGGAAATTGCGATCGAAGGAATTGACTCTTTAAGTGCTTATTGGAAGAAGATTGGCGCACCTGTTACGTTAGCTGATTATGATATTGATGACTCTAAATTGGAGTTAATGGTAGAAAAAGCAGTTGTGAATGGGCCGGTCGGTAGATTCGCTCAATTATCCAACGATGAAGTTTTCAATTTATTGAAGGCTAGTTTGTAACCTCTATAATCATTTGTTAATTGCATAAAAAAGACTGAAAGCATAGCCGGTACAGGGTTTGCTTTCAGTTTATCACGTCAGGTCACGTCGACTTGGCGTTTTATTATGGATAAATAACGAGTTCTACCGATTCTACATAGGAAAGCGTAGTGAGTTCTATATAGAGTGCGGAGGTAGATTTTTTAGGATGTGCCATAAGTTTGAATTGCAATTCGTGGTGATATTGGCGTTCAGGTGTTTGAAATTGTTTGATACGCATATGGTCAATTTCCATATGTTCTTCATTCAAGTACCTGACGAGATCGTCAATTTTAGACTTTTGAGTAATGATGACCGTACAATTTGCTTCTTTAGTGCGCAAGCGTTTAGGGCCGAATCTGCCTAATAAAGGCGCTACTAGCTCGATGACGATCATTACACTCACTACAGTGAACAATGCCTCGATATAGAAGCCTGCACCTACCGCGATACCAATTCCCGCTGCCCCCCAAATCATGGCAGCTGTAGTAAGCCCGGTAATATTATCATTGTCCCTGCGCAATATAGCTCCGGCACCTAGGAACCCGACACCACTGACGATTTGTGCAGATAGTCGCAAAGGATCCATTGTAATATTAATATCATTACGAGCGGGGACTAAATAAGCGGCTTCCATTGAGATGATTGTCAATAGACAACTGAAGGTAGCGATGACTGCACTCGTTTTTAGTCCAATAGGTTTTTTTTTGATCTCACGCTCCACGCCCATAATGATACTTAGTACTAGGGCGATACTGATTTTTATTAATGCTTCTCCATTAAATGAATCGGCAAGGATCGTTAACATAAATTATCCCCCCTTCACTTACAAAATAGGAAGATTACCTATATACTCTCTTTTATACGGCAATCGATTGGTACATGCCTCTTCTTCTATTGTAATGGGAAGAGAGATAGAAAGAGAAGTGATATTTTGAATAAACCGCTAATACATCCCTATATACCCATTGCGATTGGTGTCCTAACTATTGGACTATCCGCAATCTTTGTGAAAATGGCTACTGCAGATGCAGGAGTCATCGCCTTTTATCGTATGTTCTTTTCAGTTGTTATTATGCTTCCGTTATTTTTAATTTCTTATCGTAGCGAACTCAAGTCGTTAACAAAAAAGGATTGGCTGTTTACTGCGAGTTCAGGAATCCTTCTAGCAGTTCATTTTATACTGTGGTTCGAATCCTTAAACTACACGTCAGTTGCCAGCTCGACTGTATTAGTGACGCTGCAACCAATTTTTGCTTTAGCAGGTACCGCATTGTTCTTTAAAGAAATCATTACAGGAAAGATGCTGACTGCTGTTTTCATTGCATTAACAGGAAGCTTCATTATTAGTTGGGGAGATTTTCAAGTAAGTGGAGCTGCGTTATTTGGAGATATACTGGCATTACTCGCTTGTGCATTCGTTACCGCATATTTATTAATAGGTCAAAATGTGCGTAAAAGAATATCACTCGTGACGTATACCTTTCTTATTTATTCCGTGAGTTCGGTTGCACTGTTTTTCTATGTGCTCATCACGCAAGAACCTTTCTTCGGATATCCCACTTCGGATTGGGGATGGTTTCTAGCTTTGGCTATCTTACCGAATCTGTTGGGGCATACGTTATTCAACTGGGCAGTCAAATGGGTGAGCACAAATGTCGTGTCGATCGCCGTTCTGTTTGAGCCGGTACTCGCTTCAATTGCTGCGTTTTTTGTGTTGCACGAAAAAATAACTTCTCTACAATTAAGAGGTGCAATCGTTGTCCTGATAGGGGTTTTGCTGTTTGTTATTGATATAAAAGCAATAAAGAAAAAACTATTTACGAAAAACACTTGATTTCTCTATACGATCTATTGTATATTAGTTCTTGTCGCTTCGGACGTAATCGAAAACAACATAAAAAACTTTTTTAAAAAAGTTGTTGACTTCGACAAAAACCGAGTGTAGGATAGAGAAGTCGCTTTTATACGACTAACAAACACGAACCTTGAAAACTGAACAGCAAAACGTTAACGAAATACAGTTTGTGCACCTTGCGGTGACACAAACAAAATGAGTATCTTAATTGATGCCAGCAAATGAAACTCGAGCTAATCGAATTTTCATCTAACTGGTTGGCGAGATGTTGTGGAGTGCTAGGAAGTGATCGAGCGAAAGAGGGAGCGTACTTTAGGTACGTGACCGACTGAGCAAGTGAAACTGACAACGCAATCCGCGGCATATCGTCAGCCAGTATTATGGAGAGTTTGATCCTGGCTCAGGACGAACGCTGGCGGCATGCCTAATACATGCAAGTCGAGCGAACTGAAGGAAGCTTGCTTCCTTCAGTTAGCGGCGGACGGGTGAGTAACACGTGGGCAACCTGCCCTTCAGATGGGGATAACTCCGGGAAACCGGGGCTAATACCGAATAATCCATTTTCTCGCATGAG
>NZ_PDYQ01000004.1:0-212395 GCF_002743135.1 Sporosarcina sp. P18a | reverse complement strand
AAGAGGAAAATAAGGGATACACATATACTGGCGATAAAAAAGATCAGCCACAGAATATTCAATGTGAAACTTTCAAAATTAGTAAGGAAATTAGCTATATAAAGTATGTTTATTATAAGCAGTATAGTTAAAATCATTTTTTTCAAGTTAACACCCCTAATCACTGTGAATCCTTACCTTTTGGCTTTGATACTTTCTTTCACACTCGCCCACTGTTCCTTGGTAACACTGAACATGACAGTGTGACGAATTGTTCCGTCTATCCGGATCATGTGATTGCGAAGAACGCCTTCTCTTATAGCACCAATGCGTTCAATTGCTCGTTGGGAACGAATATTTTCATGATCGGTTTTCATTTGGACACGATTCATTTGTAATTCTTCAAAGCAATGAGTAAACAGCAAATATTTACATTCCGTGTTGATGGAAGTTTGCCAAAACTCAGGGTGTAGCCAAGTGTTTCCAATTTCCAAGCGCTTATGTGCCAAAGCAATATCCATCAATCTAGTTGAACCAATGATTTTGTTTGATTCATTATGAATAATAACAAATGGATACTCACTCCCAAGCTCTTTTGCACTGAGAGCTGCTTGAATGTATTTTTCCATGTCGTATCGGGTCTTCATTGAAATAGTCATGTGCGTCCATATTCGCTCATCTTGCGCAACACCGTAAAGAGCTTCTACATCATCTTTTTTCATCGGTCTCAGCGTAACTTGAACACCTTGCAATAAAATCTCATTCATACGTATCCTCCAGATTTAGTAGTAGCATATATTGACTCTATTATTAATTACTGATTTACATTATTAACGAATTTAACAAGTTAATTAAAATTTTGATGATCTATAAGACAATGGTATATACCTATTCTAAATTACTAATTCTAGCCATAGTACCCAAGGTAGAACCAATCCAAGCTCCGATAAATGGCAAGAGGTTATAAAATTGTAGCGATTCGGAGCTAGTGTTTAGAGTAATGGCGAATACTGTGAACATACTGCTTGCGATGCTGAGAATAACAACCTCAGTTATCTTTTTTCTCTTCCATCGCTTCTTTCCCCAACGATCTTTATCAAATGCCTGAACAAGCTTATTTGTTTTGGTGCCCGTTGTTTTTTCTGTTATGAGGATATAAAGTGCGTGTACAGCGAAAAACCATAATAGTATGCAAGTTAATGTCAAGAAAATAGAAAGTGGCCATTCTGCTTTTACATAAAGAACAGACAGGGTAAATATACCCAACATCACTATACTGAATTGTACCAATTGCAATTTCTTAAGTTGCTTTACTTCTTGTATATCCCATTCCGATACATCCACTTTATCCCTCCTCAAACGTTGTATTCTATTTTTCTCTACTATCCGAAATTCACATCTCTTTTTTATAAATCATTCTATGCGACAAGTTGGCTCTTTTACTGAAACGTGAGCAAATTCTTATCAAAGAATTGCACATATTTATAGCAATGAGTTACAAAGAAAGTTAATCTTTTTGCTCTTTTTTCCCGACGCCATATCCTATAGAAACGCCCAACAGTAGTATAAGCAAGAAATCCCCGTCGAAGTTTTTTGTAATGATACTAATTACTGACCAACCAAATAAGATTCCTGAAATTAACAACATTATATTTTTAGACATATTTAATACTCCCTCATTTTGGAATATGGGGAATGTATCACTGAACAATAATACTAAATTGCCGATTGTGGAAAATCCTTATTTAGTTATCGCACCCGTTTGTTCAACAACTGCACCCGCTAATTCAATATAACCCCCTCGATTGAAACATATAACGAAAATAAAAAAACAACAATACAAAAAGAGCCAGACACTTTTCGATCTTTTTGAAACTCCTCTAACCCCATAACCAATAGCGCTAAACCTAAAAACAGTATCATATACGGAGATAGCCTAAAGTCTTGAGTGATAATTCCATATCCCGCAAATAACGCAGCTAGGCCTGCGAAAACTAAACGTAATAAAATCAGCAAATAACCCACACCCTTTTTCTTCTTAAACAAAATGGCCCTATTATTGAACAAGCGCAAATATCTCCACAGAACTGCACCCCATTACTAAATCGAGTTTAGGAGTTTTGAATAAAATACGGTCCGAGACAATTGTTTTCATGCGTTATAATAAATGTCCATTTACCTTCCCAATCCATTACGTACAGATCTCTATAATCCAGGTCTCCCTCTTCGTCATACGGTAAATCATGTACTTTGAGATTTTCTGCGTTTTGAACTAAGAATCCATCATGTATAAATTGATAAAAAATTGTACATTTATGCTTTTTTAGCCTCTCAAATGCTTTTACTGCCTCCTCTTTTTCAAGACATACCGTTTTTTCATAACTACATAAATGCCAAAGAAATGAATACATGTATATTTCCTTTTGTTCATCATGTGTTAGATGCCCAGCAAAGTTTTCAAGCCATTTCCCTCGTAAATAGCGCCCCCACTTTGGTATTTCTAATACTTTTAAATCGGTATTCTCCATTTTTCAACCTATCTTTCTCCAATTTCTTGTTCGCTAATCGGGAATAATTCATCTTCCACAACTGCACTCATTTGCATGTAAACCTTTTAATTATCTAAATCATCATCAATAAATGACTTTTTATTTACTACAGGCTCGGCTGTTCTTTCTATTGACTGTCCCACTACAGACTTGTTAATTCCTTCTTTGACTGCTTTATAGATCACTAGATAAAGAATGAATAATCCTATAATCCAGAGAATAATCATCCCAAAAACCTGACTTGCCATTAACTCTCACTCCATTCCTTATACAAAGCTTCCCCGCTGCTGGTACGGTGTTTATTCAACAACTGCTTCCATTTGCTGAACCCTGTACTTATAATTCTTGAATCATCTCTACTCTGTTCCCAAACGGATCTCTAAATTCAAATCGGTCATAACCTGGAATTGGTACGCCTTCAATGATTTGAATCGTATGTTGTTCTAACACGCCTTTCCAATGTAAGATGTCCTCTACCAGATAAGCTAAATGCGCTTTTGTTGTTAATCGGTTAAAACCGTCTTCTGTGCCTACGTGAACCTCTCTGTCGCCGACTTTTAACCAAAATCCTCCACGACCAGTAAGTGACTCTGGCTTTTCTACTTCTTTCAATCCCAATACATCACAATAAAAATACTTACCTTCCTCTTCTGCATTTTTCGGAATTGTGATCTGCGCATGATGCAATCCAAGAATCATTTACCTCTCCCCCTTTGTATTGATAACTTTACCTATCGAACAATTTGGCCAAATTACTAGATCGTTCACGCCCCTAAATCAGATAACCATTTACGAAGTTTTGCTTTAGGGTAATATATTTTATTATTTATAACTACGCGTGGTATGTTTGGATATTCTTGAATCAAGTGTTTCGCATCTTCTTTGGAAATCCCCATGAAGTAATGAACATTATTTTCCCTTATCAATTCGTGTTCATCATCATCGCTAAAGATTTCGCTGAGACTATCTTTAGCATTCGGATTTTTAAAATTTTTGAGCCCATCTCCTATAAAATATCCAGCTGCAGCAATTCCTAATCCAATCCAAATTAAATCAAATTCCATATTGTTATCCCCCATTTTTTTCAACATACTGTATGTAATTAAGTGGCCCTTATGTAGGTCAAACGCAATTCCTTGCTATAGAATCGCACTCGATTCTAAAATAACTTCTGATTATATAATGGTTTCCAACCCACATCTGTTTTCTGCTACACCAAATTCGATAAAATTCTTTTGTGCTTCTCGTAACGACGGCTCATTAGCTCCGCCAGTATAGTCTGGATCATCAAATTGAACGTTATCGTCTTCCCAAAAACAAATACCGCAAATATCGAAAGCGTCGGATGGCTTTTCATCTAATGTTTTATATCCTTAACAGGAGAATGAATATTTCGTATCATTCCAACACTTTTTCAGCTTTGACAATCTCGTATGATAATTGACTATCCTTTTCTATTCAATTGAAAAAGTGTTAGTATTCCCATGAACAACAGCAATCCACCTACTAGATGCATGGTATTATTATCTTGATCTCCCAAACTGTCAATCGTGACTGATAGCATAACTCCGCCTAGTGCCACCGTTAAAATTAGTAGTATCTTTTTCCACACGCCAATCATCCCCTACTAGTTGAGTCTTTAACACTTCATATGTTTGCAGTGTCCTGTCCTCATTCAACAACTGCACCTGATAATCGAATATATTGTTAGTGACCACTAGCCATCACGTAGTTAATCCTTTACCGCTCTAATATCTTTTATTGAATTCCTAGTAATGGAGTCTTCTTTTAATACCTGATGGCCTTCTACAAGTGATATATAATAATCCTCATTCGATAAAGGATAGAAGTTTTGATTCTCTTGTGTTTTTTCAAAAAAGATGGTGTACTTGTGTTTCGAATTGGTCTTTAACTCCCAACTTCCCCCTAGCTCCATCACTACATTTGCTGATATTCTATTGGCAGTGTAGCCTTTTTTATCTTCTAGCAATTCAGCTACAAAATAACTGTTTTTATTTTGTTCAATCACTAATATTTCCATTTCGTCTGTTGTAGTTATCAAGTCAATACTTCCTTTAATTCCTTCGCTTTGAATCAGATCTTCCAAAGCAGCTTCTGGTGTTGGGAAATAATTTGTATTATTCTCTTCAGTGCAAGCAGATAAGAGCAAAAGGCTAGTCATTAGTAAAGCACCTATAAAATGTTTGATGATAATCTCCTCCTTCTAATCCCTTATTCGTTTGTAGAAGTAAAACCACACGATGAGAATAATCCAAGTTATCACAGGTAATACCGATGGAACCATTCTCGGCAAGTCAGTAAAACTCCTAAGGCTTACTTGTACAAGTAAAGTTGAACCAACAAGTAGAAACAGCACGCTCAAAAACTTAGCGTTTATTTTAATTCTGTCACTCATTTACTTCAGCCTTTCCCGTTTAATAAAATGGCCTGATTACTGAATAGGGTGCAGATCCCTTATACAAGGATCGCTCCCGTTTATGGATTTTCTTTTCTGTCTTTTTCCTTTATTGCCTTTATAATCTCAGGGATGCCGACAAAGACTAGTATTCCACCTATCATGGTTAAATAGGTGTCTAGACTTATTACTTTCGTTAAAAAAAGCAAGAGCATAACGGCAAGTACGAATATTCGCCAGTAAAAGAGAGATTTCTTTTTCATCAAAACACCCCCATTTATCTGCAAAATGGCCCAATTATGGAAAATCCTTATTCAGTTATCGCACCCTATTGCGAGAAAAAAGTTAACCCATAAGATGTGTTATAAAATATAGAAAACCATATGACCCTAGCGAACCAATACTAATTACTAAAACCATAACCGATAAGATTAAAGGTCTGTAATCTGACCTTTCCTTTGAATTAAAGAGGAAAATAAGGGATACACATATACTGGCGATAAAAAAGATCAGCCACAAAATATTTAATGTGAAACTTTCAAAATTAATAAGGTAATTAGCTATATACAATATGTTTATGAAAAGCAGTATAGTTAAAATCATTTTTTTCAAAGTAACACCCCTAATCACCTAGATTATCTTTCCAATTTGCTCGACAATCTGGCCCGATTGTGGAAAATCCTTATTTAGTTATCGCGTCCATTTATGGAATTACCAAACGGGCTCATCTATTCCATTTAATTCAATTTTAGAAATAATAAACGGAACAAATATTAGACTTAACCATCCAAAAGTTAATAATCTCTGCGATTCAGCAGAGATGTATTGTCTGTCACCACAATTGGGACAGTCTTTTCCCTTCTTTGAAAATCCAAGAGCGATTATGTCTTTGGCATTCCACTTATAATTACAGTTAGTGCACCGTGGCATAATTATCCCCTCCTCTTCTCCATCACCCTATATTCAGAAAATGGCCCGTTTGCGATATTAGGGCGATTACTCGTGCAGCAAACACCCCCGTTTATTGCACATATTTATTGTCAGGAGATTTCGATCCGCCTTTAAGAAATATCACAGAAATTAACATAATTATGCCTATAATCCCTACTATGAATTCAGCTATGTAAAAGTCAGAATCTCTTATTAAATGAATAAGAAATCCTCCACCAACGATTATTGTCATACTCATACCAAGAATTAGAAATGCATTTTTCATTGCTTCCCCTCCAAGCATAAATTATTTCGCAAAATGGCCCTATTACTTAATAGGGTGCAGGTCCCTTATACAAGAATCGCGCCCTATTCTTGTATAAAACTTCTTGTATAAACCTATTCACTCGCGGTCTTTTCACAATATTTATTTTCCATAACGTAAAAAACAAAAAGTATTATGAAAATCACAATTGGAGTTGTACTATGCTCCATTAACCCGAAGTACGGCAATATTAAAGACAGAAGTATGAATGTTGTCGCTACCAATCGTACGATAATAAGGTTTTTAGGATGTTTATTATTATCCAACTTACTCTCCCCTTTTCTAACAATCTGGTCCGATTGCGATATAGTCGCGATCACTTGTGCAACAATCGCGCCAGATTCAGGTATAACGCAATGTGTCATTGCAGCCGCATCCGAAAACTAAAGAAGACACTCACTATAAAATAAAAAATCGCCAATATGCCTAAGGTGTCCGTTAACACTTCCCCTAGCTCAATGCCTCTGAAAACATATTTCCATAAGAATGAGATAATCATGAAAAATATTGGAAACAGTACAAAGAAACCTAAGAAGTACGTCCATTGTTTTGTCATTTTATCTCCTCTCTATTCTGTAAAATGACCCGATTTAGGCATAATTCTTATTCAACAATGGTCCCCGTTGGTTGAAGTATATACTTTCTAAAATCCTTTATTTTCCTTTGGTTTTTTAATACTGAAGTATGCTCCTAAAATTAAACCTACCGCTGACAATCCATAGATCACAGATTTACTATCCGTATGAATATTTAAACTAGATGTAACCACAGCCAATATAATTGAAATCAATATGAGTAAATAGAATATAGATTTCATTTTCTCACAACCTTTGTCTGCTAAAATTTGCAATCTCTAAAAAAACCCTAACTATATTAAATTGGCCGGTTCCTTGTATACGTTGTACGACAATCACATCATTTTCTAGCTCATCAAATTCATATCAAAAGCACAACCACTTCACATTTCCTTAAACTGATTTGACACATGAACCAGAACATACTTTTTCGTCCACATTTGCGTCGTAACGAGCAAGGTTTCACCTTCTTTTTCAAAGAAAAGGCCTGAACCCTCTTTTGTTTTAAATGCCCACCCTTTAGAGCCGATCATTTCTTTAATCGTTTCATCAGCTATTGAAATACCTTTGTTCTGGCTTCTTGTGATATACCACGCGGAGTCTTCCTCTGCAGCAATTTCTACAATCTTTTGATCGGAATCATTCAATTGTCTGATGACTTCTTTCGCCGATAGATTTTCTATTGGTAGAGAAGGATAGTAGGATTTATTCACAACGATCCACACAGACACCATAACTACAAGTACCGCCACGATCATGCCAATCCATTTCACACGCGCTCACCCATTCCCACAAACTGTCGATACACATACACCACGCTGTGTCATTCACTTCTTCCCAACTGAAGTTCTAGCCTCAACCATCTTGCTCCGACTTTTCCCGTTCCTCTCGTTCAAGAATATATCTCTCGTATGCACCCTTCACGCCATCGTACGCATCGACTGGGACGGTATGTTGATGTATTTCCTTCAACAACCAAAACGACCTGAAAATCACTCCGACGATGATGGCAGCTAACATATACCAACCTATAGGTCCCGTAAACGCCAAAACTCCTAAAATCCCCGCCACTAAAATACACCCTACCAACTTCATACCATCTCTCCTCGTACTCCGCATGTAGCGACAGATTTGCCGCCACTATGATTCCTTCTGTGTCATAATCCAATCAGTTGGAAATGTGTTTCTTCATCATTTTTAAATACTTGCATATATTCATATTTTCGATCCAATGTAAGGTTGTATAACTTATACTCGTCTTCTGTCGGTTCATCATTCTCCTGCAAGTATATCTGGATAGAGTTCTCATCCGTTTTAATCTCCATATCGCCAAATCCTTTGCCACTTTCCAGGAAATCTTGATTTAGATACAAATATCGTTTTACTTCTGTTTCATTGAACATATAGATGCCATTTCCCTCAGGCCCTTCAGAAGTTTCTATACCGTCAATGAAACTTTTCACATCTGCATTCACTTGGGCGATGGTCACATCAGAATAGGATAATTGCTTCTCGCCACACCCTACCAACACACCCATAACTATCAGCAACACGAATAATTTCCTCATTTTATATACGTCCCCTTTCAAGTTAATTCCATAAGCATTGCATAAACACTTCCAATGAATATACCACCACTTCCAAATATTACATACCGGTTAGGTACTATTCTACAATAAAAATTAGCGATATATGCAATAATTCGAATTGTTCATACGTATATGATAAAATGGAATAGAGTCACATTCTCTTTCTTAAAAAGAACACTATTGTTTAGTATAAGGAGGAATTACAAATGACTAAAGATGACAGACAAGAGATTATCAGAAAGAACGAAATGCGGTCGAAGGAAATTTCCAAAATGATTGGCGAAGGCGGAATCGGTGCGGAAAAGTATTATGATATTAGGAAAAAAACATCTACTGAAGATACTCCAGAAGAACACAAAGAGAATGTATCTGACGACAATAAATAATCTAGTTGCTTACTGCACAATTCCATAGTACAACTAACGCGCTGCTTTCCTCTTTCATGGGAAGTGGCGCGTTATTTTGAGGGAACAAAAAAAAGAATTCCGTAGTACACTAACGGGTTCGGTAGGTGGAGAGAAAACACGAAAACGTAACCCAATTAACAATCCATTTAGCGTATGATTTGTAACCGAATTGATAGTAGAAAAAGCAAGAAAAAATGCTTAGGCATAGAAGCCTGAGCATTTTTTCATTCAACAATCGCACCTGATTGTTGCATTGTCCCTAGTATTTGTAATATAAAGTTACCCTCCCGCAGGAGCGACACAAATAACTTGAACCTTACATTTTTTTAGATTTGATTTTCTTACAATCTTGATTTGCCCACCGTTACATGGCGCAATGCGAACAATAATGGGCTGCCCATTTACATCTCTGCTCCAAACTAATGTAGGGCATTTTTTTAAATTGCCATCATCATCGATATATGTGAACAGATGAGCGAGTAGTTCCAGTTCGCTTATAGTAGCGATACGAAAAGGATCCCCTAAACTCTGACAATATTCAACTGCTTGGCGAAAGCATCTGTTTAATTGAGTGTAGTTATAAACTATATTAGTAGCAGCATCATAACCCTCTGAAGCAATCCGACTTCTGATTTGTTGACATTGACTTCCTTCACACCGGGTTAATTGTTGTGGACATTTCTTTTTACACTTACAACGGCAACCTGTTTTTTTCTTTTTGCACATACTATTTCACCCCCCTACAATTACGATATTCATAAAGGTAGACAAGGGATTGTATGTATATATCAGAAAGTGCAAAACAAATAATTAGAACGCTTAGACAAATGTTTTCACAAAAATTGATCCTCATACTGAAATGCAGCGCTTAATCTTATTACAGAATCGCGCCCAATTGCAGATGTCCTTTTTAATTTAATCTCTTTTACATTTATAGTTATGTGAGTGACTGGTACTCAACGACAAGATACCCGCTACATTAAAAGTGGTTGGTTTAAATAACCCCCAAGTGGATGGTCCCCGAAAATGCTTTGTATTATAGAATTATAATGTATAGAATGAAGAAATGTATTTCTAAAAAGGAGGAAGGCGTAAAGGTGTTCCTTATTGCATCAATGATTCTCGTGGTCATTATTTTAGCGGTCGGGCTAATTTTGACCATATCCACTGCTAATTCTATGAATAAAGATTACAGTAGTAAAAAAAGTTTTTCCAATTTGCTGTGGATTTATGTTTTATCACTCCCAGTTATTGTTATATTGACTCTTGTATCTATATTTATATTTTATTAACATCGGTGGACGGTTCAGGTCCAGTGAAAAGGCATATGTTTTTTCAAATCTCAGGAACCGTCTACGCCCACTGAATACGTTCGTATTTCACTAATACATTCTGTAGATTCTTCCCTGAAGACTTTTTGACTGAGGGGTGGATTATTCATCATCGTTCCCTGAATTATGTGGTTGACGTTACAGTACGACAACGACACAATTCTAGGGAGCAAATGTGGCAGCCAAAAATTCATTGGTATTCTTCAAACATTATCCCCTATAACTTCTTAGCGCGGAGGCGAACCTTGAAATGCCTTCTTGTATGGAAGCTCCGTTACCTTTACCATAAGTAAACCGTACGTATCCATTTTTTGAACCCATTAGTCTCCCAGGTACAAATGAAACGCCATTTTTCATAGATTCTTCAAGTAACTTATATTCATCCATTTCGTGATGTATTTTACACCATAAATGAATTCCGCCTTGTGGCACTACATATGTAATTTCATTTTTAGTTAAACTGTCCAATGCTAAAATTAACGCATCTCTACGCTCCTTCAGTTGGATCCTTAAATTTGAAACATGTTTATCAAATTGAGGGGAATCTAGAAATTGATTTGCTATCCATTGTGGAAAAACACTATGACCGAAGTCTATTTGCTGTTTGCCGTCTGATAAACGCGTAATCACTTTTTCTGGTCCAATAATCCAACCAATGCGTAATCCTGATGCAACCACTTTTGATAAGGAACTAATGTATAGAACATTTTCATTATCATCCATTGACTTTAACGTGGGTCCAATGTCCCCATCGAATGACGTCAAATTATACGGATCATCCTCAATTATGGGAATACCGTACGTTGAGGATAATTCCAATATTCTCTTTCGACGTTCTAGAGACATTTTTGTGCCAGTAGGATTTTGATAATCAGGATTTAAAAAAAGCATACGAATACGATGTTTTCTTTGTAAAGCGACAATATCATCGGGATTTAAGCCATATTGATCAACTGGGAGTAATAGCGTTTTAATACCAAACGATTGAAAGATCGGTAAAGAGAATGCGTAGGATGGGTCTTCAATGGCTACTGTATCACCTGGTTTTAACAGGCATTGAACGATTAGGTGGATGGCTTGCTGAGCGCCCGATGTAATCAGTATGGAGTTTGGCTCCACAACCATATTTTTATAGGTTTTTACATGTTGACAAATGGTCTCCCGTAATTCCACATCGCCTAAAGGATGATCGTACCCTAAATTCGCATCAAACGCATAATCCTTAAGAATCCTAGCGAATTGGGCGTTAGGTTGTAAATCTGCTGCAAGTTCCCCGCTTGATAGGTTAATCATTCCTTCTTGCTCCGTTTCATTACGAAGTTTCTGTACCAGAGGAAGATTCGGAAGAAATGATCCATCCTCCACATATCTACCCCAATTCGGGACCCTTTTATGAGTTAGTCCCCATATATCCGTATTGATATACGTGCCGCTTCCTTTTTTTCTGTCAATTAATCCACTCGCCTCTAACTCATCATAAGCCGTCACAACTGTGCTCCGATTGATCCCTAACTTTTTTGCTAACTCACGTTCAGATGGCAATGGCTGGTCCTGAGATAAATCACCCGATAGTATCCCATTCTCTATTTGTTCCGCAAGTTGCCTATACATCGGTTTTTTTATTGAACGGTCTAGCATAAATTGCATTAAACTCCACCCTCTATTTATATGTTTTCAATATACTAAATTTCGTCGTATGCTCGTAGTGAAATAGTACATGTTAGTATATCATCCCCTACTATCCGTATCTCTATAGAAGAGGTAAAAATGACCTTGGCCATTTCAACTACATCTGTTCCACCATTTGTAGGTAACTTTCGAAGTTCAATCTAATTTTCTCCCACTATGGTCCGTTATTCCGTGCTTATTCCCCTTCGTTACACGTGGTATTTGGTTCTACATGAACGTGAACATCATATACATCATTTTTTTCTTTTAATGTTTTTTCAACTAAGGTGGAAATGTCATGTGCTTGTTTGAGACTTAAGTTTGGTTGAACCAGAATTACAATATCAACTACTGCATTATTACCGTAATACCTACCTTTAATTTCTTTGACTTTTTGAACATCTTTTATGGTTTGAATAGTTTTTTTATAAATTTCAATTTGATTTTCATCAAAACCATCACTTAAATCATGAGAAGCCTCTCTGAAAATATCCCATGCTGTTTTACAAATAAGAAATCCTACTACTAATGCAGTCAAAGTATCAAGCCATGGCATATTTAACTGTGATCCGAATATGCCTATAGCAGTTCCGATACTGACCCAGGCGTCTGAAATGTTGTCTTTGGCAGCAGCCATGACAGCTTGGCTGTTTATTTTTAATGCTAATTTTTTATTGTATCGATAAACAAAGTACATGACTATAAAGGAGAAGATACCGACATATCCTGCCATGATATCTGGCGATTCCTTTCCTCCCTGGAAAAAGGAAGTGGCTGTGCTAATTAAAACTTGTATACCCACTGCCATCATAATGAAAGAGGCAACCAGCGATGCGATTGTTTCACTTTTCCAATGGCCATATTTATGATTTTTATCTGCGGGTTTCCTCGATAATTTTAGTCCGATCAGGACAGCAATCGATGCTATAATATCCGTTGTATTATTTAAACCATCTGCCTTAAGGGCTTCAGAGTCGCTCAGATACCCTATAAATAATTTTAAAATGGATAGACATATATAAGCGACTATACTGAGATAGGCTCCTCTTTCACCTAATTTTAGATTATGATACCTTTGCTCTTCCAAAAAAATACAACCCCCTATCATAGAGATTTATCATGGACGATGTTACACAAGATGAAAACTCGCCTTCAGACAACGTGAATCTTTGATTACGTCTAGCCAAAAGTTCATTTTTTTTAAGAAGTATATTTTATTGATACATTTTTTTCATCTTCTCACAATCTGGCGTCCCCAGTATCTTAAATCAATCTATTACATAAGCGCGCCCCATTTTTGAAGATATAGCTAATGCTACTCGAACTTTGGAGGCTCACTTAGCCATGATTTCAGATATTCAATGAACTTTTTCGTAGATGGAGCAAGGGTTTTAAAAGATGAAACCGCAATACCAATTGTTCGATAATTTTCTCCCTCTAATGTAAGGGCTCGAACATTTGTTGGAATCCGATGTAAAACCATTTCAGGAAGTATACTGATTCCCATACCATTTCCGACCATTGCAATAATTGCCTGGTCATCTGTAAGTTCAAATTTTATATTAGCTGTAACATGGTGTTCTTTTAAAATTCTTATTAAATCGTTATCACTCCCTTTTTTCGACTTGATGAGAGGCTCCCCTTTAATCATTTCAAAACTAATTTCATTTTGATCGGCAAGAGGATGCTCATCTGAAAGGATACAGAGCATTCGATCTTTTCTTAAGGGAATCACTTCAAAGTGTTGCGAAGTCGGTAGGGACACAAACCCAAAATCAACCAAGCCAGTTGCGATCCAATGCTCGACATCGTCATAGTCCCCTTCCATCAATTTGATTTCGATCGACGGGTAATGGTCAGTAAATTTTTTCAAGATTTCAGGTAACCAGTGTACAGACACGCTAGAAATCGTACCAATACGTACTGTACCAATTTCCAACCCATTGATACTGGCTATTTCTTGACCCAACTCTTCGTTCCATTTTAGTATTTCACGTATGTATGTTAATATGCGCTCTCCGTTATGGGTCAATTGAATACCTGAACGGTCTCGATTGAGTAAGGTAAATCCCCATTCTGATTCAAGGCTGGCTATGGCATGACTCACAGCCGATTGACTTAAACCGATTGTTTCACCCGCTTTCGTTAGGCTCCCTAATTCCACTACTGTACTGAATATCTCAAACTTCACTAGAGACACTTTGCTCCCTCCTCTTGCATGAAAATCATTCATGTCATTCTTCACAAACATTCATTTTTCTAATCTTCAGTTTACAGCTATACTTATAAACAATCAATTCGTGATGGGATAGGTGATCAAAATGAATCGGAATAAATTGTCCGGGGTAGTAAATGGGATAGGTTCAGATACTCAATTAAAGGCAAATTTCATGATGCTGATTGTTACGATGCTTTGGGGTTCATCCTATTTGTTTACAAAAATAGGTCTTGGTTCTATTCAAGAGTTTAACCTGATAGCCTTACGTTTTGGCATTGCCTTTATATTAGCCGGCGCTGTATTCTACAAGCGGTTAATACGTGTAGATCTCAAGACAGTGTTTTATGGATTTCTACTAGGGTCCATCTTGTTCGTATTATTTACTGTTGTTACGATCGGATTAAAATTCACATCTATTTCAAATGCAGGATTTTTATTCAGCCTCTCCGTTGTATTTGTTCCATTGTTACTAGCCATCCTATTTAGAAAAAAACCTGAAAACAACGTGATTTTAGGCGTGGGCATCTCTATTACCGGGATTGCTCTATTGACGTTAACTAATGAATTGACGATCAATTCGGGAGACTTCCTAATCATTTTAGGGGCACTATTTTATGCCATTCTCATCATTGTGACAGGCAGGTTTACGAAAAACGTTGATTCTATCGCACTCGGGATTATACAACTCGGCTTTACCGGGGCATGGGGGCTGCTATTTTCATTATTTCTCGAAAGGCCCCATCTTCCTGGCACAACCGAATCATGGGTTTCTATACTGGCTTTAAGCATACTTTGCAGTGCAATTGGATTTATTGGTCAAGCATGCGCACAAAAGTATACTACACCAACACATACAGGTCTCATATTTTCATTAGAACCCGTTTTTGCAGCATTATTTGCTTTTATTTTCGTACAGGAAACACTACAAGCTACAGGATATGTAGGGGCAATTCTTATTTTAATTGGTATCTTAACCGCTAAGTTTACTGTTAAACGGCCTTTCAGAAAAAGATTCAACCAAACAGTTGATGGTTCTGAATTCTAGCCAACTATCCACGATCAACATGGTAAAGGGTATTCAAAGGCATGTAATTATTCATTGCAAGGGTCCGGCTAGCCTCCTTAGTGTATTGGGAGATGTTAGCATTCACGTAAATACGCAACTTTGCTTAGGTTTCTTTCTTCATCAAATGTCCCTTTAAAAGAAAAATAAGCGCTATTCTTTATTACAGAATAGCGCTCGTTTGTTGAATAACTAATGAGCTTTTATTAACTGATATTAACTTACAAGCGTTAATATTTCTTATGTGCATACATTCTTGCCATTGTTAAACTAAATTAATAAGGCACTGAAATTATAATTAGTTCCATTTAATACCTGATTGTGCAATCAACAACTCTTATCCTGAAAAAAATTGGGGGAATTGTTTCACAATCGCATTAGTTAGTGTGTCCGCCATTTGTAAAGCTTGCGCCTCAATTTTGTTAAACACATCAATACTTGATTGAATATTGTTTTGGAGTATAAGTACTGCTTCCTGTTTAGTAAGAGCCAGATGCTCGAAAAACATTGCTTGGAATTTATCTTTTGAAATAAAAGGATTTATTTTACTTAGAAATTCAGCAATTTCTTCTCCATTTTCGTGCCATCTTCGATCTATAGCTGCTACAGCTCTCTGATCACCGGCTTTTGCAGCTTTGACAAGTTCCGCGGCAATTACCAGGTGCTCCCTTATTAATTTGCTGTACATGTCGGCTATTTTATCTCCATAGTAAGGTCTCAATAAATTTCCATTATCTGTAGCGTTTTGGAGTAGACGTGCGGTAACAGCATCTATATCAGGTGAATTAAAAGCAATGCTATTTATTATCATTCTTGTCCAGTATACGTGTTGTAACCAAACTAAACGCATGGAATTATTTAAACTATCTTTCCGTTGATTATAAATAGGTTTGTCACCCCATCCCTCATGACATTGAGGATTATGGTCAAATTTACAATTCGCTCCACATTGACAATAAGGGTTTAAACATGCCGGGTTTAAACAACTACGTTGATAATAAGGGTAACCACCGTAATACCACTGTTTATTTTGCCACATCATTCATCCCTCCAAAAACTTTAGTTCTTATAAATTTACTATATGTAATATCATTCAATTAGGTGTTTGTCTTTACTAGTTGAATGATTCACTTTCGTAAATCAGCAACTTTTAATTTGAAACTTTTTCGGGATTGTTTCACAATCGCATCAGTTATTGTGTCCGCCATTTGTAAAGCTTGCGCCTCAATTTTGTTAAACACAGCAATACTTGATTAAACATTACAGCTTCCACAGCAATTAACAGGTGCTCCCTTATTAATTTGCTGTATCTCTCGCCATAGAAAGGCTTTAATAAGCCTTATTTCCACAATCTGGACCGAATGTTGAAAAAGCCGACTTCTAATATCTCTATTTTTTCACAAAATCATTTTTCCTCTTCAATGGTATCAGTTATTTCAAATACAATGTTCGATACTTCTATTAGCCGTGCAATTAGCAGAGACACATAAATTTCTGTGTTGCTATTTATTGGTTTACCAAATGCGTTGTTATTTTTTGCTGATAACCGCTTTAAGCAGTGTTATAGGTACAAAAATAAGGACACCAATTCATATGCGAATTGTGTCCCCTATTGGTATCTATTTACTATTTTCTCCCCGTAGTATACGTGCAATATCTCACATGCAACATATTAGTATTCACGTAAATACGCAACTTTGCCTAGGTTTCTTCCTTCATCAAATGTCCCTTTAAAAGAAAAATAAGCGCTATCCTTTATTACAGAATAGCGCCCGAAAATCTACTGCCTCTTCTTGATTAATTACATAAGCATCGTTTGATCGAATTTTCTTAACCATTAAACTTTATCCTTTTTGTTTTTTACACTTTTATCAAGATCTCCTTGTTGAAAGATCCAATCAGCAATGTCATATATGACTTGCCTATCGACATGTTGAGAGACTTTATACTCTTTTTTCGCCTTTCGTATCTCACCATAAACAGAAGGCATAAAGGCATGATTTAGGTTTGGATAAAGTTTATACGAAACGTTTGGCTTATCTTCCAATATTTTTTTATACCCATTAAAATCCTTTTGCACCGAGAGATGAAAATCTTTCTCTCCTTGCAGAATGAATAGGGGTTTATTTAATGCCCTCAGATAATTAGTAGAAGGATGTTCGCCCATTTCTTTGAAATAGTAGGCTCTAACATGTTTCCCCAAAACTTTAGTTGATTTTGCATCTTCATCACTTAGATTGTATATGTTCTCAAACTTTGATGATAATGCTGCAATTTGTTTTCTGGCAATGCCTTTCAAAAACTTATTCAAGGAATTCAAAACTTCGTTATTTTGGTCCATTAGAATATCTTCAAATTTGCGTGGAGACCCGCCCATAATAATGATTCCAGCAAAGTACCCGCCCTCTGCATCTATTCTCGGGGCTAGCATTCCTCCTAAACTATGACCAATAATAAAAATTTTATTTGAATCAATACGTGAGTCCCTTCGCAAAAGATCAGCAGCGAGAATAGCATCATCTATGCATTCTTCTTTTACCGACAGTGTACTATCACTTCTCATTTCTTTTCCATATACAAATGTTCTTTTATCATATCGCAATACTGCAATTCCTTTTTCCGACAAACCCACAGCAAGATCCTTAAATGGATAGACGTTCCCGATTTTTTCATCCATATTGCTTGGACCAGAACCATGAACCAATACAACAGCAGGAAATAATCCGTTTATTTCTTTAGGAATGGTCAAGATTCCGTTCAATTGATGTGCAGTTTCTGAACCTATAATAACTTTTTCATCAGCCACTTTGTTCACCCCCATAATTGATTGCTACACTACACTAACTATTAATATCAATATCAATAAAAAATTACGACGAAATACACCCATTTTTGAATAAAAAATCATCAGGTAATGCCCCCTTCTTTCGGTCAAATTCAACAATCCGACTCGATTGTGGGAAATCCTTATTCAGTTATCACGCCCGTTAATTGAAAAACGAATACTTTATACTTTCATTCGTTTTTTTGGCAAGAAAACGAATAATTTAAATTCAAAAAGCCCCCTTGTAATTCAGGTATCCCATCTACTTCATAACATCCTTCGCTCGCAAGACGTATTTCCTTATTGTTGAAATACGATTGGGTAGTAATTAAAATTGCCATCATTACAAAAGACAAAGTGCTTAGTAGTATAATTCCTTTAGTGCTGTTTTTCATATTATCGCTCCTCGTACAATCACGGATTCGCTACTTTAAATATTTCACGATCTGACCCAATTTTCAGCATGCCGTTATTCGATTACCACGCCCGATTGTTGAATAATTTCCAGTATTTAATTGCGTTTAGAACAATCTGTACAATAAATTCGGCTCTCATTTTTCAAATACGCTTTTATTTCTACTATGCCGACATATTGTGGAACTTTCATTTTTACATAGATTTCTTCACCAGGTTTAACCTCTCGATTGCAAGTAGAACAATATAACGTACGCTTGAACAATTGACTACCTCCCTTTACTACAAAATGCTCCTATTGTGGAAAGGACGCAAATCCTTCGTCAAGAATTGCGCCCGATTGTTGAAGATCGATATTGAACTAAAGCAACCTTAGTTGAAAATGAAGTGATATAAAACCTTATTCTGTTAATTCCCAAGCTGGATTCCAAACTACTTCCCACAAATGCCCGTCTGGGTCTTGGAAGTATCCGGAGTACCCTCCCCAAAAGGTATCGTGTGCCGGAACAGTAATAAATGCACCAGCTTTCTCCGCCTGTTCCATTACCCTATCGACCTCTTCTTTACTTCCAACATTATGACCAATCGTAAATTCGGTAGGACTTTTTGGTGTCTGATTTATGCTTGTGTCATAGGCTATATTCTTACGATTCCAAATGGCGAGTTTTACGCCTGATTGTAAATTGAAAAATGCAACTGCACCATACTCAAATTCTTGGCCTACTATTCCTTCTGTTGGTAATCCGAGTCCATCCTGATAGAACTTCAATGACCTTTCCAAATCATCTACACCCAATGTTATAACCGAAATCCGTGGTTTCATCTAATGCCTCCTAAAAAATTTATTTTGTACGTTTTTATATATGGGGTGTAACAAATAAAATATTTATTGAATGAACCTGCTCCTTTAGTTCAATAAGAAAAAATGCTTTACTCCTTCTTGAAGTAAAGCACCCGTTAGTTGAATAAGGCAATTCTCTTTATTACATATTATCGTCGAAATATGCATTAACGAATTCCGTGTTTTTCTTTCATTTCTCCGATTTCATTCGTAATTTTATCTAATAGTCGATTCTCCCCTGCTATATCTGTTTCCAATGCAATTAGTCTTAGGATATATCGTTGCAAAGTATGTTTGATTATCTGTTACTCCTAATACTTTAAGATTCATCACCCTTTCTTTATAACGCCTAATCTGTCTTGTAGTTCTCATCTTCGTACTGAAACGTTTATTTTACATTTACATTATTATGAGTATATTTTATAATCAGGTTGTTCCTAAACATGGAAAGGACTGAACTATGCGCAGATAGATGTCAGTATTTTTAATCCACCATAAATCACTAATTGGGAGGTAAAAGTATTGATTAAAGATTTATTTACAGAACGAATACATTTAAGAAAAATTACAACCGCTGATTCAGCTAGCTTATTCAAAATATGGTCTGATCCCGATGTTGTTAGATTCATGAACGTCGATTATTTTACGGATGAAGAACAAGCTAAAGAAATGATTAATCACATTAATAAACTCGCTAATGATAATAAAGCGAATCGATTCTCCATAGTTGAGTTAAAGACTAATGAAGTGATTGGTTCATGCGGATATAATTCATTAGATTTTGAGAATGCTAAAGCCGAAATTGGATACGATATAGCTAAAAAGTATTGGGGCAATGGTTTCGCAACAGAAGCTGTATCGACTTTATTGAATTACGCATTTGATTCTCTAAATCTCAATCGAGTTGAAGCCAAAGTAGAACCTGAAAACATAAGTTCTATAAAAGTCCTTGAAAAATTAAATTTCACTTTAGAAGGGACATTAAGACAAAGTGAAAAATCTAAAGGGAAATTTGTTGACATAAAAATTTTCTCTAAACTAAAAACAGATTGATTTTACTGCCTCTATTTCTCCTGAAGTAGAGGCTTTTTATTTAATAAGTAGTTGCACAGTATGTGTCCAATGCGACATACCCCCTCATTCTCATCTTCAACTAACCTGCCCCGTTAGTTCAATAAGAACATTGAGCCGTCTCAGTAGCCCAATGTTCTTAAAGTAAAGCTACCCGTTAGTTGAAGTAGATTACTCTGTCTTATTTGCTCTTTTCCAACTTGTCTTTAGTTGCGAAGGGGGTAATAATGGTCGATAAAATAATAACTTCAAAAATTCTTTAAAAGTAGGTGCAACGATTGTTTTAGAGTATACTATCCCCTCTTCAGGATAGTTTTCATAAAAATACACTACTGGTGGATTTTCTGTACAATGCGTATAATCAAGTGCAAAACAAGAATGAGGATAAGTTTCCCAAGCTAGTATTACAATGCTTTCAGGAAGTGAATATTCTTTTATATCATCGCAAAAGGAGAATATTCCCTCTTCTGGATTTTCAAAATCAATTCCTGCCATTTCTTGCATTCTATATTCTTCAAAACCTTCTTTATCCACATAATAATAACATAATGTACCTCCATTACTCTCTTTCAGTAATGAAGTATATTCTTCGGGAAACTTTATTCCCAACATTTTCTCTGCTTTTACTATTACTTCAACACTAACAGGTGGTACCTTTTCATTCCAAAAATTCTCTCCATTATAAAAAAATTTAGACATATCTAGATTCCTCTCAATTATGGTAAGCATTTCACATTATTCATACTATGCTTGTTCAACTAAACTGCCTCGTTACTTTAAGTACATAATTTCACAATCCCCTTTAAAATATTGCAAAGAGATCAAATATTCCTTAAAGGAGTTGCTCCACATTCTGGACCGATTGTTGAATTAACTTACCATTATTTAATTGTGTGTAGAACAATCTGTACAATGAATTTTGCCCTCATTTTTCAAATACGCTTTTATTTCTACCATGCCAACATATTGTGGAACTTTCATTTCCACATAGATTTCTTCACCAGGTTTAACCTCTCGATTGCAAGTAGAACAATATAACGTACACTTGAACAATTGACTACCTCCCTTTACTAGAAAATGGTCCTATTGTGGAAAGGATGCAAATCCTTCGTCAAGAATTGCGCCCGATTCTGGAATTGTAACGCTCAATTGCTTACATTTTTCCAGCTAATCTATCTTTACAATTTAAAACCAATTCAAACATGAAAAAAGCTAACAATCCACTCCAAAAAATAAAAACTGGAGAAAACAAGCCAGTTGATGTAAATAAATAATAAAAATAATCGATTGCCGAAACTAACATGTACGTAAAAAAACCAAAAACCAACCCTTTTTTAGAGTTGAATACTTGTCTATCATTCATTTTTCTGAAGAGCATCACATGTCACATCCTTAACTTCACAATCAGGCCCGTTTGTTGAATAAGCCGACCTCTTATATCTCTATTTTTTCATAAAATCATTTATTCTCTTCAATGGTATCAGTTATTTTAAATACCATGTCCGAAACTCCTATCAGCCGTGCAATTAGCAGAGCGACATAAATTTACGTGTTGCTGTTTATTGGTTTACCCATTGCGTTGTTATTTTTTTGCTGATAACCGCTTTAAGCATGGATATAGGTACAAAAATAAGGACGCTAATTCATATGCGAATCGCGTCCCCAATTGGTATGCTATTTACTGCTTTCTCCCCGTGTTCCGAACCCGTTAGCAGTACACGTAAGTCTTTTTTACAATATATACTTATCGATCTTCAATACCAATTCTGCGATTTCCGGCTTACTGACTTGATCGTCAGCTCCAACACTATCTCCTTTATGCTTCAAGTCATCTGTGATGAGTGAAGAGAAGATGATAATCGGCAGTCCCGCAAGTTGAGGCGTTTCACGAATTCGTTTTGTGAAATGGTGTCCGTCCATTTGAGGCATCTCGATATCCGTGATGACCAACTGGACTTCCTCCTTCACATCAACACCATCCGCCACTAGCGTCTCCAAATAATCAAACGCATCTTTACCGTTTTCATAGAAGTCGAGATTCGCGTAGCCTGCTTCACTGAGTGTATCATACAATAACTTACGCAATAACGGGGAATCTTCCGCAATCAAAATGCGTTTATTTGATCGTTCACGCTTCCCAAGCTTCTTCACTTGCTCCACGTTAATACCTGCTTCCGGATTAATATCTACAATGATCTTTTCGAAATCCAGCAACAGCAACATATCGCCATCGAGCTTGATGACGCCAATCACTTGAGAGTTTTCTGCTGCATAAATGCCAGAAGGTTTCTCAATTTGATTCCAAGAAATGCGGTGGATTTGCGTCACGTTATGTACGCGGAAAACGACCGTTTGTTTATTGAATGATGCGACGATATACTTTGCATCTTCTGGATGGCTTGATGGAGCCATTCCTAAAATTTTCTCCATACTGACGACGGGCAATACTTCACCACGCAACTGAATAATTCCTTCCACCGCAAAATGTGCATGGGGAATCGGCGTGATTTTCAATGGCATGATAATTTCCTTCACTTTGATCACGTTAATGCCATAACGGTTCCCTTGCATCTCAAATCCGACAATCTCCAGCTCATTTGTGCCACTTTCCAATAAAATTCCTGAATCATTGGACACGCTCTTCCACCCTCTCAGACGATATGATCAATTGCTAATATATGTATTTCAAGAATATATAATTCATTGGTGCGATAGAACTAGTATATCACACCAATTGACTATCAATCTATGGGTATATAAATAAATCTAGTAATGAGTTCGAGTTAAGGATGTACGAAACCTCGCGTATTTGACTCTGCTAGCCAGCTTTCGAGTTGTGGAACGGTCAAGGGTTTCGAGAAATAGTATCCTTGGAAAGTCAAATCAGACTTCAAACCAAGCAGAAATTCCACTTGCTCTACCTTCTCTACTCCTTCAACGACGATTGTCAGATCCATCGAGCATCCGATCGCTATGATGGCATTTAGCACTGCACTGTTCTTCGCTGGCGCGGGTACTCTGTCTGTAAAGGACTTATCGATTTTTAGCGTCGTAATCGGCATCTGCTGTAAAAAGGACAACGACGACACGCCAGTCCCGAAATCGTCAAGCGCGATTGAGAATCCATAGCGCCTGAATCGTTTCATAGCCGCAATAGCCTGGTTAGTGGACTTCGCCGTACTCGTTTCCGTTAGCTCCAGTTCAATACGACTTGGATCGAATCGATACGCAGTGGTTTCTTTCCATAACAGATCGAGTAAATGTGGTTCTGTCACGTATTCGCCTGGAATGTTAATGGCTACTTGCGGTACATGAATACTTTGCGAATCCCAGTTATGAATCTGTCTGCACACTTCGCGAATAACCCAGTCCGTCACTTCTCCCATTCGCCCTTCTTGCTCTAGGATCGGAATGAATGTCGTTGGGGGGATCGCGCCAAGTTTTGGATGCGTCCAACGAAGCAATGCTTCCACACCGACAAACTCATGGCTAGCCCCTTTTACTTTCGGTTGATAGACGAGATAGATATGTCTTTCATCCAACGCTTTGGAAATATCGCGCAAGACATCTTGCTCATACGACATTCCGTGGGTCACTGGATCGAACGTCACCAATCCCCACTCATGTGAAGCTGCCGCTTGTTCCACAACCATCAACGCTTCCTTATATAACGTCTTCACAGATTTGTTTTGATCAGCCTTAGCTAATCCACATGCATAGCGCATCTCTTGGTTTTTAATAGGTAATAGTTGATCCATATCGCGCTGCATGACTACCAAGTTTTTATAAAAATCTGCGGTGCGTCCCGTAGATTCCACACAAAATAGATAACGATTTCCGCTGACACGATACAACTGTGCATAGGAAGGTTTCCACTTCGCAAGCAACTCACCGATTTGCTGCAAGATTCTATCGCCTTCTGAGTACCCGTATAATTGATTGATACGCGGCAAATCAGGGAAATTCCAAATCGCGACATCTCCCGCTGCGACTTCATCGGTCAAACAACGTTCCCAATTCCGGCGATTCGGTAGTTTTGTCAAGACATCAAAATACTTCAGCCAATAATCGAGATAGCCGTCAATATAGGAGATCAATAACATGCCGAGAAGCAAAAGCCCAGAGCCAACACCGATCAAAATATTCATCACTTGCATATGCATAACAGACTCACTTACTGCTTGTCCTTCTTCTACATAATACGTAGTAGCGAGTATGCCTAGATAATGCATAGAAAGTGTCCCGACAGTCAGGAAAAACGTCGCCAGCACTTTTGATGCCGAAATACGTTCTAGATTGCTGATTTCTCGCAATGCCAGATAGGCAAGCAATCCAGCAATCACGTTCCCCGCTATAAGTAATTTCCAATCGTAGACGATTACAGCATCCACCTTCATCGCTTTCATGCCTACAAAGTGCATAGCGGTCGTACCTTGCGCAATCAACGCTGCCCCTACTGCATGACGCCAACAAGCTTTCATCGGGCTACATACAAGCTGGAACGCAAGTAATGCCGCAAAGAAAATGGGTAATATACAAACGAATGCCCACCCATAATGCACATGCATTTCAATCGGTAACAAGAGTGAATTCATCGCAAGAAAATGGGTCGCCCAAATCCCAAACGACAATGCCAGTGAAGCCAATAAAAGCCATACTTCCCGCTTAAAGAAACTAGGCTTTAGCATACGATCATATAATACGAGTGTGGTATAGGAAGCGAAAGCTATCACTAGAAATGATGCGAGTATCATTTTCGGTGAAAAGGAACCCATCAATTGTGTATAGTCTTGGTAGTCTGGTGTCGAAAACATCCGTCCCACCTCCTTACCCTAGTAGAAAGGGAAATTCATACTTTATCATGATTCTAAGTACTTACAGCTAACATTACATAAAACGAGTTGCTTACTACTTATTATTTACTATTCGACTATGCTAGTCAATCAATTTTGAATGTATTCTGGACATTTGGCAATTTAATCTACTAGTAATGAGATTGGAATACAATATTTTTATTAATCCAATGACAAACTCTATTGGGCTATCACTGCTACTGGTGGGGTATGGTAGAATAAAGCAAATTACAAAACTAGAGGAGAGATACTGATGCCCATCTATAATAAACTCGTCCGTGACCTCATCCCAGAGATCATCGAGGCCGACGGAAAAACTTGCGTGACCCGCATATTGAATGATTCACAATATATAGTAGAACTAAATAGCAAGATGCACGAAGAGTTGGCGGAGTACGAAGAAGCAAATACTGCGGAAGATGCCGTCGAAGAACTATCGGATTTACTAGAACTGATTCATGCAGCAGCTGCCTATCACGGTGTGACAGTAGATGAGCTAGAAACCGTACGCGCGGAAAAAGCGAACGCACGAGGTGGATTTAATGAAAGGATCTATCTGGTGGAAGTGGCGGATGACTAAACTGCGCCTACTGACGGAAAATTTGCTGGATGACTTGAAGCGGCTGACGGCGGAGGCGGATACGATTTACTGGGTGACAGCGTTCATGATGAAGTCCGGGGTGAACGAAGTACTTCCCGCTTTACGCGACGCCTCTATGCGTGGTGCTGATATCAAAATTCTGACCGGTGATTATTTATCGATTACACAACCGGATGCACTGCAATTATTAAGGGACGGACTTCCCACTGCCGAACTTCGCATGATTGAAAGCGGAGGTACTTCTTTTCATCCGAAAGCGTATCTATTCAAATCACAAAATTGCTCCACTGTCATTATAGGATCGTCTAACTTATCACGTTCCGCTTTAACGAAAGGAATCGAATGGAACCTCTACGCACCATCGACAGTAGATGAAGAAATCTTCGAAACGTCTGCGGATGAATTTATGAAGATGTTCTTATCTCCGAACACGGTACCGATCAACAGTGAACAAATAGAGTTGTATAGAACACGATACGAAGAAACGAATCGTAAACTACCATTTAGTTCAGTATGGGAACCTAAAACTGAAATCGAAATGACATTTGGTGCAACCGAACAAGAAGAAAGTAGCACCGTCGATCCAACAGCACCTTATCAATCATCTGTTTTGGATCCACGACCAGCACAACAACTGGCTCTCACTGCGCTCTATCAAACCGTTGAAGCCGGCTATGAAAAAGCACTTGTCGTCCTAGCGACAGGGCTCGGAAAAACGTATCTAGCCGCTTTCTTTGCAGAATCATATAAACGCGTACTATTCATCGCGCATCGTGAAGAACTACTCACTCAAGCGCAAGCTTCATTCGCACGCGTCTTCCCGAATCGTACAAGCGGAATCTTCAACAGCCAGCAAAAGGAAGCAGACACGGAATTTGTCTTCGCATCGATCCAGACACTCGCGAGACAATACCACTTGCACAAATTTTCTCCGACTGCGTTTGACTTAATCGTCGTGGACGAATTCCATCATGCGGCCGCTACGACATACGAACGAGTACTGGACTACTTCAAACCGGAATTCCTGCTCGGCCTAACCGCAACACCAGACCGACTCGATAATAAAGACGTCTACAGTCTATGCGAAGGCAACGAAGCGATCTCGATTCACTTCCTTGACGCTATCCGGCAAAACTGGCTCTCCCTTTTCGTCTACTACGGCGTACTGGACGAAACCGATTATAGCCAACTGAAGTGGCGCAATAACCGCTATGACGAAGAAGAACTATTACGCTTGCAAGCACGAGACAGTTATGCAGAAGCAGTACTCGATGCATGGAACGAACACAAAAAGATCCGCACGATCGGATTCTGTTCTTCCATTAAGCAAGCCATATACCTGAGCAACTATTTCACAAAAGCCGGCTACCACTCACTTGCCTTACACGGCAGCACGGATCGGCAGACACGCATCAATGCACGCAACTTGCTGGAAACAGGCCAACTCGACATCATCTTCACTGTCGATCTATTCAACGAAGGTGTCGATATCCCGAGTGTAGACACACTCTTATTCGCTCGTCCTACCGAATCATTGACTGTCTTCACCCAACAAATCGGACGCGGCTTGCGCCTGGCAAACGGCAAAACCCATTGCGTAATCATCGACTTAATCGGAAACTACCGCAACGCACGGAAAAAGTTCGAAGTCTTTAACGAGAACCAAGAATTACCTACAAAGATTAGCAGTGAAACATTTACCGAATCAGGCTATTTCGAGTTCCATTTCGAAACAGCTATAATTGACCTACTCGAAGCAATGAAACAAAATGAACCGATTCAACAGCGACTGATTAACGCCTATTTCGACTTAAAAGCAGAATTAGGACACCGCCCGACGTATCTCGAATATCACTTAAAAGCAAATGAAGATGCCAAAGCAATCCAGCAGAAATTCAAAACATATCCGATTCTGTTGGAGTATGCGGATGAACTGAGTGACTTGGAGAAAGAAGTACTCACGCAATATAGAGACCTACTCATTGATATCAATAAAACCCTAATGAATAAAAGCTATAAGATGATTCTACTGAAGTACATGCTGACAAGAGGAGCATCTAACTGGTATCAACCTGTGACACCGAATGAAGTCGCCCCCTTCTTCCATGCGTACTTGATGAAGAAGCCTTATCGCCGTGATACGGACCTATCGGATAAGGCAGGTCAGTTACTTCGGGAATACGATGAAGGTAAAGCGGCGAAGTTGATTGCTAGTATGCCGATGACGAAGTGGAGTGGATCTTCGAAAGAGTTGTTTGTGTTTGAGGGGGATGTATTTGGTACGCAGATAGAAATTGAGGAGCAGCATGAGGATGTTTTGTTTGTCTGGGTACGGGAGATTTGTGAGTATCGGTTGCATTGGTATTTTGAGAGGAAGAGTTCTGTTTAACACACAAAAAAGTTGTGGCTATTGCGCAACTTTTTTGTGTGAGTCGGATATATGCTACAACTCTTTAACTACTTACGCAAAGAGTTGTATTTGTAATGTTTAAGTTTCTAAATAAGAATCTTTTTTCAATCTCCACACTTAAGAAATTAGAGTGACAGCGATGCTAAATAGTATTCTTTTTATTTATCCAAATTACACCATACGCCACTACTAAATTGTACTTACTAACGAGCTACAGTTTTTTCCCGAATTCAACTTTTTCAATTGTCCTAAATCCACTTCATACGTATTTTTATAAGTCCGCGCAATTTCTTCAACAGGTGTTTTCGATCCATAGTACAGAATGTGGAAATCGTCATTGCGGTAGTGGACAACGAACACGTCATCGAACTTCTCAAATGTGTTCTTATTAAATACTATAAAACCATTACTCTGTTGCGCAGTCGTTTTAACACTAATCATACGTCCTTGGCTCACTACGTCGAAACCATGCTGGTTCGTCTCGCGAGCGAGATGTCCGTTTGTCATAATGGCACAATACAATTCTCCAATCCTTCCAATTAGATGGCGTAACTCTGTTGGTTGGCATGACAAAACATGTAACTCAAAACGCAGCACTCGAATATATTCTTCATACAGATGTTTAATCTGATCGGCACTAATAGTATCGTTGTCCTGCATTTCTGATGGATAAATGGTTTTCACCCATCACGCCATTCCCCAATAACTACTTCATCTTGTGTACTTTTCGCCTTATGAAAAATCAGCCCTGTGTATTTAATATTTTCTCCCAGATACTTATATGTACTCTTTGTAAGATACTCGAATAGATGTTTAGTAAATGTAATACCATTATTAAAGCGGTTATAGCAAAAGTCTGATGGAATCACGCTTCCCGGTTTTGTACCATGCAATAATTGAAGTTGATGTCTCAAATCACTTGCGGTAATGATCTCTCTCTTCCTTCAAGCATCAATTTTATTTGATCATAATTTTTCAATTAATTCCCTACTGATTTAAATTTTTTCAGCTTAAAAATTATTAGGGATTCAGAACTTCGATAAAGGGTTTTGTATATTTATGTCGAATACACTACTTTATAAGGAGGTATGTTAGATGGGTAATTGGAATTACTGGAAATATAGAAATTATAACGACACTCGAGGTTTCTTAAAGTATTTAAAGGAAAATGAAAGAAATTTTAAATTGGATGGTAAAGAATTCGTGACAACTATATTTAATCCAATAGATGATGATATTATGATTTTAATCTTAGGTGATAACATAGATGGTAGTAAAGAAGGCTTAACATTCCTATACCTATACTTATCTATAAATGGAGAAGTAGAGCACGGTCTTGAAACACTAGCTTTTAATAACTCAAAAGAGGCTAAGGGGTTCATCGAGAATTTATCATCAATGTCTGCGCTTGATTTTATGTTTACATCACTTGGCGTTAGACCAGGATACTTTCTTTAGATTTAAATTAAATTCATCAAGTAGTTCTTAAACTCTAATTCAACCGAGTATATAGTCACGAATTGTTGTTCTTAAATTTCGTAAATAATTTTTTAATGCTGTCTAAATTGAATTCCACATAATATATATAAAACTCTCAGAATTTACAAGTTCATCTCATCTTTTGGTCTTTAAAATCAATGTTTTATATAAATCAATCTGTATTTCACATGAATTGTAAATTAGGTTTACAATAAAATAAATAATAGGTATTATTGGCTTATTACATGTATATTATAGGAGGTTTAATATGTTATCTGAATCACTCAGGGAAACTTTGGAATTACAAAAACTAGCTGGTATTGCTGGAAGAAATGCGGGACATAAATTTGAAGAAACAATCACTAAAATGATTAATTCGATTGATATTAATGTTGTTATGGATTTACCTACAATTAATCAGAATGTTGTAATTGGTAACCCAGCAATAAACCTAATGAAATATATAATACAAAAAGAAAACATTACTGATATAATTAGCTTTAAAGCTTGGTGGGTTGGAGGACTAGCGACTTCCGGTGCAGGTGATGTTTTATATGACGAATCAGAAAATATTATAACTAAATGCAAGTCTGACGTGGTTATTAAATTCGAAACTTCGACAGGGATAATCAGTAGGGGAATTTCCGTCAAAACTTGTAACTCTAAAAAACCGGGAAATGCTCAACTCTACTTCACTACAGCTTCTTCATTCTCAAGAATACTACGTGAGAATGAAATTAGCGTTAGTGAGCAAGCCGAAGTAGGATTAAAAATGTTTTGCGGTGACAACGGATTTAGACCTATTGACCTTTTAGAAAATTTGGATAGCAGGCTTTCAGATCCGACGCGATTTTTCTGGGAGGAAATTCCTAAAGAAAGCTTAGAGGATCTAGAGAATCTATTTCATCAATACCAAGATGAAATAACACGAATTTTATTACAAAAAGCTTATCTCAATGATCCTTATCCACCAAATTTCGTCTTACATCAAACATGTAAATATGATGATATAAATAACTGTGAAATAGCTCTATTTACAATGGATGAGTTAATTAATTATTCTAGAGATTTCAAAGGATTTCATATAAAACCTTATAAAATTAGAAAAGGTAGCTTTAAAAATGATCCTCATTCTCACGATGCACCAAGGTTTGGTTTTGTTCAATTTCAAAGAGCCGGAAATAAGCAACATCCAACACAATTACAATTTAATCTACAAGCTGGATATTTTAGAAAGTGTAACTAAGACCTTTGTAGTTTTCCTTCCAAACCGATGTCAAATGTTGTATTTAAAATTGTAATATTTTATTTCACTACACATGATTTACAATTCTCGGTAAGACTTATTGAATAATTACTTAAACATTTCTTTTTCAATCTAGGAGTTAATATAACCGAAAAGGTAGGTTCTTAGCCCCCTACCTTTTTCACTTTCTCTTTTAGAATATTAACAACTATATAGTCAGCTAATTTATACGCAAGCAATGGCGGAACTGCATTTCCAATCATACTTCTAATTTCTCCCCAAGATCCAAAAAATGCAAAGTCGTCAGGGAATGACTGGCACCGCGCCGCTTCTCTTACAGTAAAAGATCTAGTCTTTTCAGGGTGTACATTTCTACTGCCGGAAATCATACTAAAGTTTGTTCCTATAGTAGAACATGGTTCATCCCAAAAAATCCTCTTATAAGTAGTATTATAACCACTCTTTGGCCTCTTAGTAATATCTTCATTCTCATGAGCACTCTTGCCTTCAGGGGTTACCTTCAACCATTCCACTACGTGATCTGGATGAGTTATCGACCAATGTAAAGGATCATCTCTATCTATTTCTCCCATTTCTATTCCCTTTAAATCTCCTACGGCATCCCTGAAAGAGACGTGTTTTTCTAATTGAGCCGTAAACAAGTTTTTTTCTTCTTCTCTACCATTCGTTTTATGTGGCATTCCAGGACTGCTAACTCCTAGTTTTTTATTTACTGCTATTAGTATCACTCTTTCACGAGATTGCGCAACGCCAAAATCTTTAGCATTTAATTCTGCAACTTCGGATGAATATCCAATTTCCTCCAATTGAAGTAGTAATTGATCAATAAATAGTTCCCCTGATTTTGTTTTAAGTGAGGTCATAACTCTTACATTTTCAAATACTAAAACATCTGGCTGAATTATTTTAGCAATTTCTAAATAATTTTCAAACAAAATATTCCTTTCATCTTCTGGATCTCTTTTTCCAGCAAGACTAAAACCTTGGCATGGTGGCCCACCGTATAAAATATTTATATGTCCGAATCTTTCTTTCCAATCAACGATATCGTCTGACTTTAATTCAGTAATATCTGTTCCTAAACAAATGCTATCAGGAAAGTTAGCGCTATAAACCGCTCTAGCTGCTGGATTAATTTCTACATGCCCTAAGATATTCACACCGGCAGCCTTGAAACCTAGGGAAAACCCACCACATCCAGAAAATAATGCAATAGCATTGAGTTTAGCTGCTTCTTCATTACTTTTAAATCTTCTACTTTTATTCAGTTCACCAAGCGTTTTTACATATTTTTCATTTTCTTCATGGGAATAATCATGTTTTATATTTTTCAATTGCTCATAATATTCTTCAGGTGTTTTAATTACTGCCTTATTATTACGTTTATATACTGTATTAATAAACTTCTTTTCATTGAGTCTAATCTTTCCATTCTTAACGCTATCTTCCAAGTCTTCTATCGTTTTCATAAGCAAATTGTATTCATCATCACTCGGTAGCCTTTTTCCAAGTTCCCATTGAGAAAGTAACGATTGAACAATTCCAGCTTCTTTTGCCAACTTTGCTTGACTTAGGTTTATTTTCTTCCTCGATTTTCTGATTTGAGTTCCTATATTCTCCATAGTTATCTCCTTTATGTGAAAACATTGTGTGATTTTTTCTTCAAAACCACTATATTAAATACTATAATATAGCAACATTACGTTTCTGTCAACAGCAAATGAAACAAATTGTTTCTATGAATATATCGCAACATCTTGTTACTATATAATAAATAGGAGATTTGGAAGGAGATGCTTTATGAGTTTTCAGCTCAGATTAAAAATGCTAAGATTAAATAAAGGTTTAACACAAGAAGATATGGCAGCAATGTTAGGTATAACAAGGCAAGCATATGGTTATTATGAAAGCACAAATAATCAAAGGGAAACCGACCACAAAACCACGAGAAAGTTGGCGAATTTTTTCAATGTTTCAATTGATTACCTTCTCGAAAACACCAACAATCCTTCTGATTCAAAAATTGTAAATAGCACACATTGTCCTGATTTAAATACCTGGATTTCAGATTTGTATAATCATAATGAAAAAGATCTTATTAAACTGAAAAAAATATGGGATATTATTAAAGATAACAATTAATTTATAATACGTCTAATTAATATATACATATTTCAACAAGCCGAATTTAAATTCTCCTTATATCATTACACACACTTATATTCACTTCAAACATCAGTAAGTAATATGATTTTTATTAATAGTTATTATTGTCCATAGTTCAGCATATTTGTGATACATCTTACATACGACGAATTAGGCTTTACTTTCAATTATCTATTGAAATACCTGATAAGAATATTGTACAGCGAAAATTCACTTAAATGCTTCACGAAATCCTGTCTGATTCACTCTTCTATCTCCATTTTTTTCACAACAGGAATACTCTCATCCTTTAATGTGGTTAACGTACATGGAATATACAATAATCTCATTTTTATCTATACAAGATTTTGCTTCATTACAACCTTTTCGGTAAATAGCGTATAATTAACTTACTATCTTTCCATTTGCGTAATCACATGTTGTCTCTCTTGATTTAACTCTGCTTCGCATTCTTTAATATTTCTATAAGCTGAAGATTATAACGGTCAGTATTTAGCCATGATATTAAGATTCCATTTCTTCATGATTTCACATGTTATATCCCTCTCTGCAATAAAATAGCTTCTAATATTTAGTCTAGCATAACTCCCACTATGAACATTATATGGCTCTCCCATTCAAAATTCCTTTTCTTAAATTGTAATTAGTGATAACTTGTTCATAATTAATATCATGTGTTTTTTTAGGATTCGGTAATATATTTAAGCTAACAATCCTTTCCTATCTTCTACTGCCAAATACATACTTTTTTCTCTAACAAGAACACGAAAACTAATCTAACAAGCTTTCATTACGTAAATATTAAAGAAAGCATTAGATCCCACATAACTTGGGAATCATCCTCAATCATTTATAATATTGATACTATCTCCCTGTGGCACTTCAAATTCTTAGCGCTCTTCAATAAATCATCTATTCAATTCTGCTTTTTCAGCGTGAACACCAATTGCATTTGTTATTCATCCGAAGATGTGATCATGTGTTGCGAAAAGAGTTGTTCCAAATTCACCTAAAGATTGGTAGTGAATTGTACTTTTCAAATAACTCCCACTCATTAGGATGTTTTCAGGTTTACTCGTATAGAATGAAATTTTACAAACAGTAAGAAGTTGTACCTGATGAATATACAAATTAGGAACCCTCATCATTGGCTCACTAATTTTTCTGAGGCACTTATCTTATAACTTGAAGACAACAACATCTTTTTTTATGATGTTATTGAAATGACCAAATTTATTACAGATTTTGAAACAACCTAGTCGTAAAGGTATTTCACTCGTAACATCTATGTATATTTGCATACTATCACCCCGAATGTGCAAACACTCACTTTGATGATAACCTTGAAACAGAATCAACACTACACAGAAAATATTGACCAAATAAAACCATTCAAATAGACGGTATCGGCTCAGAAGTAATCGATTAAGGCGTCAAAGTCATGAAGCGAGTGACGGAATGGAACAACTGACGAAGTTTGATGCAATCTATTTAGGCCCAATGGGGTTTCCCTGAAGTGCCTGACCATATTTCATTGTGGGATTTACTGTTAATCATTCGAGAGCAGTTTGATCAATATGTCAATATCCGACCGATTCAGTTGTTGAACGGTGCGCCGTGTCCTATTGAGAATGAGACAAAAGAAACGATTGATATGTTATTATATTAGGGAAAATAGCGAAGGTAAATATGCGGGAGCCGGTGATTGGCTGTTTAAGGGCAAGCCGGAGGAAGTGGTGTTGCAGACAGGTGTGTTCTCTCGTAAAGGAACGGTGCGGATTATTCGCTATGCATTTGAGACAGCTTCAGACCTTAGGAAGACGTTGACTAGTATTGGTAAAGCCAATGCATTGACACTGGATTTAGGTGGTACAGCTTCAACTATTGAGGTTGGAGATGCAACTGTGGATTTAATTGAATCCACGTATGTATAACGACAAAATACAAATAATTGATTTACCTAAATATCAAATGATTAAAAGTGCTGTTCCGTTCTAGGATAGCACTTTTCCCTTTTGGATCGGCAGATTACTAGCTTGTTTCCTAGCAAATTAAAAGTTCTTATCCTTCGAGCTTTTCAATACGTTTCCGATCCATTTTTTCTTTCTTAAGTAGTAATATAAACCCCGCGTAGAAAGAACAATGACGAGGATCGCTCCCAAATAGCCGTATTTCCAATTGAGTTCCGGCATGAATTTGAAGTTCATTCCCCATAAGGCACCCCAAGCCGCTACTGGCGTAAAAAGCATCGTGATGACAGTCAACGTTTTGACGATTTCATTGCCTCGATAGGAGGAGATAATAGATTCAAGATCGATCAGTTGCCCTATTTCTTCGTTGTATTCTTGGATCGTCTGGCAGCATCGTCGGATACGCCGACAGGTTCGTTTGTAGAAATCCCCTTCCAAGATGTTGTCCCCGAATGCCTCCACTGTAGCTTCCTGAATTTCCATGAACTGAATGATGTTTTTTTTCCAAACTAGAATTTCATACCGGTTATCCATAATCTGTTCAAAGACTGGCTCATCATTCTTTGCTTTGACGCTCCACAGTAAATCATGCATCCGGTCTTCAAAGCCATCAATTTCTTGTAGGAACACGCTCGTAATTTCTCCGATGAGAACCATGAATCCTTCAATTGCATTCTCTGCTTTGTCCATGTATTTTAAGTACTTCCTGTTCAGCAGCCCCCGTAAAAAACGTCGGATCAATGCCGGATGTCAGAAGGGTATCTCTTGTAAGATAATAATGAAGGATGGTCTTTTCGCTGCGAATTTCAACGTTCTGGGAATAGACAAAGGAGCCTCACATCGATTCCTTTCCATCTTCACTTCCGTCCATTTCCAGATTACTATTTTGATGTTCAGCCAACGACATGGCCCAGCGCTTACTAGAAGATGGAATATTTGGGAACTCGTTAATCTCCTGTTGAGTGGCTGCATCAATACGGACCCATGTCCAATTGTTATATGCAAGTACAGGTTCCATCATCGGACTCCCCCCTTTTCTTTCTAACTTTCCTTGTTGTGAAACAAATTAAACATTTGAGAACTGGTTCCAGGTCCGACACTTTCAATATGTAATGATAATTTTTTATATAAAAAGGCACTATTCTAATTAGGAACAGTGCCTTTCTCTTTTAAATTAACGTTTTAGATGAGTTTTTAAATTGTACTTCCCAACCTATTGTAGCCTCTTCCCGAATTCAACTTTTCAATTGCCCTACATCCACTTCATACGTATTTTTATAAGTTCGCGAAATTTCTACAACAGGTGTTTTCGATCCACAGTACAGAATGTGGAAATTATCATCGCGGTAGTGGACAACGAACTCGTCATCGAACTTCTCAAATGTGTTCTTATTAAACACTATACAACCATTACTCTGTTGCGCAGTCGTTTAAACACTAATCATACGTCCTTGGCTCACTACGTCGAAACCATATTGGTTCGTCTCGCGGGCGAGATGTCCGTCTGTCATCATGGCGCAATACAATTCTCCAATCCTTCCAATTAGATGGCGTAATTCAGATTTTTTAAAAGTACGCATTATGAAATTGATTCAAATAAAAAATTAATAGCTACCAGTTACTGATGCCAGAATTTATTAGACCTACACAAGGAAATGTTTCTACAGTGTGTACTCCTATTCAAATAGTAAAACAATCCTATGGCAGACAGATGAAGGTAACTAGGTTCAGACGGAGGACAATTGATGACTATGAAAGGCATAGGAGTCATTACCAAAAGGTTACTGCTGCAAAGTATCTAGATGATATTACGACTATCACTATTTACGATTGGTTAGAGTCGATGGATGGATACAAATTAAGTTCTGGAGGTCTAGTAATATCAAAGTTGATAAAAACGTGGAGAAAGGTTCTACAGTTGAACGTATAAATCTATTATTACCGTTTATAGATTTAAACTATTTTATTTTGATTTGTCTAGGTTTATTGGTGATAGGTTAGTTCGGGGATAATTGTTAATACTCTGAGTATATCCCAGAAATGATTGCACGGTAAAATTTCCCTCCACCGATTTCGTATAAAAGGTCGCTTTTGTTGGATACTTATGACTGATTACAATTTTGGTTGTGAGGGAGGTTTACAATGGACGCGACAACATACAAAGGTACCAATAAGATGCTTACTGGTATTGTCTTTAGTGTCATTACATTTTGGCTTTTCGCACAAGCTATGGTTAACGTTGTTCCAGCAGTGCAATCCGATTTGGGTGTTTCGGCGGGAACTTTGAACATCGCCATTAGTTTAACCGCCTTATTTTCAGGTATTTTCATTGTAGCAGCGGGCGGCCTTGCTGACCAGATCGGTCGTAAAAAAATGACATTTATCGGTTTAGTGTTAAGCATCATCGGTTCTTTATGTTTAGTTTTTGCAACTGGTGCATTTTTACTCATCGTCGGTCGAATTATCCAGGGTCTTTCAGCAGCTAGTATTATGCCGGCAACCATTGCTTTAGTCAAAGCATATTTCGAAGGTGCAGAACGGCAACGTGCACTGAGTTATTGGTCCATTGGTTCTTGGGGCGGATCGGGTGTCTGTTCATTTGCGGGTGGCGCAATTGCAACCTATTTGGGGTGGAAGTGGATTTTCATCTTTTCGATTATTTTTGCGCTACTTGCCATGTTGTTAATCAAAGATGTTCCTGAAAGTAAAGGTGAGAAATCAAAAACGAAGTTTGATGTCAGTGGTTTGATCGTTTTTATCATTACTATGGTGGCGTTAAATATTTTCATCACACAGGGCGCTGATCTTGGGTGGACGAGTTTGCTCACTTTGACGCTTCTTGTAGTGGCCATCGCCGGGATCATCCTGTTCATTAAAATAGAAAAAGGAAAAGCCGGCGCATTGATTGAATTTGATTTATTCAAAAATAGGGCGTATACAGGAGCTACCGTTTCAAACTTCTTCCTGAATGCGGTCGCGGGAACACTTGTCGTTGCAAATACGTATGTCCAAGTCGGGAGAGGTTTCACAGCTTTCCAATCGGGTATATTATCACTTGGTTATTTAGTTGCTGTTCTTGGGATGATTCGCGTAGGTGAGAAAATTTTGCAAAAAATAGGAGCAAAGAAACCGATGGTATGGGGAACGGTATTAACGATAATTGGTGTCGGTATCATGGGACTCACTTTCTTACCCGGGATCTTCTATACAATTGTCGTATTTCTCGGTTTTGCTTTGTTCGGCGTCGGATTGGGGATGTATGCGACGCCATCTACGGATACAGCTGTTACGAATGCGCCGGATGATAAAATTGGTGCAGCTTCAGGAATATATAAAATGGCAAGTTCCCTTGGAGGTGCATTTGGCGTGGCCATTTCCGCAACTGCCTACGCTACAATATCCGCAGTGAGCAATGTCTCGTTAGGGGCATCTGCGGGGATTGTTGTAAATGTTATTTTCGCTGTCGTTGCATTACTCTCCATAATTTTTCTTATCCCGAATAAAACAGGAACAAAAGAAGAAGCGAACCAGTAAACGAAGGGGCGATTTATGATGAAAAATCAGCTAATGAAAATGCTTGGGGAAAGAAAAGAAGAAATGATTCAAATCCGACGTTATTTGCATGAAAACCCGGAGTTATCCTTTAAAGAGGACAAGACAGCGCAATATATTATCGATTTTTACAAAGGGAAAGACGTTGAAATTCAAACGAATGTTGGGAATGGCTACGGAATCATCGTTACGATCAAAGGTGGAAAGCCCGGTAAAACAATTGGTCTTCGTGCGGACTTTGACGCACTGCCCATCCATGAGGAAACGGATGTACCGTTCAAATCGAAAAATGAAGGCGTTATGCATGCTTGCGGACATGATGGACATACAGCGTATTTACTCATTCTTGCGGATTGCTTGATTCAACTAAAATCAGAATTATCGGGGACATATAAAGTAATTCATCAGCATGCGGAGGAAGTACCGCCTGGTGGAGCAAAAAGTATTGTTGAATCCGGACTTCTTGATGATCTGGATGCGGTATATGGTATTCATCTTTTTCCAACAAATCCTGCTGGCGATGTGGGTTATCGTAGCGGCTATGCAATGGCAGGCCGAACCTATTTCAAATTAACGATACAAGGTGTCGGTGGTCATGGGTCGTCTCCGCATTTAGCGAATGATGCTATTATAGCGGGTGCGTATTTCGTGACGGCCGTTCAAACGGTGGTCAGCCGTCGATTGAACCCGTTTGACATGGGCGTGATTACAATTGGATCATTCGATGGTAAAGGTCAATTTAACGTCATCAAAGATTCTATTGAGATTGAGGGTGATGTGCGCTATATGACTTCTGAGATACAGGAATTGATCGACAAGGAAGTCCATCGTATTGTAAAGGGCATTGAAGCGGAATTCGGCGTTACATGCGAACTGGAGTATGTTCCGGATTATCCTCCACTTTACAACAATCCTGAAATTACAGCCGGTGTTGTTAGGGCGATTGAAAGTTCGAGTGAACCGGAAATCAAAAAGATTGTTGAATTTCCACCATTTTCAGGCTCAGAGGATTTTGCGTACTACGCGGCAAAATTCCCGGCTTGCTTTTTCTTTATTGGCAGCAAGCCGAAAGGCGTGGAAAAGGCTTATTTCAACCACCATCCGAAATGGGATATTGATGAAGATGCCTTACTCGTTGCGGCAAAAGCAGTTGCGGAAGTTATTTGTAGTAATGGGAAATAGGGCGGTACCAGAAGACTAGCGGGGTGTGGCTAGTCTTTTTTTGATAAGTGCTTAAATAGAGTGTAACTTAACGAATACCCAAGCACTCCATCTGATTATGTCTATGAAAATGTTCGAAATGCCTAGGTAGTCTTGAAATTCTTCAATTTTATGAACGATTTCTTTGTTATTATAGCAGTCTAATGAAATACACATAAACAGAGTTATTACAGACAATCCTCTACTACCTATATCTGTCCCCTGTTCATTCATGTTAATTAGTTTCTCAATATACATATAGAGAGTTTATTCAAATAAAATATACATGTTCAATTACTTCTTAAATAACATGAAAACTACATACGAAAAAGAAGCTGCGGTATATGTTGAACGGCAACTTCTTTTTATGAGATTATTCTTGCGGAGATTATACATTCACTTTTGAAGATGATACGCTATCTACAGACTACATCCTTGAACTACTCCCACTTTCACTGCGTTTAGAAGAAGGAGATTCCTAAGAACACCAGCGTAACCACTAGTTATGGATTAGGCGATCCCCGCAGTCCCTGCGGTTCGAAGTCTTATGGCTTCGTTTTTAAGGTTTATACTCGCGTTCAGATCCCGGTCATGATGGCATCCACAATTCGGACAGTCCCATTCACGCAAGGCAAGATGCTTCACGTCTTGATTTCTAGCCCCACATCCCGAACAAAGCTGGCTGGAAGGAAATGTTTTTCCAACGACTACCACGTGTTTGCCATACCATTTCGCCTTATATTCAAGCATGGAACGAAACTGTGACCAGCTCACTTCGCTGATTGCTTTCGCCAATTGGGGATTTTTCAGCAGATTCGCTACTTGCAAATCCTCGATTCCGATGACATCGTGGTTTTTGATGATTTCGGTTGATCGTTTATGCAAGTAATCTGTTCTTTTATTGGCGATAGTTTCTTGGATGCGTGCGACTACGATACGTTGTTTCTGATAATTTTTCGCTTCGCTCAACAGACACTTTCTTTTACGAGCCGATTCCTTCCGTCTTGAAAGAATCCGCTCTGCTTTCGCTAATTTTTTCTGCATCGAGCGAAAGAACTTTAGGTTTTCGTATACCGTTCCGTCTGACAAGACAGCGAAATCCTTCAATCCGACATCCATCCCTATGGAAAAGTTGGTCTTAGGCAGTTCGGACACTGTCGTTTCCACTAGGACGGATACAAAATACTTGCCTGTGGCAGTACGTCGGATGGTCGCATTCATAATTCGTCCATCTACTTCTCGACTTTTGGCGAGCTTTACCCAACCGATCTTTGGGAGTTTAATGGCATGGCCGACAATGGCAATATTGCCGTTCGTTTGTCTGGTTATATACGATTGAACAGGATGAATTTTCGATTTTAAGCGTGGTTTAGCATTTTGTTTGTTGAAAAATCTTTCAAAAGCGACCGCTAGATTTTTCAAGGAAGACTGAAGAGAAATACTATCGACTTCTTTCAGCCAAATCGTATCTTCTTTCTTTTTTAATTGCGTTAATTCAACAGAACAGATGCCATAAGAAAGCCCTTTGCCGGTTTCCTTAAAGGTGTGTTGCCACTTGGACAAGAAGTGATTAAAGACAAACCGGCTGCAGCCAATGGTTTTGGCGATCAACACCTGCTGTTCTTTCGTTGGATAGATTCGGAACCGAAACGCTTTGTGAATCAACATGAAGTGCACCTCCATCACTAGGGAACGTATGTTCCCATTATAGCAGACTGATACACTTTTTGGCTAGCGCCAACCGACATGCATCTCCCGCTTACTCATTGGGCCGTGCCCGATTCATTCCTTGAAGCGGGAGTCTTCTGTCGGAAATAAGATAAATAGAAAAGAGTGACCAAATGCACCCATACAAAATAGCCGTAATAGCCGGGAACGGCATCGGACCAGAAGTAATTGATGAAGGTATCAAAGTAATAAAACGCGTCGCTGAACTAGGTGGACGGCTTTCCTTTGAATTCCCCTACTTCCCATGGGGTTGTGAGTACTATTCCCCTGCATGGAAAGATGATACCAAGGAACGGAGCGGATCATTCGCTATGCATTGGGAACGGCTTCAGATCTTGGGAAGTCGTTGACTAGTATTAATAAAGCCAATGCGTTAAATTATTCGATGGTCTTCTGGGATCAAGTGTTTGAAGAAGTGAGTCAAGAGTCTCCACATGTGGAAACCGCTAGCTATTTGGTCGATGCGGCTGCGATGTTGATGATTAAAGATCCCGCAAGATTCGAAGTCATTGTTACGTCTAATCTATTTGGCGATATTTTGACGGATCTCGGCGCAGCACTAGCTGGTGGAATGGGACTGGCAGCGGGGACGAATATTAATCCCGAAAAGACTTACCCATCTATGTTCGAACCGATTCACGGATCAGCACCTGATATAGCAGGTCAACATATTGCCAATCCTTTAGCTGCGATTTGGTCAGCTAGTCAAATGTTTGACTTCTTCGGATTCGAAGACCTTGGAAAGCTGTTGTTGGATTCAATCGAAGAGTTATTAGTCACACAAGCTGCATGCACTCCTGATTTAGGTGGTACTTCTTCTACTATTGAAGTCGAGGATGCCATTGTGGAATTAATTGAATCAAAATATGTGTAACGCTGAAATACTTCTCGAAAAACCTATATTTAGTTAAGTGCTACAAAAGTGGACATACTAGGCATGGAAACATGTTGTGGTATATGATATTCAACAAACGAGCACTTAGCTTGTATTCGTTTCCACTCGTATATACTACATACAAAAGTAAAAAGGAGCGAAACCCATGATTAATAAAATAGGTCAAATTATGTTATATGTACACAATCAAGACGAGGCAGTGGATTTTTGGACGAAAAAGGTTGGATTTACTGTCATTTCAGATGAGGATAACGGTCAAGGAATGAGATGGATTGAAATAGCTCCAACTAAAGAAGCGGAAACCAGTATAGTTCTTCACAACAAGGAAATGATTGCCGAAATGCAGCCAGAATTGAATCTTGGCACCCCTTCTTTACTGTTTTTCTCAGAAGATCTTGAAACGTTACATAGTACCTTGTCAAATGAAGATATTACGGTGGGAGAAATAGTCGATATGCCTTCGGGGAGGGTATTTAACTTTGCCGATAGCGAACAAAATTATTTTGCGGTTATGGAGAAGAGTAAATAACCAATAGAAGTGCGTTAGGTTAACATACTATATGTTACATTCGCTTCAATTCGTTTACATGGGAACCGCTTGCGATTGTCGGATCAGTTCAGAAGCTAAAATATAGTTGGTTGGAACACGTCCGAATGCAGTTAGAATTCATTCTGATTCAACAAACTGGAAATTTCATTAGACAAAAATAACGCCATGGCATCTATATACCACGGCGTTTCATTTCTTCTTCAAGCAGTTCAATAAATTCTGGTTCTACCTGTACTTCCCCTGTGCGCTCATAGACCTCAAGCAATGCTGCGTTTGATAAGTTTAGCATAAGACCCCTACTTTCTTGTATATGAACTTTGTTTGTTTACGATACCCCTAAATCAAGCATTTAAACCTTTACGTACATAATCGTATCAGTTTTTTCACTCATTTTGTTGCTCGGCGCACGTCCAGCTACAGAGCAGAACAAAGAGTTCCAAACACCATTTCTTTTACAAGCACTAGTGAAAATGCACTAATTACGCCAAAAGACTGAATATTTAATACACTTTTTAATACATTATCTGTTATAATTTTAATAAATATTTTAATATATTATAAAGGAGTTTTAGATATCACACACTTTATCGATGAAGGTAGAAAGACGGAACTGGCTAAAGGCATAGAATCGTTACTAGTGGGCCATGTGGTATATACGTATACAGACAGTAACAAGTATATAGAACACGCTACATCATATATAGCTGAAGGATTGGATAAAAATCACGTCATTTTGTATGTAGATCAGCCACAGAGTTTTGCTTCTGTTCAAGAAAACCTTAGAAATACCGGTTATTCGGAAGAACAAATGGATACCATTTATTTTGTTGATACCCACATAGCATATAAAAAGCATGAAGATTTTAATCCTGAAGCTGTTTTAAAGGATTTACATGACTTCTTTGAACCTCATGTGAAAGAAGGTAACGTGCTTCGCGGGTGGGGGTTGGTGACTTGGCGTCCTCAAAGTATAAAAACGTTAGTTCCTTCGGTCGCATTACATGAACAAAACGTTGACGAATTTTTCTCTAGAGTAGCAAATATCACACGTAATTATATCAATGTGTGCGCGTATGATAGTGTATCTTTATCCAGTTCACTCTTAATTGAACTTTTGCAAACCCATGAATACCATATGACGGATACGCATTTCTTACCTTCGCATTTATATAAAAAAGAATCCCTTCGTTTTACGGAAATATCTAAACAACTGCAGTTTGAAAATGAACTACGAAATCATGATACGCGTAGAGATAAATTACACATCACGGGAAAATTGGCTACCATTATTGCCCATGAACTTCGCACTTCCCTTACTGTCGTGCAAGGTCGTTTACAATTATTGGATTTGACTGACGGCAATCGTAGTGAAGCCGGTCAACTACAACTTGACGGGATCAAAAAGGAATTACAGGAAATCGAACAAATCGCTTCTAAATTCGTATCTTTAGCTGAAACACATGTAGTAAATAAAAAAGTGATCAATATTACGGAATTAATCGAAAGTGTTAAGGTCCGGATGGAATCAGATATCGACATGAAAGCCATTGCTATACATGTACTATCGGATAATCCCCAAATGACCATTTTTGGTGATGAATTAAAAATAAGACAAGTATTTATTAATTTAATCAAGAATGCGGTTGAGGCTATGGAAACCGGAACTATTACGATTGATGTGAAAGACGATGTGGACCAAGTGACTATCGACGTTGCTGATAGTGGTCCAGGTATCCCTGATGTTATTCTACGTCAAATAGGTGAACCATTCATGTCATCAAAAGTAGATGGTACGGGATTGGGATTGTTGATCTGCGAAAAAATCATTAGAGATCATAATGGGAACTTAGTACTTCAAACGGAGATGGGAAAAGGGACGACCTTTACAGTTAGTTTGCCAAAATCATCACTAGGCTTATAACATTGAATGAGTCTCCTTACGAAAAGAAGCAGAAGCCATTTAGGGCTCCTACTTCTTTTTTGATTTTCTCGAATGGTTTATGGCTAGTTCGTTCAAATCAGTACATTCAACAAAATACTTAACGTAATAATACTAAGTAGCGTAGAAATCAACGTGATTATCGAAACTAGTTCCGGCTCGGTATCAAATTCAATCGCATACATCGTCGTGGTGGCCGCTGTAGGCATTGCGGAAATGATGATGAGGACTGTCCCTACTAGAGGATCCAACCCTACGAACAGTACGAAAACAAAAGCCAGTATTGGTGCTATGACCATTTTCAATACGACGCCTGAAATGACAACTTGCCAATTTGGCTTCTTACTAATCACTGATCCTAGTTGCATCCCTAGCATGATCATCATCACAGGAATCGCGGCATCCCCGACCATAGACGTCGTAGACATAATCGATTCCGGTACGGAAATCTTGAAGTACTGGAATAGGAAAGCAAAAATTGCAGCATACGTTGTCGGCATTTTAAAGACCATTTTAATGGATCGACCTATGCCACTCGTACTGCGTGACGCGTAATACACACCGAAGAAATTATTTTGTAGCGATTGAATCACCATGATGAAGATGGCATACGGCAGCGCTTTTTCTCCTAAGCTAAATAACACGACTGGCAAACCATAGTTTCCCGAATTCATGAAACCTGTGGCCAGTATGGAGGCACTTTCTACTTTCTTCTCCCACTTAAAGATTTTCGCAATGATTTTGTTTAGTAGAACCATGGCGTAAAAAAGAGAAATCATATAAATCAGGATCGTCATATAGCTCGCATTAAAATCTGCCTTATATAAGGAAGTAAAGACAAGGGCTGGCGTAAGTATGTAAATTGAAAGAGAAGAAATCGATTTGATATGTAAGTCTTTGACCCGTTGTAAAATGAATCCGACTGCGAATACTGAAATGATTGGTAAAATAACTGTAAAAAATAATCCCATTTAAACACCTCTAACGATCCTATCATCTCAGAATCTTGATTGGACGTAGGTGCCTTTGATAAACTTCAAAGACACCTTACTGATTCCATACTACTAGTCATCTTGTAAATTGTCTCCTTCTATGGCGAGAGGCCTAGCAAGGTCATGGAATACTCTACTGTATACGGTACCATCTTCCATTATCTAAATATATAGTCTATTTGATTCAGTTATATTCATATAACTTTTCAACAGAAGAGTTTTGTGACGTTTTCTGATAGTAAAGCTATGTTTCGAAGGTTTCTGTATTTCCTATGATGTAGTAGATTTCATTCACCACCAGCTATACATCTTTCATATAACGCCTCCAACTCGTCGTTCCCCATCCTTTCTACATAACTCATCGAATAATTCGAGCGCAAGCAAATTATCAAAACTAGCACTCCGCGTTCTTCCACTGTCATGCACCCACCTCCACCCGATACAGCACACGCTCTCCCGCTTTCGCGTGACCTACATATGCTGGGTACGTAATGATCTCTTTCTTATGCTCATACAGGCATTGTTCGGCGCCCGTTTCCATAAAGGTCATGCGGTTGATCATCAGTCGATCAGCACGTGTGATTTTTGATTGTTGTTCGCGAAATAATTCTTCATGTAGTCGGTATGCGTCTAGTGAATGCTCTGCCAGATAAAAAGCGTACCACTCATCGGGGCCGTCCATGACAAATAGTTTCACTTTGCCGATATTCAAGTCGTTTTTCTCCATCAATCGCTTAATTTCCACTTCGTCGAATTCGATTGCTTGTAGTTTTTTACTGTCATCTTGGAATGTGACTTTATCTTTCTGTAAGGCCCAGTAGATGCTGTTGGCTAAGTGTGATAAGTCCATTTCTAGTGCGTAGTCGAACATGTCTTGAACGGTGATCATTTGTTTTCTCCCCTTTTATAGTAGTTTTCATCAAAGTTATATAGCTTGCCGGTTTCTTTGCTGTAAATGGTCTTGATCGTGCCGGTTGGTCCATTACGGTGTTTGGCAATATCGATTTCTAGTAGATTCGTTGGCGCTTTGCCTCTTTCGTAATAGTCCTCACGGTGGAGAAGCGCGATCACGTCGGCGTCTTGTTCAATATTTCCTGAGTCACGCAAGTCACTCATGACGGGATGTTTGTCATGCCGCATTTCAGACGCTCTTGATAGCTGCGATAAGACGACGACGGGACAGTCGAACTCTTTCGCCATCGCTTTTAATTCATTGCTGATCTGTCCGATTGCTACCGTTTGATTGTGTACATTGCCTTCAGGACGAATGATTTGTAAGTAATCGATGAATATAATCGATCGTTTTGTCGGATTGGTTTTGATGATATACCGAGCTTTTGCTTTGATTTCTCTGACGGTCATACCGCTTTTGTCGTTGATGTGAATCCCCCCACCGTTCAAGTGATTCAGCGTGGGTGTCCATCGATCTTTTTGTGGTTCGGTGAAATATTTATACGGGTCGCGCATTCGTAAACGATTGTATTCACCTGTCGAAGCGATCATTCGGTCAATCATGGTTTTACGATTCATTTCAAGCGAGAAGACGATTGGCATATGTCCATCTTTGCTGGCTTGCAGTGCCAAGTGATTGAGCACGTCCGTTTTTCCCATAGATGGTCGACCCGCGACGACGATGTACTCACAGTCTTGGAAGCCGTTCAGGATTTTATCCAAATCGACTAGTCCTGTCGATATGCCAGGCTTTGTTTGATCCGGCAAGAACGGTCTTTCAAATTGAGTGACTAGATATTCCGATAATATCGTCACCTCTCTACCGTTATTCAGTTCATCCAGTTCTTCTAGGACATGCACTACGTCATCCCCGCTCCAATCCTGCTCAATCGCTTGATGTAATATCCGTGCCGTTTCTTGCTTTTTCCATTGGTCGATGATCATCTCTTCGTATTCATCAAAACGTATGACATTCGCAAATCGTTTGAGTCCATATACGTAATTGACTCCTCCAAGTTCGCTTGGCTCTCTCCTTGTCAGAACCGTGATATAGTCTACCGGTTTCCCTTCCTGCGCCAATTCCCGCATAACAGTATAAATAGTTTGATGGACATGCCCCTGGAAAAATCTCGCTTGCATGTGACTATCGAGAATTAAGTAATTTTCTTCAAACATCGCACCTAGTATGCTTTTTTCAGCAAATTCGTAACTCATATGCATTCTCTCCCTTTTCAAAATCTAATGTTGGTGATGTATAGGCTTCCAATACGATCGATCGAGCCATTTCGGCTGGCGCTTCATTTAAATAATTTTCGAATTTCTCTGCTTTGAATAATGTGGACGGTTGCAAGTAATTGCGAAATTGCGGATGATGTAGCCATTGCGCCGCCTTGGTATCGATCACTAGTTTGAAATCGTCCACTGTGTAGCCTTCTTCGATGCGCTCATGGAGAAGGTCCATTGTCGTCTTCGTATTATGCTTAAATCGCTTGAAAGCTTTTTCGTTTAAATAATCAATGACAGAAGAAATAGTGGCGAGATCTTTCTCGCTATATCTTTTTTTCTTTGTAGTCTGTTTAAGTTCTTTGGTTATTGCTGGGTGCAAAACGTTCTCCTCAGACAGACTTTTTCGTTCGACTCTATCGACCGTTTCTGTCTGCTCAAAGGGTACAAATTCACCGCACGTCTGTGACAGCTTTTCGTAATCAATCCGATACCATTTTGTTCGATCCATGGGCATTTTATTGTACGCAGAAGTAATGATCAGTTGTTCAGTTTCCAATTTTTTCACTAGCCTCTTGACCACATGCATCTTCCAACACGGGAATTCATGCGTCCACTCTTCATACGTGTTATACACCCATCTATGGCCTTCGTTGTAGTTTTTAGATATTTGTAACCGATAATGCAATTGCTGTAGAAACAACGCTTCATTTACGCCAACCATTGCCGCAAACTCCGGTGAAAACGGGATTCGTACGTCTTGATTTTTTTGTTTCATTTCTCTGCGCCTCCTGTTCAGTCGTTTGATTATTTGTTCTTTCATACGTCATATAGACGAATTATTCAAAAAGGATACTGGTTTTTAATTTATTTTTTATTTTGTTAAAAATATGCACACAAAAAAGAAGTTGCAGCTCGTGTTTTGAGCTTCAACTTCTTTTTTGTAATGATGATTCATTCCAGTAGATTGAAGACAGCGCTTTCATTTACACCATCATATACTTGCCAATCCTTCCAACTTATAAATCAAACTTGTTCGGCTGGTGACTTCGTACTTCTCATACATATTCCGTAGATGTTTCTTTACAGTGTTGATCGTAATCCATAATTGATCCGCAATCTCTTGGTTACTATACCCTTTGGTGACTAACTCGAAGATTTCTAACTCTCTTTTAGAGAGATTCGCTTTATGTGGAGCGACTGTATCGATCAAAATACTCTTCGTTTCAGCTTTCTGTGTCAACGTATTCATTACTACGTGCTGCAGGTGTACGGAAAGTGTTTGTAGTATGGCTTTATCCTTCCTTGTGAAAGGCTCATCCCCTTTAAATCTCAAAAAGCCAATACCACCATATATGCTAGTGGATGTCGCAAAGTACATGACCATTTGATCGATGATTTGATGACGTTCGAAAAACTGATTGTACAATGACTTGTTCAGTTCCCCAGGAGTAGTTACTTCTTTTATTCTATACACTGTTTCTTGCGTATCCGCTAGTTTAGATAGGTGCTTTTGGGGATGCATTATATCATTCGTGTAGTGGATTTCTGTATAGTCAAACATCATTTGTTCGTCAAAGTTATAGAACTTTAGATTATGCATATTCCCTTGTGTATCCGCATGCCACAATAATGAGTGATGTAACGCAAACGACTTGGAAAGTAATGATTGTATTACATTGGAATCACAGTGAGTTTGATTAATGAAATTAATAATATTTTGATAATCTTTCTTCGTTAAATTCATCTAGTTTCCTCCAGTACTAGTATAAATCGAACATCCACTACATTACGAAGTTTTTTGAAAATGAGTAGAAAAGTTATCCTTTTGTGTAATTTACACTTATCTAATAATTCAGCATAATAAGTACAACACCAATATTACAGAGGTTACGAGGAGGAAGTCAAATGAAGAAAACAGGATTTATTTACGATGAAAGCTATTTCTGGCATGATAATGGATCGGGTGCGTTACATTTAGCATCTGGTGGATATGTACAAAGCCACACGTACGGTGAAGATCCAGAAACAAAGAGACGCTTCAAAAATCTGATGGACATTTGCGGTTTAACTCCCCAACTGGAAGCAATTGCTCCAAAACGTGCATCTAGGGAAGATATCGAGTTATTCCACTTACCAAGTTATATTGATAAAGTTAAAGCACTAAGCGATGCAAATGGTGGCGATGCTGGCCAGATCGCTATTGTAGGTAGAGGCTCTTATGAAATTGCTCTCTTATCTGCTGGTGGAGCAATGACAGCTGTAGATTCTGTTATGGATGGCGACGTTCGAAACATTTATGCATTGACTAGACCACCTGGCCACCATGCGGAAGCACAAGAAGGTATGGGATTCTGCTTATTTAATAACGTGGCAATCGCTGCAAAACATGCTAAACGAAAGTATAATTTAGAACGTATACTCGTCCTCGATTGGGATGTGCACCATGGTAATGGTACTGAGCAAGCATTCTATGAAGATGACAGTACATTGTTCATTTCGCTCCATCAAGATCGTTTATTCCCCGCTGAACGCGGTTTTGTAGAGCATACCGGTGAAGGGAAAGGCGAGGGATATAACGTGAATATCCCGTTACCAGCAGGTACAGGAAATGCTGGTTATATGAACGCGTTCGAAAAGATTGTAGGACCAATTGTTGATCAATTTAAGCCGGAATTGATTATCGTGTCTGCCGGACAAGATCCAAACTTCTTTGATCCGTTGGCACGCATGATGGTGACATCGGATGGTTTCAGACGATTTGCTCAGTTCATGAAAGACCTAGCCGAAAAGCATTGTGACGGTCGTTTAGTATTATGTCATGAAGGTGGATATAGTGCAGCTTACGTCCCTTTCTGTTCATTAGCCATTGTAGAAGCTTTAAGCGCAATAAAAACCGATGTAGAAGATCCGTTCATGGAAGGTTTCGGTGTGCCGGTAGATACATTGTTCCCTCATGAAGAAGAGGCTGTTCAAGCTGTTATCCACGAACAATCAAAGTATTGGAATTTCGATTAAAAGCAAGTAAACGCCTTCCTATTTTTACAATAGGAAGGCGTTTTTCTTTCATGCATCTTGTAAGATATAGACTTACTTCTCACCCGCAATAATATCAAATATACTATCCGCATGATCCGTATTATCTAACAAACCTGCAAAACGCTCTTTAGATGGACCATATGCATAAACCGGTACGTCTTCACCCGTATGTCCACCAGTTGTCCAACCCGTATAAGAGCGTTTGTCGATGATCTGTTTGATAGCTGTTTCAATATCACTTGCCTCTGTACCTGCTGCTTGGATGGCTTCGATTTCATTCTTCTCTATTGGCAAACTTTCTTGATCGATATAGCGTTTCACTGTCTGTTCTACATCGTTACCGTTCGCAATTTCTTGTGCAATGAAAGCAGGTGTTCGTTTCACTGCTTTGATCGCATCCACTGACCAATCATATACGCCATCTGCTCCTATGGAAAATCCTCCGGTTGAATGATCCGCAGTAGCAATAACCAGTGTATGCTCATCTTGTTCCGCAAACTCGATAGCTGCCTTAAATGCATTCTCGAAGTCTTCCATTTCACTCATCGCACCGACAATATCATTGTCATGTCCTGCCCAGTCGATTTGGCTTCCTTCCACCATGAGGAAAAATCCATCCTCGTTTTTCTTCAATCGCTCAATCGCCGCTACCGTCATTTCTTCCAGTGAAGGAGTTTCTGCCGAACGATCAATCATTTTTGGCATGCCGCCATCTGCGAACAATCCCAGTATTTTATCATTCTTATTGTTCAATAATTCTTCTCTTGTCGTGACATATCCATATCCATCCAATTCGAATGAATGCGCATGGCTCAAATCTTCTCTGACAAAGTGTTTTTTTCCGCCACCTAGAAGAACATCGATCGTATGCTCACCGTTGATGCGTTCATTGTAATAATCATCGGCGATCTCGTCCATATTCTTTCTACTTTCATTATGGGCACCGTATGCGGCTGGAGTGGCATGTGTAATTTCCGAAGTGGCGACAAGGCCTGTCGATTTCCCTGCTTCTTTTGCAGCTTCGAGGACAGTTTGCACGCGCTCTTTCTCTTTATCCACCGCAATAGCATTATTGTATGTTTTGACACCTGACGACATAGCCGTTGCTGCAGACGCTGAATCTGTAATCGACTCCTCGTCATCGTCAGGATATGTCATTTGTTGACCCACTAGGTGTTGATCGAACTCGGTTAACTCAATCTCAGGGGTTTTCGGGTCATCTTTGAAGTAACGATAAGCCGATGTATAGGAACTCCCCATGCCATCGCCAATCAAGAATATGATGTTCTTAATTTCCGGTGCGTCGTCTTTTTTCACTTCGTCAGCCGAACTCGCTGAATAATTCCCCGTCCAGATGGCCCCACCTATTAAAGCAGCGGATAGCATGACGACGGGCACGATGGTCTTACTCATCTTCTTCAACAATTAACAACCTCCTGTATGTGTAATCAACTTTTACTCTACTAGAAGATTATTAATATACGAAGAAGGCTGTGTAAATGTTTGGTAAGGAAAAGTTTTTTTATATAGTGTTTCATCGTTAAACTAGCGGATTATATTTATCACGCCACCATCTACTATCTACCCCACAGGAGGAATAGATTTATTTCGATTCCGTATAAGCATCTCCAACGTTCCTGAACCCAAGAGAACCCCTGCCACAATAAATACCAAACCGATAAAGTGAGCGAGGTAAATGGATTCCCCTAAAAATATACTTGCGCCTACTAGTGCGAAAAACGTATTGAAATTTAAAAAGATTGAAGCTCGTGCTGCACCGATGGTTTGAATGGCTGAATTATACGCCATGTGACCAACAGCCGTCGCGATGAGGGCTGAGAATATGAATACGGCCCATACTGTGGAGGTTCCTTTACTCAATTCCGCAAAGCCACCTGGTTCTTTTATAAGGGCGATGATAACTAAAAGGATGGAGCCGACCAACAACATGTATCCTGTCAGTAGTCTTGCATCCATAGTTCTAGAAGCTTTTTTAATCAGCATAAAGCTAATGGCTTGAGACAAAATTGATAAGAAGATTTCTACATCTCCGAATGACGTTTTGCCTACTGTTCCACTCCCTCCAAGCACGACGATACTTACGCCTATTCCTCCGAACAGAAAGCCCATGGCACGTACGCCTGTAATTTTTTCTTTCAAAATGAAAACAGCCAACGTCGCGGTCAATAGTGGTCCAAGTCCTAAAATCAGTCCTCCGTTAGCAGCACTCGTTCTAGAGAGCCCTTCCGCTAGAAAATAATGATGCATCACAACATTCGTAGCGGCACCCAAAACGATATATAGCCATTCCCTATTTCTAGGCAAGCGAATTTTCTTAAGAAAAAATAAGATGATAAATACTAAAACGGCTGCGGACATAATACGCATAGACGTCATAGTAATCGGATCGAAATAGGTCACAAGATACTTGAGAGCGGAAACGTTCATTCCCCATGTGAACATGACGAGTACCAATGTGATAATGACTTTTAGATCTTTCATAGTTCACTAGCCCTCTCTGCAGATTATTTTCGTATTGGGCTAATTATAGAAGCTACATCCATAATGTCAATGCCGTCAAACTTATACTTCCCTCCCGCACATGATTATGTATATACTGAATAATAAAAGTAGTTAACTAACTTACATCTCAGAAAAGGCGGGTTTCGATGATTAAATTACGCGGACACCATATCTTTTGTTTGCTTGGGTACCGGGGAATGGGCTATTCAGCAGAGTACACCGCAAATATGACGAAAATACACGACGTGTTACGAGAGCGGCCCGATACGTTGATTCAGATCATAAAAGGACCCGATTCTTTATGCGCTAAGTTTCCCAAAGGGCAACCGTATCATTGTGAAGATGACGGGATTTATGAACGCGATTCGGCGATTTTACATACGCTTGGATTGAAAGTCAGCGATGTACTGCCTTGGCGTGAGGTCGAAAGAAGGATTCGGCTACATGTCGTGCCGGATGATATCGTCGTCGTATGTGAGACGTGTTCTTGGCGTTCGTACGGGTATTGCCAGGAAGGTGTCGAGGACATGCTAGAGTTAAGAGGATTGCGGGAAGTTCTTCACGATAAATAATTTCCTTAGAGCAATAGTCCAAGTCGAAATAGCATGATATGATAAGTACATAGATATGAAAGCGTATTCATACACTTTCATTATACGAGGAGGAGATTTCAATGAATATGTCTCTCCAGCAAAAACAAGAACTCGGCTTGCGCATGACTACTGAACTTCGGCAAGCGATCGAGCTATTGCAGTTATCAACTTATGATCTAGAACTATATATACGGGAAAAAGAGTTGGAAAACCCCGTGATCGAGATACAGGAAGCTGAAAGAACGGATTCATTCGAAGAACGACAGTCCACAAATTATTCCAGTCAGGAAACCCATTCAACAGAATGGGTGAAGCAGCAAGAAGTCAGTAAGCGTGACCAAATGCTTCGCCAAGTCGAAATCGATTTCGAAGATGTCGAGACGAAGCAATTACTTAAGACGTTGATTCATAGCTTGGATGATAATGGCTATCTATGTGCAGAGATGCAGTCTATAGAAAATGTAGAGACAGGTATTGAATTACTGCAACAAATCGGTCCGCCTGGCATAGGTTCTCGGACACTGCAGGAATGTTTGTTGCTACAAGTGAAAAGTTGCGATGAGTATCCCGCTTTAATGGAAACGTTCATATCGAAGTATTTGCCCTATGTGGCCGAACGTAAATGGGCAGATATCGCAAAAGGTATGAATATTACGCTGGCTCAGGTAAACGAATTGCATGAATTTCTGCTGACGCTGCATCCAAGACCTTGTCCAGAGCTTGGTCACAGTGAAACAGAGTTTATGATGCCTGACGTGATCATAGAGGAAAAAGACGGGAAATTGTCGTTTCATTTGAACGATCGGGATCTCCCGAAAATTGGTCTGCGCAAGGAGTATGTATCTTCTCTTAAAGGTACATCCGATCTGTCTTCCTATTTGCGCGATTATCATAAACAAGCGCAATGGCTGCTAACGAGCATCGAACAGCGACGCAATACGATCATTCGCATTGTCACGGATCTTCTCGAAAAACAGGACGCGTTTTTTCGCCATGGAAGGAAAGCCTTGCAGCCCATGACGATGAAAGATATAGCGGATAGTATCGAGATGCACGAGTCGACCATTAGTCGTGCTGTTTCCAATAAAGTGATCCAAACACCTGCCGGCACGTTCGAAATGCGTTCATTATTCACTTCCAAACTGGCCGCACAGGATGGTGACAGTGTGTCACCGTCCGCTGTCAAAACATCGATTCAGTCACTGATTACACATGAGGATAAACGGAAGCCGTTATCTGATCAAAAGATTGTGGATTTGCTCTTGGAACAACAAGGGATCACTATTTCACGCCGGACGGTCAGCAAGTACCGGGAAGAACTTCACATTCCGTCGTCTAGTAAACGGAAGTCGATTTTATAAGCCGTATTTCTTCATCTTCAGTCATGTTCTATATTTTTCGAATGTTCCCTCTTCACTTGTATTGTTGCAGTAATTCAATGTGCCTTAGCTAGACAAACAATACATCCAACATTATGAAAAGACGTTATAACATTCTTGTGTATCAGTCTCCAATTAAAAACAGCATATCCCCAGTCGAAACTAGACAGGGGGTATGCTGTTTTTTGCTTTGTCTGTACGTATTTCTACGATACCCGCTCCAAAATCTTAATCGCACGTTCCTTTATTCAATTCACAAACGATGTGAAGCCATCGGAAGAATTGAATTTTACTTTGAAGCGTCCATAATCTGAATCCAGATTGAATGTATATTGGTCAAATGTGTACTTCGCATCTGTTACCGGATCCAATTCAATTTGCTGGGTCGTTGTAACATATTTAGCCACCATATTTTTATGTCCATAGGATGTAAACTCGGCTTCCAAAACTTTTTTGGCTTCATTAATTGTCAGCTGGAAGTTCTTCGTACCAACCTTCGTATACTTTAACGAATTCATCTTCCATTTATTATCTTGTTTTTTAAATTGATAGGCCACAAATCCGCCAACAGAATAGCCATTTTGGAATTCCACCGTGTTTACATTCAGTGTATGAGAATCGGGCTGTGTAAACTCGAACCGTACCAATGGCTCATTATTAATGTATGGCAAGACGTTAGTATAGCAGTCCAGGCATTTAGGATTGTAGTAACCTTTCAGATCCCCGTCTACAAACGCTTTTGTTGCATTCATACGTAGCGTAGACTCTATATCCAAATATCTCCATTGATACATCCGCGCATCACGCATAGTCTTCTCAAGTTCAAATGTTCTGCGATTGACGAGATCCCATGCTTTACCTTTTGTCACTTTATCTGTCGCCGGACGAGCTTCCTTCACCTTGATGGCTGCGTATAAGAACTGTGCATAGTGCGCGCGCGTAACGGGTTCATTCGGTTTAAATTCACCTTCAGGATAACCGTTCGCAACTCCACTAGCTTTTAGCGCATTGGCATGTGTGTAGCCCCAGTGGTCAATATACACATCATAAAATGAATTTTGTTTCGTCATATACAAATCAAACGCGATATCGAGAACTTTCGCCATTTGAATCCGTGTAATCGGTGCGTCCGGATTGAAGTAGCCATCTGTTCCGCCACTGAAAATGCCAGCTGCGGTCAACTTCATGATTGGGCCATAGTACGGGTGACTTTTCGGTACATCATGGTACGTGACGGTGCTGTTTGCTTGCGGTAGCTTCAGCGCTTGATCTAGTAACTTTGCCACGTGTTTACGTGAAATCATCTCTTGTGGTCGGAATGTGCCGTCTGTATAGCCGGCTATGAAGCCTTTATCCTGTAAATAGTGGATCGCTTCATAGTTCGGGTGATTTTTCGACACATCCTTGAATTCTTTAGTTGCTGCTTGCGTGGAACCAAATGATACAAATGAAAGCATAACGAGCAATACCGTCCAAACGAAAATCCGACTCATCTTGTTCATAGTCTTTCCTCCTCAGTGAATTATTTTGTCGGCTGTAGGTTACTTGTTATTAGTATTCTACCAAGTTTCAAATGATTCGTATATATTTAATTTCACAATATTGCGAATAATTTAACACCTTCATTAATTCTGCCTTATTTCAAGCTTTTGTCATAGTGAAAATGACATTTGACCTATCATATGAAGTCTGTTAGCATGAAAAGATTGTTATCCTTTCGACAAACTTCGATGATGTGTAATGAAACGTCGTAGGATGTGTAAGACTACAATGAATACGTTCATAGTTCTAAGTCTATTGGTAGAACAATTTATCATGTCAATGGGGATAATTTCGACTATAGCGGTCTAGACTTCATTAACGTACAAAACTTATTTGTTGTGAGTGTTAGCAATTTCACTCATAATAGTGGATACAATAATACTGCAACAGTCGGTGTACTTGCCTATCGTATAAATTTAGTAGGAAGGATGGATGGATTATGAATTTAGCAGCTATCGGTGTGCCAGGGCTCATTATTATCCTTGTAATTATTTTGATTCTTTTCGGACCTCGTAAATTGCCTGAAGTCGGCTCAGCAGTCGGTAAAACTTTGGCAGAGTTCAAAAAAGCTACAAAAGATATTATGGGCGATGATGAAGAGAAAACAACTAGTACTACACAAAAGACAATAGAAACAGACAAAAAAGATATAAATAAGTAGGTGACAAGATGGATCCGTATAGTGATCAAAACTCAAAAAACCAAAGCCCGTCAGACAAAAAAGCAAAAGATGAAGAAACCGCGCTACCCGTTCACTCTGCGGAGACTTCTTCCACTGAACGGGCTGTGCCAGAAGAATTAAAACCAGAACCACAACCGGAAGAACCAAGAATGCCGCCTCCAGAGCCATCTGAAGATGAAAAGAAGGAGACAGATCCTGCGCTAATCGAACATCTCACGGATCTGCGGAAGCAGCTCATCAAAAGTGTCGTCGTATTCCTGGTTTTCTTCATTGCCGTATTCAGCACCATCAATCTATGGTTCCCATACGTTACACGGGGCTATAAGCTGATCGTTTTGAGTCCGCTTGAAGTCATTTCATTCTATACGACGATTTCCGCTGCGATGGCGTTTGGATTATCCGTCCCGTTCGTCTGTCATTTCCTCTGGCAGTTCGTCAAACCGGGTCTGACGCAGAAAGAAGGACGTTTCCTGAGCCTCTACTCCCCTGCAATTCTGATCCTGTTCGTCGGTGGTCTGGCATTCGGGTACTACGTAGTCAATCCACTGAGCTATAACTTTTTAGTAAAGCTCGGTAAAATAAATTTCGATGTCATGATTACAGCAAAGGAATACGCACGTTTCCTATTAATGACTACCATGCCGATTGGCTTGCTGTTTGAGCTCCCAATCGTCGCACTATTCCTGTCTGCTATCGGTATTCTTACATCCGAAACTATGAAAAAAGTAAGAAAATGGTCGTACGTAACGCTCGCTGTAGTGTCCGCATTGATCACGCCTCCTGATTTTTTAAGTCAGTTAATTATTCTCATTCCAATGATCGCTTTGTATGAAGCGAGTATTTTCATTGTCATGAAAACTGAAAAACGACTGGTGCCTGAAGCAGAAGCGTCGTAAAGACTAGAAAAAAGCGGTCCACTTTTAAAGTGGGACGCTTTTTTTGCGTGGGGAATGTATTTAATGATGCGGTCGCTTACTAATTCGAGCAAGCTGCTCTATGCCGGGCGTTAAACGCTCTATGCCAAGCGCTATCCGATCTATGTCCAACGTTAAACGCCCTATCCACCACGCCTACCGCTCTATCACCCAACGCTATCCGCTCAATACCCACCTTCTCCCCCATCAAAAAACTACAATTATTCCCCCTCGCAATTTAATTTATTTAAAACTATTTGACAATTAGTCAAATCGGTTTTATTATTAGTACAAGTTCTTTAAAAAAATTAAAGGTGGTTATTCATATGACAGAGATGATCTACGGCAATACTCCATGTATGTTGGGGGCTAAAAATATATCAGCAACAAAAGACTTTTCGGATGTAGACGCGATTGTATACGGTGTTCCTTGGGAAGGCGCGGTTACATGGGGAGATTACACAGGTTGCGAACTCGGTCCAAAAGTAATGCGCTTATGTTCTGCACGCTACTCGGGTTACCTTCCTGAAATCAACGACATGGATGTTTTCGAAAACGTCACACTAGGTGATATGGGAGATGTCGACGTCGTGCCTTCTGATGTAGATGAAACAATGAAGCGCATCACCAACTTCACTTCGGAATTATGGAAATCAGGCAAGTTCGTCATCGGTCTTGGCGGCGATCACGGTATTACGTACCCTATCGTGAAAGCGATTGCAGAGCAAGATAAAAAGGTTGGAATCATTCATATGGATGCACACTATGACAACCTTCCATCACATAACGGTGACCAGTTCGCTCGTTGTAGCCCATTTGCTCGTTTGTATGAACAAGAAGGCGTACGCAATGAAAGTATTATCCATACAGGAATTCACGGACCTCGCAATAAACCCGAAAGCGGACGCAATGCGAAAGCTGCTGGTGCAGTGACTATTACAGTCAATGAAATCCGTGGCCATAAAGATTTAAAAGAGATGGCTAAAGAAATCTATGCACAAGCTTCAAAAGATGTAGATTGTGTGTACTTGACGATCTGTAGTGATGTGTTGGACTTCGCATTCAATCCAGGCGGTCCAGTAGACGGAAATGGCTTAACTTCTTATGAATTACTAACATTGGTACATGAAATTTGTAAACTAGGCGTCATCGGTATGGATTTCGTGGAAATTTATCCGCAGCAAGATCCTAATCAATTTTCTGCTCATTTTGCTTCTACTTTGATTCTATATGCACTAGCAGGAAACATTCTTCATAATCAACAAAAAGAAGGAAAATGAGCTACTACTTCTCAGACTACTAAACCTTTCGATTAAAAATAGTCGATTTTTCCAAGTTTATATAGGAAAATAAGGAAAAGTATTAAAACTGAGGAGTGTTAGAAGTTATGAATCCAAACCAATTGATTTTCGATTCCTATATACGAATGGCTGATGCCATATATAGTGTGTTCAATGTGAGTTGCGAAGTGGTCATCCATGACGTGACGAAAGTAGAATCTTCTTTAATCTATTTAAAAGGCGATGTCACGGGCAGATCGGTTGGTGCCCCTACTACGGAAGTCATTTTGAGAGAATTGAAGAAGAAGCACGAGGATATTAAAGATCTGAATGGCATCATCACGAATACGACGCGTGGAAAGATGATCAAGACTTCCATTGTGTTCATTCGAGATATGGATGGCAAAGTGATTGGTTTCCTTGGTATCAATTTGGATATCACGGAAATCAATCGTTTACACCATGTGCTAGAAGAAATGATTCGGCCCGATACGAGCTACGACGGGCAGCATTTCGATGAAACATATGCGACGCATGTCGATGAAGTGTTCGACAACATCACCAAAAGCACAATAGTGGAGCTTGGAATCGACGTGGAAAACTTGAAACGTAAAGACCGAATTACTTTTGTGCGGCAGTTGGAAAGTAAAGGAATCTTTCTGATTCAAGGATCAGCTGATCGAATTGCGGAATTATTAGGTGTATCCAAACAAACCATTTATAACTCACTCGAGGAAAAGTGACTTTTCTTTTCCTCGCCTATTCAGTGAGGACACGTAAGGGAGGAAAAGAAGATGGTCGCTAACGTACCCGCTACACAGCAAGCTAAGAAAAAAGGGGTATTTTCAAAGATAAAATCGATGGGACCGGGAGCCATTATTACTGCTTCATTCATAGGTCCAGGTACTGTCACTACCGCCACTCGCGCAGGTGCTGGATTTGGTTACGCCATTCTATGGGCAGTAGTCTTCTCTATTATCGCAACCATCGTTCTTCAGGAAATGTCTGCACGACTTGGTGTCGTGTCAAAAAAGGGATTGGGCGAGGCGATACACGACCAATTTAAACAACCTTTACTGAAATTTGCCTCTATCTGGCTCGTCATTATATCGATTGGCGTTGGCTGTGCTGCGTATATTTCAGGAGATTTGATGGGAACGTCCCTTGGTGTCTCTACATTGACGAATATTCCAGCACATATTGTAAGCCCTTTCATTGGTATAGCGATTCTGTTTCTCGGATTGTCAGGTAGTTATAAATTAATCGAAAAATTAATGATTTTCCTAGTCATCGTCATGAGCGTGACATTCATTACGACTATGATTGTCGTAAAACCTGATATCGGTGCGGTATTTGCGGGAGCGTTTATCCCAAGTATGCCAGCCGGTTCGATCATTATGATTATCGCTTTGGTCGGAACCACAGTCGTTCCGTACAACTTCTTCATCCACTCTTCCATGGTGCAAGAACGTTGGACGCAAGTAAGTGATTTGAAGGAAGCAAGATGGGATACGATCATTTCGATTTGTGTCGGTGGGTTAATCACTGCTGCCGTTTTAATTACAGCCGCTTCTACGATGATGGGCATGGAAGTAACGAGTGTAGCCGACCTTTCTGTCCAATTAGAGCCTTTATTCGGTTCATGGGCGAAAGTATTTATCGCGATCGGAATTTTCGCAGCAGGTTTCTCATCCGCTATCGCAAGTCCACTTGGTGCAGCAGTCGCGATCAGCAGTGTACTGAAGTGGGAAGGCGGAATGAAGAATAAAAAGTTCAAAATAGTATTCTCCGGTGTAATCATCATCGGTATTATCACATCCGCAATTGGCTTCAGCCCACTCGATGTATTGCTTGCGGCACAAGCGTTGAATGGTATTTTGCTTCCGATTGTTGCGGTATACTTGTTTATCATCATGAATAATAAACAATTACTCGGTGATCAGCGCAACTCCGCTTTACTCAATATCATTGGAGCGATCGTTATCTTGATTGCAATTTTCCTTGGTGGGTATAGTGTAGTTGATGCAGTTCAAATGTATTTGTAAGAATGATTGTATAGGAAAAAGCGTTCCACTATAAAAGTGGGACGCTTTTTTTAATTGGTTTTATGAACGGACTAGTTTGCAATGATTCTAGTATAGAACTAGAGCCCTCGCTAAATGAAACAGGTGCAGGCATACATGAACGTACATTTCATGATGAGTAGACCCACCTCTATCCTTCTATGTCTCGATTATTATACCGATTCATACCGAAAATAAGCAAAATAACCGCCACCGCTAGTAACCCACCAGCAGACAGCCAGTTCATGTCCTCTATCGGCAACTTGGAAACAAAGCCGAACGGTGAAAGCTTTTCCATCCAATTTGGAAACTGAAATAAGCCACCTAAATATAGCGTAAGGAATCCGTAAAATAAATAGAGCCAAACGAAGCCTGTCGCTTTTTGTGCGACGCCAATCAAACATATGCTGATCGCAATCATCACAACCAGCGCCGGAAAATGAACGATGCTAGCTTGCCATACCATCGGGAACGTGAATGGATCTTCCATTGACGTAGTGCCCGCTAACCATAAACCGAGTGCCGAGAAGCTCAACATCAGAAATCCAGTGAACAACGCCAACACCAAATAGGAAACGAGTAATTTCTTTCGCGAAACAGCCCGCCCCAGCAAATGTTCTACGCGTGACTTCCGCTCCTCTCCTACTACTTTATGGATAGAAAGCAATGCGGGAATCGTGCTAATAAATGCAAGTACCGCCATCAGCGTCGGCAGGAATTGCGCAGTCAATGAACTATTTTCATCTGCTACAATCATCGAAGCGAGCAGGTCATTGTCTTGAAAAAATGAATCTAAATCTCCAAGGACCGAACCATAAGACAACCCGAGCACGAACATGCCAATTGACCAGGAAATGAACGCAGTTCTTTGCAGTCGCCAAGCGAGCCCAATCGAATGACGCAATAAAATCGAAGCATGCGCACGGCCGCTTCTCGAAGGAAGAAAGCCTGAGCCGATATCGCGTTTGCCTTGAAGAACGACTGCCAGCACGAACCATAAAATACTTGTGCCTATGAATCCCGCCACAGGCACCCAGTTATTATCGCTGTACGGCTGAACTTGCGTAAGCCAGCCAAACGGTGGAATCCACTCCGTAACCGACCGCAATACGTAACAGCCGATCATGATAGTAAATGAGAGCCCCACTGCCCCCCGCGAACTTTCCGAGAGTTGCGCGCAAACCGCTGTAACACCTGCAAAAAATAAGCCGATTGCACCAAGCGACGCACCGTAAATAAGCGATCCAGACAACCCCATACTATCAAATGAGAGACTATACAGGCCTACACCAATTAGCGACGCTAGTAGCAAATTGACGCCGAACAGCGTAAACATCGAAGCCAACAGTTGCGAATGCCGCGCAATCGGCAACGAACGTAGTAATTCCGCCTGCCCATCTTCTTCCTCTGCCCGCGTATGACGTACCATTAATAAAACATTCATGATAGCGACTGCGATGGCGGTCATCAACAGCATCTGATGCGAGACCATGGCGCCCAGTGTATAATTCGCCAAATCTCCAGGACCTACCATCGCCTCCATCGCGGGATTTTTCATCGTTTCTGCCATAATATTGCGATCTTGCTCGGTTGGATATAATTCATTGAGAGCGGGCGGTACGATCAGCGTCATGCCGATAATACCAATGAGCCACCACAAATAACGCATGCGATCTTGCCGGATAATGAATCGGGATAGACGGAGAACACCTGAAAACGGGACCCCCTTCATCACACTTCCCTACTTTCCGTAGTTTCTTCATAATGCCGCATGAATAAATCTTCCAGCGTGGGTGGCGCACTTTCAATTTTTCGTATACCGTGCGCGCTTAGTTTTTGCATAATCGCTTCCATCTCCTCTGCATCCGCATGAAATGTCCAGCCGGATTCCGTTGGCACGACATCGTAGACACCTCGCCACGAAACAAGCGACTCAATCGGAGTTCGCGTAGCAACCGTCAGCTGCATCCGCGTCAAATGCCGTAGTTCATTCAACGTACCGCACTCGATCAGACGCCCTTGTCGGATGATACCTACGCGGTCACATAGCTTCTCGACTTCCGATAAAATATGGCTCGACAGCAACACCGTCTTCCCTTCAGCCTTCACTTCCTCCACACATTGCTGAAACACTTTTTCCATTAACGGGTCGAGTCCAGATGTCGGTTCATCTAGCAAAAACAATTCTGCATCGGAGGCAAATGCCGCCACCAAAGCAACTTTCTGTCGATTTCCTTTCGAATACGTTCGGCACTTCTTCGTCGGATCTAGCTGAAAGCGCTCAAGTAATTGTTGACGTTTTTGTTCATTGATCTTCCCTTGTAAGCTCGCGAATAAATCAATGACTTCACCGCCCGTCAACTGCGGCCACAAATGTACGTCCCCTGGCACATACGCTACACGTCGATGAATGTCCACTGCATCTCGCCACACGTCTTTGCCGAAAATCTTCGCGGTTCCGTTTGTCGTACGAAGCATGCCTAGCAGCACCCGAATGGCTGTCGACTTCCCTGCCCCATTTGGTCCGATGAAACCGAACACTTCACCGCTCTTCACTGCTAGATCCAGTCCATCCAACGCCTGATGCTTGCCGAAAACTTTCGTCACTTGGTTCATCTCAATCACATTCATCTACATGCCCTCCTTTAGTTTGTGCCAGCGTTTGTTAATAATTTCAGTGTAGCATAGGACAATACTGTTCGAGATATTTTTTGCAAAATTGAAAAAAGCAGACACGTAATGCATGTCTGCTTTGCTCCATCCTATTCAATTAATTAAAAATCATATCGTCTTCGTCACTAACCATTGCGTCTACATGCAGATAAGCGCCCAGTTGACGGACTTTCACTGTGATGCCGTAGTAAACTCTGTGATTTCCCTGCGACACACCCTTAGCTTCCGGGAAGTCGACAAAGAATTCTCCTGGTTTCTTCGGTGTGATACGGAACACATTCGTCCCCGGATCTCTTGTCACTGTCGCAATCTGTTCACTTCCTTTAGGCAGCACATGCTTGCCCAGTTTAGCATCTTCCCAAATGCTCAGCACCTCTTCCGATTTGATCGGCGTGACATGGATGTAATAATAAAATTGTTCTTTAATTTCAGTTGATGAGACATAATAACGTACGATCTTGCCATCCGCATACGTAACCGTCGCAATAAATTCGCCCGGCTGATCCAGTTCGATGACATGACAATATTGTTGCAACTGATTTTCACATCGCTTAAACTCTACCCGATCATTCACCAGTTTTCCCGCTGCTGTCGAAAGGGAAATCGATGTAGCATCTATGAACGGTTCGTTATTTTCTCTTCTTTCATAATGTTTCCACAGCACGACAGGTGTGGAATAAATATCTTCAGTCTCTTCCAATGAAATATCCCATGCACCATTCACTTTTTTGACATGCACATAGTATTTTCTATAACTTTTATCGGATGTATCAGATGAAGCTACCCCTGAAAAAGTCAGTGTAGCTGTTCCTTCTTCCTTTGGAACAATATGAATCTTCGTTTGCAAATTGACTTGACTTGGGATTTCACTGTCTGCCACGACGTCCAATACATTCGAGTTCGTTTTGCTGACATTATTGAATCTCTTCCATTTAAAATCTTTCGCATGCATCGTTAGAATTCCAGGCTTCACATCTTCCGCCGCTTTTAGTAATTTCGCTGCTTGCCCTCTTGTGATAGTAGCGTTTGGACTAAATGTCGTAGGAGACGTACCAGTTGTCAGCCCGAGTTGATACAAACTATAAATTCCATCTCTGTGGCCATTTTTATGCACAACGTCTTTAAATCCATAATCGGGATCACGATATAGCGGTAATTCAAACGCTTTGATGATGATCGAAGCCATTTGCGCGCGCGTAATCGAATCGTTTGGTCCGAATCGCCCGTCTCCATAACCGTTGATGACTCCTTTTTCCGCCAGTACCGCAATCGCTTTATAGTAGCCATTTGCAGTCGACACGTCTTTGAATTTTGGATCTTTTATATTCGTAGTAGAAAGCTTCGTCATCTTCACGATAATGGCAGCTGCCTGCCCTCTTGTGATAGAGTCGTTCGGACGGAATGTACCGTCTGGATAGCCTCCAATTATATTACGTGACGCCAACTCATTCACCGCTTCCGCGAAATGCTTCGAATCTGGAACATCCGGAAAACCCGAATTGCCTGCCGCTGCGCTTGATACAGGTAACCCACATAGTAGCAAAATTGCACCGAATACCGCTATGATTTTATTCTTCATTCGACTTCATCCTCTCTCTAATCTAGTAGTATGCCGTACAGACGTAGAATTACAGAAATAGTTTCAAAGTTTTTTGAATTAATTTCTCTTTAGATTAATGCACTACTTAATAGAAATCAATGGATTTTTGAATAATCAAATAACACGTTGTATAGTAATACTAATACAAAGGAGGGTCTAGAATGGATAAGAAACGTTTTGAAATCATCGAAAAACAAGGCAAACTGCAGCAATTTCAAGTGATCCGCGACAATGAAACCGGAGTACTTTATATGTCACAAGCACAAGGCTACGGCCTAGGCATGACAGTCCTCGTTGATGCGGAAGGAAAACCACTCGTGGATCAAGAGTATGTAAGATCAGGTAAGCACACTATGTAGAAATCCACACTCTATCTCTCTCGCAATTCTTGAATAGCTATGCAAGTAACGTGTTTATGGAGTTAAATGAGGAGCCTCTTTGGAATTCATTAAATGAAGCTGCGGATCGTTTAGCTTACTTTAAAGCAGAATTAAATATGTTGCATCCTATTCGTGAAGGGAATGGTAGAACTATCCGGATTTTTCTACATGCTTACGTAATGAGTAGTGGAATTGAGTGGTCGTATGAAACGCTGGAGAGTGAAAAGTTTCTGCATGCTATGATTCAGTCTGTCACTGATTTAAAGTCACTAAGAGAAGTATTCTTGGAAACGTTTCTATACGTTGGATAATATAACGGGCACTGGGAAGGAACACTTCTTTGCTTTGACAGGTGAAACACCCAGCGAGCCAAGCGAAGCGGCGTGGTTCACCGCCCGCCCATAGGACACGCGTCCGGCTGCAGCGCAGATCAACGGGTTGCAACCACTATCCCGTTATCGTTTGATTCAGTTTACACATACATCCTCCGTATCAGAATTTCCAATCACTTATAACACTATAAAAAATCCTCCCCAACACATGTTGAGAAGGATTTTTTAGAATGGTCCAGAAACCTCACGATAGCTTTAAGAAATCCACTTCTACTTCATTCTTTCGTGGTTCACGCTTAAAGAGATATTCACCGTTCCTAACGGACATCAGCACTTCTGCACGCTCACGAATAGCTTCATACGGATCTTGTGCATCCAACACGATAAAGTTCGCGGGTTTCCCTACTTCAATACCATACTCATCGTTCACTCTCATAAGATTGGCCCCGTGGTATGTGATCAAGTCGAGCGCCTTATTGATCTCGTCAATATGTGTGTAATGCGCTAAGTGAATTCCATTGTCTAGGATATTCATCATGTTTCCATTGCCTAGTGGATACCAGTAATCCGCTATGGAGTCTTGAGCAAATGCCACATTGTTTCCATTATTTAATAGTTCTTTTACTCGAGTTAGGCCACGACGTTTAGGGTAACTGTCGCCACGTCCTTGTAGATGGGCGTTTTCAGTCGGACAAGAGATAAAATTGATTTGTGATTCTTTAAATAACCCCAACATTTTATTGGCATAGCTATTGTCTACTGAACCGAAGCTACATGTATGACTGGCCGTTGTATACTTACCATAGTCTTTTTCCATAACCAGCGCATTTAACACTTCCAAGAATCGACTATTTGGATCATCATTTTCATCACAATGAATATCAATCATCACATTGTGCTTTATGGCCATGTCGACAATACGTCGCAAGGATTCCACGCCATGTTCGTAAGAAATTTCAAAGTGAGGAATTCCCCCTACTACGTCCGCACCCATTTCAAGCGCTTCTTCCATTAAACGCTCTGCACCTTCGTATCTAAAGAATCCTTCTTGAGGAAAGGCTACGAGTTGTAATGTAACGAGATCTTTCAATTCTTCGCGTAGTGTAATTAACGCTTTCATCCCGGTCAAATTGGGATCCGTAATGTCTACATGCGTACGAATGAATTGAACCCCTTTGCTTAATTCTTTTTGAATTCCCTTAATTGCCCGTTCACGCACCATTTCTTCAGTCAATGATTTCTTATTATCACTCCAACGCTGAATCCCTTCAAATAATGTCCCGGATACATTCGCATTTCCCTCGCCTAACCCTGAAAAGATATAATCCAAATGTAAATGAGGATCCACATAAGGAGGCAACACTAAACGACCTTTTAAATCAATCACTTCATCTGCGTTACCTACATCATTCCCTATTGTTTTAAACTGACCATTTTCCACTAAAAATTCATGGGAATGTGGGTCACCATATATATTCGCATTGATAAATTTTTTCATAAAATACATTACTCCTTTATCCGTTGTACTAGTACTGAGTATAGCATTTACGAAAGACTAAAAAAAATTCTTGCTCTCCACACGACATGATCGACCTATTCTCCAAACATCCACCTCGTATTCAAGTGTAGATTTCTCTTCAAACGTATCGATTGACATCGTAACGTCCCTATTATATGATTACCTTGAATTCGAGATAAAAGGAGAACGTCATGGACAATCAAAATGTAGAACGTTATGAAGAAGATTTGTCTCTAAAGGCATTTATAGTTTTAACTCGAGCATTGCAATCCATTAAAGTACGCGTGGAAGAAGATATAAAACGCTCGAATTTAAATCCAACAGAATTTGGCGTTTTAGAGTTAATTTATAGTAAAGGCGATCAACCGATACAGAAAATCGGTGAGCAAGTATTAATTGCTAGTAGTAGCATCACGTACGTTGTAGATAAACTAGAAAAGAAAAACTTACTAAAAAGAAAACCGTGTCCGAAAGATCGACGTGTCACATATGCGTCTATAACAACTGAAGGCACGGAACTGATGAATGAGATCTTCCCCCCACACAAGAAAGCAATAAAAGAAATTTTTAGTGGGCTAAATATATCAGAAAAAGAACAACTCATTACACAATTAAAAAAATTAGGTTTACATGCACAAAATATGTAATAGTAAATCTAGTTTTTTTAATCTAATATCTCGAATTAGTAACATATCAATTAATTACAATTATAAAGGGGTTTTAGTATATGACAAACGAATTACTAGGCATTCACCACGTTACCGCAATGACAGACAACGCAATGAGAAACTACGAGTTCTTTACAAACGTACTGGGAATGAGATTAGTTAAGAAAACAGTAAACCAAGATGACATCCAAACGTATCACACATTTTTCGCAGATGATATCGGTTCACCCGGGACAGACATGACGTTCTTTGACTTCCCGAACAATCCGAAAGGGACACCCGGGACAAACTCGATTTCCAGAACAGGACTACGAGTGCCTAGCGACGCAGCACTTGAATATTACCTAGAGCGTTTCAAAGAGTTCGGCATAGAAAACGACGGCATTCAAGAGCTTTTCGGAAAAAAGGTGCTACCTTTCCAAGAAGCGGATGAGCAGAAATATCAACTGTTCTCCGATGAGAATAATGAAGGCGTAGCACCAGGCACACCTTGGAAAAACGGACCCGTACCTGAAGAACACGCAATTTACGGCTTAGGACCGATTGAAATCACAGTTAGTTATTTCGAAGACTTTAAAAAAATGCTTACTGATGTGTATGGTATGAAACCGATTCTTGAAGAAGATAACGTCACACTGTTTGATATAGGTGAAGGAGGCAACGGAGGACAGGTCATTTTACGATATGATGATACCACACCAGGACGTCAAGGCTATGGACAGGTTCACCATGTATCGTTCAGAGTGAAAGACCATGAAGCGATCAAAAATTGGGAAGCAACATACGATAAAATGGGGATGCAGCATTCCGGTCATGTAGACCGTTTCTACTTTGAAGCACTTTATACACGCATCGGTCATATTCTCATCGAGCTATCAACAGACGGCCCAGGTTTCATGACAGATGAACCGTACGAAACATTGGGTGAAAACCTTGCACTTCCCCCATTCCTGGAACCAAAACGTAAATATATTGAATCTCAGATTCGCCCGTTCGATACAACACGTGCATAACCGTTTTAAAAGGAGTTTTGTAAATGGAAGCAATTAAAAGAATCCATCATATTTCAGCCATTGTAGGAGATCCCAATGAAAACTTGAAATTTTACAGAGATGTTTTAGGGCTCCGTTTGATTAAGCAAACGGTAAACTTTGACGATCCGAGTGTCTATCACTTGTACTTCGGAGATCAACGTATGACTCCTGGTACGGTCATTACATTCTTCCCTTGGACAAACGAGAATCATGGACGAAAAGGCAGCGGTCAAGTCGGAAGAATTGCTTTTAGAGTACCTAAAGGAAGTATGGACTATTGGAAAGAACATTTAACCGCTCAAAACATTCACATAGAAATGACTCAGCTTTTCGGTAAAGAAACTCTCGAGTTCGATGATGTGCATGGGCTGGAGCTTGCCATTGTCGAAGGCGAAATATCCGCAAATCATTCCGACATAGTTGATTTCCACGGAGCTGTGCTATTGTCGGGAAACCCGCAAGGCACAAAGGATTTACTTACAGGCATTATGGGATTAAACGAACTAGATGTTGAGGATCAGAACCACCACTTTGAAACAGTGGGCTTGGAAAAGCATCACATCATAACATCCATCCCACCGCAACCTGCTGGTAGATTCGGCATTGGAACGGTTCACCATATCGCTTGGTCTGTTCCACATATAGATGCATTAAAAGAATGGCAGTCTGCCCTACAAGTTGAAGAATTCGGGGTCACTGAAGTAAAGGACAGAAATTACTTCAACTCAATCTATACAAAAGAAAAAGGAAAAATCGTATTCGAGTTCGCAACAGACGGTCCCGGATTTGACATAGACGAAGATATACTATCACTTGGCTCCACGCTGAAGTTACCGGAACAATACGAACATAAAAGGCAGGAATATGATATTCTACTTCCGAAATTGGAGATATAGTATATCAATAAAATAATGTGAGCGGACTTGCTGTTAATTAATTGGAGGCGTTGAAGCAGTGAAATATATTTACAATGAAAAGAAAAAAGGTGCACCAGTATTTGTATTACTCCACGGCACAGGTGGTACAGAAACAGACTTGATATCTCTTGCCGAACTACTACATCCTGAATACAACGTTTTAGGCATCAGAGGAAATGTGCAGGAAAATGGAATGAATAGATTCTTTAAACGTCATGGTGAAGGTCAGTACGACTGGGAAGATCTTGAGTTTCGCGGCAATGAACTGTATGAGTTTATCGTGGAAAAATCAAAGGAATTCCATTTTAAACTAGAGGATACGGTTCTTGTAGGATTCTCAAACGGTTCAAACATTGCCATACACATGATGCTTATGCAGCCAGGGACTTTCAAAAAAGCGGCTTTATTCGCACCACTGTATCCAGCAGATGTAGCGGAAACACACGATTTCAGCGACGTGGACATATTCCTTTCACTGGGCGAAGGCGACCCGGTTGTACCAGAATCTGAAAGCAAACGAGTCATTCGTATTTTTGAAGAAAGAGGCGCACAGGTTACAACAGCTTGGGTTAAGGGACATAGCCTGACACAGGAAGTCGCGCAACAAGCGAAAAACTGGTTGAATTCAACACGACGTACGTGATAAAAAACGTAACTAAAATGAACATGGTGAAGTTCAAAAAAATGATGAATTAAGAGGACAATACGTAGATGTGTTACAAGCAAACTAACGGACTGACTGCGACTTCTTTGCAACCACGTAATGTTTGAAACAGCCGTCCGTAGAAAGATACGACTAGAACGACTTCCATCGAATCCCCTACTATACGCATATATTTCCCAAAAGAGGGTAAATAGTTCGTAAGTGTTGGTAGTAGTATTTTTTTCCAAAACGAATAAAAACGAAGCCATCACCTTACTGCTCGTTTCTCAGATTCTTCGGATTGTTCATCTTGAATAGGCTGCATGTAAGTTACTGAACGCAACATAAAAACCAACCATTATCGGAGGAGATTTATATGACAAAAGCAAAATGGAATGTTGACACAGCACACAGTACAATAGAGTTTTCGGTAAGACATATGATGATTTCAAACGTAAAAGGTACGTTCAACGAATTTCAAGGAACTATCGAGGCGGATCCACAAGATTTAACAGACGCATCGGTCGATTTTACAATTGATGCAAACAGTATTGATACGCGTAAGTCTGATAGAGACAATCATTTACGTTCAGCAGACTTTTTCGATGTAGAAAATTATCCAAACCTCTCGTTTAAGGCGACAACTATCAAGAAGACATCAAACGATACGTACGACGTAACTGGCGACTTTACCATTAAAGATACAACAAAGCCTGTCACATTCAATGTAACGTTTGAAGGCATAGCTAAAGATCCGATGAGCGGAGATGAAGCTGCTGGATTCTCAGGTGAAACGAAGATTAACCGTAAAGACTTCGGATTAACATGGAATGCGGCACTTGAAACCGGTGGCGTGGTCGTAAGCGATGAAGTAAAAATCCATATCGAAATTCAATTACGTAAGTAAGCTTATAGGATGAAAAGTTGATTACGTAGAGTATATACCAAGCCCTAAAGTTAGATTTCATTCTAACTTTAGGGCTATTTCTTTACAGAACAAGTGCTATTTCAAACTACAGAGCCAACTCTTTCTCCATCACAATATGTGGAATGCCGTCTTCCATGAATATATCAGATGTAGTTGCGTACTCAAGTTTTCGATAAAACTCTTCTGCATGTGTCTGTCCATGCAATTTCAACGACACTATCCCCTTCTCCTTTGCGATATCTTCCAGCCCTGAAACAATGACCTTTCCAACGCCTAAACTCCGATGAGAAGCTAACACACAAATGCGTTCTAACTTCCCCACTCCATCTACTATTCTTAATCTACCTGATGCGATCGCTTGTCCATTATGTTCCACTAAAATATGTTCACATAATTCACCCAGCACATCAAATTCATCAAACTCGTCCTCTTCCGGAACATGTTGTTCTTCTACGAATACAGCTTTTCGTATGTCAAAAGACTTTTGAAGATCCTCTTCCGTCACTATTCTCTTACTATTCATTAGACATCTGCTCCTTTTTCTACTTTTATTTATTCATCAAGTAAAAAATAAAAAACTTCCACAGATCATCTATCATTCTGTGGAAGTCACTTGTTCTAGCTCGCATTTCAAAAAAACATAGCCCTCTTTTTCGATAGCTTCACTCATTTTCACAGGAATACGTTCCTTGAAAATCGGTCCATCGACAACGACAGTATGGAATTCTCCTGACTCACCACAGCTATCGATGCCGAGCGCTTCCAATTCATCCATTAATTCAATCGTGAAGCGTCTGCCTAGAAATTTAGCAGGCATCATCTTGGTATTGACGACGACCACATAGGCTTCAAAACCTGCCGCTATAAATTCTTCGAGTAGCATCCGTCTGGGTTCTTCCCAAAGGGGATGATACGTTTCCATGCCGACTTTGGCACACATAGACTGTACCCATAGCAAATGATCTTCCAAATCGATGTCACCAAATACTGCTTTATGAATACCTTGTGCTTTAGCAGCGCGCATCGCATCTAAAAATTGTATTTCATAGCCAGCCCAGTCTGCTTTTCGGATCATCAGTGGTATATCCATCTGCTTGGCTTGCGCTTGAACAACCTCAAGTGGTAATGCATGTGATTTGGAATGTGGCTGATCTTTCTCAAACATCGTCCACAACATCGCTGGCGTATTTCCCTCTTGAATCGCGCGATATGCTGCGAGCGCAGAGTCTTTTCCGCCACTCCACGACGTGACGAACTTCATGCCGGTCATTGTCCGTCCGCCCATGAGATTCGTGCGTCCACTGTTCTCGCCATGCGAATCATATACGAACGGAATCCAAGCTTCGGCCAGAAATACGACGCTAAATGATTCGCCGTCAGCCAATCTGTCATGACATATTTAAAGCCTGCATTTTTCATTTGAGTAAAGCTATGGTTCGCAATCGACTTACCGATGCCTTGTCCACGCATATCGATATTCGTCGTCCCCTGCACAAGCACGGTCGACTCATTCGGCGTCGTCATCGCATGTCGAGCGTCCGCCGGCGTGAATAGATGAAAGGCTACAGGTACATGATCTTGCTCAGCGACCCAGCTGCGCGTACCTTCTTTGCCTTCATACGCTGCAAATACATCACGCTCCGCATCCAAAGCTTCTTGCGTAATCGGTTTCCACGCAGGAGCTTTCGCTTGATGCAAACTGTTCCACGGCGCCATCTTATGCAATATTTTTTGCTCGTCACCTACTAGCTCCTTCATCTTCACGAGACTATTCTCTCCCGGCTGTGCACGATACTGTTCAAGTGACAACGCCGCAAAGCGCTGTTCAAAATGAAACGACTGCTCCAGCATTTCAAGAATTAATTCATCATTCCCAACGGGTATATCTAGAACATGCTCAAAGTAGCCATTACGAACCCATTCCGCACCGACTTCCGTGTACATCAAACGTGCTAATCTTGGATGCTCGTCCTCATGTATGACAAATGACGGATATCCAACATACACTGTGCGCCCGCGGGTAGCGTCTTGGCGATATTCGTATAGTAAATAGCCGATAACCTCTTCGTCACGCAACGTCACGAGGCCCCCTGTATATGGTTTCTCCAATTCTTCACGCAAACGTTCTTCTGCTTGTTCGACATCTTCAAAGCGTTCCTGCAAAAATGGAAAGCGTTGTCGTTCATCTGCATGTCTCGCCGCTAATAACGAGGCCATCTTCGGTATATACTGCTCTTCAAATTGTACAAAATGAATCATCAGAATCCCCTCCTGCCTAATTTAACTAAATTATACCACATCCATTTAGCTTGCCAATGAAATGAATGGAATAGAGCGGATACACGCCCGCATTGAGCAAAATACAAAAAACTGCAGACCCACTCTCATTAAAAGAGTGAGTCTGCAGCTTAAAATTAATTCATCAATTAAGCAGGCATTGGAGTATCTGTCGGTTTCGCATAATCTCCGTTACCGTATTCCGCATCAATCGCGTCACGGATTTCTTTCATAGACTTTCCGTCTTGCTTCATTTGTACGGATTTCACTGCGATCTCTAGGCAAACTAGGCAGCGAGTGCCGTGATCATCCCAGACAACGGAGCCATCTTCGCGCACTTCATCCAAGAAACAATTCATATTACTCTTGTGTCCAGCACTATCTCCGCAACCACAATAGCAAGGCATATATTCCAAGATATCCGTCGCGTTGGCCGCCACTTGATAGACCTTGCGCATATCTTCAGGTTTATCGTCTAAGAACGAAGGCAAGATATCCGCTGAAGCAGTTACTTCCTGCAAGTCGCCGTTCGGTAGTTGCTTTGCGTGATCATGTCCTGCTTCTGCCTGTGAATCTTGTGGATTTACTTCAGCAGGCTTTTCTGTAGCGCCGTTTCCGCATGCTGCAAGCGCCAATGTCAGTGCCGCTAGTCCTGCAAGTAACTTCTTTTTCATGTATATTCCCGACTCCTTTGTATAGAGGTTATGTCTTTAGTATACAAGAGTTGCGGGAACAACAAGCGTACAAATTCGTGACAATTAAGAGTTGCCCGTCATTTTGCTTGGGTCTACATATTCGTCAAATTGCGCTTCCGTCAATAAACCAGTAGAAAGTGCTGCTTCTTTCAGCGTTGTACCTTCTGTATGAGCTTTCTTCGCAATTTTCGCCGCGTTTTCATAGCCGATATGTGGATTCAATGCTGTGACTAACATCAAGGAGTTTTTAACTTTATTATCGATTTCTTCACGGTTCGGTTCAATCCCTACCGCACAGTTATCGTTAAAGCTAATCATACCGTCAGCAAGTAATTTCGCTGATTGTAGGAAGTTGTAAATAATAACCGGTTTGAAGACGTTCAATTCAAAGTTCCCCTGACTCGCTGAAAAACCGATAGTTGCGTCATTCCCCATTACTTGCGCTACAACCATTGTCAACGCTTCACTTTGTGTCGGGTTCACTTTACCTGGCATAATCGAGCTGCCTGGTTCGTTTTCCGGAATCGTAATTTCACCGATACCCGAACGTGGACCGCTTGCCAACCAACGTACGTCATTCGCTACTTTCATCAAGTCTGCAGCCAATGCTTTCAGTGCGCCGTGTGTGTAGACGACTTCATCATAGCTCGTCAAGGCATGGAACTTATTCTCCGCAGATGTAAACTCGATGCCCACGGACTTCGAAATTTCTTCCGCTACTTTTTCACCGAATCCAGCTGGCGCGTTAAGTCCCGTTCCAACTGCTGTACCGCCGATTGCGAGTTCTTTCATTGTCTGGACACTTGTTTCTAGCATGCTGTGCGTTTTCTCTAGCATTCTGTGCCAGCCGCTGATTTCTTGTCCCAATGTCAATGGCGTCGCGTCCTGCAAGTGCGTACGTCCAATTTTAATAATATCTGCGAAGTCTTCGGATTTTTTCTGAAGTGTTGCAGCTAATTTATCGATTGCCGGCAATACTTCGCGCTCTACCGCAATAACTCCCGCTACGTGTAAAGCTGTCGGGAATGTATCGTTGGAGCTTTGTGATTTATTGACATCATCATTCGGATGCAGGCGTTCTTCCTCGCCCCACTCCTCAAGCAACTGGTTACCACGGTTAGCGAGTACTTCGTTCATATTCATATTCGACTGCGTACCGCTTCCTGTTTGCCACACAACCAATGGGAAGTGCTCGTCCCATTTGCCTTCGATGACCTCTTCTGCTGCTGCTTTAATGGCTTTCATTTTAACTTCGGACAGATTGCCGAATGAATGGCTTGCGATCGCTGCTGATTTTTTCAAATGGGCAAAGGCTTGGATTACACCAAGCGGAATGCGTTCCCCGCCGATTTTAAAGTTGTGCTTACTGCGCTGCGTCTGCGCTCCCCATAACTTATCTGCTGGTACTTGTATTTCTCCGAACGTGTCATGCTCAATACGATATTCCATCTTTACATCCACCTCTCAAAGTAATAATCAGACTCTCTATCTCTATCATGCCTTATTTTCGAGCAGATTTGAATTAATAAGGGTTGGGAGTGTGAGTTACTTGGTGAGTGTGAAGGGATTGAAGCTCCAGCCGGCGGACGCTTTCCCATGGGCCCGCGGTGAGCCAACCAGTTCGCAGGCTCTCTTTGGTTGTCTCACCTGATCGGGCTGATCCATCGGGAGTCGCCGCCAGCTTCCGCTTCAATCCTACGTGGTAAGTAGAAGGACGTAGATCACTTTCTGTCGATAGTATGTAAATTAGTAAAGCCCTTGAACCTAGTTAAGTTCAAAGACTAATCAAGTTCAAGTATTGTAAAGATTACAACGCTTACTTCAATGCACAACAAGTATCACCCACTCGCATTGCAAGGGATTGGCGCGTAGGAGGGGCTCCGGGGGATCAGCGAGAGCCGTAACGAAGAACGGCTTTTGCGAGTGAAGCGTAGCGAGAAGGAGCACATCTTTGCTATGACAGGTGAAACACCCTGTGAGCGAAGCGAGCGGTGTGGTTCACCGCCCGCCCTCTGGAAAGCGCCCCCTCCGAAGCACCAATCACAACCCCAATAGCCTCCCTTACTCAAACCTCTTGCAATCGAAACGCTTTCCGAACCACTGTAAAGAACATCACCAAAGCACCAGTACTGCATGTCAACACCACAATACTAAGCGGCCAAGCTGAACTGTCTCCCGCTAGTCCTACTAACGGCGAAACCGTTGCACCGCCGATGAAAGGCATCAGTCCAAGGAACGCCGCTGCGCTTCCTGCTGACTTCCCTTGACTCTGCATGGCAAGCGAAAATGAAGCTGGTGATACCAAACCAACGCTCGACACCATAAAGAATAACGCCGTTGCAATTACTATAAGTGGCCATTCATTCCAGACAGTCAACATTAGTAAAATACTTGCGGCGAACGACATCAACACGCCCGCGCGCAAGAACTTCACCTCGTGAATCCTACCCGAAAGTCGACCCGTCAATTGTGCCGCTGTAATAATCCCGACACCATTCAGCGCGAAGAACAAGGAAAACTGTTGCGCTGTCACACCATAAATATTCTGTAAAACGAACGGAGATCCCGCAATGTACGCGAACATGCTCGACATGATCAAGCCTTGCGTCAACGCGATGCCTAAAAACCACTTATCCTTCAATAGCCCACTAAACGTCTTGACGACCGCAAGCATCCCACTCTCTGCACGTTCTTCAACCGGCAACGTATCCGGCAAGAAACAGGCTGTTGATACAAACATCAATAAACCAATGACTCCGAGTAAAAAGAACACCGCTTGCCACGAAGCATAGTTCAGCACGACACCTCCTACAATGGGCGCAAGAATCGGTGCTGCTCCACTGACAATCGACAACATCGCCATGAATTTTGTTAATTCATTTCCTACATATAAGTCACGTGCGCAGGCTCTCGCGATCACAATTCCCGCAGCGCCCGTCATACCTTGAATGAAACGCAATGCAACAAAAATCCAGATGTTCGGACTAAACGCACATAGTATAGAAGCGATTGCATACACTATGAGCGTAATGACGAGCGGTTTCCGTCTGCCGTAAATATCACTTAACGGACCGAAAATGAGCTGGCCTGCGCCTAAACCGATTAAACAGGCTGTCAGACTTAATTGGACAAGCGACGTCGAAGCGTTTAGATCATCCGCCACAATGGGCAATCCCGGCAAATACATATCCATCGACAGCGGGCCGAATGCTGACAACGAACCGAGCAATAGCACAAGCCAAACAGTTGGCAATGGAAGTCTTTTTTGTAATGAAGTATTCATATGTACAAAACCCTTTTCTTCTATAGAATTCATTCAGTATAACAAAAAAGCAACCGCATTTGGTTGCCTTTCTACCATATGGAGAGTAAAGTTCCGCCTAGCGCCCCGGCTAGCACGACGAGCCACGGAGGCATCTTCCAAAAGGTCAGCATACTGAATAAAATCGCTGCCAATGCGAAATCCTCCGCCCGTAAAACGGAGCTTATCCAAATTGGATTGTATAACGCCGAGAGTAAAATTCCGATGACCGCAGCATTGACACCCATAACGGCTCCTTTGATTTTCGGATGATTGCGTAAGGCATCCCAAAAAGGCAGAGCACCGACGATCAAAAGAAATGCGGGCAAGAAAATCGCAACGGTTGCGAATAATCCACCTTGCCAACCGTTCATCACTGCACCGAGATAGGCAGCAAACGTAAACAACGGTCCCGGAACCGCTTGCGTCGCACCGTAACCGGCTAGAAATGATTCATTTCCAATCCATCCCACCGGCACCAATTCCTGTTCTAATAAAGGTAGGACGACGTGCCCTCCCCCGAATACGAGCGCACCTGATCGATAAAAACTATCGAATAATGCAACCCAGTAAGAACCAGTTAGTTCGCGAAGTAACGGTAATATACCGAGCAAACTGAAAAACAGTGTTAAGCAAATAACTCCCATTTTCTTTGATACAAGAAATTTCATTGAAACAGCGTCAGACGTATCATGCACGTTGAATAGCCATAATCCCACAAGTCCAGCTATGACAATCACACTGACTTGCGTAAAAGCGGCTTGCCATAACAGTGTGACGACGAGCGCAAGTAATGCAATGGCCTTTCGCTTGACATCCGGTGTTAAATTCTTCGCCATACCTAGTATCGCATGCGCAACTATTGCTACAGCTACGATTTTCAATCCGTGTAGCCAACCAGCCTCACTCATATCCGTGCCTGCTAGAAGCGTAGCAAACAAGATCAACGCTACTACGGATGGCATGGTGAAGCCTAGAAAGGAAACCAGGCCGCCTAATACACCTGCCCGTGCCACGCCGATGCCAATCCCTACCTGACTGCTTGCCGGACCCGGAAGAAATTGTGCCAACGCCACTAAATCCGCATAACTTTTTTCGTCCATCCACTTACGTTTTCGTACATACTCTTCATGGAAATAACCTAAATGTGCAGTAGGGCCGCCAAATGAGGTCAGCCCTAGTTTTAGTGATACGATAAATAGTTCTACAAGTCTTTTTATAGAAGAAGCCATAGTATGTTCCATTTGTATCTCCTTTCCGTTTATGTGATCCTTTACAGACGATCATCTCATGTCCACAGTTATTTTCAATGATTCTTATACTTCTTTACAATAACTTAACAATATTCCACCAAATAAAGCCCTGATTATGTTTACCAACTTTTATTAACGGAAACTCACCTAAGTTCCGCGTAATTTCTACACTATTCGCTATCTTTTTACACATGTTTTTTGTATGATGTAATAACTATCGATGTCATCAATAAATGGAGGAATTCAAATGCTAGGTCCACGTAAACCCGATCCATTTTTCACAGCATTATTAGACATCGCGAAACATGTGCAGGCATCTATGCACTATGCGAACGATTCTAAAGTCAATTCCGTTTCAGATTTGAAAGAAATCAGCATTCGAATGAAAGAATATGAAACAGCAGGCGACACGCTGATTCATGAATTGATTACAAAACTAAATACGTCGTTCATGACACCTATTGAACGGGAAGATATTCTGAACATCGCGATTGCTATGGATGATATCTTGGATGGCATGGAACATTTTCTTGCGAACCTTGAGATGTTCTCTCTCATTGAAATCGATGAATACATGCAGAAGTTCGTCAGCAACATTATGAAAAGTACCGATGAAATCGTTCTTGCGATGGAATTGCTGACGAAGAAAAAGTTGGTCGAAATGCGCCCGCATGCTGTGCAAATCAAAGAGTACGAACGTATTTGCGATGAAGTTTTGCGAACTTCCATCAAGCAAATGTTCCTTCGCGAAAAAGATCCCATCCGCATCATTCAACTGAAAGATCTGTATGAACTACTTGAGGATACGGCAGACTTTTGTAAAGACGTAGCAAATAATATTGAAACCATCATCATGCGCAACGCATAAGGAGTCCTGACCGATGGATACCATTCTCATACTAACCATTCTCGTCGTGATATTTGCTTTAGCTTTCGACTTCATCAATGGTTTCCATGATACAGCCAACGCGATCGCTACGTCAGTATCGACACGCGCATTGAAACCTCGGACGGCGATCATGCTTGCCGCCACGATGAACTTCGTCGGTGCGCTGACATTCACAGGCGTAGCGAAAACCATTACGAAAGACATCGTCGATCCGTTCGTATTGGAAAACGGATCTCTCGTCATTTTGGCAGCACTTGTTTCTGCGATTACTTGGAACTTGGTCACGTGGTATTTCGGAATCCCCTCTAGCTCTTCCCATACACTGATCGGCTCCATTGCCGGCGCAGCGATTGCAGCAGCAGGTTTCGGCATTCTGAATTACAGCGGCTTCATCAAAATACTTCAAGCACTATTGTTATCTCCTATCATTGCACTAGTTGGTGGTTTTCTTGTCATGACCATATTACGCGTGGTCTTAAAGAACCGTAATTTATTCAAAGCGAACCGTCGTATTCGGTACATGCAAATTGGTACGGCTGCGATTCAATCATTCACGCACGGTACGAATGACGCGCAAAAAGCGATGGGGATTATTACGATGGCTTTGATAGCAGCAGAATTACAGACAACCGATGATATCCAATTATGGGTACGGGTTGCAGCGGCTACTGCAATGGGAATCGGAACGTCGATTGGCGGCTTTAAGATCATCAAGACCGTCGGCGGCAAGATTATGAAAATCCGGCCGATTCACGGGATTGCGTCAGACTTGAACTCCGCAGTCATTATTTTCGGTGCTACCCTTCTTCATTTACCTGTCAGTACGACACACGTAATCTCTTCTTCCATTATGGGAGTCGGTTCAGCGCAGCGCTTGAAAGGCGTGAAATGGGGAGTCGCACAGAAGATTGTTTTGACGTGGATTATCACGATGCCAATCTCTGCATTAATGGCTGCAGTCATCTATAAAATATTCACACTTTTCCTATAATGACGCAGGAATCTAGTCGTTCAATCCTTTGAACCAATCTTTCCACTTGCCATTTCTGGCTTTTCTTGTTATGATAAAGAAGAATTATTTTTGTTCGACGTTGGTCTACGATTTATCTCGACCGTTTTTTAGAAATTGAGCAAGGATAGTAATACAATGTGTACACGAGTGTGCACGAGGAGGAAACAAACATGGAACAAGGTAAAGTAAAATGGTTTAACGCAGAAAAAGGTTATGGCTTCATCGAACGTGAAGATGGCGACGATGTATTCGTACACTTCTCAGCTATCCAAGGTGATGGCTTCAAAACTCTTGAAGAAGGTCAAGACGTGTCTTTCGAAATCGAACAAGGACAACGCGGACTTCAAGCAACTAACGTTACTAAAAACTAATTAACCTATACAAACCACTTCCTTTTTAGGAAGTGGTTTTTTTGTGCAATTCTTTCCCTTGCTATGGCGCGGTGTGAGGTAGCTTTGGCGCGGTTATAACGTAGTATAGCGCGATCTACTAAGAGTTTAGCGCGATGAATGATAGGTATAGCGCGGTAATGGTCAACAATAGCGCGGTCGTAGTCAACTTTGGCGCGGTTGCGATGCTACCCTACACAACCACCAACGCCAAACTATAAAAAACTGCCGGGAATAGTAAATACCCGACAGTTATTCTTACGATTATTGCCAGCCAAACGTACCGATTTCGGTGTACGACTGGTTGTCCATTGATTGATGATTTTTTTGTGTAGGATTATTTTTGAAAGTAGTCTGAACCATTAACACGACGCCCACTACCGCCACAATCAACACCACGATAAGCCAAATCGCAACTGTTTTGCCCTTCATTTGATATCACCTCTGTAGCTGTTATTTCGTTTTGACGGAAAAGCCTTCTTCTTTCAAATAACTTGCCGCCTCTTGGTAATCTCCGAAGCCCTCTTCCAAGTTGACTTCATGATAAATATTAAAGAAGCCATCTTCTTCAAGAAGTGTCAGCATCTGACCATTAGAATTCTGCCAAGTTTCCGCAATAGTTTCAGGTTCTTGGACCTCTGTCGCCAATCCTTCAATTGCCGCGCGGATGACTGTACGGAGTTCATCTGCAGAGTATTCGCGTACATTGACTAGACCGCGTTCGTCTGCTTCATAGCCTTTAACATCTGCCACGTAGACAAATGCATTGCCGTTCGGGTGCAAATGTTGCACGACAACCGTTTTATCATACAAAGACTCTTCATAATGATAGTTCAAGCGCTTCATAGACACTTCTTTCTTCACTAACTCTGGGAACTCTTCTATAATCTGTTGTTTTTCTTCAAATGTTAACATGTTTTTTTTCCTTCTTTCTAATGAAATTCAGACTTCATCTTGTTCGCCATTCCGTAATCAGGACAAGCAATATGACGACTATAAATGCGATGATATAAAACCAGGAAGGTACACTGCTCACGCCACCGAACATGCCATCCACTCCTTCCAAACTTCCATTCTTTTTTTAGTATACCCTTTTTCCCACTACTCTGGAGGAATATTTTCAACAATTCATAGTTCCCACTGTATTGCTGAGGGTGAATCAGAGTATAATGTGAATGAGGAGTGGGTTTCTTATGATAAAACGCCTGTTTCAGTTACTCTTTCTCGCAGTACTCATCTACGCTTTCAAGCCCTTCTGGGAAGGTCCAGTATCAAAATACATGGACTTATCGTTTCTCGACCCGCTTGATGCCAAAGTAGAAACCGTGCTGAACGAGGAAGTCGTTGGATCTGCGCTTGACTATACAAAAGAATCGATCATCGATTTAATTACATTCGTTTCCGATAAAGCTGCCGGAAGCAGTCCCCCTGAGGAAGTCGCCCAACCCGTGCTCGATGCACCGGCAACAGGCATTATTTCTATCCACAATATCGAAATTGGTACAACCGAAGCGCAAGTGAAGGAAAAGCTCGGTGAACCTATGCGGAAATCCGTCAATGAATATGGAACGGAATGGCTGACATTCCATGACAATTATCAGAACTTCGTCATGTTGTCATACGATATCAAACGTCGCGTCAATGCGCTCTATACAAATGATCGCCTCATCGCTTCATCGATCGGCATCGAGTACGGTGTGCCGAAAGCGGAAATACGTGAAGGTCTTGGCGAACCGATTTCTGAAATACGTAAAGGGACAAACATTTATAAGCTGCAAAACGATGAAGGCATGGACATCTTTCATTCGGATGGTCTGTATATCTATGTCTTTTATGATCTGCATACTGACAATACCGTAACCGCAGTCCAATTAATCTCGGATTCACTAGAGCAAAAAAAGTCCGCCCTCTATGCCCCCAAAAACGATGCGATGCGTAAAGGCTTTGAGATGCAACTATTTGACTTGACGAACGCAGCAAGAGTTCGACACGGTCGCTCCATTTTAACATGGGATGAAGTGGCGGCTGAAACAGCACGTCTGCACAGTACGGATATGGCAGTACAAGATTACTTCAGTCATAAAAACTTGCAAGGCGAGTCCCCTTTCGACCGGATGAAAAAGCAAGGGGTGGCGTTCGTCAGTGCGGGTGAAAACCTAGCCTACGGTCAGTCAAGCAGTATTTTTGCACATGAAGGTCTAATGAATTCAAAAGGCCACAGAGAAAACATATTAATCCGTGACTACCAGTTCATTGGGATCGGTGTAGACTTCAATGACAAAGAACAGCCATTTTATACTGAAAACTTCTTCGCCAAGTAAGGGAATTTCCTTTCATTACGGTAAGATATCCAGTAAAATAAAGACAAGGGCTTTGGTAAATCCAAGACCTTCATTACAGCATTAAAGGAGATTATCAATTGAAAAAATTTGCTGCATTTTTCCTCGCTGCGACATTGATTTTGTCGCCAATCGGGAACATCATCTTCCAAGATGAAATTACTGCTGAAGCACGTGGTTATAAGTCTGGTAAGAAGAGTTTCAGTACACCTAATCGTGTGCAACCGAATAAAGCCGAAAAGAAACAAGATACCAATCAAAGTAATGATAGAGCAACAGCAGGTAACACAGCGAAGAAGCCAGGCGGTATGGGCGGCGGCTTGATGAAAGGTCTATTAGTTGGTGGACTTGCGGGTCTATTATTCGGCAGCTTGTTTGCGAATATGGGTATGCTTGGGTCCATTATGGGCTTGTTGATTAACGTGTTAGCGATTGTCTTCATCATTTACATGGTTCGGAAGATTTTCGCGATCTTCAAAGAGAAAGAGCGTAAACGCAATGAGGATATGAATCAATGGAACAACAGATAATCTACGAACAGGACGTAGTAAATGCAGTTTGTGTATTGATTGCAAAAGAGTCACGTGCTATGCCAGACGACGTGGAAGTCGAACTTGCTTACGATGAGGACACTGGGTTTTCAGCAGATGCCGAGCTTAATGGCAAGATGCATCATTTGGATACCTCCCGTCTTGTTGAAGCACTTCGCCTTTGGATTGAGCAGTATCTCGATCAAGATCCGATGGCAGCAGGCATTCAGCTAAAGCTGGATGATGAAGAAGGGATTATCGCGATAGTTCGGTAATCAACAGGACGCCCCTTTCCGGGAGGGCGTTCTTTTTTTCGTCTATAGGAATGAAGAGGCTGGCAGTGAGATACGTAAGGAGATTTGCGTCCTTCTGCTTTAATTTTTTCGTAGATATTAACTAACTATCCATTTCTAATATACTTTGACTTAAAACTTCAACACACAAAAAAGATGCCCCACACCTCGGGACATCCTGTTCTACTTATTACTTCATATTCTCAGATGTAATCTCTGCACAAGCAAATGGCGCGCCTGAATTACCTGCTGGATCTGTGATGTTATCATCCGGACCCTCGTGAATCACCAACGCCGTTCCGTCTTCATCGAGTAATGAATTGTCTTTTCCAGACTCAAGTGTAACTTCATCTGTCGTCACAGTAACTTTTGCGTTTCCATCTTCATCCGCCACAAGATTCTCCAAGTCACCTGCGTGGTGTCCTTCTGGATTATCCAATCCGTGCTTTTTATTTGTTGGGTTGAAATGACCGCCAGCAGATGCTTTAAAGTCCGGTGCTGTACAGACTCCGGTTTCATGGAAGTGCATGCCGTGTTCCCCTGGCTCAAGGCCCGATACGTCAACATCCATTGCTACGCCAGACGGCCCTTGCGTTAACGTTACGGAACCGATTTCTTCTCCATCCACATTTATCACTGGCGCCATCACTTCAAGCTCCGCTGTCGCCTCTTCTTCCACGACGGGATCACTGCTGCCGTTAACCGGTTCTTTTTCTTTTTCCTCATCCGCTGCGCCACCACAAGCCGCCATCATTAACGCTGATCCCAATACAATACTAGGTAATTTCCACATAAATGCATTCCTCCTCGTGTAAGTTATGTACTTTGATGTTCATTACCACTTGGATAATGACCCCACAATATGTAGTGTACCCACTTTTATAGTTTTCTAACATCCTGCTAAGGTTCTAAGAGCGGTTAGCAGGCTAGATAGATCGGTTAACTCGTGACATTGAGCGGTTGCAAGGACTTATAGAGCGCTTATCAACCATTTAAGAGCGAATACGCACGATAGAGCGCTCCGGCCACTTTAATGAACGCCTACCACTCCCCCCACTTTCCACAATAAAAAACACTTCAAGGAATTACCCTCAAAGCGCTCTCTTTTACTCAATCTTCAACCAGCGGGTACACACCATTCTCATCATGCGTTTCCGTCCCGACGACTGGCGGGTTAAAGACACAGATTAAGCGCATGTCTTCTTTTCCACCGCGTAAGTAGTGTTCGTCATGTTCATTTAACGCATACATCGTCCCATCCTTGATTGGGTAGACTTTGCCGTCTGCGATTGTTTCGATTTCCCCATCACCTGCCACGCAGTAGACAGCTTCTAGATGGTTTTGGTAATGGATATGCGTTTCCGTTCCAGCATAAATAATCGTTTCGTGGAACGAGAAGCCCATATGATCTTTCTTCAGCAAGAAACGTCGACTTGCCCATGTTTCTGCTTTGGTTTCATTTTCGCTACCGATAATTTCATCTACTGTACGTACTATCAATGAATTGTCTCTCCCTTAGTTTTTTACAATTTCTTCGATCGCGTCTTCTAAAATATCGAATCCTCGGTCGATACCTTTTTCATCCATGATCAATGAACCGAGGAATTTAACTACTTCGCCTTCAGGTCCAGATGTTTCGATAATCAAGCCTTTTTCGAATGCTTTGGCACAGATTTTTTCTGCATAGTCTTCCTTGCCTTCACCACAGACGATTCCTTGCATGAAGCCGCGACCACGTGTTGTAGCTTTCAACTGTGGATAGTCTTCGACGATTGTTTTCATGCGCTTCGTAATGAGTTTGGATTTTTCTTGTACCGATTTAGCGAATTCATCTGTTTCCCAATACGATAATGCTTCAGTCGCTGTCAAGATTGCCATGTTGTTACCGCGAAATGTTCCGTTATGCTCAGCTGGCCCGAATGTATCGTATTCTGGTTTGATCAGCGTGAGTGCTAATGGCAAACCGTAGCCACCAATGGATTTTGACAAGCAAACAATATCAGGCTGAATGCCGGCAGGTTCAAAACTGAAGAATGTACCAGTCCGTCCGCAACCTGCTTGTACATCATCCACAATTAATAAGATATCGTAATTTCTGCAGAGACGTTCCACTTCCCGCAACCACTTAAAGCTTGCGGGATTAATACCGCCTTCCCCTTGTACCGTTTCGAGAATCATGGCTGCCGGCAAATCCAAGCCACTGCTTGCATCAGCCAAATACTTTTTTAGGAAGTTCAATGATTGACCTTCTTCTAAAAACGTATCAAACGGCATAGATGTCGTATGATTTAGCGGGACTCCGGCTCCACCACGGTTGTATGAATTGCCTGTTACAGACAACGCACCAAGCGTCATCCCGTGAAAACCATTCGTAAAGCTGACAATATTTTGACGTCCGGTTACTTTGCGGGCGATTTTCAGTGCACTTTCAACTGTATTCGTCCCAGTAGGTCCGGGAAACATGACTTTGTACTCCATATTTCTTGGCTGCAAGATCACTTCGTTAAATCGTTCAAGAAATTCTTTCCGGACCGTCGTACCCATATCTAAACTATGTGAAATTCCATCGTCTTGGATATATTCAATCAGTTTTTCTTTCATTTTCTCATTGTTGTGGCCGTAGTTTAAAGCACCTGCACCGGCAAAGAAATCGATATACTCCTTACCATCCGTATCCCACATCTTATAGCCTTTTGCTTTATTGAATACTGTTGGGAAACTTCTGCTGTAACTTCTCACTTGCGACTCGCGATTGTCGAATACTTCCATTACCTGCTGACTTTTTGTCAGTACCATGTGTATTTAATTCCTCCGTTAGATTCTGTATTTTTCCAGTGTCAAATTGCGGCAATCGGCCAATTTCTCAGAATGGTCCAATGCGGAACAGTTCTTCTGACTCGTGCCCGCCGCCGGGGAATTGCTTTTCCGTATAGCCGTCCGTAATCGTGCATTCAGTCTTCAAGTCACGTGCCAAGCCTTTAAATAGCTTAGCGGATGGAATATTAGACGGTGTGACCGTTGATTCCACATACCGAATATTCCGACATGCCTCACTTTGTAAGATCGTATGCAGCATACGCGATGCTATACGCTTTCCTCGTACCGATTCATCGACTGCGACTTGCCAGACAAACAACGTATCTTGCGCTTTTGGTTTAATAAAGCCTGAAATGAAGCCTACAAGTTTTCCATGGTCTTCCACAATGATACTCGTATCATCGAATTGGTCTGCCCACAGCAAATAGCTGTAAGAAGAATTCAAATCAAGTACTTTCGTATCCTTAATAAGCTGCCAGATGAACTTTCCATCTTCTACAGTCGGAATACGAAATACATACGGGTCGTTCGGATCCAACCCTGCAATCGAAACTTTGTGTTTACTATCCAAACCATTTCTCCTCCAAGTTCTTTTACATGTAGTTGCATACATATTTGGGATCTGAAATTTTCTAAGATGTGTAATTCGTTACTTCTTTACCCGAGAACACGATCTACTTAAAATACGTTCGTCGAATAATCATCCATGTGAAGTTTTTGAGAACCGAGCAAATACACTCGGTAGATTCTACTTATGAATCTAGCGGACTTAGCAAGGGTACTTACGTAGAAAGGCCAAAATGGAGATTCGTGCTGGCTACTTTGGGTGCTATCTTTCTGCCTTGCGGTATGAAGAGCAAAAAAGAGCGCCTTTACAAAAGCGGGGAGCTTTTGTTCATGGAAACAGCAGATATATTAAAGATTCGCTGATATGAAAGACACTTTCATTATCTAGAATTCACTATCATACGCATTCATCCAACCAACGTTCACACACTGGTGAAGAAGCAAACTAGGTGTCACCTCTGACACTGGTTGCTATTATAGGGAACCATGAAAACGTTGTCAACAGTAAATATATTATTTTATTTATTTGATTAAAAAGTAAAGTGCCGCTAAGTCAGTCAGCGTATGGCTTGAGAGAACATATAAAAAACCGGAAACATTTTTCGTTTCCGGTTGACTTTTATGAAAATAATATCTTTTCTAATTCCATTGGTTCAATATATGTATCGCCTCGATAAACGCGCATATTGCCTCCTGAAATTTCATCGATCAACATGATGTTTCGTTCAGGATCGCGACCGAACTCCAATTTGATGTCATAAAGTTCTAAACCTTTTTCCGCCATCTCTGATCGCACTACTTCAGAAATTTGCTGGGTCAATTCTTTAAGTACCGCATATTCTTCATGCGTCAAAATGTGAAGTTGTGCCAAAGCATCTTCTGAAATGGGTGGATCTTGACGTTCATCATCTTTTAGCGTCACTTCCACGAATGCATCCAATACTTGTCCTTCTTCTGCATATGCACCGAATCTGCGCAAGAAACTTCCGACCGCACGGTATCGACAAATCACTTCTAATCCTTTACCAAAGACCGTAGCAGGCTTCACCGTCATCGTCACTTCATCCAGATCGGCATCGATGTAATGCGTCGGTACGTTTTGCTCCTCCAATTTCTCGAAAAAGTATTTCGTCATGCGAAGTCCAGACTTCCCGGCACCATCAATCGTCAGGCCTACTGTGTTGGCACCTGGATCAAATACACCATCTTCCCCTGTTACATCATCCTTGAATTTCAATAGCACGTGGCCATCTTCCAAGCGGTAGACGTCTTTCGTTTTACCAGAATAGGTTAATTTCATCCGTACGATTCTCCTCTATTCATAAATGTATACTGCTTATTCAGTATAAAGCACTTTGACGAGAAGAAAAAGTATTGTTTGACAAAAGTTGATGGACGTCAAGGTCATTTTCACAAAATACTCTTATACTTTAGTTAACAAATACACAAGAAGAGGATGAGATCAATGAAAAAAGTCGTATTTTTAATGGAACCATTCAGTTGCCCGTCATGTGTTAAGAAAATCGAAGGGGCACTTTCCCGAGCCAAAGGCGTACAGCAAGTAAAAGTATTATTCCATTCAAGTAAAGTTCGAGTCGAGTTCGATGAATCTATCGTAGAAGCCGATGAATTACAGGAATTGATTAGTAAACTCGGCTATCCAGTTCTCAATAAAAAAGTCTCATAGAGAGGAGGCATTCAAATGAACGCAAAGCAAACCGTACGCATCACCTCTATATCTGCCATTTTGCTTGGGGTAGCAATCATCTTGCATTTCGCAAGCTTTCATGATGCGCGTCAGATTACATTAATCGCTGCCACTTTAATCGCAGGTACTCCGATTGCAATCAAAGCTTGGAAAGCTATCCGCATGAAAGCTTTTAGTATTGAACTTCTCGTGACCATCGCGGTAATCGGTGCGCTATTTATTGGTGAGTATGTAGAATCCGCCGCAGTTACCTTCTTATTTGTATTCGGAGCATTGCTTGAAATTCGTACAATGGAGAAAACTCGCTCGTCCCTCCAGGCACTTATTGATCTGGCTCCACTGGAAGCAAGTATCCTTCGAGATGGTAAAATAATGACAATCGCTGTTGACGAGGTAGTAGTCGGTGACCGGGTAATCGTTCGCTCGGGAGAACAAGTTCCAGTTGACGGACCGATTGTTACAGGGAATGCTTCTATAAATGAAGCAGCCATCACGGGAGAATCTGTACCGGCAGCCAAATCGCTAGACGACCAAGTGTTCAGTGGTACATTAGTAGACAACGGATATATCGAAATAATGGCAGAACGCGTTGGTGACGATACAGCATTTGCTCGTATTATCGAACTAGTCGAAGAAGCACAGGAAGCCAAATCAAAAACGCAAAAATTCCTTGAACGATTCGCCAACATCTATACACCTTCCATTGTCGTCTTATCGATGATCGTCTATCTGTTCACACGCAACATCGAAATGACATTAACCTTCCTCGTCATCGCTTGCCCTGGCGCTCTTGTCATTTCCGCTCCCGTCTCTATCGTAGCGGGAATCGGTAACGGAGCTCGACATGGTGTGCTAATTAAAGGTGGCGACGTGATGGAACAGTTGGCGAAAATCGACACGGTCGTCTTTGACAAAACAGGCACATTGACCAAAGGACGTCCAGAGGTAACTGATATCCATAGTTGGGGTATCGAAAAAGAAGAGCTACTGCGCCTAACTGCAGAAGTTGAACTATTGTCCGAACACCATCTCGGTCAAACGATCGTCCGCGAAGCAAAGAAGCGCTTGATTGACTTGACACATCAAGCGCGTGACGCAAACGTTATGAAAGGCAACGGCATGCTTGCTAAAGTAGACGGCAAGCAACTCGTAGCCGGCAACCGAAAACTGATGGCATCGCAAGGTATACCTATTTCTAGTGACGTGGAAGCTTATGCATCCAAGCGGGAAAAGGCAGGTAATACGGCTGTGTTCGTCAGCATTCACGGAAACATCGCAGGTATTATTTCCATAGCGGATCAGATCCGTCCGGAAGCACAGGCTGCTTTGGTCAAATTACGAAGAAGCGGGATCAAACAAATGATTATGCTAACTGGCGACAATGTCCACACTGCCCGACTCGTCGGTGAACAACTCGGTCTTGACAGTGTCCACGCGGAGCTTTTACCTGAAGACAAAGTAGCCGCCGTTCAAAAGTTGAAAAAGCAAGGACATCGTGTAGCCATGGCAGGTGACGGGATCAACGATGCGCCTGCGATCGCCACGGCGGACATTGGACTTGCCATGGGCAAAGGCGGAACAGACATTTCCATGGAAACAGCTGATATCGTCTTGATGGCGGACCGGCTTGATCAATTCGCCCATGCCTATGCATTATCGAAAGCAACTGTCCATAACATGAAACAAAACACATTCTTTGCGGTAGGCACAGTCTTCCTCCTGTTGGCCGGTGTACTGTTAGGCAAAGTGTTCCTAGCATCCGGCATGCTCATTCATGAAGTAAGTGTACTTTTGGTTATATTGAACGCCATTCGATTAATACGCTATACTAGTGACAAACCAGCCAATCGAACTATAAGCGAGGTGAAAGTGAATGAGTCAACAGCCCCACAATAATACGACGAATCAAAATATGTGTGTATCGCTCGTACCGCTGTTCAATCATTTGGAAACTGAACAGATGAAACACGTAGTAGGACTCGCGCGAAACACTTCGCATCCACGTGGAAAAATTATTTACAATGAAGGCGACTGCTCCGAAGGTTTATATATTTTGCATAAAGGACGAATCAAAGTATATCGCCTTTCAGAAAACGGCAAAGAGCAACTCGTACGAATTTTAGAACCGGGAGATTTCACAGGTGAGTTGTCATTATTCAATGCCAAACCTCATGACGCCTACGCAGAAACACTTGAACCCGTGGAATTATGTATTATTCAACGGGATCAAATGCAACAACTTCTACAAAAACATCCTGCGATCTCATTAAAGATGTTAGAGGAGTTCTCCTCTCGCCTCGCCCGAACAGAACAACGGGCAGCGCGGATCGGTATGGAAGCAGCAGAAACGCGCATCGCACTGTATCTAGCCGACTTATCAGAAGAACAACAACAATTGACAGTCGAATTACCGATGAGTCGCAAAGATCTCGCCTCCCACCTCGGGACGACACCTGAAACGATTAGTCGAAAACTTAGCGCATTCGAGGAGTCGGGCTGGATTCGCCAGTCCAGCATGAAAACGGTGGATATTCTCGATTTGGATGCTTTATTACTATTATGAAAGAAACTCTTTTCATTCCACTACGTACATGATACGCTAGTTCTGAAAACCAAATATTTTGACCATTAGGGGAATCCTTCACAAGGACTGAGAAAAGAGTGTGGCTCTGAAACCCTTATTACCTGAACAGATTAGTATCTGCGGAGGGAAGTGGCGAGTCGTTCCGTATATATTTCTGTCGACACATCCACCACTTTCCGATTCGGGAAGTGGTTTTTTCTATTGGAGGGGAATGAATGAAGTTACTTGGCGTGACCGATGACTGTCTTTCGGTTGATGAACTGACTCTACACTTGCAGCAGACAGCGCCGTTTCTAGATGCTATTATTTTGCGTGAAAAGTCCAAGACAGACGAACAACTGACAGACTTGATTACGCGTCTTGCGAATAGTGGATTCCCACTCGACAAGCTCATTGTACATGCCAGACCTAACATAGCGATCGAGCTGAACCTTACGAAAGTGCAGCTGACTGGCTATGGCATGTCTTTACGGGATGCACATCGGAAATTTCCCGAGCTACAATTTGGTTGCTCGATTCATTCAATGGAAGAAGCAAAGGAAGCTACGACGGAAGGCGCGGATTGGCTCTTGTACGGGCATGTTTTCGAGACGAAATCAAAGCCTGGCCTACCAGCGCGCGGCACGGAAGAATTGTTTTCTATTGCAACGTGTAGTTCGATTCCCGTGTATGCAATCGGCGGAATTCAGCCGCAACACTTGCCTGATTTACAACGAAACGGCGTAGCAGGCGTGGCTGTATTATCCCCTATGCGTTCACTAAAAGTCTTACAAAGTTATAGAATAGGAGGCGCATCTAATGAAGAAAATGATTGATTTGAACGGAAAAACCTATTCGGTCGTTCCGGAAGTAGGAACAATCCAACAGTTACTTGAGCATTTGGGACTGGGTAATCGGATTTTGATTGTGGAGAAAAATAAAGAGATTTTGCAAAAAGATCACTATGACGCACCGATTATGGATCGAGACCAAATTGAAATCATACATTTTGTAGGAGGCGGATGAAGATGTTAAAAATTGCAGATAAAGAATTCTCTTCACGGTTATTACTAGGCACAGGGAAATATCCTTCATTTGAAATACAAAAGCAGGCAGTTGCAGTATCAGAAGCAGAAATCCTCACGTTCGCAGTACGACGCATGGATATTTTCGAAGCGTCGCAGCCCAATTTTCTAGAGCAATTGGATTTAACTCGCTATACATTACTTCCAAATACTGCAGGTGCAAGTACAGCAGAAGAAGCCGTACATATCGCACGTCTTGCAAAGGCATCAGGACTTTGTGACATGGTGAAAGTGGAAATTATCGGATGCAGCCGTTCATTGCTTCCAGATCCTGTAGAGACATTACGCGCTACTGAAATGCTGCTAGAGGAAGGCTTTATTGTATTGCCTTATACGTCAGACGATGTAGTGCTCGCAAGAAGACTATGCGAATTAGGCGTTCATGCCATCATGCCGGGCGCTTCGCCAATCGGTTCAGGCAGAGGCATTCTGAACCCGCTGAATCTGTCATTGATCATTGAGCAATCTAATGTCCCCGTCATCATTGACGCCGGCGTCGGCTCTCCAAAAGACGCGGCATTCGCGATGGAACTCGGAGCAGACGGTGTATTGCTCAATACGGCAGTATCGGAAGCAGCAAATCCTGTCATGATGGCAGAAGCAATGAAACTCGCGATTGAAGCAGGACGTCTCGGTTATAAGGCAGGACGTATGCCAGTCCGCGATTACGGCGTAGCAAGCAGTCCAACTGAAGGGCTTGTGACGAATTGACCGGAAAATATTCTCGGCAAGAGCTATTTGCACCTATCGGACCAGTTGGACAACACCGTATCCGCGAGGCAAAAGTTTTCGTCTTAGGAGCGGGTGCACTCGGTTCTTCCGGAGCGGAAATGCTTGTCCGTGCAGGGGTCGGCGAACTAACGATTGTTGATCGTGATATTTTGGAGTGGACCAATCTTCATAGACAGCAATTATATACAGAGCAAGATGTCATCGATCAATTGCCGAAAGCGATCGCTGCGGAAAGCCGATTGCGCGCGATCAATAGCGATGTGAAAATCCGTGGAATAGTAGCGGATGTGACAACTGAAAATGTTCTCGACCTATTCGAGGGACATCAATTCATTCTCGACGGCACAGATAATATCGAAACACGATTACTAGCAAATGACGCAGCGTTACAACTCGGCATCCCTTTCTTCATGGGTGCTTGCGTCGGTAGCTACGGGCTGACGTTTCCTATTGGCGTAAAAGAAGGGTCCCCCTGTCTGCATTGTCTCCTCGAAGCGTTACCGCCACAATCATTGACATGCGATACAGTCGGCGTCATCTCACCAATCGTCGTTACAACGGCTGCCCGTCAAACCGCCGAATTGCTGAAGTGTATAACGGGTGCGCAGATGGAACCGCGCCTGGAATCCGTCGATCTATGGACAGGCGAACGTGCTGCAATGGACGTGCACAGTATGAAGAAATCTAGTTGTCCGAGTTGCTCAGACACTCCAACCTATCCTTACCTATCTGCCAATGAAGTCATTCGGACTGCCGTACTGTGCGGGCGCGACACCGTGCAACTGACCTGGCCGAAGCACCGACAAGTGGAACTACTACCATTTGCCGAATCCATTCGCGGTATTGTTTCTAATTTAAAACAAAACCCATATTTGGTTTCCTGTGAATACAACGCTCATCGACTCGTGTTATTCCGTGATGGGCGGATGTTGGTTCATGGAACGAAGGATATCATGGTAGCCCGGAAGATTGTCGCCGGTTTATTGGGATGATGCTTGTGCTTAGAGCGCTTAGCGCAATTTTATGAGCATAACCAATAAATCCTCCAATAAAAAACGCTTCAGAAAGCCGTAAAACAGCTTTCCGAAGCGTTTATTTCATTATTTATTCAACCCTCGCTCATTCCGTCGAATCCAATGCCATCTCAGCCGAACTCTCCAACTTCAACACACCATCCGTCATCTTGTACACCTTATCCACGTATTGAATCAACCGTATATCATGTGTTACAACGATGGTCGCCGTTTGATTCGACTTCGTTTCATTACGCAACAACTCCATCACCTCAAATGCCCGATCCGAATCGAGTGAAGCGGTAGGCTCATCCGCCAAAAGAATCGCTGGCTTGCTGAACAATGCTTTCGCAATCGCCACACGTTGTCGCTCACCGCCCGATAAATCAGATGGATAATTCTTATGCAACTTGGTAATACCTAAATCTTCATATAACTTACGTTGCTCATCTTTGGTCATATTGTCTTTCTTCACTTTATTTAGCAATTCAAGCTGCTGATCAACAGTTAGGAACGGCACAAGGTTGGAAGCTTGCAATATAAACCCGATTTCCTGCAAACGGATTTTTGAACGTTGCTTTTCATTTAGCTGCGATAATTCTTTACCGTTAATGATGACTTCGCCTTCGCTTGGTGTTTGCAGAGCGCCAGCCACCGTCAGGAACGTACTTTTACCTGAACCTGACGGACCGATAACCGCGACCAATTCTCCACGTTCAACTAAGAAATTGGTTTCCTTCATCGCTTCAACGAGCGTATTGCCTTCACCGAACGTCTTTTTCGCATTTCGTAGTTCCAGTACCATCGTTTACCCTCCTATCGCTTCGAGCGGGTCAATTCGGATAATCGTCCAAACTGAAATGACTGCTCCGAGAATTGCCACTACTATTAAGACCAACCCATAAATTATCATGGTAGGTATATCAAACATGATAGGAACTGCATTTGGCAGGAAGCTTCCCGCAAGCAACGTCAGTCCAAATTGCTAGGACTACCCCGATCAACGCGAGAATGAATGTCTGTGCGATAACGGATCTTGCCAAATAGGCGCTGGAAATTCCCTGCGCTTTCATCAGACCGAACATGCTGATTTTCTGTACAGTCAATACGTATAAGAAAATGGCAACGATTGCCGCTGAAATGACAAACAGGAAGTAAATCATATACGTTAACGTTAAATTCTGCTCCGTATAACCCGGCAGACTCTCGATAAATGTTTCCGTTTCAATGATTTCCGTATTGTCTGGCAATGAAAGTGTATCCCAGTCTTTGTCTTTGATGACAATTGCATTAACCAAGTCTTTATTCATTGTATAGGCGTCACCATATTTAATTTTCTGCATATCATTTAACTTCATATAGAGAATAGGCGATGCATTAAAACGAGCTTTTTCCGTGAAGCCGACAATCGTCAGTTTCGTGTCAGATGAAGATAACTCGAGCGTATCCCCTATTTTAAAGCCTTCATCTTTCAGCACATCCGATGCCACGACACCGTTTTGAACGTAAAATGTCGGGTCCCCTTCACTAACTTCAGGCTTGATGAACTCTTCTCTATCTATACCGAAGAGCATGACATTTTGCTTGGTGTCACCATTGTTTGCGATGGCGCCCATTTGGCTAACAACAGCCGTTTCTTTCGCATCCAGTTCATCGGCTATTTTCTTATCAAGTGCCGACTCATACAAACTCTTATCAGATTCCTCTGTCAGAAGGACTGCATCGACTTTCCACGAGTCGATCGCTTCTCTGTTCATGCTGGCTAATCCATTTGCCAGTCCGGATAGGAAGAACACGAGGAATGACACCAATAGTAAAATCGATGTGATGAGTAAAAATCGTAATTTATTCTTTTTGATTTCGCTCCACGCTAAAAACATTCATTCTCACTTCCTTTTATAGGACATTTATCGCTTCTTCCAACTCATAAGAAGTGGATACGACTTCCTTCGATACGCCGCCAATTGATGTAATGACGCTTTGCAAATTTTTCATATGGTCTGAAAAATGCTGGATATCGTCTATGGTCAAATGAACCGTCTCAGTTATGTTCTGGAATGTCTCTCTAGTTGTTTCCGTTTCTTTCATGCCCATATCGGCATACTTCGTGACAGTATCTATCGCATCATGAACAGCTCGCGTCTTCGCCTTCGACTGCGCGACGAGTTGTGCAATATTATCTGTCGACCGTTTCGTTTGATCCGCTAGGTTTCGGACTTCATCCGCAACAACCGCGAAACCTTTTCCGTGAACACCCGCACGTGCCGCTTCAATTGCAGAGTTCAGTGCCAAAAGATTGGTCTGATCTGCAATATTTTTCACTAGTTGAACGACTTCTTCAATTTGAATGGATGCGCGGTTTAATTCTTCAATCAATGCCGCCATGCCTTTCGTTTCCTTGACAATTGTCTCCGAAGTGACCACCATCTGTGACATCTGTTCAATTCCAGACTGTGCTTGATGGACTGACGTTTCGGAACGGACAATACTCTCCTGAATTTTTCCTTCGAGTGTAGTAGATTGCTCGATTAAATCATTGACTACCGCATATGTGGACTCGGACTTCTCTTCAATCTCAAGCGCAATACTTCCAATTTGTTGCTTGACGCTATCTTTTACTTCTTGCTGATTTGCATGAATTGCATCATTCGTACTCTTCTCGAACGCCTCAAGAACCAATTGCTTTTCGAAATTCAAAATCTTACTTAACGCTACGATCATTTCACGTTCTTCTGCACGGTCCAATTCTAAATCAAATAATATATCGAGCATCGTTGCATGCAAGTTTTGAAAAGCCGCGATATACCATTTAGGTTCCAAGCCTATGCGCAAATGAGCACCCGCTACTTTACTGCGATTGAGTAAATAGGCTTCATCAACCACACCGTCGAATAATCCCGCGAGATGTACAGCTAGCGTCTTACGTAAATAATCGGTCGTAGTGTACGTTTCAATCATCTGAGACAATTTAGGAACTGCCGTGACACTAGAATAAAAGGCTTCTACAATTTCATCAATCCGGTCATTCATTGGATCTTTTAACGCGCGTAAAAGTTGTAAATCCCGTTCTCTTAATTGAATAGCATCTAACTGCAATTGAATTTCTTTGGTAGGAACTTGCAATTTGACAGGGGTAGTGGAAATAGAGCGGACTAATGATTGGGCCTTGTGTTTTTTAGTGATCCACATATTGAAATTCTCCTTTATCTTTAACTGACACGAACAAACTTTCGCTTTCCAAACTGTTCATACTTTGTACAATCTTAATGTAAGTTGATTATACAGTAGTCTGTCTATACATACTAGAATAATTGACCGGAATAGACCTATTTTATATTTTTTGATTTCCTGCTAATCAAAACCCCTACGAAGAAACCATATACAGCGTGTCCGACGAGCCAACAGGACAAAGAAATGATATTTGTGACACTTGGCGTACGATCAGAAAATGAAGTCGTCGGATACAGTAATAACCCGATAATACTATTCACTAGAAAAGGGAACAATACCGCATGATGACGAATGAAACCACTACTCTTGTCATACAGAATCACCAGTATGATACAAAGAATAACTGAAACAATCAGATGGAAAAACACTTCAATTACTTCTGGAAATACATATTCTTTTACGATGGGTATGTAATCCACATTCAATAACAAAGTATAGACCTTGTGACCTGTAATCGACTGTATGATTTTGAAGAAAATAGCGAGAAAAACACCCGTTATGATACCAATCCATGTACCTTGTACTATATATGTCGTTTTCATTAAGACACCTTCCTACCATGTAAAAATAGCAGGTTTGACTTACATTGTCAAATCTATGTATAATGTTAAACATATAGAACTGGGCGATGTATGATCGCAAATTATAGTAAAATGAAAGGTTGATTATTTTGAAGCCGTCATCTGAAACCCCTACGTATACAATTAAACAAGTTGCGGAGCAAACAGGTTTGTCGAGGCAAGTCTTGAGGAAGTGGGAAGAACGCTATGATATCGTGATTCCACAGCGACTAGATAATGGCTATCGGGTATATCACGATGAAGATATTCGGTTATTTTTGCTGATGAAACGTTATGCAGAGGATGGTTTTGCGCTCTTACAAGCAGCCGAGATGGCGAAATCCCAGAAAAACTCCATTTTCCCATCGAATCCCGAAAATACCTATATAGAAGATATATTGAGCGACTTATTGCGCCACGGTAAAAATTGTGATGAATTAGAATTAAACTTTTCCTTGCAAGCCGCCTACCATCGGTTAGGACTTGAACACTATCTCCAGCAAATCGTCATTCCATTTTTGAAGGAAATAGGTGATCACTGGGCAAGTGGAGAGTGGGATGAATATCAGGAAGCCTTGTCAAGTCTGGTCGTACGAGATCAACTCGTCCAACTACGGCGCAACTTCCAATACCGGGAGGACTCGCCCTTATTGCTCGGCGCATGTCTCCCGAATGAATCACATGAAATTCCGGTGCATATTTTTTTACTGCAACTCATGCTAAAAGGCTGGCGTACAGCGATGATTGGATCATTACCTGCTCCTGGCGCTATTCAGTCTCTTATAGAAAAAATCAAGCCGGGCAAAGTGTTATTGTCGGCGTCGACTACGTTTCCGTTTGAAGAGAGTCCACAGATGATACAAGAATTGGACGAGTTTGCAGGCCAACACCCTCATACCGAATTTTATCTAGGCGGATACGGATCGTTCATTTGGGCGGATCGGTTACAGCTACAACATATTCATCTACTTGAATCTATTGATGACATTTAAGAATTTTTGCATGTATCATACGCTGCCAATGCGCGTGCACGGGCAGCTTGATGGTCAACAATCGGAGCCGGATAGGATGTACCAATCGTAACGCCTGCTGATTCCAGCACATCAACCGGTGCGTCTGCTGGTTGAAATACATAGTTTACTGGCATGTCCGCCAACTCGGGCAGCCATTTTTTTATATAGCGAGCATCTTCATCGAATTTTTTTGCCTGAAGAATGGGATTAAACACTCTAAAGTACGGCGACGCATCAAAACCACTGCCCGCCACCCATTGCCATCCCATCGCATTGTTCGCTAGATCCAAGTCGAGCAGCGTCTCTTCAAACCACGCCATGCCCTCTCGCCAGTCAATCAATAAATGTTTAATCAAAAAAGAAGCTACGACCATTCGCACACGGTTATGCATATAGCCTGTTTCCCATAATTCACGCATTCCGGCATCGACTAACGGATAACCGGTACGCCCTGTTTTCCAAGCTTCCAGCTGAGCGTCGGCAGGTTGCCACGGGAACTTTTCAAACTCCGGTCGCACGGGTTTCGTCAACATTTCTGGAAAGTACAGTAGCTGGTAATTATCGAAATCCCGCCACGCCAATTGCCGAATAAAAGCTTCCACTTGCCGATCACCGACGTCTTCCGCCGCAGCTAATGCACCATGCCATAGCGAACGTACACTAACATTCCCCCAAGCCAAGTAAGGCGACATGCGCGAAACACTATATTGCGCAGGGAGATCTCGTCCCACTAAATAATCGCACAACCCACCGTCTCGAAACGTTTCCCAACAGTCCATCGCAGCTTTTTCCCCAGGTCGCCAATAAGTTGCAAACTTGTTATACCAAGGTTCATCCGATAATAGTCCCCATTCTTCTGAAGACAATGACTGTAGTGTACCAGTAGACGGTACAAGTTCAGGAGTTGCGAGCGGTGTCGCAATCCGTTCTTGGCGGAGCCGCTTCCAAAACGGCGTAAATACTTTATATGGCTGATTGGTTTTATTGAAAATCGCATCCGGTGCAACGAGTAGTGACCCTTGGAATGAACGCATTTGAACACGCCTTTTCTCACAAGCCTCTGCTACTCCACGTTCCACTTCACGACTTTCCGGATCATATAATTCATTGAACACAAGTTGATCGGCTTCGCTTTCATCTAGCAACTTCATCAGCTGTTCAACAGGATATCCTTGTCTGATCACGAACTGAATTTGCTGCTTTGCAAAGCGCTCGATTATTTCCAGCAAACTGTGATGCAACCACCAATCAGATGCTGCGTGGCGTGTTTCCGGCAAAATGAAGACGGGCAACACTTCACCATGTGCTGCCGCCTCCACCAATGCCGGATGATCATGCAAACGCAAATCTTTTCGGAACCAAACTATTGTCTTACCCACTCTATTCACTCCTTTTACTTATCTTAAAACGCACCTGATCCACCGCCTCCACCACCCGTTCCGCCTCCACTGCTACTACTATCACTGCTTGGAGCGTTGTGTGATACATTGGCCGATGCTTGATTGAAAGAACCGGCGAGGAACATAGGATTATAGACAACGCCTCCGTAATAGGCGTTTCCGTACTGAGCGTCCTCCGTATCCTGTCGATATCTTTCATCATAACGAGCGCGCTTTTGATCAAGTTGCTTCTGGACACTGGCGAAATCCTTATAATACGCGTCCAGTTCAGGATGCTTCACACCGACTCCATAAATCAACACACGAAATCGATCATCAAGCGATAAGCCTTCCCATTTTTCCGTATGTAGTTCTCGTATCCATTGATCCACTCGCTCCCACTCCTGCTTCCGCAGCGTCCCCTCATAATTGTACGGACTGTAGAACAATGCGAATCCGAATGCAACCAAAGTCAACATCGCCACTATGACTAATTGCACATATAATTCATAATAGACAAAGGAGATAGCGAACCCGATTCCAAGCACACCGATCAAGCTTAGGATTATACGTTCTTTCGTAGTCTTGACCTTCACTTCAAATTGATTCAATTCTGCTTGTAAAAGATCCTTCCACAAGCTAAACTTCTTATCAAATGCTTGATAATTCTTCTTTTCTTTTGTGTAACTTTTCAACTCATTCAATGTGAATTTTTTATCGTGGCCGATTTGGAAAAATAATAGCTGAATCAATGCCTTCTCATGTTCTAATTTGACGTTCGCATCGACCAACTCAAATTCCTCGTCGGATACTTGTTTCACATGTCCTTTTCGAACGAGATCAAGTAGTGCTGCAGACATCAGCTCAACCGAGGCTACACCATTCTTGAAGAGAAGTACTGCCGGTAAACTCATATCATTCACTGGAACGTAGAAACCATTCAATTCCATTTGATAGTGCGCTTCCTTCACATATCTTTTTCTTCTAGCATTCGCAAAAAATGCAATCAAACCGACGCCAAGAATACCTGCCGTTACACTCACACCACCCACAGTGCCCACAATCTTTTGGTTCTCAATGAACTCCTGCCGAAGCATAGCCGCTATTTCCTGATCCTTCTTCAATGTCGAACGGATTTCGCCATCTACTGCGGTCATTGCTGGAAATAAAGTCGGCTCATAGACCACACGAATATCTCCATTGTCTCCCGCACGGACTTCCCCTAATGAAAATATGACCGTTCCATCCGGTTGCACTTTTCCTGTCTCTTCCGCACTGTCATAGCCGATGAACATCACGTCAGACGCTTTACTAGGTGGCACGATCGTAATCGTCATATTGCCATAATCGGTTTCATTACGACGATCGAAAAATGGCCAGTAGAACTGCGCGCCATCTGCATACTTTTCCATTCCATTTCTAATGGAGTATTGCAAATCGAAGACAATGACTTCGCTGTCTCCTTTGCGATGTACACGATATTCCGAGTTACGCTTCTCAATCCTTAACTCTTTACCCTTTTCAGAGGCTTTAAACTCCTCAATCGAAGCTCCTCGTTTCGGTTGAATTTCTCGAATGATCCCGTTAAATTCGCTGTCAAAATTATAGGTATGCTGTTCCGTTACCCGGACGGTGCCAACCGTTTCCAATTGTGCGTTGATTTTTACATCCGAAATGCTGAAATCTACAGCCCCTACTGTCGTCGGCAGAACAAGGAAAGCTAGTAAAGTGACAAGTAACAGTTTCCATTTCACAAAAAATCACCTCTTATCATGAGTATACGATAGGAGGTGATCAATAGATTCATTTATTGGTAGAATTTTAGAAATACAATTCAGGCATGGCTATAATTTCAGTACTTTATAAAAATAAACACCTATCGCACTGAAGAGTAGTACAAGTAGCGTGATGAGGATAGGCGCGTTCAATGAACCGATTCGAGCCAAAGCGATATCGACAGACTGCCATAGTAGAAAGATCACTACTAATGTAGAAAGGTTTTTGATGACATTCATGAATAGCACGCCATAGCGGTACTGGATTTCTACATTGTCAGGGCGCAAATTCATGTAGTTAAACATATACGGATACTTCTCCACTATCCATAAACCTACCCACATAACGACGCCAATGACTGATAACAGCAGTAATTCTATTTTCGAACCATAACGGTCCACTTCCCCATTCGCTCCAAAATGCGCAGGAATACGATCAGGCAATTGATTCCACTGCAATAGTAAATAGACGAGAGCAGCAGCGAATAAAGCAATCACCAACACATCGAACGCTTTTGCAACAGCAGGCTTCTCTATGTCTAGCTTCGGTTTTTTCGTCTCCATACTCTCGCCACCTTATTTATGAATCCGTTGCACTCGTCATTTCAAATACATCAAAAACGTTCTCTTGAATATTGAGCGACATAATCTTGCCTTGCTTCTCATAGAAATGGATAGATCCCCTGCGGTCTTCCACCATTTCCGTCCAGCCCCATTCTTCAATAGTACGCAAATAATGATCTGGCGGATTGCCTTCGGAGTCACCGATTCCCTTCAACTTATATTTCGCTGATTTAGAAATCTCCCCTATGCAATCTTCTGCTTTTACTTCATACGCTTCTTTCGGAACAGGGAATCCTTGATTGATGATGGCCATGCGGTAGCCGTCTTCTTGACTATATGCATTGGAACAGCCAGTTAGTACCAAAGCAGACACCACGGCCATCAGCGCAAGTACTTGCTTCATATGTTTACCTCCCGTTTCACGACTTCATTGAATCCATCGTACTAGGAAATATTGACATTGTCACCCTACTTTTTGTGACGAATTAACGTAACTTCTGCACAATCACTACTTTTAAATAGTTAAATTCAGGATAGTCCCGTGGCGTACGGAAGTCCCTCGGTAATGTGGATTCTTCCAGTACTTTATAACGCATACCTGTCTCTTTGAAAGCTTGCTCAATGAAGCCTTTGAACTTCTTCATACTGAAGCTCGCATTATTTGTAGAAGCGACGATAATGCCGTTTTTCTCCGTAACCGCAATCGCTTCTTTCATCAACATAGGATAATCCTTCGCTGTACTAAATGTATACTTCTTCGAACGCGCAAAGCTCGGTGGATCCAGCACGACTAGTCCGAATTTCATGTCATGACGCTTCGCGTAACGGAAATAGTCAAAGACATCCATCACTTTAATATCTTGTTGCTCATAATCGATACCGTTGACACTGAATTGCTCGATTGTCTTTGCGACACTACGCTTCGCCAAATCCACATTCGTCGTTTTCTTCGCTCCACCTAAAACAGCTGCAACCGAAAACGCTCCTGTATACGAAAACGTATTCAACACTTCGCGACCTTCTGAATACTTGTCCCGAATCGCCTCACGTACATCGCGCTGATCAAGGAAAACTCCAGTCATCGCGCCATCATTCAAATCAATTGCAAAGTTCATGCCGTTCTCCTTAACAATAATCGGAAAATCTCCAGGCGTTCCTTTGACAAAATCATCCTGCTCGACATACTGCCCCTTCGAATCAAAACGCTTCTTCTCATACACCGCTTTATATTCCCCACGCTTATCCAGAACATTATAGACGTGGTGGCGGAACGCATAAATGCCTTCACTGTACCAGCTGACCATATAATAGCCGTCGAAATAATCGATCGTCAAACCACCGATTCCATCGCCTTCCCCATTAAATAAACGGTAAGCCGTTGTATCTGGATCATTAGCATACGACGCACGACGCTCAAAGGCAGTTGCCATTTTTTGATCGAAGAAATCAAAGTCAATCTCTTCTTTTTCATTCGAAGTCAGCACCCAGCCGATTCCTTTATTTTGTATTCCATAATAACCCGTAGCCAAATATTTATGGTAGCGATCCGTCAAACGAATCAAACTACCTTCCTTCGCCTGAATCTCGCTAGTCATCACAGCATCCTTCAAAATCAAAGGATATCCCTTCTTCAAAGCCACCGCGCCCTGTGCATTTAACTGTATTTCAACTAATTTACTCATATCGTCATCCTCAAAGTGTATTTTCTCTATTATCGCATGGATGAACCAAAAGTGAAAGGTGGCGTTTAGAGTCGTCAGGCATAAGGCGAAGATGCGAAGCGGCGCTTTTTGCCGCACAGCAGCTTTGACTTATGACCCGTGACTCTGCCACCTGCAACTGGATGAACCAAAAGTGAAAGCGGCTCGTCAGGATCGACAGGCATAAGACGGGCTGGACTTGAGGCGATTTTTGCCTCACGACTAGCACGGCTTATGACCCGAGATCCTAGCCGCTTGAACTGGATGACACAAAAGTGGAAGGTGGCGTTTAGAATCGGCAGGCATCAGGCGAAGATGCGAAGCGGCGCTTTTTGCCGCACAGCAGCTTTGACTTATGACCCGAGACTCTGCCACCTTGAACTGGATGAACCAAAAGTGAAAGCGGTTCGTCAGGATCGACAGGCATAAGACGGGCTGGACTTGAGGCGCTCTTTGCCTCACGACCAGCACGGCTTATGACCCGAGATCCTAGCCGCTTGAACTAGATGAACCAAAAGTGAAAGGTGACGCTTAGAGTCGGCAACTCAAAAAAACCTATTTTACGACTTTTACTAACCTTTCACTTACAATAAAAGTACTAAAATACCCAAACAGGAGGAATTCACATGAACATTATCCCTTTAGGCATCTGGGGCGGCTATCCGAAAGCGAACAGCGCCACCTCTTCATTTCTCATTGAACACGAAGGATTCCATTGCCTTTTCGACTGCGGCAGTGGCGTTCTATCTTCCTTGCAAAATTACATCACACTCGACCAGCTCGACGCAGTCGTCATCAGTCACTACCACGCGGATCATATCGCGGACATCGGCAGTCTGCAATACAGCCGCTTGATTCAGTATTACCTCGGTCAACCGTCACCTGTCTTGCCGATTTACAGCCACGCACAAGACAAAGAACAATTTGAGAAACTGTCGTATAAAAATCAAACACAAGGTATCGAAATTCAGGAAGACCAATCCGTTCAAATCGGTCCATTTACCGTAACATTTTGTCCAACGATCCATCCCGTCTACTGCCTCGCAATGAAGTTTACGGTAGAAGGCAAGTCCGTGGTTTTCACTGCCGACACGGAATGGTCGAACAAGCTTGTTACGTTCTCGCAACACGCAGATATCGTATTTTGCGAGGCCAATCTATACGAAGAGCACCTCGGCAAGTCTCCAGGTCACATGGCAGGTAGCCAAGCAGGAACACTTGCGCAGCAAGCAGAAGTGGGTCAACTCGTCCTCACCCATCTGCCACACCATGGTGATATTAATGAAATATTGAATGAAGCAATGAAAACGTTCAGCGGTTCGGTAGAGATTGCGGAAGTCGGAAAGAAATATATAGCACGTTAAAGCTGGACAGTAAATTGGTGGGTACAAGGGGATTGCAACTCCAGATAGGGGACGCTTTGCCGTATTTCTGTGTACTTTGCAGAAATTAAGGCATCTATCCGGGGTCCCAAGGCCCGCGCTGCTCCATCGGTCGCCCCTATCTTCCGTTGCAATCCTACATAGATCGTAGCGAGATGCAAATGACTCACTCGCAGTAGAGGGTGAGTTATTACGGTCTTTTAAATTAACTAAATTAAAATACAGAAACAATTACAACATAAACTTCAACGAACTATGAAATGTATCACCTACTTACACTGCAAGGGATTTTCGCGGAGGAGGGGCGACTCCGGGAGGATCAGCCCGATCAGGTGAGACAACCAAAGGGAGCTTTGCGACCTGGTTGGCTCACCGCGGGCACTTCAAAATGCGTCCCCTCTGTAGCGCAAATCCCCTACCGTAACCACTGCCAGTCTTTCCATTTTATTTCATGTAAAAAAAACGACCTCTGCACATCCCGCAAAGGTCGTCTCACTTCTTATAAAAACACAATCACGGCCAAGATCGCTGCCAACACGAGACGATAAATCGCAAATGGCATCAACTTGACTTTTGAAATCAACGTCAAAAAGAAACGAATTGAAATCAGCGCAAACACAAACGCACTCAAGAAACCAACCACGTAAAATCCTAAGTCATCCATCGACATATACTCCCAGTTCTTCAATACCGATACCAGACTCGCACCCATCATAATCGGAACCGCCATGATGAACGTAAAATCAGCAGCCGTCCGGTGATTCATCCCGAACAATACACCACCTGAAATCGTCGCACCCGATCGTGAAAATCCAGGCCACAACGACAAACACTGAACCAGTCCAACTGTAAACGCCTGTTTATATGTAATTTGATCCAACGTCTGTACACGTGGATTTTTCGGCCCAAACTTATCCGCAGCAATCATCAGCACCGCTCCTGCAACTAACGCAAAAATAACGGTTTCCACGCCGAATAAGTAATCATCAATCAAGTCTTTAAATGCAAAACCGAAAATAACAGCGGGTAACATCCCAACGATTACGTGTAATAAATTGAAACGCTCGCTCATCTTGACTCCGCTATCTACTTTATACAAACCGACTAAACTAAATAACCGCTTCCAAAATACTACGACAACCGCCAAAATTGAACCGAGTTGAATCACTATCTTAAATGTAATCGCAGGATATTTCCCAAGGAATTCTTCCGTCTTCAGCCACATATCATCGACAATAATCAAATGACCTGTCGAAGAAACGGGCGCGAATTCCGTCATTCCTTCTACGAATCCTAAAATTAGCGCTTTAATTAAATCAAATAATTCCATATGACTCTCTTTCCGCGAAGGCTCCCCTTCTGCTATTCTATTTTCTTTTATCCAGTCTACCATGACGTAACAAACAGTGGATAAGTTTCCGGCAGAATATTTTTATCCACATGTGCATACATTTTGTTTTCACATATAACGGAATACTTATGCACATAGTACGTGGATAGATTGTGGAGAAGTTCATAACTTCAGACTATTCTAACTTATATCGTCGTTTATCCACAGTTTTATCATTGATCTATTGATATGCCGCGGCTTATACTTGTAGACTAGTAATCCGTTAATTTATTTTGAAACGCATAAATAACCGCTTGAGTGCGGTCTTGGACTTCTAATTTGGATAATAGATTACTGACGTGAGTTTTCACAGTTTTTAACGCAATGAATAGTTCATCCGCAATTTCCTGATTAGATTTACCCTTAGCCAATAATAATAAGACTTCGAGCTCGCGATCGGTTAAGTCTTCATGCAAGGCATGCGTCTGGCCACTGCGCATTTTTGTCATCATTTTAGATGTCACTTCAGGCTCAAGCACGGTTTGTCCCTGCATGGTATCTCTAATAGCATCCGCCACGCGCTTCGCATTGGATGTTTTCAAAATATAACTGACAGCACCCGCTTCAAGTGCAGGGTATAATTTATCATCATCGAGGAAACTCGTGACGATAATTACCTTCGCTTCCGGCCACTTGGCGATAATCTCAGCAGTCGCCTCGGCGCCATTCATAACAGGCATGACCATGTCCATCAGAATAATATCCGGACGTAAATCCAGTGCTTTTACGACGCCTATCTGTCCATTTTCGGCCTCCGCAATTACTTCAATATCCGGTTGCATCTGTAAATACGTCGATACGCCAATGCGCACCATTTCATGATCATCTACCAACAGCACTCGAATCATCCGCCAGCTCCCCCTTCAAAATCGGTAATTTCACTTCTACGATCGTTCCTTGAGACGGTACCGAGACAATCTTACAACTACCACCGATCTCAATCGCCCGTTCCTTCACATTCTGCAGACCATATGATCCGCCTTTTCCTACGTCCTGCTTAAATCCAACGCCATTGTCTTGCACGCGTAAAATCGCCAATCCATCCCGTTCGATTAATAAAATTTCTACTTCCGTTGCCTTTGCATGGCGAAGTGTATTCGATAACGTTTCTTGTGCAATCCGGAATAAATGATCTTCCGCACCTTTGGATAGCACGATATCTTCTAAACGATGTGTAATATCGAACGTCACTTTTTCCTGTAATTCACACAATAATTCTTCGAGACCTTCGGCAAGCGTCTGGTTATGCAGTGCCGCCGGACGTAAATGAAGAAGCAATGCTCGCATTTCTAATTGGGCCTGCTGAACCATTCGTTCCACTTGCAGTAACGGCTTACGGATTGGTCCTTCTTCCGCTTGTTCCGCTAGTGCTGATAACAGCATCGAGGCTGCGAACAATTGTTGGGAGACAGAGTCATGCAGTTCCCTTGCTAACCTTTGACGTTCTTCTATAATACGTTCCTGAATAATTTGATCTTGTGTCTCGACACGCTCATCCGTAATTTTACGCAAACTGTTTCGCTGTGCTTCAAGTACTTCATATAACTGTTCAATGGAACGATTCGTTTGTTTTTTCATTTTATTCGAGCTTGTAAACTGCTGTTTAGCATACAAATCCTGTAATTTTCCGATAATGATATTCTCTTTCATCCTACTGTGTAGGCTGATCCAGCTAGCAATTCCTAAACTAATGACGAAAATCGTCGTGAACAACCAGACCAACAACGGCATATCCGCAGCTTCCGTATCAAGTAGCAACCTCTGATAGTCAGTGATAGATACATCAATGAACAAATAGAAAAAGACCGCGACGATCGTACTAAACGTCAACGTCAAGAGAATGGTGCGACCAATGATTACCTTCATTTTCTACGCACCTCCACGTCACCGATCCAAGTAAATACTGAAATAATCAACTCGGGATCATTCGGCCGTTTCGTTTCATAGCCGTCATGTTCTTGTATAGTTTCATTAAATAGTTGCTGTGGAACTTTGCCTAACATATTCGCTTCACCGTATAACGTGGCATAATGAATGCGTACCGGAATATCGTACGGCAGTTCAATACGCACTTTACCGAAGATTTGCCGAATCGAAATAAAGGAAGCGCCTCTAGGCAATACCGTATCCGTCACATCGACATGCACGTCACCGAAAAACCCTTGCATATGAATATCTTCCCACTCATACGTCGAGAATGGAGTGGATTGGACCGAAAACAAGCGGTTCCTCCACATACCTTGCGATCGTCTAACACGAGGCTTTTGCAAATCGCCAAAGACTTCATTGGCCGGCGTACCTTTCCATAATTTCATGATAATATACAAAACAATGGCTAAAATCAGCAGACGTACACTCCATAATGTCAGAAGCGCAATCACTATAAAGACGATTCCTGTGATTGCTGTCCATTTTCCACGTTTTCGATAACCATAATCGAGGAATCCCCAACCGAGAAGGAGGAAGATGAAATTGCCGTTTGAAAACACCATGGATTCGACGAAAGCAATCGCCAAAAGAGCAAGTACGTATACTGAAACTTTAGTAGAATCCCTCTTAGCCATTTCATTCTCTCCCTTCTCGATTGAGGAAGCGTGATGCTTCCTCTTATAGTTTACACAATATCCTGAGATTTTGCGTTAGATTTCTCTAATGAATCCAAACGCTGCTCCATTGACGAGTGTGATTGCGTCGTTCTCGTTTCACCGCCAAGATTTTCGATGTACGAATGCAAGTCGTCCAGTGTTGAAAACGAACTATCTGGCTTGACGAATCGATTCATCTTTTCCTGCGCACGCGTCACGTTCTCTTTGCCCATCAATTGCAACTGACGAACACGCATATCTTTCACACGATGCTTCATCTCTTCAAATTTCCGTTCCAATGACAGCAATTCTTGCGTGGCGTCTTGGATGCTCGCAGATAAGCGGGCAACTCGTCCTTCATATGCATCTACTTCTTCTTGCGCGAATGCAATCAACTCTGCGTCTCCTGTTACTTCAGCAAGTTCCAGTTGACGACGGCGTTTCATCGCCATCGAATTCGCGTCTTGACATTCGGCTTCCAATTCTTCCTTCAGTCTTCCTTGTCGTTCAAGCAACTTCCCGATTTCCGCTGTTTGCTTTTGTGCTTCTAAGAAATACTGATTCAGTAATACAAGCGGATTTTCTTTCTTTTGCGACTTATCCATCAAACTATTCAAATCTTCTTGTAACGTATATTTTAGTTTGTGCCAAAATGCGTTCATATTACATCTCTCCTTTTATTTTGTCAGTTCATTCCATTGACGTTCAAAGTTTGTGAACGGGTCATTGGATATTACGTTCGGGTTTACATTGCGATCTTTCCATTTGCGGTATACGTAATAGACTCCAATCAATGCGATGATCCCGATGAATGCACCAATATTAGAAATTGAACCGATTACACTGATGATCAAAATCGCCATCCAGAATACTTTCGCGAACATCGACTGGCTCTTTCTCCAGTAGTGATAACTAACAAGCGCGATCGCTCCTGTTATGGCTAAAGCAATGATTGGACCTACGTTTAGCACAAATGCCAAACCTGCTATAATGCCTAATAAAACTAATCCAAGTGTCTTCATGTGGATGTCCTCCCTTCATTTGTATCCTTAGTTTATAATGAATCCCCGATTTCTCCGACGGTCCCATAGCGGATTTCTGACTCAGACTTAAGGCTGAGTGTGAGTAAATCTCGATTTAGAAGGTGCCGTTGATCTGTGTTCTTCAGTATAAAAATCTAAAAGGCTTACTCCCTTACCAACGAAGGCCAGTAACACAAAAAAGCCGCTCAAGAAATCAATTACGATCTCCCAAACGGCTATATCCGATATTATTTATTCGCTCTAAGTAGCCCATCAATCACACCGGCATGCAAACCTTCGTGCCAAGTAAGAAACTGCAGAACTTCATCGACAGTTTCCATCGTAATAAACGTACCAATAGAAAGCGGTGTACTCAATCGATGCGTCAGCTGTTGTTCAGTTAGTTTCGAAATACGCTTACCTTGATCTTTCATCGCTGTGATCAATTCCTCTTCAGTTGGAGCGCTACTCGGCCAAGTAGATGGACTCGTTCCCGTCGCGAAGAATTCTGACCATTCCAACTTATCGACTGGATAGTCATTCATTGCGCGGTGAAGAAAGTCTTCAGTCAATGAATAGATATGTCCTACATTCCACCGTACAGTATTTGAAAAACCTTTAGGTTGAACGTCCCACGCGGATTCGTCCGCTCGTTTACAAAGACTTAATGTATAACCTCTCGCCATGGAGAATTGTTGCAATGCACCCATTCATTCCACCCTCTCTTATAATCTAAAAACAGCCTTGCACTTAGGCAGGCTGACATTATGACGGATTCTCTTCTTGCTTTTTAATATTCTTATGCTCATTCCACTGATCATGCGCTTCATGGTTGTATTCACGATTATATTCTTCCTGATCTCCATACGGGAATTTTTCACCGGGTGTCAGATCATGATAGTTTTGGCTCGGGGATTTATTTTGACTATAAGCGGAAGGTTTATGTTCTCCCGTTTCATCTTGTGCATTTTCTCTAAATGCTACACTTGAATCAGAATCTGCTGGATCGGCAAGAGGTAGTTCATCTGGTACTACTACGCCTTCTACCACACACTTCTCTTCATTGATTTCTTCCACTCTCGGAGTAAGATCTTTTTTGTTTGGATACTTTCCGTCAACGATTGTCATATAACCATTCCTCCCTTTCATGCTGCCCCTAATCAATAGACCGCACTCTCTATACATACCCGTATTCGCCATAAACTAAACTGATTCCTCTTTCAATTTCAAAAAAAGAGTAAGATGGGAATTTTCTCCCACCCCACTCCGCGCCAATTTACCCCCCTATGACATCAATCGTCACTTTAAATAAATCTCCATCGACCTCCACTTCCATCCGGCCGCCATGCAGCTCGACAATAGATTGTGCAATAGCCAATCCTAGACCCGAACCTTCCGTTTGCCTAGACGTGTCCCCCCGCTTAAAGCGTTCGAATAATTCATCTGTCGTGTCACCAAGTTCATATTGTGCAACGTTTTTCAACACGATACGCGCATTCGATCCCACTTGTTGAAGATTGACATACACCCTCGTACCTGGCAACGAGTACTTCCATACATTGATGAACAGATTATCAAGTACTCTCCACCACTTTTGTCCGTCTACCATCGCAAAGACGGGTTCTTCAGGTAAAGTAGTTCGAATATGCAAATCTTGCTCAACGAATTCTTCCGCATGCTCTGCCAATGCTTGTTGGATCAGCTGATTTAAATCTACACGTTGCTTCTCCATTTCTAAATTACCGCTTGCCATTTTGGATACTTCGAATAAATCTTCTATGAGTGTTTTTAAGCGCTGTGACTTCTGATCTAGAATGCCAATGTATTTTGAACGTTCTTCCGCAGTTAACGTCTCATCTTTCAGTAAATCCGTATACGTTATAATTGAAGTAAGCGGTGTCCGCAAATCATGGCTGACATTTGTGATTAACTCCGTTTTTAACCGCTCACTTTTCGCTTGTTCATTGATCGATACGCGAACCCCTTCGCGGAGATTATTCAAATTCGCTGCATGCTTCGCAAGCTGCGATGTACCTTTGACCGGTATCGCCTGCGTCAGATGACCCGCCGCCATATCATTCGTTGCTGCCAGTATACGATTCAAATAGGCTGCTTTTTTCACGAAAATGAATAATGCCGGTAGTGCGACAAACAGTACACAGAAAACGTAAATGATCAGAAGCGATGGGTGCATAACTCCCCCAACCAAGCCTACGCCGGCAAGGAAAAAGATCATCAGTACCAACGAGAACTGTACACCCATCGTACGATTGTTGAATGTGTCTCTACTATCTTTCGCAAATTGCATCGTGAAGCTTTCATGCCAATCTTTCATCAGCCGCCCTGGTTGGCGGTATAACATAAATACATGAACAGCTTGAAACGCCAATAATGCGGTAAACGGTACGCCAATCAGCAAGAAACTGACCGCCATATTACTAATAATGCCTAAGTTTAGGTACATAAACTGATTAAAGATATTGAATATAGTCGATTCGAAATAAAGAGTCAGAATAAATGCGGTCAGTAGCAAAAGAACTACTTTCACATCTATTTTCCAGCGTGAATACGTTGCGGCCAATCTTGACTGCCGCACCCATTCTTTCTGAAACTTCATCACTGTACACAATGCCACGAGCGCTAGCACACCGAGAACCCACAAGGCATACATCATATATTTTCCTCGGATGAATTGATCGTTTTCCTTAGCCAATTGCCCCGACACTGTAGCATCTGAAGGAATACTAACAGTTCCTTTGAAATATTGCGCGGGATTACTAATTTCCACCGCATTGTCATCTGTGAACGTCGAGCCTTGTTCCATTGAATAGTCAGAGTAGCCATTGTCATACACAGCCGAGTTCGCCTTGAAATATCCTGTTGCTTCAGTAAATTGTTGTTGGAAAAGTGACGTGACCTCGACATCTCCACGCGTAAATCGCTCACCCGTTTCAACATTCACGAGATCATAGGAAATGGGAATATTCATTTCTCGATTATTTTCTGTCTCCCTAATTTGACTAGCTAAAGCTTTTACCTTTTCCGAACGGATTTTGTCTTCTACATAACTATGGCTATCAAAATTCTTTTGGATCTCTTCTAGTTTCGTATTTCGCTCTTTAACTAGAGCCAATAGCAACGTTTCATTTTTCTCGCTTTTCGCTTCCGCAATTCGTTCTGTATATTGTTGCTGGATAGTATCAAGCTGTTCAGAAAGTGTACCGTATCGCTGTCGGTATTCTTCAATTTCATCCTGTGAAACCGTTAATTCCTTCTCCGCTTTTTTCAAGTCGATTGGATTGAGTACAGTAGCCGACAAATTATCGTATACTTGTTCCATTCTATAGGTAAAGTCTTCTTGATCGGTAAACGATTTGCCAACAAGCTGCGGTGCATAATGAATGATGGACGGCAATGCGATCAATACTAGTGTCACGAGTGCAGACCAGATAGCCAATTTTATACTTTTGTTCATCACACGGTTCCTCCTCTAATAATTCGTCCAAAGTAATGGGCTGCCAGGTTTAATCGTTCCCATCCGTCGAGGAAAAGATCAACCGTAAATGAGGCGCAGTACATTAGGCTTCCTAGAGCTAGCGTAATCGCAATGAGTGACCCAACCAAGCCATTTCTATTTTTCGATCTTATAGCCAACGCCCCACACCACCTTCACATACCGCGGATTTTTAGGATCCGCTTCGATTTTCTCCCGAATCTTTCGGATATGCACCGCTACGATATTTTCTGCATTATACGCTTGCTCATTCCACACACGTTCATATATTTCATTAATTGAAAATACGCGTCCTGGGTGTTTCATCAGTAGTTCCGTAATTTTGAATTCAATCGGAGTCAGCCGAACGGGTGTCCCGTCCACCGTCAGCTCCTTCTCCTCTTCGTTCAGGACCAGTCCGTTTACTTCAATGACTTTTTGTCCTTCATACGTCCCTAACTGTACATACCGGCGAAGTTGTGATTTCACACGAGCCATCAATTCAAGCGGATGGAATGGCTTCGTGACATAATCATCTGCACCTACTGATAACCCGTGGATTTTATCCGAGTCTTCCACTTTCGCACTCAACATAATAATCGGGATATTCTGCGCTTCTCGTATCTTGAACGTTGCCGTGATCCCATCCATATTCGGCATCATAATATCTAAAATCAATAAATGGATTTCATTCAACGAAAGCAACTCTAACGCTTCTTGCCCATCTTTCGCTTTCAGTACACGATATCCTTCATTTTTCAAATAAATCTCAATTCCCTCACGAATTTCCTTATCGTCATCTGCTACAAGCACTGTAAACTCTGCCATGTACGTCACCCCGTCTCACTAATACCTTCATTCTACCACCCCACTCTTAACAAAGACTGAGGATAAATATGAAGAAAATCTTAAGATCGATATGAATGAATTCTTTTGTGCTCATAGAACATATCCAACCGCTCTATGCAACGTCACAACCGCTCCTAGCAGATGTATAATCTCCAATAAGAATGCCACACTTCTATAATGGAGGTGACGAACATGTCTAACAAAAAGAACAATAAGAAGAAAAATGAGAACATGCGCGAGGAATATGGTTTTGGATATGATTTGAGTCCTGACGATTTTGATGTCATTGGACAGAACGATGCGGCTAAGAATAAAAACGCGAACTCGAAGAAGAACAAGCAGTCGGAAGGTAATCAACCGTTTAATCCTTCATGATTTTTAAAGGAGAAAGCATCGTGATCAAATATAATCATTCGCTTTTCATTCATCACAAAAAAGAGCAGCCAATTTTGGCTGCTCTTTTTTTTAGTATGTACATCAGTTAACGTGGCTACTCATATAGCAACCCGTAGTGTAAAGAGCCGATGAAAAGAATCTCTCATCGGTCTTTTTGTGAATAATGTCTAGTACAACGCCCGCTATATACGTGTGCGTCTACTTACAGCTCCTGATAATCCCGCTGATAGACTCCGCCGTCTTTCACTTCTGCATGATAAAGTGCTTTCAATGCAAAGCTTTTCTCTAGCTCATGCTCTTTCATAATCGCTTTCAATTTTCTGTTTAGCTCTGGGCTATGCTTTACGAGCTGAAGCATCTTAGGCTGTGAATATTGCATGAAAATTTCCTCCTCATTACCTTTGTTTCAATAGTATAACATGGCCACTGTTCCTGTTGTGTGAAAGGAGATTGTTTGTTAAGGTAGAAATCACCCATGCGTTTCATGTATACTGTCACAAGCGCAAGGCGACTTTTTTGAGCAAGCACATGAATGGTACTACGGAAACAACTTACATATGCGACGAGAAGCAAATTTTTTCGTCAATTCTATTTGTATTTGCGATGAATTTGGCAATAGAACGTCGTTTATTTAACGTTTATATGGGCGGTCAAACGGGTATTATCAACTGTATATATGCAATTTTATTCTACTGTTTCGATTATGTACTTTGCTCATTTCTCAGACTACATTCTAAATAGGAGGACCTATGAAAAAAATATCAACAACATTTTACATTACATTAGTGGCTGTCATATTGGCAGTGGGATACGGCGTCATTGCCCCCAAGCACTTTGAAGAAATCACGTCCACTATCCAAGCCTATATTTCGGATTCATTCGGCTGGTATTACTTACTAACCGTCTCCATGTTATTCTTCATTTCGGTATACTTGATATTCAGTCCGACCGGTAAAATCCGATTAGGAAAGGATAATGACAGACCGCAGTTTTCCATGTTTTCCTGGCTGGCGATGCTATTTTCCGCTGGTATGGGAATTGGACTCGTGTTCTACGGTGCGGCCGAACCTCTTTCGCATTACGCAGTAAGTCCTGCAACAGAGGCTCCTGAAACAAAAGCTGCTTATAAAGAAGCAATGCAGTCGACATTCTTCCACTGGGGTTTCCATGCTTGGTCTGTATATGGCATGACCGCTTTAGTATTGGCATATTTCCAGTTCCGCAAAAGACAACCCGGATTAATCTCCGTTACACTTCGTCCAATTTTTGGTGATCGAGTAGACGGAAAGCTCGGGACAGTCATTGACGTCTTCGCTATTTTTGCCACTGTTTTCGGTGTGGCGACATCACTTGGATTTGGAGCTGTCCAAATCAACGCCGGACTCAACTACTTATTTGGTATATCAATCGGCTTCTGGTCCCAGTTCTTTATCATTGCAGTGGTAACGGTATTATTCCTTGCATCTGCGTGGAGTGGACTTGGAAAAGGAATTAAAATTTTATCTAATGCTAATATGATTTTGGCATTGGCATTGTTAGTTTTCATTATTGCGCTCGGACCCACATTATTGATTTTCAACATGTTCACTGATTCCATCGGTGGCTACTTGGAAAATCTCATTCGTATGAGTTTCCGAACCGCACCACTCACCCCGGAAAATCGTATCTGGCTCAATGGTTGGACTCTATTCTACTGGTCTTGGTGGATAGCTTGGGCACCATTTGTCGGGATGTTCATTGCCCGCGTATCAAAAGGTAGAACGATTCGCGAGTTCATGATTGGCGTACTAGTTGTTCCTACTGTGCTCAGTATGATCTGGTTCACAGCATTTGGGACGACAGCAATCGAAACGCAAAAAGCTGGCATCATCGACTTAGCTGCGAGTGCAACTGAATTGACGATCTTTGAAATGTTCAGCGAATTGCCTTTATCATTCATCATATCAGTCATTGCAATCTTGTTGATTACATCGTTCTTTATCACATCAGCGGATTCTGCTACATTTGTACTCGGTATGCAGTCGTCATACGGGTCATTGACTCCACCGAATAATTTGAAAGTGGTCTGGGGCGTCATTCAATCTGCCATCGCAGTTATTCTTTTATATGTCGGAGGATTGGGTGCACTGCAAAACGTCATCATTATTGCCGCCTTGCCATTCTCTATCATACTCATTATGATGGTCGTTTCGCTGTTCAAATCACTCAAAGATGAAAAAAATCGAATACAACGATAGTAAAGAAAAGAACACCGTCGCATTTGCGACGGTGTTCTTTTTATATATTAGTTTGCTGCTTTTTCGATGGCTTGCTTCAAATCTGCAATAATATCCTCTGCTGACTCCAGCCCTACAGATAAGCGGATTAGCTCTTCGCTAACGCCTGAGTCTTTCAAATCTTCCACAGACAACTGCTGATGAGTTGTAGATGCCGGATGAATGATTAATGACTTCGCATCTCCCACATTCGCTACATGAGACCAAATTTCTACATTGTCGATTACTTGTCTTCCTGCATCGCGTCCACCTTTAATACCGAATACGATAATTGAACCATAGCCGTTTTTCAAATATTTATTTGCTAGTTCCGCTGTTGGATGATCCTCTAGACCAGTATACGTCACCCATTCTACTGCCGGGTGTTGTTGTAGGAATGCCGCGACTTTTTGTGCGTTCTCATTGTGACGAGGTACGCGTAAATGAAGGGTTTCCAAACCTTGCAACAAGTTAAATGCACTATCTGGTGACAGACATGGACCGAAGTCTCTTAGCAATTGCACGCGCAGTTTCGTTGCGAAAGCCGCGGCAGCTGTATCGATTCCGTAACGTAAGCCATGATAGGATTCATCCGGCTCTGTAAAGCCCGGGAATCTACCTTGTGTCCAATCGAATTTCCCTGCATCCACGGCTACACCACCGATGGTCGTACCGTGTCCGCCAATCCATTTCGTCGCTGAGTGGATCACTACATCTGCACCGTACTCGATAGGATTTGATCCATAAGGAGACGGGAATGTATTATCTACTAGTAATGGAATGCCATTATCATGTGCGATGTTCGCAACAGCTTCCACGTCAAGAACTTGCAAACTCGGGTTACCAATTGTTTCTGCAAACAACGCTTTCGTTTTATCCGTAATAGCTGCTTCAAAGTTCTTTGGATCGGACGCGTCAACAAACTTCACGTTGATGCCATAGCGTGGTAATGTCACGGCGAATAAGTTATATGTGCCACCGTAGAGATTGCTGGCTGCAACGATTTCATCGCCCGCTTCAGCGATGTTCATAATAGAAAAAGCAATGGCCGCCATTCCAGAAGACAATGCCACTGCAGCTGTTCCACCTTCTAACTGCGCGACACGCTCTTCAAAGACAGCTACTGTCGGGTTCGTAATTCTTGTATAAATATTGCCGGCTTCTTTCAAGGCAAATAAGTTTTGTGCGTGCTCCGTGTCTCTGAATACATAAGAAGTCGTACGATGAATCGGTAAGGCACGTGAGCCTGTTTCTGGATCCGGCTTTTGCCCTCCGTGTAATAATATCGTTTCTGGCTGTAAATTCGTCATAACCATTCCCCTTTTTTATGTATTGATGGAACAACGAAATTCCTCGGACAACTTCCTCCTAGAACTAGACAAGAAAAACACAAGAGGACGATTCGCTAAGTACAGAAAAAGCCATCTTCCATAATAAGAAGAGGGCTCTGCTTTCGCTCATTCCTCCCTTATCTTCCAAACTATTGAAAGTTTGTAGGAAGTAGCACCTTTGCTTTCGCCGGTTGCCGGGCATCACAGGGCCTAATCCCTCCGCCTCTCTTGATAAGAGTATGTCTATTCGTTTTCCATCGTTGAAAAATAGTATACGGCTATTCCTAGTCTATTGCAAGGTAATTTAATTGAATGTTTTGAAGTTAATATTAATTTTAATACCTTGCAATGAAAGTAGGAAAAGTGAAGGCACCGTTGATCTGCGTTCCAGGCGAACGCTTTCCCGAGGGCGTGGCTTGAGCCAAGCGAACAGCGAAGGGTTCGCTTTGCCGTATTTCTGTGTACTTTGCAGAAATTAAGGCACCTGACAGGGTCTCTAGACACACGCTGATCCTCTGGGAAGAGCCGTTACGAAGAACGGCTTTTGCGAGTAAAAGCGCAGCGTTAGGAGCACATCATTGCACTCGTCGCCTTCCACTTACGATCAACTAGTTTACGTCCTTGATTATTTTGACGTATAATGATTTACACATTTACTAAACGGGAGCTACCTACAAGAGCCGAAGTGCATTTAATGATGTTCCACTTATGACTTCACACAAAAAATCACCAGCACATGTTCATTGAACGATGTGCTGGCGATTGTGATTGGTTAGAATATGTCCCACCATATTTTCACGGCGGAAGCCATGATAAGTACGGCTAGGATGCTTTGTAGTACTTTGGTGTTTACTTTTCGGCTCATTTTTACACCGAGCGGAGCGGCAATGATGCTAGCGACAATCATAACGACAGCTGGTCCATAGGGTACTTGCCCTGTTAAGAGCTTGCCTGATGCCGAGCCCACCGATGACAACAGCGTAATTGCTAGGGATGTAGCAATCGTGACGCGTGTGGGGATTTTTAGTATCACGAGCATAATCGGTACCATGATAAATGCGCCGCCAGCTCCGACGATTCCAGCCGCCAAGCCGACGATAAAGGCTGCACTTGAAGCAATGAAGCGATTGAATGTAATCTCATCGATCGGCTGATTGTCGTGTCCTTTTTTTGGTATAAACATCATAATAGCCGCCATGACGGCTAGAATACCGTAGATTACGTTGACAGTAGCTTCTGAAAGCATACTAGACCCAGCACCGCCAAGTACACTGCCGACTAATACACTGATTCCCATATAAAGAACGAGTGGCTTCAAGATCAGATTACTCTTTCTATACGCTAAAACGCCTGAAAGTGATGCAAAGAAAACTTCCACTGCAGTAATTCCGGCTACTTCATGTGGTGTAAATGCAGCAAAACCAAGTAATGCAGGAATAAATAGCAACATTGGATATTTGACAATTGCGCCACCGATTCCCATCATACCGGAAAGGAATGAGCCGACGAATCCAATGAGGAAGATCGTGATAATAAATGGAATTGTCATGATGTCCTCCCTTCTTCCCGACGAAAGAGGGAGACAGCCATTCCCTCTATCCTTAGTTTATCCTTTTTGGATCCAGAATTTAAAGACATCAGACTCTTGTTGCTGATCTTTTATTTCATGATTGCCAGAAGCAGCCCATGCTGTCAGGTCGGATACTGATCCTTTATCTGTCGTATGAATCTCAAGAACTTCTCCTGTTTGCATATCCTTCATTGCTTTCTTTGCCCGTACGATTGGCATTGGACATGCCAGGCCTTTTGCATCTAAAAATGTTGTTGTATTCATATATATCTTCTCCTTTAAATTTTTTCATATGAATTAAATTAACTATTTACCGTACCGCACAGCGATTCGGGCCAATCTCCATCTCGCGTTGCGTTTCCTCGTCAGGCTGGATCTTCCCCATGTTCGTCTGGCGGATTTCCTGATACGCGTTAGGCTGTGGAGGCAAGTTCCCCGTGACTAACTCTCTAAACTCTTTTTCATCCTCAATGTTCAAGCCGTGATTTTGCTCATACAATACGCCGAGCTTCTCCGACACGCTACCATCTTCATTCAACTCATCTATGATCATGAAGTGAGCTGGTAAGACAGTTAAATCCTTCGACAATTCTTTATAGCGGCTATACAATGACTCACGCAAGTCGCCTACCCAATCTTCTGCTAAACCTGCTAAATCAGGACGTCCAATCGAATCAATGAACAAAATATCACCTGTCATCAAATAACTGTCGTCTACGATAAATGAAGTCGAACCAATGGTGTGCCCTGGCGAATAAAGCGCTTGAATATCGATTCTCGTATCACCTATTTGAATGGACATATCGCCTTCTAATGCAGCATATTCAAATACTACCTCTTCGGCATCTTTCGGTGGCAGCCAATACGTTGCACCCGTAGTTTTTGCGATCTGCCGACCACCTGAAATATGATCCGCATGCAAGTGAGTATCGAATACGTTTGTAATCTTCACACCGCGTTGCTTAGCAAAGTCCGTGAACACATTTGTCATACGTGTAGCATCAATGATTGCTGCTTCTCCACCCGACATGACCATGTAGGAAAGACATCCTTTACCAAGACGAACGAATTGATATAGCTCGCCGCCCGATTTCAAATCAGCAATTTTCACAGGCTCAAGATACTCGCTCCATGCTTTCATTCCACCTGAAAGATAACCTACTGAGAAACCTGCTTCTTCAAGAATTTCTGCCACCATGATGGACGAACCTTCTTTTGCACAGACAACCAAGATTTCTTCATCTTTTGGCAATTGATCTTCAATTTCTTCAATGCCATCCAATAAATCAAAGTATGGCACGTTTAAATGGCGTACTCGCTCCCCTTCGATTTTCCAATCCTCGAATGCATCTGTATTTCGTACATCTAAAATAAATAATGATTCTTTCGTAATTACGCTCTTTGCTACTTCACTTGATTGAATAATTCTCATTTTTTCATACCCCCTACTGTATTTTCCGTCCCGCCATTCCACTCCGACATGCCAGGAATGACATTCGAGACACTTTCAAATCCATTTGCGACTAGTTTTTGACACGCCATATCACTGCGGTTGCCTGTTCGGCATACAACGTAAAACTTCTTGTTCTTATCCAAGTACGCCATACGTTCCTCCAACTGACCAAGCGGTATAGATAGGGCGCCGGGAATATGAGCAAATGCATATTCGGCTTCTTCCCGGACATCTAGTAACACCGCGTCAGGTTGTTGCAGTCGGTCCATCAACTGGCTGTTGTCAACAGTAACCGGATATTCTTTTTGTGACTGATCTTCCTGGCCCGATTTTCGTACGAAGTGGCGCCAGACATCTGCCTCCTTCACATGACCAACGTATTGATGTCCCACACTTTCCGTCCATGCCTGCAAATCTGCTGTTGTACCTGAATCTGTAGATTGTACTTCGAGCACTTGACCATCTTCCATATCTTTCATCATCTTTCTTGTCTTCACAATGGGCATCGGACAGGCAAGACCTTTTGCATCCAACACGTTATCTGACTGAATCATTGTATTCCTCCTATACACCCTAGGGTATTTATTTTCGCAAAAAAATTAAATAAATAAGTTCACGTGACCGTCTTGTGCTTCTCCTAAGTAAGCCGCTACACCGCCATACTCAACTTCTTTCAAGAGTTCTTTCTCACCTAGGCCTAGTAAATCCATTGTCATCGTACATGCGATCAACTTCACGTCTTGCTCCACTGCCATGACGATTAGTTGTGGTAATGTCATCGCGTTATGCTTTTTCATCACGTGCTTAATCATCTTTGGACCCATTCCTGCAAAGTTCATTTGAGATAATCCTAGTTTATCCGCTCCACGTGGCATCATTTTCCCAAACGCTTTTTCAATAAAATTTTTAGTATTTTTAATAGGTTCATCTTTTCGCAAGGCGTTCAATCCCCAGAATGTATGAAAAATGGTTACCTCATGATCATACGCCGCTGCACCGTTCGCGATAATATAAGCCGCCATCGCTTTATCATAATCTCCACTAAATAATACGATCGTCGTTTTCTTTTGCTCCGTCATGTTCTCGTTCCTTTCTATTTAAAAATCACTTTACTAAATACCTATAGGGGTATATTATAAGTTGTAAAAAAAAGAGTCAAGCGATGTTGCTTATCGACTCTTTACTAGAAGATCCACCGCTTCATTAATGATGGATTCATGCGTGCGTTCATCTGCTTCATCTAGATTCTCTATACAGGCAATCAAATTCGAACTGACAATTACGCCAATTGTACGATCAATAGCAGAACGACTGGCTGATAATTGCGTAATCACTTCTTTACAGTCCTTGCCTTCTTCCATCATACGCAAGACACCTTTGATTTGACCCTCTAGACGCTTTAATCGATTTTTGACTTTATCATCGTATTCCATATCGCTCGACCTCCTTACTGTTAACTTTATATTATACCCCTGGAGGTATAATGTCAACGAATTGATTTGCACGTAATCCATACTCTCTATCTTTGGCAGTGGAACTAGTCACATTCAAGAAATGATTCTACGCAAAACTTGCCCATTCGACATAATTCTAGTATGATGAATAATTTCTCAAAATGTGTTATACTAGTTCTAGTAAGCTATTGTACGTACTTTTCGTCTGATTTTCATGACAAATTACGACAAACTAGAATCCATACTACTGAAGGAGTTGATTCGATTGGCATTCCCACGAAAAGATCGTCCAGTTTCTGATTTTGTAGCATCACGGTATGTAGACGAAGTCATATCTTTCAACCGTAATGAACATGAAGTTTCCGGAACTATACACAAGATTCTCGAAAACTCCGTCATTGTGAAAATTTCTGAAGAAGACGCGGAAAACATTGGAGCAGCTTCCAACATGACTGTCGTCGCACACAAAAATTACACAGTTCAATAATTGTATGCTCGATGCCTTGCAGAATAATGCAAGGCTATTTTTTCATACAAAATTAGCCCGTTTATTGGATATCGTGAAACCCGCAGGATGATTACTATATAAACGCACATGGGAGATGATTGATTTGACTGATCGTACAAATGTAGATTTAACGCAATCAACGGCACGTAAAGGAATCTTACGTATTGCCGCTTCGCCGGTTATTTCGCAAGCTATTTTACCGGACGTCCTAACTCGGCTACACGCAAAATATCCCGACATGCGGCTGGAACTGACGACCGCACCTTCCTCTGAAATTATGCGATTACTAAAAAGCAAGAAAGCCGACATCGGTTGTAGTGAACGAGACAATTTACCAACGTCTAAAGCATTTATGCAAGACGAACTATTACTCTTTGCTTCCATTCATCATCCGCTTGCACATAAAAAAAGCCCATCCATCCTAGATTTGCAAAATACACATTGGATCCTGCCTGACACGAAAGATCCTAGCCGTCCATTAATTGATCAATCGCTTCAACAATATGGAGTACAAGTACAGCCCACTATCATGGGCTCGCCAGAAAGCATCAAACAAGCTGTTCTAAGTGGGCTAGGCATCGCTATTTTGTCGCGTCATAGTTGCAAACACGAACTTGCAAAAGGTGAACTAACTGTACTCGATTATAAAGTAGCTCCAATCAAACGTACTCTTTATACAGGAACCCATTCCAACACGAAGGAAGTACAAGCATTCCTCAGCGAACTCCAAGCCTATTGCCGTCTATGGCAATAAGTCACTACTCAACTCTCTTTTGCTGCGCCAGTTCACGAGGAATATTCCCAAACTAATGAGCATTCCTCCTAAAACCAATGACATAGACAACTTCTCATCCAACAGAACCCATCCCGACAACGTCCCAAAGAACGGTGCCAAGAACAGAAACGCACTCGTTCTTTCGGGATTTCCTGTCTGCAATAAATAAAACCAAATGGAAAATTGCACAATAGATGCGGCAATCGCAAGCCACGCTAAAATTGCCAATGATAAGGGATTCGCTAGGAAAAATGGTTCTTCAAGTAGATAACTTGCCACGAATAGGATCAATCCACCAAATAACATTTGATATGCTGTCATCACCCACGTATCAAAACGGTGACCATGTACTTTGACGAGCAAAGTTGCGCAAGCCCATGCTACTGCAGATAAAAATCCTAATACCGTACCAATCTTCAAATTCAAATGGCCGCCCATTGTAATAAATACCCCAAACAATCCGCAAATGACACCAATCCACTGTTGCAAGCGGTAATGAATCTTTAATACTAACGTCCCGATGACCACGACAAGCAATGGGTTCGTAAACGTTAAAATAGATGTTTCACCTGATGTAATGGTGCGAAGTGCTATAAAAATACAACCCATGACTGCAGCGGTCTGCAAAGAACCGATCAGTACAAGCCACTTCCACTCTCCAACTGTTTTAGGATGGGGTTTTTTCATTACTTTCACAATTACCGCCATGATCGCTCCTGCAATCGTAAAACGTAATGCTACTAGCAACAACGGTGAAGAGTATTCCAATCCGATTTTTCCAATAGCAAACGACGACCCCATTAAAGCAGTCGTAATGACAACTAAAACACCGAATAATAACTTATTCATCCAGCTCTCCTCCTTCTTCCCACTTCACATAGGAGTCACGCTGCATTTGCATCCTACTCACCAACATCTCAATAGCTGGTGGCATATACCGTTTTTTTAAATACGTGAGATAGACTGTACGTGTCAGCGTCTTCGAATTGGTTGTTTTAATTACAAGTGTTGGATCGAGTTCATGTGCAAAATACTCTTGTGGAATAATTGAGATGCCAATATTCTTTCGTATCAGCTCCACAATCGTTTCAAAACGCTCTACTTCATAACATATATTCATTCGTACTCCTCCTTCAGCAAATGCAGCAAAAATATCCTGTCTAGTTTGCAACCCAACACTCGTGACAATGAATGCCTCATCTTCTAGGTCAGCTAGCGTAATGGATTCCTTGCTTGCCAGTCGATGTTCAGGATGCATGACAACTGCTAATTGCTCTTGGTACAAAGGAATTGTTGCGATATCCGATGCCTCTATAAATTGATTTGTCAAACAGACGTGGACCGCATATTGACGAAGCGCTCGCTCAACATCTCCACGGCCTAATACCTCAATTAACTTCACATGCATGGATGGAAACTCCTGACGATACGCATGTAGTATAGAAGGAATCCAATTTTTTACTGATTCAATCATACCGATTTTTACACTTCCACTACCTATCCACTTCACTTCTTTAATTTCTTGCTGTAGAATGTCTGTTTCATGCAGAATCTTCAATGCACGCTCGTAAACCACATTGCCCGATTCTGTCAGTTGGACACGTTTGGTCGTACGTTCAAGTAACTGAAAGCCTACTTCAAATTCCAAGTTCTTGATCGTCTTACTGAGCGAAGGCTGCGTTAGATGAAGTTTTTTTGCCGCCTCGGAAAAACTCGATTGCTGCACCACCATGACAAAATACTGCAATTGCTTCAATTCCATTCATCTCGCCTCCACTTATAGCCTGTATGCATGAATATATGAAAAACATGTATTAGAATTAATAAGTACAAGCCAGTATAGTAAGAATATCACGTTGGAAAGGGTGAAGTATATTGTTAATCCCATCAAATGAAAAATACTGGTCAGGTCGCACCGATAGCGAGACCGACAGAGCTGCATTCCGAATGCACCAAATCATCCAATTTTCCGAATTAAAAGAAAGCGCTACCAACAAAACTTGTACCCTAATCGGATTTTCTTCTGAAGAAGGCGTACGTCGAAATAATGGCAGACTTGGTGCTGCAGAAGGACCGAATGCACTCCGAAGCGAACTAGCAAAACTACCTTGGCGCTTACCGGCCGACTGTCAGCTAATTGATGTAGGTACCGTAGTATGTGAAGATGATCAGTTAGAAAAAGCGCAAGCCGAACTAGGGGCAGTCGTTCAAAAGAGCCTTCAAAACCATACAAAGCCTGTCATTTTAGGCGGTGGACATGAGACCGCTTACGGTCATTATACAGGAGTTCGAAACTTTCTTGGTCCAGATGCAAAACTTGGTGTCATCAATATTGATGCCCATTTCGATCTTCGCAGCTACGAAGAACAACCATCTTCAGGCACGATGTTCAAGCAGATGCTAGATGCTGATCCGCATGTTGACTACCTTGTGCTAGGTATACAGGAGTTCGGCAACACGGAAGCATTGTTTGCAGAAGCCGATGCAAAAGGCGTGACATATGTCATGGAACAAGAGATAATAACGAGTCCTTTAGACAATATATTGCAAAAAGTACAGTTATTCATTGAAAAACAGGACGCTGTTTTGTTAACATTGTGCTCGGATGTCCTGAACTCTGCATATGCTCCAGGTGTAAGTGCGCCCTCTCCCTTCGGATTGAATCCGTTGATTGTACGCTCTTTCATTCAGACCATTGCATCGCATGAGAAAACCCTTTCATTCGACATTTCCGAAATAAATCCGTCACTTGATCATACTAATCAAACGGTTAAGCTGGGAGCTTATCTAACAAATGAAGCAATCTTTGCATTGCTGGGAGGTCGAATCACATGACAATTGAGCTAAATCAAATCACTACGCTATTTTTAGCGTTAGCCCTCCTCACACTGGGTACGGTGTTAGTCCGTAAAATCGGCTTTCTACAGAAGTTCTGTATCCCTGCCCCTGTTGTCGGTGGTTTACTATTCGCGTTTGTAGCGACTATTTTGAAGTACTTCGATTTACTAAGTTTTTCGTTGGATACATCACTACAAAGTTTATTCATGCTGACATTTTTCACAACAGTCGGTCTCGGTGCTAGTTTTCGTCTAATCCGTCTTGGCGGAAAATTATTGCTGATCTACTGGGCAGCTTGTGGCTTCTTAGCCCTAGCTCAAAACGTCATAGGTGTCTCCATGTCCTATATATTTGGTCTACATCCGTTGATTGGTATGATGGCTGGCGCTGTCTCCATGGAAGGCGGGCACGGTGGCGCTACTGCTTACGGTGAAACATTAGAAAGTCTGGGCATTGATTCAGCACTATCCATTGGTATCGCAGCGGCTACTTTTGGTCTTGTAGCAGGTGGTCTAGTCGGTGGTCCTATCGTTAAATACTTAATCAATAAACATGATTTGAAATCTACAGAAGTCGAGCATGGAGAAGCATACTCCGTGGAGTCATTGGAAAAACCAATCAATACCGACAACTTCCTAACACAGACTCTATTGATTACACTTTGTATTGCTGGCGGTACGCTGATAGGAGATCTTTTCTCAAACGCTACTGGCTTCGTAATGCCTGGCTACGTAGGCGCGATGTTCGTCGCGGTTATCGTACGAAACATTGTGGATCGCGTGAAAGAAGACGCGGTGCATATGACGAGCATCAACTTGATCGGCGACGTATCACTCGGTATATTCCTATCGATGGCGTTAATGAGCATCAAGCTGTGGGAAATCGCAGACTTGGCGCTTCCATTGTTACTGATTGTCTTTGTACAAGTGATCTTCGTCATATTGTTTGCAATCTTCATCTTGTTCCGCTTGCTCGGTAAGGATTACGACGCAGCAGTTATGATCGCTGGTTTCGCGGGTCATAGTCTAGGTGCAACACCAAACGCAATGGCAAACATGGCAGCCGTTACGGGACGCTACGGCCCGTCACGTAAAGCCTTCCTGATCGTCCCTATCGTAGGCGCCTTCCTCATAGACGTCGTCTCGATGCCGATCATCATTACAACGATTAATATATTTGCTTGATTATAAATAAAAGCAAAATCTAAATCGAACATTTTAAAAAATTGGGAGCTAATCTGTGTGTACGAGGGGATTGAAGCTCCAGCTGGGGACGCTTTCCTGAGGGCGTGGCTTTTCTGTTGAAGTCTAGGAACATACATGCTCCTAACACTTCGCTTTTACTCGCAAAAGCCGTCCTTCGCTACGGCTTTCGCTGATCCTCCCGGAGTCGCCCCAGCTCCCGCTTCAATCCTACCTAGTGGAGGTACTTATATCGCTCATTGTAGGTAGTGTCTCAATTATTGTTGTGTTTCAACTTATTAAAGTTAAAGTACAGAACCAGTTACAACACTAATTTCATTGACTACCATTAGTATCACCCACTCAGGTTGTAAGGGATTGGCGCGTAGGAGGGGCGACTCTGGGAGGATCAGCCCGATCAGGTGAGACAACTAAGAGAGCGCAGCGAACAGTTGGCTCACCGCGGCCCCTCCGTAGCGCCAATCCCAACCCCAACACCAATTAACCCTACACCTTTTCTCCTGAACCGAAACTCTCGGTTCTTTTTTCATTTTAAGCGAAACATTCACACACCTCTGTTAGAATGAAAACATTAATTCGTATCTTGGAGAGGAGCTTGCTACATGAAAGAAGAACTGATTGAACGACTCATCCGCTACGCTAAAATCGACACTCAATCCGATGCTACTTCGGACACGACACCGTCTACCGCAAAACAATGGGATCTGCTACGTGTGCTCGAAAAAGAAATGGCCGACATCGGTCTCGACGAAATCTCGGTGGACGAAAACGGCTATCTCTTCGGCACACTACCGGCTAACACCGACAAACAACTGCCTACAGTCGGCTTTCTAGCACATGTCGATACAGCAACGGACTACACGGGGACAAACGTCAACCCTCAGCGCATCGACAACTATGACGGCAAAGACATTTCATTGAATGAAACAACAGTCATGTCCGTACAAGCATTTCCCGAACTCCACAACTATGTCGGTCATACACTGATCACGACGGATGGCACGACATTACTAGGCGCTGACGATAAAGCCGGTATCGCAGAAATTATGACAGCTATGCAGTATTTAGTGGAACATCCGGAAATCAAACATGGCAAAGTTCGCGTTGGCTTCACACCTGACGAAGAAATCGGGCGTGGTCCGCTTAAGTTTGACGTAGATCGATTCGGTGCAGATTTCGCTTATACAATGGATGGCGGACCACTTGGAGAACTTCAGTATGAGAGCTTCAATGCTGCAGGCGCGGACGTAACATTTCACGGAACGAATGTCCATCCGGGAACTGCAAAAGGTAAAATGGTCAACTCCCTATTGATCGCGGCAGAGTTCCATCAAGCCATGCCGGAACATGAAATCCCGCAAGAAACAGAAAACTATGAAGGCTTCATTCACCTGATGCACGTAGATGGTTCTGTAGAAAAAACAACCTATCAATATATTATTCGTGACTTTGACAGGAATTCTTTTGAAGCTCGCAAACAGCTCTTGCAAGATACCGCTACACGTCTTCAAGAGAAGCACGGTGAACATGCGATAGAGCTGACAGTAACCGATCAGTACTTCAATATGGGGGAGAAAATTGCACCTGTCATGGAAATTGTCGACGTAATGGCGGACGTCTATCGTAGTCTCGATATCGAACCCAATATCGCACCCATTCGTGGTGGTACGGATGGGTCACAACTATCTTATATGGGTATGCCAACGCCAAACATCTTCACAGGCGGTGAAAATTACCACGGTAAATATGAATACATCTCAGCAGATAATATGGTGAAAGCTACACAAGTCATTATTGAAGCGCTACAACTTCTGGAACAGCGGGGGTAAGTGTATGAGGGCAATTGGAATTGGTATACTATCCGCCCTGTTTTTTGCGGTGACTTTTGTGTTGAACCGATCGATGGAACTAGATGGCGGTAGTTGGATGTGGAGTGCATCTTTGCGTTATTTCTTCATGGTGCCCTTCCTAGTGATCATCGTGGCTATGCGCGGTGGTCTACCAGGTGTAAAACGGGAGATGACCGCGGCACCTTGGCCTTTTTTCATCTGGAGTTTCGTAGCTTTCGTTCTGTTTTATGGTCCACTAACATTTTCAGCCGGCTATAGTCCGGGATGGCTCGTTGCTGGAACATGGCAGATGACAATCGTCGCCGGCGTGTTGCTAGCACCTTTCTTTACGTTTCAATCCAAGACGGAAACTGGGGAAATACGCATGATCCGTCACCGAATTCCAGCGGCCTCATTGGTAATTTCATTGATCATCTTAGTAGGTGTTGTGCTAATCCAGATTCCACATGCAGCGAGCGTATCGACGAAAACGATTCTGCTTGGTACGTTGCCACTTGTCATTGCTGCGTTCTCTTACCCACTTGGCAATCGAAAAATGATGAATCTAGTGGGCGGAAGGCTTGATACGTTCCAGCGTGTACTGGCGATGACATGGATGACGATACCGATTTGGTTACTGCTAGCGATTTATGCAACAGCAACTGTCGGCTTGCCTTCTATGGGCCAAGTCGCGCAGTCATTAATTGTTGCAGTCAGTTCAGGTGTGATCGCTACTTCACTATTCTTCATGGCGACGGACATGGTACAACATGATCAAGGGAAACTGGCTGCTGTCGAAGCTACACAGTCTGTCGGATTAATTTTTGCCATGCTTGGCGAGATGCTATTACTAGGCATGCCATTACCGGGGGCACTTTCATTGGTCGGCGTGCTCGTGATTATCGGGGGCATGTCGTTGCATAGTTATCAAACTTCATTGGCAGCAAAGAAAATATAGAAAAGGGTTGTCCCGGAGTCAGTTGATGACTTGCTGGACAACCCTTTTTCAAATGTTACGCTCTTCTACTTGCGTCGGGATGCGTTTTTTCAATAGTTGCGGTCTAACTTCTGACATTAAAATCGCAATGAAGATAATCAGTGCACCTAGGAACATGCGGAACGTCAACAATTCATAGGCGAGGGCCACTGAGAAAATCATGCCCCAAACTGATTCTGTCGATAATATAATGGCCGCTTTTGTCTCTGATAAGTGTTTCTGTCCAACTGTTTGCATCAAGAATGCAAGAGTCGTGGAGAACACAGCTAAGTACAGCACCGAACTTACACCCTTTGGTTCCACGGAGAATGACGTTTCGCCCATTGCGATAACGGTCACGGAGCTGATCACTGCCGCGACAACCATTTGTAATAGCGTGAGCAAAATGGCGTCTTCCGTGCGGACAAATCGTGCCGTGTACAAAATATGAAAAGCGAACATCACAGCACAACCAAGTGTCAGTACATCGCCAATGTTAATAGTAGTAGACCACTGCAACGATAAAACCGCCACTCCGATTAGTGCCAGTACTGCACCAACCCATTCAAATGTATCGAGCTTCCGCTTATACAAAATGAATGCGATCAACGGGACCATCACGACATTTACACCGGTTAAAAATGCATTCTTTGAAGGCGTTGTAAACTGTAAACCTACCGTCTGCAAAGCAAATGCCCCATACAGCAAAACACCAAGCAATGCACCTTTCCATAAAATCGACTGCTCCATCCGAAGCAGACGTTTATGGAAGACGATACTAAGTAGCAGAGCTCCTATGACAAAACGTACGGCCAAAATTTGATACGGTGTATAATATTCCAAAGCGAGCGCACTCATCACAAAGCCGCTCCCCCAGATAATTGCAGTGATCGTCAACCCGATCTCACCTATGTATTTTCTCATGTCCTTCACCAAACTTCCGAATAGTCAGTCCTATTATTCTAGCATGATTTTCGGTCTGATTATAGCTGAATTTATAACGGATACTCCCTTTTTCCATTAGAAGAAAAGCGTTCGTAATACATGTTGACTCTGTAAATGAAATAGCATCCACAATGGATTAAAGCTCCAGCTGGGGACGGCTTCCGGAAAGCAAATACCTATCCTAGCATCCCCTACATAGCAAAAAAGGAGCCATCACTAGAAGTCACTAACGTCATGACTTCTAGGACAACTCCACTAACTATCAATCTTCGTACACCCCTATTTCCTTAATAGCACGCTCAACAAGTGACGGATCAACAGACTTATCGAAGTCGATCTCACCACGTATCGCCCCATTCGCCTTATACATCTCATACTGCTTCTTAATATCGTCTACAAACATCTTGCCGTTCGGATCGAGCCCCGTTACGAATACCCTCTCCCATAACTCAGGATCTTTCAATGCCGTATGTTTGACCATAATGTCTATGATCTCTTCTTTACCTTGATCTTTAAAGAATGCGTCGTTATAGTCACGCACTCCTTTTAAATAGGCTGCCATGAAGCGTAGCGACAATTCTTCATTGGCCATGAACTTCGGTGAAGCCAATACCATGGCGATTTGTGATTCAGGCGCATAATCGGTGGCATCTCCAAAGCGAACGTGAAAACCTTTATTGATACCTTGCGCGATAAGCGGTTCGATATTCAATGCGGCATCAATCGTTCCTGAATCAATTGCTCCAAGCATTGCACCGAAGTCTGCGATGTGTACATACTCTACATCGTCTTCCGTCAAACCTGCATGCTTTAACATCTCTTCATAGATATAGCCGTCAATGGAGTTGCGGGACGATACCGCGATTTTCTTTCCTTTAAAGTCGCTGTACTCTTTGATTTCATCGACCATATGATTACCGATGACAAAACTGAAGTACGATTTACCGGGCATATTATGACCTTTATCCGCGATAATCCGTACATCAATGCCTTGAGCGATCGCATTAAAGAATGATGCAGTGGAAACACCACCCGCGATATCCACTTCTCCAGCGGCTAGTGCGGGCAACATATCATCGCTGTTTGCAAAATCCGCAAAATCTACACGTATATTATAGTCTTCAAAATACCCCTTTTCTTTCGCAATGTAGAAACCTGCGCCGGAAGCAGCACCATCTTCCGCTATAAATACTTTCGCCTGTTTCTCAAGCGGAGCCAAATCACCCGATGCCGGCTTTTCGTCATTCGTTACAGGCTTCGTAACTTCTTTCGGAGAACATGCCCCCATCATTAATACGACCGACAATACGCCGAACAAACCTGCCTTCTTCACCCATTTCCCCACATCATCTCTCCTTTTATCCCTTATTCTCTCGATTTCTGTACTTCCTCCTGCAAGTGACGCCATATCTCAATGAATTTTGTCGCCATTTCTGGATCTTTCCGAACATCTTCCATCTTTCTCGGTCTTGGCATATCAATAACGATTTCTTCAATAATTTTCCCCGGTTGAGCGCCCATCAACAGAATTCGATCACTCAGCAACAACGCTTCATCAATACTATGTGTAATGAACAATACAGTCTTCTTCGTCTCTGCCCAAATACTCAATAACTCTTCCTGCAAAATAAAACGATTCTGTTCATCGAGTGCGCCGAACGGTTCATCCATCAATAAAATCTCTGGATCATTCGCAAAAGCCCTCGCAATACTTACGCGCTGCTTCATACCGCCAGACAACTCTTTTGGGTACAGCGAAGCAAACCGTTCCAACCCGGTCTTCTTCAAATAAAAGTCCGTTCGTTCATTTATGAATGCTATCGGCAAGTTGCGCATCTTCAACCCAAAGGCTACATTTTCACGAACCGTCAGCCACGGAATGACACCACGTTCCTGAAATACCATCGATTGTAACGGCCGGTTATTCGTTTCAGACGCAATCGTAAAGCTGCCGACACTCGGCTGTTCAAGTCCCGCCAAGATACGCAACAGTGTCGTCTTGCCACATCCACTCGGCCCAACGAGACAAACAAATTCACCTTCAGCTACCGTTAGGGAAATATCTTCGAGCGCAATGACACTTCCCTGTTTCTTATAAAATGCTTTCATTAGTCCATCCACCGTAATCTTAGGCTTCCCCTCCATTTCTTTCACCTCCATGGCAATAATTTATTTTGAAGCGCACGCAGTATAAGCGAGAATAAATAACCGAAAAAGGAGATGAGTATTAATCCCACGTACATTTCAGGTAATAAGAAGGCTTTATAGGACGTCCATATCAAATAACCGATCCCAGAAGTTGCTCCCATCATCTCTGCCGCCACAATCGTCAATAACGCAATCGCCTGCCCCATCTGAATTCCTTCGAGCATGACAGGAAGTGCTCCGGGAAGAGCGATTTTAAAGAAGAAATTCCACCGACTCGTTTGATAGTTACTAGCAACATCCAAATAAATTTTGTCGATATTCAATACACCCGCCGCCGTATTAATGACAACTGGGAAAAATACACTTCCTGCAATCGTCACGACCTTCGACAAATCTCCAATTCCGAATAAAATAATAATGATTGGCAATAATGCCAACGTTGGAATTGGCATAAGTGCCATAACAATTGGTTGAACGAAATGCCGGATTGGAGAATATAATCCCATCAATAAACCGACAATAATGCCTGGAATGACACCTGCTAAAAATCCGATGAAAATCCGATACAATGAGACGCCAACATGTTTCGCCATCACGCCGCTCACAACCATGTCATAAAAGGTTTGCACAATCGTACTGGGCGGCGGGAAAAAGCGAATATCCAAGATACCTGTTCTCGACATCACTTCCCACAGCACTAGCAGGAATAACGGTGACACAATTGTCAGTAGTTGCTTGCCGCGTTCCTTGCGTTGCCGCAGCTTCCATTCCCTTTGCTCTACCTCGAATGATTTATTGCGAGCCAATTCTTGAGTTTCCACTCTTCACCACCTCTTCACTGCCTATTGTATGTAAAGGCCTAGTAAACTGGTTGGGCAGGTATCACGTTCGGGTTGTTTCGGCCAAGTAGTTTGACTATACTGAAGTCATGACTACACTTACAGCAGACCAAATCAGAGAATTGAATAGTTACAGTGTCTACTTGGAACCGCCGGCAATTCCAGTCTTTACGCTAGCAGATGTGCTGGATTCTTCAAAAGTACAGACCATCGTCGAAGTCACTCAGACTATCAGCCAAAGTCCAAATGAAGTCGTTGCCGCTTCGTTCTTCGTACGTCGCCTCGGTATGTTCTTCGCCATGCAACTGTATAATTTAGCTGCATACGACGAAATGTGGAACGGATTGGCAGAAGATCTTCAGTTCGGAGTGCGAGAGGAGTTTGGCAATAAAACCGTCAGCCTATTTATAAATAGCGCAGACTGGGAAATGATAGATGACGAAGACCGGCAAGCACAGATTAAACGTGTACTGGATGATGCACATGCAGTCATTACATCGTTGCGTAGCGTAGTGTCAATATCCCCTCTCACCTTATGGGAGAATGTCTTCGGGTTCTGGCTCTGGCAATATCATGTACTATTGTCTGATCCGGGATCGGAAATGGAAGCAAGGGAAGATGTAGAAATGCTAAAAAACGACACCTTATGGACAGGTATCGCTGATCACTCACGTTTTGCAAGCTATTTAAACGGCTCCGAACCATCCGCTTTATTGAATACGACTGTTCGCAAAACCTGCTGCTTCTCTAAAGATGTACCCGGGTTGATGCGTTGCGGATTTTGTCCATTACAATAAAAAAGCAGGCTTTCGCTCACTACGCGAAGGCCTGCTTTTAACGTTTACGATATGCATGAAAAGATTGTTTAGTCGAATAAATAATACCCATTGCCGCACCACTATAAAATAAGCCCATGAAAATTCCGGCAGACAAATTCTTTGGATGGCTAATGAATATTGATATAGTGAGCGCAACTACTGTGGCTACTGTTGAAAGCCAGGCAGGCGACAATTTAAAAAGCCACTTAATGATCAGTACTACGACCAAAACAACTGGTACACCCCATATCGCATCCCATACATCGGTGTGAATAACTGGAAACTCCGTCAACATCCGTTAACACCCTTTCATTTTCGTTAGGATGTGCGGTTTTACTTTATTTATCCATCCAAAAAACCTCTCAGTTCAAAGACCAAGAGGTTGGTACTACCACTAGACATTCTTCGTGGCGGCTTCACTAATTTCCCGTCGCATTTCATAGATGTTCTGCACAATTACTTTACCAACAGCATAAGCAGGTACAGCTACCAAAATACCAAGGAACCCTGCAAGACTTCCCGCTACTAATAATACCGTAATGATCGTCAGTGGATGGATATCAAGCGATTTCCCCATCACGTTCGGCGTAATCAGGTTACTATCGATTTGTTGCGCGACTAACGTAACAACTCCGACCCAAATGACTAATTTGGGTTCCTGTAAATACGCAATGATTAAGGCTGGAGCCACCGCAATCCATGGTCCAATAAACGGAATGATATTCATGAATAACGCGAGAATTGCTAGTAACAAAGAATACTCCAAACCGATGATTGAATAACCAATCAAAATAAGCAATGCCAAAATAGCACTAATTAATAATTGTCCTTGGATATAAGAACGTAATACCTGGTCAATATCTTCCAATGTCTTCTTTACCCATATGCGTCGCTTCCCGGAAAATAGATTATATATTCTCGGAGCAAGTTTTTCATGATCCTTCAACATAAATAAGAAGAAGAACGGTACAAGTAACAGTAACACTACTGCTTGAACGAATGATTGTACAAATTGTACGAACCATTTGCCGAATGTTACCGCAAAAGTTTGGACGGATTCGATTGCTGAATTTAAGGAGTCCTGCAAACCTTCTGGTAAGTTTTCCTTTTGATTAATCGCTTTATCTTTCAGTTGCTCGAGCTGATGTGTGAGAGCTGGCCCATTGTCTACCAAATTATTTACTTGTTTCGTCACCATCGGTCCAATAATTGCGACTAAAATCCATAAAACGGCTACGAGTATGAGCATAATCGTAATGATGCTTCCCCATCTCGGCATTTTTTTCTTTTCCAAATAGTGTTGGATAGGTACCGTTATGTAATAAAGCAGGCCACCGAAAATTAATGGCATGATAATCGTTTGTACAATGATACCCACCGGTCTAAAGATATAATTTACTTCTAAAAAGAATTTCGTGATCAACAATGCTAGCAATATACCCACACCTGCCTGGAACCACGCCTTTTTCGTCAAATGCTCACTTCCCTTCTATTTTAATTTACATAGTTAGTTCTAGTATACGCGGTTGAACGAACTGTGTCGAAAAATTCTTTTTGTCGCTTGCTATATAATAATTCTTGATTTAAACACTGTATTGCAACAATATTTGTCTAATTATACGAAAAAGTCTTAATTCCTCTTGTTCAAGTTGTATTTAATAGGTAAAATGGTGATGTCTTGGAAGATTGCTACTCTTCAAGAAATACAACGTAGAAATGAAGGGATCTTAATGTTACAACAGACTTGGAATCGTCTTTGGTCGTTACATGATCAAGTGAAAGATGTATTCCGTTTTTTCACTGCGCCTGACTCCTCTGAAATGGTGAGAGGCGGACAAGGCGGAAAGAAGATTGGCGTAAATCATGAAGGGGGAGGTAGAGACTCCCGCAGTTATTCAGCTACACAGCTCATTGGATTGGTGCTTGGTCCATTACTCTTTTCCCTTATTTTACTGTTCTTCAAACCTGCAGATTTATCCGCAGCCGGCGTCGCTATTTTAGCTAGTACGGTATGGATTGCGGTTTGGTGGATTACGGAAGCTATTCCCATTCCGGTCGCTTCCTTGCTACCACTCATATTGTTTCCAATGACAGGCGGATTGGAAATGAAAGACACTGCATCTTCCTATGGAGATGAAACGATTTTCTTATTTATGGGTGGATTTATGATCGCACTCGCGCTTGAGAAGTGGAATTTGCATCGACGAATTGCACTGACTATTATTTCTGCTATCGGAACAAACATGGACAAAATCGTTCTCGGTTTCATGGTAGCTACCGGATTTCTTTCTATGTGGATTTCTAACACTGCCACAGCCATGATGATGGTGCCAATTGGTTTGGCGATCATTACACAAGTAACGATTGCATTAAAGGACGACCCCTCTATCGATACATCAAAAGAAAACTTTGGATTCGGTAAAGCCTTGATGCTTGGTATTGCTTACTCAGCTTCACTAGGCGGGATTGCGACATTGATCGGTACGCCTCCGAATACATTGCTTGCCGGCGCTATCAATAAAATTTACGGCATCGAGTTATCATTTGGTAAATGGATGTTGTTCGGTGTACCGTTTGCTTGGGTATTTATCTTATTGACGTGGTGGTACTTAGTGAAGATCGTCTACAAATCACCAGTCAAAACATTACCTGGCGGACGTGAAGTCATTGATAACGAAAAGAGGTTGCTTGGACGACCTTCAATTGAAGAGATTATGGTCTTCATCGTCTTCGCGCTTGCTGCTTTCTCATGGATTACACGCTCGTTCTTCCTATCGAAATTCATTGACGGCTTAAGTGACGGTGTCATTGCTATTGCTTTTGCGATGATTTTGTTTATCATCCCGTCTGTAAATAAAAAAGGTGATCACTTGCTAGATTGGAACACAGCAGTGAAATTACCTTGGGGTATCTTACTTCTCTTTGGTGGCGGACTAGCTATTGCAGCTGGCTTTGTCAGTAGTGGTCTGTCAGAATGGATCGGTACTCAACTGATTGGGTTGAAAGGTGTTCCTCTCATTGTCATTATTTTGATCGTCACCACATTGGTCATTTTCTTGACGGAAATCACATCGAATACAGCAACAGCTTCTATGATGTATCCAATCATGGCTTCGTTGGCATTGGCACTAAATTTCCATCCGTATGCATTAATGATTGCAGCGGGTGTAGCAGCATCTTGTGCGTTTATGCTACCGGTTGCCACCCCACCGAACGCGGTCGTTTTCGGATCGGGTTATCTACGGATTCCTGATATGGCGAAAGCCGGATTCGTGCTCAATATAGTCGGAGTTGTGCTCGTGACGCTTTGTATTTACTTCTTGCTTCCATTATTATGGGGTATCGATTTACAGACTATTCCGGAAATATTTAAAAACTAAAACAAACCAGCTGCCGGGTATCATTCCAGGCAGCTGGTTTATTATGTACTACGCTTTTAACACGCTACGTCGTAGTCGGATCAACAGTACATAGACAACTGGCACAACCGCTGAAAACACAGCGAGACCCGTCCACCCTGCAAACTGCCAAAGCGGTGTTACTAGCGTACTTCCCGCCGCCATACCAATATAATAAGAAACGAGATACAGGCTTGATGCACTCCCCTTATGATGCGTTGCTTCTTTACTGACAGATGCAGCAGTTAAAGAATGGGCAGAGAAAAAGCCAAGACAGATCACGCAATAACCAATAATAATCAGTGGCAATATAGTTGGAACTGTTAGAAGACAACCGACTGCCAGTAATAGTACGCCAATTAAACGGACAGGATTCATACCTACCTTACTGGCAATCGAGCCAGCCAGCGGTGCACCGATAATTCCAAATGCATAAGCGAAGTAGATATAGGAAACTTCATCAAGCGTCATCGAAAATGGTGAAGTAGTCAAATGAAAAGGTAGAAACGTCCACATGCCGGTAAAGCTCAGCTGGAGTACAATACCAAGCCCAAAGACCATTAGCAAAGCCGGATTCTTCAAATGTACGCCGAAACCTTCCATGTCTTTCTTTATCGACGCCACACTCGGTTCGAAGTAATTGGATTTAGGTAACGTGAATAGTAAGAAGATAAATACCAATACACCTGCGCCCGTTAGAAGTTGTAGGGACAGTTCCCAAGACCAGCGTTCTGCCAAATACCCCGTTACAAAACGACCAAGCATCCCGCCAGTGCCGTTGAATGAAATATACAGAGCAGTCGCCACGCTCACTACCCGCTCATTGATCTCTTCATTGATATAGGCTAGAGCTGCAGCCAATACACCCGCCATCCCAAAGCCCTGTATAAAACGCAATACGAGGATCACCGTAAAAGAATGCGTTAAAAACATAGGAATAAATAAAAGTGCTGTTACTAAAACTGAGATTTTTACAAAAATTGATCTACCTAGCCGGTCAGAGTAAAACCCAAGAATCACCAAACCGAAAATTAGACCTATTGTATTAACAGACATGGCTAAACTGGCAGTGGACACGGAGACATTGAATTGCTTTGTTAAAATAGGTAGCAAAGGCTGTATAGCATACATCGCGGCAAAAATCAGCACTGAAGCAATGCCTAGCCCGATGACAATACGCCAAAATCGAAGCTCGCGAATCGTTGATTTAGCTTGTAAATTCATGACGACACTTCCAGTCCATTAAATGTGAATAATGAAATTATATCACTACACTAAAAGTTTAACAGGAAATTGTAGCAGACAAATTGAAATCCATTGTATATTCTTTCTATAAAGAGCCATCCTACCATTTGGAGGTGTTAGACAAATGAACAAAATGGCGATGACAGCTGTCGGACTTGGTGCACTTTACCTCATGCGAAATAAGCAGTCACGGGAAAAGCTTATGGAGCAAATTAGTAACCTTTCTGGAATGAACAGTACTCCGTAATGCCAGACATTTGTAAACACCCGAAAAGCCGGAGCCTCTAAAGGTTTCCGGCTTTTCACTTGTTTAGTCACAATATATCGTGCAATATCATGCCCCCATTCCGACTGTTCATTCAAAAGTCATCCGTAACTCATACTTTGAATAACTGGTATCTTGTGAAATGAGGTTATGAAATAATCGGTCAGTAGAATGTGGCAGGCACAATCATGTTGAACCGTTCCAACAATACTTCAGATGTTTTCTCTTTTTGAAAGTGGGTATTTATATACTAACAAACGAAATGGAGGAGATAATATGAGTAACAAAGATCACGGTACAGAAGATAAATTAAAAGGTATTGGCAACAAAGTCAAAGGCAGTGTAAAAGACACTGTAGGCGATTTAACAAATAACACTAAAATGCAGGCTGAAGGTAAATGGGATAAGGCAAAAGGTGCCGCACAAGAAAAAATCGGTGAAGCGAAAGAACACTTCAGTGATGATGAGGCACACCCTAGCAAGTAATACGTGCCGTACGAATATAAAAAAGAAGAGGCTGGGACATAACTAATTTAGCTTTGTCCAAAACCGAATGATAAATACGTTTTTATTATCTAAATACAGAAAACCGAAATATTTTAGAATGCCATGTTAGCATTTCTAATAATAGTTCGGCTTTTTTGGTTGCTGAAAACCTTTTGTCCCAGCCCCTTCTTTTTTACAACTAATCTGTACCTATTCTCGGGCTGTTTGGAATCGGGTTCCCCACTCCTTCATTCGGATCACTATCCAGATTTTCACCGCTTTCTGTTAGCTGTCGGGCACTGTCATGAGGATCTACAGATTGGGCTCGTTCTTCGTCTGTTAGTTGATCGACAAACAAAGCCATGCCGCCTTCTTTTAAATCATTATAAAATGTTTTGGATTCTAGTTTCGTAAAACCCATTTTAATGAAAATCGTCAACATTTCATCTTTACTGTTGAATAAGCGGCGCGTATGATCCCAGAGCGACCCTTCCTGGATACCGATTATCTCTATTTCAGAATCACTTTCCAAAATTTTTAGATCATCCCGCACATTGGAAACTACACACATATGATGTTTTTTAAAACCTTTTGCCTCAAGTTCAGTTATTTTATAAAGAACATTATCCACAGAATGAAATGTACCCGCGTATTGTTTATTAGCCATTATTGCACCTCCCTCTCACTATGCTATACTCCTACCCACTGAAGCCTCTTTTCACACATAATTCAAAATACATTACCTATATCTTCACATGCATAGTTCATTACTTCCTGTGCAAGCTAGTTGTATCACAATGAAAAGGAGTGGTTGATTGGTGGATATGAAAAATAAGTTGGAGTCTGAAGTTTCAAACATGGGTAATGAAAAGAAAGATCAGATTTTGCAGAACTTCAATCATTTTAAAGGGTATCTCGCTGATAAGGTAAAAAAAGGTGAAATCCTTGGAATGAATGATGAACAATTGGCGAAAACTACAACATTTATTGCCGATTATTTGTCACGTCATGAAGAACCTCGAAACCGTGAGCAATATTTATTACAAGAACTTTGGGATTCAGGCTCTAAAGAAGAGCAACACTCTTTGGCACATATGCTTCTAAAAATGGTTCGTCAAGCATAATAGGAGGCGATTAGACGTGACGTCAACGAAAAATCTAAGCCCCAAATATCATCCGAACACGTATCGTCTGATTCAGACACATCCTGAAAATCTGCAGACTAACACCGTTAGTTTGTTCGATTTGCATGAAGATATGCAAACAGTCGATTCCATCTCTCTACCCGATCAGCGAAAAGCGCTTATGAAAGAAAAAATCAACCACTCCCCCCGTTTTAGTGGTGGCAGCTTGTCGAATGACTACGGCGCTCCCCACTGATCTACCGATAAAAGCTGTACAGTGAAAATTCCACTGTACAGCTTTTCCCCGTTTATTTGCAGTTATTGTCGCTATTTCCCGGGAAATACGGTTAGTATTGCGCAGTTTGAAAAACCATTTTCATGATATACTATGATCCGATGGAAATGGAGGTTGTACCGATGAAACTGTGGATGTATCCGTTGCTCGTTGTATTTGGGGCTGCATGTTATGGAATTTTATCAACGATTATCAAATTAGCTATTCAAGATGGCTTCACCGCTTCAGAGGCAGTGACGAGCCAATATTATACAGGATTTCTTTTAGCTCTTATTATATTTATTCTAGTTAAACGCGGCTTACCGACAATCCGTGGAAGTTTCCCCGTTCTAATTGCGGGATTATTCACAGCAATTACTGGAACGGTTTATGGGAAAGCCGTTGAATATATGCCTGCTTCCTTAGCAGTCGTATTACTCTTTCAATTTACATGGATCGGCATGCTCTATGAATGTGTATTATCCAAGCGTTTGCCTAAACAATCAGAAGTAGTATCTCTTGTCTTTCTATTCGGTGGAACGATTTTAGCTGCAGGATTGATTGACGTGGATGTAAGCGGGATTCCATGGCAAGGATGGGCATGGGGACTTGCTGCAGCGTTTAGTTTCGCAGCGTTCGTTACAGCGAATCAGAAGCCAGTACCAGGTATGGATGTGGTGACGCGGTTGTTCTTAATGTCGTTTTATGCAGCGATTGCAATCACTTTTTTCCAGTCTCCCGAAATTTTATGGAACGGGATGTTAGGTGATGGATTGTGGATTTATGGCACCATTTTAGGTGTATTTGGCATTGTTCTTCCCATCTTCTTATTTTCTATCGGAGTACCGAAAGTCGGCGCAGGCATGTCTTCTATTTTAAGCGCTGTTGAGTTGCCCGTAGCGATTATAGCTTCGATGTTGTTGCTCGGCGAAAGATTAACGTTATTGCAGTTTCTTGGCATTTTCCTCGTTTTGTTCGGGATGACGTGGCCGGCTATGTTGCAACGGTTTGCGATGAATAGGAAATTGCGGTTAAGACGAGCCGAGTAAACGTAAAATTGATCGGCGTCCGAGACGTACACGCTTCATTTTCGGTCAACTGGTCACTCTTTTCATTAGTAAAATACAAATAAATGATAGATCAAACGAGACCCCACTAATTTAGTGAAGTCTCGTTTGTTTCATATTCCGACCTATCCACTCTACGCAATGAAGTGACGGGGAACGGTAGTTGCATAAGTGGCCAAAACGGTTTGATGTTCAACCGGCCAACTCCTTATAGCGACCGAATAAACGTCGCCAAGTCTTGTTGATTCTCTGGCGTTACGCCATGTCCATCATTATATGTTTTGAACGTAACATCCGCGCCGAGTGATTCAAAGTATTCCTTGCTTTCCACTCCAGATTGGGATGGAATTATATAGTCATAGTCACCATGGGAAATGAATACGTGTTGATTTTCCACGGACTGTATTGCGTATTCACTCTTGACGAAATCAGGTACGTATCCACTAAGTGCCACCACTCCATGGAGTGAAGGTATCAACGTTACACCCAGCGCCTGTGCAAGGGCGGCTCCCTGACTGAAACCGATGACCGTCAAACGCTCAGGATCTAGATCATACTCCTGGATGGCTTCACGAATAAATGATTGGATGTAGACGAGCACTTTATCAAATACTTCACGGACCGGCTTTCCTTCTTCTTCAATTGTGAAAAATGCATAGCCTGGCGCATGAACGACAGGACCCCTCAAACTGAAAATATGATGTGTTTCTTTAAATTCTTGAACTAATTGTGGTAGATCTCCTTCATGACTCCCCATTCCATGAAGTAAAAATAGCGCAGGTTGTTTTTCTTCTGACTTCGCTGGCTTTGTATGTGTAAATGTAAATGGTGATTTCACAGTCATTCTCCCCTTTTCTCTTCTTTAGCCACTAGTTTACCATAGAAGAAAGCGCCTGCCACTATATGTGACAGACGTGTTGAAGAGCTTATTTCTCTTCTGGCTTCGTTCATACTTCGTCCTTGTTGATAATGCTATCTTTAATTGATCACGATGTTCATTAGTCATTGTATCGATAGGTCTACTGTTTTATTCTACTATATAACCATCCCGCATCGTAATAACCCTATCAACATACGGTAGCATCTCTTCGTCATGCGTCACCATCAATGTCGTTAAATTTAATGTACGTGTTAGTTCCCGCAATAATTCCATCACACCTTTTGAGCGTTTCGTATCAAGACTTGCAGTGGGTTCGTCCGCAAACAATATTTTCGGATGATGGATGATCGCACGAGCAATCGCCACACGTTGACGCTCTCCTCCTGATAAAGAAGAAGGATACGCATCTTTGCGGTGCTGCATTTCAACTAACTTTAACATCTTATCTATTGCTTTGGCCTGTTCCTTTTTACTCGTTTTCGTTTCCGCTACGTCAAGCATCAACTGCAGTTGCTCTTCCACCGTCAAAAAAGGAACTAAGTGGGAAGACTGAAAAACAAATCCGAAGTCTGTTGCACGAACATGACGAACCTCTTCCTGACTCATCTTCGTCATGTCATTTCCTTCAAATAATATCTCACCGCCAGAGGCTCTTTGCAAACCTGCAGCAATCGTCAAAATTGTCGATTTCCCAGAACCTGAAGGGCCGATCAACGCGGTAATTTCCCCTTCTTTCAACGACAAATTCACACCTTTTAATATCTCTTCTTCAATTTCTCCATTGGAAAACGTCTTTTTTACTTGATCAATAGTAAAGGCAGACATATTACATCTCTCCTTGTTGAATCGCTTGAAGCGGTTCAATATTTTTCACTTGGATTCCTGAAATGGTCGCACCGATAAAACCGACCGCCATAAATACTGCGGATAGCATCCATACTGTATCCATCGTTAAGTGGAACGGCATGCCTTCAGGGGCAACAAAACTGAATGCTTGGCTGAGCGCAATGGACAATACGAGTGAAATAGCGGTAATGACTAGCATCTGATACCAAATCATCTTGAATAACGAAATCGTCTTCATACCAATCGCTTTCAATATGCCGTACAACCCGATCTTCTGAACATTCATCATATAGAAGAAAATTGCAAACAACATACCACTGATGATGACAAGGAACCAGACAATCATATTCAATGACATCTGCTCTGCACTGTAACTCGGAATTGCATGTAAGAACTCTTTATTCGAAAAAGAATCGAGTGCACTCAGTGTTGGTGCATCTTTTCCCGGAATGAAAATCGTCTGCATTTCCATCACACAGTAGATCTCTTGGTAGTTCGTCATTCCAATGAATGCAACGGGTGCGTGACTGTATTTCTGCTGCTCCACAAATCCTTTTACAATGAATTCTCCACTAAATTGATTGTTAGTTAAGACGTCACCGACTTCAATACCGTCTTCTTTCAAAGAGCTATCCAGAACGATTTCCCCATCTTTGACATTTTCAAATAGCTTTGACTCAGTAGATGCAACGAATGCTACACTATGCTGCTTATCTTCCGCATCGTTGACAAATCCCATTTGAACCGAAAATGCGGTTGCATTAGGATTGTCTATAAGTATTTGCTTTTGAACCTCTTCGTCTATTTTGGAGAGATTATACGTACTATCTGCATCTTTACTTAGATAAAATTGTCCGTCAGGTAAATCTTTTATTAGCGCAGCATTATCCTGAGATAATCCATTTGCTAGTCCTGAAATAATAAACGTCAAGAAGCTGACGAGAAATATAATAGATCCGAGAATCAGAAACTTGGCTTTGCTTTTCTTCATTTCTTTCCATGCGATTTTCATATGAACGCCTCCGTGTTATTCTTTATACTCACATCTTATCTTGTGAAGGTGAACGGAAAATGAACGGCTTATTACAATGCACGAATTTTCATTATTCTTCTCGAAGGGATATAACTTTCTATTCTTTCGACACTATGTGAAAATTATACTAAAAAGGTGGGGTTTCGATGATTCGTTTTGAAGAAGTTTCAAAAAGTTATGATATGTCACGCCTAGTCGTGGAATCGGTGAATTTAGAGATTCAGCGGGGGGAGTTTCTTGTTCTAGTGGGACCAAGTGGTTGCGGAAAGACCACCACGCTTAAGATGATCAACCGACTGATCCCACTTACAAAAGGCACGATTTGGCTCGATGGCAAGCGAATCAGTGATTATTCAATCCATGAGCTTCGTTGGCAAATCGGCTATGTATTACAACAAATCGCTTTATTTCCTCATATGACAATCGAAGAAAACATTGCAATTGTCCCGGAATTGGTCGGCTGGAAAAAGAAAAAAGTTCGCGAACGTGTAACGGAACTACTTGAAATGGTGGGACTGGATCCCAAAGTGTATAGAAAACGTAAACCGAGTGAATTGTCAGGTGGTCAGCAACAGCGAGTAGGCGTTGTGCGCGCACTTGCAGCAGACCCAGATATTCTATTGATGGATGAACCATTTAGCGCACTGGATCCAATTAGTCGTTTGAAACTTCAGGATGATCTACTGGATTTACAGCAACGAATTCATAAAACTATTGTATTCGTCACACATGATTTACAAGAAGCATTTAAATTAGGTGATCGGGTCTGTATCATGAATGAGGGTAAAATCGAGCAAATTGCAACTCCGCAAGAAATTCTTACTAGGCCCGCTTCACCGTTCGTGCGCGAATTTACCGCATCGGCTGCAGCACGCACATTTTCCATTGCGGATCATCTAGAGGAGATTCCTACAAATCTATCGCTGGCTTTCGCGATCCCGATTGACTCAGAATGGGGGCCGCTCTTACAGTTCTTGGCTTCTAATGACCAAGTCGCGATTGAACAAGACGGACACGTTGTTGGAATGGTTACACGAGAAGGAATACTCCACTTTTTGGCGGAGCAGTCACGTAAAGGAGGTATAACGAATGAATAGTTTCCTGGCTGTTCTTCAAAATCGGCGCGGTCAATTACTGGAAGCTCTGATCGAACATATTCAAATCTCATTAATCTCCTTATTAATTGCGGTACTAATTGCTGTTCCACTTGGCATCTATTTGACAAATCGGCGAAAAATGGCGGAATCTGTCATCGGTGCAAGCGCTGTATTGCAGACGATTCCTTCCCTTGCACTTCTCGGTCTATTGATTCCTTTATTCGGTATAGGGAAAATACCCGCAATTATAGCGTTAGTCGTCTATGCGTTGTTGCCCATTTTACGTAATACATACACGGGCATTAAAGAAGTGGATCCTTCACTTAAAGAAGCAGCGACTGCGATGGGAATGAATACCCGAAAAAGGCTGATGAAAGTTGAATTACCGCTCGCAATGCCGATCATCATGGCAGGTATCCGCACTTCGATGGTATTGATTGTCGGAACAGCGACATTAGCGGCTTTGATTGGCGCAGGTGGACTAGGTGATTTGATATTGCTTGGTATTGATCGTAATAATCCATCATTAATCGTCCTAGGCGCTATACCTGCAGCGTTACTAGCACTTTTCTTCGATTACCTATTAAAGATATTTGAAGGTCTTTCGTTTAGAAAAGCTATTACCGCGTTTGTCATTTTCGTTATTGTAGCGGTTCTGATGATTGCAGCTCCATTCATAGGCGGTAACTCCAAACAAGAAATAGTCATTGGTGCCAAACTTGGCGCAGAACCTGAAATTCTTATTAATATGTACAAACTATTGATCGAAGACCAAACGGATCTCTCCGTGGAATTAAAACCAGGGCTCGGTAAAACGTCATTCGTCTTCAATGCACTGAAATCTGGAAGCATCGATTTGTACCCGGAGTTTACAGGTACGGCTATATCCGAGTTTTTGAAGGAAGAAGCCGTCAGCAATGACCGGGACGAAGTCTATGAGCAAGCGCGAAAAGGACTAGACGAACAATTTAATATGACATTCCTGACACCGATGTCCTTCAATAATACGTATACACTCGCTGTCTCCAAAGCATTCCAAGAAGAGTACAGACTTAAAACAATTTCTGATCTAGCCGCAGTTGAACAGGCCGCAAAAGCGGGCTTTACTCTCGAATTTAATGACCGTGAAGATGGATACCTAGGCATTCAAAAGCTTTATGGCATTACGTTCCCTTCCATCCAAACGATGGAACCGAAGCTGCGCTATCAAGCTATAGAGGCAGGCGAAATCAACTTGATGGACGCCTATTCGACAGATAGCGAGCTACGCGAATATGATTTGTCAGTTCTAGAAGACGACAAAGAACTGTTCCCACCGTATCAAGGCGCGCCATTGCTTCGCAAAGAGACGTTGAAGAAGTATCCTGAACTTGAGGAAGCGTTAAATAGCCTAGCCGGAATCGTGACGGACGATGAGATGCGTGAAATGAATTATCAAGTGAACGCGGAAGGTGCTAGTGCGAAAACAGTAGCAGAGGCATTTTTGAAAGAACAGGGTTTGTTGGAGTAGTGCCGAAAGTGCAGCCGTTGTTGTACGTATTGAGCGGTTACAGGGCAAGTATGAGCGCGTGCGGTGCATGATAGTGCGGGTGTGCACGCTGATAGAGCACTTGTACACCGTCTTAGAGCGGTTGATCGAACATTATGATCGCTTATACGGTTTAATGAGCAAAACGGAACAGCCCTCTTCTACTTACCAAGGCATCCAGTAAATTAAAAACAGTCGCTGGCAGAAAAATGCTGGTGACTGTTTTTAGTTTATTTAATTAATCCATCCACGCAACACGTAGGTTGTTGCCCCCATCATAACGCGTGCACGCCCTCGCGTATAAACTTCTCTACCTAACTCGTCAAATTACCACGGCCACTTGACACTCGCAACAATTCATCTCCTCCTTTTTAGTTAACTAGTACATATTTAATAATAATAGATAGGTTTCTTTTACATATTCGGAATGCCCAATGGCTTCAGACAATACTGGAAAATGTTATAATAAAATATATAGATAAGGAGGCATATGCGATGAAAAAATGGATGAGTATAGCTCTCTTAAGTTACATATTATTTCTAAGTGCCTGTGCAGCAACCGATACGAATAAATTGACGATGCCTGAACTTACAGATCGTGAAAAACAAATACTTGAAACAGCTGCCAATACTGCATTTGTCTTTGATTATACTGCCGATCAAAACTATAAAAAGGTAACTTTGTGGGTAGAAAAGTACAAAAAAGGTAAGAAGGTTGCAGAACCAATCAGCGAGTTATCTACTCCACTGCCTGGTGAGTCGACGAAGGGTAGTATCGTTTTGACGGTCACACAAACACTCGAGGAACAATTATTATTCTCCGCAAGTGTTAGTGACGCTAAAGGCTCTGCGAGTGTGAGTAATCAAGAAGAACTTAAGAGTATGGATGACATGGCGACTCTATTTAATACCAATCCACAAGAAGGTTTACTTCTCTCGGATAACATGTTGTTGGCCGGTATCATCTACACATCTACGACAGAGGGTTCACCGACTAGTACGTTATCTAACGATTTTTATGAACAAAAAGAAGGCTACTTGGACGAATTAAAAGAATACGACGTGGTTTACGTATTACGGGCTTCGTTTGAAAAATAAAAGAACTGGATGACAAGTACACGACTTGTCGCCCAGTTCCCGATTGGTAATTCAATTCTGCAAATACTCTTTTACTGCCTGCGAAACAGTCTTTCCTTCTGCACGACCAGCAACTTCCTTCATTACAACGCCGATTGTCTGCCCCATTGATGCATCGGTTGGAATGCCTAATGATGCTATCAATTCTTTTACTTCTTCCACATTCATCTGCTTCGGCAAATACGATTCGACAATCGCGATCTTCGCTTTTTCTGCTTCCACGATGTCTTCGCGATTGGCTTTTTGACCTTCTTCAAGCGATTGTTTGGTTTGCTTGAGCTCACGCTGAACGATTTTGATTTCTTCTTCGATCGTCAGTTCACGCTTTAGATCTAGTGATTCATTCTGTAGACCTGCTCTCAATAAATTGATGACACCTTTCTTCATTGTGTCTTTTTCCTTCATTGCTGTCCTTATATCGGCCATTAAACGATCTCTTAGTTCTGACATTGAAATCCCTCGTTTCTATAGTGTTACTTACAGTATACAAAATAATCCTGCGTTCAGTCTTGTATTGTCACTCCGCCTTAATTGACGAAAGTAGCGGTCTGGTTTACACTTTTTAGTAAGTAACTTCTTCATTTAGCGTAAGGCCATAAACCTTATCTATTGGAGGAGTTTTTCGACATGTATAAAAAAGGAGTTCATTATATGAAAAAAAGTGTAGTACTCGCGGAAAAGCCTTCCGTGGCGAGGGATATTGCCCGCGTGCTGAACTGCAATAAAAAAGGTAACGGCTATTTAGAAGGCGATAAATATATCGTGACATGGGCTCTTGGACACTTGGTGACACTCGCTGATCCAGAAAATTATGATACGAAATTCAAGACGTGGAAACTAGATGATCTACCGATGATGCCCAAGGACTTGAAACTTACCGTCATTAAACAAACGAGCAGACAATATAATGCCGTAAAAGCACAACTACTTCGCACGGACGTTTCAGATATCATTATCGGGACAGATGCTGGACGTGAAGGAGAATTAGTCGCACGTTGGATTATTGAAAAAGCGAAAGTTAAGAAGCCGATTAAACGTCTATGGATTTCATCCGTAACGGACAAAGCAATTAAAGATGGTTTCGCTCAGTTAAAACCTGGTACAGCTTATGAAAATTTATTTGAAGCTGCAGTCGCCCGCTCTGAAGCTGATTGGTATATCGGTCTCAATGCCACGCGCGCACTGACAACCAAATTCAACGCACAACTGAATTGCGGACGTGTGCAGACGCCTGTCGTTGCAATTATTGCACAGCGTGAAGAGGAAATTAACACCTTCCGTCCTAAAACTTTTTACGGCATCGAAGCACAGTCTGACTCTAAATTAAAACTGACATGGCAGGATGCAAAAACAGGCGATACCCGATCATTTGACCGTGATAAACTATCTGCCATCGTCCAAAAAGTGGATGGCAAACAAGCTGTAATTGAAAATGTCGAGAAGAAAGCGAAAAAGACATTCTCACCAGGTCTATACGATTTAACTGAATTACAGCGTGATGCCAACAAAATGTTTGGCTACTCGGCAAAAGATACACTAAACATCATGCAGAAATTATATGAACAACATAAAATACTTACCTATCCACGCACCGACTCTCGCTTCCTTTCAAGCGATCTCGTTGCAACACTTCCCGAGCGCTTGAAAACTGTCGGTATAGGCGAATATCGTGCACTTGCGAATAAAATATTGAAGAAACCGCTGAAGACGAGTAAGTCCTTTGTTGACGATAGCAAAGTATCCGATCACCACGCAATCATTCCGACAGAAGAAATCGTATTACTCGACAAATTGTCCGATCGCGAACGGAAAATCTATGATCTGGTTGTTAAGCGATTCTTAGCCGTTCTGTTCCCAGCACATGAATACGAACAACTAACGGTTCATGCAAAAATTGCAGACGAACGATTCACAGCACGCGGAAAAACCATTTTGGCCGCTGGTTGGAAAGAAGTTTATAATAACCAATTCGATGAAGAAGAAACTGAACAGGACACAAAAGAACAATTATTACCTAAGCTCGTAGCAGGCGATAAGCTAGACATCAAACTTATCAAAGAAACTTCTGGACAAACGAAGCCCCCTGCCCGATTCAATGAAGCTACATTATTATCTGCAATGGAAAATCCAACGAAATATATAGGTACACAGGATAAGAAACTTGCTGATACATTGAAATCCACAGGCGGACTAGGAACCGTGGCAACGCGTGCTGATATTATCGATAAGCTCTTTAACTCATTCCTGATCGAAAAACGCGGAAAAGACATCCACGTCACGAACAAAGGAAAACAGTTGCTCGAATTAGTACCGGATGAATTGAAATCTCCTTTGCTGACAGCGGAGTGGGAATTGAAACTAGAGAAGATTGCAAAAGGTCAGCTGAAAAAAGAAGATTTCATTAATGAAATGAAGGGCTATACGAAGGAAATTGTTTCAGAGATTAAAGCGAGCGAAGCGAAGTTTAAGCACGATAATATTTCTACGAAAACATGTCCAGACTGCGGCAAGCCGATGCTTGAAGTAAATGGCAAGCACGGCAAGATGCTCGTTTGTCAGGATCGTGAGTGTGGTCACCGTAAAAACGTCTCCCGTGTCACGAACGCACGCTGTCCACAATGTAAAAAGAAAATGGAGCTACGAGGCGAAGGCGACGGACAGATCTTTACATGTAAGTGTGGTTATCGTGAAAAGCTTTCTACGTTTAAAGCGCGACGTGAGAAGAATTCAAAAGGTAAGGTCAATAAGCGCGATGTGCAGAAGTATTTAAAGAAAAACAATGATGATGAGCCTGTCAATAATCCATTTGCAGATGCTTTGAAAGGGTTAAAGCTGGACGACTAACTCCAGAAAGAATGGCTGATATTTGTGTTGGGGTAGGAATTGGCGCTTCGGATGGGCCGCGATGAGCTAACCAGTTCGACTAGTGCAAAGATACGCTCCTAACGCTTCGCTTTTATTGCTAGTATTTGAGTAAGCCACGCCCTCCGGAAAGCGTCCCCAGCTGGAGCTTCCATCCCATCAAACTCACAAATTCACTCTCTACAGCATTTAAACTAAACATCACTAAAAAAGCTGTCCCACAAAACTTCGTGGGACAGCTTTTAATTTCTCTATTAGTAAGCTCTTGCAAACCAAACCGTATGCTTCGACTCATTTCCACAATTAATACAAGTGGATTTCTCTGCCGGTGGGTTGAATGGAATATTACGTGTTGTAAACTTCGTTTCATCTTTGACATGTTCTTCACATGCGTCATCTCCACACCAGCCTGCAAGGATCCAGCCTGGAGTTACTTCGTTTGTCGCACTATCTTCAATATGCTTCTGCAACTCATCCAGCGTATCGATGTTCGTATGGGAATGTTCGTCACGGAACGTACGAGCATTTTCAAGCAATCGCTTCTGCATCGTCTGTAGTTCTTGCTCGATGCTCGCTACAGCTTCAGTCAGGTCAACTGCTACTTTCTCGCCGCCGTCACGCGCTTTCATTAATGCTTGATTGTTATCAAGATCACGTGGTCCTAGTTCTAGACGTACTGGAACACCTTTTAATTCATATTCATTAAACTTGAAACCTGGAGACTGGTCAGAATCGTCTAAACGAACACGAATGCCTTTAGATTTCAATTCAGCGTAGATTTCGTCTAGCTTTTCCATGATGGCAGGATTCTTCTTCCAAGGACCCACTGGGATCAGCACGACTTGTGTCGGTGCAATGCGCGGAGGTAATACAAGACCTTGCTCGTCACCATGTACCATGATAACAGAACCGATCAAGCGTGTGGATGTCCCCCACGATGTCGTATGCACGAACTGATGCTTATTTTCTTTTGTTAAGTATTTGATATCAAATGCTTCCGCAAACTTTGTTCCGAGGTAATGTGAAGTTCCGGCTTGTACTGCTTTACCATCTTTCATCATCGCTTCAATCGAGAATGTATCAATAGCACCCGCAAAACGCTCCGATGGTGTTTTCTGACCGTCATATACAGGAATTGCAAGTAGGTCTTCTACAACATCTTTGTAGATTTCCAACATTTGCATCGTCTCATGGCGCGCTTCTTCTTCATCTACGTGTGCAGTATGTCCTTCTTGCCATAAAAATTCTGATGTCCGAATGAATGGTAACGTCTTTTTCTCCCAGCGGAATACGTTTGCCCACTGGTTGATCAATACAGGAAGATCACGATAGCTCTTGATCCAGTCGGAATACAAATGACCAATCATCGTTTCAGACGTCGGACGTAGCGCTAAACGTTCTTCCAATTTCTCGCCCGCAGCTTCTGTTACCCATGGCAATTCTGGAGAAAACCCTTCGATATGATCTTTTTCTTTTTCGAAAAACGACTCCGGAATTAGCATGGGAAAATATGCATTACGGTGACCCGTTTCTTTAAAACGACGATTCATTTCATCTTGAATATGCTCCCAAATTTCATAGCCGTCTGGTTTAAATGCGATACATCCACGCACTGGTGTATAATCCATTAAATCCGCTTTCTGGATTGTGTCGATATACCATTTTGTAAAATCATTTTGCTGATTGCTCATTACTTCATTTCCTCCTTAGTAAAAACCGCACTCTTGTTATTTCATACTGTTAATCATATAACAAATCAAGCATTCCTACAATTGAATGCCGTCATAATGCTTGTCCGACATCATAAACACCACAAAAAAACTGCCCTCACTCATGAGGACAGCCTTCGATTAAACTAATTTCTCTTCTGCAAAGACAAATTTTGGTTCGCGTTCTACCTTCTCAGTTTCTTCACCAAAGCGACCTTCCCACTTCGACAATACAACTGTTGCAAGTGCGTTTCCGACTACGTTTACTACTGTTCGTGCCATATCTAGCAAACGGTCGATACCCGCGATGAACGCCAATCCTTCAAGCGGAATGCCTACTGTTCCAAGCGTTGCAAGTAACACGACGAAAGAAACGCCAGGTACGCCCGCAATTCCTTTAGACGTAATCATCAACACCAAAACCAATGTGATTTGTTCCGTAATACTCAACTGAATTCCATACATTTGTGCAATAAACATTGCCGCCAATGCCTGATAAAGTGTAGATCCGTCTAGGTTAAACGAATAGCCGGTCGGCACCACGAAAGATACGATATCTTTTGGACAACCGAACTTTTGCATTTTCTCCATCACTTTCGGTAACACGGTTTCCGAACTGGACGTAGAAAACGCTAGAATTAACTCGTCCTTTAGGATTTTCATGAGGTGGAAGATGTTCACGCCGACTATCTTCGCGATTCCACCTAACACGACGATGATGAAGAATATCATCGTTGCATATACAAGAACCATTAATTTACCCATCGGAATGAGTGATTCCAAACCGAATTTGGATACGGTTACACCAATTAACGCGAATACACCAAATGGTGCAAATTTCATAATCATATTCGTTACCCAGAACATCGCGTCCGCGACCCCTTGGAAAACATCCAGTACCGGTTTGCCGCGCTCTCCGATTGCCGCGACGCCTAATCCAAATAATACAGAGAAGAAAATGATTGGCAACATATCACCATTCGCCATCGAGTCTACGATATTACTTGGTACGATGCCAACCAACACATCCATGAAGCCGCCATTCTGCACTTCTTCCGTTGTTTGAACATATTGCGAAATGTCACCTTTCTCAAGAGAAGACATATCAATGCCGTCACCCGGTTTGAAAATATTCGCTGACATAAGACCAACAATAATCGCAATCGTTGTAACAATTTCAAAATATAAAAGCGTTTTACCGCCAAGTTTTCCTAATTTCTTAATATCACCTGTACCTGCTACTCCAATTACCAACGTTGAAATAATAATAGGTACTACGATCATTTTAATCATATTGATGAACATCGTGCCGATTGGTTGTAAATATCTTTCTACGCTAGGATTACCGTAGAAGATTGCACCGACTGCAATACCTAAAACCAATCCAATCAATATTTGGTAAGCTAAAGACAATTTAAATATCTTTCTCATCGATAATCCCCCTTTAACGTTCTCTGAAAACGCTTTCTTTCAGTAACTTATTCATATCTTACGGGGGGCCTACAAAATTCTACGGCATCCTACAAAAACTATTTTCGTTTATCTACCGTCTCCATATATAAAACATGCAAAAACTTCTTACTGTTCACTTTGATAGGCTTATTATCGAAAGTTTCTTCTTGAATCTGTTTCATTCGCAGGCTTATCTCTTGGAAATCAAAAAAGCGCGGTGCATAGTATTCAAATTCATCGATTGTATAATCCACTGCGCCAAGTGATGCTAAGTGTTCCATTGCAGTAAGGATCGCCCGACGAATTCTTTGTTCCATTGCCTTACTTTCCTTTTGGATGTCTTGATCAGGTACACCTAGTTTAGTTAGGGCATCTTCATATAATCCTTTTAAAGGCGGTAGCTGAATAGCTCGTTGTTCAGTCAAGACTTCCATGATCGCTATGATGTCGCGGCTCGCGCTGTCACTGTAGATTCCCATATCGTGTAACTTTTTCAGTACAATATCTTTTACCGGTTGCTGTACTTTTGGCTGCTCGACGGAAGCGAATTGTGCCAATGATTCCCGAATCGTGAGTAAGGAGTTTTTCAGGCGGAGCTGTTCTGCTGTACGTCGCACTATACTTTGGACTTCTATTTGATTGATTGGTTTATGTATGAAGAACTCTACCCCGACTTGATAAGCTTCTCCAACCATTTCTTTATTGACGACTTGGCTCAACATAATGAATTGGCCGCTGTAGCCTTCTGTTTTCAATTGTTGAATCGTTTCAATTCCGTCAAGTTCCGGCATTAATAAATCAATCAATACAACGTCTGGAGCCAAGGATAAGATTTGAGGAATAGCTTTTACTCCGCTATCCGCCTCTCCAATTACCATCTCTTCCGCCTCAGTCAAGATGTTTTTCAGCATCACACGGCTTGCTTTGTCATCATCTACGATAAAATATCTCATGTTTCTATCTCCTTCATGATGGATTTCATAGGGATTTTCACGGTTACGATCAGACCTTTATCCAGACGTTCTACAACAATCGTACCTTGCATCGCGTCAATAATAGTGGAAACATGCGATAACCCGATACCTGTTGCTGCCGTTCCTTGATCCGTAAATTTCGTTGTATAACCCGGTTCAAAAATTACGTCTTCATGCTCAATAGGAATCCCTTTTCCTGTATCGCGTACACTAAAACACACCCATTCCTCATCACTGTCAATTGTAATGAATATATGGCCTTTCTCTTCAATCGCTTCTACCGCATTCGCTGTCAAATTGTTCAACACGGCAAGTAAAGGTACGTGCTGACCCGTTTGGAAGTCCACGTGAATTGTAGTTTCCAATACACATTCCTTACCAATCATTTCACTATATTTTTCATTCGCAGTGACGACCATGTCGAGTAAATCAGATAAGTAAAATGCCTCTATCTGTTGCCGAGTTGTCCACTTTGACAATCCTGCTAAAATACGCTGGGAATCTTTTTTCACTTCGTGGATCTCCTGCGCGATGTGTAACGCCTGGCTGCTAAGCTCCTTTTGATTCTCTTTTTTGAGCTTGCGGTATAAGTCATGGCTTGACGCGGTGATTTGTTCTATATGATTCATGGATTTTTGCAAATACAACGCTTCCGCATATAGTTCCGAACCTACTCCGAGCATCTCTTCTACACGCTGCTTCTCTTTTGATATTGCCACGGAACTATATAACCCCACTGTGAAGAAACTACGTAATAACGCGACGCCTACGAGTATTCCCCATTCTTTACTATTAAGTAGTGAACTATGCAGCCACCAGTTACGCAGTGCATGCTCAGACGTGTTGCTAATTACTTCAAATAGGAAGGCCAACGCACCAAGTCGAAGTGGGAAAGATTTATACTTTTCAAGTCCAACAAAGTGCCAGCCGACCGCGATGATAAAGTAAAATAAAAAAACCGGTACATGCATCTGTAAACTTTCAAATAAAGCAGCACCCAGCCATAGTTCTTTCGTTACGCGAAATACAACTACGGTAACTGCTGTAACAAATCCTGTGCGCAAAATAGAAACAGGTGGATAGATCAGAATCAGTAAAAAGAATAAAATACCGCCAAGCGCAAAACGAAATATTTCTCCGTCAAACGGCATCACTTTCAATTCACCGGTAAGGGCTGTCACGATTGCAATAAACACCATTCTGGCCGCTTCCGATTGATAGAATTGACGCCACATTAATTTTATATTCATAAGTCTCTACTCCTAATAAAATAAGTAATTGTACACGTATTATAGCAACCCAAAAACCAATGTACAGTTTTGGAATTTAACGGTATGGGTACAGTTAGATAGCCATTTATTATAGTTATATATCGAATGGCTGAAAATAGTATCAAATCTATTCATTATCCTTTATTACTTATATCCATCAGTGTAACAGGAACCTTCTTGCGGTAATTGACGAAGCAGATACTGACAACGACAAGCAACAAGCCTACCCACAACGTATGCGTCATTGGCTCTCTGACAAATACTGTGCTGATCAACACAGAAATTACGGGAACTAAAAAGGTAAAAACAGCCACCTTACTTGCCTCTCCCGCACGAATGAGTGAATAATAAATGATGTACGCAACCGGGATACCCATCGTTGCACCGAATCCGAGTCCGAAAATATACATAGGATGCCACTCTATTGCAGACCAGCTCTCTGTAGCGGCACTGACTATTAGCAGCACGACACCCCCTATAGTAAATTGCATCGCTACCATCCAGTACGCATCAATTTCCTCACTTACTTTTTTCACATAGGCAACTCCAATTGCCCAAAAGAAAGCGGTCAATACACCTAGTATCACACCGAGCAACGAAATCTGGTTACTGAAATGTTCAACACTAACTACAACTATTCCGATGAATCCAATCAACAGGCCGGTTACTTTAATTGCCGTCATACTTTCACCCAACCACATCCAGGCAAATAGACCAAGAAGAACAGGCTGGAAATATACAAGTACAGAGAATAACCCGCCCGGCAAATAGTGCAGCCCAATTGTATGTAATCCGAAAAATAGGACGGTATTGAAAAGAGCCGATATACAATACTTCCGCCAATGTTGACACCATTGCAACCTGTCACGCAGTTTTATAATTAACAGTGCAATCAAACAACCACCAAGCAATGCGCGCATTCCCGAGAATACTAGTGGTGGTGCATACACAATCGATAGTTTGTAAATTGGCCAACTGACACCCCAAATCCCTACTAAAATCACCAACGCCAAGGAAGATTTCGTGAATAGCTTGTTCACTCCCCCATCCTTTCCATTGTAATTACCATTTTGATATAGTCTATTCCTGCTATCTTTTTTATGACTACAATCGAAGACAAAGGTTTTCTTTTTTACAAAAGTTCCTTATGATTACTAATGGAGGCGATTTACTTGAAAAAGCTATTCGCAATAATGATAACTACTGCTGTTCTAGCAGCTTGTAGCAATGATGAACCAAAAGATCCGATTGAATCAACAGAACCAGTTGAAGAGACAGTACCGAGAGAACAAGCAGGCGACGAAGTAGAAAAAGGGCTAAAAGCAGATACAATAGAGCATAAATACGTTGCGTTTGCTGATGACCAAGTACCTGTCAATTCCAAAGTAAAGTTTCTTGGAACTGTGACGGCTGTTAACGAAGGAACATTAACTGTGCAAAGCAACGCTGATGAATCCTCGGATGAAATCGTATATGTGAATGATATTCGACTTGGAGAACGTATGGATATTTTGGAAGGCTCTGAAGTTTCCGTTTACGGTACGTATGTAGGGAAAAATGATGAAGATATACCGGTTATTAAAGGAATTTTCATTGATGTGGACTAAAAACTATAAAGAAGTCATTTGATGAGGCTGGGACATAACTAAAAAACAGTCCGTTCCCCTACGCTACAAAAGGCGCGCTTGAGCCTCCTCGTCGCTGGCGCTCCTGTGGGGTCTCAACATTCGCACTGAATCCCGCAGGAGTCGTCCTTTTACCGCTTCGGTACACTCTTGATTACTAACTAATTAAACTTTATAAATAAGTTTTTAGTGAATTAAAAGGTATGAAGGTGTCTTCTCCTTCACACCTTTTGAGGTTTTGTCCCAGCCTCTTTCGGAAAGGAAGGATTGCATGCAACGAAAACTAGTAGATTACGCCGCTTTACTCTTGGGATCCTTTATATTTGCACTTGGAATTAACTATTTTGCGATTCCAAATATGCTATCTGAAGGTGGCGTTATTGGGATTACTATCATTACATACTATTTATTCGAATGGTCTCCTGGACTCGTCAGTTTCATAATCAACTTAGCGCTCGTTGCAATCGGGTACAAATTCTTTAGTAAACGGACGATAATCTATACGGTTATCACCATCATTTTCTCGTCCGTTTTCCTTGAGCTTACGAAGAATTGGGGCGAACAATTAGGCAGTGACACATTACTGGCTGCGTTGTTTGCCGGTTTATTTGTTGGTGGTGGTCTCGGAATGATCTTTCGTGTTGGCGGTACTTCCGGAGGTGCGACAACATTGGCACGGATGCTTCAGCAGTGGCTCGGATGGAGCGTTGGGAAAGCGATGCTAGTCATTGATATTTCCGTCATTTTATTGTCGGCTTTTGTTATCGGTAAAGAAAAAGCAATGTTTACACTCGTTGCTGTCTACGTGGGTGCAAAAGTGATCGATAAAATCGTCGACGGTGCAGATGATCGTAAAGCCGTGATGATTATTTCGAAACACCAAGAAGACATTCGCCAAGAATTGCTCACTACAATGGGCAGAGGTGTCACGATTCTCGATGGACGCGGCGGCTATACGCTCGAGAGACAAGCAATTTTATATATTATTATTAACCAGACGGAAATTGTTCAATTGCGACGTATTTTAGAGAAAGTAGACGAAGATGCATATGTCACAATCAATAATGTACAAGAGGTTTTTAAGCGTGGATTCAAGGAAAGGCGACCAAAATAAATTGTTCTCACAGTCTATGAGAGAGGCAATTTCGCAGTCATTTTACTTGCTTGCAAAGGATTTTAATCAACGTGAAATGTATTCTATGTAAAGTTATAATAATTAATCAGCCCCTGCCTGCCTATTATTCGGTAGGTTTATTTTTGTTTTAGACTATTCAACCTCCTTGCAATAGTCGCAACTATCTTCCAATTTAATTATTTCAATAAAGCATTTCACTCAACAGAGTTCTTCTATATACTTGATACTGTCTAAAAAATTTATACCTTTTCGTGATAGATTGAATAGTGTTTTTTTAAGTGGGAGGAAATTATCATGGATCAACAGAAAAAAGGATTTTTCCAGAAGTTTTTGGATATGATCGAGAAAACCGGTAACCGATTGCCACATCCGGTTACATTATTTGCTGTTTTGGCTTTATTGGTAATCGTCATCTCAGCAGTTGTCTCTTACTTCGGCGTAAGTGCAGAACATCCGGGTAAAGAAGGCGAAATGATTGAAGTAAATAATTTACTGAGTAGTGAAGGTATTCATTACATCATTACGAATATGACCGATAACTTCATCGGTTTCGCTCCGCTTGGTGTCGTACTCATCACGATGCTTGGTATTGGTGTTGCGGAAGGTTCAGGGTTAATCAGTGCTTTACTTCGCGGCTTTGTTATGTCTGTTCCAAAACGAATGATCACGCTTGGATTAGTGTTTGCAGGCGTTATGTCGAGTGTAGCGTCTGACGCAGGCTATGTTGTCTTACCGCCACTAGGTGCGGTATTGTTCGCAGCACTTGGTAGACACCCTCTTGCGGGTCTAGCAGCTGCCTTTGCTGGGGTTTCCGGTGGATTCAGTGCAAACTTGTTACTTTCTGGTACTGATGCATTACTTGGCGAATTGACGATCATGTCAGCAGCAATCATCAATCCTGAATACGCAGAAGGTATGAATATTGCCATGAACTACTACTTCATCGCATTTTCTGTTATCGTTCTGACTATCGTTGGTGCGTGGGTCACAGAAAAAATCGTAGAACCACGTCTTGGCGAATATAACGGTGAATTCCGTGAGAAAGTTGAAAAGCTGACTCGTCTTGAAAAGAAAGGGTTGATTTTAGCAGGTGTTTCTGTCGTTGTTGCAGGAGCATTGGTTGCCCTTCTTGTCGTATTCCCGGGTGCTCCATTGCGTGGGGATGAAGCGGATATGCCAATCATCAAATCACCATTCATGAAATCGCTCGTGCCGATTATTGCATTCCTGTTCTTTGTGCCGGGTCTTGTCTACGGTAGAGTAACGAAACTGATTCGTAATGACAAAGACGTAGCCGCTATGATGTCCACGACGATGTCTGCAATGGGAATGTTTATCGTCTTGTCATTCACGGCAAGTCAGTTTGTTGCCTTTTTCTCAGAGTCAAACATGGGCTTAGTGTTAGGTGTTTACGGCGCAAACTTCCTTGATAGCATTAATTTAACGGGAATTCCATTGTTACTGATGTTCATCCTAATTGCGGCGTTCATCAACTTGTTCATCGGTAGTGCATCTGCAAAATGGGCCATGATGGCACCAGTCTTCGTACCGATTATGATGCAGCTCGGCTATTCCCCTGAACTGACGCAAATGGCATATCGTGTGGCAGATTCTTCAACCAATATCATTTCACCACTCATGACCTATTTTGCGATCATTATTGCGTTTGCGCAGAAGTACGATAAGAAAATGGGGATTGGAACGCTCGTTTCCGTTATGTTCCCTTATTCCATGTTCTTCTTACTATTCTGGAGCGCCACGTTAATTATTTGGATGTTGCTAGGAATTGATCTTGGACCTGGCTCCCCTATTTATTACTTGAAATAAGACGATCAGTACCCCGAAAGAGCATTCTTTGCTCTTTCGGGTTTTTTTATGATACGATAGTAGTTGATAATAGTTTTCATTTAGAGTGATTCTATTTAAGTAAAGGAGTTTTACATTATGGGCTACGAAGGAAAAAACGATGTAGAAAAATCAATCATGAGCAGACGCTCTATTAAGAAGTTTAAAAAAGATCCGGTTGATATAGATGAAGTGATTGAATTATTGAATGTTGCGAAGTGGGCACCTAACCATAAATTGACTCAACCTTGGCGTTTTCAGTTATACACAGACGCTGGCAAGGAAAAATTCGTGGAAGCGTTTCTGGCTTCACAAGAACAAGACGGTGCCTTACCAGATAAAGCTAAGAACAAAGCAGCATATTTCCGCGACATTCCCCTTCACTTAGTTGCCATCATGCCAGAAGACTCACGTAAAAAACGCTGGGATGAAGACTATGCTGCAATTTCCGCAATGATTCAAAACTTCCAGCTCGCCGCATGGGCACGCGGTATTGGTATAATCTGGCGTACCAATGATTGGACGCATGATCCAGTATTTAAAAACGCAATCGATGTAGCACCTGATGAAAAAATTGTTGGGACATTGATGATTGGTTATCCTGCACATATTCCTAAAGCTGAGGAAAGGAAGAATGTAGAGGAATTACTTATAATTATCAATGAATGATTTCCAATAAAATAGCAACGCCCCTCATTGCCTGCTTGTCCGTGAACAGCAAGCGAGAAATGAGGGGCTCATTTATTCATTCATCGAAATCCAGTTTAGTACATATAGTATTTACTTTTTGATTATTCCTTGCTCGACCGCTAGCTCTTTGGCTACCTTGGGAGCATACCAGATAACAGGAAGTAATAGAATGGATACTGGGACAGCTGCGATGACTACAAAGGATTGTAAGGCCCCAATTCCACCCCCGCCAATCTTTATAAGTATCGTAGCAATTGTCGCCATGATCATAACCCAAAATACACGAACTGATTTTGGTGGATTGCCCACACCTGTTACGGCCATGGATATCGAGTAAGACATTGAATCCACCGTAGTTACCACAAACAAAGTGGTCAGTATCAAGAAAACGGATGGCATGATAGTTCCAAGCGGCATCTGCTCTGCTATTGCAATAATTGCACTAGGCAAGCCGCCTTCAGTTAACGGTTCACTCACTGACCCCGCATTTTTCAGCTCATAGAATATACCGCTACCTCCGAGGATTGTGAACCAAAGATTGGCTACAACTGGTGCAATAATGGCTACTACAACAAATATCTCTCTGATCTTCCTTCCATTAGAGATCCTGGCTACGAATAACGCCACTAACGGTCCAAATCCGATAAACCAACCGAAGAAAAATAACATCCATGAACCAAGCCACGCATTGTCTCCGCGAAACGTACTGATAGTAATAAATTCACTGACGTATGTTCCATAAGAGGTCAGGAAAGAATTGACGATGAATAATCCCGGCCCGAACAACAATAGAAATACAGCAATCACAGCTACCATATTGACATTCAGCTTACTTAAAAATTGTATCCCTCTATTGATGCCCGTAAGCGTAGATATCAGAACAACTCCAGTCAAAATAGCGATGACTGCGAGCTGTATAGTAAATTGATCGGTGATTCCGAAAATAGAACTGAGTCCATAGCTGACTTGTAAACCTAGAAAGCCGATCGGACCAATTGTTCCCGCTGCTGCCCCGATTATACAAAACACATCTGCTGCTGTGCCCCATTTACTTGTCAGGATTTTTTCTTTCAAAATAGGGTAAAGAAGAGTGCGTGGTTTCAAAGGCATTCCTTTATGTTTATGCGCATAAATGAGGATGATCGCACTGATCGCTCCATACACTGACCATGCAGTAAACCCCCATGACATATAACTTTGGGCAAGCGCAGGTCCAATTGCTTCTTCTGTTCCTTCTGTGATTCCTTTATGCATCGGAGGAACGTCTAAAAAGTAATACATAGGCTCTGCTGCTGCCCAAAAAACTCCACCTGCTCCAAGTCCGGTAGTCAAAATAACGGCCACCCACTTAAAATAACTCATTTCAGGTTTTGGGGAATCTCCTAAACGTACATTTCCGTACTTTGATATGGCTAAAACTGCTCCGACTACAAATGTCGCAATCATTAGGAATTGCCAATATGCCCCGAAATAGCGAATAGATAATTCAAATCCCTTATTTACAAATGCATTTACCGCTTCCACTTCAAAAAGTGAAAACAATACAAACGCCAACAATACCCCTCCACTACATACAAACACCGGCCAATCAATCTTTCTACGTATGAACTGCCAATACTCTTCTATTATACTTCCACTCCATTCTATTTCTAAAGCCCTCTTTACCTGTCATAATCTAGTGATTGTTAGTTCAAGTATCGGAACGTAATAAAGAAAAATGTTCCCGTACTATAGTAGTTTTCATTATTCCAGACACATTCAATTTCTTGTTATGCTCTACCTCAAAAGAACCTACGTTACAGACTATAACCTTGTTTTAAAATTGTCAACTTAACATATATATCAAATTAATCTGTTAATAACCTTTATTTCTATTTACTTAAAGTGAAGTACATATTCTACACATCATGACTTTTAATCGAATACCCGATGTCTAGTATGCCGAGTTTTTGTATGAACTTTATTTATATTGCACTTGATTTCTCGTCATTTAGGTTTACACTAGAAAAAGAACTTTTTAAGGGGCTATCATATGAAATCAAGCATACAATCTATTTTTCAACGCTATTGGAATCCCTATCTCGTCTTATTGATGGCGGGTATTCTGAGTGCACTATATTTCGGTTTAACATCAACTGTTTGGGCAGTTACCGGTGAATTTACTCGGCTTGGTGGCGATATTTTATTGTTATTCGGAGTAGATATCTCAGACTGGCAATACTTTGATATGGTACATCTACAAGGAGCAACGTGGAATAGGCCAGATGGCTGGATTGTCTGGGGGATGTTTGTAGGCGCGCTCATTATGGTGTTGCTCAGTAATAGCTTCAAGATCCGTCTTCCACAGCAAAAGCGACGTTATGTACAGGGGTTAATTGGTGGAATCATCGCAGGATTTGGTGCTCGTTTGGCACTCGGTTGTAACTTGGCTGCTTTCTTCACAGGCGTTCCGCAATTTTCTTTCCATTCTTGGATCTTCATTGTGGCGACAGGTATAGGTACATTTTTCGGTGCTAAACTAACAAAAACACACTGGTGGAAAGGTAAGCCTTCGTTGATTCGAGGGAGTGCAAAGCCTACACGACTTAACAAACGTATTATCCAACCGTACGTCGGCGGAGGGATCGCCGTACTTTATATCGGACTCATTATATACTTCTTTGCGTCAGGACAAAAACTGCTTGGTTTAGGCGCACTGTTTGGTCTCGCATTTGGTATTCTAATCGAACGCGGACAAATTTGTTTTACTTCTGCATTCCGTGATTTATTTCTCGTTGGACGCAGTGTCATGGCAAAAGCGATTATTCTCGGAATGTCCGTCAGTTCTATTTTGACGATCATTGTCATTTCTATTTATGATGTAACACCGATCACACAAATTGCGGCACTTAGCACATTTGTCGGCGGCGCATTATTCGGACTTGGTATTGTTATGGCATCAGGCTGTGAAACAGGTATGATGTATCGCTTGATGGAAGGTCAATTATTATTTTTGCCGGTATTTTTGGGCAATATTATCGGTGCTACGTTCCTTGCCTACGCATGGGATCACCTCGGTGTTTATAATGTATTAGTTAAGAATGGTGCGAAAATCAATCTACTTGATACACTTGGACCCATTGGAGCAATTTCCATCACACTCCTCATGCTTGGTGGGCTATATGCGTTAACAGTATATGGAGAAAAACGCTACCATCAGAAATTAGCAATTAAGAGAGGAATGAAGGTACATGCAAGCTAAATTAGAAGCGGACTTCACACTCGACCTTCGCGGTGAGTCTTGTCCCTACCCTGTTATTTACACATTAGAAACACTCGAAGGTATGAATAAAGGCGAGTTGCTGCAAGTCATCACTGATTGCCCCGGCTCTTTCCGCAACGTACCCGAAGAAGCAATTGCTCACGGTTACAAATTTGCACAAGATCCTGTCAAGAACGGACAAGAATATATATTTCATATTTACGCATGAAAAATAGGCAGCTTCCTCTGAAAGGGAAGTTGCCTTTTACATTCTTAAAACTGAAAACCGCACGTCTAAATCAAGTTTTCTTTCTCAATGACAGTAGTCGTCTTTTTATTCCTTGTTCCTTTTTCAATTGTGATCTCCACCATCTGTTCTTCCAGTTCGTCATAAGGTATCCCTTCATAAATATGGATTCCATCTTTTCACATACTGACACACCCATTTTATAAACGAAGCCATCATTGATAAGATGATGAAGACCAGAGACAATGCAGTAATAACCGCTGCTATGTCCGATAACTATCCTTGATCTCCAAGCAACAGAAGTAGGGCTGTTCCTTGTGATGAATACCCGGAACAGCCCTTTTCATTTAATCTCTTACTTTATCAATCGATGTTACTGCTTACAACATTTATGGCTCACCCATTGCTTTTTAGAGAAATTATTTACTCGTGACTACCATTTCCTCTTCCCGTGTCCCTTCCACGTCTGCCAAAAGCGCCGGTTCTTTCTTCGTCTCTACCGGCTTTATTGGTTTGGAAAGCCCCGTCTTTACCGGTTTAGAAAGTTCCGGTTTCCCCGGTTCAGAAGGTTCCGCCTTCTCCTTCGCTTTTTCCCCAGAAATGATTGCAGCCTCTTCTTTTAACCCAATAAATGTTGAGTAGCACATGAAGAGCATCATGACTGCGATTGGAATGGCTGTGGCAACGAGTGCAGATTGCAGCCCTGCTAAGCCACCTGTCATGATCAACACGATAGAGATAGCTGCGATGATCACTCCCCATACGATCTTCGTCAGATGTGATGGATTCGGATTCCCACTTTCACTGATCATACCAAGTACAAATACTGCTGAGTTTGCGGAAGTGATAAAGAAAACAATGACTAGCACCATGGCTAAAATACTCAAAAATACTGTCATTGGCAAGTATTCAAAAAACTTAAACAGTGCTGAAGTAACATCTGATTCCACCGCGGTTGCAAGTGCAGTCGCGCCTGCATTCTGGACGAACGTAATCGCCGAGCCACCCATGGCCGAAAACCAAATGAAAGATCCCAATACTGGGATAAAAATCGCACCGAACATAAATTCCTTTATCGTTCTGCCTTTCGATATCCTGCCTACAAAGCTGCCGACCAAGGGAGCCCATGCAATCCACCAGCCGAAATAGAACAACGTCCAACTTGAAATCCACGAACCATCCCCATATGGATCCGTACGGAATGACATGCTGATGAAGTTCTGCGCATAATCACCTATTCCTTGGAAGAAGATTTTCATAATCATCTGTGTCGGACCAAAGAGAAGCACCAACCCCAATAAAACGAACGCCAGTAACATATTCAAGTTGGATAGATGCTTCATCGCCCCTTGAAGACCGGAAACTGTCGATGCCACGTAAATAATGCTAACGACTATGATGATGATCGCTTGTGTGGATATTCCGATCGGTACGTCCCAGAGGTAATTCATGCCGCTATTGACTTGCAATGTTCCAAAGCCGAGCGAAGTCGCAATCCCAATGACGATGGACAGGATGACGATGACGTCGATAGTTTTGCCGAAAGTTCCTCGAATTTTATCGCCGACCAACGGATAAAAGACGGAACTTAAAGAAGCGGGCAGTTTTTTCCGGTACTGGAAAAATGCTAATGATACACCGACCAACGCATAGCAGGCCCATGCTGAAACACCCCAATGCAGGAAAACGAATTGCATTGCCGTTTTTGCGGATTCTTCCGAATAACCCGTTCCAAACGGAGGGTCTATGTAGTAGGAAACCGGTTCTGCAACTCCCCAGAAGACCAGGCTGATTCCTATAGAAGCACTAAATAGCATACCGATCCAAGTGGCCGTCTTATATTCCGGCCGATCGTCATCATCTCCCAACCGGATATGACCGAATTTGGACATCCCGATATAAATACAAAAAACGAAGAAAATGAAAACGCTTCCCAAAATGAACCAACCTAGATTATTATAGATGAAACTAAGTGAGGAATTTGAGAAGTTTTCTAGCTGCTTCGGCGCAAAAATACCGATACTTATTAAAACTAAGCTAACAGCCAATGAAGAATAAAACACTGTTTTTTTATCTCTCATATTACCGCTCCTATTTCAAAGACCCACTTGTGTGGATGTGTCGAGTATCCCCACACACAGCCAAACGAGCGGGCATTTGTTAAATTTTAATCGGTGTTATTTGCATAACACCGATTAAATCGAATTTAAGCTTTAACTGACTGCAAATTCCCTATGATATCTACAATCCGGTCTCCCACTTCAGAAGTAGAAGCACTGCCCTTCATATCAGGCGTGAGAACTTCATCGTCAACCAATAATTGCTCGATGGCATCTACAACCATTTTGCCGTATTGTTCGTAACCGAAGTGATCGAGCATTTGACTCGCAGACCAGATGGTAGCTAAAGGATTACCGATTCCTTTGCCTGCAATATCAGGAGCCGAGCCATGTACAGGTTCAAACATGGAAGGGAATGTACCCTCCGGATTAATGTTTGCACCTGCAGCCAGGCCGATTCCGCCTGCGATTGCTGCGCCGACATCGGTTAAAATATCACCAAACAAATTCGAAGTAACTACTACTTCAAAACGTTTTGGATCTGTGATCATTAGCATCGCAGCAGCATCCACTAAATAAGATGCAGTTTTGACTTCCGGGTATTCTGCACTCACTTCTTCGAATACTTGATCCCAGAAGACCATCGAATAGTTTAATGCATTCGCTTTACTGATACTTGTCAGGCTACGGCCTTGTTTTTTAGCTGTTTCAAAAGCATAGCGAATAATTCTTTCTGTACCTTTGCGGGAGAATACACCGTTTTGCAGAACCACTTCATGCTCCTGACCTTTAAACAGCCAATCTCCAGCTCCCGAATATTCACCTTCTGTATTTTCACGAATGAACAGCATATCAATATCTTTACGTTCGATATTCTGCAGTGGGGTATGTGCCCCTTCCAGCAACGTCACAGGACGTATATTGACATACTGATCGAAACTCTTGCGGATAATCAACAAAAGATCCCACAAGGAAATATGATCAGGAACACCTGGGAAACCAACTGCCCCTAAATAGATGGCATCGAATTCCTTTAGCTGCTCAATCCCATCTTCCGCCATCATCCGTCCTTGTTGCGTGTAATATTCACAACCCCAAGGGAAATAGGTGAAATCAAATGCGAAGCCGCCGTCTAGTTCGGCAGTTTTCTTTAATACCTTAATCCCCTCGTCAATAACTTCGGGACCGATACCATCTCCTGCAATAACTGCAATTTTATACGTTTTCATTTTCGGATCCACCACTTTCATCCTTGATTCCAGACTACGAGTTTCATTTCTGTCATTTCCTCAATGGCATATTTTAGGCCTTCGCGTCCTGTTCCGCTCTCTTTCACACCGCCGTAAGGCATTTGGTCCACTCGATAAGTAGGTACGTCATTAATAATTACGCCGCCCACTTCCAAGTTTTTCGAAACATACAGAGCATGTTGCACATTATTTGTATAGATTCCCGCTTGTAAACCGAAACGAGAGTCATTGACTAACTCAACAGCTGTTTGCACGGAATCTACTTTATTCACCACGACAATTGGTGCAAACACTTCCTGGCAAGAAACTTTTAGCGCATGATCTGCATTTGCAATGATTGTAGGTTCCAGGACACCATTTTGCGCATGGCCACCTGCAAGAATTTCTGCGTCATAATTCTTTGTTTCTTCAATCCAGCTAAGTGTGCGCTCCAATTCTTTCTTTGAAATCAACGATGAGATATACGTATCTTCCTCAAGCGGATCACCTATCTTCAACTGTTTAGCGGCAGCTGCAAATTTAGTCGCGAATTCTTCATATAGTTCTTCGTGGACGTAGATTCGTTGTGTTGAAATACACACTTGACCTTGATTTGAGAAGGCTCCCATAACACAGCGATCGATAATCGTGTCAATATCCGTATCCTTATCTATAATCAATGCAGAGTTGGATCCTAACTCCAATGTCGTCTTCTTCAATCCAGCTTTATTGCTGATTCCGATTCCGACACTTGGACTTCCAGTAAACGTAACCATTTTAACACGTTCATCCATGACAAGAACGTCGCCGATCACACCGCCCGGTCCCGTGATGACATTTAGCACGCCCGGTGGAAGACCAGCGTCTTTAAATACTTCTGCAATGAATAAGGCAGATAAAGGTGTTTGGGAAGCCGGTTTCAAAACGATCGGGTTCCCTGCAGCAATTGCCGGGCCAACTTTATGCGCCACTAAATTCATTGGGAAGTTAAATGGCGTAATGGCTGCGATTACGCCAATCGGTTCACGCAATGTATAACCGATACGTCCTACACCGCCTGAAGCAGCATCAAATGGAATCGTTTCTCCGTGAATGCGCTTCGCTTCTTCTGCAGCGAATTTGTATGTTTCAACTGTTCTTGAAACCTCCGCCCGAGCAAACATGATAGGCTTGGCAGATTCAGTTGAAATGACAGTCGCTGCTTCTTCCGCTCTTTCCGCCAGGATCTTTGCAACGTTTTCTAATATTTCAGCACGTTGAAATGCTGGCATGTTGCCAATAATTTTTCTAGCATTATACGCAGCTTCAATTGCTTGTTCCGTCAATGCTTGATCCGCCATAGCAATATCCGCAATTTTTTCATCAGAGTATGGAGAATATAGTGGAGCGTAGCTTGGTGCTTCTACATATTCCCCATTAATCATTAATTGTTTATTAGTTGTTCTGTCTAGTAATTTATTCATTGAGCGCCTCCAGAACCATTTCGTGGAATTGTACAATTGCTTGTTCAGATTGTGAGTAGCGGCCTTTCTCGAATGCACGTGATTTGAAGCCGAGTTGCTCTAATTCAACCAATTCGATATCTTCAAAGCGAACTTGCTCCGCGAACGTCATCAAGTCTTTCTCTTCTTGTGTCAATTTATCCAAGCTGTCTTCGCTAAAGTAGTACGTATACACGATTTCAGTATTTTCTTCGTCAATCGGGACTAACTGAATAGTTGCCATATTTGCAGGTCCCGGATAAATTGTCAGCATCAAGTTCGGCCATAACCAGAAGAATGACCCGCCTTGCATTTCTGCTTCATCTAGATTTACTTCGCCGTATTTCTTATCAGGCTTCACCATAGAACCTTGTATTGAATAGTTCTCACACGTAATGATTTGATAATCATCCATGTCCAATGTGTCAATAAAACTTGGGTGTGCTACGTGACAATGATCACACTCGAGATAATTTTCAATAAATGCTTTCCAATTCGCTTTAATATGACGGGACTTCCTGTGAGTAAACTGTAGATTCTTTAAGAATTCAAATTTACCTAGACGATCGAAGAAATCGCCATATGATTCAGCCAATGGCTTTGCATTGTCATCCAAGTTAACAAAAATTAAAGATTCGATTACTTCCATTCTGACGGAACGCAAGCACGCATCTTGAACGCAAGCAGCATCTTCTTCACTACGGAAGTTCGGTGCTTTGTTTAAAGCGCCATCCGTTTTGAATGTCCAGCCATGATACGAGCATTGTAGAATTTTCTTTTTGCCCGAATCACTTTTCTCCAGCTTCGTCGCTCTGTGAGGACAAACATTATAAAACGCGCGTAGAACTTCATCTGTTCCACGAATAATGATAAGTGGATCATCGCCAACCTCAGCAGTAAAAAATGCACCTTTTTTCTCAACTTGGCTTACATGGCCAACTAATTGCCAACTCTTCGCGAAAATCAATTCTCTTTCTCTTTTCAATACCTCTGGATCCGTAAATAGGTTGTAAGGCATCGTTCTTTCAAAAGTTCTATCCGTTGCGTTCTGTACTTTATTATAAGCCATTTTTCATTCTCCTTCAGAGTTATATTTTGTAATTCATCAATCACTTTATTAACTAGCTATAATTTTCTGACAAGAGAACGGAGTCTCTGCCATTTTGATAGAGTTGGTTGGACAACCTTCAAATGCATCTTCCAAATCCTCAATCAGATCTTCTGGAACTTCCGTAACTCCTTCATTGTCATCCAATAAAGCAAAAGCAAATCCATCGGCTGTGTAGTCAAATAGTTCGGGGGCAACAGGATTACATGCCCCGCAAGCAATACATGTACTTCGCTCCACCATTGTATATTGCGCCATTTCCTAGCCTCCTATCTAAAATTAATCAGTTGACTCCAACCTTCGCTTTCTTTGGCACTTCTTCCGCTTCACCCATAACGCTCGTACTGTGTAGCGGTTGCATTTTTGCAGTCGGATCGATATATACTTTTGCGCTACTCACCGCAACAGGTGCTTCTCCAAAACCAGATGCAATCAGCTTAACTTTTCCTTCATACGTACAAATATCCCCCACCGCGTATATTCCTTCAATATTTGTTTCCATTTTTGAATTAACCACTACGGAGTTTTTATCTATTTCAAGACTCCAGTCTTTGATAGGACCGAGCGATGAGACAAAACCGTAGTTGATCAATACGTCATCGACTTCAAGCTCTTCTAACTCACCCGTTTTCGAATGCTTGATGATGACCTTTTCAACTTTCTCGTCCCCCACCAATTCAACTGGGACATATGGCGTCAAGCAATTCACTTTGGATTGTTTCAATAATTCTACACTGTGTTCATGTGCACGAAACTTATCTCTTCGGTGAATAATGGAAGCCTTTTCAGCAATCGGCTCAAGCATCAATGCCCAATCTACTGCAGAATCGCCGCCACCAAACAAAGCCACTTTCTTGCCTTGGAACTGATTCATGTTCTGAACAAAATAATGAATGTTTTGATTTTGGAATTTCTCTTCACTTTCGATTTCCATCTTCCTTGCTTGAAAAGCACCGTTACCGGCAGTGATAATAATTGTTCGTGAATAATGTACTCCACTATTTGTAGTCAACTTGAAAACACCGTCATGTTCCTTTAAGACTTCCATTACCGTCTCGCCTAAGCAGATAGTAGTCTCAAATTGATTCATTTGTTCAACTAGATTATCTACTAGCTCCTGAGCTCTGACTTTAGGAAACCCTGCAATGTCATAAATATATTTTTCAGGATACAATGCAGAAAGTTGACCGCCTAGTTGGGGTAAGCTTTCAATAATTTTTACAGACATTTGTCGAAGTCCTGCATAAAATGCAGTAAATAGGCCGACTGGTCCACCTCCAATAATTGTTATGTCACTAACTTCGGCTGATCTGTTCATATTGTGCCTCCTCATTGTCATTTATATAAAAGATATAGTTACGGGGCGATCAGGGAATCCCCTCATCCTTGCCGCGTTACTAAATACTATTGCAAGTATCATGCCAACTTTTGAGATTTGCATGGGAATACGATTGTTCTCGTCTTTTTTATAAAACGCTGTTACAATTGATTCACAATTGAGTCAATGGCGACTCAGTAAAGTATAAATATTCTTAAAATTAACTCGAAATAATTAGTAGGAAGGTGAAATAATATGTCCTATGAGAACGAACAAGAGAAAACGAGTCTATCTTTAGAAACATTGCTTAAAATTCTGGATTATTCATCAGATGAAATCTATGTATTGGACAAAGAGATAAGGATCGTCTATGTAAATCGAAATTGTGAAAAGCATTATGGAATGACAAAAGATGATGTTGTCGGTAAGTATAATGATGACTTTTTTAACGATGGATACTGGACGCCTTCCGTCGTTCCACTCGTACTGGAAAAGAAAACTCCCGTTTCAGTACGCCAACAAACCCATATTGGCGCTGAATTGCTGACTAGGGCTTTCCCTATATTGAACTCGAACAATGAGATTGAATACATTGTGTGCACAGCAACAGAAATACAAGATTTTAAACGGCTTGTCAAAAAGGAAGAACCTAACTTTACAAACTCGGTAGATGATGTTTTTGCAAGTACGATTATTACGAACAACGCAAAAATGCGAAAAATACTGCGCTTTTGTGAAAAGGTGGCACCTACAGATTCTACTATTTTAATCCATGGTCAATCGGGAACTGGAAAAGGGGTCATCGCTTATCAATTGCATAAATTGAGTAAAAGAAAGGATGGTCCTTTCCTTAATGTAAATTGCGCAGCCATTCCCGGAGATCTGTTAGAATCGGAGCTATTTGGTTACACGGCAGGATCATTTACCGGTGCTAAAAAAGACGGTAAGATTGGTTTGTTCGAGGCAGCAGATAACGGCACGATATTTTTGGATGAAATCGGTGAGTTGGCTTTGCCGCTTCAGGCAAAAGTTCTCCAAGTCATACAAGACAAAAAGTTTATTCCGATTGGCAGCAACGTCAGCAAGACTGTGGATATCCGTATTATCGCCGCAACAAATCAAGACTTACCGAAAATGGTAGAAAATAAGACTTTCCGCGAAGATTTATTCTACCGACTCAATGTCATTGACATCGAACTGCCACGGTTGGATGAACGCAAAGAAGATATTATCCCTTTAACTTATAGCTTTCTGAATAATTTTAACAATAAGTACAACTCTACTAAAATAATTTCTGAAGATTGTTTGAATGTACTCTATCATTATTCGTGGCCAGGCAATGTGCGACAGTTAGAAAACTTGATAGAGCGGCTTGTAATTACAAGTGATGCAGTCATTACTTTAGAAGATTTACCCGAAGTAATCTTGGAAAAAGTAAAAGATATACCTGAACTCGCCTATTCCAATTCGCTCGACCAGGCATTGGATAATGTAACAGCTACCATGGTCAGAAGATCCTATCAGAAGTTTGGTTCTACGAGGGGTGTGGCATCAGACCTCCAGATCAGCCAGTCGAAAGCATCCCGATTGATTCGTGATTATTGTCGGGATGAAGAGTAAAAGAACTATTATCATGAATTTGACAATAATAAAAAGGCATCACTCGGCACGAGTAACTTTTTGCCGAGCGGTAGCCTTTTATTATTGTTTTTATAGGACTTTCCCTGGAAATTCTATTTTCTATTTCATGGAGTGATCAATCGAACAACTATACTTTCTTCGCAAAACGGGTAAGTGAATATAAAAACTACGGTATTTTGTCTCGCTATCTTTTAATAACCAACAGATATACTAGCTCTTGCTTTTCAACAATTATAAGCAAGTGCTTTATATCTGTTATTTATTGATTCACAGTAAATTTGCAGTGCGTTTACACGCTTCCTTCGCTTCTATCATCATACGTTCCAATAGTTCTTGGACCGTTGGAATATCTTCTATTAATCCAGCGACCTGACCACTATTGATATAGCCGTTCTGCATATCTCCCTTTATGGCACCTAACACATGCTGTACCTCGGTAGTCGCTTCATTAAACTCTCCTAGCTTCATTCCCTCTTTTACACGCTTTTCTAGGTTCATTACATAATCGTTAGTTAGTACTCTTCTCACACGACCCACTTCACGACCAATGATTCTCGTTTCTATGTCAGATGCATCTAGTAGACGTTGCTTATAGAGTTCGTGCGCTTGCATTTCCTGAGTGGCTATAAAGCGAGTACCCATCTGCACACCTTCAGCTCCTAGAGCAAGTGCTGCAGCTAAACCTTTTCCGTCCCCGATTCCACCTGCTGCTACGACAGGAATTTGAATACTTTTAGTAATTTGCGGAATCAATGTCATCGTAGTTAATTCAAGAGGCGAGTTGATACCAGCAGCTTCAAACCCTTCCGCCACTATAATATCCGCTCCGGCCGCTTCCGCTTTTAATGCATGCTTTACAGAAGCTACGATAGCCATAACTTTTATTTCATTATCATGTAAGGTTTGAATGTATGGCGACGGATTGCCAGCCGATAACGATACAACAGGTACTCGGTGCTTAATAACTAATGCTAGTAATTCTTCGACTTGAGGTGCTACATTAATAGCAATATTTACAGCAAAAGGACGTGAAGTCATAGATTTCAAATCGGCAATTTTTTGCTCTACCTCATCTAATCCGGATGTTCCACAACCTATTGTGCCTAAACCCCCAGCTTCGGAAATAGCTGCCGCCAAATTTACGCTACTGATATTTCCCATCCCACCATGAATGACTGGATATCGTATAGACAATTCCTTACATAACCTATTCATACAATGCACTCCCTTTTATGTTATACTTTATCATATATTTACATCGATAGGAGGAGAAAATTCTTGATTATACCTTACAATAACAAAAGTCCTTTGATTAATGAATCCGCTTTCATTGCCCCCGGTGCTTATCTGATAGGCGACGTAACAGTTGGAGAAGAATCTACGATATGGTTCAACTCTGTATTACGCGCGGACGAGGGTGCTATTGTAATCGGCAAGCGGTGCAGTATACAGGATAATTCTACAATTCATCTATATGAAAATGCACCTGTTGAAATTGAAGACGAAGTAACTGTTGGACATAATGTAGTATTACATGGCTGTAGAATCCGAAAACGGTCTATTATTGGTATGGGTTCAACCATTCTTGATCATGCAGACATCGGAGAAGAATGCATTATAGGCGCAAACACTTTAATCCCTTCCGGAAAAGTTATTCCACCGCGCTCTTTAGTGATCGGATCTCCTGGAAAAGTCGTTAGACAATTGAATGACCAAGATCTTGAACTGATTCAGCTGTCTATAGATACGTACGTTGAGAAAGGAAAAGACTTCAACCTTATTTTACAGAACGAATTGAATGCTTGATAGGTTATCATTAAGAAAAGCCATGAGCGTAAAATAAAATGCTCACGGCTTTTTTCTATCATTTTATAATCATCGGGTTGTCTTCAGCATCGTACGTAGCGTCTTTTCTACTTATATCATTATCTTTTTCAAATATATGTTCGAAAAATCGATTAGCGGGTTCCGCAAGTAACTTATAATATTGTGCAAATAAATGAGCTGAGTGTGTTCCGCTCCACATCTCAGGAAGAAGTTCTTTTGGCAAACCGGGATCAACAAACAAAAACTTACGATATTCATGCACTAAATTGGTGCGTTCTACAAAACATTGGGCATCCGATAACAAACCACTTTCCATTGCACTTGTAGACACGACGAATTTATGACTGTATATCGAAATAAACTCTTCATACTTTTTCTCAATCTCTTCAAGAGGCCAGCTTTTGGCAACCAATTCTTGGTTTGACCTTGGTCCTCTGTTCTCGGAGAGAAATAAGTCGGCGTGATCTTCAATCTCATATTTTGCTATTAATAAGCGTACTTCTTTCGCCAAATCATTTGGCGTAATCCAACAACCATTCGTAAAGGTACCGAATCCACTCCATAAAAGCTCTTTCCGCAATTCATCGCGGAGTTGCCGTTTATCTTCAGGTATGTTGTAAATCAACATACGCCATTGACCATCCCATTCATGAGGCTCTAATTTAAAAATACGCGATGCAGCTTCCTCGATACGAGATACCCCACGTTTTGTTAAGTAATAGTAACTCTTTCTTCCTACACGCTCTGTTTCAAACCATCCTTGCTTCATCATTCGAGATAGAACAACGCGTACAGCTTGTTCATTATGGCCAAATTCTTTCATTAACTGGATCAGGCTACCAATCCAAATTTTATTGCCATAGTGGCGAACATAATCACCGAAAATCGTAAATATCATAGACTTTGTATTAGAGATAGAAAAAACCACTCTTTCAATTAAATTATTCGGTTCCTTCTCTCCATTATAACCTTTGGCCAATAATGATGACAAGCTTATGTGCCTTGGAATTCCGGTTCACGCTTTTCATTGAATGCTTGTAAAGCCTCAACGCGATCTTTGGTCGGGATGACTAATTCGTATGCTTTCGTCTCGATTGCGAGTCCTGTACGAAGATCAGTATTTAATCCTTCATTAATTGCATATTTAGCTTGTTTAATTGCAACAGGACCATTTTTCATAATAGCTTCTGCCAATTCTTCGCAAGATGCCATTAAATTATCTGATGCAACTACTTTTAATATAATACCTAGCTCCAATGCTTCAGCTGCAGTCAGGCGTTTGGCAGTAAATATCAGTTCTTTTGCTTTCATCACTCCAACTAATCGGGGCAGACGTTGTGTGCCTCCCGCCCCCGGAATGATTGCCCAACTAGTTTCAGTCAAACCTAACGTAGCATGTGTCACCGCGATAGAGAAATCACAAGCTAGCATCAATTCAAAACCGCCACCTAGTGCATGGCCATTCACTGCAGCGATTGTAGGTTGTGGTAATTCTGCAATACTATTGAACACATCACGAATAGCTTTTACATTACGGCGTACTTCCGATTCATTAAGAGTTTTACGCTCTTTCAGATCTGCTCCAGCACTGAATGCCTTTTCCCCTGCCCCTTTGAAAATTACAACTCTGACATCAGGAGCAATATGGAGGGTCTCTACGATTTCTTGTAGTTCTTTTAAGGCCGGATAATTAAAGCAATTCAAAGATTCCGGCCGATTAATTGTTACATAAGCGATACGGTTTTTAATTTCTAATAAAACTGGTTTCATTATACAAGCTCCTTTATGCGTGAAGCGTAATAAATCTTACACTTCTGGCTTTTCTACGATCATTGCTATACCTTGCCCCACACCTATACACATAGTTGCCAGGCCGTACTGCGTATCACGCTTATTCATCTCATATATTAAAGTCATCAAAATTCGTGCCCCACTTGCTCCGAGTGGATGTCCATACGCAATCGCTCCACCGTTAACATTTACTTTCTGTGTATCTAATTCTAGTTGGCGAATACACTCGAGCGACTGAGAAGCAAATGCCTCATTTAATTCTACTAGGCCTATGTCATCAATTGTTAAGTCTGCACGTTTTAAAGCTTTGCGCGATGCATCAATTGGACCTAGTCCCATCACCGCTGGCTCAAGACCTGCCACTGCTCCTATAACATACTTTGCGAGTGGCTTTAATCCGAGTTCTTTCGCTTTCTCCGCACTCATTAATAAAAGAGCTGCTGCTCCATCATTTACCCCTGATGCATTACCTGCTGTAACTGTGCCACCTTCAAATATCGGTCGTAGTTTTGCCAATGCCTCGACAGATGATTCTGGACGTGGATGTTCATCCCGATCCACAATGATTTCATTGCCTTTACGATCTTTATATACAACCGGTACTATTTCTTTACTGAATACATCTTCCTCAATTGCTTTTTTTGCTCGGCGTTGACTTTCATATGCAAAAGCATCTTGCTCTTCTCGCGAAATGTTATAACGTTGTGCTACATTTTCCGCTGTTTTCGGCATAGTGTCAGATCCGTACATTTTCTCTAATTCCTTGTTAGTAAAGCGCCATCCAATAGTTGTGTCATACATTTTCATGTCTCCACGTGGGTACTCTACTTCAGGCTTCCCCATCACAAATGGCGCGCGTGTCATACTCTCCGTACCACCTGCGATGAAGACATCCCCTTCGCCTGCCATGATTGCTCTAGCTGCATACATAACTGCATCGATACCCGATCCACATAAGCGGTTAATAGTTGTTCCGCCCACTTCTATAGGCAAGCCGGCAAGTAAGGCTGACATACGAGCCACATTACGATTATCTTCGCCTGCCTGATTCGCATTTCCAAAGACCACTTCTTCAATGTCTTCAGTTGGAAGATTTGGATTTCTATCAATTAAGGCCTTAATTACTGTTGCACCCAAATCATCTGGACGAACTGCTTTTAGCGCCCCCTTATATCTTCCAAATGGTGTACGTACTGCATCAACGATTACAACTTCCTTCATGATTTCACCATCTCCTTGTTATCCGTGTAGTCATAGACTCCTTTTCCACTCTTTCTGCCGAGACGTCCAGCTTTAACGTACTGTTCTAGCAGAGGGGCAGGACGATATTTTTCACCCAGTTTTTCGTGGAGATATTTCAAGTTATTCAAGCGTGCATCTAGTCCGACTAAATCTACTAATTCAAATGGTCCCATAGGATAGTTTAGGCCCAATTTAATTGCTTTATCGATTTCTTCAGGTGAGCCTAAGCCTTCTTGCAACATGTAAAAAGCCTCGTTTCCGACTAGTGCGCTAATTCGGCTTGTGACAAAACCAGGGAATTCATTGATGACAACCGTTTCTTTCCCCATTTTTACAGCTACATTTCTAATGACTTCTGCTGTTTCATCACTTGTTTCTAGCCCGCGTATAATTTCTACAAGTGGCATTTTATGTACAGGGTTGAAAAAGTGCATGGCAATAGTGCGTTCAGGACGCTGACCGTACGATGCAATTTCAGTTGGACTCATAGTTGACGTATTAGTTGCAAAATAGCAGGATGTAGGTGCATTTTCTTCAATCGTTTGGAATACTTGTTTTTTTATATCTGCAATTTCAGGTACCGCTTCAATAACTAGATCCGCTGTTTTTGCCGCGATTGCTAACTCCGTTTCGAAATGAAGATTTGTACGAAGCTCTTTCGCTACTTGTTGCGTGATTTTTTGTCGATCCACACCTTTTGTAATGATCAACTCAATTTCTTTCTCTGCGTTAGCCAATGCTTGTTCATTAATATCTACGATAGTGACAGAATATCCACCTAATGCACTTACATAAGCAATACCTCTACCCATCACGCCAGAACCAACAACTACTATATTTTTAATCATTTTACTTCCCCCTTTAAATAGCTATTTCATATTTATAGTAAGAAAGAACAGAGGCATGCAAACTAGCCCCTGTTCCTTTTAAGGTAATGTTTTTTACAGTCCGAATGGGTTTAATGGGCGAGATCCATAGTAAGACATGATACTCTTCGTCTCGGAGTAAAGATCCAATGTTTCAATAGCTAACTCGCGTCCAAATCCTGATTGCTTGTATCCACCGAATGGTGTTCCAGGGAAAGCAGAGAATGGTGAGTTGATCATGACGATGCCCGCTTGGATTTGATTTGCAACACGTGTTGCACGTGCGCCATCTTTAGACCAAACAGATGATGCTAGACCGAACACCGAGTCATTCGCCAATGCGATCGCTTCTTTTTCATTCGAGAACTTGGAAAGCACAACAACAGGACCAAAGATTTCTTCTTGTACTACGCGCATTTCTTGCGTCACGTTACCGATAACTGTCGGTGCATACCAGAAACCTTTCTCAAAGCCTTCAGGGTGTATTTGCTCACCGCCGGCCAAAATTTCTGCCCCTTCATCAATTGCCGATTGTACATATTCTTTTACAGTATCCAATTGTCCTTGGTCAATTACTGCTCCTACATGTGTTCCTTTGCTGAACGGATCACCCAGAACGATACGATTAGTTTTTTCAACGAATTTCTCAACGAACTCATCATACACATCTTCATGTATATAAATTCGTGAACGTGCGTCACATGACTGTCCAGTGTTATTGTAAATACCATAGATAGAACAATCTACTGCTTGATCAATATCCGCGTCTTCAAAGATTAGGCTTGGTGATTTTCCGCCTAACTCTAATGTGACACGCTTCAATGTGCCAGAAGCACGTGCCATAATATCTTTACCAATCGGTGTAGAGCCTGTGAAAGCTACTTTGTTTACCAAATCATGTTCAACCAGATAGTTTCCAATTTCAGAACCTGATCCCGGTAAGATGTTTACTACACCTTCGGGAACTCCAGCTTCATGGCAAATTTCTCCTAAGATAATTGCTGTCAGCGGTGTAAGAGATGCAGGTTTAATAATTACAGAACATCCTGCCGCAAGTGCCGGTGCAACTTTCCAAGCTGCCATCATTAAAGGATAGTTCCATGGAATGATTTGCGCACATACGCCAACCGGCTCTTTTTCTGTGTAGTTGTGGAATTGACCAGGTACGTTATTTACAGAGCCGCGGTGTGAAACTAGTGCCCCTGCATAAAACTCAAAATCTTCTACAGCCTGATTAATCTGTGCTTGTGCTGCCGAAATAGTTTTACCTGTATTCAGTACTTCTAGTTCTACTAATTCGCTAAAACGACTTCTCATGATCGCTGCAATTTTATTAAGTACACGAGCACGTTTTCCCGTTGGGGTAATTTTCCACTTCCCGTTATCAAATGCATTACGTGCTGCTTCAATAGCGCGTTGTGCATCTTCTTGAGTTGCTTTTGCGACTTCCGCTAGGAGCTCTCCTGTTGCGGGATTATAGACTTTTGTCCGAGCACCATTGCTGCTCTCTACTTGCTCTCCGTTGATAAACAATTTATAGAAATCACGCTTCATCGTTTGTGCTACTTCTTGCTCTTGAACATTTGTCATTTTATTTCCTCCTCTTACTTTCCAATAAATTCAGGATTTCTTTTGTTTTTAAATGCTTCGATACCTTCTACATGATCTTCAGTTAAGCCAGCAATTCGCTGACTTTCTGCTTCACGTTGAAGATATTCTTCAAACGGTAGTGTTTGAACGTCATTCAATCCTCTTTTAATTAGTCCAATAGCCTTAGTTGGCTTCGTGGCAATACCTTTTGCGAACGCTTTCACTTCTACCTCAAAATCTTCTTGAGAATAAACTCTTGTTGCTAGACCCAAATCCAATGCCTGCGCTGCGGAGATTTTCTCACCTAGAATTGAAATTTCTGCTGCTTTCGCTGAACCAACTAATTGCGATAGATAAAACAGATTGCCAGAGTCAGGAATGAGTCCTACATGTATGAATGCATTTATGTAGCTGGCTTTCTCAGACATCAAACGGAAATCACATGCTAAAGCTAGACTAAAACCCGCTCCGGCCGCTACTCCATTGACTGCTGCAATAATCGGCTTTTCCGATTTCTTTATCTCCATAATCATTGGACCGTAGTGATCTCTTAGTACTTGCCCGTGATCCATTTGTTCATCAACTTCTGACAGATCCTGGCCTGAACAGAACGCTCTACCCGCTCCTGTTACGACGATGCATCTTACATTGTCGTCCTTTGATGCCATACGCAACGCATCTTTAATTTCACGATTCATCTGAGCTACGAATGCATTTAATTTATCAGGACGATTCAATGTAAGCCAAGCAATACCATCTTTCAACTCGTATTGAATTGTTTCAAACATAGAAAGTCGTCTCCTTATCTTCCTTTATATACCGGTTTTCTCTTTTCGACAAAAGCTTGCATTCCTTCTTTTTGATCCTCCGATGAAAACAAGAGATAGAAGTTCTTTCGCTCATACTGCATACCTTCATATAGTGGATAGTCAACCGCCTTGTTAACTGAATCCTTAATCATTCGGATAGCAAGTGGCGGCATGCTAGCGATCTTATTTGCAAACCGTAAAGCTTCTTCGCGCAATAGCTCTGGAGAGACGATTCGATTGATCACTCCGTATTTTTGTAATTCATTAGCTTTGATTCGCTCACCTGTCCACAGCCACTCTATCGCTTTCGCACGTCCAACTAACTTAGTTAAGCGTTGCGTCCCGCCAGCTCCTGGCATAACACCTAACGTCACTTCAGGGAATGCAAACTCTGTGCCATCAGCGGCTAATAGGACATCGCAGCAAAGGGCAAGTTCAAAACCTCCACCAAAAACAAATCCATGAACTGCACCGATGATGGGCTTTTTGATAAGAGGAATCTGATCCCAGTCAGCAAACTGATTCAACAATTCAAGACTCATTGAATCTGCCTCGGCCATCTCCTCTATATCAGCACCAGCAGAGAAAGCTTTTCCTTTGCCAACTAGCAAAATTACACGTACTTCCTCATTTTGATCAAACGCTTGCAGCGCCTCTAGAATTTCACCTACCATATAACGATTTAAAGAGTTCAATTGCTTAGGTCTGTTCAATTCAATGATGCCGATTTGTTGATCAACCGATGTTTCTATGAATTTGAAGGCTGTCATTCGCTGTCTTCACCAATCATCAAAGTAACTAGCTTACCTGCAAAGCCCATCAAGTCTTTTCCAGAAGCTTTTCCTTCATCAGAGCTCAAACCTGCTTTTAATGATGCAGCATCATCGTAAATCATTTCACACATCAAGTAATACGGTGGTTCTCCACCCATTGGGTTACCAGTGAATTTCGTTACTTTCATTTCACGCAAGCCAGGAATCTTCGCTGTGAGTGGTGAATGAACATTGAAGTAATGCTCGTCAAATTCCTCTTTGTTTTCAGGGTGTTTGTAAAGTGCGATTAATTTAGCCATTTAAAATCCTCCAATTACATTATTGTTGATACAGGTTTCATTGCTTCGAACGGCGTTTTACAACTCTTGCAATATAAAATACTTCTACAAGCAGTTGGTCCAAATATATTTTCCATCGTGACGTAGGTTGAATTACAATACGGGCAATCTACGTGCCACGATCCATCCTCTTCCAGATGACGCGGTGGAGCAGCGATTCCAAACTCTTTCAATCCTTTTTTTCCATTTTCCGTCACACGATCAGATGTCCAAGGAGGACTGAAAATAAATTCTACTTCAACGTTTTTGGCAAAAGATAGCCCCATCACAGCATTCTTAGTATTCGTTCGGATGATTTCAAGTGCCGGGCAACCTAAAAACGTAGGCAATAACGTTACCTTGATCTGTTCGGTTTCAACTTCCACTTTCTCCACCATTCCAAGATCCACTATACTGACTGTATCAATTTCAGGGTCCTTGACGCTTTCAAGCACCTTCCATACCTCCAAGTTTTGTGAGTTTTTTATAAGAGCTACCATTTCCAAAACACCTCTTTCTATCTATTACCAGTTAGTGGCTGTATCGAGTCTGTACACTTCAGAAAGTGTATCGATTGCCGCTTGCAACTCATCTGTGTGTTGTCCATTACGTCCATTCAACTTAGGTTCAGGAATTATCGGTAAATCCAATTCCAATTTTTCAAATGTTGGACGTAATGCTTCAAGCCAAGCATTTTGTATTTTTTCTTCTGAATCTATCAAGTCAAAGCGTTCAATCAGTTCTTTTTGTTCTCCATAAGAGAATAGATCTCCCATGTCTGCAACAACCAATTCAATTGCACTCATCATTTTAGTTTTCGCTTCTTCTGTGGAGCTTAGTAATTGTTTGAACCATAACTTCCAATGCATCACATGATAATAGAGTTCCATACTGACTTTTACAGCAATCTCTTGGAGTGGTTCATATGAGCTTTCTTTGAGTGAATTGATCTTCGCTCGTTTCGCTTGTGTATAGAAGTAACTTCTAACTACTGTATAAGCCCAATCATATTGTGGTGTGTCCATATAATAGCCGTCACCATTAATACGTTCAGTCAAAACGCTATTTTTTCGCTCTAGTGCAGGACGTAAGTGAGCTAGATCATCCGCTTTACCTAATCCTAAGTCCTCTAGCAACTTATAATACATAGCTGCATGACCCATGGAATCTTGTGTGATAGAAGATGATGCAACATCCTCTTCTATATGCGGAGCTAGACCCAACCATTCAGAGCCACGATATGAAAACAGGAAATCATCATCTGCTAACTGAAATAAAAGCGTTTCTACTGCTTTTTTCTCTTCCGTACTCATCATTTTTTCAACATTACTCATTTTTCTTTACCTCCTGCCCAAGATAGGATTTCCTTCTCATCGAGCATTTCTTGTTCGTATTTACGCCATTTTTTACGTAAGTAACCATAACCTTTTGTAGTACGGTAATCTTTGTTATCTAAACGACTCAAAGAAAGACGTTCTTCTTCATCCATACTTCGGATATTTTTTTTATTTACGACCCATATATCAACGACCGGCTCACGACGCATAAAGTTTTCTTGTGCCATCATAAGTGCCATATCTTCATTTGGTGCTAGTAAATCGAATTGGTGCTGGAATGACGCAGCATGGGTGCGCTTACTAAATACTTCAAACTCTTGATAAAATGTTTTCTCTGACATATTCTCTTCCGCTCCTTTATTCAACAATTGCACTTAACGCTTCACGTACCCACGCATTGTTCTCATATGATGAACGGCGAAGATTAAGACGCGCTTGTGATTTTGGTCCATTATTTTTAATAATTTCTTTGAACTCTGACCAGTCGGGTTGCTGATAAACCCAATGTTTCTTCTCCTGATCGAAATGCAATGTATCATCCGGGATTGTTAAACTGAGCGATAGAATTCTCGGGATGTATTTGTCCAAGAAGCTCTGGCGTAATTCTTCATTTGTGTTCTTACGAATACGATATTTAATAGTAGCTTCTTGCTTTGATGCACCTGTCGTAGCTTTACTTGGAGGTCCAAAAAACATAAGCAGTGCTGGCCACCAGCGGTTAAGCGCGTCTTGCACCATTGCTTTCTGTTCTTCTGTTCCTTCAGCAAGTGCCATGATAATCGACTCTCCGTGCTGCGCATGGAATACTTCTTCTGCACAAATACGTTGTAAGGCCTTTGCATACGGCCCATAAGATGCATCTAGCATATTCGTTTGTGTAATGATTGCAGCCCCATCTACTAACCAACCTATCAATCCTGCATCTGCCCAAGTCTTTGTTTCCATATGAAATACATTATGAAACTTCAGATCCTCATTGAATAGATCCTGCATGATATCACCGCGAGTTTTACCATATGGCTTCATTAAATCTTCTGCTACGCGTAATAATAGTTGTCCGTGACCCATTTCATCTTGTACTTTCGCCATAATTCCAAGTTTGCGGTATAGTGAAGGCGCTTTAGGTACCCACTCTTTCTCAGGGAGCGCTCCCATAATTTCACTGATTCCGTGCATGGAAATGAGTTTAATTAACGTTTGACGATACTCTTCGGGCATCCAATCATCTGCCTGGATCTTATCGCCACTTTCTATACGTTCCATGAAATACTCCATCTTTTCATCTGCGGTCATCGCTGTCATCATTACCATTTATCTAATTCCTCCTTTAGATTTTGAAAAGTTAATACCACAAGATACGTATTTAAGCGATAAAATATAACAAACTTAACGTCTTTTCATAAATTTTGTTATACTTGGTCTCAAAAAAATACTAGACCTCTTCCAAAACGATTGGATGTTCTGATACTTTAATGGAGTCAGTTGGGCAGCCCTCAACCGCATCATCCAAATCATCCAATAAATCCTCATCGACTTCTGCTGAACCTTCATTATTATCTAGATGTACGAATGCAAAACCTTCATCATTATATTCAAAAATGTCAGGTGCACTTGCTCCGCAAGCACCGCACGCTATGCAAGTTGATTGATCAACAATAGTATGTGTAGCCATAAAAGGTGTCCTCCTTTATTCTAATTAGTCAAATGTTCAAGAGTTGACCGGGACTTTTTTCTGATCTTGCTTTTCCTTTTTCTCCATTAATGTCGTACTATGTGTTGCTTGAACTTTAGCCGTTGGATCAATGTAGACCTTGGCATTACTAACAGCCGTAGGTGCTTCTCCAAACCCGCTAGCTATAAGTTTAACTTTTCCTGGATACGTACAAATGTCGCCTACAGCATAAATACCTTCAATGTTCGTTTCCATTTTCGAATTAACGACAATGCTGTTCTTTTCTATTTCTAGTTCCCAATCCTTGATAGGACCAAGTGAAGACACGAAACCATAGTTGACTATCACTTCGTCAATTGCGATTTCCTCTACCTCGTCTGACTTCATTTTACTTAGAACGATTTTTTCAATATGTTCTTCACCAATAAATAATGATGGAATATATGGTGTTTTAACTTCTACTTTGGAATTCATTAAGTTCTCAACACTAGCTTCATGTGCGCGGAATTTATCGCGGCGGTGAACGAGTGTTACCTTGTTGGCAATCGGCTCAAGCATTAGAGACCAATCTACCGCAGAATCTCCACCGCCAAAAACCTGAACATTCTTTCCTGCGAAGTATTGTAAATCTTTAATAAAGTAATGTAAGTTTTTACCCTCGTATTGTTCAGCGTTTTCAATTTCAATCTTTCTAGGTTGAAATGCACCATTTCCTGCAGTAATAATAATTGCCTTAGAATAATGTGTTTCTTTATTCGTTTGGATTTTGAAGTTCCCGTCTTCTTGCTTAGTCACTTCACGTACCTCTTGTTCAAGTGTGATAGTTGGTTCAAACTGAGACATCTGCTCAACTAGATTGTCAATAAGTTTTTGTCCAGTGATTTTTGGGAAACCTGCAATATCGTAAATATACTTCTCTGGATACAAAGCTGTTAGTTGACCGCCAAGTTGCGGAAGACTCTCAATCAAATTTACCGACATTTGACGCATACCTGCATAAAAGGATGTAAACAAACCCACAGGGCCGCCACCAATTATTGTTATATCATAAACTTTCTGTTCATTACTCATATGCTGGCTTCTCCTCTCTATCGAAAGAAAATCGATCCTTTCAAGTATAACGTATAAAATACGTTGTTCGCTTTTCTTGTTATACTTAGTATCTTAAATCAATGTGTAAGCGTTGTCAAGAATATATTCAGAATAATTTATTTTCATTTCGAGATTCCAGAGCATTGCGTCACGGACGTATTTTACTTAGTAGATATGTAGTTGTTTAAAAACTCTTCATACAAAAAGCACTGCTAAGACGCAGTGCTTTTTACATCATTCAATATATGTCCATTTTCCATCCTTCACAGTCGCCATTACAAAGCTCTCCGGTCCAAGCCCATTATGATCTTCAGCTGTGTAATTATAAACTCCTGTCGTACCAATCCAGTCTTTAATATTCTCTTCTAAATAATCTCGAATTGCTTCACGATCAGTAGCACCATTCTTCAATGCTTCCACTGTCAACATCACATTGTCATAGCCATAAGAACCAAAGTTAGTCGGTTCACTGCCGTACTTTTCTGTATACTCATTGTAGAACTCTGATAATACACTGTGCTGTATATCATCTTTAGGAATCTGGTCTGGGAATAATAGCTTTCCAGTTGGAATTACTACACCTTCTGCAGCCTCTCCCGCTAAAGAGATAAAGTTTTGATTTGCAATGCCATGACTTCCAAATACCGGTAAACTAATTCCTAGATCATGCGCATTCTTTGCGATGACGGCAGGTCCGGGATTCGTTCCCCAGACGACGATTGCTTCTGCTTTTGCACTATTAATCTTCGTCACTTGCGTACTCATATCAGGATCTTGTGTATTATAGCTTTCTTTTGCTACGATTTTAATATCATATTCATCTGCTAAAGCTTCCAATTGCTCTAAGCCACTTGAGCCAAACGCATTAGAATCACTAATCGTACCAATTTTCTTAATTCCTTGTTCTTTTAAATACATATAAACCCGTTCAACTGCTTGTCTATCCGATTGCGGTGTTTTAAATACCCATTCTGCATCTTCAACAGGTTCAACGACATGCGCACTTGCTGCAGCCGAGATCATAGTAACTTTTTGTTGCAAGGCGATTCCTTTCATAGCAAGGCTTTCACCACTACCTGAAGACCCGAGTAACGCTAATACTTTTTCGTCGTTCACTAATCGATTAGCTTCTTGTGTTGCTTTTTCCTGGCTGGATTCATCATCCGCCAAGATGATCTTTAGCGGAATGCCATTAATTCCACCATCTGCATTGATTTTCTCTTCTAGTAGTTTTGCTGCATTCCATTCAGGTTCGCCTAACGGACTGTTTGGACCCGTTTTTGAATAAATTGCACCGATCTTATACTCTGTCGGTTCTCCATTTTCAGAATTCGCGTCTGTGTCGCTACATGCGGCTAGCACCAATGAAATTATGCCTGCTAGAAATAGCATAGTTAATTTTTTGAACATCTTCTCATCCCCCATCATTAATGTACTGTGTGGCCTAAATAAGCTTCTTTTACTTCCGGATCATTCAATAATTCACTTGAACTGCCGCTCTTAATGATTTCACCATGAGAAATGACATACCCCCGATCAGCAACTTTAAGGGATGCATGTAAATTTTGTTCTATTAATAAAATCGTTGTTCCAAACTGCTTACGTAAATTACCGACTAGTTCTAATACGTCCTTCGCTATAAGTGGAGCTAGTCCTAATGTAGGTTCGTCTAATAACAATAAGTCAGGCTCTGCCATCATACCTCTTGCAATCGCAAGCATTTGTTGCTGACCGCCAGACATCGTTCCACCCATTTGATCTTTTCGGTCACTCAATATTGGGAATAATTCGAAAACTCTTTTGATGTTTTCTTCTATTGCCTGCTTGTTAGTAGTTTTACGATGATGGTAAGCACCTAAATATAAATTATCCAACACAGTCATTGTAGAAAAAATTTGACGATGTTCAGGTACATGAATTAGGTGTTTCTCAACAATCTTTTCTGCTTCCATTCCTGTAATATCCGTACCTTGATAAATAATTTGGCCGCTTGTCGGTCGAAGTAGTCCAGACATGGTTTGTAGAAGAGTTGTCTTACCCGCTCCATTTGCACCTAGCAAAGCGACAATTTCTCCTTGTTTAACAGACAGTGATACGCCATTCAATGCTTGAATCGGTCCATAGCTTACAGAACAGTCGAGTACCTCAAGTAGCTTTTGTTCACTCATACGACTTCCTCCTCGATCTCAGCACCTAAGTAAGCCGCAATTACCGCTTCATTCGCTTGAATTTCTTTTGGGGCTCCTTCTGCAATCTTCATACCCTGATCCAAAACAACGAGTTTATCGCAAATGCTCATGACTAGATCCATATCATGCTCAACGACTAGAATGGTTACTCCAGAGTCTCTTACTCTTTTAATCAACTCACTCATTTCAGACGTCTCACTATGATTTAATCCTGCTGCAATTTCATCCAACAGAAGAAGTTTAGGTTCTGTAGCGTAAGCACGGGCAAATTCTAATAGTCGCAATTTACCTAATGACAAACTGGATGCCTTTTGATCGTATAGTAGTTCTAGATTGAAGAAACGTAAGATATCCATTGCCTCTTCATACACTTTGCGCTCATTTTTTGCAATGCCAAGTAACATGGAAGCAACTCCTGAAAGATTTTGCTTCGTTCTCATATGCTGGCCTACCATGACATTCTCAATCACTGTCATATTTTTAAACACTTGTAAGTTTTGGAAGGTCCGTGATATGCCTAATGGAGCTACTTTATATGAAGGGAGGAGATCAATCCTCTTCCCGCAAAACAAAATATTTCCTTCGGTCGGTGGAAAAATAGAAGATATCATATTGAACATTGTGCTTTTTCCTGCTCCGTTCGGTCCTATTAGCCCAACAATTTGCCCTTCATCGACAGAGAAGCTGACATCGCTATTTGCTACAACTCCGCCAAATCTTTTTGTAATTGATTCTACTTGCAACAATGTCATCATCCTCTCATTCTGAAACACTTCGTTCTATCGGTGTGACTGGTACAGATGATTTTTTTTCTACTCTTTTTATGGATGTATTTTTAAACCAGTCTATTACTGTTGGAAACAGACCTTTTGGCATAAAGATAACGACTAATATTAAGATTAATCCATAAATCACGTGTTCCGAATCACTAGTGATAAACGAGAATTGCTCACCAAGTGTATGAACGGTAATGCCGATCATACGAATTAGTAAAGCCCCTATTAATGCCCCCCATACACTTCCACTTCCTCCGAGAACGACCATTGCTAAGAAAAGAATGGATGCATCAAATGTAAAGGCAGAAGGAGATATACTGTAACTCATGTGGGCAAACAACCAGCCGGCAAGCCCCGCAAATGCAGCGCTCAATATAAACACCTGCATTTTATACCTGCCCGTATTAACCCCCATCGAGCTGGAGGCTATTTCTGAGTCGTGTATAGAACGGAGTGCACGTCCAACCCGAGAATGAACAATGTTCAGTGAAAGAATTAAAACTATTAAAACAAAAAACCATACTAGAAAGTAATATGGAACTCCTTGGTTGATTGTCATGCCAAACAATGACAGCTGGGGGATCCCATAAAATCCTGATGCTCCCATTGTAATTCCTTTGCCTTCAACCAGAAGACCATGAACGATTATACCAAGAGCCAATGTTGCCATAGCTAAGTAATATCCACTTAAACGTGACATCGTATATCCCATGAAAAAAGCTAGAAGAGCGGGAACGAGTAAAGCTATAGGCAAGCTAAGCCAAGGACTCCATCCCCACGTAGCTGTCAGAATCGACGTGGTATATGCTCCCACTCCATAAAATGCTGCCTGTCCTAAAGATATTTGTCCGGCATAACCCATTAACAAGCCTAAACCGATGGCTATAATAGCGTATATACCTGCAAATGTCGCCTGTGTAATAAAAAATGATTGAGTAACTACTAATGGAAATACGAGGATGGCAGCAATGAATACAACTACGCCCCACCACTTCGTCTGCTGTACGCCTTGTAACTTCATTACAACCCTCCTTTCCCAATAGTTTTTTCACCCAAAATACCATTGGGTCTAATGATCAATATAAGCAAAAATATTGAAAATGTAATAATATCTTTCATTCCTGAACTAACATAGCCTGCACCCATGGATTCAAATAGTCCAATTAGCAAACCACCAATGACAGCTCCGGGGGCACTACCTAGTCCCCCTAGAATTGCTGCTGAAAATCCTTTAATGCCTAACATAGCACCCATATCATATGCCGGGAAAATAATTGGCGCGATCGCAAGGCCCGCAATAGCTCCAAGAGAAGCGCTTAAAACAAAGGAAAAGGAAGACATTCTTTTTGGACTTATTCCCATTAATCTTGCAGCCATCGGGTTTACAGAGGATGCTTGGAATGCTTTGCCTAGCATTGTTTTGTCGATAAACATATACATAAGACCGACAACTAACAGCATAATCAAAACGACCCAAATGGATTGGGGGGTAATGGAAGCGCCTCCAATTGTAACAGGGGTATTCTCCATGAAAGGTGCTACTGTATGTTGATCTTTTCCCCATACCATACTACTGATTCCACGGATGAAGATCGAAGTTCCAATAGTCAAAATGATTAAGCTGATCGCGTCAGCACCTTTGGCTCTACGTATCAAAAGGAACTCCATTAGCCACCCGATGAATGTCACAAAGAGTATCGTGGCAATAAAGGAAAACCAATATGGCACGCCTACTGATACGAGTGAAAACATGGTCAATCCACCAAGCATGACGAATTCACCTTGAGCCAAGTTGATAACTTTCGTCACACTATAAATAGTAACAAAACCGAGGGCGACAATTGCATAAATACTTCCAATCGTAATTCCCGTTAATGTGAACTGTAAAAAATCTTGCACTCACTTCACGCCCTTATCCAGTTGTTATTGTCATACGCTTACAGGTGAATTTTCACGCTTATCTACAACACGTGTCGCTTTTCCTTCAGATCTTGGAAGTGCTTTCGGTTCATTACACACAACATCCACTGAAATTAAACACGAATTCTTCAACTTATGTTGGATCTTCCGCTTCATACTCGTGATGGATTCATGAAGTAGGTCACAGCCAACTTGTTCATATAGAGAAATCTCAATCTCAATATGTAATTCAATTGCATCCATAACGCCTTTGCGAACTAATTGAATTTGATAAACAGGTGACAATCCTTCTATTTGAAGTAATTCCCGTTCAATCTCGGAAGGGAAAACATTTACTCCTCGAACAATGATCATGTCGTCTGTTCGTCCTTTAACACGTGACATACGAGTCGTTGTTCTTCCACATTTACATTTCTCATGAGTAATTGATGCAATATCTCCCGTACGGTAACGGATAACTGGAAGCGCTTCCTTTTGCAAACTAGTAAATACTAATTCTCCTAATTCTCCATCGGCAACGGGTTCAAGTGTATCGGGATTAATTACTTCAACAAAGAAATGATCATCTGCAATATGTAATCCATCCTGCGCTTCATGACATTCAGACGCAACACCAGGTCCCATAATTTCGCTTAATCCATAGATATCTACAGCTTTTATTCCTAGTTTCTGTTCTAACTTTTGACGCACGCTTTCAGACCAAGCCTCTGCTCCAAATATGCCGTAAGCAAGATTTGTCTCACGTGGATCCATTCCTTGTTCTTCCATCTTCTCAATGATACTCAAGACGTAAGACGGGGTACCACATATTCCACGTGGCTTAAGATCATTGATGATTGTGATTTGACGTTCTGTATTTCCTCCAGAAATCGGTATTGTAGCTACACCTAATTCATCGGCACCTTGATGAAGACCAAGTCCTCCTGTAAACAATCCATACCCATACGCATTATGAAAAACATCAGATTTTCTACCGCCAGCAGCAACGATAGCACGTGCCACTAAAATTCCCCAGTTCTTAAGATCACGCTCTGAGTAGCCGACAATAGTTGGCTTTCCACTTGTTCCAGATGAACCATGGATTCTTGCAACATCATCCACAGGAATAGCAAATAGTCCATATGGATACTGATCACGGAAATCTTTTTTCTTGGTGAAAGGTAGCTTTTTAATATCCTCCAACGATTGAATGTCTTCAGGCTTAATTTGCAATTCATCAAATTTCTGTCTATAAAACCCTACATTCTTATATACGTTTTCCACTGTCTTTTTTAATCCTTTGAGCTGAAGTTCTCGCTTTTCAGAAATGGGTGCGCTTTCAATTTCTGGGTTATACATAGATAAATCCTCCCTTTTCTCTCATATTACTTTATACGAATATAACGCGTATTGAACGGCGTCACCTTTATTCGTTATATATAGCAATACATTAATACATATTTTTCATTAAGTCAACACTAATTTCAGAATATTCTATTCAGGCGCCCTTCACTAGGTAGTAATTTAGCAAACAAAAGAATAAATATGTAAAGGTATTTACACGTAACTCCTATTTCTTAAAATTAATATATTTATTGATAACGATAAATAGTTAACCGTGTTGATTGTGTTATAGTAATTGATTTTTTATTAAAAGTAGTGTATTTACTATTTGTTATAAAAAAAGACTAGAGTCTATGAATATAATACCGTAAATCAAATTTACTTGGTTAGATTAATTTAATGAACTATATTTAATTATTTCATATTATTCACAAGGTTAAGGACTCTTCTTTGGTTTACTTCAAATTTACACATAAGAAAAGGCAACTATTCAGAAACGAACAGCTGCCTCTTTATTTTAAATTAAATATTCACGGCTAACTTATGTGCAGAAGTTCCTTTTATTTTCGCTACGATTACACTATTGATTGCATTGATGTACGCCAGTGCACTTGCTTTCAAAATATCAGTGTCTGCTGCCTTCGCGATATAATTTTCTCCTTCATGTGCAATAGTAATTTTCACTTTTCCTAATGCATCTTTCCCTCGAGAAACACTGCTAATGTCATAGCCAATCAATTTAACTTGTATCTTTGTAATTTCTGCAATTGCTGAATACAGCGCATCGATTGGACCCGTGCCAACAGCACTCGACTGGAAGATTTCTTCCCCTTTACGAATTTTGACGCTGGCTGAAGGGAAGCTAGAATTGCTGACGACTTGTAAGTCTTCAAATTCAAAGAAATGACCGCTGTAATTCGTCACGTTCTCCTTATCATGCTTTTCATAATAGTTTTCCACAATTATATATAAATCATGGTCATATACTTCCTTTTTCATATCCGCCAATGTTAGGAATCCTTCAAAAACCCCTTCAAACTCCTCTGGCTTCATATGAGTAAAGCCTAGCTTTTCAAGAGCGTTTTTCACAGCATGTCGTCCTGACCGTGCTGTCAAAATCAATTCCATATCATCTAATCCAACGTCTTCCGGATGAACAATTTCATAGGCATCACGGGATTTCAATAAGCCATCTTGATGTATACCCGACGAATGCGCAAAAGCATTATCACCTGTAATTGCCTTGTTTACCTGCACATCCAATCCCATGAAGCTAGATACAAGACGAGAAGTATTCATAATTTCCTTTGTGTTGATTTGCGTACGCACATTATAAATTGAGCTTCTTGTTTTCAATGCCATGACTACTTCTTCAAGAGCAGCATTTCCTGCTCGTTCTCCGATTCCATTCATTGTACACTCTACTTTATCCGCACCATTCTTGACCGCTGCTAAGGTGTTTGCCGTCGCCATTCCTAGGTCATTATGACAGTGAACACTTAATAAGACATCCGGATTCAAGTTTTTCATGCGGTCATTTAATTTATAAATCATCGCACCGAATTCTTCAGGCTCTGCAAAGCCCACTGTGTCAGGCACATTGATCATTGTCGCACCCGCATTCATAACAGACTCGATTGTATGCCATAAATACTCGAATTCCGAGCGTGATGCATCTTCCGTTGAATACTGAACTTGAGGCATTAAGGTTTTTGCATATTTCACCGCATCTATGCCTAGTTGAAGGATCTGGTCCTTTGATTTGTTGAACTTTTTCTCCACGTGAATATCTGAAGTGCCTAGCACCATATGAATCATCGGGTTTTCTGCATACTTAACTGCATGATAAACCGAATCGATGTCAGCCTGAACCGCGCGCGCCAATGCTGTGACCATGATGTCATCCGTGTTGCCTATCCGCTGCGCAACAGCTTTCACCGCTTCAAAATCACCCTGGGATGAAGCAGGAAAACCAGCTTCGATAATGTCGACGCCAAGCTTCTTTAATTGCTGTGCAATCTCCACTTTTTCATAAAGATTTAGTTTAGCGCCTGGTACCTGTTCTCCATCACGTAATGTTGTATCAAAAACCCAAATTTTTCTGCTCATCCCTTTGCACTCCTTTTTTTAAAAAAATAAAAACAAAAAACCCCATCTCTATATTGAAATATAGAGACGAGGTTATACTCGCGGTACCACTCTAATTGATTCACCATACTTGGCAAATCCACTTATCGACAGCAATTACTGTCTATCCCGTTAACGGAGGAAACCGACTTCCCTTACTGTAGAACTTTCAGGGAGTGACTCATGGATGAGTTCAAAATGTACGTCTGCTGATTTCCACCAACCATCAGCTCTCTGCATAGACATAAACATTTTTACTAGTTCCATTCTTAGTCTGCAATGTAATATTGAACGTAATACTACATGGTCTTTAGCCGTCTGTCAACAGATTTCAAACAATTCCATATATTTCGCACAGTAGTATACGGCAAAATGGCTTATCGTATCTCTTTCAAATGTACGTTTCATCGTGTATCTATCAACGATGACTCAAGTACTAAAAATGAGCACATTTCTAATTTCATTTGACATTTCTTCCATACATTCACTAGTATAGTAGACAACTAATTCGTAAACCGAAACAAAACAACTAGATGTTTGAATAGTATCAAACTACAAAAGGAGTCGTTGCCAATGAATACGTTTACGAAATGGGTAGAAATCGTCTCGGATTTTTTATGGGGATTACCCATCATCATTTTACTTCTGGGAGGCGGATTGTTTCTCACAATTCGTCTGAAATTCTTCCAGTTCCGTTATATGCCTCACATTTTTCGTCAAACCTTCGGAAGGATTATGTCTAAAGGTTCTGGGGACGGTACGCTAACCCCTTTTCAAGCAACAACCTCTGCACTTGCCTCTACGATGGGAGCAGCAAATATCGTCGGAGTTCCTGTAGCCATCGCGCTAGGTGGACCTGGCGCGATCTTCTGGATGTGGATTGTGGCACTGATCGGAATCGGTACGAAATATTCCGAAGTCGTGCTCGGTATCAAATATCGTGAAAAGAATGCTGCCGGTGATTATGTCGGTGGTCCGATGTATTACATAAAAAAGGGACTTGGCTGGAAAAAGGTTGCGTATATCTTTGCATTCGCCCTCATGTTAGAAGTTATGGCGAGTACTATGGTGCAATCTAACTCCATCGCTACGACCCTTGAAGGTTCATTTGGTTTATCTCCAATCGTAACAGGTATTCTCGTCGCGTTACTGGTTGCACTCATTTCATTTGGAGGAATTAAAGCGATTGGGCGTGTAACAGAACGTCTAATTCCATCCATGGTCGTGGTCTATATTTTAACAGCACTCATTATTATCGGAGCTCATGTCGATGCAGTGCCCGCAGCATTTGGCTTGATTTTCACACATGCATTTCAACCGATATCAGCGGCAGGCGGCTTCGCAGGGGCCGGTGTCGCAGCGGCTATTCGATGGGGACTCGCCCGCGGATTATATTCCAATGAAGCCGGTATCGGTACAGCACCGATTGCACACGCAGCTGCAGTGAATAGTCATCCTGCCAAACAAGGTTTCTGGGGCGTCTTTGAAGTCGTCGTGGATACATTGATCGTTTGTACTATGACTGCGCTCGTCATACTAACTACAGGCGTTTGGAAAGTCATTGACGCAGACAACGCGGCGAACATGGTGACAGAAGCGTATAGTACAATATTTGGTGCTTCCCTAGGCGGAATTATTATATCCATTGTATTATTCTTGTTCGTGATTACAACGATTGTAGTCATTATTTATTACGGAGAAAAGCAAGCGGAGTTCTTATTCGGATCCAACTTCTCCATCGTAATACGCGTGGCATATATCGCGGCAATCATCATCGGAGCACTTGGTGGATTGCAGTTCGTCTGGAAGTTCCTTGATCTATTACTCGCAATCGTAGTAATTCCTAACGTGATTGCGGTCCTATTCTTAAGTGGACAAGTACGGGACATTACGAACGATTACTTTACAAACCTCTATCCGAAAGAAAAGAAACAAGTGAAAAAGAAGTCTTGATGTAAATGGCAAACAAGGCAGATGTCCACGGATGCCTGCCTGGTTTTTATATAGTTTCATTACTTCATCATTTCTTCAATTAACCCTACCGGTACATAGGTTTTCCTTGGTTCCAGTAGCTCCGGTGCCGCTTCGAACTTCATCAATGATTTATTGTAGTCATATTCCTTTTGTCCGCGAGTAATCGTATAAGATGGAGCACCTTTTGATACAATCGCACCGACACCAGTTGAATCCACTACATAGCCTAGTTTCTCGGCAAGCAAACGAAGCGGTACCATCTTCACACCGTCAACCATATAATGATCATCTTCTATGATCTGTTCTACAGTAGCATCTTCATCTACTGGATTTCCGTCTAGTACAACTACTTTCTCTGGCATTGTCTGAGCTGGTATACTTCGCGTTGTTTCTTTGTAGAATACTAGCAAGTCTTTATTCTTCAAGTCATCAGCTTTCACTTTATTACCTGAAGCGCTGGAAATGTCTGTACCGTCATCTATATTCAACTGTAGCTTCAAGTACGAATCCACCAATTCGTCATCAAATATTCCAACTACTGCGGTGTTCTTTTTATCTGTTTCCACAATGACAGCATCCGGAGTGTACTGTGGTGGGTAAATCATAATCCTTGGTTTATCCGCACGGGTATAAGCAGACACTTTGTCACCTTTCTTCAATTCTATCTTTTTTCCGGTATTATCGAATAGCAGTGTTTCTTCTGTAATGGCCAATACGGGCGATTCTTCTTCTCCTTTAATCGTGTAAAGTGTTAACTCATCGTACTTTTCTATGCCTTCGATTGTTCCTTCTACTTTAATAAAAGCTTTTTCATCAGATGTCACTTCAGCCTTCACTTCATCACTCGCACTAACCGCTTGAGGTACTGCTACGCCGCCAATAAGCAAAGCTAATATCGCAAAGGTTACAATTTTATTCATTTTCATGATAGTTCCGCTCCTCACTATGGGTTCTATACAATAGTTCGTATGAGACGGTAAAAGGTTACAGGTAAATACATCTTTTTAGATTTTATATTGAGCTTCTACCTGTTTCGTTTATCTAAAAAACTCTCTTTTCCACTACATGCCTAATAGCCACTCACCCCAAAATATGAGATAATACGACTAACAGAACGAACGTACTACGAACGAAATGGAGGCGATTGCATGAAACCGGTCATCCTAGCTGAAAAACCTAGCCAAGCAAAGGCCTATGCAGATGCATTCACTACACGTAAACACGACGGCTATACTGAAATTCAACCGTGCGACATATTCCCTCAAGGAGCCTTCATCACATGGGGCGTCGGGCATCTCGTGGAATTAAAAGAGCCGCATACATACAATCCTGCCTGGAAACGCTGGTCACTCGGCAGTTTACCAATTTTACCGGAACGCTACGAATTTCAAGTTGCGCCAGGAAAGTACAAGCAATTTCAGGTCGTTAAAAAGCTTATTCGCGCAACCGATCACGTCATCAACGCATGTGACGTGGATCGCGAAGGTTCAAATATATTTTATTCCATCTACTATATGACGGGTGCTCGCAACCAGAAGATTGAGCGACTATGGATTAATTCGCTGGAATCGGATGAAGTACGTAAAGGCTTCGAGAACCTACGGGATAATCGACAAGATCTACAACTGTATGAAGAAGCCAAGGCGCGACAAATAAGTGACTGGCTTGTAGGGATGAATGGTTCTCGGCTCTATACACTTCTGTTGAAAGCCAAAGGAGTTCAAGAAGTATTCCCTATCGGTCGTGTTCAATCACCTACCGTTTATTTGATTTATCAACGTCAGCACGAAATCGAGACGTTCGTATCGGAACCTTTTTTCGAAGCGGAAGCCATTTTTACTGCAGAGCACGGTACGTATAAAGGAAAGGCAAAACTTAAGGAGCCTAAGCGTGAATTAATTGCGGAAGCACTCAACAGCCGCAAAATTACAAAACGAACGCCTGGGATTATTAGTGAGCTGACCCATACAGATAAACGTACGCCACCGCCACAGTTGCATTCACTTTCAACATTACAAGCAACTGCCAACAGACGATGGAAGGCAAGCCCTGCGACTGTATTGAAAACAATGCAGACTTTATACGAAAAGAAGCTTGTATCGTATCCGCGGACCGATACACGTCATATCACGCCAAGTGAATTCAACTACTTAATAGCGGCTGTGAAAGACTATCAAAAACTAATTGAGCATCCATTTGAAATCGTTTCACACACACCGAAAAAACGATATGTTGACAGCTCAAAAGTACAGGAACACTATGCCATCATCCCGACAAAAAAGCTACCGACTCCTGCAGCACTGACAAAGTTGTCACCGCTTGAGCGCAATCTTTATGAAGAAGTCATTCGAACGACATTAGCTATGTTCCATCGGGATTACTTATATACAGAAACGAAAGTAACGACCGACGTCAACGGTCTGCCATTCTTCACAACGGGCAAAACAGAACGCGACAAAGGCTGGAAAGAACTTTTTGCTGTACCAAAGAAGGCAACGGATTCCGAGGAGTCGGCTTTACCACCACTTGAAAAAGAGGAACGTGTGCAAAGTGAAATTGGCATTAAAGAAGGTGCGACACAGCCACCAAAACCTTATACAGAAGGCCAGTTGATCGCTATGATGAAAACGTGCGGGAAGTTGGTGGAAGATCAAAGCGAAACGGATATTCTAAAGGAGATTGAAGGGCTCGGTACTGAAGCTACACGAAGCGGTATTATTGAGACGATAAAAAAACACGGGTATATTTCCGTGACAAAAAATATAGTATCGATCACTGACAAAGGCCGTGTGCTCTGTCAGACCATCGAAGGTAGTCTGCTTGCCAGCCCTTCCATGACAGCGAAATGGGAAACATACTTGAAGAAAATAGGTACTGGTGAAGGGACAGGTCAACATTTTCTAAGCAGTGTATCGAAATTTATTCAAAAACTGATTGAAGACGTACCTGTCCAACTGGAGAAACAAACGATTGATATTGTGCTGCCTCCTCGGTCTCCTTCAGGCAAGGGCTCGTACACACGAACTGAAGTCGCACCTTGTCCAAGATGCGGCAAAGGCAATATTATTGAACACCCTAAATTCTACGGCTGTAGTAATTATAAAAATGGTTGCAAGCAAACCTTCCCAGGACTCTTCCTGAAAAAGAAACTCACTGTGCCTCAAGTGAAATTATTATGTACTAAAGGGCAAACAAATGTCATCAAAGGCTTCACGTCCGCTGACGGGAAAAAGTTTGATGCTTCATTGGAGTTAAAAGATGGGAAACTGAACTTGGTCTTTATGTAAATCATATACTGACATGATAAAGAAGCAGCACAAAGCTGCTTCTATTTTATTATATTCTCATTACGTATATTATATTTCTAACGGCTTTAGAGTACGGGAGACAACAACCGTGAAATCGATTGCTTAAACTTAATCAGTAAGGATCGCTCTTCATAACGTTCCCTCGTCAACTTAGAACTACGTTCCGAGTCTTGACGGAACAGCTCAGTCAGGTGCGCTGCTACTTTGTCATCATAGACAATCGCAGTCACTTCAAAGTTCAATCGGAAACTACGTGAATCAATATTCATAGTACCTACTACCGCCACTTCTTCATCAACTACAATCGTTTTCGCATGCAAGAAACCATTCTCATATAATAATATCTTTGCTCCATAATCAAGCAAATCACCGACATACGACCAAGTAGCCCAGTAGACAAACGGGTGATCAGGCTTACATGGAATCATTATCTGTACATCGATGCCTGACAGCAACGCAATTTTGCAGGCATCCATAAAGCTTGTATCTGGAATAAAGTACGGTGTCTGAATGTAAACACTTTTTTTAGCAGACAATAATAACTTGATATACATATTCTTCAGATGTTCGGTTTCGGAATTCGGCCCACTTGAGACAATTTGCACTGGACTTGTGCCTATATGTTTTTCGGTTTGAAATAAGTAATCTCCCCAATCCCCCGGTTCCTTTTTACTGGCCTGATGCCAATCTAAAATGAATTTCGCTTGAATATGGTTGACCGCACCGCCTCTAATCCTGAAGTGCGTATCGCGCCAATAACCAAACTTCCTATCAAGTCCTAGATACTCGTCTCCGACATTGAAACCACCTATATACGCGATTTCTCCGTCAATGATACAAAGCTTCCGGTGGTTTCTATTATTGACCCGAAAGTTTACCAGACGAAACAGTGATGGAAAGAATACCTCCACCCCACCTCCTGCTGCACGTAATTCATTATAGAATCTGGGGGGAGTTTTCTTGGAGCCTACTTCATCATACAAGAGTCTGACCTTAACTCCCTCTTTCGCCTTTTGAATTAATAGATCACGCAGCTTGGTTCCGAGAGAATCAGACTGAATAATATAATACTGGACATTGACCTCTTTTGTAGCCGAGCGAATATCCTTAAACAATGCAGCAAACTTTTTATGTCCATCGTCAAAGATTTCAATATGATTATCTTTAGAAAGTAATGCATGAGATGACTTCAGATTCATATGGATTAATTCTGTATATTTTCTTAGTAAGGTGTTGTTTTCAAGTATAGCTAAGTTTTCTGGCAATAATTGTTTATCAACTTCCGTTTTCTCAGCCTTTCTTTCTGCAATGGAAAGATTATAGAAATTTTTCTGTTTTAAACTGCGTCCAAAGAATAGATAAATAAAGAAACCGACGATGGGAATGAATACTAGAACCATAATCCACGCCCATGTATTTCCTACATCTCTTCTTTCGATAAACAAAACCCATGATAATAGCAAGATATTGAGTATCGTAACAATAGATAAGAGCAGCGTAAGGACATGACCAAATTGTATACCAATCAACATCCCTTCCATTCCTATCATTTTTTGCGCTCCATTTCATTAGAAAGTAGTCTTTAATATAGCATACAGCCCGAATTCTCACCGTCATTTCTATGAATTTCATCGAGAAGAGAATTCAACATGCAATCAGAACACTTTCAAAAATGAAAAATGATAAAAGTTAAAGGTCTATTCATTTTTTTCATACATATTATAAAGAATCTTGCCCTTGTTGCATGTTGATCAAAGTAAAGGGAATACTCACGGATCAATTGTCGTCCGGTTATTCTAACCTGTTAGTGTGTGATAATATATGAAAAAAGAAGGTAATCTATACAGTTTTCGTTTTATTTCTCTTTAAAGTTACGAATACTCGGAACTATCATTGAAGTATTATCAGTTTCCACCCCTGACTACCAAGCCGGTTTTCCGTATCGCTTGAGTATAGAAGGGTGTAGTACTTGAATAAAATAATATGGATAGTAATTATCTCAAATAAATTTCCCGAGAAATAATATAGCAATAGCCAATGTTTTTCAATTGATATTAGACATGATAAAGGTATAAGAAAATAAACTGAATCCTTCTTTATAGAATGACATTATTATTGAATTTCTATGCGGAATCTTCTGTACCGCTAAAAAATTCTTCTTTCAATCGTTTTCCATATGCATGTCCACTTTCACCACGCTGCCTCGGAAACTCTTGCATCACGATAGGTAATACCCTTTCCCATAGAACATTCATCACATAGATGTCTCGATCAAACTGATAGTCCAGTTCATTTAATGTTAATTGTAGCGATTTCGCGTACTTTCTTTTTTCCGCATCCCAAATCGTTGAAACATTTTCTTTAATGTATGCATCAATTTCATCTTCTGTCACTGTAATCCCATAAGCTTCTTCCGCGATTGCCAAAGCATCTTGATAGTGATCCGTTTGCTTCTCTGCGATCCCCCTTAGAAATGGAGAAGAGTGCTCTTGTCCAGTTAAATTGTTTTTCACGCGTAAACGGAACTCCGTCTTATTTGTTGAAAATGATTGGTCTAGCTGGCTAGTATGGATGCCGGATTGAATAGACGCCAGCTCTCCTTTTATTTCAGGCATATCTTTTAGCACTTTTTCTACAGATTGATTCATCTGAGCATAATCTATTCCTATCGTTTCAATCTTCTGTTGTTCTGAACTCGCCGTTTGTTTAATTAACAACGTCCCAGCGATTAAGACAGTAAAACAAATCATTATGAGGTGAAACCGATTGCGAGCAGTCATAGTCTTTCGCTCCTTCATCTGTTAGGTCGCTCAATTATGTCACAGGAGTAATAAAATATTTGTTGAAACAACTGATTATTTTTAAAAACATTTCTATATAATTCGACAAGAAAACCAAGAACCCGGCGCTAACCGGATTCCTGGTTTTTTATTGACGTGTAGCAGTTGTTTTCTCGATCATAAAGGTTACAACTACGAATAAAGCAAAACTTACTAATAATACAGTGCCACCAACGATGTATAATATAAGTGCGAATACTTCATTAACATTGAAGGGTTGCATGAACTGCAACCACATACCCGCTGTTAAACCAATTGCACCGATGATCCCTGTCCAGCCTTGCAATGTTAGTAGCTTTCTAGCACGGACTCGGTAAATCTTGTAAAACACACCCCATGAAAACACTGACAACCAACCAACAAGTAAAATATGCGCGTGAATCGGACGGAATGCGTATGAACCCGCCCCCGCCATATGAGAACCGAGTACTGTTCCAATCAAACCAAAAATCGCCGCAATACGAATCAATCGTAAACTCCACTTTTCTTGCATGTTATATTTCCTCCTGTCATTCTTTTACTACATTTATCTTAACACTCCAAGATGAACGGAAGATGAACGGACTGTTACAGTGTAGGTAAATACACGATAAATGTTGTACCCAAACCTAACTCACTGATTACTTCTATTCGGCCGTCATGAAGTCGCACTACTTGTTCAACTATAGATAATCCCAAGCCTGTTCCTTCTACTTCACGCGTTCTCGAGTGATCCGCACGATAGAAACGATCAAATATTCGGTTCTTTGTTTCAGATGACATGCCGATTCCTGTGTCTTCAATAGAGAAACAGATTTCATTTGCCTTCTCAGTCAGTCGGATATCAATTGTTTCTCCATCCGGTGAATACTTCAATGCATTCGACAATAAATTCTCCCATACTTTCTCAAGAAAGGCAGGATCACCTTTATACGTGACCTCTTCAGTTTCGAGCATGACGGAAATCTCTTTTTCTTGCAATAACCACTGGAACTTCCGAACTGTTTCCTTTACTTGCTGATCAACACGGAATACTCTTTTCTGCAGTGGTGAGACTAGTTGATCGAGTGACGTCAGCAATAATAACTGCTTTGTCAAAGTTGAAAGTCTTTCTGTTTCTGATTGAATAATTCCTGCATAATGTATGCGTTCATTGGCTGGCAGCTCTTCGTCCGATAATAAGTCTGCATAGCCTTTAATATTCAATAGGGGTGACTGAAAATCATGTGACACATCACTTACAAATGCTTTTCGAATCTGGTCGTTGTCACTCAAACGATCAACCATTTGTTGAAAACTTTTTGCCAGTTGCCCAATTTCGTCACGTCGTTCAATCGACAGCTCGCTCGTAAACTGCTCCTCACCGACCTTCTTCGTCGCCCTTGTCAACACGATAATTGGTGCAATCAACTTACGAGCCACAACTAGCATCGTGAGAATACTAATAATCGCCATGACAATGACCATGCCGCCAAGTAAATAGTGAATTTCCGTAAAAAGCATTTTAATATCCGGTCGCAAAAATAGTGCATACGTCTGGCCTTTGTACATAAAAGGTACACCTACTGTATTAGCGGACTCATTGGAGAAATAACCCGTTACAAATGTCTCTGCCTTCTGCTCCCGCATTCCATGGTAGACTTCACCACTAAAGACCTTCTGAATCGCTTGATCTTCAAGATTATCATCGCGAAACGCTTCTCCATAGACAGCCGAGTTGCCGTTGGGCGGTTTGACTAGCAATTTATAACCCACTCCAGCCAGCATATCGAAGTATGCCGGCAAATCTATACCATCATTCGCTTCAATGAACAATGCAATCTCCTCGGCAACTTTAACATTCTTCGCATCGTTCTCACCCTTTAAGTATCGATGATAGTATGTATTGACGGCCAGAAATGCTACAATCGCACTCGCCAGCATAGTACCAACCGTTATAACAAGAAACTTCCCATACAGCGACTTCATTCCGAAACCTCAAGCTTATAACCAACACCACGTATCGTTACAATTTTCACTTGATTCGTAAGCTTCTCGAGCTTATCGCGTAAACGCTTGATGTGCACACTCAACGTCTGCTCATCCCCCTCATAATCAAAGCCCCAAACACGCTCTACTAACACTTCCCGTGTAAACACCTGACTATGACGAGAAGCCAGTACCGACAACAATTCAAACTCCTTCAATGGAAGTAGCAATGACTTCGAACCAAGCACCACTTCATAACTCTGTCGATTGATCACCAAAGGACCGACCTGAATCATCCGATCCACTGCTTTGTCATACCGTCGTAAAATGGCATGGATCCGAAATAATAACTCTTTCGGCTCAAACGGCTTCACAAGATAATCATCCGATCCGGCCAAAAAGCCACGCTCCTTATCTTCCATCTCACCTTTAGCCGTCAGCAACAAAACTGGAATTTCCGTATCCTCACGGAGTCTCTTCGTTAGCGTATAGCCGTCCATGCCCGGCATCATCACATCTACCACCGCTAAGTCTGGCCATTCCTTATCTACCACCTCAAGCGCTTCAAGTCCATTCATCGCCTTCACAACGGTATACCCTGCCTGTCGTAAATGAATACTGACTAACTCCAAAATATGTATATCGTCATCTACTACTAAGATCTTCATTTAGACCGTCCCTTTCTTTTACACTCTGCATTCAACAACCCTGAAAGAATAATAATCACTGCCGTTAAATAAAACCATAACACGAGCATGATAATTCCGGCTAATTGTCCATATAGCCTTGAATAATCCACCCGTGATACATACTCACCGAATAATAAGGACACGAACTGCCAGCCAAATGCTGAAAGTAATGCACCCGGCAACGCTTCTTTCCATCTCATCTTTCCGGTCGGCATAAGTTGATAAAATAACAAGAAGAACAAAAGTAAAAAGAATGTACCTAGCCCCCATTTTATATTAGGCCAAATGTACAACCAACCTTCCCATGCGTCTAGTACATCATAATATGCGATAACGGTATGCATGAGATTTTCAATCAACGGTAAAAATAGCGACATGGGTACGATTAGCATGAAAAGAATTGTTACGCCAAGATTCCGGATTATACTCATCCATAGCGGCTGCTGAGGAAGCCTCCGATTCGCAATGTCCAATGAACGGGCAAATGATTGTACCGCGACCGATGTCGTCCATAATGCAGCTAGCACACTGAGTGCAAGCAATTTACCATGACTTTTATAGAGTACGGACTGGACGCTTTGCTCGATCAGTTGAAAAGATTCATCTGGCACAAATGGACGTAATAACGCTAAAATACTAGCCTCTTCCACAGGCAGGAATTGCACAATAGACAGCACTACAAGCAAAAAGGGTAATACTGAAAGCAATAAGTAATAAGCATTCTGCGCCGCTTGATCAAAAAAGCGTTCTTTAAAGAAGCGTTTAATTATCGTCATGATCATAGAATCCCCTCCTCTGCTATCGTACGTGTCTTACTATCAATATACCCCAACAAGCTATAGACTATTAGGTTAAATGAAATGTTTATATTGAAATTTATTGTTTATTAGAAGAAATAGTGAAAAGGATGAGCGCGTGGATAGTAATTGGTTGATGTGACTTTGCCTGGGACTAATATGGCCGCTAGTCGTGACTTATTGTGCGGATAAGCAGTGCAATAGAGCACCTCGCGTGCTTTATTGGGCGGTTAGGCAGTGCGAAAGAGCGCTTGATATGCTTCGTTGAGCAGATAAGCGAGACGATAGAGCGCTTGCTCTGATTAATTGAGCGACTGACAAAGATCCATGACCACCCAAATTCGGTCTTAGTTCATTTACATAATTAAACACAAAAAAGCCACTCCCCAAAGGGAATGGCTTCGCATGCCTAGCAACGTCCTACTCTCACAGGGGGAAACCCCCAACTACCATCGGCGCTGAAGAGCTTAACTTCCGTGTTCGGTATGGGAA
>NZ_PDYQ01000003.1:0-389383 GCF_002743135.1 Sporosarcina sp. P18a | reverse complement strand
CTCCCTCCTTCTCTCCTTCATCTCCTAGTACTTCACTACATCTTGTCAGTCAGTAAAATGAAAATTCGATTAGCTCGAGTTTCATTTGCTGGCATCAATTAAGATACTCATTTTGTTTGTGTCACCGTTAGGTGCACAAACTGTATTTCGTTAACGTTTTGCTGTTCAGTTTTCAAGGTTCATTCGGTTGGTCTCTCGTAAGAGGCAACTTTCTAATATTAACATCTCATCAATTCGTTGTCAACACTTTTACTTAAAAAGTTTTTCTTGTTAAGTTTGATGTTTTCACGACTGCTTGATGCGACGCTTATAAATATACCACCGCGTTTATAGGAATGCAAGCCTTTTTATTAATTCTTTTAAATAGATACTGAAAACCGCGTACCTACAACGATACGCGGATATGAAGTTACTGTATTACCGTAATGTAATAGCCCCGTACCCGCCCGATCTTCTTCATTTCCCATATCATTTACTAAGTTATTATATTAAAAGGTCTTAACAATAGAGATTTTTCTATTAGATGATAGATCAACATGTGTGCCTGTATCTAGTATCTTAACAATGGGACGTAAGGGGAAATCACGGTGCAAATAAATGACCTCCGCTATTTCGTCAGTCGTCAGTTTTACTTTTGTTCCAATGGACAGCTTGTTGATTAATTCATGGAGTACTTCAATTACCTTCATATCAAACTTGCCAAACTCTTCTTCCCTCATTAACTCAATTACTTTAAATGAACTCTCCTTCTGTCTGTATGGCCGCTCGGATGCCATAGCGTGGTACACATCTGCCACTGACAGTATTTGAGAGATTTCTGTTATCTCCTGTCCTTTTAGTCCCCTCGGATAACCACTACCGTCAAAACGCTCATGATGCTGCAGGATTGCTACTTTCATTTCCTGACGTACCAATGGAGAGTCGTTGACCATTTGAAAACTGTGAATGACATGTTTTTTCACTTCACTTAACTCTTCACTTGTCAGGAAAGCCACTTTATCAATAATCTTCTCATCAATTTTCGCCATACCACTGTCTGCCAGTACGCCTGCTATACCAATTTGTAGCACTTGCCCTCTTGGATACCCCATTGCTTCACTTATCAAGGCCGCTAGAATGCCCACACTGATGGAGTGATGTGCACGATAGTTTTGCAATGTAGCAAACCCATTTAGTCTTCTGACATATTCCTTATTCTCCAAAAATGCTTGAATCAAAGGTAAAACAATTGTACGAACTGCCGCAACATCTAATTTTTTGCCAGATCTATAGCTGACAAATTCTTTTCTGTATGATTCTACCGCTTCATCGTATAGCGCTTCCAAAGATCTCGATTTTTTGGGGGCGCTTTGGTTCATCAACTTTTCTACCTCTGGAGTTAGCTTTACATCAGTCACTTGCTCTACCGATTCTTGTTCTATCTTACTGAGTGCCTTTGACTCGACCAGCACACGTGTAATGTCAAATGAATGGAGAATTTCAAAATGCTCTAGCATTAACTTAGTGCCTTTCGCCATTATTGGATTTCTTGTATTAACGTAGAGATCCTCTTTTAGAAAACTACCCGGTCTTAATTCACTAACCTCTTTGTAAACATCCAATGTTTTCACCTATTTTCCTCTTCGCTCTATCTATTATCATATAATATTCTCAATTATATGGATAGATATCTGAGTAAATTCTCCTACCAAAAGCAAAAAAGTTATTGAAGTGACGTATAACGCCCCTTCAATAACTTTTCTTTAGTCCTCTGTGTCTGTCTCTGGTTGTTGTTCTTCAGTTACTTCCAAGTGGTCTTCTAGTTCATCGTCCAACTCATCTTCAAGGTCATCATCCTTTTCTACCTTTGCGACCGTTGCTACACGTTCATCATCAGCCAATCGAATGAGTCGTACGCCTTGTGTAGATCGACCAAATATAGAGATATCGCCAATTGACATACGGATTAAGATCCCGTGAATCGTTATTAACATCAAGTCTTCTTCTCCGTTAACCGATTTCATCGCAACAATAGCACCATTTCGATCCGTCATATGCATTGTTTTCAATCCATAACCGCCACGTGATTGGGATCGGTATTCACTTTCAGGTGTGCGTTTACCGTAACCTTTTTCCGTAACTACAAGAATATCGTCTCCTGCATCTACTATATCCATGCCAATTACTTCATCCTCTTGACGCAATCTAATACCACGTACACCGGCGGCGGTTCTGCCAAGCGGACGGATACTTTCTTCATCAAAGCGAATCATCATGCCGTGTTTGGTACAGATCGCAATATCTGACGTGCCATCAGTTGATCTAACGGAGATCAGTTCGTCATCTTCACGCAATCCTAAAGCTATCAGGCCGTTCGCGCGAATATTGGCATAGTCCATTATCGACGTACGTTTAATAACACCTTGTTTTGTTGAGAAGAATAAATAATGATCTTCAGTAAACTCGTCAATCGGGATCATTGCCGTAACCTTTTCACCTTTTTGGAAGTCGAGTAGGTTAATAATTGGCAATCCCTTGGCAGTCCGGCTGTATTCAGGAACTTCATAGCCTTTTTTACGGAATACACGGCCTCTGCTCGTAAACAGTAAAATCGTGTCATGCGTAGAAGTATTTAGTAAGTGCTCTACAAAGTCATCTTCATTTGTGCCCATGCCTTGGATTCCACGACCACCACGTTTCTGACTGCGATACGTATTGGCTGGTAGACGCTTAATATACCCTTGGTGAGTTAATGTCACAATGGAGTTTTCTACTGGAATCAAATCTTCATCTTCGAGCATTTCAGAACCGCCAAGCATAATCTCCGTTCGACGTTCGTCAGCAAAACGCTCTTTAATTTCACTCAATTCTTCACGGATAATCTCAATTAGCTTTAACTCATCCGCCAAAATTGCACGCAATTCAGCAATAAGTGTCAGCAACTCTTGGTATTCGGACTCGATTTTGTCTCGTTCCAGTCCAGTCAGACGTTGCAAACGCATATCAAGAATAGCTTGGGACTGGCGATCAGATAACTCAAATGTCTGCATTAAGTTTGCTTTCGCTTCAGCCGTTGTTTTGGATGCACGGATTAGTGCAATGATCCGATCGATATGATCAAGTGCTATACGTAATCCTTCCAAGATATGTGCTCGGTCTTCCGCTTTGTTCAAATCAAATTGTGTACGACGGCGAATGACTACCTTTTGGTGTTCTAAGTAATGGTATAGAATTTCTTTCAATGACAATACTTTTGGTTGCTTGTCTACCAGTGCAAGCATATTGATTCCGAAACTAGTCTGCAAGGCAGTTTGTTTATACAAATTGTTTAACAATACATTGGCATTGGCATCCCGCCGTACTTCAATAACAATACGCATACCTGTACGATCCGATTCATCTGCCAAGTGTGTAATTCCGTCAATCTTCTTATCGCGCACGAGCTCTGCAATTTTCTCGATTAACTTTGCCTTATTCACTTGGAAAGGAATTTCACTGACAATAATCGTTTCGCGACCATTTGCAGCTGTCTCAATTTCTGCCCTGCCACGGATGATCAGTGAACCACGACCTGTTTCATAAGCGCGTCGAATGCCACTACGGCCGAGAATCATACCGCCAGTTGGGAAATCGGGGCCTGGAATGATTTCCATCAATTCTTCGGTTGTGATTGCGCTATTCTCCGCCAAAGCAAGTACAGCGTCAATCGTTTCGCCAAGGTGATGGGGTGGGATGTTTGTTGCCATACCTACGGCAATTCCCGATGTACCGTTTACCAACAAGTTCGGATAACGACCCGGCAAGACAGCGGGTTCTTTTTCCTGCTCGTCATAGTTCGCTTGGAAATCGATCGTATTTTTATTGATATCACGCAACAATTCCATCGCGATACGCGACATACGTGACTCCGTATAACGCATTGCAGCTGCTCCGTCACCATCGACAGAACCAAAGTTACCGTGTCCATCTACTAGCATGTAGCGATAACTGAAATCTTGAGCCATCCGTACCATCGTGTCATATACCGCACTATCACCATGCGGGTGGTACTTACCAATAACGTCCCCTACGATACGTGCTGACTTTTTATGCGGTTTTTCCGCAGTGATACCCAAATCATGCATAGCATACAAAATGCGGCGATGTACGGGCTTCAAACCATCTCGAACATCCGGAAGGGCACGAGAAACGATTACGCTCATCGCATAGTTTAGAAATGAGGTCTTCATTTCTGTATTGATATTTATTTCCTGCACTCCGCCTTTTGGCAAGTCTGCCATGTTGTCATGCTCCTTTCACCACTTACATCTATAAGTTCAGTCATTGCTTTATAAGCCGTTTACGATTCATCAAGTATCAATATTTTGCACGTAAACTGCATTATCTTCAATGAACTTTCTGCGTGGCTCTACTTCATCACCCATTAATTCTTCAAACGTTTCATTTGCTTCCACCGCATCATCCATACGGACTTGCAAGAATGTGCGTTTATCAGGATCCATTGTTGTTTCCCATAGTTGCTCGGGATTCATCTCACCCAAACCTTTGTATCGTGTGATATCTGGCTTTGGCGAAGCGGGCATACTGCTCAGAATCTCCTGCAATGCTTCTTCATCGTAACAATACTCTTCTCTTTTTCCTGAGCGCACACGATAAAGTGGCGGCTGTGCAATATATACGTAACCTGCTTCAATTAGCGGACGCATGAAACGGAAGAAGAAGGTTAATAATAACGTACGAATATGGGCACCATCAACGTCGGCATCTGTCATGATGACAAGCTTATGGTAACGAGCTTTATCCAAGTTAAATTCGGGACCAATCCCTGTACCGAGTGCCGTAATGATCATACGAATCTCTGCGTTTCCAAGAATACGGTCCAAACGTGCTTTTTCGACATTGAGAATTTTTCCTCGTAATGGCAAGATCGCCTGAAAGTGACGATCACGACCATTCTTCGCCGATCCTCCGGCAGAATCACCCTCAACAATATACAACTCACTGATAGCTGGATCCCTTGAAGAGCAATCTGATAGTTTCCCTGGTAAACTCGAGATTTCCAACGCTGATTTTCGACGTGTCAATTCACGGGCGTTCTTCGCAGCCATACGTGCTCTTGCCGCCATCGTACTCTTGCCAACTACCTGACGCGCTACTACTGGATTTTCAATTAAGAAACGTTGCAGCGCTTCGGAAAACAGTGAATTCGTAATCGTGCTGACTTCTGAGTTACCCAATTTCGTTTTTGTTTGGCCTTCAAATTGAGGATCAGGGTGCTTGATTGAGACGATAGCCGTCAGTCCTTCACGCACGTCGTCCCCCGTCAGATTGTCTTCTGACTCTTTCAATAAGCCATTTTTACGTGCATAGTCGTTAATCACGCGAGTTAATGCAGTTTTGAAGCCTTGCTCGTGTGTTCCACCTTCATACGTATGAATATTATTAGCAAATGACAATAAGTTTTCACCGTAGCCGCTGTTGTATTGCATAGCGACCTCAACGGTAATACCATCGCGTTCGCCTTCAATGTAAATGGGGTCTTCAAAAATCGGCTCTTTTTTTTCATTCAAATGCTGGACATAGGATTTAATCCCACCTTCATAGTGAAACACTTCGGATACAGGTTCTTCGCCACGTTCATCGGTAATGGTAATACGCAGACCACGGTTCAAGTAGGCAAGTTCACGCAAACGTGTTGCTAATATGCCGTACTCGTATACCGTTGTTTCGGTAAAGATCTCGGGATCCGCCTTGAAACGGATTGTAGTGCCGGTCTCATCCGATTCACCAATGACTTCAAGCTCCTTTGAGACAGGGCCTCTAGAAAACTCAATTGCATATAATTTTTTATCCACTTTAACGTAGACTTCTGTCTTCTCTGACAAAGCATTGACAACTGAAGATCCTACGCCGTGCAAACCGCCAGAAACTTTATATCCACCACCGCCGAACTTACCCCCTGCGTGGAGTACAGTCATGATAACTTCAACAGCTGGTCTACCCGTTGATTCCTGAATGCCTACTGGAATTCCACGACCATTATCGGATACCTTAATCCAGTTATCTTTCTCTATCGTTACTTCAATATGGTCACAATAACCTGCGAGAGCTTCGTCGATACTATTGTCTACAATTTCCCATACGAGATGATGAAGCCCTTTTGCACTCGTTGTCCCAATATACATACCAGGACGTTTACGGACAGCTTCAAGGCCTTCCAACACTTGTATCTGACTCGCATCATAAGCTGTCTGCATATCCTTTTCTTCCATTGCCAAGGTTTTCACCTTTCCTTTCCAAAACTATCAAACCACAACCATTTATTCTCTCTGCGAAACGGATCCGTCATGCACTTCAAAAATGGCTGCTTCCTGGATCGTATTATGATCTATTCCCGCGATATTGGTTGTCGTCACAAATGTTTGTACTTGTCCCTGCATAGTACTGAGCAAATGTGACTGTCGGTAATCATCCAATTCCGATAACACATCATCAAGCAATAAAATTGGAGTCTCGCCCACTTCTTGTTTTACTAACTCGATTTCCGCGAGTTTCAAAGAAAGGGCGGTCGTCCGTTGCTGCCCCTGCGAACCGAATGTCTGAATATCGTACCCATTGACAAAAAACTGCAAATCATCACGATGTGGACCTATCAATGTAAGTCCTCGTTCTAATTCGCGTCTTCGCACACTTTTTAACTGATCGGCAAAAATTGTCTCCATCTCTTCAGCAGTCTGCCCAGAATGTAGGTCTTTTAAAGTCCCATATGAAACTTCTAGTGTTTCAAGACCACGTGAAATTCCTTGATGGATCGGATTTGCCCACTTTTGTAGCAATTCCATAAAATAAAAACGCTTTCGAATAATTTGAACCGCCACTTGAATATACTGTTCCGTGTAAATATCGAACATAACATCTTGAAGATCCAATTTACCTCGATTTGCCTTTAACAAGGCATTCCGTTGCTTTAATATCTTTTGGAAATTGACCAAGTCGTGCAAATAGACTCTTGAGATCTGTCCAATTTCCATATCTAAAAAACGCCTGCGCAGCTGAGGGCTGCCCTTTACGATATTTAAATCTTCAGGCGCAAACATGACTACATTCATCTGGCCGACGTACATACTCAAACGGTTTTGTTCCAAATGATTGACTCTAGCCTTTTTTCCCTTTTTGGAAATCGTCAGCTCTAACGGCATATATCCAAATTTACGTTTGACATCCCCTTCTATTTTACCACACTCTTGTTCCCAACGTATAAGTTCACGATCATTTGATGTGCGATGAGATTTTGCCATCGCCAATACATAAATGGCCTCCATGACATTGGTTTTTCCTTGTGCGTTTTCACCGATCAATACATTCATCGTAGGCGAGAATTTTAATTCCAGGGACTCATAATTCCGATAGTTCGTTAGTTTAAGCCGATCAATATGCATCCGACTGTCCAGATTCATCCGCTGACAGTTTGAATTTTCCTGCACCCGGAATATTTACTACATCTCCGTCATATAATTTCTTACCTCGTCGTTGTTCTGGCTCACCGTTTACGTAAACAATGTTTTCACCTAAAAACCATTTAGCCATTCCGCCTGAGCTAATAACATTCGTCATTTTTAATAATTGGCCTAGCGTTATATATTCTGTATCAAACTGTACTGTCTCCATTTTTAATTCAATCCCTCATAAAATATTCTGTCCCTCTAGTTTACCTAACTTTTTGCAATAAGTAAAAAGGTAGCCAACATGTTGACTACCCTATTGCGAGATATTTTCTTTAGTTACGGATTAAAACGTTCTAACCGGTAAAATTAATTGTAGAATGGCTTCGCTATCAATTGACTTCAAGATGAACGGACGCATGCTGCCAGTGAAGTGAATCTTTAGATCTTGGCCATCAATTGCTTTCAAGGCATCCATCATATATTTCGCGCTGAAAGAGATTTTCAAAGGTTCACCTTCGATATGCACAGCTTCTACCAACTCTTCTACATTTCCGACGTCTGGCGAGTTAGAAGAGATTTGCACATGTGGACTACCGTCTGTTGAGAAGTGCACGATATTATTCCGATCTTCACGAGCTAATAAAGATGCACGATCAATCGCTTGCAATAAATTGCGTCCATTTATCGTAATGGATGTTTTGTATTCAGTGGGAATTAGACGTGATGTGTCAGGGTAATTCCCCTCCAATAGTCTTGAATAGAACAAGACATTATGGAGCTTGAATAATACTTGTTGATTCGCAATAAAAATTTCTACTGTCGTAGCGTCGTCAGGCAATATTTTGCTTAGTTCCTGAAGACTTTTTCCTGGAATAACTGCATTAAATGGTGAGCTTGCTTGAATCTCGGGTGTCACGATCCTTCTGGCCAATCTATGACTATCCGTTGCGATGCAGTAAAGCTCTTGCTCTTTCATAATCCATTGAACACCTGTCAGAACTGGACGGGTCTCTTGTTGGGATACTGCAAATACCGTCTCTCTAATAAGTGATTTCATCAAGTCAGCAGGCATTTCAAAACGCTCCGCATCTTTTACATCGGGCAATATAGGATATTCATCAGCACTTTGGGCAATAATATGAAATTCGGACTGTCCGGAACGAATATGTGTTTTCATTCCGTCACGTAACTCAACCATCACTTCATTCGTTGGTAGTTTGCGAATAATCTCGTTAAAGACCTTTGCTTGTAACACTAAAGTGCCTGGTTGGATCATTTGAATAATCTGTGTGCCGTCTTCTTCTGCTGGTATGAAAGTGGATATCGTAATATCTGAATCACTTCCAGTCATCGTCAATCCCTTTTCAGTAATTTCTAATTTGATACCTGTCAAAATAGGCGTTGTCACTTTTGAACTGATTGCTTTGACAACATCGCTTAATCCATCCAATAATCTATCTCTCATAATTTCAAACTGCATATCGATACCTCGCTTATATAATAATAATTAAGTAATTAAATATAGTAGTAATAGTAGTAGGGCCTGTGGATATGTGGAAAAGCCTTTCAAATGTATGAGAGTCATAGTTTCCCACATGTGCATAACAAGTGGATGAGCTTGCACTACTTGTCCACAGTTATCCACAGTTCATTAGGCTCTTCCTAAAACCTTTTTAATATCCTGGACATCTTGTAGCAATGCTTTGTCTTCGTCGAGCTGTTTGGAAATCTTCTCATGCGCATGAATAACAGTTGAATGATCACGACCGCCAAACTCTGAACCAATCTTCGGTAAAGAGGAGTCTGTCAGTTCTCTTGATAAATACATTGCAACTTGACGTGGGAATGCTATAGCTCGGGTCCTTTTTTTTGCTACAAAGTCTTCCAACCTAATGTTAAAGTGCTCTCCGACAGCCTTTTGGATGTCTAGAATGGATATAATACGCGGACGGGAATTTGGAATAATATCTTTTAATGCCTCGGCCGCCAAATCAGTAGTGACATCTGCATTTACTAGTGAAGAGTAAGCGACGACACGGATCAGCGCCCCTTCAAGTTCTCTAATATTGGTGTCAATTTGGTTAGCAATGTACAACATGACGTCGTTTGAAATGTCGATTAAACCATCTGCCTTCGCCTTTTTACGTAGTATTGCAATTCTCGTTTCAAGATCAGGCGGTGCAATGTCTGTAATCAGTCCCCATTCAAAGCGGGAACGTAAACGATCTTCCAGTGTAGGGATCTCTTTTGGTGGACGATCACTGGAAATGATAATTTGCTTTGATTCTTCATGCAAAGTATTAAATGTATGGAAGAACTCTTCCTGCGTTTGTTCTTTTCCAGCTATGAATTGAATATCGTCAATTAACAGGACGTCTACACTGCGGTAGCGGTCTCTGAAATCCCCGGCTTTATTGTCTCGTATGGAGTTAATAAACTCATTCGTGAATTTTTCAGATGATAAATACACAACCTTCAATGCAGGATTTTGCTCCAGTACATAATGACCGATTGCATGCATTAAGTGTGTCTTTCCCAACCCGACTCCCCCGTATATAAAGAGCGGATTATAGGCTTTAGCAGGTGCTTCAGCAACTGCTAATGAAGCTGCATGCGCAAAGCGATTACCGGACCCAATAACGAACGTGTCGAAGGTATACTTCGGATTTAGCATTCCAGCCGAGTTGGCCATTGGTGTTTTTTCTACTGGTTTTGGCTGTGTTTTTGGCAATTTAATATCGTTCTCTGCCACGTCTTGCGGAACAATAAACTCAACGATTCGATCTTCACCTGTTAGTTCGGATAAAATCCCCGTAATTAAATGGACGTAATGCGTTTCAAGCCAATCCTTGGCGAATGAGTTTGGAACAGAAATAGTTGCGTGCTCTGCTTCATACGTTAGCAATTTAGTCGACTTTAACCACGTTTCAAAACTAGGCTTCGAAACCCTAGCTTCAATATTCTTTAATACTTGCTCCCATAAACCTGATAGATTTTCCAATCGTGTACCTCCTTTACAATGAAATATTAAAAAGCCCGGAATCCGCTTATGCACAGTATCCAGGGCTGTGGATAAAAATTATCGAAATGTGTTGAAAAAACTATCCACACTGTATTCACATATGTGGATAAGATTTTAGCTATAAAATATATACACAACAAAAGCTTTTTAATTGTAACAGGGAAACTGATTATTGACAAGGTGTCTGATGATTTATGCACAATCCCATTAACTGTGCATAAAGTGGTTATCCACAGGCCTGAATATGTGAAAAACTTGTCGACAATTGCCGGATTGAAAAATCCACAATTTTAGTCGTGAACAATCCATCCAGAATGAAACCTTCTACTACTGTGGATAAGTTTTTAGTGAAAGTGAAAGTTATTACAAGTGGATCCCAAACGAAGGAATAGAAAAGCATTGACATTCTTTTACTGAATCGCTATACTATTCAAGACTGTCACAGTAGGAAAAGAGACAATCAAAGCAGGAGGTGTCTTACGAAATGAAACGTACATTCCAACCAAATAAACGTAAACGCGCTAAAGTCCACGGCTTCCGCCAAAGAATGAGTTCGAAAAACGGCCGTAGAATTTTAGCAGCTCGTCGTCGTAAAGGAAGAAAAGTTCTTTCAGCATAAGGCCACTGACATCAGTGGTCTTTTTTTTAGCTATTCGTGCGATTCGAAAAGAATATTGGGTCTCTTCCATAATAGCGGATCAGTAGATTATGATGGTAGAAAATTAAAGCAGGTGTTATTGTGAAAAAAAGCCAGCGAATTAAAAAAAATAAAGAATTTCAAACGGTATTTAAAAAAGGAAAGTCCTTTGCTAACCGACAGTTTATTGTCTATACCTATAAGAAGGAAGACCAGAAAGAGTTCAGAATTGGCCTATCCGTCAGCAAAAAGGTCGGTAATGCTGTCACGCGTAACAGGATTAAGCGCTATATTCGACAGTCGTTTCTGGAAATGAATGATGAGATCAAGCCTGATCTAGATTATGTTATTATCGCAAGAAATCAAGCTGCCACGCTTGATTTCCATACGGCCAAAAAAAATCTGAGACATGTTCTAAAAATTGCAAAAGTCTTTAAGTGAAATCAAAGCTCTACCTAGATATAGAACGATTAAAGACATCATGTTACACTGAAAAAAACTTTTATAATGATCTTGCGACTGTTTGGGGGAAAAAACATTGAAAAAGAAATTAGTGTTCCTTTCACTACTTGTTGTAGTTGCCGTCTTTATGGCAGGTTGTTCGGAATTCCAAAAGCCAATTACGGCAGAGAGTACGGGAATTTGGAACGAATATATTGTTTGGCCACTTGTTACATTAATTATGAAATTCAAATCCTGGCTCGGAACATATGGACTAGCTATCATCGTTGTTACGGCAATTATTCGTACTGCATTGCTTCCATTGATTATTCAACAAACGAAAAGTTCGAAGCGTATGCAGGAAATTCAACCAAAACTTAAAGCGTTGAAAGAGAAATATAAATCAAAAGACGCTGTCACACAGAAAAAGTATCAAGAGGAAATGCAACAGATTATGATCAACGAAAAGATCAATCCCGTTGCAGGATGTCTACCAGTTATCATCCAAATGCCAATATTTATTGGTTTCTACCACGCCATCAGCCGAATGAATGCCACACCAACGATTGAGTTAGGCACCTTCCTAGGCGTTGCACTTGGTTCACCAAGTATTTTATTTGCTATCATCGCTGGATTGTTCCAATTAACGGTTCTACGTACAGGACCTGCAATGGATAACCCACAAATGAAGATGATGATGTACATCATGCCATTTATGATCATGGTATTCGGTTCATTCTTACCGGCAGCTCTTGCATTATACTGGATCGTTGGAAATATCATTTCACTGCTCCAAAACATTTTCATTTACAAGCCGTTCGATAAACCAAAAAACGTCGAAGTAGTGAAAGCAGGAGGGAAAAAGAAATGAAACAACTTACACAAAGGGCAGCAACCGTTGAGCTAGCAATAGAATCAGCTTTACAGGACCTAGGTGTAACAAAAGATCAAGTAGAGGTACAGGTAGTGGAAAACGGCAGGAAAGGTTTTCTTGGTTTTGGCGTAAAACAAGCAGAAGTCCTGGTAACCGTCCTAGAGAAATCAGAGCCAGAGCCTAAACTTAATGTCACACGAGTAACTGAACCAGCACAGACGCTTAAAGATGAAAGTGAAATATTAGCCTCCGTTACTGAAACACAGGAAGTGGTTCAGCAGCCTGAAACTAAAGCTGAGCAATTGGAACCCGTCGTGGATACAAAGGAAATTACAAGAGTACAGGAAACCAACATCCACAATGAAAAAGATGCTATTGAAGAAACGAAGCAGTACATTGAGGACATGGCCAAAGAAATGGGCATTGAAGACTTGGTGATTACGTGCGAAACCAAAGGGAAGTACATCAACTTCCAGCTTGAAAGTAATAAAGCCGCATTCTTAATAGGTAAAAGAGGGCAAACGCTTAATGCAATCCAGCAATTAGCGCAACTCGTAGCCAATAAAGCAACAAAACAATTCAAAATTGTTAGAGTAAATGTTGCAGATTATCGTGAGCGCCGCGAGCAATCGCTCGAGCAACTGGCAGATCGGATGGCGGACCGTGCAGTACGTACAAAACGTCAGGTTGCGCTTGAACCTATGCCTTCCTACGAGAGAAAAGTCATCCATAATGCGTTGTCACTCAGACTCGATATTGAGACATTCTCGGAAGGAAAGGACCCATACCGACACATCGTCATTAAAGGAATCGAATAAGACTAATCCCGCAGAGGTTTTCTGCGGTTTTTTTATTGTCATCGAAAAAATGGAAAACTATTTAGTAAGTATAATGCGTTACGCGTCTAACTAAGGTACACATTATGGTACTTCAAATTCCAACCTAAAATCACATCCATTTCCCGGATTATTTTCCCCATCCCACATTTTTCTTTAAGAAACTTTCTACACTAGAAAGCTTGAAACGACAGTGTTCTTTGTCGACTGCTAGCACATGATAAATTACCATGACGCTTAGTTCAAAATTCCTGAATTTATCCACACGTTTTAAATTCGCGTGCTAGGAGATTCCGACGATTTATGATAATATAGGTTGTTAGAAAGTAGTATTCGCTATAAAAGATATGCACATGTGCACAACAAAGCCAGGAAGGTGAAAAACTTGCATTTTGATACGATAGCCGCCATTTCCACTCCCATGGGAGAAGGAGCGATTGCCATCGTTCGTCTGAGCGGCGATGAAGCATGGAAGATTGCAGACCGTATATTTCAGTCACCGGCAGCCAAACCACTCTGCGAACAACCATCGCACACAATTCATTATGGACATTTGCACGATCCCGCCACTGAAGAGTTAGTGGAAGAAGTCATGGTGTCAATCATGAAAGCACCAAAGACTTTCACGCGCGAAGACATAGTGGAGATTAACTGTCACGGAGGCATCACTTCCGTCAATAGGGTTCTCCAATTAGTATTGACGGAGGGGGCTAGATTAGCAGAACCCGGCGAGTTCACTAAACGAGCATTTCTTAATGGTCGAATTGATTTATCCCAGGCTGAAGCCGTTATGGATTTGATCAGGGCCAAAACAGATAAGGCCATGAACGTTGCGCTCAATCAAATGGAGGGAAAACTATCTCATTTGATCGGTGAATTGCGACAGGCGCTACTCGAGACACTTGCACAAGTGGAAGTTAATATAGATTACCCAGAGTATGATGATGTAGAAGAAGTGACGATTCCTTTGATGGTTGAAAAAGGAACGTGGGTAATGAATCAAATTGATGATTTATTGCGTACATCACAGCAAGGAAAGATCTTACGTGAAGGATTATCTACCGTAATTGTTGGACGTCCGAACGTTGGAAAGTCATCGTTACTCAACAGCTTAGTGCAAGAAAATAAAGCGATCGTTACTGATGTCGCGGGTACTACCCGTGATATTATAGAAGAGTATGTCAACGTTCGTGGAGTTCCTTTGCGTCTTGTCGATACTGCAGGAATCCGGGAGACGGAAGACATTGTCGAGCGGATTGGTGTGGAACGTTCAAGGAAGGTATTGAAAGAAGCGGATCTCATTCTATTGATGGTTAATAATTCTGAGGCGTTAACAGACGAAGATGAACGGTTATTTGAAGCCGTTGCCGGTATGGATATGCTTGTCATCGTCAATAAAACAGATTTACCAGCAAAGATTGATCTAGAGCGAGTCTATGAAGTCGCAGGAAGAGATCGCGTGATTACTACTTCTATATTGCAAGAGCAAGGTATTAATGAGTTGGAAGAAGCGATAGCTGCACTGTTCTTCGAAGGTTCATTGGAATCCAATGACCTGACGTATGTATCCAATGCCCGTCATATTTCGTTACTAAAACAAGCACGCAATACGATTGACGATGCGGTACAAGCAGCGCAGGTAGGTGTTCCTATTGACATGATTCAAATAGACGTAACACGTACATGGGAAATTCTCGGTGAAATCATCGGAGATACCGTTCAAGATAGTTTAATTAAAGAGTTGTTCTCGAAGTTCTGCCTCGGAAAATAATGATTTTATAAATGGGAAGGATGAACGAACATGCCACAATTTGAAGCAGGCACGTTCGATTGTATCGTCATTGGAGCTGGACACGCAGGCGCAGAAGCAGCCTACGCATCAGCCAAGATGGGCGCATCGACATTAGTTTTAACAATGAATTTAGACATGATTGCTTTCATGCCATGTAATCCTTCATTAGGAGGGCCTGCAAAAGGTATCGTAGTGCGTGAAATAGATGCACTTGGCGGCTTGATGGCAAAGGTCATAGATAAAACGCATATTCAAATGCGTTTATTGAACACAGGGAAAGGCCCGGCAGTGCGTGCTTTGCGTGCACAAGCGGATAAAGTACTATATCAACAAGAAATGAAGCGGATACTGGAAGAGGAACCGAATTTGACAATTCGTCAAGCGGTTGTCGAGCAGTTAATCGTCGAAGAAGATGAAATAAAAGGCGTAGTGACACAGATCGGTGCAATTTTCCGTGCAAAGACTGTCATTATTACAACAGGTACATTTTTACGCGGTGAGGTTATCATTGGAGATCTAAAATACTCTAGTGGGCCGAATAATCAAATGCCATCCATCAAACTGGCGGAACATCTGCAGGAACTTGGTCTACAGACGGTTCGATTTAAAACAGGAACCCCTCCACGTATCAACAGCAATACAATTGATTACAGCAAGACAGAGATTCAGCCGGGAGACGACGTGCCGCGTTCGTTCAGTTATGAAACAACGGAATACATTATGGATCAACTACCTTGTTGGTTAACGTATACCACTCCGGAAACACATGAAATCATCAATGAAAATCTTCATTTATCTCCGATGTATTCGGGTATGATTAAAGGAAAAGGACCAAGTTACTGTCCCTCTATTGAAGATAAAATTGTACGTTTTGCGGACAAGTCGCGTCACCAGATTTTCCTAGAGCCTGAAGGTCGTAATACAAGAGAAGTATATGTGCAGGGATTGTCGACAAGTCTTCCAGAGCATATACAGCATCGCTTAATTGCGAGCGTACCGGGACTTGAGAAGGCTGAAATGATGCGTGCTGGCTATGCGATTGAGTACGATTCTATAATTGCGACACAACTATGGCCAACGTTGGAAACGAAAAAAATTAAGAATTTGTACACGGCTGGCCAAATTAACGGAACTTCGGGATATGAAGAAGCCGCGGCACAAGGATTGATGGCCGGAATTAATGCAGCGTGCAACGTACTTGGCAAGGAAGAAGTCGTTCTTGGACGTAGTGATGCGTATATTGGTGTACTGATTGATGACTTGGTCACTAAAGGTACGAGTGAACCGTATCGTCTTCTGACGTCACGAGCGGAATATCGCCTCTTGCTTCGTCATGATAATGCCGATATGCGTCTGACGGAAATTGGTTACCAAAATGGAATGATTAGTGAAGAGCGCCACACGAAATTTTTGGCAAAGAAAGCACAAATCGAAGCGGAAATTAATCATTTACGCAAGGTAACTGTGAAACCAACCGAAGAAATCCAAGAAATTATTGCTGAAGTCAATGGAACGGCACTTCGTGAACCTATGAAAGCGGCTGATTTACTGAAGCGGCCGGAAATGAGGTATAGCGAATTGTGTAAAGTAGTCCCACCTCTTGAAAAAATTAACGAAGAAGTGGCGGAACAAGTGGAAATTTTCATTAAGTATGAAGGATACATCGAAAAGTCCATGCAGCAAGTAGCAAGGATGAAAAAGATGGAGAATAAACGGATTCCAGAGAACATTGATTATGATGCCATTTCAGGCATTGCGAAAGAAGCAAAGGCAAACCTTAAAGAGGTACAGCCATTGTCGATTGCGCAGGCATCACGTATTTCGGGTGTCAATCCAGCAGATATCTCCATCTTGCTTGTCTATATTGAACAAGGAAAAATTGCGAAAGTATCCGGTTGAGTCTTTGACTGGCGCTTTGTAGCGTCAGTCTTTTTGAAAAGGAATGAGAACATGACAGAAGAACAATTTTACGAGGCTCTGCAAGAGAAAGGCTTTCTGTTGTCGGATGCACAGAAGCAACAATTCAAACGCTATTTTGAAGTACTGGTTGAGTGGAATGAAAAAATGAACTTGACGGCAATTACGGATGCACCTTCCGTATATCTAAAGCATTTCTATGATTCCATTACAAGTGCATTTTACGTGGACTTCATAAAATATGAATCTGTTTGCGACGTAGGTGCCGGTGCGGGGTTTCCAAGTATCCCGTTGAAGATTATCTATCCACACTTACACGTGACGATTGTAGATTCATTGAATAAACGTATTACATTTTTAAATCACTTGGCGGGGGAGTTAAAGCTTGAAAATGTGGCATTCGTCCATGCAAGAGCAGAAGAATTTGGTCGTAACCCGAAGTACCGTGAACAGTTCGATGTGGTGACTGCACGCGCAGTAGCACGGTTATCGGTATTATCGGAACTTTGTATTCCGCTCGTCAAACAAGGAGGACTTTTTGTTTCTATGAAAGGTGCAGCTGCATCTGAAGAAATGAAAGACGCTACTCAAGCTGTAAAATTACTTGGGGCAGTATTACAGAATGAACATGAATTTTTATTACCGGAAGAAGATAGTGAACGTCATATCTTTGTATTTGAAAAGAAAAAGCAGACACCTAAGAAATATCCTAGAAAGCCAGGCGTGCCTAATAAAACACCGATTACAGCAAACTAACTGTGAGAAATGTTTCACGTGAAACAATTTTATAGAAGAGTAAAAGGGAATAGTTTCGAAAAGGTGGTGTAGAGGTTGAAAAGTACTTTTTCGCGTTTTTTTGGTGGGGGAGAAAAGATGACTACAATAGAAGAAGTAAAAGTTCATCATCTGGAGAAGGTAGCACAAATTGCAATTGATTTAATTACACCGAATCAATACCAGCCACGGGCAATTTTTAATGAAGAAAAAATTGAAGAACTTGCTAGAACCATTCATACACATGGCGTTATTCAACCCATTGTTATTCGAACCAAAGAAGATGGATCATACGAAATCATCGCAGGGGAACGAAGATTTCGGGCAATGCGTAAGCTTGGTTGGACGGAAGTACCGGCAATTGTGCGTGACTTAGATGATAAAGAAACAGCCTCGATTGCATTAATTGAGAACTTGCAACGTGAAGAACTAACGGCAATTGAAGAAGCGCATGCCTATGAACGTTTGCTAGAGTTACATGAATTAACACAAGAAGCATTGGCGCAACGTCTTGGTAAAGGACAGTCTACAATTGCAAATAAGATGCGTTTGTTGAAGTTACCTGAACCGGTTCAAACAGCAATTTTACAAAAAAAGATATCTGAACGTCATGCACGTGCATTATTACCGTTAAAAGAACCCACTCTTCAGATGGAAGTACTGGAAGAAATCAAAATAAATCAATATAATGTTAAGGATTTAGAAGCTAGGATTAAAGAAATATTATTTCCAACAGAATCGGTTGAGAAAGTGCAGCCTGCAAGAAGACGTGGGCCTCGACAAAAAGCTGTGAGTAAGGACATTCGTATTGCAGTGAACACCTTGCGAGAATCTCTTGCACTGATATCCAAGAGCGGGATTGAAGTAGCCGCCGAGGAAGTGGATTCTGAAGAATACTACACGATTACGGTGAAAATATGTAAAAAGTGACGAATGGAAACTCTTGCTGACTAACTAGCAAGAGTTTTCTTATATATCAATAGAGTTCATCCAGTGAAGATGATAAACTGAAATAGACCACATAGAACATATTCTTTGTCAGGAATTTCAAACATAGGTAACCACGAGTAAAACTTTGGTATACTAGTAAGACAAACGAAATAGGAAAGAAAGCAGGTGCAAGAGTGGGTAAGATTATTGCTATAGCAAATCAAAAAGGCGGAGTCGGAAAAACGACGACTTCTGTAAACTTAAGTGCATGCCTTGCCCATTTAGGCAAAAAAGTGCTCTTAATTGATTCCGATCCACAAGGAAATGCGACGAGCGGGGTCGGTGTGAATAAAGGTGATGTACAGGACTGTATTTATAATATGTTAATTGATGATGTGCCAGTACGTGAAGTTATTCTACCAACGGAAATTGAAAACCTTGAAATTGTACCTGCTACCATTTCACTTGCGGGAGCTGAAATTGAGCTAGTCTCTACGATATCACGTGAGGTTCGTATGAAACACGCAATTCAAGACATTAAAGATGACTATGACTATGTCATTATCGACTGTCCTCCATCTCTTGGCCTTTTAACGTTGAACGCATTGACGGCTTCGGATTCAATCATAATTCCTGTACAGTGTGAATACTATGCGCTCGAAGGACTTAGTCAACTACTTAGTACGATCCGCCTGGTTCAAAAACATCTAAATGAAGCACTTTATATTGACGGGGTACTATTGACGATGTTTGATGCTCGGACCAATTTAGGCATACAAGTTATTGAGGAAGTAAAGAAATACTTTCAAGACAAAGTGTATACAACAATCATTCCCCGTAACGTTCGGTTAAGTGAAGCGCCAAGTCATGGTAAGCCGATTATATTATATGATCCACGATCCAAAGGTGCGGAAGTTTATTCAGAGCTGGCAAAGGAAGTGGTGGAGAATGAGTAAAGGTCTAGGTAAGGGTCTTAATGCATTATTTCCTCGTGAGACATTGGAAAAAGTAGAGCTTTTACGTCTAAAGAGCATTAAAGTCAATCCATATCAGCCACGTAAAGAATTCAATGAAGTGGCGTTGAATGAATTAAGTGAGTCAATTAAGGAACACGGTGTACTACAACCAATCATCGTGCGAAGTGTAGGGACGCAGTATGAAATTGTTGTAGGGGAAAGAAGATTCCGTGCTTCTGAACTGGCAGGAAAAAAAGAGATTCCGGCAGTCGTACGAGATCTAACAGATGAACAGTCTATGGAAATGGCCATTCTTGAAAACTTGCAGCGTGAAGACTTATCTCCAATTGAAGTAGCGGAAGCATACCAAAGTTTAATGGAAAGTCTGAAGCTAACACAAGAGCAACTAGCCTTTAGACTTGGCAAGAGTAGACCGCACATTGCCAACCACATTCGTTTACTCGCGTTACCAGAGAAAGTTTTGAAAGACATTTCCCACGGAATACTTTCAATGGGACATGGTCGTACACTTCTCGGGTTGCGTAAAAAAGAGCAAATCTTAGCTATTGCCGAAAAAACCAAGACGGAAGGGTTGAATGTCCGTCAATTGGAAAAATTGGTTCAACATTTGAATGAAGATGTTCCACGTGAAACTAAGAAAGAAAAGAAAAAAGATATATTTATTGAAGCACAGGAAAACACACTGCGTGAACAATTCGGTACAAATGTAACGATCAAGAAAACGAAGAAAAAAGGTAAAATTGAAATCGAGTTTCACTCGGATGAAGACTTTGAACGTATTCTTGAATTATTGAACGCCGAGTGATGACACACAAACCTATTTTGCTTTCATTGCAAAATAGGTTTTATTCTTGAAAAGAACTTGGACGTGACTATATGATATTGTTTGGTTCGCTATTTAATGTATTTACGATTATTATCGGTACATTAATCGGTAGGTTTTTATACGGAATACCGGAACGTATGAAAGAAACCATCATGTACGGAATAGGAATGGCCGTAGTGGCAATTGGTTTACAAATGACATTTGAAACAACACAAATTGTCATTGTCATTCTTAGTATTGTGATTGGCGCAATCCTCGGTGAATGGATTGATCTCGATCAAAAAGTTAATCAATTGGGACGATGGATTGAAGGAAAGTTACCGGCTAAAAGGGAAGGACAGGGAATTGCACAAGGATTCGTTACGGCTACGTTGTTTTTTTGTGTAGGTTCCATGGCAATCATTGGAGCTATTGATAGTGGCCTCCGTAATGATCACAACGTTTTAATCATGAAAGGCATATTAGACGGATTCACTTCCATCATCTTTAGTTCTACATTAGGTATTGGTGTAGCGTTTGCTACCGTCCCTCTATTGATTTACCAAGGAAGTATAACCTTTCTTGCTACCATCCTCAGTCGATTTGTCCCAGATGAATTAATGCAGTTATTCATTTCTGAAATGACAGCTACAGGTGGCTTGATGATTGCGGCAATCGGATTAAATCTAATCGGCTTGACTAAAATCCGAGTAGCCAATTTCATCCCAGGCATTGCGGTAGTTGCGGTCATCGTAACGATTGTATATGCTTTTTGACGGCTGACGATGATGTGCTAATTGTAAGGCTCGACCAATCATACGACTCATTTCAAATGGCAGATGAAGACGAGTGCTTTGTAAAACAGCTTGCTCCATGAAACCACTAACATTGACGATTCCTTTAACTGACACATCACCCACTAAGGGAAGTTCTTTACCCACGGCTTTCCCTGGTGCAATAGGACCGCTATGAAACAATAGGTCGCCAACCGCGTCCTTCTTACTTAGGCAGGCATCGATCGCAACTACAAAAGCATCGGGGTTAAATGACTTCGTGAGCTCAATGCGTTGTTGTAGATTAAGGGCGTGCAATGGCTCTTGTAACGTACCAACTACTGTATATGGGAATAGGCTTAGCTCTGATAAGTAGGAGCCTGTCAAAGGACCGAGAGAGTCGCCAGTGGAACGATCAGTTCCGATACAATAAAAAATGATGGGTTGTTGTTTAAAAGGGATATGTTGCATGAAATAAGAACTTAATTTCCACACGACACCGGTTTCTTTACTAGAAAGACGGTAATGATAAGAAGAGGGTTCAGCTGTATACATAGGGCGACACCTATCCTTTGTGTTGTATTTACGCTGAAATGTATTCTGCGCAGGTATTGCTGTGCAGTATATCCTCAGGGGTAAGGGTTTATACGAAAGGAGGATTTCTTTCAATGGCATCAACTTCTACTACACAAGAAGAAGTGAAAGAAAACCTGGAAGTTTTAGACGAAGCAGTTCGACAGGTAAAAGGAACTCTATTTGACGCAGATTTCTGGCTCGGCACTGGATTCTTTGCTATTCGCATTTTTTTAATTATTGTCGTAGCAAGTATCGTGGTAAAAGTTGGACAAGTATTAATTCGTCGATTTTTCGCCATTAAGCTAAAAAGTCCTATGCGTAAGACAGAGCGACGTGAGAAAACTATGATTAAACTGTTGGAAAATGCATTGAAATACATTGTCTATTTTTCTGCTATATTGGCCGTTTTGACGGAATTTAAAATAGATGTAAAAGGCCTTCTTGCAGGTGCGGGTGTGCTAGGTCTTGCCGTTGGTTTTGGAGCCCAGAGTTTAGTAAAGGATGTCATATCTGGATTCTTCATCATTTTTGAGGATCAATTTGGAGTAGGAGATTATGTGCGTATTAATTCAGGTGAAGGAACCGTCATGGAAATCGGGCTTCGCACAACGAAGATTGCATTGTACGGTGGTGAATTATATACAGTACCTAACGGTCAAATAGGCGAAGTTATTAATTACTCTGTCACGAATTCAATGGTCTTACTTGATCTGGCGTTATCCTATGAAACGGATATTGATCATGCAGAAGAATTAATCAAAGAATTCCTTAAAAAGTTACCAAAAGAACGTTATTCAGAAGTTATCGGTGTACCAGAGGTGTTAGGCGTACAAAGTATGGAACCCTCAAGAATCTTGCTACGTATTGCCGCAGAAACAGAGCCGGTTGCTAATTTTGGAGTAGGTCGTAAACTCCGACAGGACTTAAAGAAATTTATGGATTTAAATGGAATTGAAATGCCTTATCCACGAATGGTGATACGTGAAGAACAGAGGGAAGGAGATTCACACAATGGCGGCCAAAGAATTTAACTTGCATGATGTGGTAGAGATGAAAAAACAGCATCCGTGTGGAACAAATGCTTGGAAAATCATCCGAATGGGTGCGGATATTCGCATTAAATGTGAAGGCTGTGGACACAGCGTAATGATTCCGCGTAATGAGTTTGCTAAGAAGATGAAAAAGATTCTACTGAAGAACGAGTCTTGAGAACACATGGACAATTTAGCGTATTGTCCTTATAATGAAGTGGTTGACTAACGAATAATGTAAGCTTTGGATAGATAAGAAAGGTGTGGGAATAATGGCGTTAACAGCTGGGATTGTAGGTCTTCCGAACGTGGGAAAATCAACTTTATTTAATGCAATAACAAAAGCAGGAGCTGAGGCAGCGAACTATCCGTTCTGTACGATTGACCCAAACGTAGGAATAGTTGAGGTGCCAGATGAGCGTTTGGACAAATTGACTGAGCTCGTCACACCGAAAAAGACAGTTCCAACTGCATTCGAATTTACTGATATTGCGGGGATTGTAGAAGGTGCAAGTAAAGGCGAAGGTCTTGGTAACAAGTTCCTTTCACATATTCGAGAAGTAGATGCGATTTGTCAGGTAGTCCGTTGTTTTGTAGATGAAAACATTACACACGTATCAGGGAAAGTAAATCCAATTGACGATATCGAAGTCATTAACTTGGAATTGATCTTGGCAGATATGGAAAGTGTAGATAAGCGTTTAGCGCGTGTTTCCAAGATGGCGAAACAAAAAGACAAAGAAGCAATGGTCGAAGAGCCAATTTTACTGAAGTTACGTGATGCATTTGAAAATTCAATGGCGGCTCGTTCCGTTGATTTAACGGATGATGAGCTACAAGTCGTTAAAGGTATGCATCTATTAACGATTAAACCAATGTTATATGTAGCGAACGTTTCAGAAGATGAAATTACAGATGCAGACAATAATCCCTACGTACAACAGGTTCGTGACTTTGCAGAGAAGGACAATGCGGAAGTAATCGTAGTTTGTGCGAAGATCGAAGAAGAGATGGCTGAGCTTGAAGATGATGAGAAGGAAATGTTCCTTGAAGAGCTAGGCATCAAAGAATCCGGTCTTGATCAGTTGATTAAAGCAACTTACAATTTACTTGGATTTGCTACGTACTTCACAGCGGGTGTGCAAGAAGTTCGTGCATGGACATTCCGCAAGGGCATGAAAGCACCACAATGTGCTGGAGTAATTCATACCGACTTCGAACGTGGATTTATCCGTGCAGAAACAGTAGCATACGACGACTTAGTCGAGCATGGTTCCATGACAGCAGCAAAAGAGGCTGGCAAGGTTCGTTTGGAAGGTAAAGAATATGTCGTTAAAGACGGAGACGTCATGTTGTTCCGTTTCAACGTATAATACAAAAGGCTGATTCTCCATGTGAGAATCAGCCTTTTTTGATTTGAAGTTGGTTGAGTTCAAGAACGACTTAGACCCTCAGTGGAAAGTTAAGTAGGGGGTACGAGGAGATTGCAACTCCAGCCTCCTTATTTCATTCAACAGGGTACACATACAACTTTGGTAGCTCTGGATCATCCCTCACCATTGCATCGTCTGGAAACTTCTTCAATTCCTTGTACATCGCGAAATCTCCAGCTGCCCCGCCAATTAGCATCGCGCCTAACAGCAACAGCACACCGTCATTGAAATACAATGCACTAATGGCAGGCAACACACCCGTCATCCAAAAGGGCAGTAACAACGCTTTGCGAATGCCTTTGTTGTCCATTAACTGATCTGCGGTAGCATACGCAACCCCCATCTTCAAATTGACGCCATACGCCATGTTCTTCCACGGCACATTACAAAAAATGCGGAAACCGAGCAAATGAAAAAACTCATGTATAACAATTAATAACATATATCCGACCAAAGCATAGAAAAAATACCACACTGAAAAAGACAGAGATAGTCCACCTTGTAACAGACCACGGATTATTAAAAGTGCTATGAGCGGTAGGAGAGTGAGCCAAAGACTTTGCTTCGCTATTTTTTGTAAATCAAGCTCGACAATCACAGGCTGTTGTTCTTTCATGCGAGATCCCTCCTTATATTCATTTAGTATAGTATATTGGTGGTTGATATTCCAATTGCAATGTGATAACATGTACTGATGTGAGTAATATTAAATTTACTTACTCCTTGCCCACTTGTAAAAGTAGGGCCCAAGTCCATAAGGAGGTGACTATTGATGAGAAAGTACGAAATTATGTACATTATGCGCCCAACTCTTGAAGAGGATGCGAAAAAAGCGTTGATTGAACGCTTTGATACTGTTCTAACTTCAAACGGAGCGGAAATCATCGAGTCGAAAGAGTGGGGCAAGCGTCGTCTTGCTTACGAAATCGACGACTTACGTGAAGGTTACTACCAATTAGTAACTGCTAACGCTGGTGCAGAAGCAATCGATGAATTTACACGTCTAGCGAACATCAACGAAGGTATCATTCGTCATATGACAATTCGTGTAGATGCGTAATCTGATATAAAGTTTTAAAATTTATGATGAGGGAGGTTTGATTCTGAATGATAAACCGTGTCGTTTTAGTTGGCCGATTAACAAAAGATCCTGAGCTGAAATACACACAGACCGGAATTGCTGTAACACGTTTTACATTGGCAGTGAACCGTGCGTTCGCTAATGCCCAAGGAGAACGGGAAGCAGATTTCATCACGTGTGTAGCTTGGCGTAAACAGGCTGAGAATATCGCGAATTACTTACGAAAAGGAAGTCTAGCTGGAGTAGATGGTCGTATACAGACGGGCAGCTTCGAAGGTCAAGACGGTAAGCGTGTTTACACGACAGAAGTTGTTGCGGATAGTACTCAATTCCTGGAACCAAGAGGAGCCAATACAGAACGTCAGCAAACGCCATCTTATGGCGGGGGAGCGCCTTCTTATAACGCACCTTCTCAAGACCAGGGACAAGGATACAATAACCAGCAATCCTACCAACCGAATCAGCAAAATATGACACGTGTCGATAATGATCCATTCCAACCAGGCGGCGGTCCGATTGAAGTAACAGATGACGACTTGCCATTCTGATAGAACGGTTCACTTGATACGTAAATAGGAAGGAGGACAACAATTATGGCACCACGTCGTGGAGGTCGCAAACGCCGTAAGGTTTGCTATTTTACTTCTAACCACATTACGCACATCGACTATAAAGATGTAGATTTGTTGAAGAAGTTTATCTCTGAGCGCGGAAAGATGTTGCCTCGTCGAGTTACTGGTACAAGCGCTAAATACCAACGTAAATTGACGATTGCAATTAAACGTGCACGCATCATGGCACTACTTCCGTTTGTATCTGAAGAGCGGTAATATATAAACCGCCACTGACTGAGTTATTCAGTCAGTGGCGGTTTTTTGTTTATCACGAAAGTCTTATATCCCAAAGTGCTTTACGCATCCATTTTACTGGAAACTGCAACTGCCTGTACTTTTGATTTCACATCGAATCATGATACAATTAGAAGGATGATTGTCACTTTATATGAATTTAGGAATGTAACACTTTGTCCTCTTATTATTGACAGGCGGCAAAAGAAGCAAAGAATGAATTGGGGCGTAGATATGCAAGATCAAGCAAGTAGAATTACGTACGGTGCGATGATGGTAGCACTCTTTGCCATATTACTGGCCATGACTTTATACGTACCATTACTCGGCTTATTGACAATATTGCTCGTTCCATTGCCCATTACGATTTATCGTTTGCGTTATGGCCGGACATCTACACTGATGATGGCGATGTGTACATGGCTTATCACATTATTGATTGGCGGTTTGCTTTCCATTCCAGCAGCAGTTGTATTAAGTGCTGTTGGATTCGTTATCGGTGATACCGTGCGGACGGGCAAGACGAAACTTTATGTATATATGGCAACAGGTGTCACATTGCTCATTTCATTGAGCCTATTGTATCTTGGTACTGTGTGGTTCATGAAAATTAATCCGATTGAACAGCTGATGCAACAATTTTCAACTATTCAGCAAGAAGCGCTTGTGATCATGTCGGGAATGGGAAATTCAACTAGAGATATAGAAAGAACCGTGGCAGAGGCATTCACGTATTATCAAACTATTGTGCCCTCATTGTTCATCTTATCTGTTTTTATAACAGCTTATCTGTTCGTTATGCCAATTTTGGCGGTTGCAACACGTTTGCGTTTTGAAGTTCCCAAATTTGCTTCTTTCCTTACTATGCGCCTTCCACTTGCAACGTTATTGGTTTATCTAGCACTGCTGTTGATTTCCGTTTTGTCGCAGCCGGAACAAGGAACGACATTTTATCTACTGGAGGCAAATGCCATTCTCATCTTTAGATTCTTATTCTTCTTACAAGGTTTGGCGTTAATTTACTATGCATTGCGCAAGATGAAGCTTCCAATGATCGTCAATGTGCTAGCTACATTATTCGCCATGTTCCTCAGTCCCTTCACCGTAATGTTGGGTGTTTTGGATATCGCCATTAACATTCGTACATGGATAGATAAAGACAAGAGAGCGTAGGAGATGAGATAGTGAATTTAATTTATAAAAAACGCGGGATACGAATTCCATTAGCATTCTTGTCTCTACTCGGTGCGGTAGGTTCCGTACTACTAATGCTATTGAATTTTTGGGTTGGACTGTTTTTTGCCATCGCTTATGCACTCGCACTAGGCATCGCTTGGAAAGTAGAGAATGATAATTACCTGGAAACTGAGAAATATATTGAAACCTTGTCCTATCGAATGAAAAGGGTAGGAGAAGAAGCGTTGCTGGAATTACCAATCGGTATTATTTTGCTGAATGATAAGCAATTAATCGAATGGGTCAATCCATTTATTAACTCCATTTATCCTGACAAGACTTGGGTTGGGTCACAGCTTTACGAAATGAATGAAGCATTCCGTCAGGTGATCAGAGAAGACAGTGAGCAAGATGTCATTGTATTAAATGATCGCTCTTACCGTGTCTATTACAAACCAGAAGAGAAACTGATCTATCTATTTGACGTAACAGAACGTATGAAGATGCAATCCCTTTACTATGCTGATCGAACAACGATTGGGATTTTGTTGGTTGATAACTATGATGAATTGTCTCAGACGATGGACGACCAGACACGAAGCCAGATGAACTCCCTCGTTACTTCATTGGTCAATCAATGGGCAGATGAATATGGGATCTTCGTAAAACGAATTTCTTCTGAGCGCTTCTTGGCTGTTTTCAATGAAGGTACTTTAGAATTATTGGAGAAGACGAAGTTTTCATTGCTCGATACGATTCGTGAGAACACGTCTAAACACAGCGTATCTCTTACATTGAGTATTGGGGTAGGGACAGGTACTACGTCGCTTACAGAACTCGGTGAACTAGCACAGTCGAGTTTGGATTTAGTTCTCGGACGTGGCGGTGACCAAGTAGCTATTAAACACCATGATGGGAAACTTAAATTCTATGGCGGTAAGACAAACCCTGTTGAAAAGCGTACGCGGGTGCGTGCAAGAGTTATTTCACATGCACTACGTGATTTAATCCAAGATAGTGACCGCGTGTTCGTCATGGGTCACAAAATGCCTGACATGGATGCGATTGGTGCGTCGATTGGTGTACGCAAAATGGCAAAAATGAACGGTGTCGAAGGCTATGTCGTCGTTAATTTCGACCAGCTTGATGCTAGTGTCAGTCGTTTGATGGATGAAGTGCAGCAAGACGAAGAATTATATGATCACATGTTGATGCCTGAAGAGGCATTGGAATTGATGACGGAGCGTTCGTTGGTCGTTATTGTCGATACGCATAGGCCAAGCATGGTTATTGATGAGCGCGTACTGGACAAGGCACAGAAGGTTGTATTAATCGACCATCATCGACGTGGAGAAGAGTTTATCAATAACACTGTGCTCGTTTATATGGAACCATATGCATCTTCAACGGCGGAACTTGTAACGGAATTGCTGGAGTATCAGCCAAAGAACGAAAAGTTGACGATGTTGGAATCGACAGTGATGCTAGCAGGTATTGTTGTTGATACGAAAAGCTTTACACTTAGGACAGGTTCTCGGACATTTGAAGCCGCTTCCTATTTGCGGACGAATGGTGCCGATACCGTGCTAGTACAGCGTTTATTGAAAGAAGATATTGAGACATATATTGAACGATCAAAACTAATTGAGACTGTGGAATTTGTGGGCAATGGCGATATTGCGATTGCGCGAGGGCAAGATGAAGTGGTGCACAGCTCTGTACTAATCGCACAGACAGCTGACATTTTGCTGACAATGCAGGGCATTTCCGCTTCATTCGTCGTCGCAAAGCGTGATGATGGAAAAATTGGTATTAGCGCCCGCTCATTGGGCGAATTGAATGTTCAAGTCATTATGGAAGAATTGGGTGGTGGCGGTCATTTAACGAATTCTGCTTGCCAATTAAGCGTAGATACGATGGATGAAGCAATCACTATGTTAAAGGACGTACTAGATCAATACGTTGAAAGGGGAAATGAATGATGAAAGTTATTTTTTTAAAAGATGTTAAAGGAAAAGGTAAAAAAGGTGAAGTGAAAGAGGTTTCAACTGGATATGCACAAAACTTTTTATTGAAAAATAATGTAGCAGTTGAGGCAACTCCAGGTAATTTAAGTAAGTTGCAAGGTCAGAAGGATCGCCAAATGAAAGATGCGGCTGCGGAATTGGCAGAAGCTAAAGAATTAAAAGAGCAAGTCGAAAAGTTGACTGTAGAGCTACAGGCGAAAACTGGTGAAGATGGTCGTCTATTTGGTTCTATCACATCAAAGCAAATCGCCCAAGCGTTAGAAAAGCAAAACAAAATCAAAGTAGACCGCCGCAAAATGGAATTACCTGAGCCAATTCGTGCACTAGGTTTTACAAATATTCCGATCAAATTACACCCTGATGTAACAGCGACACTTAAAGTGCATGTTACAGAAGAATGATAAGGAGATAATAGCTTGAACCAGATGATCGAGCGCACACCTCCGCATAACAACGAAGCAGAGCAGTCGGTCCTCGGGGCAATATTTTTAGAACCACAAGCACTGATTACCGCGTCTGAAATATTGTTGCCGGAAGATTTCTATCGAATCGCACATAAAAAGATTTTTGAAACCATGCTTATACTAAATGACCGTGGCCAACCAGTCGATTTGGTGACAATCGCCGAAGAGCTCAAAGTAAAAAATGAGCTTGAAGACGTTGGAGGTATTTCATATATCACAGAGCTTGCCAACGCGGTTCCGACTGCTGCAAACATTGTCTATTATGCTAATATCGTAGATGAAAAAGCATTACTACGCAGATTAATCCGCGTTGCAACGGACATTGTAGAAGACGGTTATACACGGGAAGATGAAGTAGAAGCTTTACTTGGTGAAGCCGAGAAGAAAATGATGGAAGTGTCCAATCGGAAAAACGCCGGCGACTTCCGCCATATCAAAGATGTATTAGTGGAGACGTATGACAATATTGAATTACTGCATACACGTAAAGGTGACGTAACAGGTATTCCAACCGGTTTCCGTGATTTGGATAAGATTACGGCAGGCTTCCAACGCAACGATTTGATTATCGTGGCGGCTCGTCCGTCTGTCGGTAAGACTGCGTTTGCGTTGAACGTAGCGCAAAACGTGGCAACGAAGACAGAAGAAAACGTCGCGATCTTCAGTCTCGAGATGGGTGCTGAACAGCTGGTCATGCGTATGTTATGTGCAGAAGGAAACATTGACGCGCAAGTACTGCGTACAGGTACCCTTGAAGCAGACGATTGGCGCAAGCTGACAATGGCTATGGGGTCATTATCAAATGCAGGTATCTTCATTGATGACACTCCAGGTCTGCGAGTCAATGAAATCCGTTCAAAATGTAGACGGCTACAACAAGAACACGGTCTCGGCATGGTGATGATTGACTATATGCAACTAATCATGGGAAGCGGTCGTGGTAGTGACAACCGACAACAAGAAGTATCTGAGATCTCCCGCTCATTAAAAGGACTAGCACGTGAACTGAAAATCCCAGTCATTGCACTATCACAGCTTTCACGGGGTGTTGAACAACGCCAAGACAAGCGCCCTATGATGTCCGATCTTCGAGAGTCAGGGAGTATTGAGCAAGATGCCGATATCGTTTCCTTCCTTTACCGGGAAGATTACTATGACAAAGAAACTGAAATGCAAAACATGATCGAAATCATTATTGCCAAACAACGTAACGGCCCAACCGGTACTGTGACGCTGGCATTTGCAAAGGAATACAACAAATTCCTCAATATCGATTGGAGCCAGCATGAATCACCACCGTCTTACGAATAAAACAGCGCGTCCTTCTTCTATGACCATAGAAAAGGATGCGCTGTTTTTCATCGTTTCAAGCAATCCGTCCCTGCCTGAAAAAGTGCGATTTTGCACAAATCGTGATAGAGTTAGAGGATATGGAATGATATATTTCAGCTGTAGAATAAGGTTGTAACCATAGAAAAGATAGATACGTGTTCGCTGTGCCACACAAGTGTATATCGTATAACTTTGTCGTGGAACAAAAACGTAGCAAAAAAATTTGATCGCCTAGTAGGGCGAGAAAGGAACAAATCATGCAAAATAAAACTATATTTATCGTAGACGATGAGAAACCCATCGCTGACATCATAGAATTTAACTTGAAAAAGGAGGGCTTCAACGTCTTTTGCGCATACGACGGTGAAGATGCGATCAACCGAGTAGAAGAAATTCAGCCGGACCTTATGCTACTTGATATTATGCTTCCTAAACGTGACGGCATGGAAGTCTGTAGGGAAGTACGAAAAAGGCATGATTTCCCGATCATCATGCTGACAGCAAAAGACTCAGAAATTGATAAAGTCCTAGGGCTTGAACTAGGTGCAGATGATTATGTCACGAAGCCATTTGGTACAAGGGAGTTAATTGCCCGGGTCAAAGCCAACTTGCGTCGTCATGCAAGAACTATAGCGGAAGACCAAGAAGAAGAAACGAACGATATTACGGTGGGTCAACTTGTCATCCAACCGGATGCATACTACGTTCAAAAGCGTGGATTGACAATCGAACTGACACATCGTGAATTTGAATTATTGTATTACCTGGCAAAACATATCGGTCAGGTGATGACACGTGAGCATCTACTGCAAACGGTATGGGGCTATGATTATTTCGGCGATGTACGAACAGTCGATGTAACAATTCGACGTCTTCGGGAAAAGATTGAAGATACACCGAGCCATCCAAATTGGATCGTCACAAGACGTGGGGTAGGTTATTACTTGCGTGATCCGGAACAGGAGTAAGCCACTATGCATAAAGTAGGTTTTTTCCGGTCGATTCAAGTCAAATTTGTCTTGATTTACGTCCTGCTTATACTTGTATCCATGCAGATTATCGGGCTGTACTTTGCTCGTGAATTGGAACAAACACTAAAAGATAACTTTACGAATTCAATTGTAGACCGGATGAATTTAGTCGAGTTCAGTGTGCGAGAAGAAATTACAAAAAAACGTAAAGACAATGATCCTACACTAGAACAAAGCTTAAAAAATGTCTTGGTCGAGTTCACATCAGATGACATTATTGAAATACGGGTTATAAATCCAAAGTATCGTATTCTAGCAACATCTTCATTCGAAAATCAGATGAGGGTAGGGCAACATTCGACCAATGATAATGTGCGAAAGTCCATAACGTCAGAGACTATGAAAGATGTTGTGACGATTGATCCGCAATCTCATAATCGCGTGCTTTCCTTAGCCAAACCGATCTTTGATGGCAATGAAATTGTGGGTTCGCTCTATGTAGAAGCCAATATTGAATCCGTTTTTCAACAAATTGAAGAAATCAATAGGATATTGGCGGGGGCAGCAGCCGTCTCCCTTACCATTACAATACTAGTTGGGATCTTCATTGCCAGGGCATTTACCCGGCCAATATCAGACATGCGAAGACAAGCGCAGGCGATGGCAAAAGGGAACTTCACCCGAAAGGTCAAAGTATATGGATCAGATGAGATGGGGCAGCTGGCCATCGCATTCAATCACTTAACCAATCAGTTGCAAGAATCTCAGTCCACTACTGAGAGCGAAAGGCGAAAGTTAGCTTCGGTTCTGGAAAACATGACAGACGGTGTCATTTCGACCGACCGTAAAGGACGAGTTAGCCTAATTAATGACTCCGCCCTGCAGATGCTTGGAGTAACGAACGATCTTGTCATAAATCGCCCCATCGCCAGTATTCTCGGTATAGACGATGAGTTTACGTTTGAAGAGCTAATTCAGATGAAAGAATCAATTCCACTGGATTTCAGTACAGAAGATCAAGCATATATTTTACGTGCGACAATTTCCGTTACCCAGCGTGAAACAGGATTTGTAAACGGCTTGATTGTCGTATTGCACGATAATACGGAGCAAGAAAAAATTGATATGGAACGTCGCGAGTTCGTGTCAAATGTTTCACATGAACTGCGAACTCCACTTACTACAATGCGCAGTTATCTAGACGCATTGGCAGAAGGGGCTTGGCGCAATGAGGAAATCGCTCCAAACTTCTTACATGTTACGCAAAATGAAACCGAGCGAATGATCCGTCTCGTAAATGACTTACTGAAACTTTCACGTATGGATAGTAAAGAATATGAATTGAATAAAGAATGGGTGGAATTTAACCGATTCTTTAATGCGGTTATCGAGCGCTTTGAATTTTCCAAGTCGCAAAATGTACGATTCACACGGAATTTGTATTCAAGCAGTCTATTTGTGGAGATCGATACCGATAAACTAACGCAAGTACTAGACAATATTATTTCAAATGCCTTGAAGTATTCGCCAGATGGTGGGGAAGTTCGCTTCGGTGTAACGATATCAGGTGATTATATTAAAGTGATGATTTCAGACGATGGAATGGGTATACCAAAGTCCAATGTCAATCGAATTTTCGATCGTTTCTATCGTGCAGATAGAGCTCGTTCCCGTGCACTTGGCGGAACCGGTCTGGGCCTCGCAATCGCTAAAGAAATGATCGTGGCGCATAAAGGAGATATTTGGGCGCAGAGTGAGGAAGGAAAAGGAACGACAATCTTCTTCAAGCTACCATTTGAACAACAAGAGGATGGTGAGTGGGATTGAAATACATCGAAATAATTAAATCCATTGTATTGTTGTTGCTCGTCTCACTGAGTGTCCTGTTTACCTTTGAGGTTTGGAACTATTCACCGAATTATGAACCAATGGAACAACTACAGACTGTTGATATATCCATTTCTGAGAAGAAAACAATCGATGAAATCATCAAGCCATATAAAATAATTACCACTTTAAAAGATCAGGTACTAGGTTCTACAGATACCGAAAAAATCGACAGAATCCTGAGAGAAATGAATACATGGGAATTATCTAATCTACAGCTAGTTAGACAGGACATGAATAAATTTAATATTGCACAAACCTTGCGGCAACCGAGTCAAATGGCGCTCTACTTCACGGGGGAAGTGCCCATGTTAGTCTATGACAATGTATTACCAGTCGACGACGTGAATATTCCCGAAGCTACCTTTAATCGTCTGGTCATTGACTGGAGTCAATCCACACAAGCGCCAGTTATTCATTTACTGAGTGAAGTGAGCGGCTTGCATTATCAGGTGCAGGTGACGCTACCGAATAAAACAAGCTTTCTGCGCAACGTAGTGGATGTTGGTCAGTCATTCGATGAATATGCAGAAATTGATCGTGGCAATGCACCATTTCTTGCGGTGCCAAAAGATCCAATAACCATTATGCGTAATACGTATTACCAGGAAGAAATCAATCCATTACGTTTCCGTGATGCATTGTTCAGTGACCCTAACGCCGTACGACGTAATCAAGTGAATCCAACCAATGAAGAATACGGAGACGATCACGCGTTCATGAATGTCGATACCGAGATAAAAAGGTTGAGTTATGTCATGCCTGCAGTAGAGAGTCAGGAGTTCGCGCTACCTTCGGAGTTATTGCTGAATACTATCGATTTTATCAATGAACATGGTGGCTGGACGGATGAGTTCCGCTATGCCTATATGAATCCCTATTCCCGTTATGTCCGGTTCCAACTATATATTGATGGTTTGCCAGTCTTTAGTGATCAACCAGGCATAAGCGAAATCACGGAGACATGGGGAGATATGCGTGTATTCAAATATATACGTCCTTATTACACATTAGATGTGAACATCGAACCGGTACAAGAGAAACTACCTTCAGGAGTGGAAGTGGCGGAGTCTTTACGTGAATCGGAAGAGCTAAACTTTGATTTGATTGAGGAAATCACTCCCGGTTATTATATGATCCATGATATAGAACGCAAATTAATTATTTTACAACCTTGCTGGTATTACCTTATCAAGGATAACTGGTTTCGCCACGCTCCAGAAGAATTGCAAGGAGGTGGCGTAATTGGATTGGAATAGAACCAAAACCATCTTTATTATCGTCTTTTCCATTCTAAATGTCTTCTTGTATTGGCTCTATTTAGACAGACAAATGAGTGTCGGAAGTATGCAGAATCTCGGAAAAACATCGATTGAAGAAACATTGGCGCTAGAGAATATCACGTATGAACCCATTCCTTTCACTAAAAAAGATGTTTCGTATTTATCAGCTCATATTGCCACCTTTTCCAATGAAAAGTTAAAAGGGTTAAGTAACCAATCATTTGTCTTGATTGAAAAATCACGATTACTGTCCCATATGAAAAAAGCAGTAAAAGTAACCGAAGGAAAAGGCGAATATTACTTTGACGAGTTCTTAAGGAAGTATGTGCTCCACGGCGAAGATTACGTGCTATGGGATGTAGACGAAGAGGAGCAGAGCGCTGTATTTTTCCAACGGGTAAAGAACGAAACCATCTTCTACAGTCCGAATGCCATGCTCATCATGCACTGGGGTAAAGATGGCGAAGTGACGCATTACGAACAAAGTATGCTCGACGAATTCTTAAGTTTTAATCATAAAAAGGATTTACTATCGCAAGACGATGCGGTCTCTTCGCTTGTTACACGTGGCTATTTAAAACCCGAATCCACTGTTATGCAAGTCAAGTCAGGTTATTCAACACTTGTTCAACTAACGGAAACTCAAGTATTTGCACCGACGTGGAATGTTCAGGTAAAATTGAAAGATGGGACGATAGAAAATTACTTCATCAATGCGATTGAAGGAAAGGTCATCGAGTTCCAATCGGATATAGTAGAAGAATCAAAAGAATAGGAGTTTTCCACATGCGATTTAGCATTTTGGCGAGTGGCAGTACAGGCAACTCGATATATATAGAGACAGATGAGCATGCTTTTCTAGTAGATGCCGGCATGAGCGGTAAGAAAATTGAAGGTTTGCTCGGATCGATCAATCGCTCAATGAAACAAATTGACGGCATTTTCGTCACACATGAACACAGTGATCATATTAAAGGAATCGGCGTACTTGCCCGGAAGTATAAAACGCCAATCTATGCCAATGCCAAAACGTGGCAGGCGATGGACGGACTTGTAGGGGAGATTCCCGTTGATCAGCGTTTCCACTTCGACATGGAAACGGTGAAAACATTTGGTTCACTGGATATCCAGTCATTTGCGGTATCCCATGACGCAGCAGACCCAATGTTCTATACGTTCAATGAAGGTAATCGTAAACTTGCGATTATTACTGACACAGGCTATGTTAGTGATCGTATGAAAGGTCATATCCAAGGAGCTGACAGCTTTGTATTTGAAAGCAATCACGACGTCAGCATGCTTCAGATGGGCCGTTATCCGTGGTCCATTAAACGTCGTATACTAAGTGACGTGGGCCACGTATCGAATGAGGATGCAGCTGTTGCAATGAGTGAAGTAGTAGCTCAAAAAGAAGCGCATATTTATTTAGCCCATCTTAGCTTAGATAATAATATGAAAGACTTGGCGCGCATGAGCGTAGCACAGACCCTTGAAGACTGCGGTATTCGTGCAGGGGAATTTGTCCACTTGCATGATACGGATGCATCAGAATCTACAGAGCTTGTGCTAGTCTGAAGTAAATGCGAAAAGCCTTGCTAAATTAGTGAGGCTTTTTGCATTTTCAAAGAGTTAATGGGGTACAGTACATGTAGGAATACTTTCTGATAAGGAGGAAATGTGAATGGATGATGAAAGAAGAGAAGAGATGGAACGGCAACAACCGTTTCCGCCGGTGGAGCCAAAACGCAACCCAAAACGCCGAGGTAGTTTTTGGCCAGGTTTACTTGGTGCATTATTGGGTGGGTTAATTGTATTTTTAACTATGATGTATGCGGGAGAATCGAGTCATGACGATAGTACAAGGATTGAAAAAAAAGAGAGTAAAACTACATCCGAGCACGCACAAGTATCGATCGATATCTCATCGGATGTGACAGACGTCGTAGATGATGTCGCAAACGCCGTCGTCGGTATTACGAATATCCAGACGGTCCAGGATTTTTGGTCTTCCACAACGTCTACTCAAGAAGCGGGTTCGGGTTCTGGTGTCTTGTATAAAAAAGAGGGCGACAAAGCATATATTGTTACCAACCACCATGTCGTAGAGAATTCCGAACAACTCGAAGTCAGTTTCGATGATGGCACTAAGGTTGAAGGAAAATTAATCGGCAGTGATCTATGGACAGACTTGGCTGTAGTCGAAATTGATGCGGAACACGTCGATACAGTGGTAGAATTCGGTGATTCAGACGCATTAAAACGTGGAGAAACAGTCATTGCTATCGGTAACCCATTGGGACTTGGCTTTGCAGGATCAGTTACAGTGGGTGTAATTTCAGGTAAAGACCGCTCCATTCCAATGGATTTGAACAAAGATGGACACATTGATTGGCAGGCAGATGTCTTGCAGACAGATGCAGCCATCAACCCCGGGAACTCCGGTGGTGCTCTAATCAATATGGCGGGTCAATTGATCGGAATCAACTCCATGAAGATTTCTGAAGCAACAGTAGAGGGTATTGGACTAGCTATTCCAATCAATATTGCATTACCAATTATTGAGCACTTGGAAGAAACGGGGCAAGTAAACCGTCCGACAATGGGTGTATCGTTACTTGATCTTCGACAAATTCCCATTCAGCAACAGCAACAGACATTGAACTTACCTAAAGAAGTAACGGATGGCGTTGTTGTAACGGATGTCATACCGAATTCATCCGCAGTAGAAGCAGGCGTGAAGAAGTATGATACAATTGTTCAGTTGGATGATGAGCAAGTGACAGATATGGTCAGTCTACGTAAGTATTTGTATAATAAAAAAGAAATTGGCGATCCATTGAAAATTACAGTCTATCGTGATGGAAAGAAACTGGACTTGGAAATGGTGTTGAAGGACGGAAATACATTCTAAGAGAATGTACATTGTCCACAGAGTGAACAACTTCCCGTCCACATCAGGCATCTAGCGAAAATGCGCTACGATGCCTGATTTTTTTATGAAGTTATCCAATTGTGGATAAAATCTAAATAATGTGTATAATATTGTGTAAAAGAAAGTGTCTGGAAAATAATAAATTAAATCAAAGTGACAAGTGTTAATCCCTTACAGATCAATAGGTTGAGACATTTTCATTTTTTATGGTAAAAAGATCATTCTATTCAAAATGAAAAACGAATGAAAAGTTATCCACATTGATGTGATACAATAATCAGTAAGATTTACATGTAGTACGGAACAAATAATCGGACACAATATGTGGATAGGTCTGTGGATATGTGCATAAGTATTGTGTATAACTTTTGGAAGGTGAGTGGATAAACTGTGAATATATCAATTGTGACCGTGGGTAAGTTAAAAGAAAAGTATTTGAAACAAGGAATAGAAGAGTATACGAAACGTCTGAATAGCTATGCAAAAATGCAATTAATCGAAGTGGCGGATGAAAAAGCACCTGAAACACTAAGCGAAGCCGACATGGAAATCGTGAAAAAGAAAGAAGCTGATCGAATTCTAGCGAAAATTGCACCAGACGCGCATGTTATTGCACTAGCAATCGACGGGAAAATGAAAACTTCTGAGGAATTCGCAGCAAGTATCGATTCATTGATGACGTATGGTAAAAGCAAGATTGTGTTTGTAATTGGTGGTTCTCTTGGTTTACATAGTAGTGTGTTGCAACGTTCAAATGAAAAGTTATCCTTTTCCAAGATGACGTTTCCACATCAGTTGATGAAGTTGGTGTTGGTGGAGCAGATTTACCGTGGGTTTCGGATTATTAAGGGGGAGCCGTACCATAAGTAAAGGCGGTTTTGGAAGGATTTAAGAAAGCTAGGCAAGACTTTTCAATAAGTCTTGCCTAGCTTACCTATTTTGTATGGAATGTATAAATCAATATAGCAAATTTTCTTCAATGATTACTAAATGTATTACATAGATAAACTACTGAATGTCCCCCAATTCTCTTGCCTGGCAAACTGAGGATAAGTGGATATAAAGTTAACGATGATATTAGCGTTATCGAGGTTAGGGTATTTGTTGAATAGTAATCTATCGCCATATCGAATAGCTGTGAGTGCAAGTGGTAACTCACGTCTAAATATTTCATTGCGTTTTGCGGATGCATTTTGATTGTATTCTCCCTGGTCTATATATAAATATACATAGAAATATATGCATTCCCCATTTATAATCCATTCACCTAAGACCTCATCTCTCATCTTAGTATTAACTTTATCCCAAGCATACTCATTTCCAATCGTTAAAAATAGATCTCCAGTATCATCTGAGTGAGTAAGTGTGTAACGTCTTGGAATGACAGGTTCCATTATAGTATTATCAAACCTATATTGAACGAATAGTTTTTCTGGGTTGAACTTGACCAAGTGATCAACTCCATTCGTTTTTTTATAAATATGCGGATACCTATTAAAAAGTTAAAAGAATATACCACGGGGAACGTATCATAAATACTGGTAAAGCAGAGAGTTGAAATGGTATTTAATAAGGAATGGCATACCAAAATTCAGTTATACATCAGGGCTATATTGAACCGTATCATAAGTAAAGGCGGATAAAATAGAAAATTGAAAAGGGGCCTTTATAGGCCCCTTTTCAATTTTTATTTTCCTCTTTATAAAAGCGTTCTCCGGATTCAGGGTTGAAATAAACAACTAATCTTTTATTTGTTATTGGATCAATTGAAATCTCATTTGTCCGTATAAATCCTTTTGGTACTTGCCTACCATGTTTTGTTTTGAAACGGCGATCCCAAATGAGCCATGATCCTATGATTAAAACAATGAGAATAATGAATTGGATACTGTAAAATCCTATAATCCATTTCATTAGTTATCTCTTTTCTACAATAACTGCTGTTCCATAGGCTACAATTTCACTCATGTTTTGACCGATTTCACCTGAGTCAAAACGCATCATAATAATAGCGTTTGCACCCATTGCTGTAGCATTTTTCACCATACGATCCATTGCTTGTTTTCTGGCATCTTCAAGCATTTCTGTATACTGATTTATTTCTCCGCCTACTAGTCCCTTAAAAGCAGCAGCAATATCTTTACCAATTCCTCTTGCTCTTACGGTTAAACCAAATACTGGACCTAACACTTCTGTAATTTGGTGATTGGCAATATTTTCAGTTGTTACAATCATCATCTGAATCCGCTCCTTAACAATAATAATAATTATATAGATAAATGGGGTTATTTACCAGAGTAATTTAGGCTAAAACCTCATTTAGATGTATTACGGTGAGCCTTATCATAAGTAAATGTGTAAAGGAAAGTAAGAAAATAAGATAAGTTACTTCCATTATTTGATTGCTATTCTAAAAAACAAACAGGAAAAGGCATAATTACTCCTGTTTGTTTTTTTAAAACCGATTAATACTCCATAGCATATATTAGTAGTAAACTGGGATGTTTACATGAAAGGAGCAGATTGCTTTGAATGAATCGCTACTTAATTCGCTTAGAAAAGGTGGATTTATATTGTATGCAAAGCATGGGGAAGCGACCGTTGGAGAAGATTTACCCTATTTAAACTTTCAAGACTGCTTAACCCAAAGAAATCTATCTGAAAAGGGGCGAAGGCAGGCTACTTACTATGGAGAGATTCTTCGATACTTACAAATGCCGATTCAATCTTTCGTTTCCGCAAGTCCCTTTTGCAGGACAATAGAAACAGCACAGTTAGCATTTGGAAGTGGCAATGTTCAAGTTAATCCATTTTGGTTTGATATATATAAGTTGAGTGGAAATTTACCTAGTATTGATAGACAAAGAACTTTAAATGATCTTAAGACTGTTTTGGAAACCATTCCGGTAGAGGGAAAAAATAAGGTTATTGTTGCGCACAGTTTCCCAGAAGGGGTAGGACTAGGTGAAATACCTAATATGGGAACAGTTATTATAAAGCCTAAAGGGAAAGGGATTGGTTATGAAATAGTTCGTCTATTATCTTTACTAGATTGGGATCAATTAGATAGTTAGAAGAAAGTTCTTTACCAGAAAAGGAGAAGGCATTTGATATTAAGAAATAAAGAAAAAACTTTTCAATACTATAAAATTTTACTAAACCTACATCGATTTCTTATAAGAGTTTCAATAAAAACCATACTTATACGAATTAAGAAAAACCGAACCACAAGTAAGTGCTGCCCTTACAGATATAGATGACCCTTATGCATATCCACCTTATTCAGTATACATGCAATGAATTTATCGACTTGGCCCTGGTGTTAAAATAACTTTGATAATTGAACAATTACACAACGAAGTCTTTTTGTCCCCTGAAACAATGTTTTCACTACTAATTTAAAAGTAAGAAATGTAACCATAATTTCAAAAAGACACTAGGAGCCCTAGTGTTTTTTATTCGAAAATTACGTATTCTTATCAAGAGTCACTTGGTAATTTATTTATTACTTTTTATTAAATGAATGAGAGGTTAGTTGAAAGAACATCTCTGAAAACACCTGAAAGAGATGACTTTTTTACGATTTCCTGCAATAAAGAATCACTTATTTTCTTCTCTCCCATTATCACAACATGAATTAGTATAATCATGTTCCCAGCAGCATGAATTAAAATAGTCAGGATTTACATAATTCCCGCATGGATAATATTTTCCCATCACATTAGGCGGAACTTTTACACCTGGGGGAAGATCTTTTGCTGTATAAGGGAAAGACTCAGATGCTTGGTTATTCCTATAGAAGAGGAATAGAGGAACCCTAGGAAGTTGACTAGCGTCAACCCAGGTAAAGCCATTTTCAGAGGTGACGGACGACGGACGCGGGGCACCGAAACTTATCACAAGATTTACGTAACCTTTTTTATCAATAATCGTCTGGAAATCACTTATCGTATAGAGTCCTAAAAGACCTCCTGGGGTGATAAAACTCATACTCCAATATCGCATATTCTCATCGCCAACGATTCCCATGTTGTGATAGGTGTCTGGGACCGTAGGGGCTTTCCAGCGAAGGTACAACAACTGAACGGAATTGCGTTGTATTTGGTCAGAAATAATATAGGTGGTATTTCCTTCAGGCTGGAATAACTGGCTTAATTCGCCCAGAGTGCTCCAGTTTAATTCACAGAATGGAGCATACTTCCCATTATCGCGATTTCTTGAAATATTATTATCATACGTAGTCGTATTAAAATAATCTTCAAAATTCACATCATTGGGGTAATTATGTTGCTGAAGATTTGTCGGGCAAAATTGCCCAGCACTATAATTATTAGCAGGATTTGACGGATGAGGATGATGTCTATGATCTTTCTTTACTGGGCAGTAAGTGATAATAGGAAGTCCTACACCTCCTGTTGTATCATAACCAATACTCGGTACATAGACCCTATATATGATGAACCCACGTCTATTAGGAACACCATTTGCCAAGGTGCCGGCGTAAATGATGTTATTTCCTGCACTGGGAACAAAGTGGCTGGATCCATCCGGGGGTGCGGTAAACCGGATTTTCAAGGTATAGTTGCGATTTTTTGCATTCCAGTTCGCACCAGGCAAAAAGGGATTGGTACTACCTGGATCGGGGAGTAACTGGCGGTCAACTACTGATGTTACGGAAAGATTAAATTCACCGGCTATATTGAAGGAAAAATATCGTGCATATGGATATTGGCCTTTTATTACAATTTCGGTTTCCTGAGCCACCTCGTATGGGAAAATATCGTAGCTGGCATTATAGTCCCCTAACACGAGATAAGTGTTACTAGGTTGATGAATCCAATTTTGCTGAGGACCCGGGTTTGGACAGTTATTCATGGAGTTAACACATCCTTTCTTTTGATTAATGTAATATATGGAGTTCTCCATCTTAATGAAACGGTAGCCGCCTAAGAATGCAACAGGCGTAATTCTAATTAAGCTCAACTGCTGAAAGTTTAAACTTGAGTTTCTATCCCTTTTTAGCCAAAACAAATCCCTCCTATACTGTCTGCATAGAAGGGATAAATCCAAGTAAACTTAGCGACTAAAGAAAAAACGCACTTAGATATACCGGAGTGAATCGTATTATAAGTGAGGATAAACACTTTAAGCATTAATTAAAAGATGATATAAATAAAAGGGTGTTAGGTAAGAAATCCATATGTCCACGACTTTTAAAAAGCACTATAAAAAATATAGAAGCTTAATTTACAAACTAGCTATACAGGCGTCCATTCATGTCAAGGATCTTTTCCGTGGTTATACTGAAAGAGAATGTATTTGATGCTTGAAAGATGACTTTAAAAATGGCACAATCATTAACTACTGATTTAGGAACTGCCGATAATCTAATAAATAATGCGGGCATTGCAACATTTGGTACTGTCTTGGAGATGGACTCAGAGGAATGGAAGAACATAGTAGATGTAAATTTAATGGGCACGTATTATGTTACACGTGCTATATTACCGCAATTAATTGAAAAAAATGCAGGCGACATCATTAATTTTTCATCGACAAGTGGTTTAAATGAAGCATCTACTTCAAGTGCATACAGTGCATCCAAATTTGCGGTAATTGGCTTCACAGAATCAATAGCACAAGAGGTACGACGAAATAATATTCGTGTTTCGGCTTTAATGCCAAGTACTGTCGCAACGGATTTGGCACTAGATTTAAACTTAATTAAAGAAAACGATGACTCTAAATTGATTCAATCAGAAGACATGGCTGAAGTGATTGTAAATCAATTGAAATTAAATCGACATGTGTATGTGAAAACAGCCAGTTTCATTGCTACGAATCCATTTTAATCAATTTACTTACTTGATAAAACATGAACAGGCCTATCCAGATAAACTGGATAGGCCCGTTTTAGTGGTTCAACATAGATCTTTGTATTAATACGTAGTTACCGTGTTCTTTTAATGTAACACCGATACCTATTAACGGGCCTTCTATCGTAGCATTAGCATATTTTGTGTCACCGGTTTTTTCTTTTTTAGCAAGTTGACTAGCAATATAAGTATTTAACTCTACAGCACTGTAGCTTGTTGGTACACGCGGTGATAGATATTGGACATAGGCATAACATTCGCCAGCAACTTTACATTAGTCTGCTTTAGGTGGATGAACGGTTACAACATGATCGTTGACGGAAACTGTGGCGGCCCGCTTTTCCTTTTTACTATTCAACACGTACATCGGTTGCTTCATCCGTTAAAGTTGTTGCATTTGCTGGTGAAATCGACGCTAGTATAAATAATGTAACTAGTAAATACTACACATACTATTTTAAAAATAAGAATGGCATTATCCTCTCTTCAAAGTAAGTAGTTAAGTAGTATTAATTCCACACGGAGATTATGGAGAATTGTTAAAAGGCCAATTAAAAGTAAATGATGTTTAGGTGTTTTTTTAGTAATAGCATGGTTACCGTCCGAATCGGTCTTTTTTCATTCAATTTTATGGTTACTAAAATTTACTTATTCGGTAAATATATCTCTTTTCCGAGTATTCTGCTAGAAAAAGTAATGATAAGGCTATTGTTACTAATAATTTGCACTTGACAATAATCCGAATCTTACATATTATCGTAATACAATCTAAATAGATAACTTATCAAGAGAGACTGAGGGACAGGCCCAATGACGTCCAGCAACCATCATTTTATGAAAGGTGCTAATTCCTGCAGAATGCATAATTCTGAGAGATGAGGTTAGATAGAAAAACCTCTTTTGTGAAAGAGGTTTTTTTATATTCAAGTATGTAGTGATTCTCAACAGTATTAGAAGTTCTGGAAGATGTTTGAAACAACAGATTAAATAAGGGAGTGGTACAGATGAAGAGGAAATCTCGTGTACTTATGATCATGATTGGACTATTCGCGTTTAATGGAATAGTAAGTGGTTGTTCCAATAAGGAAGCTACTGAAGAAGTGAAGGAAAAAGTAATTTTAGTTGGTACACAGAATGATTACCCTCCTTTTGCATTTGCTAATGAGAAGAATGAACTCACTGGATTTGATGTGGAAGTAATGAAAGAAATCGATAAGAAACTAGATGGCTATACTTTTGATTTTGTTGCAACACCTTGGGATAGTATGTTTTTAGCATTAGAATCAAATAAAATTCAGGCAGTGATTGATCAGGTTGCTAAAACACCGGATCGTGAAGAAAAATTCTTATTTACTGATGAATCATATTTTGCGGCGGAGACTGTCCTAGTTGTAAAATCTGGACGAACGGATATTCAAACTGTGGAGGACTTGGAAGGAAAAAAGGTAGGGGCTTTGGCAGGCGATTCTTATACGTTACTTTTGGAAGAGTATAATAAAAAAGCAGAAAACGACATTATTCTAAAATACAGTGAAAGTGGTAATCCTTCAGAAATTTTGCAGGATATACAAACGGGCCGTATTGATGCCTATGTAAATGACCCAATTATGATTAACTCGGTCATAGACAAATTTGGATTAGATTTAGAAGTGGTAGGACAACCTCTCGTAAACGACAATATGGGAATTGTTTTTAAAGATAATGAGCAGGGAGAGGAGTTGAAAGTATTAATTGATCCGGTTTTGAAAGAACTTAAAGAAGATGGCACATTAGTTGAGCTTTCAAAGAAGTGGACCGGTGGAGAATACATCCCTGAATAAGGCGAGAGAAGTGAATGCGAAATGGAAAATTTATTAGATATTAATTTCTTACTAGAGAGCTTTCCCATAATTATTGCACGATTACCCGTTACCATTGGCATTGCTGTAGGTTCATTAATATTGAGCCTATTGATCGGAGTTGCCGCAGCGCTAATAAAAATATATAAAGTTCCTGTATTAAAGACAATTTCTTCATTCTATGTATCTTTTATCAGAGGGACACCGTTGTTAGTTCAACTATATCTCGTTTTTTATGGAATACCGAAAGTGATTTACTATTTTCAAATTGAGTATGGTTGGCTTCAGTTTGTAGATGTAAATGTGATTCCGCCAGAGTTATATGCATTACTAGCCTTTTCTATTAATTTAGGAGCTTATTTATCGGAAACAATTAGATCGGCAATTGAATCTGTCGATAAAGGTCAATTTGAAGCAGCAAAATCAATTGGTATGCGACCATCCCAAATGATGCTTAAAATTATCTTTCCACAGGCCCTAGCGGTTGCGATACCTAACCTAGGAAATATGTTTATCAGTACAATCAAAGATACTTCTCTAGTTTTCATTATTGGAGTCATTGATATTATGGGTCAAGCTAAAATTCTTGGTTCTCGGGGATTGGCCTTTTTCGAAGTATACATAGCTACTGCCATTATTTATTGGATTCTTTGCATCCTAGTTGAGAGATTGCTTGTACGTATTGAAAAACGTGCCCGAAGATATGAAAGAGGGATTACCGCATGATTAAAATGGAAAATGTCCATAAGTACTTTGACCAACAACATGTGTTAAAAGGAATTGATCTATCCATAAAAAAAGGCGAGGTTGTTGCTATTTTAGGCCCAAGTGGCTCGGGTAAATCGACATTATTACGGTGCATCAATTTCTTGGAGCATCCCACCAGCGGAATTATTGAAATAAATGGAGAAAGTGTAGACGTAGAAGCTGCAAGTAAAGCCGACATTCTTTCCCTGCGAACGTCAACGGGAATGGTATTTCAACAGTATAATTTATTCAAGAATTTAACAGTCCTACAAAATGTAATGATTGGTTTAACGAATGTCAAACATATAAATACAAAGGATGCAAAAAAACGAAGTGTAGAAATTCTTGAAAAGGTTGGTCTTAAGGAGAGGCTTGATTTTTATCCGGTGCAACTTTCTGGTGGTCAACAACAAAGAGTTGGTATTGCTAGAGCCCTGGCGCTTAATCCAGAAGTTTTCTTATTGGATGAACCTACATCTTCACTTGATCCAGAGATGGTTGATGAAGTGCTAGCTGTTATAAAAGATGTTGCAAGTGAAGGAAATACAATGTTAATTGTCACACACGAACTAAACTTTGCACGCGAAATTTCAGACCGAGTAATTTTTATGGAAGATGGAGTAATTATTGAAGAGGGAACTTCCAAAGAAATTTTTAGCAATCCTCGTGTTGAAAGAACTAAAAGATTTTTAAGTAAAGTTTTATAGGAGTTATAATGTCTATCTCTGCAGTTGTTATTAGGAAGGAAGATTATAAATGAATCCAATAGAGCATATTTTAAATGATTTTCCTGTCATGATTACTGACGGTGCAATGGCTACAGAACTTGAAAGTTATGGGTGCAATTTGAAAGATCGTTTATGGTCTGCCAAGGTGCTAATTGAAGACCCAGAGCTAATTAGGAAAGTACATACAGCATATTTTAAGGCTGGCGCGGATTGTGCTATAACTGCAAGCTATCAGGCGACCATTGATGGCTATCTTGATAGTGGTTTATCTAGGGAAGAGGCCATTGCCTTAATTAAAAGATCTGTTCAAATCGCTGTCGAGTCACGTGATGAGTTTTGGTCTGAGATTAATCAATCGCCTAAACGACCTAAACCATTAGTAGCGGCTTCAGTAGGACCATATGGTGCGTTCCTTGCCGATGGTTCTGAATATCGAGGCGATTACCAAGTAAGCGAGGACGAGTTAGTAGAGTTTCACAGGGAGCGAATAGGAATATTAATAGAAGCGGGTGCGGATATCCTAGCATGTGAAACTATACCTTGTCTTTTAGAGGCTAAAGCCATTACAAGGGTATTAAAAGAGTTCCCCGGCGTTTATGCCTGGATCAGTTTTAGTGCTAAGGATGAATCTCACGTAAGCAATGGGGACACTATTTCTGACTGTGCACAATGGCTAGATGGAGTTGAGCAAGTAGCTGCCATAGGAGTGAATTGCTCATCACCGAACTACATTGAATCATTAATTCAAGAAATAAAAGGTAAAACCTCCAAGCCAATTATTGTGTATCCTAATTTGGGTGAGGAGTACGATGCAACGAGCAAAAAGTGGAGTAAATCGTTTACCCAAGAAGTACTAATATCCAATGCTCAACGGTGGTATGAAGCAGGTGCAAAAATTATAGGTGGTTGCTGTAGAACGAATCCCAAGGATATTGAAGAAATTGTTGATTGGGCACGTAAATAAAAATGGCAAGCGAAATACTATATTCGAGTGTGAAAAATAAAACGAACCATTTATAAATGGTTCGTTTTATTTTTGTCTAGTTCATCTAAAGAAATTGTTCATATCACTCGTTCACCTATATTTTCCATTAAAAAGCAAAAAGGTGATAGTTCGAAAAAAATTATATCCAAACCTAGATCAGTAATATACGTGTCATGAATTACAGTAAGTGTAAGTGAGGATAATATAATAGAAGGAGAACGATGATCAATTTTAATAACCATCTCATGGGCAACTGTACTCTACTTTGGGACCGAATTCTTCAATGAGTTCCGCGGGCAGATTCCGTCCGTCTGCGTGTAGTAATGGATATCTATATAGCAAGTTACAAGAGTAATGGATCTTTATATGGTAACTACAAAAAAATGGCCTCTACCCCCATGTAGAACGTATATCTACATGAGAAAAGAGACCAACTACTTACACGTTGAAAGTAGTTTATAACAGTTCCGGGAATAAGTAATGTAAAATATCCGTCGTTACTCGACGTGTTTCGCCTTTATAAGGGTAAATATGCATATACATCGATGGATTGAAGTTCGCTTCAATGATGCCATATGCGCCCGGATTCGATGCTGGTACATCGAGGTCTTCAATAATCAAATCGATACCGCTAATTTTTGCTCCAAGAGCGGCTACTGCATCTACTGCAATCTTCTTATAATCCTCGGAAACCTGATCGGTTACATCAATCGAGTCTCCACCAGTACTAACGTTAGAATTCTCACGTAAGTAGACGATCTCTCCGTCTTTAGGAATCGAATCTAGTTGATAACCTTGACCTTTCAGCATAAGAATCTCTAGTTCTCCCAGTTGAATAAGTTCCAATGGTGTACGGTGGTCTGTACCTCTTAGTGGATCACGGTTCTTTTCTTCAACAAGTTCCTTAATCGTGTGTGTGCCGTCTCCGGTGACGTTTGCAGGTACTCGTAGCATGATGGCAAGAACTTTATCGTGTAACACAAAGAAACGGTACTCTGTGCCGTCAAGGAACTCTTCTATCAATACAGACGAGTCTTCGTCGAATGCGAGAGTGATCGCTTTCTCGTAGTCCTCATAACTAGCACCGTCTTTAAAGATGGAAATTCCAAGTCCGTAATTGGTTGTTTTTGGCTTCACAACAAATGGTGTCGTAGCAAACATCTTATAGGCATGCAAAGCCTCTTCTTTATTACTGAACTCATCTCCACCCGGAACATGATAGCCTTCTTGATGAAGAATTTTCTTCGTCACTGTTTTATTTTCCATAATTAAAGTAGAGACATACGTATCTTTACTCGTCATATTGCCGTTTTTCACGTATTCAATATGCTCGCGCAGTTTCAACTTTAAGAATTGATCTTGGCGATCCAAAACCTCTACCTTAATGCCTTTCTGGATCGCATCATACATCAGAATCTGCGTGGATAGCTCCATATCCGTAAAGCCTGTCAGTTCATATGGCTTTTCCCATAGCTGACTATAGGTTTTTCTCGCAATTTCTGTTGCCACTTGACTTTGACTCGTCTTTTGACTCTCTGAGTAAAGTCTTCCCGCCAAGGTTTTAGAAGGATCAGCAAGCATCTCTCTCAGGTTCGCAAATAATGATTCAGAAACGGGGAAGTCCAGATCTTTTGACAACTGCTCCATTTCGTCAACGAGTTCATATGCTTCGGCTTCAAACTGTGTATGTGATAATGGGTGTTCAAGTGCGACAACATCATTGCGCGCATCACCTACATTACCCCATTCATCGCTCTCGGGATTTTCTTCTTTTTGTAGTAGATATAGCAGGAATATATGTAGGAATTCCGCTTGCTCATAGCTAATGCCATTTGTTTCAAATGGGTTCAAGTCGATATTCCGTAACTCCACATAACGCACACCGGTATGCTCGAATTCTGCCACTCGATCACTCCCACGTAAACGCATAGCCGTGTAGAACTCTTTTTCTTCTACTAGCAAACCTCGATTAACTACGGAAGATAAATCCGAAATATATTTTTGAATCGTGCTGAACGACACATTTACATCGTCATGATTCGTATAGCCGAATCGGCTACTACGAATACTTCTAACCGGTTCGTCTGGTTTATCGTCGCATCCGTAGAAGTTTTCTTCACTTGTAGGGGACGCACCGTAGAAATACGTGACGAGCCAGCGATAGTACAAATAGTTTCTAGTCAATTTCAAATAAATGTCAGTTTTGAATTGCTGATAATTATCGATATCCGATTGTAGTTCAAATAACATGCGGAGCAGTTCGTCTCTGAATTCAAAGTTGAAATGAATTCCACAAATCATTTGCTTGCGACGGCCGTATGAATTGGCGAGTGAACGACGATACAGAACATTTTCAAAACTGTTCAGCTTCGCAATCATGATATCTTCCTCTTTTTTAGGAAGAGCAGGGGGCATACTTAACGGCCAGAGCATTTCATTCTTGCCCATCGAACGATAGGCGACGTCATGAATGCCTGATAGGTAATCAAATAGTTCGTCCAGTGTGTTCAGGACAGGCGTGATCAATTCCATTTGAGTTTCTGAGAAGTCGCGTTGAATATACGGATGCTCATCACCCATTCCGATATTTGCGGGGTGGTCGGTTGTTGCCAAGTGCCCATCGAGATCCACGCGTTGTCCTTCTTTTTCAATACCATACCGAGCTTTCAGAACATACGGCTTCACACGTTCATCGGCTAACAATTTCTTTAGATCCATCGTAACTATCCCTCCTATGTAATATATTTTTCACTTCGTTCTTCTATCTTAGTTCATATACCCTTAAAAACAAAAACATCCACACTGCGTGGCAATGTGAATGTTTTGGACTGTTAATGGGTGAGCGTAAGACACCTTTAATCTAGACTGCAAGACACACTCTCCCGAAGGCGTCACCCTTTGGAAGCAGTAGCTACTTCAACTATCAAAATGTATTCATGTTACCCTAAGTTCTTCATGTGAAAATCAAAGTGTTCTTCCAAGAAGGAAGAGATGAAGAAGTAGCTATGGTCATAGCCGTCTACTTTGTTGTATTCTATTGCTTGGTCATACTGCTTTGCATTTTCAAGGAACGGTTTTTCATTCAATTGCTCAGGATAAAACCCATCTGCAGTTCCTTGCGTAATAAGGATGGGTGGAATACCTGCTTCCTTCACTAGCTCAGCAGTGTCCCATTCTTTCCACGTCGCCTTATCTTCCCCTAGGTAAGTCGTAAACGCCTTAATTCCCCAAGGAACCTCGCTCGGACTTGAAATAGGAGAAAATGCAGAAATCGCTTTAAAACGATTTGCATTCTTCATTCCGATCATCAACGCACCGTAACCACCCATTGAGTGGCCCATGATACTTTCGTTACCTGAGAAATTAGGCACTAGAGTAGCGGCAATTCCACGTAGCTCCTCGGTTATATAGGAATACATTTGATAATGTTTTGCCCATGGCTCTTCTGTTGCGTTTAAATAAAAGCTCGCACCTTGTCCAAGGTCAAATGCCTCATCGTTCGCTACGTCTTCTCCGCGTGGAGATGTATCCGGAATGATAACAGCTACTTGATGTTTTTCAGCCAAGCTTTGGAAACCACTTTTTTGACTAAAGTTATCATCTGTACATGTTAATCCTGATAAAAACCAAATAAGCGGTATTTCTTTTTGTTCTTTATTTGATGGTAAGAAGATACTAAATGTCATATCACACTTGAGGACTTCTGAATAATGGTTGTACTTATTTTGTTCCCCACCAAAAGAGCGTCTTTGCTCAACGCGTTCTAGACTCATGATCTCACTCTCCGTATGTTAGTATTGACCGAATTGATTCACCTTTATGGAGTAAATCAAAGGCTTCATTAATATCCGTAAAGTTTAATTGGTGCGTAATGAACGAATCTAAATCAATTTCACCGTCCATGTAGTCATCAATCATCCCTGGTAATTCCGTTCTTCCTTTTACTCCGCCAAATGCAGAACCGCGCCATACGCGACCCGTAACGAGTTGGAATGGACGGGTATGAATTTCTTTACCAGCTCCTGCGACACCAATAATAATACTTTCGCCCCAACCTTTATGGCAGCATTCAAGAGCAGCTTTCATCACTTCGACATTACCAATACACTCGAAGCTGTAATCAACACCGCCATCTGTCATGTCTACAATGACTTCTTGGATTGGTTTATCAAATGACGAAGGATTGATGAAGTCTGTTGCACCCATCTTCTTCGCCAATTCAAATTTATCTTCATTCAAGTCAATTGCAATGATGCGGCTTGCTTTTGCTTGCTTCAATCCTTGAATAACAGCCAAACCAATAGCTCCAAGACCGAAGACTGCCGTAACTGCACCTTCTTCTACCTTCGCAGTATTATGAACAGCTCCGATACCAGTAGTGACGCCACATCCGAATAGACAAACTTTATCGAGTGGTACGTTGTGATCTTCCACTTTAACTAGGGAGATCTCAGATACAACAGTATACTCACTGAATGTGCTCGTTCCCATGTAGTGATAAATAGGTTCGCCATTATAAGAGAAGCGAGTTGTACCGTCAGGCATTAATCCTTTACCTTGGGTTTCGCGAATTGCCCCACATAGGTTAGTTTTACCGGATAGACAGAATTTACATTTCCCACATTCAGGTGTATAAAGTGGAATAACGTGATCGCCAGGTTTAACGGAAGTGACTCCTTCACCTATTGAAACGACGACACCAGCGCCTTCATGACCTAAGACAGCAGGAAATACACCTTCTGCGTCATCGCCTGATAATGTATATGCGTCTGTATGACAGACAGAAGTGTAAAGAATTTTGACTAATACCTCATGAGCTTTTGGTTCTTCTACATCGATTTCTACAATTTTAAGTGGTTCTCCAGGTTTGAATGCTACAGCTGCTCTACTTTTCAAATGAAGCCCTTCTTTCTTTTACTGTATTGTGTTTACTTTTCTATCATTACATATTATAATTCACCATGCAATACTGACTCTTTTGTCACTATGAACATGAATAGTATAGAAAGAAGTGAAGCAATATGGTCATTCAGTATAAAGATAAGCAGTACTTTACAAGCAAGGATTTGGCTTTGTCTGTCATAGGAGGTCGTTGGAAAATTGCGATCATCTGGTGCTTACTGCACGAATCACCGTTAAGGTTGAGCGAAATACAGAAAAAACTTCCGGATGCCAATCAACGTATGTTGATCAGACAGTTACGAGAATTAGAAGAGGATAAAATCATTACGCGCTATGTCTATCCCGTCGTGCCGCCAAAAGTGGAGTACAAATTAAGTGAAGTGGGTTTATTATTGGAACCAGTCGTTACCTCGATTTGTGATTTTGGTGATCAGTTTATGCAAACAATTGAACAAGAGACAGATTCAACGTTAGTTGACTGAATGGAGACAAATTGTAACGAATCAAGCTATACTAAGAATTACAGCAATATACTATAGAGGGTACAGGTGATTACATGAATAATAATGATATTTTAGGCAGATTACGCTATGCACTGGATCTAAAGGATTCCGCAGTTGTAGAAATGTTTGCGTTAGGCGGACTGAAGACAAACAGAGCGGAAGTAAAAGAGATGCTGACAAAAACGAATGAAGATAGTACGGATGAAATGCAGATGAATGAATATGCAAAGGAAATCGACAATATGACGTTGGAGTCATTTCTAAATGGCTTGATCAGCTCAAAAAGAGGAGTACCGGAGAATACCGGCAATGCTCCGCAACCATTTCTTATGTCAGAAGAAGGCCATCGTAATGTCAATAATATTTTGCTGAAGAAAGTGAAAATCGCATTATCTCTTACAAGTGAAGATATGCTGGAGATTTTAGAAAATGCAGGTGTTACGATATCTAAAAACGAATTAAGTGCTGTTCTTCGTAAAGAAGGTCATCGAAATTATAAACCGTGTGGCGATCGATATGCTCGAAACTTCCTAAAGGGATTGGCATCACGTTACCGTGATCAGTAAAATCATAACCGGTAGAGATCATTAAAGATATAAAATAATAGGGAGTGTTAGATAGATATGTTCAAGCGTACTAAAGCATTGTATTTCATAATGAGTTTGATGGCGTTGGCCATCCTTTTAGTTGGGTGTGGGGGAGCAACTGGAGAAAAAACAGTGGAGACACCGAAAGAAGAAACTACAGAACAACCTAAAGGAGAAGCGGTTGACTACTCGAAAGATGTAAAAGAGAACCCTGTCGTGACGATCACGATGGAAAATGATGAGCAGATTGTAGTGGAACTAGAGCCGACTGTTGCACCAAATACGGTAGCGAATTTCATTTCTTTAATTGAAGATGGCTATTACGATGGCTTGATTTTCCACCGTGTGATTCCGGGCTTTATGATTCAAGGTGGAGATTCATCCGGTGACGGAACAGGCGAACCGGGATATGCAATTGATGGAGAATTCTCTTCGAATGGTTTTGAAAATACTATGAAACATGAGCGCGGTGTGATTTCGACTGCACGTACGCAAGATCCGAACTCTGCAGGGTCACAATTCTTCATCATGACAGACGACAACTCTTCACTTGACGGCGAGTATGCGGCTTTTGGTAAAGTGACGGAAGGCATGGAGACAGTGGATGCTATAGTAGCTAATGAAACAGACGCTATGGATAAGCCCATCAAAGAGCAGAAGATGAAGACAGTGGAAGTAGATACAAAAGGCTTCGATTACCCTGAACCAGTTACACACTAATCATCATAAAAACGCAGTAGGCTATTGAGCTTGCTGCGTTTTTGATATAGCAAGTTCATTTATTTCCCATGCAATGAAATTTTCCAAAGATAAACTGTATAGTGAAGTATTACGCGTTACCCTATACTAAACTATTCCTTTTTAATATGTTTTAATACCGCTACGATGAGGAAACTGACGATGACTAGTAGTAACCAAGAACTTAATTTGCCGATGCCAACGAGATGCCATGTCCCGCCTTGATTGGGATAGGTCCACGCCCCGAAGAAAGTAGCAATATTTTCAGCTACCCAAACGAAAAAGCCAATCAATACGAATGAAAGAGTTAATGGCATAACGTAGTGTGTCTCGCTTACCCGAAAACTAACCGATGCACGCCAAAAAACAACTAGTACTAATGCGGATAACCACCATCTTATATCAAACCAATAATGATGAGTGAAAAAGTTTCCATATATCGCAATGGCAAGCGGAATAACTGCCCAGAGCGGTGGCCAGTTAATCAGGTTTACGTGCAATCTTCTCCAAGCCTGACACAAGTAGCTTGCTACACTCGCATACATGAAACCGCTGTACAAAGGGACGCCTAGAATTTTGAAATAGCCTTCTTCAGGATAAGACCAAGAACCCATATGTACTTTAAATATTTCCAAAGTAAGTCCAATTATATGAAATAACGTAATCACTTTAAGTTCATCACGTGTTTCGAGTCCAGATCGTACCATCCACCACTGAGTTCCGATAAAAATGATGAGTAGCCAGTCATATCGTGGCAAGAAGGGGAGAGATATGATTTGCGTGAGCGCGAGTGAGCTGAAGATCATAACAGGAAAAATGCAAGCTAAAGCTTGTTGCCATCCGAAAATAAAGAGTTGTCGTGTTGTATTCATTGTTTTCATACGTAATGCATGCATATTCATACGTCACCGCCTACTTTTTCATAATGGAAATTAGTATGACGCTCAGATAATAGTTTAGGTTCATTCTCGCGGAAACGTTTCACGTGAAACATAGCATATTCATGAAAGAGGGTGGTATGTTTTGAGCAGACGCGTAATCGATGCGCATATTCATTTAGATATGTATGAAGAAGAAGAACGACTTCAAATTTTGGGCGAGTTAGATGTGAATGATATAACTGCAATAGTGGCGGTTTCAAATGACTTCGCATCTTCCGTTAAGCAAATAGAACTTTCGAAAACAGATAGACGCATCAAACCAGCAATAGGTTATCACCCGGAACAAGCGTTACCAAGTGAAATGGAACTTTCAGCTATACTGCAATTGATCGATGAACATGCAAATTACCTCACTGCAATTGGAGAAGTGGGGTTACCTTATTACTTGCGACAACAGCAGTCTGATTTAGACCTAACACTATATAAGTATGTGTTGGAATGTTTTGTTCGGAAGGCAGCCGAATATAACTTGCCAATTGCCTTACATGCCGTTTATGAAGATGCAGCTATTGTTTGTGAGATGTTGGAAAGGTATTCAATATCGAAAGCGCAATTTCACTGGTTTAAAGGCGACGACATTATATTGGAGCAAATTATCTCGAACGGTTATATGATTTCTGTGACACCAGAAGTTACGTATCGGGAAAAGATTCAACATCTAGTCAAACAAGTTCCGTTCACTCAGCTAATGGTAGAAACAGATGGACCGTGGCCTTTTGAATATTCTTTTAAAGATAAATTAACACATCCTTCTATGATGCATGAGAGTATTCACAGTATCGCTAAAATTAAAGGTGTAACGGTTGATGAGGCATATAGAGAAATCTATAAGACGACACAACGATTCTTTCGCATATAAAACAGAGACACGCTCATTGATGCGTGTCTCTATTTTATCTAAGTAAACTATTCATGAACAAATCACAATAATTTTATGTGGTGTTGTTTGAGGAGGGATACTCTTTGTAGTTGCACCATATATAACGATCAAATTTCGCTCTGCTATATTACCTGTGAAATACTGGCCATTTGTCGAAAGTATTTCAGTTTGCGGAGACAGATTAAGCTGAAGCGTTCCATCACTACTTTGCAGGCGACGATTGAAGTAGTCGACTTTGACGTTTTCACGTTTAGAATCTTTGGCCATAACCACCGCTCCAAATTGTGGAGGATAGATCATAGGTGTGGCAGCGTCGGCGTCATAAAATCCTGTAACGCGATCACCTACATGAACTTTTACATGATTGACAAAATAAGTTGTCGGCCCTACTACAAAGTTAACGACATTTCCTCTACCATTATCGACTGTCATCAACATGTAGCAACCAGCGTTATTATTTTGTCCCGTATAAAATTCATTTATAACCATTACAACACCACTGAAAGACTGAATATTCATCGCAGTACCCCTTTCATCCATAAATCGTATCGTTCTAGCCTATGCGAAGTTTTGGATTTAGTGACTAGTGGAGAAGTTTACGAGTCAAATTGAAATAATTTTCCAGATACCAATTGACATTACTGGCAAAACGGGCTATATTAAATGATAACTATTCTCATTTGCGCGTTGTAAATGTCACATATTCGTCATAGACTGCTAGATGATCAGGTTGCAATGATTTATGTATGGGGTAATTTATGAGATAATTTAGAAGTGGAAATATACCCAGTGAATGGAAGTTGATCGGTGGATTTATGTAGCGTGAAAATGAACATTGAAAGGGGATGATGTCAAAGTGAGAAAAGCATTTTTATACTTTTTAGTTGTAAGTTTTTTCGTGTTGACGGTAGGTCTGCCGCAAGCATCTGCTAAAATAGCAGACGGTACCCAGCAATTAAATTATCAAGTGAATCAGCCAGACAGCACTAACGCATCTATTGCGAATGATTATTTCCAAAAACCGGCACTCGTCACTGTAACGAATGGGTCTGCTATTGTACAGCTAACGCTTAAAAACAGTTCATGGATTACGAAGTTCGAGCCAGCAGGCGGAGCGGAAGTAGTCAATGAAGATCTTAAGGCTGATACGCGTGTTGTAGAGTTTAGCGTAAGTGATATATCAAAACCAGTGAAGATCCCGATGAAAGTGGATGTAGAACATATTAATTACCACCACGAGTATACAGTTGATTTGGTGTTTGAGGACAAAAGCGCCGTGACACCACCGGCAGTAAAACAACCTGCAACTACTACCACCCCACCACCTAACACGAACATAAATACCAACACTAGTACCAGTACAGTGACAAAAAAACCAACTACCCAAGTACCAGTTAAGAATCCACAAACCAGTGATTCAACGCCGTACCTATTAATTATTGTATTAGCAGGTTCAGCATTTTTATTGTATAAGACTAGATTCCAAAGAAAACAGGGGGAACAATAATTATGAAGAAAAAAACATCATCTCGCGCAACGAAAGTAGTACTTGCTTCATTACTTGCAGCTTCCATCGCTATTCCAACAGCGGCATCCGCTAACCCGATCAGCACAAGCGATCAAGCAACGTCGGCTTTGAAACAAGCGGCAGCAGTGGATCAAGTGATTGATTTAAATATATATAAATCTGGAACCATGACACCTGAACCTGCAATTAGTAGTCATCTCCTGCCACAAGGAACATTGGTGGAAAAAGACGGAGTGTCTTATGCGAAGGTAACGGTTGCGGCTAGATCAGCTTCTATGATTGCTAACTTCCAAACAAAGCAAGGGGAAGAATATGTGGATGCAACGGCAGTGAAAAATGCTGATGGTACAACAACATATACCGTGCCGGTTGTAGCAGATAAAGTTTACCCTGCCAAACTTCATGTAGTGGCACCTTCTTTCAACATGGACACATGGTATGAATTCGATATGAGTGCAACAGTCACTAAAGCGGACAAGGAAATAATAAGCAAAGTGACCGTAAAAGTATATAAAGATGGAACGAATGAAGAATCCATCATGAATGATTACATGTTGCCAGTTGCATCTGTAAAGAAAGTAACTGACGGTAATGAAGTAACCGTAACGTTCCCTAAAGGCGGCTATATCCAAGGATTCAAAATTGCCGGTAAGGATGTACCTGTAGCAACAGATGATAAATCAACAGGCGTACGCACATATACATTCAACGTAGCGGATTTAACAAAGTTAGTGAATGCTGAAATTCACGTTATTGTCAATGAAGGTCCTATTAAATATGATTCAAACCACAAAGTACAAATTGCTCTTGACGGTGCTAAACCAACTGTGAACCCGTTTAAGGACATTGATAAAGACGGCAACAAAGAAGCGATTCTTGCACTTCTTGACAAAGGTATTGTAAAAAGTGCGGACAAGTTCAATCCACGTAACAACATCACACGTTCACAGTTCGCATTGATGGTTGCACGTGCGTTGAAATTAGAAGAGGCTCCATCCGCTGGGTTCCAGGATTTAGGCAAAATCACAGACAAAGAGCGTATCAACGCAATTAATGCTCTCGCGAAAGCAGGTATTGTTCAATCGAATGCAAAGTTCAACCCGAACAACACACTGACTCGTCAGCAAGGGGCATTGATGCTATACCGTGCAATTCAATTTGCTGAAGGTAAGGAAATCAAAAAAGGTGATACAACACTTCCATTCTACGCGGATGGAAAAGCCATTACAGATCCTGAAGCGAAGCAAGCATTTGCATTGTTGTATGCAGAAAAAATCATGACAGGCGCAAAACAACCGAATGGTAAAGTTTTGATCAACTCTGGCGATTCATTACAACGCACACAAATGGCTAAAATCCTAAACGGTTCATTAAACTTCATGGAAAAATAAGAATCAACACAGATACTTCCTTTCGCTTTTCCAAAAGCGGAGGGAAGTTCCTGTCGTTTTACAGAAGGTGAAAAGGAGTGTACGTCTGAAATGAAAAAAATGGTTTTGTTGCCCCTACTTTTGCTACTCATCTCCGCGTGGCTTCCTTTTCATTCTGTACACGCAAATGATATATATCATGTTGAACTAAGTTTTCTATCAGATGAAGCCGAGGGTGCAAACTTTTTATTTACTAAGCAGGCCACGTTAACTGTTAAGGAAGATCGCTATACATTATCCATTTCGGCAAAGAAAGATCATATTCTTACACAAATCACTGCTATGCAACAAGGAAACAAAACGAGCACGCGACTGGATCGGGCAGAAAATTTAGTTCAGTTTGATATACAGGATATGCATCAAAAGATTGAACTCACAGGTACATATCGTTTAGGAAAGGAAAGTACGCAGCAATCCTTTTCATATGAAGTATTGATCCAGGGGCAGTCATTATCGAAGATTGACCGAAATCAACCAGCCAAGTCTATTCAGTCAGGTGATGATACGGTACACTACCGATTGCTTTCAGACGGTAAACCTTCGGCAATGAATGAATACGTCAATCCAGTACTGCGCATTGTAACACGTGACAATCGATACTTTGCACAGTTAGAGATTCTTCAACCGAGTAAGGTCAAAGGCTTCACAGTAGAGCAACATGGCGATTTAGTGGAACCAAAAGTGGTATCGCAAAACAAGACGCGTATTGTGCAGTTTGAAATTGAAGATTTCCACAAGGGGACTCGTGTCTGGATGAAAGTCGAGGACTCTGAGAACTTGCATGTAGGGGAAGCGTTTTTACAAATTGCTTTCGATCCACAACAAACAGCGAAGTTTTTGAGCAAGGTACCTTCAAACAACAAAGCAGTTTCTTCATTAACTAAACGAACTGAACAACCTAGAGAAACCACTACTCCACCTAAACAAACCATGACCGAAAATGAAAAGAAGATAGAGAAGCCGTCCGAAGAAAAAGAACAAAAGCAAGACGAGTTACCATCTCTTCTTCCGGAAGCGCAATTGGAATTTGATCGCACGGGGGACGATGTGAAGGAAGAACCAGCCAAGGTCGTTGCACAGGTAGCAAATGAACCGGAAGAGCTGGCCATTCATGTGCAGGATGAACAAACGATTCCCTTTGATACAATGAAGATCGGTGTATTGTTCACATTATGTATTCTGTCGGGCGTCTTATTAATACGTCGACTGACAAAGAAAAATAACGTTACGAGTAATGAATAACGAGTGGAGGATTACATCGTGCAAAAAAAGTGGAGATATGTATGGCTGATGTTAGCAGTCATGACAGTAGCTATTATCGCAGGCTGCGGAAATGATAAAGAAGAGAAAGCCGCTTCGACAGATAAAGTCGAGAAAAGTGAAAAAGCTGATACAAGTGATCAACGTATTATTGCGGGTACTGTAGTGATCGCAGATATTCTAGATAAGTTAGATATAGATGCCATCGCTATTCCTGAAACGGAAAAAAACATGGCGAGTCGGTTTGATGGGCTTCCAACCATCGGTAATGCGATGACACCCGATATGGAAATTGTGAAATCAATGAATCCAACAGATTTTTTATCCGTTTCTACATTGGAGTATGACCTAGAAGCGGGCTTTGAACAATTGAATATTCCGACGACGTTTTTAAACTTCCAAAGTGTTGATTCAATGATACAAGAAATCCAAGGTCTTGGAGAACGCTATGACCGTAAAGCGCAAGCAGATAAATTAGTAGGGGACTTACAGAAAAGGATTGAAGCCGCGGAAGTAGTAGCGGCCAATCGCAAAGGTCCGAGTGTACTAATATTATTGGGAATTCCAGGCAGTTACTTAGTCGCGACGGAAAACTCCTACGCGGGTGATCTCGTGAAACGTGCGGGTGGAACAAATGTAATGGAAGGTCAAGATCCAGAATACTTATCGTCTAATACGGAGTATCTTCATAATAGTAATCCAGATATTATCTTGCGTTTATCACATGGTATGCCAGATGAAGTCGTGGAAATGTTTAACGAAGAGTTCCAAACGAATGATGTATGGAAGCATTTTGATGCAGTGAAAAATGGTAAAGTCTATGATTTGGAAGAAGAGTTATTTGGCACGACGGCTTCATTGCAAGTACCTGAAGCATTAAGTGAGCTAATGAAGATATTCTATCGATAACTCGATGAATTTCGTTTGAAAAGGAAGGCCATCATGAGAAAAAGAATTGCTAGTTATATAATCGTATCCCTGTTGCTTGTTGTAACCATCGTATATTCGGCTACGACAGGCAGTATTAAAATGGGGTTTTTCGAGTTTTTCAGCGCGCTCTTTGAACAAGGCAACAGTCAAATGGAAGCCATTCGTGATTTGCGTTTTCCACGGATGATTGTGGCGATATTTGCAGGCGCGGCATTGTCGGTTTCGGGTGTCTTGCTGCAGTCCGTTATGCGTAACCCCCTTGCGGATGCAGGGATTATCGGGATATCTTCCGGTGCGGCATTCGTGCAGTTATTCATTATTTCGCTCTTTCCGACACTTTTCTTCATGACGCCTTTATTTGCATTCATGGGTGGGGCGTTCGCTTGTTTTCTCGTCTTTGCACTATCGTGGAAATCCGGTCTTAGGCCGTTGAAATTAATTCTTGTAGGAATTGCAATTAATGCGATGTTTACGGGTGTCACCGAAGCATTTATCAGCTTTGGCGGTTCGTTGAACGTCTCAGCCTCAAGTGTTATCGGTTCGAATTTAACGATGCGTACGTGGAGTGATGTTTCGACCATTGCGACATACGGAACCATCGGACTGATTCTGGCGTTTGCCTTGTATAGCTGGTGTAATTTATTAGTACTACAGGATAAGACAGCAAAGAGTATTGGCTTCCATGTCGCGCGTGCCCGTTTAATCATTGCGGCAGTAGCTGTTTTACTAGCGGCCATTTCGGTCGTAGTGGCGGGTGTGATATCATTCGTTGGATTACTTGTACCGCATATTGCCCGCAGATTAGTTGGCTATGACCATAAGGTGCTTATACCGTTTACTGCACTTTTAGGGGCATTGATTATCTTGTTAGCTGACACGCTCGGTAGAACGATCGTGGCACCGCTTGAAATACCTGCTTCGACGCTAATGGCGATCATCGGCGGACCTTTCTTAATATTCTTACTGCGAAAAGAGTGACCTATTGTGGAAATAAAACGCATTATTGTATCGCATGATAATATAACGAATCATTTGGATGATGTCTCGACGTCCATTTCTAAAGGGAAAGTTACGACGATCATTGGGCCAAATGGTTGTGGAAAATCGACATTACTAAGTGTACTTTCTCGAAGTACTATGCCAACTTCAGGAACGGCATCACTGGAAAATCGTGATTTAGTGATGTTTAAGCCGAAAGAGTTTGCGAAGAAGTTAGCGATTGTTTATCAGCAGAATGAAGTGCCAAAAGATTTGACGATTGAAAAGTTGATCGGCTTCGGTCGGTTGCCTCATAAAACGTTATTGCAGAGGAACCAAGAAGAGGATCGCAAGGCTATAGATTGGGCATTATCCGTGACGAACCTGACCGACAAACGCCATAAGGACTTGGAAGCATTATCGGGTGGGGAGCGTCAGCGTGTATGGATTGCAATGGCATTGGCACAGCAATCAGAAATACTTTGCTTGGATGAGCCAACAACATACTTAGATATTTATTATCAAATTGAATTATTAGAGCTCGTGAAATCACTGAATAAAGATTATGGATTGACGATCGTCATGGTATTGCATGATATCAATCAGGCAATTCGGTACAGTGATGAGATCATTATGATGAAGAATGGTCAAATTATTGCGGAAGGGTCGCCACGTGACATCATTACAAAGGATGTCATCAAAGAAGTATATGGAGTCAACGCCGTCTTTAAAGAAGATGACGAATTAGGTCTTTATATGATGTCTCTTGGTATTTAGGAGGTAAGCGAATGAAGAAACGCCTGTCGAAACTGATGCCTTTCGTTTATCTAGCAATCTTTCTCTACTCGGGTTATTTACTCGTGCAGTATTTGTATACTTACGTGGAATCAGCCAGTTCGTTGAAGGAAACGCAACAGATGTATGAAGTGGCATTAGAAAACGCTGCCCAGGTTGCTGTAACAGGAGACGTCAAAGAAGAACCCTTGGAAGAAGGTTCGATACGTCCACAGTTTGAAGAGTTACATAAAGTAAATTCAGATATTGTGGGCTGGATTTCAGTAGAAGGTACCAATTTGCATAACCCCATCTTGCAGGCCGAAGACAACGACTTTTATTTGAATCGTAACTTCACACGGGAAAATAGTCGCGCAGGCAGTGTTTTCATGGATTACCGGAATGACATTAAGGATATGAGCCGCAACACGGTCCTCTATGGCCATGCGATGAGAAATGATACGATGTTCGGTAGCTTGAAGAAGTTTGGCGAGCAAGACTATGCAGACAAACACCCCATTATTTTCGTCGATACATTGTATGAAGGGTACGATATTGAAGTGTTTGCAGCATACGAAACGACGATTGACTTTTATTATATCGAAACCGATTTTCAGACGGACGAACAATTTTTGGAGTTTTTAGAGGAAATCGAATCACGTTCTCTGATTAATATGCCTGTTGAAGTAGGACTGGATGATCGGATTGTTACGCTGTCGACTTGCAATAACTCTGTGAATAGTAAAGATAAACGCTATGTAGTGCAGGGGAAATTAGTGAAGCGCTAATGTATATGGATGAAATGAGGAGTTGCTCTGACAGGGTAGCTCCTTTAATTTCTTTAACGATTCGTCTGGAAATGATACGATAGAGTAAAACGATGAGGTGGGGGACTTCATGGACTTGGAACAACTACAAAATAAATTGTATGAAAATAAATCTTTATTCATTGGGGAAGAGACTGCGTTCCGTTCCGCTATAATTATTCCGTTAGTAGAAGTGAAAGGGGAATGGCATGTACTATTTGAGGTGCGTGCTTTCACGATGAGGAAACAGCCGGGCGACATCAGTTTTCCCGGTGGCAAAATTGATATAACGGATGCATCGCCTATGGAAGCAGCTTTACGGGAGACGCACGAAGAGCTCGGGATTGATCCGAAGACGGTACAGATGATAGAAGAGTTAAGCCCGTATATTGCATCGCCTTCATTCGTCGTCTATCCGTTCGTTGCGGTCATTGATTATCAAGAAATCATTCGAAGTTATAATAAAGAAGAAGTGGAAGAGGTATTTACTATTCCGCTTAAGTGGCTGATGGAACATGAACCGTATATGCATTTGGTATCGATTGAAATAGCTCCGCCGGATAATTTCCCATTTGAAAAGATTATGAACGGAGACCAGTATAAATTCAGAAGTCATTCGCTTGAAGAATGGTTTTATGAATATGGTAATTATACAGTCTGGGGGCTGACGGCTAGAGTGTTAAAACATTTCATCGATATCGTGAAGAAATAAACTGGAATGAGGATCAAGTATGAAACAAAAGAGGACATGGAAGTTCAAGTTATTTATTGGGCTAGCTATTTTCCTGTTAATGATTGCGGTGGGTTTCTTCCTATTCGGTAGCTCTTATTATAAAGCGCAATCTTACGCTAAAGAAAAATTGCACTCAGATACAGATGTACTAGTTACGAATGGAAAAGAGCTAGTGTTTGAACCTACCTTAAATAAGAAAAACATAGGTTTTATTTTTTATCAGGGAGCAAAAGTAGAAGCTGAAGCATACGCGCCCATGGCTAAGGAGATTGCTAAACAAGGCTATACGGTAATCATTCCCCATTTGCCGCTCAAGATGGCCATCTTCTCACCTGACCGGGCAGATAAGGTGATACGTAATCACCCTGAAATAGACACATGGTTAATAGGAGGTCATTCCCTAGGCGGTGTGACGGCATCGGATTATGCATCCCGCCATGAAAAGATTTCTGCGCTCGTGTTACTAGCTTCTTATCCCGGAAGTCATACAGATTTGAGTGAAGCGTCGGTGGATGTACTGTCAATTTGGGCCAGTCATGATGAGGTGGCGGAAGCGAAAAAGATTAAGGCGGCTAAGTCTAGTATGCCGAATGATGCGAAGTTCATTGAGATAGTAGGGGGGAATCACGCAGGCTTTGGTGATTATGGCATGCAGAAGGGTGACGGTAAAGCAACTATATCGAATGAAGAGCAGATTATGAAGACATCTGCTGCGATTGTGAAATTAATTGAAGGCTTGGAAAAATAGAAAGTATCTTCTGCTGAATTAAAAGGCTGTGCTTGAGGTCGTGTCTTCACGATTTTCAGCACAGCCTATAGCGTTTTTTAGAATATAGAATTAAAGTACTGTTAGTGTCACTTCAATATTGCCCCTAGTGGCTTTGGAATACGGACAGACTTGGTGCGCTTTCTCTACTAGTTGTTCAAGCTGTGCCTTTTCAATGTCTGTACCTGTTACTTGTAATTCAACTTCTAGATGGAAACCGCCATCTGTTTCGTCTTTGCACAGGCTAACGTTTGAAGTGACTTCCGATGAAAATTGAACGCGTTCTTTGCTTGCGACAAGTTGAAGCGCACCGTCGAAACAAGCTGCGTAACCCGCAGCAAATAATTGCTCAGGGTTAGTAGAGTTCTCTAATTCTTTTGCTCTTTTCGTTCCAGGCATTGCTGTATCAAACTCTACTACTTTGTCGGAGGATACCACATGTCCTTCTCTCCCCCCACTAGCTGTTGCTGTGGATGTAAATAATTTTTCTGACATGAAATCACTACCCCTTGTCTGATTTTTAGTCTCACTCCATTGTGTACCCGAATATTGGATAATTATGTGTGAAAACTTTAATCTTTTATGCACGTGTATAGTGACGTCATCCAACGTAGTGAAAAAGTGTATGTAAATCAGTTAGGAAGTGGGAACACGAAATGAATAAAAATGATATTGCAGATATCCGTAAACGATTTAAATTAGATACCGATCTTTTGACGATCACTGACATTTACCATGTCTATGTTAGGCAGGAAAGCAGTGAGATTTACCATGAAGAAAGTCAGGCATTTGCTTTGCTTGACCGCGAGCAACAGGAACTGTTCATGACCAATTTTAAAAAGGTGCTTGGCGGTAAACTAGGTGTGAAGTTGTTTGAAGTGAAGTTTGAACGTCAGGATGAAGAGAGTCATGAAGATCACGCACAAAAACTATTGTATGAAGGATTGCAGGCGGAAGAAGCTGAAGAATGGAAAGAAGAGATGCAACATCTAGCACTAAAGATGGTGAAAGATGTCCAATATGAAAAAGATCTGGTCGTGACGTTTATTCGTGGTAACTACTTTAAGAAGACCAAGCGTAACAGTGAAGAATCTGAAATTGATATGCGAGATGAAGTGTTTACCACACCGTTTATCTTGTGCAGTATGAATCATACAGACTTGCCGAAGCGCTCCATTATATTTGACTTTCAAGAGCGTGAATTTAAATCGAATACGATGCTCGATCCAATCATTAATCTTGCTTCACCAATAGGTGGCTTTTTATTCCCTTGCTTTACAGACAATTCAGCTGATGTCAATCATGTACTATATGCCGCGGGTAAAGCGAATAAACCCGATTATGCGTTCATAGAGAATGTCCTGAATGGCGAAGAAGTGGTTACCGCTGCCGATGATAAAGCCGTTTTCGAGGAAATTGTAAAACAAGTAGTCGGTGGTGAAGTAGATACGGAAACACTAGGAAATGTATATGAAGCAATCTATCGATTAACTGTAGCGGATGAAGAAGAGGAAGAACCGGAAGAACCACCAGCAATTGATGCGAAGCAAGTAGAACGTGTGTTGAAAATGAGTGGTGTCGACTACGTCAATACAGAAGCAGTAGAAACGGCTTTTCAGACTGTAGTGGATGACACCTCTTATGAAATGAAAGCAACTCATATCGTACCAAGCTATACGTCGAAATCGATTAAGATCGAAACCAAAGTAGCAAACATCTCAATCAGTCCACAAGACTTGAAATACGTGAAACAAGTGAACTATGACGGCAAGCAATGTATTTTAATTGAGGTAGAAGAGGATACAATCATTGAAGGATTCAAAGTGATTTCGGAAGACTTATTGACATGAAACCAACCATTAATCTAATAAAAGTCATAAAACGGTTCAAAATTCCGACATATTCCCAGCTTTATCCTGACAAATAAACAAGTCCCTTTAAACCTCGTTATATTTGATGTATAATAGAACAGATAGTAGTAGATGTATGGTTAAACTGAGACAGAATAAATGCTCCTAGTACGCGCCATGTAGGCTGTGACGCCTTATTTAGGAACATTTACGTTTCTGTAAATTTCACATATAAGGAAGGTCAAAATGAGTAATAGACAAACTAAATCAGATGTTATATTAATTGGTGCCGGAATTATGAGTGCAACGCTAGGAACAATGCTAAAAGAATTAGCGCCTGACTGGAACATCTCGGTATTTGAGAAATTAGATAAAGCAGGGGAAGAGAGTTCGCATGAGATGAATAATGCGGGAACAGGACACGCAGCATTGTGTGAACTGAACTATACTTCCGAAAAGTCGGACGGGACTGTAGATATCACCAAAGCGGTTAAAGTAAATGAACAGTTCCAATTATCCATGCAGTTTTGGTCACATCTAGTAGAGAAAAATTTGATTAAAGACCCTGAGCAATTTATTATGCCACTGCCACACATGAGTCTTGTACAAGGTGAAGACAATGTGACGTATTTGAAGAAACGCTTTGAGGCTATGACAGCAAATCCACTATTCAAAGGAATGGAGTTTTCCGAAGATCCGGAAAAACTAAAAGAATGGATTCCGTTGATCATGAAAGACCGTGCTGTCGATGAAGCAATTGCTGCAACGAAAATTGACACGGGTACAGACGTAAACTTTGGTGCATTGACTCGTATGTTAATCGAGCATATGCAAAAAGTAGGCGTTGATGTAAACTACGGTCATCAAGTAGAAGATATCAAACGTACAAGTGATGGCGAATGGGAATTAAAAATAAAGAATAACAAAGATGGCAAGCTTGAATTCCATAAAACTAAATTTGTTTTCATTGGTGGCGGAGGCGGAAGTCTTCTATTGCTACAGAAAACAGGTATTCCTGAAAGTAAGCATATCGGTGGATTCCCGATCAGTGGTGTCTTCATGGTCTGTAAAAATCCAGACGTAATTGCAAAACATCACGCGAAAGTATACGGAAAAGCAAAAGTTGGTGCACCACCAATGTCTGTCCCACACTTGGATACTCGCTATATTGATGGCGAAAAGTCCTTACTATTCGGACCGTTCGCGGGCTTCTCACCGAAGTTCTTGAAAGAAGGATCCATGATGGACCTTATTGGTTCCGTGAAACCAAACAACCTTACGACAATGCTTGCATGTGGTGCAAAAAATCTGTCGTTGACTAAATACTTGGTAGAACAAGTAGTACAAACAAAAGAACAACGTATCAATGAACTGCGCGAGTTTATTCCTGACGCGAAAAGCGAAGATTGGGATCTATGGACTGCAGGTCAACGCGTGCAAGTCATCAAAGATACTCCAGAGGGCAAAGGTACGCTTCAATTTGGTACAGAGCTTGTAACGGATCAGGATGGTTCCATTGCAGCATTGCTTGGAGCTTCTCCAGGAGCATCAACTGCAGTAGCAGTTATGCTGGATCTGATTAACAAGTGCTTCCCGGAACAAGTAAGCGATTGGGAGCCAAAGTTGAAAGAAATGATTCCTTCATACGGAAAAGCATTAGCAGAGCATCCTGAATTATTGAAGGACATGCATGCTTCTACTTCCAAGATATTGAAGCTAACAGAAAATGAGCTGGAGAAAGAAACCGTTCATAGTTAATAGTGAAGATAGTGAAAAGCTCTACTGCGATGTATTTCGCAGTAGAGCTTTTTCGATTAGAAAAACTATGTTGTTACCACGGCATGGTATTCATCCCAATACCTCTTCAGCTTATTCTTACCTTGACCGATTTCAGGATGAAATTGAATGTAAGCATTCTCTCTCGTATGCTCGGTATCCCGTATCGAGGAAATTAAGTCATTTTCCAGTATGCCGTTCTCCAAGTCGTTGGAAATAGAGAGACCTGCAGTTTGTCCTTGGCTCATAGCAACTTTAGCTCCTTCAATACCCGTAATGTTCCCCGCTACATAAAGCCCGGGAAGGGTGGATTCCATGCGTTCGTTATGCAATGGGACATAGCCACCAAGTTCTTCTATGTGATAGAAAGGACATCCAGCGATAGCCGCTAATTCCGCTAGTGGATACAAACCACCGGCGATGCATACGAAATCTGCTCCAATGATCTCTTCGGTACCAGGAATCACTTCACCGGCTGCATTGATCGTGGAGATTTTCACACCTTCGACCTGTCCGTCACCAATGATTTCGGTGACTGCTTTTCGTAACATGATCGGTATATCCCACATTTTCACACCATTTTTAGGGAAAAATGTAATCCCAAGTTGTTTGAAGAAGTCATTTTTCATCAGTTTACTTCCCATTTTAATAAATGCAGAAGGAGCCATATGTGAAACGTGAAGAAGTGAATTCATAACTTCTAGTGGCTGTCCGAACTTTTCATTTACGGTATTGGAAACGGGCAATGTAATACAAGCGATATCAATATCCGCCATTTTCAGTTCCATTGCAATTGCCGATGATAAAACATTCACTCCGATAATGACGCCACGATCTCCGGGTTTGACGCGATGCACATTGGTCATAACTTGTGCAGCTCCGACTGACATGACACCTGGAAGCGTCCAACCTTTAATGGGAAGAGGATTCTCTGCTGCGCCTGTCGCTAGCAGTAAATGAGTAGTTTCATAAATGTCTACATCTGTATGAACACTCCAAATTGCGTCCTGGAACACGATGTTAGAGACGGGTGTGTGAAGCTTGATATCGACACCCAGTTCCTTAGCTCGTTGATGCAGTTTATTGGATTCTACGATACCGTTCCACCAATTGCCGTTAGGTTCTTCGTATAGTTGGCCAAGTAATCTTCCACCGGGTTTCATGTATTCATCGATAACCATTACACTGTGACCGCGTGACGCAATCGTGATGGCCGCAGTTAATCCTGCTGGTCCCGCACCGATAATGATAGTTTTATTTTCCATGATTGGCCCTCCAATCTCGCACATCAGTCAGTAGCTTACCACCGCTTGAAACTTTCATCCCTTGTGTAATAGGCGTTAGACAAGCCCGTTCGCCTTGTACGCCATCCACGGTTACTCGGCATTCAAAGCAGTGACCAATATTGCAGTAAATCCCTCTAGGGGAACCGCTTTCTTCGTGATGGCGCAACGTTCTAATCCCGTTGGCTAGCAGGGCAGCGGCAATAGATTCGTCTTGAAGCGCTTTGTATTCTATATCATTGAATGTAAATGTGATGCTTTGTGATTCGTCTAAAGTTCCGAGTACCGGGTGCTTGAGGATACGCTGACTCATTCAAACACCTCCCCTAATTTTCCAAAACTTACGGGTCTGATTGGTGGTTGATATTTTAAGGTGATTTGAGATTCATCCCGTTCTGTACTTTCGAGCGCTATGCTATCTACGGCGTTGCGGCAAGTTCTTCCTCCGCAATAGCCCATGCCTGCGCGCGTGCGTAATTTAAGTTCTCTCGGCGTGCATTGAAATCGTTTTGCTGTTTCTTTTAAATCGGAGTAAGTAACTTCTTCGCATCTGCAAATAATTATATCTTTTTCGGACATATATGTTCACTCCTTGCTAGTTTACTGCTTAACTAATATGCAAGAATCATGCCAATGAAAGAGGCTTTTAGAAAGGTATGTCTAATTTGTGCATTTTATTGTATAGAGTGGCACGGGTGATTTCTAGGTTTTTTGCACACTGTAGCTTATTACCGTTTGCCTTTTCCAACTCCTGCACAATCAACTTGCGTTCAAAGTTCTGCATCTGTTCCGTGAGTGATGAACTTTCCGTTTGAACAGGTTTTGTCATATGGATTGCGGGTAGCGAGTTGGTGTTTTCAATGACTTCAGAAGGGAGGTCATGAACATTGACGAGACCTTTATCAGAGAATACAACTAGGCGCTCAATGGCATTGCGGAGTTCTCGAATATTTCCCGGCCAATTATGTTGTAAAAGAGCTTGCATTACTACTTGCGAAATACTGTTGATCTGCCGGTTGTACTTAATGGAGAATTCATAAAGGAAATAATGTGTCAATTCTATGATATCCTCGGCCCTTTCGCGTAATGCAGGGATTTTCACGTTGACAACATTCAAGCGATAATACAAGTCCTCCCTGAAAGAACCTTCGCTTACAAGCTCCCTTAAGTCACGATTGGTTGCGGCCACAATGCGGAAGTCTGCCTCAATCTCTTTTGTACCGCCCACTGAATAGTATCTCCGCTCTTGAAGGACCCGTAGGAATTTCACCTGCATATCGAGCGGCATTTCTCCTACTTCATCTAATAGAAGAGTACCGCCCCTGGCTAATTCGATCTTTCCCTTTTTCCCTCGCTGGTCAGCGCCTGAAAATGCTCCCTTTTCATAACCAAATATTTCACTTTCAAATAGGCTCTCGGGAATTGCCCCGCAGTTTATAGCGACGAATGGTGCGTTCTGCGATTCTCTTAGATTATGGATAGCTTTTGCGAACAGTTCCTTCCCCACACCGCTCTCTCCGTATAGCAATATGCTGGCATCCGTAGTAGCCGCCTTTTTGGTCATATCAATTGTCTGCTTTAGCTTATCGCTGTTTCCTTTTATATAATCGAAAGGACTGTGGCTGGATGCGCTTTTCCGCATCTCTTCCTCAAGCAGGAACAGTTTTTCGGAAGTCGCGTACAACTCTTCATTCATCCGAATCTGGCTCGTTATATCGGTTTCTGATACGACAGCACCGATGATACGATCCCTATGATAAATAGGGTTGGAGTTGATTAGCACTACGAGATCCTTGCGTGCATGATGCTGCGAATGACGCACTGAAGAACCATTTTGTAGTGTATGTAGTATCTCTAGGTGCTTCGTATCAAAAAAGTCTGTAATGGGTTTACCTATTACGTCTTGTTCTTTGAGAGAGAATAAAGACTCCGCTCCTTTGGTCCAGTACAATACATTGGCGTCTTGATCAATTACGGTACAAGATTCGTCGATAGTCTGAAGGACGGTCTGCAAATACGCCAACGTCTTTTCATGTTGTTCTATTAACTTATCAATAAATTGTTCAGCTTTTATATACCCTGTAATTTCACCATACGTGTCACGACATACTAAGAATTCACCATGGGAAAGTTTCACGGATACTTCACTGATTGGAATATCTATAGATAGGATTGGTGCGTTTGCGTAGCGGAGTTGATTTTTGTGCAAACGTACATGCCAGTAGTCTTGTGCTTGTTTAATAAACAGCTGTGTAGATGGAGAGCTTATCAAATGTTTTTCAATAGTTTCTTCATTTGTATTTCCGTTCATGATAAGAAAGTCTTTTTTCATAATGTCTGTAATAAAGTCCTGAATATATTTCAACATTTTGGTCACTCCAGTGTCAGTTTTTTTTACAGTGTATAAAATACTTTACGCGACTTGTCTGACAATTCAATAGTTACAGCGAACCGCCTTCTAAAAGTATAGTAGTTATAGAAGATTCCGTAAATAGAAAGCGCTACCATTCCATAAGGTTTTTATCGGTAATGAACTGTCACGTAATTGTTGAATCATAAATTTGGCATGGTTCTTGCATTATATAAAAGTGAATAGGCAATCGAGAGGAGGAATCCTGTGAAGGGAATACAACATAGCGATATCGTTGTGATTGGTGGGGGAATTATGGGAGCCGCCATTGCGTACTACGGTTCTAAAGCGGGCTTAGAAATTACGGTGCTTGAAAAGAATGAACTGGCGAGTGGTACTTCCTCAAAATGTGATGGAAACATACTGGCGATTGATAAAGATCCCGGTTTCGACAGTCAAATGTCTTTAAAGAGTCAGGAACTGGTTCATCAATTAGATAAAGACTTGGAGCTTTCATTTGAATATCGAAATCCAGGAAGTATTTTAGTTTGTGAGAATGATGCAGAGATGGAAGCCGCAAATCAATGGGTATCAAAGCAAGTAGAAGCGGGCTTGAGCTTCAAGATGCTGGACCGTCAAGATTTACGAAATGAATCAAAGTATTTTGCAGATGACTTATACGGCGGATTGGAATGTAAGACAGATTCTACCGTTAATCCCTATATGATGACATTTTCCATGTTTCACAGTGCTGAAAAGCAAGGGGCAATCATTCATAAAAACACGGAAGTAACGAGTATGTCACGCAATGTTTCAGGTGAGTTTTTAATAGAGACGACTAGAGGGCAATTTACTGCCAAGCGTGTAGTGAATGCGGCGGGTGTCTGGGCACCGGTGATTGGTCAGATGCTAGATTTGTCTATACCCATTGTACCTAGAAAAGGGCAACTAATTGTCGCATCTAGACAACAGCCTGTCGGATTACGAAAAGTCATGGAGTTCGGCTACTTAATCTCAAAGTTTGGTGGTGAACGTTCTGTAGATCCATTGACGGAAAAGTATGGCGTGGCATTGGTCTTTGAACCAACGGAAGCACAGAACTTTTTAATTGGTAGCAGTCGTGAATTTGTTGGATTCAATACAAAAGTAGATTATAAAGTGATTCGGCAAATCGCCAAACGTGCATTGCGCTTCTATCCTCAGATGGCCGATATGACTGTCATTCGCACGTATGCAGGCTTACGTCCGTGGACAGAAGATCATTTGCCGATTATCTCGAGAGTCGATTATATCCCTGGTTATTATATTGCGGCGGGTCATGAAGGTGATGGAATCAGCCTAGCAGCAGTTACAGGTAAGTTAATAGAAGAAATGTTGAACGATAAGGAAACTTGCATACCTATTGAACAGTTAAGTCTCGATCGTTTTCGACAGGGGGTTGTGCATGCATGAAGTATCAACGAGTATTTACGACACTAGATACGCACACCGGGGGTAATCCAACCCGTACGTTAATTAGTGGCATGCCTCCACTACAGGGCAATACGATGTCTGAAAAAATGCTTTACATGCAGAGAGAGTATGACTGGATACGAAGGTTCCTAATGAATGAACCGCGTGGACATGGTGTTATGTCGGGAGCAATTATGACGGATCCCTGTCATCCCGATGCAGATGTGGGTGTCATTTATATTGAAACGGGAGGCTATTTGCCGATGTGCGGGCATGACACGATTGGCTTTTGCACTGCACTGATTGAAACCGGCATGATAGAAGTGAGAGAGCCTTACACTATGATCAAAGTAGATACACCGGCTGGTTTAGTGGATGTTACGGTAAAAGTGGAAAAAGGTGTGGCGAAGGAAGTTACGTTCGTCAATGTCCCTTCTTTCTTATTGAAAACAGTAGAGTTGGATGTAGAAGATGTGGGTCATGTCGTTTGTGAAATTGCTTACGGCGGTAACTTCTATGGCATTGTTGATGCCCGGAAGCTAGATCTTCAGCTGACGGAAGAAAATGGAGCATCGCTCATTAGTAAAGGAATCAAGATTCGTAACGCAATCAATGCAACAGAGGAAATTATTCATCCCGAGTTTCCTTTCATTAATGGGTTGACACATATCGAATTTTATACTGATCCCACTCATCCAGAAGCGGATTTAAAAAATACGGTCATCGTACCGCCTGGCGGCATCGACCGTTCACCATGCGGCACGGGAACGTCTGCAAAACTTGCGACATTGCATAGTAAAAATGAGTTGAAAGTAGATGAACGTTTTGTCTATGAAAGTATCGTCGGAACACTCTTTACAGCGCGTATTCTAGAAGAGGTAACGGTAGGTGGTGTTGCGGGAGTCATTCCTGAGGTAACCGGTTCTGCATGGATCATGGGCATGCACCGCTTTTACTACAACGAAAAAGATCCTTTGCGGGAAGGGTACCTTCTCATTCCGCCAATGGATCATTGAAGGTGGGAAAACTGAATGATTCTACAAAAGATGTTCCGTACGATGGACACACAGGTATTTGGAGAGGCGTACCGTATCATTGTGCATTCACCTTTTTACTTTGAAGGCCTGGATACGCAGAGTAATCAAAAGAAGTTAGAAAATCACTTTAATGCCGAAAAGAATTTACTGTTAAATGAACCCCGCGGACACCGTGGAATGAACGGTTGTATCGTAGGTCCTTCAGCCAATGCAGATTATCAGTTGTTGTTTCTTCATCATCAGGAAGCGATCGGTTTTAAATACGAATCACTACTTGCCACTACGGCTGCACTGCTTGAAATAGGGCATTTGCAACAGAAGGAAGATGGACAATATACAGTGGAAACCGTTCATGGTGTATGGCATGTAAAAGTGGCGGTAGAGCAACAGGAAGTAATCGATGTGAAGATGGAAGTAGCAGAAGGAAAAATGCTGGTGAGTGATTCCGAAGCTTCTTGCGTGGAGCTATCAAGTGGTCACAGGTTCTATGTGTATCCGTTGCCCATTACTATTGAATCTCTTCAATTGGGACAACTGTCAGAGATTATGGAGTGGGGAGCAATACAGGTAAAAGAGCTGAAGTCACAACAGAAAGCTTTTGATGGCATTATCTTGCAGGAGCAACTTGCAGATTACGAGTATCGATCAGTTACGTTTGAACAGGACGGCTATATCCTACGCTCGCCAGGTATAGAAAGTACCATCGCTTTAGCAGTAAAAGAGCAACGCACTATAAATACATTGAGCAATCAGAGTATTTTCGAAAGCAAAATTGAGATTCAATCTGTGCCAGGCGACAGGGGAATTTTCTCGGTGAAGGGCGTGCCTTACATAACAGGTTCGCATGAATTCATTCTTGACCCTGAAGACCCATTACCAAAAGGATTTATCTTAGCTTAAAAGCCACGTCTAGTAAAACCACAGGGGGTTTTAAAATGGAGAAGAGATTACCCAGCTTGGCCGAAGTATTGTTTGTGCTAATCGGATTTGGAGCAATTATGGTGACATTTATTGTCGTATTCGGCATTTCCATTCATCTGGCGCTCTTGACGACTTGGTTCCTGATTATAGGCTTAGGATTAAAGATTGGTTATAGCTATAAGCAAATGCAAGATGGTTTATTGAGTGGTGTCAATGATGGTCTGGAAGCTATCATCGTTCTGACTTCGGTGGGTGCGTTAATTGGTACCTGGATTGCGGGCGGTATTGTTCCTTCGATTATCTATTACGGATTATCAGTCATTAACCCAAGTATTTTCTTATTGGCTGCTTTCATTATTTGTACGGTAACATCGATTGCTACAGGAACTTCATTCGGATCTGCAGGTACTGCCGGTATTGCCATGATGGCGATTGGTGCAAGTTTCGGATTCCCATTACCACTTGTTGCAGGTGCCGTTATTTCGGGTTGCTATGTAGGAGATAAAATGTCGCCGCTTTCCGACACAACGGTTATGACAGCATCACTGTCAAAGGTTGATCTCATCGATCATATTAAATCGATGTTTACAGTCGCGCTGCCAGCGTGGATTATTTCAGCTGTCTTGTTCTTAGTTGTTGGACTCTTCTACAAAGGGAGCGGTGATCTATCAGCGGCATTGAACACAATGGATTCATTAGAAGAGTATTTCAATATAAGCTGGTATATGTTGGTCCCGGCGGCAGTAGTTATTTTGTTGTTGATATTCAAAATGCCTTCTATTCCTGTTATTTTGTTTGGTGCATTTTTAGGAACAATATGGGCTTTTTTGTTCCAAGGCGCGACGTTCCTCGAGGCATTCAATATTATGTATGCAGGTAACACGATTGAATCAGGCGTACCATTTATCGATAATTTATTAAATCGTGGTGGGATTGTCTTTATGTTAGATGTAATTGCATTGATCATTTTTGCTCTAGGTGTAGGTGGATTGATGGAGCGAATTGGTGTATTGCGTGCAGTAGGAAATTATCTTGGCAAATGGGCAAACAATCCTGGTAAAGCAACGGTAACGACTTTGTTGGCAGGTCTTCTCGGTAACGCATTCGGTGGAGCGTATGTTTCATTGATTACGGCTACTAAAATTACTGGAGAGAACTACGATAAATTGAACATCGACCGCAAGGTGCTTTCAAGGAACTCTGAAGCCGGTGGAACTGTCACTACGGCCATGGTTCCCTGGTCGGATGGCGGTGTATTTATGGCCGCAGCACTCGGAGTATCCACAATGAGTTATCTGCCATTCTTATGGTTTAACTTTTTAGTCCTCATCATCTCGCTTATTTACGGGTTTACAGGTAAATTTATTTGGCGGACCCAGCCTGGCGAGCAAACGCAAGAGCTTGAGGGTGAAACAAGTAGCGTAAGCAGTATAAGTGAAATAGGAAATGTAACTAACTAAAACACTAATTGGAGGAATTTAAAATGACAGAAGTAAAAGGTATCTTTCCAGTATTGGTAACACCGATGTTAAATCAGAAAGAGATTGATTGGGACGGATTCCGTAACAATATTGAGCATTTTATCGGAGAAGGCGTTAATGGAATTGCGATTAATGGAAGTACAGGAGAATTCGTAAGTTTAACGAAAGAAGAGCGTTTCAAAGCAGTAGAAGTAGCAGTGGAACAAGTCAATGGTCGCGTTCCGTTGATCGTGGGCACAGCAGCAGAAACAACGGCGGATGCAATTGAATATACACAGCAGGCGGAAAAAGCAGGTGCACACACTGCACTTTTGATTAACTCTTATTATGCTCATCCAAAAGAAGACGAAATCTACGAGCATTTCAAAGCAGTAGCTGAATCCGTTAAAATACCAGTTATGATTTACAACAACCCGTTCACGTCTGGCGTAGACATCAGCACAGAAACGATTCTGCGCGTAGGTCGCGACGTAAAAAACATTACACATATTAAAGAATCCAGCGGTGGAATCGGTAAAGCGCGCGATATTGCACGTCAAGGTGAAGGATTCCTAAAAGTATTCTGCGGTTCAGAAGACTTGGCGATTGAATCATTCTTGGTTGGCGCAACAGGATGGATTTCCGTTTCAGGAAACATCGTACCGGGTCATGTTATGAAATTGTACAATGCATTGCAGGACGGAAATATGGATGAAGCGTGGAAGTTATATGATGAATTACTGCCGTTGTGTGAGTTCCTTGAAGGTTCGGGTAAGTATGTACAAATCGCAAAACGCGCAATGGAGCTTAAAGGCTGTGCAGGAGGACCTTGCCGTCTGCCGCGTCTCCCATTAAACGAAGAAGAAGATCAAAAGCTAAAAGATTTGATGGATGGACTTGGCGTACTGAAGAAAGAATTGGAGGTAGCTTCGAATGCTGAAAGTAAATTATGAACTAAAACCTAAAGTACAGGAGTTTTTAAGAAATACAAAAGGTCTCTATATCAATGGAAAGTATGTAGAAGCGAAGAGCGGGAAAACTTTTGACGTAGTTGATCCCGCAACGGAAGAAGTCATCGCCAAAGTAAGTGAAGCACAGCCTGAAGATGTAGATACTGCGGTAGAAGCTGCTCGTAAAGCATTCGATGAAGGGGAATGGACAAAGATGGACGCAGCAACTCGTTCACACTTGATCTATAAATTTGCAGATTTACTTGACGAGAACCGTGAAGAACTGGCACAGCTTGAAGCGTTAGACAACGGGAAACCATACGAGGTGGCATTGGCAGACGACGTAGACGGAACTGTACAACATTTCCGTTACTATGCAGGCTGGGCAACGAAGATCACTGGACAAACTGTTCAAGTATCGCCTGATTACCTGAACTATATCGTGCATGAGCCGGTTGGCGTGGTAGGGCAAGTAATCCCTTGGAACTTCCCTCTAGCGATGGCAGCGTGGAAGCTTGGATCTGCACTTGCAGTAGGTTGTACAGTAGTCATCAAACCGGCAAGTGAAACACCATTATCGTTACTTTATGCAGCTCGCCTGTTTAAAGAAGCCGGCTTCCCTGACGGTGTTGTTAACGTGTTGCCAGGTGCTGGAAGTGTAGCAGGTAATGCTTTAATCACACATGAAAAGGTAGATAAGGTGGCATTTACAGGATCTACTGCAGTAGGGAAACAAGTAATGAAATCTGCTGCAGATCAGTTGAAAGGTATTACACTTGAGCTTGGTGGAAAATCACCTTCTATTGTATTGGAAGATGCGGATGTGGAAGAAGCTATCGAAGGCGTATTTGCGGGAACTATGTATAACCATGGACAAAACTGTAGTGCGTGTACTCGCGCATATATCCATCGCAGCCTGTATGATCAATTTGTTGAAGCGCTAGCCGCTAAAGCGAAGGCGTTGAAAGTCGGACCTGGAATGGATCCATCTACGGAAATGGGGCCGCTCGTATCTGCTAAGCAACAGAAAACGGTATTGGAATATATCCAAAAAGGGAAAGAAGAAGGAGCACGTCTAGTAGCTGGAGGCGGGAAAGCGCATGAAAGAGGTTTCTTTGTACAACCAACAGTGTTTGCGGATGTGGAAGATCATATGACGATCGCTCGTGAAGAGATCTTTGGCCCTGTTTTATCACTATTCGTCTTTGATACGGTAGAAGAGGTAATCCAGCGTGCGAATGATAGTGAATATGGCTTGGCGGCAAGTGTTTGGACAGAAAATGTCAAAAAAGCACATTATATCGCAAGTAAGTTGCAGTCTGGTACTGTATGGATTAATGACTTCGGTCTTGAGTGGGAGACTATGCCATTCGGTGGTTATAAGCAATCGGGCATTGGCCGCGAAATGGGCGGAGAATACGGCTTAGCGAATTACACGGAAGTGAAAAGTGTATTCGTAAATATGAAGCAGTAATAGAAATAACCTGTCCGGGAGACCAAAATCTCTCGGACAGGTTATTTTTTTGTCACGAACTACTGTTTCCATACTCATGTATGTAAATAGTATACGACACTAAACGACTAATCAATTGGACTTTGGGGGATTTTGAATTAATGGCAGCGTGTGAGATACCGTGGATTTCAACTGTATATTTACTTGAACATTGAAACCTTTTTTAACATGGCACAGACAGGAACGGCAATGGCGATTCCTACTGCACATTGGACCAGGTCGCCTGGAATGGAAGCAAGCGGGATGATCAAACTGTGATATAGAATACTCTCTCCGATATAATAGCCAGCAATAGTGAATGGTATGGATGCTAGCATGGCGATCAAATTGAATTTAAAGCTTGTCCCTTTACGACCGTTTGACCAAGCGATTTTACCTACAATATAACCTTGCAGGCCGCGTGTCAGGATAGTGATAGGTGCCCATAAAGCCCATCCGCTGACGAGGTCGAACAAGCCCATTCCAACAGCTCCAGCAATCATACCTTTCTTCGGTCCGAATAAAATGGAGACAATGAACAACATGGAAGTGCCGAGGTGAATTAGTCCGCCGTTTCCAAGAGGTAGTTTAATATTAAGTAAAAGAGTAGCGACGAATACGAGTGACGCAAGCATGGATGTCAGTATTAGATCAAACGTCTTCGTTCGTTGTCCTGGATAGCTATGTGTTTTTTGCATGGCCTGAACCTTCCTCACGTATAAAAGTAGTAAATTTAGAATAAAGGAAATCTGATACTTTAAAAAGAGTCAATTTATAATAAGTTTAAGTGGTCAGGGCAAAGACTTTTCACATAGTTTTAAAAAACACTGGCTCTTTAGTTGTGGAATTTTTTATTGGATATATCTTCTCGAACTATATGTTATTTGACAATAGAAGTGGGGAGATGAAGAAAATGATAAAAGTACACGAAATTGGTGCAGGCAGGACAAGGTTAGACAACACCAATTAACTCTGACGCGCAGAGGGTTTAATAGAGTTTTTTAAAGGGGATTTATAGCCGGAAGCATGGTTGATGTCATAACTTGAATCAATTGTTCCCTAGCAAAGTATATCGGTTGACGTGTGCAACGTTTTAATTATCCCCGATTGGACAGGCTGTTAAAAACATCACGATAAGTTTTTGTAGTAGTATGTAAGTATTGGGTATTGTATGATAACACGACCTGATGGCATGATTATTTGACGCAAAGGAAGAGGCAATAGCCTGCTCCTTTGCGCTTTTTATTTGCGAAGCTTTTTTGCTGCAACGAGTACAATAGTCAAAACTATGAGCACCAAACAGATTAAGATAGATAAGATAATAGAAGGATACTCTCCATTAAATCCACTTTCTGAAGTGTGCTTAGAATATATCCCGTAATATGCCCAAATCAATACAAGTGCGTAGGCTATATCCTGGCGTCGAATCGTTGTTAGAATTCCGATAGCAGCTCCGACGAATAAAATGATAATCGTCCATGTGACGTCAGATAAACCCAATCTGTCCCACTCAATAGAAACGAGAAAAGCGGTAATGTTTGCAATCGTAGCGATAGTAATCCATCCGAAATAGATGCTGAACGGAAGTTTTATGAAGAACGCTTCTCTTCTAGTCAGCGAAGCATTAAATGTGAGGGTATTGATTCTTATTAATGTCAGCAACATGAGTAACATGACTATAACGGAAAGTAACAGATATTCATAATGCCATAAGAAAATCCACGATGCATTCAATACAGAAGAGATACAGAACCATATGCCTACTTGACTTAGAAGTTGTGGATTTTTATTCTTTTGGAAAAAGCCTAGTTGATAGATGACATGAAATAATAACAGTAAGTAGATCAGACTCCAAATAGAAAACGTAAATCCTGCCGGAGCAAATAGATTTCCGTATTTATCCGATAGCTCACCAGTCGTTTGTCCATTTAGAGGAAGGATATTGGCCAATGCGTTAGCTGTGATCATGATTGCGTAGGTGATAACAATAGCTATGCGTAACAGCACAGAAGTTTTCTTTTGTTTCATTTCCACACCTCCACTTTGTTTCATTATAGTGTAGTCCATAGTTAAGTATTCCTGATTTAATGCAGAGTGAAACATGGGAAGCCTTCTTCATTTACTTGGGTAAAGGTCTACCTGATCAAGAAAGCATTGTAGAAGACTATATGATAGATGGTAAAGGGAAGCGTTTGCCTGTTGTCCATATGAACATGGTGATGGAACACCCAGTAGAAAATACACTCTATGATTATTTGATAGAAGCTTAAATCCCCACGAGATATAATCTCGTGGGGTTCTTTTCCTTCATTCACATTCACAACGATACGTCTCGGAACAAGGAGGGCACGTAGGACACTTTTTATGACGACGTTCTTCTTTCGATGGGTGATTGGATTTCTTTTTCTTACAAGTACATGACTTTTTACATGTACATTTGCCGCGACATGTACACTTCTTCTTGCATTCACATTTACGTTTTGGTTTATGTTCCTTGCATATGCAGTTATTTTTGCAACTACATTTGCGCTCCACTACTTCGAATTGTCGCATCATGTCATGATCTTCATGTTCTAAAATATGACAATGAAGCATGTAGCGACCGGTGAATGGAGCAAAACGCATAATGACTCGTGTCACAAATCCAGGCGGAGATTGAACGACGTCTTTCCAGCCTCGTTCATTGACGTCAGGTTGTACAGGAGGACCCGTGAAACTAAGTAAGCCATTCGCCGTGAAGCCTTGGGCGTCAAATGGGATGCGGTCGAGAATCTGGAATTGAATCAAGTGGATGTGTATGGGATGCGTTGCGCCAGCCGTGTTGATGATGCGCCAGATCTCTGTATCATTCAGTTTAGGCTTGAAATCGATTCGTTCCATGAAACCTTTATTATTAAACAAGAACTTTAAACGGCCATACTCATCGATGTCTGCATCCAATGTAATGTCGCGTGTTTGAGCGGCGTCGCATTCCCGTAGTTTAGGTATGTTGCTGAGTATAGCGGGAACTTTGCTTGTATCTGGTCCTGTTAATTCAACCACTCTAAACTGCATAATCTGTCCATCGGTTTCAGGGTCAGGGAGAGTGCCTATTGGAGGTGGGAAATCAAACGGTATGGCAGCCGTATTTTCTAAAACAATCGTATCATCGGGTGCCAGTTTAGAGAAATCAATAATTACATCCATCCGTTCAGCGGGTGCAATCGTTAACGCATCCATATAAACAGGTGTTTCCAATAACCCACCATCTGAGCCGATTTGTATGATTTTTTGACCGTTTGATAAGTTCATTTTGTAAAAGCGTTCATTTGAAGCGTTCAATATGCGGAATCGGTACTTTCTTGGCTCTACTTCTAGGTATGGCCAGACCTTACCGTTCACTGTGATGTTTTCAAACGCTTCACCAGGTGTGACGGATGGATGTGGGAATGTCAATCCAGGCTGTACAGGTCCTGGCCTCACATTTGTTGTATCTGAATAAAATAAGGAGCCGTCTTCGTTAAAGCCACGATCAGCGATAATGAGTGGAATTTCATACGCCCCAGATGGGAGACTCAGTTTACGTTCTTCTTCATCGCGAATAATATACATTCCGATTAGACCGGCATAAACATTTAAACGCGTAATACCGACCGCATGATCATGGTACCAAAGTGTGGCGGCACGCTGATTATTATTATATTTATAAACGGGAGAGTCAAATACAGGACCTACTGTATGATAATTATTTGTAAACCATGCTTCAGGATGACCATCACATTCGGGTTCTACTTCCGCCCCGTGTAAATGTACGACTGTACGAACGTCTGGCATATGTTCACTTGAACCGTGCAGCGTCCTGTCAATGGGTAGGAAGTGTTTGTCGGGCAGTTCGTTTTTCCATTTGATATGTGCACACTCACCGCTGTTCACATTTACTAAAGGACCAGGGAATTGCCCTTCATATCCCCAAATCTTTGTGGGTGTCAACTCTGAATGGAATTCGTGGAAGAACTCCTTCATCCCAATTTCATAGTATGAGAGGCACTTATGCCTCTCAAGTGGAGTAAGGTATTGGGGGATAGGTAGTGGATCAATAAACGGTGTTAATTTCAATACATCGCTTCCTTCCAAGTGAATTTACTATCAAAACTAGTAGATGCATAGAAGGAATCACTTATGCCTACAAAATAAGGATAGGCTATTCATTGCTTACAATATGATGTAAAATAGCGAAAGTGCTTTTAGCTCATCAAGATAGGGAGGTTTTATAAATGAAGACCCGTTCACCGAGAAAAAAGCTACTGATTGAATATGTTTGGATTATGATCGGATCCATGTTAGTCGGTTTGGCTTTCAATATATTTTTCTTACCAGCAAGACTCGCAGCTGGGGGCGTGTCTGGTATTAGTACCATTCTGTATGAGATGTATGGATTTGAACCCGCCTTTGTGCAGTGGCTTATTAATATCCCGATATTTTTTATAGGTCTAGTGCTTCTTGGCAAGGATTTTAGTCTGAAAACATTAGTGGGAACGTTTTTTGTACCGCTAACCATTTGGCTGACTGCTGATATACCTTCAACGATTGACAATCCTTTATTGTCAGCAATCTATGGGGGAATTATGTTAGGAGTAGGGCTTGGCATAGTCTACCGGGGAAATGGATCGACTGGAGGACTTGCGACAGTAGCGCAGATTGTCAAGAAGTACACCGGTCTGTCTAGTGGGTATGCGCAATTATTCGTGGATGGATTGGTTGTGATTGCGTCCGCTATCGTATTTAATCTGGAGTTGGCATTATTTGCGATGATGGCGATTTTTGTGACGAGTAAGGTGATTGACTTTGTACAGTTACAAACATCTCAATCTAAACTAGTATTGATTATTACGGATCATGAAGAACATATCCAGACGATTATCAAGGAGAAGATTGATCGTGGATTGACTAAAGTTCGTTCGGTAGGTGGCTTTTCCAATCAGGAAAAGACCATGATTCTATGTGTGGTTGAGCAATCGGAAGCAATTTACTTGAAGAAGATCTTAAGAGAGGAAGAACCTCAGGCATTTGTCGTCTTTCTAAATGCTTCGGAAATTCTCGGTAGAGGATTTTCACTCGCAAAAGTATCCTGAAAAAGCTATCCTCGACACCAAGTGATGTCTAGGATAGCTTTTTTATGATCATACTGGCTCGTAGTTTGCTCTGCCACACCTCCAAATAGGATGGTTGATCAATAGTATGGGCTGTTTGAAGGGATGTCAGTGATTCGATTGCTTTGGCTGACCTCTAATCGAAATGATACAATACATGCATCTGATATAGAAAGTAAATTAAGTAAAATAGTGCACGATAAATAAAAGTGAGTCATACTAGAGCAGCATATGGAAAGGAAGAAGAACAGATGAAACGTAACCCGAACATCGGCTGGAATGTTGAATGCAGTTACCGTGAATTACCGAAAACATTTTACACAGTAGTGGAACCAAATACCGTCAGCTCACCGCAACTGGTTTTGACTAATGATGAACTGGCGGTATCGCTGGGTCTCGATGAAAAACAATTGCATTCGGAAGAAGTGATTGCCATTTTTGCTGGAAATGAAAAACTGGAAGGAATAGATCCAATTGCTCAGGCCTATGCGGGTCATCAATTCGGTAATTTCACTATGCTAGGTGACGGGCGTGCCATGCTGTTGGGTGAGCAGTTGACGCCAGAAGGACAACGGATGGATATTCAATTGAAGGGATCAGGAAGGACACCTTATTCGCGCGGTGGGGACGGACGTGCGGCCCTCGGACCCATGTTACGTGAGTATTTGATTAGCGAAGCGATGCATGGTCTGAATATCCCCACAACACGCAGTTTAGCCGTCACGGTAACGGGGGAGCCTGTTTTACGTGAAACGGCTTTGACAGGTGCCGTGTTGACAAGAGTTGCTTCAAGTCATTTACGTGTCGGTACATTCCAATATGCGGCAGCCAGACAAGAAGTCAAAGATTTACGTGCTCTTGCAGATTACACAATTCAACGCCATTATCCTGAAGTGGAATCAGAGCCACAACCATATGTAGCATTACTTGAAAACGTCATAAAGCGTCAGGCATCTTTGATCGCGAACTGGCAGCTTACCGGCTTTATTCATGGGGTGATGAATACGGACAATATGACAATTAGCGGCGAGACGATTGACTATGGACCGTGTGCGTTTATGGACAGCTATGACCCGCAAACCGTCTTTAGCTCGATCGACGTGCAAGGACGCTACTCTTATCGTAATCAACCGGGTATAGCAGAGTGGAATCTGACTCGTTTTGCTGAAACACTTTTGCCATTGCTTCACGAAGAACAAGCGGAAGCAGTGAAGCTGGCGGAGAATGAGCTTTCCAATTTCGCCATGATTTACGGCTCGGCATGGTTAACGGGTATGAGGTCCAAATTAGGTTTGTTCAATAAAGAGGAAGCCGATGAACCATTGGTAAAAGATTTGTTGACTATCATGAAAGAACATCAAGCTGACTATACAAATACATTCCGTTCGTTGACGCTTGGACAGCAAGAAGAATGGTTCGACGAGCCCGATTTTCTTGAGTGGAAAAAGCGTTGGGTTGATAGACTGCAACGTCAGTCAGAAGACGCGCAAGCAGTAGAGTTATTGATGAAGCAACATAATCCATCGGTCATTCCGAGAAACCATAGGGTAGAAGAGGCGTTACAGGCAGCTGAAACTGGAGATATGCATCCGTTTATGAAGCTACTTGAAGTTCTAGAAAACCCTTATGCATATACGGTTGAACAAGAAGAATACGTGAATCCGCCCGAAGACGGAACTACTTTTCAAACGTATTGCGGAACTTAAAAAGAGATGCCCTATTGAAAGTGACTACACTTCAATGGGGCATCTCTTTTGCATGTAAGTGAGGTCAAAATCTATTAAATGACGATTTTTAATTGCAAAGGCTATTTGATAAATAAATTACCCATGATCAAAATCTATTTTACGCACGATTCGTATCGATAACAGAATAGATAACCATGTCAGTAGGGCGCTGACTAGTAGAACTGAGAGTGCGATTGTCCATTGATTGGTAGTTATAAGATCTGCGGTTTGCAGAAAGAATTGTTGTTCTGCAACCATTCTGGGATTTTCCATGATATTTAATATAATTCTAAACGACATCATGCTCAATAACGGCAAGGCAATCGTTAAAGAGGTCGCCAGTACATAGCCTGCCTTGAATTGTAGCGGATAAAAGAGCGAAATGATGACGTAAAAACATCCAAGCGCGATGAGTACTTCAGGGATTGTCATCATCCGGGTAGGAAAAGGAGCGAACGTATCGAACAAGAAGATATAAAATAACACAGCGGCTGCTGACAAACCGAACCAAATGAAACCAGACGCATACTTCGCTAGTACGAATTGTTTTCTTGTAACCGGAAGGCTGTTTATTAAGACTGATTCTTTCTCAAATGCCTTATTACTTGTTGAAATAGCTATGAAATAAGCGACGAAGATTAGAAGTAAAACATGACGGACAGGCTGACCGTCTGTGAAAAAGTTTGTGAAAATAATGAACCATAATGCTGTAAGTAAGAAAGCACTCGCCTTTTGTGTGTATAAGTCTTTTCGGATCAAGGCCTTCATTCGAATCCTCTCCTTCCGGTGTAGTACATAATATCTTCGAGTGTCGGTTTTTCAATAAGCAATGATGATAGGTGCTCTAAAGGAATTTCCACGGTATCTGCCAGACATTCAAAACCGACGTCTGTAGTGCGTAGTCCAATCACAGGGTATCCATCAAGCAGAGTACGCTGATCGGTTGTACCTTTGACTAATACATAACATTCGGTAAATTCATCTTTCTCGCCTTGAAAAATAATACTTCCATTATGAATGAAAACAATGAAATCAGCTATTTTTTCCAAGTCCGTTGTGATGTGCGTCGAGAAGAAGATCGCCTTTTCCTCATCTTGTATGAGATCCTGCATCATGTCGAGCAGTTCGCGGCGGATAATGGGATCCAGACCGGCTGTTGGTTCATCCATAATGATAAAGTCAGGATGGTGGGAAAGAGCCATTGCAAGTGAAAACTTCATTCGCATCCCTTTTGATAAATGTTTGACTCGTTGTGCTGTATTCAGCTGAAACTTTCTAAGATAGTAATAGAATAGTTCATCGTCCCACTTTGAATAAAAGGGTGCAAGAATGCGCTTGTTTTTCTCGATAGTCAGGTCTTCGTAATAGAAATCAGCATCGTAAACGAAACCTATGCGCTCCTTGATATCTACAGTGTGATTTTTATGTGACGTGCCAAACACACGTACTTCTCCTTGATCAGCACGAATTAAATCCATTAGACAGCGGATCGTTGTGGTTTTCCCAGCACCATTTGCCCCGATGAATCCTGTAATGTATCCTTTTTTAATATCAAAGTTCAAGTTGTTCAGTGCAAATCCCTTAAACTGTTTCGTCAGATTTCGTACTTCCGCTATATTTTCCATTCTTTTCACTCCTCGTATAGCAATGTCAGCATATGGATTAACTCTTCCAATCCCACGTCAAATGCTCGCCCGTCTTGAATAACATTCAGCAGCTGTTTTTCAATTTTCTTTAACTGTTCTTCTTTCAATAGTTCGTGATTCTGTGCGGCAACGAATGATCCTTTTCCTGGAAATGTCTCAATAAGTCCATCCCGTTCCAATTCTTCATAAGCTTTTTTCGTTGTGATTACACTGATCTGCAAGTCTTTCGCCAATTTGCGTATAGAAGGTAGTGCTTCTTTCTCTTTCAGTGCCCCCAATAAAATCTGCTCTTTTAGCTGATTCTTGATTTGCAGATAAATCGGTTGGTTCACCGAATTGGAGATGACAATATTCAATACATCACCCCTTTTCCTTTCATACCGTATATAAACAATATATACAGTATGAACGGTTAAGTCAATAGTAAAAAACCTCCAGAGTAAAATCTTGGAGGTTTTCGATATGAGCAATTACTATCAATTAACCCGTTTGCACTTGATCATACGAGTAATGGAAAGACTCTTTCTTTTTGTGAATCAGCAAGAAGAATAAGGTTAATGGCCCTATACGACCTAAAAACATGACAAAACAAAGAATTACTTCACCTGCGGGGCTAATATCTCCTGTAATTCCTAATGAAAGTCCTACAGTTGCGAAAGCTGAGACCGTTTCAAAAAGTAAAGACAAGAAAGGCATCTTTTCGGTAACAGTCAGCAAAAATAAAGCAACAAAGATAATAACAGAGCTCACCGATCCTATAGCCATAGAACGAAATATGATTTCCGTCTTGATTGTACGCCGGAAAATATGCGGTTCTTTTATTCCTCTAAAGTACGAAATTGTCGCCAGTAAAATAATCATAAAGGTCGTTAACTTTATTCCGGAAGCAGTAGATGCGCTACCTCCACCAATAAACATGAGAAGGAGTGTGAGTAGTAGAGAGGACTCCTCCATATCTCCGACGACTACCATATTGAATCCAGCAGTACGCGGTGTCACAGCTTGAAAGTATGAGGTCCAAAGCTTGTCAGTAAAACTCAAACTGCTAATTGTTTTTTCATTATGAAACTCTAGTATGAGTAAAAAGAGTGTAGCAATCGTGTTCATGATTAGCGTACCGAATATCATCATTTTTGTGTGTAGTGTCCAGTGTTGGATGGATCTCTTTTGAAGGATGTCTTTCACTACAATAAAGCCGATTCCACCAACAATAAATAACCCGGAAAGGATGATGGTAACAATAGGATTACCTACGAACGAACTCAAATTATCTGGAAATAATGAAAACCCTGCATTGTTAAAAGCGGATACTACATGGAATACACTATAATACATTCCCATTTTCCAACCAAACTCAGGTACCCAAACAGTACATAATGCAATGAATGCTAGACCTTCTATTACAATTACAAATGCTACTATTTCACCTACAAAGCGAACCGTTCCACCAATAGACTGATAGTTGAATGTTTCTTGGATGAATATGCGGTTTGTCATACCGACTTTCCTACCTAAAATAACGAGCACGGCAACGGCAAATGCCATTAATCCAACGCCGCCTATTTGAATCAGTATGAGCAAGACTACTACCCCAAAAGTTGTGAATGTAGCGGTGATATCAAAGACACTCAGTCCAGTGACAGTTGTTGCAGAAGTGGCAGTAAACAGTGCATTAACCCAGCTAATAGGTTTATACGTAGCGATGGGTAATTTTATTAATATGGTTCCGATGACAATAGTGAATAGGAAAGAGGCAGCAATAAGTGCGGGAGGAGAAATAGTATGTTTACGTTTTTTAATAGCTGTCATAATCTTTTCATCTCCCGGTAGATCGAATAAAACAATAACTGTTAGTATGTTTCGTTATGAAGGTAAATAACAAAAAGACTCGAAGCTCTTACGAAATAAGCAACCAGTCTTTATTTTGAGTTACATGAAGATTATGATAGGGTGTTAATAAGGGAGTGAATGTAGATGAGCAATTGTACTATGGACCATACACAACCAGATGTTGTGGAAAAGTTAGCAGAACAGAAATCATTTATGCCAGAAGAATTAGTGAAAAGTTGTGAGTTGTTTTTAAGCAAATCATTGAGTCAAGAGACATTAAATGAGGTATTTCATTTGTTGAAAAAATATGACTTGGCTACAGAAAAAGAACGTGTAGACCGTGATAATAAAATGCAACAGTTATTTATATGAGCTGAACTATATGTCTACTCTATATGATAAGTCATTACTGTACGTCACTTTGTAAGAGAGAAATCGCAGACTCAAGTAACTGAATATCTTGTAGGATAAAAGTTTTGATATCGGCGGGCGCGGTATGATACTCATCGCTAAGTAGTTCGAGCTCTCGGATGAAGATAGAACTTTCGTTTTGGTTGGTCATGATTGCAACCCTCCTTATAAGACAATTTACCCGCCAGGATAGTGTTTTAAACGGAATTGAAATCAAATATTTCAATCACATGACATTTTGATTGCTGACTAACTTGGGTTTCGCCGGCGACCAAGTGAGCAAGAATTCCTTAGTACGACTACTTCCGATTGATAGCAAGTCTTCCATTTGCTCTTCGTTTAGATCAAACTGTGTTGCACTATAATTTTCCACAGGAATGAAAATTATGTTTTGTACATGTTGTTTTGAGATATATTTTTCATCATGCGCGTTTCTCATTGTGGAGAATAGCGCTTCGAATAATTGCAAGGCATTTCGAATGGTACGTCCGGGTACTTCATCTTGATTGCGACTAAGTTTGAGCCCGATTACAGGTCGTTTACATGGCGATGTATCTCCATCAAAAATCCACATCGGGAAATTACTTAATACACCGCCGTCTACTACTATAGTTCCTTTTGGTGCATCGAGACGTATGGGTTCAAAAAAGTAGGGAATACCACAACTCATACGCAGTGCTTTCGCAATTGAAAATCGGTCAGAATCATATCCGTATTTCTCCAAGTCATCAGGTAATACTATCATCTTGCCGTTTGTTAAGTCAGATGCCACTAATTTTAATGATCCTTTCGGAAGATCGCCAAATGCATAACAACCTTTACGTGCGAGTTTATCAAAAAACCACTCTTCCAGCGCCTTTCCTTGATACAATCCCATTCTCCAATAAAGCGATATCCATTTCATAAAGGGAAATGGCAATAGTGTCTTTCTCGGATCCAGTAGTGCTTGGAAATCTTCTTCAGCCAACATGACTCCGATTTCATCCGCTGTATAGCCGGCTGCCAAAAAACTTGCAACAATAGCTCCTGCACTTGTACCAGCTACGTTTTCAAAACGATAACCTTGTTTCTCCAACTCCAGAACCGCTCCAACTAGCGCAAAACCTTTCAATCCTCCGCCTGAAAATACGCCATTGATCCGCACTGTATCCCTGCTTTCATTTTTATTGGTCTACTACTGTAAGGTCTCCGCAACAGAAATAGAACAATATTCATGTGGAAATGTATGAAAATTCCCTTTCGGTGAACTATAATAAAGAATCCATACAAACATGTACAGGATTCGATTATAGATTGTTGGAGGAGGTGTGCAACATGAGCGTATTTATGCGAATTGCACTGACATTAGTCATTATTGGTGCACTAAACTGGGGATTGATCGGATTTTTCAATTTTGATTTGGTTGCCAGTGTATTTGGAGGACAAAACACGATTCTTGCCAAGATTGTCTATGCCATTGTGGGACTGAGCGGATTGGCAGCGATTGGACTTTTAGTTAAATCGAATGATGAGATTATTGAGGATGTGGATGAAAGGGTAGAGCCCCATAAGCATTTTGATCGAATTCGGAATGTGAATTACAACACCGAGTTTGGGGAAGACCTGGATATGATGGGGAAGAATAAAAAAGTGGATCGGTCACGTAAAGAACCAAAAGAATGATCAAAAGGGTGTTCTCGTATAAAAGCGAGAACGCCCTTTCTCGTGAGTTTATGATATTTGTTGCGTCTTAATGTAACAATGCGACGGTAGGAGACGTAGCTTACGTACAGAAGGGGGTGAATTTCATTATTGTTGTAGGGCTAAAGCGTATGATGATAGCTTAGTTGTCGATACAGAATATATTGATGGAACAGAATAAGTGAAGTAAGGTGCCTTGCGGGAGTAGGCATCTTTTTTGTGCGTAAAAATAAATAAAAATTGATGTAAACTTTTTAGCCAGTGTAGAGTCTAATGTATAAGAGGGCAGAGAATGGGGTGACCGTCCAATGGAGATAAAGGAAAAAGAGTTGCATGTGAAAGCAATAGCTGGGGATGATGAAGCATTTCTGGCCGTGATGCAATTGCATAAGCAATCGCTTCTGCGGACAGCCTTGGCTTTTTTGCGAAACGAGGACGATGCGATTGAAGCACTTCAAGAAATAACGTATCGTGCCTATAAAAAAGTTCGGACAGTAAAAGAACCTAGCTATCTCAAAACCTGGCTCATCCGTATCATGATAAATTATTGCCAAGATCAGTTGAAACTACGTAAGCGATACACAGTAGACGATAGTGGTTTGGAAACAGTATCAGCAGAAGACATTTCGTATATTGAATTGAGAGATGCACTGGCAACTTTATCTGAACAGGAGCAACGTTTAATTTATTTGAAATACTTTCAGGAATCAAAAATTAAAGATATAGCACAATCTGAAAATATACCAGAAAGCACTGTGAAATCAAGGCTTTACAAAACGATGCGTACGTTGAGGTCATACTTTGAAGATAAAGGGGGCAGTGATCATGTATGAGACAGAAGAAGCACGATTAAAGCAGTTGAAAGAACATTTAGATCAACAGTCGCTGCCTTTGTCTGAAGCTGACCAGGCGATTCGTCAAGGCATGGAAAGGGCACGTCGGGAAAAAAAGCGAGCGAGAAAGAGAATCTTTGGAAGTGTAGCGGTTGTGGCATTGTTGCTACTGACATTCATTACGTCTATTCGCGTATCCCCTGTATTCGCCCAGGCATTAGCTTCCATTCCGGGTCTAGAGAAGTTCGTGGAATTGATTGTGATGGATAAAGGACTCGATGCGGTAATTCAGAACGACTATTATCAAGAAATCGGAGTGACTCAAACGATTGACGATAAAACGTTGACAGTAGATGGTGTCATTTTGGATGAGACGGGGATTAATATTTTCTACACAATTGAATCGAAGCGTTCGTTGAAAGGCTTACAAGTGGACTATATCCATTTGAAAGCGGAAGGCATTCCAGAGGGTAGCTTTTCTTATGGGAATATAATGGGTGAAAAAGAGGTATATACGTACAAGGATCGTATCGATTATCAGTTCGGGGAATTGTATACTTCTGAAAATCAGTCGTTTGATTTGAAGATTGCAATTAAATTACAAGGTGAACCAACCGTATTTACTGTACCATTCACTGTGCCTGAGCAAGTAAAACCAAGCGAAGTCTATACTATAGATAAAGAAGTAGATATCGAAGGACAGAAGTTTATAATTGAAAAGGTTACGGTATCCCCACTGCGAGTAGGTGTGAAGATTTCCAATGACCCTGCCAATACGATGAAAATTCTACAATTCGAGGACATACGACTGGAGGATGAGAAAGGCGAAGTCTGGGGGGCTATTCAAAATGGCACGACTGCATTTGGTGGGGAGGATGGAAATTCTACATTATTCCTTCAAAGCAATTACTTTTCAAAACCTGAAAAGCTGTATTTACGAATCAAAAAAGTGCAGGCGCTAAAAGCGGAAGAGGCTGTAGCAGAAATTAATACAGAGACAGCACAATGGCTTAATCAACCCGAAGATCACAGAATACAGTTGTTGAAGTCAGATAAAGAGCATGCCGCATTTATCATGCCGGACATAAAAGGCCAAGATTTTTCGTTTTTCTTTGTAGGGGCTATAACTGATTTAGAAGGGAGAGAAGTGAAAACTCCTTCAACTGAAAAGTATGATGATGGAGAAGCGACACATTGGAGAGTGAACTTTGATCGAACTGATTACACGAATCCACTGAGGCTGGAACTATTTGCTTATCCAAATTATCTTGAAGGCGACATAAAAATAGAATTAAAGTGAAAAACGTAGTGAAGAGTTCTCCACTACGTTTTTTAGATTGTTCTCCTGATAAAGCTAACGTGACGGCCTACTTGTCTATCTTGCCGATAAGAAAAGCCCTCTGGACTTAGAAATGTACAAGTACGGTCGATTGTAATATTTGCTTCGGGTATTCCTGCCAGCTCACATTGCTTCTTCACTGTCAGTTGATTATCAATATGGTACTTTTTTGTCATCGCGTTATAGAGGATGAATTCGTCAGCGTACCCAAGGTTATGAAATTTCGTATAAACGTCTTCATCCACTTCAAACTTTTCTTGACTGAGTGCGGCACCGATTTGGACATGAATTCGGCTCAGATCACTATGTTCGTATTGCTGTAGGTGGTGGAATAGCTTCCTTGTGATTTCTTTCACAGTGCCTTGCCAACCGGAATGAATTGCCCCAATTAATGTACTATCGTCACTGTGAAATAATACAGGAACGCAGTCAGCTGTTAAACTGCACAGCACGATGCCTGGTTCAAATGTATACAGTGCATCTGTGTCGGCAATTGCTGTTTCTTGTCGCAACGTTCCTTTTCCACGGTCTCGTGCAGTCACTTTATGAAAGTTCGCGCTATGTGTTTGATTGGCAAACACGAAATCTTCCAATTCACATTGTAAAAAGTCCGCCAATTGTCGGCGATTGTTCGTCACATCAACTGCTGATACACATGCATGCAAAGCAGTATTATTGCACTCTGGTTCATTGCAATCTTTCATGGTCATACCCTTTAGAATATTGTTGTGGTCTTGATAGATCATGGTTTTCATAATTCTTGATCCGCATTCAGTAATAGTTGTGTCAAAATTTGTGTACCGTAAATTAAGGCATCGGTATTAAAGGACATTTGTGGGTGATGTAACCCGGGCTTCAAATCACAACCTAATCCGATCATTGTCGCAGGAATAGATGGTGTTTTCGACGTGTAGAAATGAAAATCTTCCGCGCCTTGAGAAATGCATGGTACATCCAGGTTTTCCTCCCCTAATACAGAGCCGATCGCCTGTTGTGCAAGTCGGATGGCTGTGGCATTTTCTGTAGCGGCGGGTGAATAACCTTCTTCATTGTATACAATTTCCGTCTCTGTTAGAGCGGCAGTGTGTTGGATCATGTGGCGGGCTTTTGCTAACAGGGCATCCATTGTTTCATTCGTTTCCGCACGAACATCCAATGTGAATCGTGCACTAGCTGGAATAGAGTTGCTCGTTTCACCACCATGTAATTCGGTGATTTTAATGGAGAACTTTTTATTGCTCGTCAAACGAATTTGACGCAGTGACTGGATTAAGAAACTTGCTGCTTCGATTGGGTTATTACCTTCTTCAGGTCTTGCTGCGTGTGCAGGTGTTCCCGTGATTGTACCCGTAATCGTCGCAGACGAGCCGTGTAAAATCGCTGGTGCAGATTTGCCGAACGGAACTTCTGTATGTGGGCGTACGTGCAGACCTCCTAGGAATAGAACATCTTCGAGCACGCCTTCCTTCATCATTTGTATTGCGCCTTCTGCTAACTCTTCCGCAGGTTGGAAAATGAATCGAATAGTATGATGCAAATCCATTTCGCAGTTCTTCAAAGCAAGTGCAGTATATAGCACCATCGTACTATGCGCATCATGTCCGCAAGAATGGTTTGCCATTACATCACCATCGACTTCCTGTACCAGTGCATCCATATCCGCGCGTAACGCAATGACACCCTTTGTACGACCCGCAATTTCTGCAATGAATCCGTGATGGCCGGCATAGCCAGTGATACTCAATCCGGCAGCTGAAAGCTTCTCTTGTAAATACCGTGAAGTCTGCTGTTCTTGCCAGCTAGGCTCGGCAATAGCATGCAGTTCTTGATAGGTCTCTAGTATTTCCTTTTTTTGACGTGCTATATAGTTTAGTGGGTCAGTCATTAAGGATTGCCTCCATTTCATGAAGTAGAAGATCTTAAAAGTAAAACATATTTACTAGTAAACAGCAAAGATCGTGACAAATCATCATAAACTACTTTACCTTACAAAACGGTTACTCAACAATAGTAAAGTAACCGCTGGAATCATCAATAGAAGTATCGATTGTTTTTTCTTTTCTGAAGTAATTATAAGTGTAGGATGTTAAAATGACTTATATCAGTTTGATTGAAACAATTGAAAAGGAATAGGTGTACAACATGAGTTTATTGACAGTAAAAAATATTAGCCACGGTTTCGGTGACCGTGTAATTTTCGAAGATGTATCATTCCGTCTATTGGCGGGTGAACATATAGGATTAGTAGGTGCAAATGGGGAAGGCAAATCCACGTTTATGAATATCATTACACATAAGCTGGAGCCGGATGCAGGGACTGTCACTTGGTCAAAGCGTGTACGAATCGGATATTTAGATCAGCATGCAGCTTTGAAGCAGGGGATGTCTATCCGTGATGTGTTGCGCACTGCGTTTCAATATTTATATGATAGGGAAACTGAAATGAATAGTCTCTTTGCCAAGATGGGTGAAGTGGGGCCGGATGAACTGGAAGGTTTGCTGGAAGAAACCGGACAAATCCAAGAATCTCTAGAGCAGAGTGATTTTTACATGATTGACGCAAAAGTAGAAGAAGTCGCAAACGGTCTAGGTCTTGATGAATTCGGATTGGATACTGACGTGAATGACTTGAGTGGTGGCCAGCGTACAAAAGTATTATTGGCTAAATTATTACTTGAAAAGCCCGATATTTTATTGCTTGATGAGCCGACGAACTATTTGGATGTAGAGCATATTGAATGGTTGCGTACGTATTTGCAAGAGTATCCAGGAGCATTCATTTTGATCTCGCATGATATCCCATTCTTGAACAGTGTCATTAACTTGATCTATCATATGGAAAACCAACAGGTCAATCGTTACCCTGGCGATTATGATGAGTTTTTGCGTGTGCGTGAAATGAGACAGCAACAGGTCGAAGCTGCTTATAAAAAGCAACAGAAAGAAATTTCCCATTTGAAGGATTTTGTTGCGCGTAATAAAGCAAATGCAGCAACGAGTCGAATGGCAACGTCCCGGCAGAAGAAACTAGATAAGATGGACATTATTGAGTTAGATTCAGAAAAACCGAAACCACATTTCGATTTCAAAACGGCTAGAACGCCTGGAAAGTATTTGTTTGAAACGACTGATCTAGTAATCGGATACGATGAACCACTATCGAAGCCTTTGAATCTTTCAATGGAACGTGGACAGAAGATTGCTCTTGCGGGAGCAAACGGAATTGGGAAAACGACGTTGTTAAAAAGTATTCTCGGGGAAATAACCGCTCTTTCAGGTAAAGTGGAGCAAGGTGAGCATCTATCAATCGGTTACTTCGAACAGGAAACGAAAACAGATACAGATCATACGTGCTTGGAAGAGATTTGGAGTGAGTTTCCACACTTTGCGCAATATGAAGTACGTGCGGCTTTAGCGCGAGTCGGATTAACGACGAAACATATTGAAAGTAAAGTAAAGGTATTAAGTGGGGGAGAGCGTGCGAAAGTCCGTCTTTGTAAACTGGTAAATAGTGAAACAAATTTATTAGTATTAGATGAACCGACAAATCACTTGGATTATGATGCAAAAGAAGAACTAAAACGTGCTTTGAAAGAATATAAGGGAAGTATCTTACTTATTTCACATGAACCAGACTTTTATGAAGATGTAGTATCCACTATTTGGAACGGGGAAACGTGGACTACGAAGATGTTCTGAAAAACTATTCTGTTCCACGTGAAACAAAAAATCCAACCGGCAGCGGTTGGATTTTTTGTTCAATAATTTATATTGGCTGCTCTAATTGACTTTATTTAATACAGCTTTATTACACCTGTCTCAAAACATCTGCATAAACTTTTTCAATGCAAATGAATGATAGCTGTTCTTCTTCGTAACAATGCCGAGCTTCCAAAGTAAAGGCGGCCCTTCTATAGGAATCATCTTAATATTTTCGTTAGTAAACTTCGTCGATATGGATTGGGGAAGAAGCGTGATGCCCAGTTTCGCAGCGACTAGTTCAATGATCAAATCCCACTGAGAGCTTTCATACGATATAGTCGGATTAAACCCGACCTCTTTACAGGCACTTATGATATAGCGATGTAAGGCAAAACTTTTAGAAAACAGAATGAGTTGTTCTTCTTTTAGTTCAGTTAATGCAACGGCATCTTGTTTTGCAAATGGATGATCAATATGGACGAACAGAAAGAATTTGTCTGAAATGAAAGGCTGAACATGGAAAACATCTTGGTCTGTCGGCAACACAATAATTCCAACATCGATCTGACCTTTATCTACAAGCTCTTCCACGACTTTGGCGCCCAACTCATGCAACTCGATTTTAATATGGGGATAATTCCTTGATAGGTTTTTAGCGATCTGTGGAAAGAACAGTGTCCCAATCAAAGGTGGCATGCCGATTTTAATTTCTCCTGACACGCCCTCGGTCAGATCTTCAAGTAAGACGGGAAGTTCACCGAGTAATTGAAGGATTTGTTGTCCTTGCTCATACACAATGTCTCCTGCATCCGTCAATCGAAGGCTACGTGTAGAACGGTTGAAAAGTCTGACATTCAGTTTGTTTTCAAGCCTTTTCACGGATTTACTTAAAGAGGGCTGTGAAATAAAAGAATGTTCAGCGGCTTTTGTAAAACTTAAATGATTGGCTACTTCTATAAAAGCTTGAAAGTCTTTAAGTTCGATGATCATCCAACCTTTCATTTATTCCGATTTGGAATATATTTGATTCACAATATTCATTTTACATATAAGTCAGAAATCTGTACACTATTACTAAAGAGTTGGAGGAGGTTACAGTATGAGTAAAGTGATGGATTCATTTATGGAAGCGGTTTCAGACATTCAAGATGGTGCTACGTTAATTGTAGGAGGCTTCGGGTTATGTGGTATTCCGGAAAAATCCATACAGGCGTTACAAGATAGTGGCGTGAAGGATTTAACGGTCGCTAGCAATAATTGTGGAATAGATGATGCAGGCCTTGGCAAGTTGCTTGTTAATAAACAGATTAAAAAGATGATCGCTTCTTATGTGGGGGAAAACAAAACGTTTGAAAAGCAGTTCCTTAATGGAGAGTTAGAAGTAGAACTGAGTCCGCAGGGAACGCTCGCAGAGAGAATTAGAGCGGGCGGTGCAGGGATTCCTGGATTCTACACAGCAACAGGAGTAGGTACACCAATCGCAGAAGGTAAAGAAACAAAAGAGTTTAACGGCAAGACGTATCTACTTGAAGAAGGTATCGTCGGGGACTTTGCGCTTGTGAAAGCTTGGAAGGCGGATACACTTGGAAACCTGATCTATCGCAAGACGGCCATGAACTTTAATCCATTAGCCGCAACAGCAGGTAAAATTACGATTGCGGAAGTCGAAGAAATCGTTGAGGCCGGCGAGCTCACTCCAGAGGAAATTGATACACCAGGTATCTATGTACAGCGAGTACTTCTAGGAACAGATTATGAAAAGCGCATTGAACGCTTAGCAGTGAAAAAAGCGTAAAAAGGAGAGATGAATATGACAGAAACACGAAATACAATCGTAAAACGTGCAGTAGAAGAAATTCAGGACGGTATGAACGTCAACCTTGGTATCGGTATGCCCACTCTAGTTGCCAACGAAATTCCAGTTGGTATGACGGTTTTATTGCAATCGGAAAACGGTCTGCTTGGCATCGGGCCTTATCCAGTAGAAGGGCAAGAGGATGCAGATTTGATCAATGCTGGAAAAGAAACGATTACGACAGTTCCAGGTTCATCCTTCTTTGATAGTGCGGAATCGTTTGCAATGATTCGCGGCGGACACATTGACTTGGCGATTCTTGGCGGTATGGAAGTTTCGGAAAGTGGAGACTTGGCCAATTGGATGATACCAGGAAAAGTGGTGAAAGGAATGGGCGGCGCAATGGACTTGGTTGTCGGTGCAAAACGTGTCGTAATCATCATGGATCATGTCAATAAACACGGCGAATCGAAAGTTAAGAAAACGTGTTCGTTGCCGTTAACGGGCCCTGGTGTGGTAGACCGACTCATCACGGATTTGGCTGTGTTTGATTTCTCAGAAGACGGCATGGTGCTTGTGGAAACTGCTGCAGGTATCTCTGTAGACGAAGTAAAAGACAAAACCGAAGCAAGTTTTACGATATCTCCAAACTTTACGGCTAGATAATTCGATTGACGATACCCCATACGAAGGTGTCGTCTTTTTAATTGGAATGGGGGCAGGGTTATGGAAAGAATAGCCACCATAGGGTGCGGTACAATGGGCCACTCCATTGCACTGAGTGCTGCGTGGGCGGGATACGATGTGACGATGCATGGCATAAACGTCGAAGAACTAGAGCGTGCACTGGCAAGCATTGCGAGTAAGTTACAAGTATTAACGGACAATGACTTGTTGGAGATTGATGAAGTGGAGTCAGTAAAAGATCGGATTACTACAGTAACAACAATTGACGAAGCTGTAACGGATGCGACGTTCATTATTGAGGCGGTGCCTGAACGTCTGGAGTTGAAGCAAGAAATCTTCAAACAACTGGATGAGCTTTGCGATCCAAGGGTGATTCTGGCAAGTAACACTTCGGCAATCAGTCCGACTGACATCGCGGCTCAAACGACACATCCTGAACGCACGGTCATCACACACTTTTGGCATCCGGCGCATTTGATTCCATTAGTTGAAGTAGTTCGCGGATCGAAAACCAATGATGAAACGGTTAAACGTTCGATGGCATTAATGAACAAGATGAATAAAAAGCCGATCGAAGTGAAAAAGGAAGCACCCGGTTTTGTAGGGAATCGTCTACAATTCGCCTTGTTGCGTGAAGCACAGCATATTTTACAAGAAGGAATCGCGACAAAGGAAGACATAGACGCTGCGGTTCTTTACAGTATCGGTAGAAGATTACCTGTCACGGGTCCTTTTTTATCGGCAGATATGGGTGGACTAGATGTATATACGGACATATCGAATTATCTATATAAAGATTTATCGAATGCAATCCAATCCGCAGCTAGTATGCAGGAATTAGTGGAAGCGGGAGAGCTCGGTAGTAAAACAGGCAAGGGATATTATGAATGGGATCCTTCATTTACTGAGGAGATACATTCTGCGCGGGAAAAAGAACTGATCCGCTATGTAAAGCAAGATAGAGGAGGATAAATAAAAATGCCAGAACACCCAAAGCGGGTAATTCTGGCATTTTTATTTCTTCATGAGTAAATAGCAAAAGTACGGTGCACCTATCAATGAAACAATAATACCTGCTGGAATACCACCCGGTTCCAAAATATTTCGCCCAATTGTATCCGCTAGCAATAGAAGGAAACTGCCTAGTAAGATCGCAATAGGTAAATTCATTCGATGGCGTGGGCCGATTAGGGACTTGGCGATATGAGGCGCCATCAGACCGATGAACGCGATGCCACCTGTGACCGACACAGCAGATGCGGCTAGGGCCACGGCGGTCAGCAATAAGACTACACGCTCTCGTTCAATCGACACGCCGATACCCGTCGCCATGGATTCATTCAGACCGAGCATGTCGAGTCGGTGTGCTTTACATAACGCAAAAGGAATTAATAGGAGCAACCAAGGGGCCAGCGCCCAAATATAAGGCCAATCCGTTCCCCAAATATTCCCTGCTATCCATCTTGAAATGAAATCGACTTTTTCTTGCTTAGCGGAAGAAGTCAATACAACCATTACCCCTGAAAGAGCCATTGAAAATCCAATACCCACTAATACAAGGCGCATAGGTTGTAGTCCATTTTTTCTACTGTAAGCAAATAGATAAATTAAAAACGAGGTGATGAGGGCCCCCCCAAGCCCAACTAACGGTAATAAGTAAGTGAACGCGCCGGACTCGATTGGTACAAACAAGAAAAATAGTGCAATAGCGACTCCAGCGCCAGAATTTATTCCGATGATACCGGGATCGGCAAGGTCATTCCGTGTAATTCCTTGTAAAATAGCACCTGATAAGGCAAGCGCAGCACCGGCCAACAACGTAATGATGATTCGCGGTAGGCGAATAGTAAACAGTACAAATTCTTCTTTGAAAGTGCCTTGACCGAGAAGAGTAGGGATTAGCCGGCTCCATTCAATAGAAGCAGATCCTAAACCAAGCGCAAGAATAGTTAGGAAGAGAATCAGTACAAGGAAGCATGCTCCAAGAATTCTTTGTTTTCTTCTTATGTGTGGAGGTATCATGAGAATGCCTGACCTCCTTTGCGTACGATTAAAAGAAAGAACGGTAAGCCGATGATTGCAATCAATGCAGCAACAGGCGTTTCAAACGGTGCTTGTAGCATTCGTCCAACCGTATCTGCTAGCAGCATGAAAGTTGCACCTAAAATGGCGGAAGTCGGGATGATGAATCGGTAATCCGTACCAACGATCGACCGAACAATATGTGGGATCATTAACCCGACAAATGCTAAGTTACCCGCTAATGCCACAGCAGCTCCCGCTAATAAGATAATCACAATAAACAACAGAACTTTTATTTTCAATGTGTTTTGTCCAAGTCCAATCGCTACTTCTTCATTCAGGCTTAATAATGTCAACTGGCGTGAAAGTACGAGTGCGACGAGAATACCTATAACGATAACCGGGGCAATGGTCTGCAACTGTCCCCATGAAGTGCCAATCAATCCGCCGGCCGTCCACATTGCTACATCCTTTGAAATCTTAAAATACAAACCAACACCCTGTGCAATGGCGAATAAAAATGTCGAGACGGCTGCGCCTGCCAATACAAGTCGAATGGGTGCAAAACCCCCTCGCTTTGCGGAAGCAATACCAAAGACGATCAGCGCACCGACAGCAGAGCCAATAAAGCAGGCTGTCATGATGCCGAAATAGTTGATAGTTGGAATGCATGCAAGCGCAATGGCTAATGCAGCATTCGCCCCAGCAGTCAGTCCAAGCAACCCAGGATCAGCCAATGGGTTTCGCGTCATGCCCTGCATGATAGCACCGGAAACGGCTAAAGCCGCACCCACAAACACGGCACCTATTTCACGTGGAAAGCGTATTTCGCGCAGGATGAGAATATGATCTTTTTGATTTGACTTGAATGATAGTAAGATATCTTGCCATGAAGTGTGAGCGGCACCAAGCTTCATGGCAAATAGGAAACTGATTAGTAATAGCATCGTGCTAGCAAATAATTTAAGACTAAATGGTATAGCTTTTCTAACGGGTTTGTCCATTTTATTCATCCGCTCCTTTCTTGTCATAAAAAAATGGGTTCTTCAATGAAGAAGAGCCCCATCTTGTTTGATTACTTAGTTCCTAAAAAGCTTTTGATGAAGAAATCAAGCTGATTATCAAGTGTATAGGCATCATTGAAAGAGAATTCTGCTGTATTTACTTGATAAACTTGATCATTTTTGACGGCAGGAATATTTTTGTATGTTTCTGTTTCTAGGAATGAATTATCTCCCGTATCACTTTTACTCAAGATAATATAATCTCCGGCAAATTCAGGCAAAACTTCTGCGGATAGCGCATAATATCCGTCTTTCTTAGTCATTTCCTTTACCTTTTCAGGCATCGCCAATTTCATTTCCTGATATAAGATTTCTGTTCCTCTTCCCCAGTTATCGCCGAAGACGTAAAGTTGTTTGTCAAACTCTTCGATGACGGAAACTGTCGTATCTTTTCCAATTTTGGCTTTAATATCTTCTCCCGCTTGCTGCGCACGCGCCTTAAATGCATCTACCCACTCAGTTGCTTCTTTTTCTTTATTCAATAACTTTCCAATTTCGATTTGCTGTGTTAAATAATCTACTTTTCCATACGTATAGGTAACAGTAGGAGCAATTTCTTTTAGTTTATCAATATTTTTAATAGTGCTAAGTCCAATAATTAAATCGGGCTCCAGTTCAATGATTTTTTCAATATTTTCATCTGAAACTTCTTCTACATCTTTCAAAAATGAATCAAAGCTTGGATTATCTTTTGACCAAGATTCAGCTCCTACCAAATTCACGCCAAATTCATGTACTGTACCCGCAAAACTAGATAACACCACAACACGCTGTGGATCTGCGGGAACCTCTACTGGACCTTCTTCAGATTGATAGGTAATCGTGTCGCTTGTTCCTTGTTGTTTTTCAGGTGTATCTTCTTTCGCAGGTTCTTCCTGTTTAGTGCCACAAGCTGCTAACGCAAGTACGATAAGCAAAAGGGCAGGTAATAGAATTTTCTTCAACAGTTATTCGTCTCCTTTTAGTAGATCATATGTAATACATAACGGTTTGCCCGTTCTTGGATCCATTCCAATTTCCGCGTCAATTCGAAAAACTTCTCGCAGTATATCCGGCCGTATTACTTCCCCGCACATACCCGCGCGTACAATTTCCCCATCTTTCATCGCAATGATGAAATCGGCAAAACGTGCTGCTTGATTCAAATCATGAAGTACCATGACAATGGTGCGTTGTTGCTCTTCATTGAGCTTTTGCAATAGTTCTAGCACCTCTAGTTGATGTGCCATGTCCAAATAGGTAGTCGGCTCATCTAAGAAGATAATATCTGTTTCCTGGGCAAGGGCCATCGCGATCCAAACACGCTGGCGTTGACCACCAGATAATGCATCGACTTGCCGATATTTGAAAGCAGTCGTATTGGTGACATCGAGCGCCCAGTTGATAACATCCATATCACGCGCTGTCAAACGTCCCATTGCATTCTGGTAAGGAAATCTACCGTAGGATACCAATTCGCCAACTGTTAAACCACTGGCAGCTTCTTGTGTCTGTGGAAGAATAGCCATCGTTTGCGCGAGCTGCTTCGTCCTTTGTTTAATAATATTTCTGCCATCTACTATCACTTCTCCTGATTGATGCGGAATTAAGCGCGTGACGGCTTTTAGAAATGTGGATTTGCCACATCCGTTTGCTCCGATAATAGCAGTCACTTTCTTGTCAGGTATTTGAACCGATAACCCATTTACGATCAAGTGATCATCATATGAAACTTGTAGATTTTCTGTATACAAGCGAACCATTTTGTGAAATCAAACCTTTCCTACTAAGTAATCATTGATAATGATTATCAATATCGGTACAATAAAAACTATAAATTGAAATGCAAGCGATGTCAATAATTATTTGTAAGGGAGTAGATGGAATGAAAAGAGATCAGCTACTGGACGTAACGATTATCGGTGGTGGACCTGCGGGATTATATGCTGCTTTTTATAGTGGATTGCGTGAAATGAAGACGAAAATCATTGAATACCAGCAGCAGCTTGGAGGAAAGATCCATGTCTACCCTGAAAAAATGATTTGGGATATTGGCGGTATGACACCGGCACCAGGGGCACAGGTAATTGAACGGCTTGTGGCACAAGGGTTAACCTTTGATCCGGAAGTCGTGCTCAACGAGAAAATTGTGAAGATCGAAAAGATAGAAAACAAGCATTTTGCATTACATGGCTCATCGGGTACTGTTCATTACAGCAAAACCGTAATACTCGCAACAGGTACAGGTATTTTGAATCCACAGAAGATTGAAGTGGAAGGCGCAGAACGCTTTGAAGTGTCGAATTTGAACTATACGGTAAAATCTTTGGGACGTTTCAAGGGAAAGACCGTCTTGATTTCAGGCGGTGGCAACGCGGCAATTGACTGGGCCAATGAACTGCAACCCATTGCAAAAAAAGTGTACCTAACTTATCGTAAAGAGAATTTAAACGGCCATGAAGCGCAAGTGCGACAACTCTTAGAGAGTGGTGTGGTTTGTCACTTTAATACAAATATATCTCGATTCATTGCATCTGAAGATCATAGCTCAATTGAGAGAGTGGAGCTACGACACAATGAAGAAGAAACAGTTACCACGATAGCTGTAGATGAAGTAATCATTAATCACGGTTACGAGCGTGATACGTCGTTAATTGGTGATCAGCAATTGGGTGTTGAACTAACGGAACATAAACAGATTGCCGGAACGTGCACAAGTGCTACGTCTATAGAAGGGATGTATGCGGCAGGGGATGTACTGAGCCACAAAGGCAAGCTGCATTTAATAGCAGGGGCATTTCAAGATGCAGCGAATGCCGTGAACTGCGCCAAAATCTATATCGACCCCGAAGCAAATGAAAATGGTATGGTATCTTCTCATAATGAACTCTTCAAGGAACGAAATCGTGAATTAGTGAAACAGCTCGTATAAAAAAGAACTGACCAACGATTTTTTATTATCGTAGCGTCAGTTCTTTTATTTAGATATTCACGAGTTTCTCCAGCCGTTTCATCAGCATGCCCCGCCACTCTTCAGCCAGTGCATCGACTTCCAGAATTCGTCTCAATCCTTCTACGTCTTTAGGACGCTGAAAATACACTTCATTTGCATAAAGAATGGAAACTTGGTTTGGATCTTGTTGAAGCGAAGTAATTGTTGAATCTGAACGAACAATTCCTTCTTCCACCACACGGCATAAATAGCCTGTGAATCCAGTGTTGACCATTCCTCTCATCAAATCGGGTAAGCCAGTTCGCTTACTAATTGTGCTGCAAGGGACTCGACCTTGTGTTACTTGAATAACTGCGTCTCCCACTGTAAACACATCTCCAATACATATATCTTTCTCAAGCATTCCATCCACTGTCAGATTTTCTCCGAAAGTAGAAGAGGGCAACGTGCAGGAAAATTTCTTTTCCCAGAAAGTATAGTGCTCACTCGGATAGACACAGACCGCTCGATCAGGACCGCCATGATGTTTCGTATCCGCAATCCCGTCTCCTTGAAAACCATCCACAGAAAGAAATGCTTCTTCGACAGACTGTTTACAAATTGCACTGGAAAATTCTCCACCAGTAGTAGATTGTACGATTCGCGGCATCCCAATAGATAGCGTCCGCAATGAAGGTTCACTGTTCAATAAAAATCCCTACTTTCCGCGTGTTCATACATGTAGTATACAATAAACGCGATTTATAGAAGGGATTATTATAGCGCATGTCAGATTGCGACCATGATCAACCAAAAGATATGCATGAATAATACTGCAATATAAATAAATAATGCAGTGGTCAAAGAAATACGGACGACGATTCCTGACGAACTAACCGTTACGATATATAAAAGCAGTAAAGGTAACCCTAGTTTTACCACGTAGAACAAAGGAATACTTTGTTCATATAAAAATGATACTAGCAAATTGGCTTCTTCTATAAGACCAAACCGCAAACCATAATCCGTGAAAATGGCATCTAATAAACATAAGCAAGCCAATAGAAAGCCTGCATTTATTAATCTGTTTTGCTGAATAGGAAAATCCTTAACTGTATTCATTTTATCGGCTCCTTACATACAGTGTAGTTACCTAGGGTGAGTAATTAGTGACGAATTTATTCATCGATTCACCATAATTTTTATATGATTAGTTATTTGCATTATGTTAAGAAAATGCGTATAGTACATTACAACAGTAATGTACTAGGTGACCTTGAGGTGGTGAAATTCTTGCTTGAGATGGATGGAGAAAAGCCAATTTATATACAAATTGCAGAATGGTTAGAGACAGAAATTATTGATGGTACGTTACAAGCGGACGATAAAGTGTACTCGCAGTATCAATTGGCAGATCTTTTCAATATCAATCCTGCGACTGCCGGGAAGGGACTGACGATTTTGCTAGATGCGGAACTTATTTATAAAAAACGAGGGCTTGGCACATTTGTATCAGCTGACGCACGTGAGAAACTGCTGACGAAGCGTAAAGGCGGTAGGTTAAGTCGTCTGGTGCAGGAGCTACTTAATGAAGCGGCATTACTTGGGCTGGAAGAAGATCAGCTAATTAAATTAATTCAGGCGGGGCGAAAGGAGAGGTCATAATGTCAGCAATTACGTTGAAAAACGTGTCAAAAAGTTATCGATCTATTACAGTACTGGACCAGTTGAATTTAGAAATCCGTAAGAATGTCATTACGGGATTGGTAGGACGTAATGGTGTGGGAAAGACGACGTTAATGAAGATGATTGCGGGATTCATAAAAGAGTCGGATGGAGAACTTCGTGTGTTTGGTGAGCATCCCTTCAATAGTCTCAAGGTTTCCGCCAACATGATGTTCATTGACGATATGATGGGCTTCCCGGATGCACTAACATTGGATGATTTGCTAACAGAATGTGATCGCTTCTATGAAAATTGGAACCAAGATTTAGCTATGCGTCTGCTTGAATACTTTAAATTACCGCTGTCGCTGAATCATCGCGTACTGTCAAAAGGGAAGCGTAGTACATTCAATGCAATTATTGGTATTGCCACACGTTGTCCACTCACGATGTTTGATGAGCCCATTACAGGAATGGATGCTGGGGCGCGTAGGGATTTTTACAGGGCGCTGCTGAAAGATTATATGTCTTATCCCCGCACTATTTTGTTGTCGAGTCATCATATGGAAGAAATGGAGGATTTGCTGGAGGATATTTTGGTGATTGACGGCAAGAGCATCTCGTTTCATGGTTCGATAACTGAACTGCAGGAAAAATTCCTGTCACTTCAAGCGCGAGAGAGTGTGCTGAAATCCTATGCGAATCGCTATGCGGTTGTTCATCGAGCAAACGCGGGGCCAATGACGGAATGGATTGTTGACAATCAGCATACCGAAGCGGAAGTGGAAGAGTTGAAGCAGGCGGGCATCCGCGTATCGGCGGTTTCTGCAAGCCAAGCGTACTTGGCGATGACGGGCCAGGCGACGGGAGGTGTAGACGATGTTTTCAACGCAATGGAGCGTCAATGAACTGGCGAAGCGTCAGTATTTATTTAAATTGAGTACCAATGGCGCGGTATTTACTACGCTGATAGTGCTACAGATTATTGGGACTATATTTATAAGTGGAGCGGGGTCCTCATCCATGAACGAATGGGAAGAGATGATTTCTGTTAACTACACGTCCATATCAAATGATAGTCAGGTAGGCTTGACATTATTCTGGGCACTCATTGTTGGATTCTTGCTGACATCGGCTGCACAGCGTAATGAATCCTTTTCATTCGTGACGAATCGTCTGACCTTTCAGCTGGCAAACTTTTATTTCATTTGCACAGCGTCATTACTTGGGGGTGTAACGACCGTGTTGATCGGGTCGGTCATGAAGATTGTTGCGCTGTTTGGCGATAATGTCATTATAGAAACGACAGGCCTTCTGTCGTCGCCGCTTGATTTCTTCTCCCGGATTCTCGTAATGACCGCGTACACATTGCTACTTATAATGATTGGGTATTTACTTGGAACTTTAATACAGTTTAGCAAGTTGTTCATTGCCTTGTTTGGATTGATCTGGTTTGTGTATTTCACGTTCGGTATTAGCTTGTCAGTTGGCGAAGGTGATAGCGTATTGTACTTTTACTACGGAGAGACATCTATTCTGGTATTTGTTTTGAAAGTAGTAGTATCGGTTGCTGTACTGTTTGGTATCAGCCTCTTTGTGACAAATCGTTTGGAGGTGAGAAATCCATGATGTTTTTTATGGTGTTGATACCGATAGTCCTATTTCTTGGCCTGGTTCCTATTGTGATATTTACGAAAAACATGAAACGTACACGATTGAAGAAATCATTTCATCGCAATATTATTGTAGGTTATCTTGTGTTATTGTTACTCGGCGTTGTCGTGGCGGAATTCATGGAGCGTAAGGTAGAACTTCATATTCCACCAAAAGTAACGGATAAAGATATTGAATTTGATTTGCAATCTGCGATTGTAGAAAGGGCCACGATTCCTGAACATCTCGTTCTAGCGAAGCGGTCACATGAGGTGAAAGATGAACTATCGATATCCCCTTTCACTGGTGCTTATATGTTGATTGAACGTACATCCGATAACAGTAATATGGTCGGGGAAACCGTCTACACCCCTGAGTTATTGGCAAATATCGGTGATGGTGATGGGGATGATGTGTATTATGACTTTACAGATCAGCTCGAGATTGCATTACCAATTTGGGAAAACAATTGGATGACTGTTCCTAAACAGCCTCGGAATAATATTCAGTATACATTTTATCATGATTCAAATATATTGAATCAGTTCACCGATGAAAAAACGCATGGCTATTCCTCTGGCTCAGTGTCGGCAGCCATGATGATTCACTTGGTCATACCCGAATCGATTGAGTTGAATCTTCCTGAGATTGAAAGTGAACGTGGAACCTATATAGAATTTCTTGAATAGAAAAAGACTGAAGTATAAACGCTGCATTGTGCGTTTATGCTTCGGTCTTTTGTATTATCCGCGTTCTACGGGCATTGAGCAACATCTAAAAGAGCCGCCGGATTTGATAATTTCCGAGAAGTCGACTTCAATGACCTCAAATCCATGTGCGCGTAAGTTTATATTCACTTGTTCATTTTGTGGAAGGCTGAATACTTTGTTGTTACCAATTGAGAGAACATTGGTACCAAGCGAAAACTGTTCATCTTCGGCCACTTCAATCAGTTCATACGAATCGGCCAGTTGATGCAGTGTTTCCTGATCAAATGCCGCTGGAAAGACGAGCGCTTTTTCGGGTGAAAGAATATTAAAAACGCAGTCGAGATGTAAGTACTGCCCGTCAAATGGAATCCGCTTGAGTTGATAATCAGGAAGCTTTTCCTCCAGTTTATTTACAGCTTTCCTGGACGTACGACTACTGATGCCGATGTAGATGGTATCCCGGTCAACGATAATGTCGCCGCCTTCCATTCGATCGGTGGCGGACTGATAGGGGATGTCATGTGCAATCAGCCATTCTTTTAGTGTGATTTCTTCACCTTTTCGAATATTTGCAGCCAAGTCGGCTATGAATACGTCATTGCCGATTGTGAAGCCAATATCTCGTGTGAAAACTTGCTCGGGGTATTTTTCAGAAGGAGGAAGCGTGATGACTTCCACTCCGTTTTCCTTCAAGAGTTTTTCAAATTCTGCGTGCTGACTCATTGCACGTTGTATATCAATGTTTTCATCTTCATACTTTTTTTGTACTTCGTTAATGACTTCATCAATCGCCATAAATTCCGGCTGGCATAATATGACTCGGCGTAGTGTATCGTATTCCGTTACGCACTTTATCGTATCTATTCTTTGGTTATTAGTTGTCACTGGCAGTGTGCCTCCCATTCATGAAAGTACTTTGTATTATTCCCGTTGTCTAGGTTTATAAACTACTTTGGCCATTGTTTCCACTACTTTGGAAAGATGTTAATTTGTTGTAGCCGGTAAATGTACATATTAACAAAACGGCTCTCTCATAGGGACAGACTAGTCAATAGAAAAAAATATAGTAAACGCTTACATGTTTATATTGACAAATAATTTAGAAAACGTATAAAATAGACTAACCGACTATATAACGACATATCCTATTTGGCTGAATTTGAATGGAGGGTTGCGTAGTGGATCAGAGGAAAAAAAGAGAAATTGGGTTCTGGTGGTCGATTCTACCGTTAGTCTTAATGATACTGGTTATGATCATAACTGTAGTTAAGCTCAAAGAGGGACCGCACATGCCGCTAATTGTAGGGACTGCCATTGCGTCACTCGTAGCCTGGCGTCATGGTTTCTCGTGGAAAGAAATTGAGGAAATGATGTACAAAGGAATTCGTTTGGCCCTTCCAGCAGTCGTCATCATTATGCTTGTCGGTTTGGTTATTGGCTCGTGGATGGGCGGAGGGATAGTTGCCACGATGATCTTCTACGGATTGAAAATCATTACACCCTCTTGGTTCCTAGTAGCCATTACGCTGATTTGTGCAATCGTTTCATTGGCAATAGGTAGCTCATGGTCGACAATGGCTACGATAGGTGTAGCTGGGATGGGTATTGGACTCAGTATGGGGATTCCAGCTGGAATGGTAGCAGGGGCTGTCATTTCTGGTGCATACTTTGGAGACAAGATGTCACCGTTATCCGATACAACCAATTTAGCCGCAGGACTAACTGGAACGGATTTATTTGATCATATTAAGCATATGTTGTATACGACGATTCCTGGATTAATAATTGCTCTTGGGGTATTCACATTCCTCGGAAGAAGATTTGGGTCAGGTGATGCTGAATTAACATCGATTGCCAACACATCCCAGGTTATGCAAGAGAGCTTCGTTATATCTCCCTGGTTATTGCTAGTTCCTTTGGCAGTCATTGTGATGGTTGCCATGAAGATTCCTGCAGTACCGGCATTGATTATCGGGATTATATTAGGTTTCTTATCACATGTAACGCTTCAATCGGGGACATTTACAGATGCACTCGGTGCTCTGCAAAGTGGTTTTGCAATAGAGACGGGCAATCAGCTAGTAGATAAACTATTTAATGGCGGTGGCCTTGATAGTATGATGTATACCGTCTCTATGACTATTGTGGCTATGACCTTCGGCGGTATTCTTGAGTTTTCAGGTATGTTGCGGGCCATTATGAAGCAATTGCTGAAAGTCGTGAAGTCTACATCTACATTAATTATTTCAACGATTGGTGCGTGTGTCATGACCAATGCAACTTGTTCTGAACAATACGTTTCGATTGTTGTACCTTCTAGAATGTTTAGTAAAACATATAAGGATATGGGTTTGAACTCGAAGAACCTGTCGCGTGCACTAGAAGATGGCGGAACACTGACATCCGTATTTATTCCTTGGAATACTTGTGGTGTGTTTATATTCGGTACGCTTGGTGTAAGTGTAGTAGAATACGGCCCGTACGCTATCTTGAATTTCGCTGTACCTCTCATTTCGATTCTCTATGCTTTGACCGGTTTTACTGTTGTCAAAATGACATCTGAGGAAATTGTGGAAATGAACGAGCAAGAAGCGAAGTTGGAACTCGAAGCGCAACTTGAATAATAAAAAAGCAAAGCCGAGTTATTAACGGCTTTGCTTTTTTACTAGATGGTAAGCTTCATTTTGTACAATGCGCGTGGTCTGCCTTGGCTGTAGGTCATTTCTTCACCAACTGAAACGACAAATTGTTGATCCATTAGTTTTTTAATTGTTCGTTCAGCGGTTCTTCTAGAGACAGCTAAATATCCAGCTAAATCATTAGCGGTGAATGGTGTAGATTGTCTAAATTCATCAAACAGTGTTAGCTTGGAAATGACTGCAGGGCTCAGTGTCGTCTTTTTACTGATCGTAAGTAAATCTGGGTCGTCTAATCTCATCGCAATTGACGGTTTTGTAGCTGGCAATGGACCGTGTAGTTTCTTATGTTCATCCAGCATATAAACTCCTTCGTTGCCTGCTTGTTTGCCGAGTTGCAGTGCACTTATCGCATTGTCACTCGCTTCTACCATTGTTTGTCCCAATCCGAATGACAACGCGGATGCGGGGTGAAGCGATTCACAGAACTGGACGAAGGCTTTTAAAGCGAAAACAAATTCGATGGTGCCTAGAGTAGTGTAGAAAAAGAAGTTGTCCTCTTTTTCTATCCATTGCGCCTGCAAGTAATTCGCTAATGCTTCTATGGTGTCCTGTGGAAGTTTCTCAGGTTGATGAACTTGTAGTACGCCTACAGCTATTTTAGTCGCTGCGCTTCTTGCCAAATCTACTTGTTGGACAGCGTGTTCCATCGCACGTAAAGTATTGCTCGCGGGATCCAGCATTCGGAATGATGGGATGCCAGCCGCTTGTAATTGATCGTATACGGCATGCACACTAGTTACTGCCATTTTTGATCTTCCGCTTATAACATGCTCAATATGAAAATTCACAACCGCTTGCAAATCCGTGTTGGATTGCAGTTCATGTATAGCAGGCTTACGCATGGAAGAGAGAGGATCAAGATCTTGTAGGATTTGTTCGATATGTGTACGTTCTTTTATATCTATAGAAATATCATGAATCGCCATGTTTTTTTCTGAAGCGAGGTATAATAAAGTAACAGCGATTGTATGTTCATTTTGTTGGATATAGAATGCTGGAATTGAGATGGTCTGAAGAATTTGTTTGGACGCCTCATAAGGCAAGGAGCCAGAGAACAAAATGGCGTGACAAGGCTTCATTGTCTGTAGTAGACAGGGAGCTTCGGACGGCCTGTCGTATTGATAGTAATCAATACGCGTATTATGGGGCAACATAATACTCTTTGCTTGCCGACAAAATTCTTGTGAGCCGATCAATGCAATGGTAACCTTCATAATGGGACCCCCTCTTTTCATTAACGACTATTTAACGACAATTATACAACGCAGATGAAAAGCTGCCAATAGGAAAGGAAGAAAAATAATGAAAATAACTGATATAGAAATTTTTGCGATTCGATTACCGCTCTATGAACCCTTTGTAATTAGCTATGCATCTTATGCTGATATGCCATCTATTATTGTAAAAATGACGACAGATACTGGATATGTTGGGTACGGTGAAGCAGTAGCGGACGATCATGTAACAGGGGAAAGTTGGGAAGGTACATTTGCTGTACTACGCCATACACTCGCTCCTGTTTTACTTGGTGAAAACCCAAGTCGCTTTGGGAAAATTCATGAAGTGATGGATCAGGCGATTTATGGTGTACCTACAGCGAAAGCGGCGCTAGACATAGCTTGCTTTGACGCGGTAGGGAAGGCATATGGTATCCCTGCCTATGATTTACTTGGTGGACGTTATCATAAGAAATTTCCGATTACACATGTACTAAGTATCGCTTCACACGAACATATGGCACAAGAGGCTGCTGACCGTGTGGCAGCGGGTTATAGTTCATTAAAGATGAAAGTCGGTACCAACGCAGCGGAAGACGTCAAGCGAATTCAAGCTGTGCGCGAATGCGTTGGTAAAGAAATCGCAATCCGAGTGGACGTTAACCAAGGTTGGGTCAACAGTGCGACGACATTACAGGCGATGAAACAATTGGAGTGCTGTGATCTGGATTGGCTCGAGCAACCAGTAAAAGCAGATGACATCGATGCAATGGTAGAAATCAAATCGAAAATCGCAACACCTCTAATGGCAGATGAGGGATTGCGTGGAGTGCGCGAAATGCGTGAAATTATCGCAAAGCGTGCAGCAGATAAAGTGAATATCAAGCTTATGAAATGTGGTGGTATGTATCCTGCAATGAAGCTTGCACATATGGCTGAGATGGCCGGCATCGAATGCCAGGTTGGATCAATGGTGGAGTCGTCTATTGGATCTGCAGCAGGCTTCCATGTAGCTTTCTCACAAAAAGCGATGACGAGTGTAGAACTGACTGGGCCGTTGAAATTCAGTAAAGACGTCGGCAATTTGCATTACGATGTACCGTTTATTGAACTCAATGAAAAACCTGGACTGGGTATCGATGTAGATGAGCAAACGCTAGAAGAATTAACAGTGCGTAGAGAAAAGGTGACATTATGACATTGCAAGCATCCCTTTCATTGCTAACAGAAGACCAGCTACCGAAAGTTCTAGCGTTACAAGAGCGGATCATAGCGGTTCTCGAGCAGCCTGAATTTCTTCAACCGCTTACGGATGAAGAGTTTGAGTATATTCTACGTGGCAACGGCATGATGGTGGGGGCTTTCGTAGACGATCGTCTCGTCGCGTTCCGTGCCATGTTGGATCCTGGTGAAGACGATGAGCATTTGGGAATCGATGTTGGGGTATTACAAAACGAATTATCCAGTGTGCTATACTCGGAGATTTCAGGTGTGGATCCAGACTATAGAGGGCATGGACTGCAAACGACATTAGGTAAATGGCTGATGGAACATGTAGAGAGAGACCGCTATCGCTATATTTGTACAACAGTTGCACCATTTAATATTCCAAGCTTGAAAGATAAATTTTCACTTGGTTTACGAATTAAAGGACTCAAAGTTAAATATGGCAATAAACTCCGTTATATTTTATTCATGGATTTGCAAAAGCCTTTTCCTGAAACCACTTCGCAGCAAAAATCCGTTCTAATGGGGAATACTGAACAGCAACAAAAATTGCTGAAAGAAGGTTGGATTGGGGAATGTATCGAGAAAAAAGACGACCATTGGTATGTACTATACGTAAAATAATAGCTTTGTAACATGTAAGACTATGCCTTAAAGCGTAGTCTTTTTTTCATTCTTCAGTAGAATTTTAAGTGTCCAACAGATCTAGAATACAAACTCTATGGTAAAATTAGGGGACTACAAATTGAAAGGTTGATATCCGTAATGCGAAAATCTTCTGTAAAACTCACTTCATTATCTTCAAAAGGAGGCTGTGGTTGTAAAATTGGACCCGCTGATTTAGCTGAAGTTCTTCGCACATTGCCTCCCGGTCTCACTGATCCTAATTTGCTTGTCGGATTGGATACAGGCGACGACGCAGGTGTATATAAGATAAATGATACCACTGCCATCGTGCAGACACTGGATTTCTTCACGCCCATTGTCAATGATCCATATGACTTTGGACAAGTGGCGGCGGCGAATGCGATCAGCGATGTCTATGCAATGGGCGGTAAACCCATTACAGCATTGAACATCGTCGCATTCCCGATACATACACTTGACCGCAGTATCTTGACGGAGATCTTGCGGGGAGCTGCTGACAAATTGAAAGAAGCTGGTGCCGTTCTTGTCGGTGGCCACTCCATTGATGATCAGGAACCTAAGTTTGGTATGCAAGTAACTGGAACAGTGCATCCTGATAAGATCCGTACGAATGCAGGAGCAAAACCTGGCGATCGTTTGATTCTGACAAAACCGATTGGCGTAGGTATCATGACCACTTCGTTGAAAAACGGATTATTATCCGAAGAAGAAGAAATTCACGTTACAAAAGTGATGACCACACTCAATAAAATAGCGGCTGAAGTGATGGATGATTACAGCATTCATGCTTCAACAGACGTAACAGGTTTCGGTTTACTTGGACATGCCTCTGAAATGGCAACAGGTAGTGGGGTGTGCTTGCGAATCGATAACGAGAAAGTTCCTGTTTTACCTCGTACACGAACACTTGCAGAAGAGGGTTCGGTTCCAGGCGGTACGAAAAATAACTTTGCACATATAGAAGATATGGTTGAATATCCGGAATCATTGGATCAAGTTGGCAGATGGATTTTATGTGACGCAGTAACTTCTGGCGGTTTGCTTGTAGCAGTTGCTGGAGATGAAGCGGATCGTTTGCAAGAGCATCTGCGTGAAGCGGGTGTCGATGCGCATATTATTGGAGAAGTAACTGATGAACATAATGGTCGAATTATCGTACAGTAAATCAAGGAGATGGGAAATTACATGGTACGAGACATTACATTGACGGAAGCTCTCGAATTACAGGAAAATCATTCACATACATTAGTCGATGTACGCTCTCCGAAAGAGTTTGAGGAAGCAACTATTCCAGGCAGTATGAACATTCCGATTTTCACGAATGAAGAACGTGCGGAAGTGGGTATGCTATATAAGCAAGTAGGAAAACAAGCAGCAATGGATCATGGTCTGGTTATTTTCTCTAAAAAGCTACCCGAATTCATTGCGGAGTTCAGGAAAATAGACACACCAATCACTGTGTTTTGTTGGCGTGGCGGCATGCGAAGCAAAACGGCAATGACCGTGCTGGAATTGATGGGAATCCGCTCAAGCCGAATCAGTGGCGGGATTCATACATATCGCCAGTGGGTTATTGCACGACTGCAAGAAACGATCAAACCTAAATTGCTTGTACTAAACGGGTATACTGGAAGTGGCAAGACGAAGATTCTTCATAAGCTGATGGAAGACGGCTATCCGGTCATTGATCTAGAAGGTATGGCGGGACATAGAGGTTCGATATTTGGACAAATCGGTGTCGAGCCGAACAACCAGAAGAAATTCGAATTGCTACTTGCAAATAAACTAGAGAGGTATGAAAATGAGCCATATATTTTCATAGAAGGCGAAAGCAAACGCATAGGACAAGTACATATGCCGGAACTACTGTTTGAGAAAAAAGGACAAAGCCCTCAATGGATTATTCAACTACCGTTCGAAGTACGTGTCAAAGAAATCCTTTCCGTGTACGAACCGGAAAAACAACCAGATCTGTTTCTAGAAGCTTTTACAAGAATTCGCAAACGCATCCATCAACCAATTGCAGTACAAATTCAGGAGGACCTGGAGAACGGGCGGTTCACAGAAGCCGTAGAACAGTTGTTGACTCACTACTACGACCCACAATACGAACACTCTGTAGCCCGCTTTGCTACAATTGGCCAAGATATCATCCAGGCTGCAACTATACAAGAAGCGTATGAGGAATGCTTAAAGAGATATAAAGAGCTAATGAAATAAGTGAAGGTAGACTATCTTTTGGATAGTCTTTTCTTTTGCGTAAAAAAACACTAGTTGACTGATAGTATAAAACGCCATACTTTTAAGGAAACGAGCAGTCACGGAAATTCGGGATTGCTTGTTTTTGCGTATGGAAAAGGCCCCTCTTTCCATTTATTAATATGTGATAAGATAAATAAAGTGTAAAAGTTCATTAACATATAGATCTATTGTACGGTAATAGAAAAGGTGGGGAATTTCATGTCAAAACGGCAAGATTATTCATTCTATACAAAATCGAAAGAAGCGCAGAAGGAATTGTATAAGCGCTCTTTACTTGTCGTGATCATTTCCCAAATATTTAGTGGTGCCGGACTTGCAGCTGGAATTACAGTAGGGGCGCTATTAATTCAAGATATGACAGGGAACGAAAGCTTAGCCGGTATGCCCATTGCGCTGTCTACTTTTGGTTCAGCATTCTCAGCCTATCTTGTCGGTAGGTTGTCCCAACGTTATGGTCGTCGCCTCGGCCTTGGCGCAGGCTTTATTACCGGTGGTGTAGGTGCGTTCGGTGTGATTTTTGCCGTGATGACCGGAAGTCTTGCTGTGTTATTCCTCTTTCTGTTTATCTATGGAGCAGGTACATCCTCCAATCTACAAGCCCGCTATGCCGGAACAGATCTAGCGAATGAAAAGCAACGGGCTACTGCGGTTAGTGTCGCTCTTGTTTCAACCACAATTGGTGCGGTAGCCGGACCCAATCTCGTCTTGCCAATGGGATATGTAGCAGATTTCATCGGTATACCTTCGTTAACGGGTGTATTTCTACTAGCAGGGGTCGCCTACGTATTATCCGGGCTGACATTCTTACTGTTTTTACGACCGGATCCTTTACTCGTTGCACGTGAGATTGAATTGGCGGAACAAAAAGAACGTGGAGAGTCTGATGAAGGACGTGTTGCTCGTCAACATACGGTCAAGAGGATGGGAATTTGGGTGGGTAGCATTGTCCTTGTACTATCGCATGGCGTCATGGTTGCTATTATGACAATGACCCCTGTCCATATGCAGCATCACGGCGCTTCCATATCGGGAATTGGTTTAGTCATCGGCTTACATATCGCAGGTATGTATTTACCATCTATTTTTACTGGTGTATTAGTAGACCGTATTGGACGACCGATTATGGTAATTGCGTCCGGGGTGACACTTGCGCTAGCAGGTATTCTTGCAGCCTATGTAGCGGGCGAATCGATATTCTGGATGTCCGTATCGCTCATATTGCTGGGGGTTGGCTGGAACTTTGGATTAATCAGCGGAACAGCTATTGTTATCGATTCAACTGACGTGTTAAGTCGTGCGAAGATCCAAGGAAGCATCGACGTGTTTGTCGCACTGGCGGGGACAGTAGGTGGACTTGCATCAGGAATTGTCATGGCATTTTTCGGTTTTTCCATGTTAAGTTTTCTTGGAACGTATATTTCGTTACTACTTATTCCGCTCATTATTTGGATGCGTTATAAAGAAAAGAAAGTTCCAGCACAAACTGCCTGACAAAAACGGATTATTTCCTTGGAAATAATCCGTTTTTCTTTCGTAAACGACATGCTTGGCTGAGTGGCATCTTTCCTTTCCTTCACATAGATTAACAGCGTAGAAGGAAATGGGAGGGTTCATATATTGAATCAGCAAAGTGAGTATTGGATGAATCACTGGCAACATCCGCAATATCGCAGGATTTCAATGGAGCAGGCAAATGAAATCGCACGACAAAGAGTACCGGGTGAAGTGGTGAAATCAGAACTGGAACTTGATGACGGCATGTTGATATATGAAGTGGATATTCGCACAGTAGAAGGACAGAAGTATGAAATCAAAATTGATGCCGTGACCGGTGAGGTACTAAGGGTGAAATTAGATTGATTTAAAACAACGAATGGAGTTCGTTTACTTTTCCAATTCTATTATTCTGTGTATTATTAACATAAGAACTGTCACAGAAAGTAGGGAATTAGTATGTATACACCCATTGATTATTCCAATGACTTACAAGAGAAGTACGCACAACTAATCACACAGTTGGATGCACTCATGTCGGGAGAGCCGAACGTCTACGCAAACTTAAGCAACGCATCCGCGTTACTCAATCAATTCTTCGACCGCATCAATTGGGTAGGTTTTTACTTGATGGACGGCGATGAGCTCGTGCTCGGACCATTCCAGGGATTACCGGCATGTATCCGTATTCCGCTCGGCAGAGGTGTTTGCGGAACAGTTGCGAAGACGAAAGAAGGCTTAGTTGTGCCAGACGTTAATGCGTTCCCAGGCCATATCGCATGCGACGCAGCATCCCGTTCCGAAGTTGTTGTACCGCTGATTAAAGATGGAGAAGTATTTGGTGTGCTCGACATCGATAGCCCTGAATTAGATCGCTTTACAGAAGACGATTTGGCGGGATTGACGCAAGTAGTAAAAACGCTTATGAAACATATCTAGTGGAAAAGTAAGGTAACGGGAAGGCATAGTTGCTCGACGTTCCAGGCGGACGCTCTTCTTGTGGGCCCGCGGTGAGCCAACTAGCATTTCTTTCTCGATTTGGAGAACTTCATGATACATTGAGAAATAGTAATGTACTTTATGCAGTGGAACCTGAACTTACTAAGTAAGAAATCAATACGTATCATTTACAGATTCCGATCACTTTCCCTATTAAAAATAAACAGCACGCCGGAGAAAATCCCCGGCGTGCTTTTTACATGCCTAAAATCCAAGTAAAGAAAATGACGATGATTGCAATAGGTGCGAAATAGCGTACAATTACTTTCCACAAAGAGTGAAGAGCTGGGTGCATCCTTAACTCCTCTGCTGTATCTTCTTTCGTCAGTACAAAGCCGGCAAATAAAGACACAGCCAATGCCCCGAGTGGCATGGCAATTCTACTCGTCAGCAAATCCGCAAAATCGAAAATAGAGTTGCCGAAAATACTGATGCCAGATAATAAACCAAATGATAATGCACTAGGAATTCCGACCAAGAAGATTAACCCGCCAAACACCCACGAAGCGCGTTTTCTTCTATCATGCTTTTTACGGATGCCTGTAGAAACTACGATTTCGAGCATCGCTATAGCAGAAGTCAATGTAGCAAACAGCATCAAGAAAAAGAAAATAATTAAAAATACGCTGCCAAATGGAATTTCATTGAAAATAGCTGGCAGGATAACGAAAATTAGTCCTGGCCCCGCTTCCGGTGAATGTCCTAACGCGAAAACTGCCGGGAAAATGACAAGTCCCGCTAGGATCGAAATCCCTATGTTCAGCATAGAGACATTAAACGCGGACTGTCCGAGCTTCTCTTCTTTCGAAAGGTAGGATGCGTAAGTCATCATCGCGGTCACACCGACACTTAGTGAGAAGAATGCCTGTCCTAACGCAACTAGAAAAGTAGTTCCGTTAAAATAACTCCAATCCGGTACGAATAGGAAACGCACACCTTCCATCGCGCCGTCTAGTGTCAGCGAACGAATGGCTAATACAATGAATGACAAGAATAATAAAGGCATGATCCAGCGGCTGGCCCGTTCAATCCCTCCGCGAATCCCACTTTGAACGATAAAGATCGTTAACGCCATAAATAACGCTTGTGCCAATAATACTTCCCATGGATTCGCAATCGTCGTATTGAATAGCTCTCCATAATCCAGCCCACCTAGTGTAAACGTAAAGGCACGCGCCAAATACGATAAAATCCATCCGCCGACGACACTATAAAAAGATAAGATGATGAAAGAAGAGGCAAGTCCCATCCATCCAACCCATCCCCACTTGCGTCCCAATGATAATTTTTTCAAAGAAGTCACTGCATCTGCCTGTCCTCTACGGCCAATGACAAACTCAGCCAATAAAATTGGCAAACCAATCAATAATGTACAAATAATAAATAACAGCACAAACACGCTGCCACCGTTCGTTCCGGCCATATAAGGGAACTTCCAGATTGCACCTAGGCCGATGGCACTGCCAGCAGCTGCTAAAACAAAGCCAATCTTGGATGTCCATTGTTCACGCTGTTTCATAAGAATCCTCGTTTCTTTTTCTAAATCACAAAGTCAATAAATCGTATCATAATTTTGAGAAAGAATCGATAGTTGTAGGGTTAACAGAAAGTTTTGAAAATAGCTTGATTACTTAATGATATAGGTGTAATATTACACCAATGGATATGAAATGTAACTATGAGGTGATCTAGTGAATCAACAACAATTAATAGAACTGATTTCATTAAAGTTACGGGTAATTCGATTAGAGAAAGGGTATTCCCAACAAAAAATGGCGGATGTACTAGGACTCTCAAAAAAGACGTTGATTCAAATTGAAAAAGCCAGAGCAATGGCCAGTTGGACAGCCGTTATAGCTGTCTGTGCTTTATTTCGCGATAGTGACGTATTGCAAGCTACCGTCGGCGGCGATCCGTTAGAAGTACTGGAAACTATTGCGCATGACGGTATTGACCGCCGAAAGGATCAATCGATGGGTGGTAAAGTATGGTGGCGCGAATTGGAGGCAAAAGGAATTTTTCGTTTACAGCAAAATGTAATTAGTCAGCATTTCCGTATTTTAGATGAGGAGCATTATCGTTGGTACAGTTCATTTGATGAAGACGAGGCACGTCACCGGTTGGAGGAATTGAGCGGAAAATGAAAAGGGAGGAACGCGTATGGTTGCACCCATAGCATTTGCGGTACTTTTATTAATAGCGTTACTATTTTTCACGGGAATTGGATTGTTGTATTTATTGCTAATGGGATGGATCCACTATATACCGTTAGCGCTAAGTGCAATGATCATTTTATATGTGTGGATCGTCATGATGATCTTTCATTTCTTCAACACGCGGCAACGAAAGCGATTGTTCGGCATTATTGCAGGGGTAGTTCTACTCGGGGCGGCAGTTTGGCCGATAATGCATATATACAAGGAAAGTATTGCAACAGTGGATGCCGAAGTGGAAGTGCGTGATTATGAACCGTTTACGATTGGACAGGAATCAAAGCTTGCCGTACTCGATGAGGCGGCTACACTCGAACTGAAGGATGATTTACCGAGAATTGACGGCGCTACCGCGCTATATCCACTGTATGCAGCTTTTGTTCAAGCAGTCTATCCGAGTAAAGAATACAATCCGTATGATAGTGAAGTAATGGTCAATACAACACCTATCGCTTATGAAAATCTGTTTTCTGGCGAGGTAGATATAATTTTTGCAGCAGGACCTTCAGACGCCCAAATGAAAGTAGCGGAGCAACTAGGTCTTGAGCTGAAATTAACACCTATTGGTCGAGAAGCATTTGTCTTTTTCGTTAATCAAAAAAACCCTATTGATAATCTAGAATTAAAACAAATTCAAGATATCTATTCTGGTAAGATCACCAATTGGGAAGAGGTAGGAGGTAAAAACGAGTCGATTCGCGCATTCCAACGACCAGCGGACAGTGGTAGTCAGACAGGTTTGGAACGACTGATGGGGAATATTCCGATCATGGATGCTCCAAAAGAGAATGTGCCCGAAGGAATGGGTGGTATAATTTCAGAAGTCTCAAAGTATCGAAATTATAAAAATGCCATTGGCTATACATTCCGCTATTACTCAACGGAAATGGTAGGAAATGATGAGATTAAACTGCTCGCAATCGACGGCGTCAAGCCGACGAAAGAAACAATTCGTACTGATGACTATCCAATTGCATCTGAGTTTTATGTCATCACAGCAGGAACAGAAAATCCGAATACTGAGAAATTCATTGAATGGATGGTTTCACCACAAGGACAGGAGTTGGTGGAGAAAGTAGGGTACGTGCCGGTGAAGAAGCCGTGAATACACGGTAATCTAGTAGAATGAAAAGAGGATACATGTTATGCAAGGAGAAAAGAAACAACTAGTATGTATACTGCTCGCTTTTGTATGCGCAGCAGGTGTGTTTTTCCTAAGTGATTTATTTCAAAGTATGGCGTACTGGGGTAACGGATTGATCTGGTATTGGATAGGTGTTGTACTCACTTTCGTAACCGGAATAGTAGGAACCGCATTTATTCTTCTATCGTTAAAAGTTGAAGGGCCTACAGAAAAAAGTTGGCTTACCGTTTTACTTATTTCATTAAGGGCGGTCGCAGTTTTAGCTATTGGACTGGGCTTTTTGTGGACTACTTTTGTAGTCGTTGCTGGTATGTCAGGTATGTGAAGGTTTACTAATCATGTTGAATAAACAGTACATGTTTTATACTTAGCAAATTGGAGTGATGAAGCAATGGTAAGACGATATTTGAACATGGCATGGCTTGTCATGATTCTGATTCCAGCACCGTTCTTATTTCATTTCTATGAATTCGGCCAGTATATGAAGCGAGAAGATGCAAAGTATTTATTAGTCGTGTCTGTTTTATATCTTGTGATAACAGGTATTTTATCTTGCGCTATAAAAGTTCGTTATATTTTACTTATGAATATACTTACCGCCATAGTGTCTCTAGTATTGGCTATGAATTTCATCTCAGATGATGGTGGATGGTTCAAGCCATTTGGTCGAGATATTGTCATTTTGCTAACAGCTATACCGTTTTTCATTGGACAATTAGTAATTCGGATGGTTGCTAAACTTGTTATAGACCGATAGAAAAAATGGCATGCCACTAGGTTAGAGGCATGCCATTTTTCTTATTTCTTAAGTGTATGTTTCTTACCTGCTTGATCCGTCACGATTAACTGTGTAGCGGTAACATCCATATCCCTCGCAAGAATAGTAGAAACTTTGCTGATCTTTTTATCTAACAGATTATATTTATACACACCTGTTTTGTTGAAGTAATACATCGTAGAAAGGTCGAACGCTACGGATTTATTGTTTTGACTTACTTGATTGGTTTTCGAAGTAGCTTCTACTTCATTGAAAATGACACGGGCGTCAAAGTTCAATAATGTTTTTTTGTTTTTGCCATCCATCGCTACTGAATACAGCGTCAATGGATCATCTATTGGAGTAGTAGGATCGAATGTAGAATCGAAAACTCGTTCCTTGTTTTTTTCAAGTGTATAGTAGATTCGATCGTTCCAAATGAACATATTACGGAACTTTTGATCGATTGGAATACTACCAATCGTGTAACTCCAGTCATTTACATTCAATTTCACCAGATTATATCCTACAGGCATTTTATTTCCTGCATTGATCAAGTTCCAATACGGAATGAAGAGATCATCATTGTATAGGACCATTTGATAACCGGACATGAGCAGTATTCGGTTGATTCCGTTATCCGGCATAGTCGCGCTATCTAAAAGTGTTGAACGTGTTCCAGCCTTTTTATTCTCTTTAAATAGCTTAGTGGAGTTTTTGTCTTTTGCGATCGTATAAGTAAAACCATTTTGTTCAATTGTCTTTCCTTTAACGCCTACATAGGAATGGTACTCTTTTAACTTCATAGAGTCGTCCAGTGCACGTACTAAAAATGCAGCGAACTGAGAACGTGTAACGGAGTCTGCCGGCATATATTTACCTTCAGAACCACCCGTAATGCCCTTTTTCGCAATCCCATTAATATCGGGGAATGACCAATGTGTCGGGGATACATCAACAAACGTTGCCTGATGGTCGACAGGTATGTTAAATGAACGACGAATGATCGCAGCCATATGTGCACGTGAAGTATCCTCACCAGGACGCATGAAACCATTGTCTCCACGCATGATGCCTTTTTCGTTCACTGTTGCGAGTATTTGATAATAGGATGACTTTTTCGAGACGTCCTTGAACTGTATTGTGGGATCCTTTACCAACGGAATTTTCAATGCTTTAATGAGCATAGAAGATGCCTGCGCCCGTGTAATGGGATCGTTTGGCTTAAAGGTACCGTCTGGAAAACCGCCGATAATATTACGGTCAGCTAAATACATAATTTCTTTCTTCGCCCAATGCTTGTCTACGTCAGAAAATTGTGTGGCTGCCTGTGCTTGAAATGGCGCTGCTGCAAAAATCAATAAAACTGCTAACAACCCGACTAGTTTATTCTTCATATAGGTAGACCTCCTTTAGGTATTCTATTTAGTATACAGGATTTTTAATGGAAAAATAAGGACCTGCAAACGTAAAAAACCGACAAATGGGAGAACTCTCATTGTCGGTCATTGAAACTTATTTTGTACTCATTTCATAGGTTTTCACAACATGGATACAACCAATGACGGATTGTAACATGGAACAATTCTTCTCTGTTAGTTCCATGACTCGAGGCATTTTTTCTACTGTAATATCTGAGCCAATGACTGTGAAGTGGAGGTGGATTTCCATCAGACGACTTGCATCATCCTGTGAACGTATCACTTCTTTCACTTCCACTGTGATATCATCTGCAGGCATACGCATTTTATCTAGAATCTTCCGCATGACGCCACCACCGCAAGCAGCAATTGACGCGACCATCAATTGAAAGGGGCGAAACCCTTTTTCTTCATTAGATGAAATGTGTAAGGTACCAAACTCAACTTCAGTGTCAAAACCATGTTCTGTCATGTGCAACTTCATAGTGAACAACCCCTTTTTCTGTTAGTATACGTGGTTTTGGAAAAAAGACCAAAGAACGTTAACTGAATGGTTCATGTTTAATTTCATCTATGCGTGGAACACTGACAGCTAGACGGAAAGGAGTGTTTAGACTTGAGTGAAAACAAACAGCCACATAAAACATTGACTGATAAGAATAATGGTCTTTCATCCACACAGGAAGTATTGTACGACAAGGAGTTTAAACGAGCAGATCAGGCTACCGAGCAAGACAATAAGAAGAAGTAAGAAGTAAAAATAGTGAATGAAGTCCGTCCCAGTAGTCGTTATCCAACTACTGGGGTTTTTCTCATGAAATCCTCCTAACGAATTCTTCGTTTTCACTGTATAATAAAAGTAAATACTAAGACAAAGAGAACGAGGATATAGAAATGAAAAAAATAAGATGGAAAAAGGTTGTCGTTTTACTAGTTGCTATCTTTATTATTTTTCAGATAGCAGGAAGCTTTTTCTTCTATAACTTGGCCATCAAACGTGGTCCCAAAGACTTCCTGACAGGCAATGCTGACTTGAAAGTATCAGCTGAAACCATGGATGTGTTTTTAAATGGAGACTGGCTAGATTGGGTGGATAAACAGGAGTTTGAAGAAATGCACATGACGTCAAGAGATGGTATAAAGTTAATGGGGTATTACTTGCCTGCCAAACAGCCGACTAACAAATTAGTGATTCTGACACATGGTTATTTAGGACACGCAAAACAGATGGGCTTGTACGGTCAATTTTATTATGAAGAACTGGGATATAATCTCTTCATGCCAAACGCTAGAGGACATGGAAAAAGTGGTGGAGACTATTATGGTTTTGGATGGCCGGATCGTTTGGATTTGATTGATTGGACGAAGTTACTTAGCGAAAATATGGATCCTGCTACAGAAGTGGTCTACCATGGGTTGTCAATGGGGGCCGCTACAGTTTTGATGGCAAGTGGTGAGAAGCTTCCCGATCAAGTGAAGGCAGTCATTGCAGATAGTCCGTATCAATCCGTTTATCAGCTTTTTGCCTATCAATTAAATCGAATGTTTCATTTGCCGGCATTTCCGTTACTTGATAATATGAACTTATTGACGAACGCAAAAGCGGGATATTCATTGAAGGAAGCAGATGCGCTGAGTGCTGTACAGCGTGCAACTATACCAATCCTGTACATACACGGCAACGCCGATACATTTGTACCGACAGATATGACAAAGGAGCTGTACGAAGTAACGGAGAGTGAAGCGGAACTGTTTTTAGTAGATGATGCGAATCACGGGGAAGCATTCGTGATGGATCAGAAAGCGTATAAGAGAAAGGTGGAAGATTTCCTTAATGCCCATTTATCTACATCGAACTTGTCAATTGACCTCTTTCGCTAACCAATCTATACTAATTTTACAGGGTAGGGGTAGCAGTATTCCTGATCGTAGGGTCGTGGCGTATTGGTAAAATCAACAGTAGAGAAACTTTGTAAATTACATACGGAATTGACTAATCAAGATGTGCAGATTTTGCAAGAGATGGCGTTTAGCTTACAAACCTATGCAGATCTGTCCAATTCGTATATGTTCATTGATTGTAAATTAAAACCGAGTAATCAAGCGATTGTCGTTGCAGAGGCTTTTCCAGTGGGGTGTACTCCACTGTATACTAATTCTGTCATTGGAAAGATTGTATTTGAGTCTTTTGAACCGGGCGTTTTTTATTCTTATCGTAACGGAAAGAAATCTATCATACAGCAGGCGATGACACAAGAAGGTATCGTGGTGCATCAAACCGTGGTACCCATTAAGAACACCTATCATCAAGTGATCGGTGTGTTGGTTTCTGAGAAACAAGTCACCTCACCGCTACCGGCTGACGATATAAAAAGGTTTTCGGTAGTTACAGAAACGGCGGAAGATCAACTGACGAATTCGGGTCTTGGAGTAGTCTCGGATTTATTGATGGAGATGCTTATTTTGACTGATGCTAGTAATCGATTAGTTTATGCAAATCCCTCGGGGTTAAAGCTTATTTCTGAAATGAGCGGACGGGATGACGTATTGTATCGAGATTTATTGGAAATGCTACCGTTTTTGCGGACAGTTTATGAGCAGGAAGAGGATGTATTTGTCTTTGAGTTGACGATTCAGGACAAAAATTTAATTGTAAAAAAAATAAGAATGCGTGAAAAAAATAAGTCTCAAGAAACGTTGTTGATCGTCCAAGATATTACTGAACTTCGAACAAAGGAAAAAGAATTGATGATGAAATCTGTCGTCATTAAAGAAATACATCATCGGGTTAAAAATAATTTGCAAACTGTCGCAAGCTTGATAAGATTGCAAATGCGTAATGGCATATCAGCTAATAACCGATCTGCTTTTGAGGAAACACTTAACCGGATATATAGCATTTCCTCTGTGTATGAAATTATCCTTACGAAGGAAGATGCAGACGACGATGATGTAAATATTATAGATTTGACAAGAAAAATTTGTTCCACGATGGTACTAAACGATTACAACTTAAAAGTAGACTTGATTATTGAGCCGAATGGCAATAAAATAATAACAACCTCTAAGAAAGCGGTTTCAATAGCATTGATTATTAATGAGCTCATACAAAACTCCCTAAAGCATGCATTTCGAGGCAAAGAAGAAGGAATTATTAATGTGGAATTTATTGTGGATCATGACTTTGTAGAACTTCACGTTTCCGACAACGGCGTTGGAATGAAGAATCCGCAAACGTCACTCGGCACGGAAATTATCCACAACTTAGTAACCAATGACTTAAATGGTGAGTTCCTATATGTGCCCAGGGAAATCGGGACTCATGCAGTAATCAATTTCCCAGTGGGTGCGGAGGTGGAGATTTTTAATGGGTAAACGAATCTTGATAGCGGAAGACGAATCAATTATTCGCATGGATCTAAAAATGACTTTGCAAGACCATGGCTATGAAGTCGTTGGGGAAGCAGGCGATGGTGATCGAGCGATCGAGCTAGCCTTTTTGCATAAACCTGATTTAATTTTGATGGATATTAAAATGCCGAAGATGAATGGGCTAAAAGCCAGTCGAATCATCGGAGAACAACTGGATATACCGATTTTAATCATTACCGCGTACAGTCAAAAAGAATTTGTGGAAAAGGCACAGCAAGACAGTGTGGTCGGCTATTTAGTCAAGCCCATTTCTGAAGCCAATTTAATTCCTGCAATTGAAGTTGCACTGCATCAATCCAGTAAAGTACACCGGCTAAAAGACGGTATTCAGCAGGCAAAACAGGAAGTGGAAAAGCGGAAAGTCATCGAACGGGCAAAAGGTATTCTGATGAATTCAGAGAACTTAACCGAGCAACAGGCATTTAAAAAAATGCGTGATACAAGTATGTCAAGGCAAATGACAATGGAGTCACTTGCAGTAGAGATTATAGATTCGCACAAGTAAATAGACCTAAGCAAAGACGCTTAAAGAGATACCTTCTTTAAGCGTCTTTTTGTCTTCTTTTTTCAGAATTTGTCATTAGATTTAAAGGTGGTGGCAAGTGTATTAATACAAGGTGGACGGTAACACTATAAGAAAGTAATAGGGGGAAACTCAAATGGAAATGATCGGTACGGTAATTGTCTACATTATCATGGCCTGTGCAGTTGCAGGGGCATTTGCTTCAATAAAAAATCCGGAAGAGGGATTAGGTAAGGAATTCATGTCTGGATTACACGCTGTTGGGCATATCTTCGTTCCTGCAGCAGGAATCATGGCGTCTATACCCTACTTGACCTGGTTTATCAGTAAATTCATTGGTCCTGTATTTAATTCAATCGGGGCAGATCCGGCACTTGCTGCAACTACTATTCTGGCTTCAGATATGGGTGGTTATCAGTTAGCGGAAGCGCTAAAGGTTACAAATGAAGGATGGATCATGGCGCTGATCGTTGGTTTCATGTCCGGAGCAACAATCGTCTTCTCTATTCCAATGGGACTTGCCATGCTAGATAAACGAGACCATAAGTACATGGCGCTTGGCATCATGTCAGGTGTATTGACGATTCCAATCGGTGCATTTATTGCATCGGTATTAGTTGTTTTGTTCAACACGGACGTGCGTGATGTAATCAGCACGACGGCTACATCCAATTATGAGTTTGCGATTAGTTATTTACAAATCTTCATAAATTTATTGCCATTATTACTATTTGTTGTATTGATCGCGGTCGGACTGAAGTTCGTTCCACGTATTATGATTAACGGATTTATGATTTTTGGCCGTGTGATGGACGCTGCCATTAAACTTGTATTAGTGTTCTCTATTGTAGAAGTATTTACGGGTATCTTTACTAAGATCTTTGGTGTTTGGGGCTTTGATCCAATCATGGCGGATAAAGCAGACCAATTCCGTGCACTTGAAACAGCCGGATATATTGGTATTATGTTAGCGGGTGCATTCCCAATGATTTACTTGATTCGAAAGTACATGGGGACACCTTTGGAAGCCGCGGGAAAGAAAATTGGGCTTTCGCCTGAAGGTAGCGCGGGTCTACTTGCGACTGTCGCGAATATCTTGGCGATGTTCTCATTAGTTCGTTACATGAAACCAAAAGATAAAGTTATCAATATCGCATTCGCAGTGTGTGCTGCATTCTTGCTAGGTGATCATTTATCTTTCACAGCGAATTTCCAACCCAATATAATTTTACCGGTTATACTAGGTAAATTAAGTGCGGGTATCATCGCGGTTATCATTGCATACAAGCTGTCTGTACCAACAGCATTAAGGTTGGAAAAGCAAGACCGTGAAGCGGGAATTATTCGCGAAGGCGAGTACGAAGATGTTGAAACGAAAGCTCCCGCCGCTAAAGCATAAAAATATAAACAAGGAGTGTGTATAATGAGCGAAGACAAGAAACGATTTATACAGGAATTCGTTCCAGGAAAACAGATTACACTCAGTCATTTGATCGCTAATCCCGATCCAGACATGTTTCAGAAGTTAGGCATCCAGGAAGCTGGAGCTTTAGGTATTCTCACTTGTACACCGAGTGAGACGGTAATTATCGCGGGGGACTTAGCTACGAAAGCAGCAAATGTTCAAATTGGATTCCTCGATCGATTTACAGGAAGTCTTGTCATCGTAGGGAGCGTCTCCGAAGTAGAGATGGCTATGCTGGAGATTAATCGTTTTTTATCGGAGAAGTTAAAGTATACGCCAGCTGAAATCACAAAATCATAAGGAGTGAGGACGATGCGAAACAAGGCAATGCTGATCGGTGCGGTACGGGCGGGAAAGTCTACATTGACGAATGCTTTATTGGGCCGAAAAGTAGAAGCTTTCAAAACGCAAACGCTCAGTTATTATGATTGGATTGTCGATACACCGGGCGAGTACACAGAAAATCCAATGTTCTACAAAAATATTATGGCCACCGCGCTTGAAGTAACGCATGTACTGTATTTGCAAGACGCAACGAGTGAAAAGCTTATTTTTCCACCAGGTTTCAGCATGGGAATCCCGAAACTACCCATCGGGGTCATCACCAAATGCGATCTTCCGGAAGCGGATATAGATCGTTCACTTGGCATGTTAAAGACTGTCATGAACGTCGGACCCATTGTCATGATTTCTTCCAAAACGGGTATGGGGATCAAGCATATAAAGGAATTGACAAAGCTGAACGACCTTCCGGCGATGCGGCATTACGTAGAATCAAAAGCCGATAAGTACTTGATCTTCCACGGCTAATTTTCTTTACAGCCAGATAGGAATTTGATATAGTAAATTTCATACAAGTGAATAAAAACGGCAAAGACGCCTTTACATCCCATGGGAAAATCCATGGGTTTGTAAAGGCGTCTTTTTTATATCAAAAGCGCAAGACGCCGTCTAACTCCGACAGGCGTTTGTAATCTTCCCGACAAAGTGCATACTTTGTACGTTATTGGGAAGATTGAAATGACCCGGAAGCTGGTGTCTAAGCTAGATATAATTAAAAGTACAGGGCAGTAAGTAATCAGAAAGGAGTGTGGGCGTGAGCAATTTCAATAAGCACGAAACAATTATTAGTGCAGGAATTGATATTGGCACAAGCACGACAAAACTGATTATCAGTCGTTTTTCTCTACGTAATGTAGCGGGTGCAACACATGTGCCACGAATAGAAATTACAGATAAAGAAATACTCTACAAGAGCCCAGTATTTCGAACACCATTGCAAGACGCAGTGACGATTGATGTAGCGGGTGTCCAACAGATTATACGCACTGAATACGACAAGGCAGGAATCCAGCCTTCGCAGATAGAAACAGGCGCTGTCATTATTACAGGTGAAACCGCAACCAAACGAAACGCCAGTGAAATGTTGCATCAGTTGTCTGATGAAGCAGGCGATTTCCTCGTCGCAACGGCAGGCCCTGACTTAGAAGGAATTATCGCAGCAAAAGGGTCAGGCAGCTATGAATCATCTGGAAAAAGTGGCCAGGTAATTGCCAATATAGACATTGGTGGAGGGACAGCAAATATTGCAGTATTCAAAGACAAGCAACTTCTTGGTACATGTACGATGCATATCGGGGGTCGCTTGATCGAATTTGAACACGGAAAAGTCCGTACCATTTCACCGTCAGTCGAACGGTTATTGCAAGACCAAGGCTATACGTTACAAGTCGGTGACCCCAAAAATGCATCAGCTGTATCATTCGTAACGACTTATATGGCAGAAGCGATGGCGCGTATTTTGAAGAAAGAAGTTCAGGCACAAGATCGAGTGCTTTTGCTAGGTCATGAACCGAACTGGTTGCAACCAATCGATACCATCGTCTTTTCAGGTGGTATTTCCGAATGTATGTATCATCATACTTCCGGTGAAGTCCAAATAGCGCGGTACGACGATATCGGCATGCAACTTGCGGAGGCACTGCTACAAAACACATCACTACAACACTTTACTTGGCAAGAGCCGGTAGAAACTGTACGGGCTACTGTATTGGGAGCTGGAACACAGACTACTGAAATTAGCGGAGCTACCATACAGATTGCGCCACATGAGTTGCCATTAAAGAACATTCCGATTTACCAATATGATTTTGAAGGAAATCTCGAGATAGGATTATCCCGATTTGAAGACGCGGTTCAGCAGGCGGTTACTTTATACGACTCTGCGAAAGAAGGACAAAACTTCGCTCTCTATCTGTCCAATCTTCCCTATCTCGGATTTCGCGATGTGCAGAGATTGGCCAAGGCAATTGTTCAGATCATGAACGAGAGGCCGCGCCCTGAACAACCGATTATATTGGTCATTCAATCAGATCACGCTAAAGTGATTGGCCAAACGTTGGCGGCATTACAAGTGAAACAAAGCATTATTTGTATAGATCAAATTAATGTGGAAACAGGCGATTACATCGATATCGGCAATGCGCTCACCTCAGGCGTCGTACCGGTCGTTGTGAAAACCTTAACATTCCATACAACGTAAAGGAGGTCTTGTACGTGAATTTATCCACTACATTAGGCGGCGAACGATATGTGTTCCATGACCTAAAAGAAGTGCTAGCAAAAGCGAATGAAGAGAAATCTGGAGATCGTCTCGCAGGAATTGCGGCGGAAACCGTGCAAGAACGAATCGCTGCCAAAACAGTCGTTAGTGAGTTGCTTATAAGCGACATCCGTAACAATCCACTGATCCCAATCGAAGATGATGAAGTCTCACTGATTATTGAAAATGATATTAACGAGAAGGTCTACAGTGGAATCCAGAACTGGAGTATCGCAGAACTGCGCGAATACATTTTGAGTAATGAAGTAGGGGACCGCGAATTAAAACGTCTCAGTCGCGGATTGACTTCGGAAGTCATTGCGGCTGTAACAAAGCTGATGTCCAATCTGGACTTAGTACACGCGGCAAATAAAATCGAAATCTTATCAACGTGTAATATTACAATCGGTCAAAAGGGTACTTTGTCTTCCCGCCTGCAACCGAATCACCCGACGGACAATATTGATGGAATCATCACTTCGTTAAAAGAAGGCTTGTCTTACGGTATCGGTGATGCGGTAATTGGGATCAATCCTGTAGATGATTCCGTAGAAAGCGTAAAGCGTGTATTGAATGCGACGAAAGACTTTATTGATGAATGGGAAATCCCAACACAAAACTGTGTACTTGCACACGTTACGACACAGATGAAAGCAATCGAACAGGGAGCTCCTGCGGATATGATTTTCCAAAGTATCGCAGGAACGGAAAAAGCCCATCGTTCATTTGGTATTTCAGCAGAATTAATTGCGGAAGCGAAAGATCTATCGCTGAAAATGGGTACGGGTACTGGTCCTCAAACATTGTATTTTGAAACAGGACAAGGATCCGAACTGTCGGCTGAAGCGCATTATGGCGTAGATCAAGTAACCATGGAAGCACGGAACTACGGTTTTGCACGACATTATGATCCGTACATTGTCAACACAGTTGTCGGATTTATTGGTCCGGAATATTTATATAACAGTAAGCAAGTGATCCGAGCGGGCCTTGAAGATCACTTTATGGGCAAGCTACATGGACTGCCGATGGGTGTAGACATTTGCTATACGAACCATATTAAAGCAGACCAAAATGACATTGAAGATTTAAGTATCTTATTATCAGCGGCAGGTGTGAATTTCATCATCGCAGCCCCTATGGGTGATGACGTTATGCTGAATTACCAGTCCATGAGCTACCATGACGTGGCGACCGTTCTTCAGACGATGGGTAAAACACCAGCACCTGAATACTTGAAATGGCTTGAAAAGATGGGGATTTACGAAAATGGCATGTTGAGTAAATATGCTGGAGATCTCACACTCTTCAATCGATAGGAGGTGGATAGACTTGAATGAGGATTTAATTCAGCAAATCACAAAAATGGTTGTAGAAAAACTAGAGGCTGCGAGTAGTGGTCAAACCATACAACAACAGCCAACGAACGAACAGAAAGTAGAGTTGTTTTCACGGCGACCTATTGGGCAGTTGGAAGTGGAAACTGTGAAAAAATCGCCTAGCGGAGCGGTGGTGTTCCATAGTACGACACAAGGGCCGAAGCGGAATATTTCCACCGTAAAACCAAAACCGACGACGGCGTATGGTAATCCGAAATCAAAACCACAAGAAGATCTTGAGGAAGACAAGCTGGCAGAATATCGTAAGAAAACACCAGCTAGAATAGGGGTCGGGCGCGCAGGCTCACGTCCGAAAACGAAGACGTGGCTACAGTTCCGACTGGATCACGCTGCAGCAGTTGACGCAGTCTACGGTGAAGTACGTGATGACTTGCTCGAACAGCTAGGATTGTTCCAAGTGCAATCCAAAGTGTCAGATAAAGAGGAATACATTCGACGCCCGGATCTTGGTAGAAAGCTTTCAGACGAAGCAAGAGCTTTGATTCAAGAGCGTTGTAAAAAATCACCTGTCGTACAAATTGTAGCGTCAAATGGACTGAGTGCGAAAGCAATCGAAGAAAATTTGGAAGACGTTTACTTATCATTACAACAATCACTTAACAACTTGAATATTGATATGGGAACAACGTTTTATGTTGATAAGGGGCGAGTTGCCGTGATGGACGATATCGGAGAGCTGTTGCAGCCTGACGTTGTCGTCATGCTGATCGGTGAACGTCCGGGTCTTGTGTCTGCAGAGTCGCTAAGTGCTTATATATGCTACAAGCCTAGACATGGCACGATTGAAGCGGATCGTATGGTCATCTCCAATATTCATAAAGGCGGAATCCCTCCTGTTGAAGCGGGTGCATTTCTTGGAACGGTTATTCAGAAAATCTTGAAATATGAAGCGAGCGGTGTATCGCTTGTTCAAAAGGAAGGATAAGGAAGGAGGAGGGCAAGTGAAAATCTATGCAGACATATTGTCGATGCAAGTCATTTCGAATGTCAGTCCGGAACTTGCTGAGAAGTTCCGATTGAAGCCTCATCAGCGTAGTCTTGGGTTGATCACGACGACAATTGACGACGTCGGCTATACAGCAATTGATGCAGCAACGAAGCATAGCGATGTGGAAGTGGTCTATGCAAAAAGTTTTTACGCGGGCTCAGCTCACTCTTCTGGTCCGTTATCGGGAGAGTTTATAGGAGTCATAGCTGGCTCGTCGCCGGAAGAAGTAAAAAGTGGTCTTGATTCGATTCGTATAACGATAGAGCACGAAGCGTATTTTGAGGCGATTAACGGAAATCGTGATCATGCGTTATATGCGCATACCATTTCCAGTTGTGGGAGTTACTTAGCTGACATGGCCAATGTAGCCGATGGACAGTCATTGGCATACTTGATTGCACCGCCTGTTGAGGCCGTTGTCGGTTTGGATGCTGCACTAAAAGCTGCAGACGTTACACTTTGTGTACTCTATGCACCTCCCTCCGAAACCAACTTTGGCGGTGGTCTACTGACAGGCAGCCAGTCTTCTTGCAAGGCAGCAGCCGACGCATTTCGAGAAGCGATACAGAAGATGGCGAAAGATCCGTTAAGTTACTGATAGATAAGTATCTAGAAAGGAGTGTTTTAATTTGGTCCAATTAATGGATAAAGATTTATTGGCTTTACAACAAATGCGTACAGCCGTCCAAACTGCAAAAGAAGCACAAGAGAAATTCATGGGCTATACTCAGCAACAAGTTGACAAGATTGTCAAAGCCGTTGCTGATGCCGCTTTTGAACAATCCGGTCGCCTTGCACAACTTGCGGTAGATGAAACAGGTATGGGGGTAGCAGCTCATAAGAAAATTAAGAACGAAGTGGGCTCCCGTGATGTATACGAAAGTATTAAAGATATGAAAACGGTCGGTGTCATCAAAGAGGACCATATGAATAAGGTCGTGGAAATCGCTGCTCCGTTCGGTGTAGTTGCCGCAATCATCCCAACGACCAACCCAACATCGACGGCGTTCTTCAAAACGTTGATTTCATTGAAGACACGAAATTCCATTGTAGTTAGCCCTCACCCTTACGCAGTGGAATGCACACACGAAGCATTAAAAGTATGTGATGCAGCAGCGGTTGCAGCTGGAGCCCCTGAAGGTTTGATTCAATGTCTCACACTGGCTTCAATGGAAGCTACACAGCAATTAATGTCGCATAAAGACGTGAATCTTATCATTGCAACAGGCGGTAGTGCGCTCGTCAAAGCGGCATATAGCTCCGGTAAACCAGCTTACGGTGTAGGTCCTGGTAATGTACCAGTTTATATCGAACGTTCCGCAAAGATTGAAAAAGCGGTAAAAGATATCGTAGACAGCAAGTCATTCGATTACGGTACGATTTGTGCAACCGAGCAAGCCATCGTGGTTGATAAGCACGTCGTGGACCTGGTTACGCGTGAGCTGAAGAAAAATGGCGCGTATATTTTATCGGATGAAGAGAAAAAGATTATGGAAGGTGTCATCTCACCGGTACCCGGTAAGGTGAATCCAAAAGTGGTCGGTAAGAGCCCACAGTTCATCGCGAAAATGGCAGGCATTTCTTTACCAGAAGGTACGCGCCTAATTGTCGGGATGGAAACAAAAGTCGGTAAAGACGTACCGTTTTCATTGGAGAAACTATCACCTATTTTCGCTATGTATGTCGTCGACGGTGTGAAGCACTCGAAAGAAGTGTGCCTCGACTTACTGAACCTTGGCGGACGTGGACACAGCTTGGCACTACATACCGAAATCGATGCAGTAGCTCGTGAATTCGCTATGGAAATGCCAGTATCACGTATTTTGGTCAACACGATGTCCTCTGTTGGAGCAGTTGGTGGTACGACAGGCTTAATGCCATCATTCACATTAGGTTGCGGAACATTCGGCGGCAATATTACATCAGACAATGTCACAGCTACGCATTTGCTGAACATTAAACGGATGGCATATGGCACGAAGGATGTACAATTGCCGAAGCATTCAGAGTCGACGGAAAGCTCCAATGATCAGCTCGTATCCAGTGTGATGAACAATGTATCAGCCACAACAAACAACAACATCGATCCAGCATTAGTACAGAACTTAGTCAGTGAAATCGTTAAACAACTTACAAAATAAAACACTATTAGGAGGAAACAATTATGAACAGAGAAGGTACAGCATTAGGAATGGTAGAAACTAAAGGATTAATCGGTGCAATTGAGGCAGCAGACGCAATGGTGAAAGCAGCAAGCGTAAACTTAGTAGGTAAAGTACATGTTGGCGGTGGAATCGTAACAGTTATGGTACGCGGTGATGTAGGCGCAGTAAAAGCAGCAACAGATGCAGGTGCTGCTTCAGCACAACGTGTGGGCGAATTGCTTTCTGTTCACGTAATCCCAAGACCACATAACGAATTAGAATTGATGTTACCAAAAAGCGAATAATCACTGCTGACATAGTAGAAAGGCGTGAACTAGATGAATCAGCAATTGATTGAACAAATTGTCGGAGAAATTCTTGGACAACTGGGCAAAAGTCCCGTTCAATTGCCGGAACGAGCGGTTCCCATTGCGGTTTCCGCCCGTCACGTACATTTACAGCCTGAACATGTGGAAGTATTGTTTGGCGCAGGGTATGAGTTGACACAGCGGTCCGAGCTTTCACAGCCGGGCCAATTCGCCGCCAACGAAACGGTGATGATTGCAGGACCTAAAAGTAGTATTGAACGTGTGCGTATTTTAGGCCCTGTCCGAAAAGCTACCCAAGTCGAGGTCAGCTTTACGGATGCCATGAAACTCGGCGTCAAGCCCCCACTTCGGGAATCCGGTAATATTGAGGGATCAGCACCGATTACATTAATCGGACCAAAAGGTAGTGTGCATATAGACCAAGGACTTATTATCGCGCAGGCACATATCCATATGGCACCTACAGATGCTACGCGCTTTGGTGTGGAAGATGGAGAGTATGTCACGGTGGAAGCAGACGGAGTCCGAGCCATTTCATTCCGCAATGTCCGTATTCGGGTGAATGAGCGTTATCGTCTCGAAATGCATATTGATACCGATGAAGCAAATGCAGGTTTCATTACACAAGGATCAATTGGTCGTCTAGTGAAATCGGGTGACGCGAAAGAAGTGGCATCTGTACAAGCGACGACGGAAGCGGTGAAGGCGCCTACTCCAGTAAATGTTCCAGAGGCATATGAATTCACAAAAAAACTTTTGTCGGCTGAAGACGTGTCCGAGATTTCAGAAAAGGAAATCGTTATTAATAAAGGCACAATTGTTACGGCACTAGCAAGAGATACGGCACGGGAACTCGGTAAAACGATATCGAGTAGAAAGTAGAAAAAGGTGATTACGCATGCGAATGGGTAGAGTGATTGGTAACGTATGGGCAACCCGTAAAGAGGATGGATTAGCAGGGCTTAAACTGTTAATCATCCAGCCAATTGATGCATACGGAAATAATATACAGTCGCATATGGTCGCGGCAGATCGGATTGGAGCAGGGGTTGGTGACGAGGTCCTCATTACGAGTGGCGGTTCTTCACGCTTTATTTTACCGAAAGAAAACCCGATCCCAATCGACGCGGTCATTATTGGTATTATCGATTCAACAGAAGTGAAAAGAGGTGATATACATGAGTCAAGCGATCGGAATGATTGAGACAAAAGGATTGATTGGATCGATTGAAGCGGCAGACGCAATGGTGAAAGCATCCAACGTGGAGTTGGTATCACAGGAGATGGTCGATGGTGGAATTGTTACGGTCATCGTTCAAGGTGATGTTGGAGCAGTTCAGGCAGCTGTTGACGCAGGTCGCGACGCAGCAGCGCGTGTAGGTGAATTACTAGGTGCGCATGTAATACCGCGTCCCGATGATTCAGTGTATGGCATGGTGAAACCCCTAGTGTCGACTACTCCAGAAATTCCGCAAGTTAAGAAACTGGCAGAAGCGAAGAAGGCACCGAAGAAAGACTGAGGAATAGGTGTGCTATAAGTGCATTCCTCATATTGAAGTCTATATAAAGGAGTGTTTTTCATGGCTTTCAAACGACATAAAATTGCAGTCATCGGAGCTGGTCACACGGGCTCTACGGCTGCATTGATGGCTGCACAGAAAGAATTAGGTGACATTGTCTTGGTTGATATCCCGGATCTTTCCAATCCGACTAAAGGGAAAGCACTGGATCTTCTTCAGACGAGTCCTGTACAACAATTTAATTCCCGTATTACAGGTACATCCAATTACGAGGATATTGAAGGCGCCGCAATGGTTATCATTACAGCAGGTGTTGCACGTAAACCAGGTATGAGTCGAGATGATTTAGTTGCAACCAATGCAAAGATTATGCGTTCTGTTTCCGAACAAGTGAAACGTTACGCGCCAGACAGTACCGTGCTGATTTTAAGTAATCCAGTTGATGCGATGACATATGTATGTTATAAAACAACTGGCTTTCCTAAAAACCGCGTAATTGGACAATCAGGCGTGCTTGATACTGCGCGTTTCACTACGTTCATCTCGGAAGAACTAAATATATCCGTAGAGGATATTTCGGGCTTTGTACTTGGTGGACACGGAGATGATATGGTTCCACTTGTACGTTATTCGTACGCCGGCGGCATTCCATTGGATAAGATTATCTCGAACGAACGGCTAGAAGCAATTGTGGAGCGCACTCGAAAAGGCGGTGGTGAGATCGTCTCACTACTAGGTAACGGTAGCGCTTATTACGCACCGGCAGCGGCTTTGGTTGAGATGGCTGAAGCAATTATTAAAGATAAGAAACGAATTATGCCGTCCATTGCTTATTTAGAGGGCGAATATGGATATCAAAACATTTATTTAGGCGTACCCACTGTTCTCGGGGGCAATGGTATCGAGAGTGTGATTGAACTTCCGTTAACAAAGGAAGAACAAATAGCACTCGACAAGTCAGCTGACTCTGTCAGAGCAGTCATCGACATTTGCGAAAAGCAAATGTCCTAATCACTACGGATCTCTCTAAGTCGTAAAGAGGACTTAGGGAGATTTTTTTGTATAAAAAGTTATAAGGTCGTGTTTTAGTCATTAAATGATAGAGAAGTCATAGGTTCTTCTCGAAAATCTACAAATGTTAACAGGGAATTACAACTTTTATATTTACAATTATTTATTTGGGTGGTACAATAAACAGAATTCACTGAATTATAAAGTATGTCTGTAGTATATTTACTCGGGGATATATATAAAGAATTCCTTCCTTTTGACTTCGTAATGTAAGCGCTGTCAAATGGGCAATTATCATTAAATGCCGAAAAAAATGTTCTTTTATTCCCCGGCAAGGCATATACTACGAAAAATACAAAATCCAGGAGGTAATTCTTATGAAAAACAACAACTATCAGAACAATTCATCACTACCGGAGCAGAACGAAACATTCTATTTAATCACAGGCTACTCGGAGAATGGTTTCATCCACGGAATCACGTGGGAAGAAGCATATGTTCAAGGATTGGCGGAGTGCGGCTGTCTATGCGGTCAACAACTAATGTAAGTAATGAAGAACACTCTACACGGGGTGCCTAGCACAAAACGATTGTGGACGTACTCACAATGTTTTTTGCATAGGTACCCTATTTAGTTATGTCATGATTCTTCTAATGCATACAAACGCTACCACCCACTATGTTATCCATGATAAAATGATAGCAATAAAATAAATGAGTTTGCACGATGCGCTGGTACCTATCAAGGTATAAAAGGGAATCCGTCAACCGGAGCTGTCCCCGCAACTGTATACACGGACGACCGCTAGAATTAGCCACTATGGAGACATGGGAAGGAACTTGCGGAAGGATGAAGTGAAGCCAGGAGACCTGCCACGTATCGAAAAAGCGACACTTTCTTCGGGGGTTGAGGAGTGGAAGCAAAAAAGGTATCTACATCTATGCATTTTTGTGTGTAGTATATTAAAGCTGCCTGACTTTGTTTCCTCATTCACAACTATTGCAATCATTTTGCCGAAGAGGCGGAATGATTGTTTTTTTGTTGTTTACGAAAGGAGACCGCGACATGAGAGTAGTGGAAAAGATAACCGAACGGGCACTATTGCAGTTATTGTATAAACAAGTAGAACAACAGCGTGGAGGGCCTGCGTTTTCGGGATTTCATCAAGTAGTAAAGAAATTGTTACAGGATGGGTTATACGATCGATGGATCTATGATTATTCAGTAACCGAAATCAAATGGCTTGGCTTACAGATTGTTGCTGAACGTGACCAATTGATCCCTTCTGCACTGTTGCAACCATATATGAATGAGTTTGTAACATCCAATTATTGTGATAAACAGATAGGTCTGCCTCAGGAGAGATTGATGCTCATAGCAATGGCCGCCATGCAACATGAAACTGTTCAGCGTCTGCGGAAAGTACAGGAAGCATATTGGATACTGAGCCAAGGCTATGTGACGTTACCAGCTGAAGTGATGTCGTTCTTCGATAAAGCATTCTATCAGCGAAAGACAAGAGTCCAACAATATACTATGGATATTTCCGACAATGGAATCACATCATTTTTATCAAGCGAGATAAAAGAAAAGCATATATGTATACCCGATTATTTTATGGAACAAGTACAAGCGTGCGGCTCTTGGAGTATATTTGAAGCTGAACAAGTAGAACGCGTTTTTGGATGTTCGCTTAGCCACTTCAATAGGGAAAGATTTCTTCATGCCACTGACGGTCTTACTATTGACTATAAAGAAATCTCAGCTATCGGTTTGATGAAACAGCTGCTTGAAAGTGAAGGTATTGTAGTGCATTTTTACAATAAAGAAAGACAAGAAAAAGCAGCATTATCCTCATATATTCAATTGCCGAATGTAATGCAGGAGACGGAGCTGGCACGTACATGTACCATACTTGTACCTTTGCTGAACGGCATTGAGAGTTTATGGGGACATGCTTTACGGGTTGAAGTGGCGGGGTGGGAAATCGCTATAGCTGACCAGAAAATTGATTTGCATTCAAAGAAGGCTCTTCTGTTTATTGAAGAAGTAGCGAGAGAAATAAACCACTACTTGAACGTAGCATCCTGTGAAAGCGGAATGCAAACACCTTTGCGCAAAGCAGCCACAGTTATGCATCGATCGATCAACGAGGCGACAAAACACCAGCAAACCGCAATGATCAATCGGGTAATTGCAGAACAGCGCCATACCGATCAAGGAGGTTCTGTTACGTTGGAGAAATCTTCTACCATTGAAACAGCAGAAGTGTTGCAGCTGCTCATGAAAGCATGGAGTGGTGGAATTCCTGAAGTCCGACTTACCTGAATCCCTTCTATAGGCTCAGCTAATTTTGCGCGTAGCGGGACTGTTTATCCAAGATTCCTTAAAACGAAAGCCACTGGATGAAAAAGTCCGTGTTGTAGAGTTTTTTGATTTTGACTGGCTGACGGGATCAAAGAAACATGGAAGATTTATGGAAGGTGGGACACTCCTAGGAATTGATGTTACACTCTACCATCAAGTGGTGGTTTTGGAGGTGCTGGATTTACTAGAACAGTTTTCTGTCCAGGAAATGGGTACATTCGCTTCTCTTCCTATAATGGAATCGGAGCTTTTCTCATTGGGGGTAATAGAGATATTTTTTTCAAATCTACGTCTTATTCATGGTAGGATTAATCTGTGACTCATCCTAGGAGTGTCAGGAGGATTATTTTGAATAGAATCAGAAACATCACAACATTGCAGTGGATCTTATTCTTTCTGTTAGCATTTTGCTGTACCATTTCCATTGCTTTTGTAAATCATAATTATTCATTTTATGATCGACCGATCGCCAAGGTAATCCATACAACAATAGAGGAAGAAACTGATGTAACAGACATGCATGGCAATGAAGATACGCTATTTGTCCAACACATCATAGCTAAGATCATGAATGGGGAAGAAAAAGGTCGGGAAATCCAGTTGGTAAATGAGTATTCATCCTCGGGGGCGTACGATCAACAGTACCATATAGGAAATGAAGTTTTCGTCTCCATTGATTCTAAGGTAGAAGAACTAGCGGGGAGTATAACAGACGTAAAACGTGATAAATACGTATTGATCGTTGCATGGATCTTCGTATTTACACTGCTAATTGTCGGGCATAAGCAAGGACTATTGGCGATAGTAGGCTTTGTGATTAACGTCATGGTACTATCATTCGCTTTAGATATTTATGTGAAATTTTATGAGGTCAGTTTACTTGTGGTTTGCGGGATATGTATCTGTTTATTCACAACCATTTCACTCTTACTAGTCAGTGGCCGAAACGAAAAAACATATGCCGCAATTGTAGCTACGCTAGTCGCAACAGTCATATCTCTTTCCATTACGTCTCTTGTCATCTGGATCACTTCAGGGAATGGGCTACGTTATGAAGAAATGCAGTTTTTGACGCGTCCTTATCACACGATCTTCATGGCGGGGTTGTTTATCGGGTCGCTTGGAGCCATCATGGATGTGGCCATTACGATGTCGTCTTCGATGTTTGCATTATATGAAAGAGATCATACTATATCCGTTAAAGCGCTGAAAGCATCTGGCATAGATATCGGCAAAGACATTATGGGAACCATTACAAGCATTCTATTTTTTGCTTATATAAGTGGATCTATCCCCATGCTAATCCTCTATTTGAAAAACGCTTCACCCGTAGGATTTGCACTCTCGATGAATTTATCGTTGGAATTAGCACGTGCATTAGCCGGTGGGATTGGAATCGTCTTAACTATCCCTATAGGACTCTATACAGCGATCTTCTTTATTGAACGAAAGAGGGCGAGAATATGAATGTAATAGTATGGCTCGCGGTTATATTACTCGTATTGATGATCTGGGTAGGTGGAAAAAGTGGAGTGCGATCATTCATTTCGCTGTTTTTTAACTTTGGTGTCGTCTTCTTCACCATGTTTTTTATGTTGGATCCGAACGCTAATCCTATTCTGATTACATTTATCGCCTGCATAGTTATAGGATGCGTCAGTTTATTTTACATTAATGAAGTGAACAGCAAAACGGTAATAGCATTCATCTCGACGATGATTACCATTAGTATATTATTGTTTTTCATTGTATTAGTATCCCAAAAGCTCATGATTCAAGGATTTGGTGAAGAGGAAGAAGAGGCAATCGCAGGTATGTCTCTCTATATTGGTGTAGACTTTGTAAAAATAGGTGCATCCGTCATTATTATGAGTACAATTGGAGCCATCATGGACGTCGCTATATCGATTGCTTCTACCATGCATGAAGTATTTAAGCATACACCCAGTTTAAGTAAGAAGGAATTATTTAAGTCTGGCGTCAGTATAGGACGAGATATTTTAGGAACCGATACGAATACATTGTTCTTCGCTTTCTTTGGAGGATATTTGGCATTGCTCATTTGGTTCAAGGATTTGCACTACTCCATTGGAGATATTGTCAATTCAAAGATATTTAGTTCAGAAATGATTTTGATACTTTGTGCGGGGCTTGGTATAGCGCTAGTTATACCAATAGCATCTTGGATCAATGCGTATTATCTGGTTAGACCTAGAGAAAAGTTAAATAAAGTACAAAAAGAGGAGCAATGAACTCGGTCTCTGCTATATATTGACGACGTATGATAATGCGCTCAAAGGTTCAAAGAAAGCGCTCATAGTAGCGGCTTGAGTGCTCTATTGAATGCGTTAACCGCTCATAACAAAAAACATAGACGGACTTCCTCGTAAGGAGGAGAACTACATGAAAACCATACAAACCATATCAAAAATCATTTCAAAGTACTTACCACTTTGGATCGTACTCTTATCCATCATTGCCTACGCTATTCCGGATGCATTCATTTCAATCCGGCAACTCACGGGCTTTGGATTAGGAACGATCTTCTTTCTGATGGGCATATCGCTTTCGTCGGAGAAACTGCTCAACGTCATCAAAAACCCGAAATATGCTTTACTTGGCATCTTGCTGAAATGGACGATCATGGTCGGAGTATCAATAGGAATTGCCTATATATTTTTTGGCAATCAAGAAGAGATTGCGACCGGCATTATTTTGGCGGGGACGGTACCAAGCGGAACATCTGCAAATATTTATACGTTTATTGCGGGAGGTGAAGTTGCGCTCAGTATTACGATGGCAACGCTTGATACATTCATTTCTCCTGTGTTGACACCGGTTTTATTGCAGACATTTGCAGGACGTTTTATACCTATTGAATTCTGGCCTTTATTTCTTAACATTATGTATATCGTGTTCTTTCCTTTGATTAGCGGTTTACTGATTCAGTGGAAGTTTCAGCGCCAAGTGGAGAAGTTCAAACCATATACAGGAGTCTTGTCCCAACTTGCACTATTTCTAGTCATCCTATCGGTCATATCCAATGCCCAGCAAGCACTGTCCGAGAACTTGTCTGTGCTACCGCTTGTATTCGTAGCAGTCACATTACAAGTTAGCATCCCAATGGGCGCTGGCTACTTCATCTCCAGATGGCTAGGCGTACCGGAGCGCAACGCCCGCGCGATTTTATTCCATACAGGTATTTGCAACACTGCCCTTGCCGCAACACTTGCGATGGAGCACTTCGGATCACTCGCAGCGGTACCGGCTGTTGCCAATATGGTAATGAACTTAACAATTGGCGCCTTAATGGCGAGTCTATTCGAAAATAAATTCCGGCTTGCAGTGGAAGAGTAAGAGCAAAATGCAAAAAAAGATGCAGAAGGGCGTATAGCCTTCCTGCATCTTTTCATTATTAGACTTCCACTTTACTGCGTACGAGATAATCGAACGCACTGAGGGAAGCAGTGGCGCCGGAGCCCATGGAGATGATGATCTGTTTGTATGGCTCGTCCGCACAGTCGCCTGCCGCAAATACGCCGGGTACGTTCGTCGCGCCTTTTTTATCGATCATAATCTCACCGAAGCGGTTGCGTTCGACTGAATCGCCGAGCCAGTCCGTGTTCGGCACGAGTCCGATCTGGATGAATATGCCGTCCAGTTCGATATGATGCTCCTCACCGGAATCACGGTCTGTATACGTGACGCCGTCGACTTTATCGGTGCCGGTGATTTCCTTCGTTTGGACGTTCGTCAGCACCTTCGCGTTCGGCAGGCTGTTCAGGCGTTCCTGCAAGACCGCGTCCGCTTTAAGTTCTGGTGCGAATTCGAGCACGGTAACATGATTTGCGATGCCTGCCAGGTCGATCGCTGCTTCTATACCGGAGTTTCCGCCGCCGACTACTGCCACGTCCTTGCCTTCAAACAAAGGGCCATCGCAGTGCGGGCAGTAGGCAACGCCTTTGTTGCGGAATTCCGCTTCGCCTGGCACGCCAATGTTGCGCCAGCGCGCTCCCGTCGACAAGATTACGGTCTTGCTCTTAAGAACTGCACCATTTTCCAGTTCGATTTCAATGAGATCCTTTTTTTCCAGACGTTTTGCTGTCTGCAGGTTCATGATATCGATATCGTATTCTTTCACGTGTTCTTCAAGGCTCGCCGCAAGCTTCGGTCCTTCTGTGCGATTGACGCTGATGAAGTTCTCAATCGCTGCGGTATCCAGGATCTGGCCGCCGAAGCGATCAGCGATGATGCCTGTGCGGATCCCTTTGCGGGCAGCGTAGATCGCTGCGCTTGCACCGGCAGGCCCGCCGCCGACAACGAGCACGTCGAATGGGTCTTTGTCTTCAAAGTCGGATGCATCCAGGCCGCTTCCCATTTCTACAAGGATTTCCTCGATTGTTTTGCGGCCGCTCGTGAATGGTTCGCCGTTTAAGTATACGGTCGGAACCGCCATGATGTTTTTGCTTTCCACTTCATCCTTAAAGGCTGCGCCGTCGATCATCGTGTGCGTGATATTGGGATTCAGTACGCTCATGATGTTCAGCGCCTGTACGACTTCAGGACAGTTCTGGCAGCTCAGGCTGATATAGGATTCAAAATGATGCGCGCCTTCGATGTTCTTCACTTGCTCAATCACCTGTTCGTCGACTTTAGGCGCTCTGCCGCTCACATGCAGCAAAGCTAGGACGAGTGAGGTAAATTCATGGCCTAGCGGAATGCCGGCAAACACGATGCCGGTATCTTCGCCAGGGCGGTTGACGCTGAAACTTGGGGTTCTTTCCAATTCTGCTTTCTCTACTTTGATGAGGGAAGACATGGAGGCTAGTTCATCCACTAGCTCCTGCATGTCCTGTGATACTTTGTCAGAGCCCACGCTGATCTTCAGTTGGACTTCCTTTTCCATCATCTCGAGATATTGGGCTAACTGCGCTTTAATATTCGCATCTAACATATGAACCGTCTCCTTAAATTTTCCCTACAAGATCCAGGCTTGGCTTCAGTGTTTCGCTGCCTTCCTGCCATTTAGCCGGACATACTTCACCCGGATTGTTGCGGACATATTGTGCTGCTTTGATTTTATTGACTAGAACGCTTGCGTCACGACCGATTCCGTCTGCGTTGATTTCCGCTGCCTGCACGACGCCATCCGGATCGATGATAAACGTACCGCGCTGTGCAAGACCTGCTTCTTCGTCCAGCACATCGAAAATGCGGGAGATTTTCTGTGATGGGTCACCGATCATGATGTAGCGCAAACTGCTGATGGCATCTGAGTGGTCGTGCCATGCTTTGTGCGTGAAGTGTGTGTCCGTTGAAACGGAGTATACTTCCGTATCAAGGCCTTTCAATGTTTCGTACTGGTTCTGAAGGTCTTCGAGTTCAGTAGGGCAGACAAATGTGAAGTCAGCCGGATAGAAGCAGACTACGCTCCATTTGCCCTTAAAATTTTCCTGGGTCACCTCGATGAATTCTCCGTTACCGCTGTTGTACGCGTTTGCTGTAAACTCTTCGATTTGTTTTCCGATCATTGACATGAATGATTCCTCCTAAAGTGTTTTTGATGACTGATGCAGTCACATGCTTAAGTTATAGAATATAATAATTCTAATTACATAATCATTATTATATAACTGTGCAGAGATGTCAACATTATTGATTCTGTATAATATAATGTCTTTATATACTATCTAAAGTAAAAAGTATACGAATCGCTTTCTCTTTTATTCTCAGTTAAATTGAAGGATTACCAATTGGATCGAAAGTAGGGAGAAAGATTAAACTGAGCAATTTATGGATAAACCTAATCGGACAAGTTAAGTTGTGGGTGAAGAACTAATCTGTATAACTGACAGGCATGTTAATTTAAGAGACTTTCTGTGTGATCGGGACCGGACCGTCGTGGAAATATGTTATATTGTACGGTAATGCAGTGATTAAATTAAATGACTAATTGTTTGCTAGGGTTCCGTAGCAAATCGAATGATTTTGATTATAGTGAGCAACTATTTAATGATGACGGCGGCACATGTGCTTCCAGCTGTAGCGCAGATCAAAGGGTTTCAACCGCTATTCCGTTACAAATACTATCTGGTGTAAAGGATCTTCGCCTATGCATTCAGAGAAACAGGTTGTTCAGTTAAAATCTTTCAGATAGGGGCAAATACAATGGATGTATGGTTTGTGATGAAAGAGCGTTATATGCTTCTTTCTATTTTTTTAATCATTATAGTGGCCAGCTTGTTTTTACTTATAGCTATTTGGAAAAATCGTTCTGACATGCCCAAAAGCCTAACCTTAATCATAACGATAATCTGTTCAGTCATCATTGCCTTATCAATATTGGCATGGGTATTTGCAGTTTCGTTTGGATATAATTCTTAAAAATACTTTAATGACCTCTACGTTAAGTATAAATATAGTACGACATAAAAAACCGGTTAGAGACTAGTCTCTAACCGGTTGAACTTCATTTAAATACTTTATCACCATTGAAGATTGAGTTCTTTACAATCACGTAATCGACAGTGCGAATTGAACCGAGAGTCTTGCCACCTGAATAAGAAATAGCAGACTGACCAACTTGTTCTACAGTCTGTCCTGACGACTCTTCATGACCGGCGAATAGTGTGTCGACCATGATCAAACTCGCACCGAAATGTACGGATTTTGCGATGTCGCCATGTGTGCGGATTCCGCTGTCGGCAATGATTGGTTTGGAAGTAGCTAACGCACATAAGCGAACAGCCGCCTGTTCCGAAACCAGTTTTGATTTTCGTAATACAGACTTTTCCTGGTCCAATAGCAACTTTTGCAGCGTCAATGTCAACGCTTTCAAAGTAGCTTTCTTTTAAAATGTGTCATAGTTAGCAGCACGACTAAAATTGCGGCAAACAAAGTGATAATATAAGGAATCCATAAGTCTGAAGGTGTTAGTTCACCGGTTAATAGCTGTGTCGTAGCCGTCAGTAATTCAAGGGGATTCCAAGAAGCGGACTTAGGAAATATAGCTGCAATAAAGAATGCAATGACGACCAATAATGTAACTAGAGTTCCTCCGTAAGGTGTAGCGAACAAGGTATTCCCCCATAATGTAACCGCCAGTAAAAGTATGCCGAATACATAGAGGCAACTGACTGCAAACAACAGATGTTGGAGTTGACTTTGATCCCAATAATAAGCCGTATAAGCGTAGGTGATGGTGAATGACAGTGCGATCGCCAGTGTCCAATAGCAAAGAGCTAGAAAGAATTTAGCCGTAATTACGGTACTACGATGTAATCCTTTCGTCAGTAAAATAACAAGCGTCCCTTTTTCTAATTCCTTCGACATCATGGTACTGAATAATAGTATGAACACAATTAGCCCCATTTGCGGAACGTTTTTATAAAACTGTAGCCACGAATCGAGTGCGGTAGGTTCAGGTAGATTAACGAATGTACCTTCAGGCATGAATTGTTCGAATAGAGTCGGAGTGATTTTCGCTGTAAACGGGTTCAGTATGCCTAAAATCGAAAAAATGACGATAACGAGCAATAACTTATACGTCTTCACACTCTCAAACCATTCCTTCTTCAAAAAACTAAACCATTGATTCATCCAAGCACCTCCAACACGAGCTGCTCAAGTAAACGAGTTTTGGGCTGCATCGACTGTATCAGGATTTTCTGGGTAGTGAGTTCTTGCATGAAAGCCCATTGCGTACTTTCATCAGGTAAACTTACAACTAATTGATCACTGTCGATCTTCATTTCGAATGGGGTATTTTGCAATCGATCATGAACTTCTGCTACGGGTATCGTAAAAGTAAAAACAAATCCTCCTGTTATTCGCTGCTTTAGATTAGTCAGTTCATCCTGGAATATGATAGTGCCTTCATGCAACATCGCGACGTGATCGCAGATTTGTTCTGCATCCGATACGATATGTGTGGAAAAGAATACAGTTGTCTCTGCCTTTGCTTGCTTTAAAATAGAAAGAATCTGTGCACGACCGGCTGGATCCAAAGCAGAAGTAGGCTCATCACAAATCAACAATTTCGGACGATTTAGCAGTGCTTGAGCTATTCCTAAACGCTGTTTCATCCCCCTTGAATATGTGCTAATGAATGAGGTCGTATCAGCTAATCCGACCAGTTCCAATAGTTCCTGGATCCGTCCTCGTCGTTCTGTTTTCGTCATATTCGTAATAACGGCGCAGAGCTCCAAGTATTGTGTTGCGTTATAGAAGGGATAAAATTCAGGAACGTCAGGCAAGTACCCGACATACTGATTGGACTTTGTTTCGCCAAATGTTACAGATTCACCTGCAATTGTAATGGATCCTGCATTGAGTGGTAATAACCCTAGCATGCATTTCATCAATGTCGTTTTGCCAGAACCGTTTGCACCGACAAATCCGAAAACTGTATGCTCGGGAATATGAAGATGTATATCTTCGAGCACTTCATGATTTCCGAAACGCTTCGTTACACCATTAATTTGCACGACTATTGTCATCACCTCTTCCAAAAACGAAATAGATTAATGGTCCGATAAATTGAATTAATAGAACTATCAACAGCCACATGACTTGATTGCCAAAGCGATAGTGAGGATGACGAATAACATGTATTGCCGAGAAAATAGCCAATCCTAGTTGCAAAATGATAAGAGGAAGTAAAAATGGTAGATACTCCATAAGTAAAGCCGTGTCGTTGTTCATGAACACCCCTCCAGCCCAAAGTGTAATCGTTGTCGTAATTCTTGCATTTCATCGTCTTGCCTAAATGGTTCAAAGAAATCGGCATCCATTGATTCTATGATCGATCGCTTAATAATCTCGGTGTTGCGCAATGCATTTGTTCCTAAATCTAATTGTTCTAACCAATCATCCAATAAATCGAAGTATTCGTCCCCGCGTAACGAAAAGGGAAGTAAGTCATGAACACATACATCCACGAACTTGTTAAGATACGGATAAAGTAGCTCACGGTTAACTGAAAGAGCAGCACATTGCGCCACGCTGAAATAAAATTGCAGACACATATTCGGATGAAGTGTACGCAAATCATATAACTCAATCAATCCATTCATCCGATGAATGGTTTCATTAAAAATTTGTGGATTGGACGCGGAAAGCCGTAAATAGAGCGGACTGCTGCCGACTAGTTGAATGACGTTTTGATACATCATGACTTGAATGACGCGCATCGCTTCCTCTTGATCACCAAGTTGTTCGTGAGCAGTTGCCAGTAAGATTTCGTCACCAATACTCGGTTTGATTACTCCGTCTAATAACTCCAATGTAGTTTCAGGATTGGACTGTATGAGAGAAACAGTAGCCTGTAAGGAATTGGCTTGACGCAAGACCCATACATCTTCACTTACTTGCCGAATTCGCTTTAACCAGCGAGTGGTTTTCTGTAAAACAGACGGACTATCACTACTTAACATATGATGATTAAGCAGTAATATACTCATCTGCAGTAGGAATGAAGGATCGTGGAAGTACACTTTAACTTTTTCTTCTACATCAATAAATACTGGCTCAAAAGATTCTCTACCAAAACGGGTTGCGAATTCATAATAGTGATGTTGGATGATTTCTTTAGAAAGTTGTCGTTCATAGCCAAGTAGTTCATCAACGGTCAATTCGAAATACGAAGCAATTTTTGGCAACAGCGTGATATCGGGATAGCTTAATCCCTTTTCCCATTTTGACACCGAAGCCTTCGATACTTGGCAATAAGAAGCTAGGGTATCCTGGGTAATTTGAAGTCGCCTTCGTTCCTGGAGAATCACGGTACCAATTTGCAACATAACCTCACACCTTTCTCTTTCATTTAGTGTAAGGTTAAATGCTTGTTGATTCAATCAACTATTAGGTGATTATTTAGATGAGGAGTCAACTAATGAGATATTATGTATCAAGATACAAAAAATCCGGTCTATGAAAGACCGGATTTTCATCACACGCTCACTGTTGTGAAGGGTTCTAAAATATTCTTTTTTGGTTTCGTTTGAAATTGCAGAACTTTGTCAGTGGAATCGTATGAATCTCCATAGAAATCTTGGTCTTTGTAGGTGTGAATTTCTTCGTAGGTTGTTTTCATCGCGTTGAATACATCTTGTTCATCCGCTTGTGATGATTGCGGGGGTGCCCAGTATAGAATTTCGAGGATGGTTTGTTCTCCAGTAGCTAATGAACGACGGTTATAGCCAATTTTCTGTGCGTGCGTGAATTTTTCACGTGCATAGAACTTCAGTCGTTTCATAGTATCTGGTTCGGACTCGTCTACTGGTTCAACTTCCAGTAAGATCGGTTTTTTCTTGGTTTTCAACGAATCCAGCAGTTTTTTTCCTAATCCTTCACCACGTGCTACTGAAGATACGAAAAGATAGTCTACGAAAACGAAGTCCTCCGTTTCCACGTACATCAATACGTGTTTTGGTCCTTCTTCCTTATGGTAGACATTCCCTTTATCATTCAGTAATGTCTCCATATGTTCCTGTGACTTCATCTCTTCGATTGGAAAATACTCTTTCAATTTGTTGTACCAATGCATGTGTTAAATTCTCCTCCATAGGTAATGAATGTACCCGGAGCTTTTTGTTTGGGATCAAACAATGTGAGGAAAAAAGAGGTCAGAAAAAAATCCTCATACTTAGTATACTCTTTTTATAGAAAAATACAAATCTAATTTTTAGCGTAAATTTTACTTTTTCATTATAACAAATCAAGACCAATGTCAGGTGATGATATGACATTGATCTTGATTATGCTTTACCTACGGCTTTTGGCGCTTGAATAAGCTCCTTTTTTATTCTTTTCATTCATTACGGTTTTGACGACAGGATATAACACCATTCCCCATTTTACTAACTTTTTTATTACTCTTATCATATATACTTCTTCCTTTCGATTTTGGAGTTGTTATTAGTAACTTCCCCCTTTCCCTCGCAAGTTAAACTTTTATTCAAGCGGTTTAGGAACAGAAGTAGGGTTTACTATTTCCGTGAAGAGGTTGGAACTCTCGATGTTAGGCGTAGTCGTAAATGTGGAAGGAACAGTAAGGTCCAGTTGTTTGCTCATATCTTCCAATGTCAGCTGAAGTCTTGCTATGTCTTCCTTTGTCGCATATTGCTTGCGATCAATCAAGACATAACCAAGCTGTCCACTCATTTCAATAGTCGCCCATTTTACATCGTCAATTCTTTCAATCCCACTTTGCCGCAAATGCATTTCCAATTCATCCACGGTTAAGCGGAGTTTTTTCATAGTAGATATTTTGAGGATGCCATTTTCAATCACTACTTTAGATCTTCCACGTAAAATCCCTTCAAAGAAATTCCACTTCAGCGCGAGTAGTTCAAATGTAAAAAGTGTCAGTACTAAAACAAATGATAGCATTAGGGTTTGCCACACATTCTTACTTGCTACAGGCTGAATTAATAATGTCCCCACCGCAATCATTAATACCGTTTGACCAATTGTCATTTGTGAAATCGACTTACGGCCAGAAATATGTAACAAAACGATGCCTGCCACAATAATGAGTACCGCTTTCCAAATTGAATCGAATTCCATTATGCTCACGTCTTTTCATGCGTTTAGCATTAATATGGATTAAACATAAAATAGTATGCATGAAAATTGTGAATCCTTCCTTAATACTTCTTCGTACAGTAGGAAAGGAGTGGTCAACATGCGGCAAGATATTCAAAAACAACAAAATATTCTACAGGAAAAACGAGTGAATCAGCGTCGTTTGATGAAACGTTTAGAGCAGACGAACGAAAAACTACTCACTATGAAGCAAAAACGTGATCAACTTCACCGTCAGTTAACGAAAGAACAGCAGGACGTTGTGAAGCTTGGTAAGTTTTCATTTGCAAACAAAATTAGTGAATGGACGGGTGGATGGGACGAGAAGATGAAAAAGGAGATAGAAGAAGCGGCAGAAGTAGAATTGAAATATAATGAGGCAGAAAAAAACGTACTAGATCTGACTGTAGAAGTGGAAGACTTACGTAATGAACTGGAGAAACCAGATTTCATGCATATTGAAGAGGATTGGGAAGATTTCATGAAGAAAAAAGAATCATGGATTCGCATGAATGATTCTGTAGCCAATCGAACGCTCCAGAAGATTTCGGATGATCGTGTACGTGTCTATTCTATGTTACGTGAAATAGGTGAAGCGTTTGAAGCGGGGGAAAAGGCGGAACGAGCTTTAGTGGGTGCACTGAAAAAACTAGATTCAGCCGAAGGGATATCGATGTGGGATACATTTTTAGGGGGAGGGATTTTCGTTTCCGCATTAAAGTACTCCGAAATCAATAGTTCGGATGATTATGTCCATCAAGCACAACGGGCGCTACGGCATTACGAGACGGAATTGATGGATGTACAGGATGCCGCGACAGATTCCTACCAAGTAAATAAAAATGATATCTTTACATTCACTGATGTGTTTTTCGACAATATATTTTCTGACTGGATGGTCCATACACGTATTACAGACGGCAAAAAGAAGCTACACGCAGTCATGCAAGATGTCCGTCGTATACAGGACCGACTTGCAAGAAAACGTGCAGCTTTAGAAGAAGAAATCCTGCGGCTTGATCAGCAACAAGATGATATGATCCTGTCGTAACTAAAATTAAATGCGTGTCAGCGTCTTCCCTAAATAACCAAATAGTACAGTCAAAATCGGGCTTAATAAACAGAAAAACGCAAAGGGTAAATAAGCGATCGTGGGAACATCCAGCACAGTAGTGATGAAAATTCCTGCTACACTCCACGGAACAAGAGGATTAATGACAGTTCCGGCATCTTCCATTACACGGCTCAAATTTTTATTTGCCAGTCCGACCTTTTCGTAGCTGGATTGGAAGGCCTGGCCTGTCAATAAGATAGACAAATATTGTTCGCCAATTAATACGTTAATGCCAATGGCGGTAAGTGCAGACGTCAAAATAACTGATGACACTTTACGTAACACACTTTCAATTTTTGCAAGTAAGCATTGCACAATACCTAATGTGAACAGCATACCGCCCATACTAAGTGCGAGCAAAACAAGTGAGATCGTGAACATCATACCTTCCATTCCATCGCTGCGAGACAGCAATTCATCGACGACAGCGACACCTGTAGACCCTTCATAACCACTAAATAAAATACTCAATACTTCGGAAACTCCATAAAAGGTATGAATATATGCAATGACAATGGCAGACAATGCACTGACAGCCAGTGTGAGAATAGCCGGTACCTTAACGAATGTCAAAATGATTAGCACTACAACAGGGATCAGCGTATACCAATGTATCAAGTTCGTACCGATGAGTGCATCACTGTATTTCTCGATTGTCGTAAAATCACTAGATGTCACGTTTGGTGATAATACACCAAATAAGATAAGTGAAATAAAGAATGCGGGAAATGTTGTCCATCCCATATTTCGGATATGTTCAAATAGGTCTACACCAACAATTGAAGAGGCCAAGTTGGTCGTATCAGACAACGGTGACATCTTATCACCAAAGAATGCCCCCGAGACAATTGCACCTGCCGCAATTGGCAAAGAAAGTTCCAAAATATGCGCCATACTGATGAACGCCACACCAATTGTGGCAACGGTTGTCAATGAACTACCGACAGATAAGCCGATAATGGCTGTGACGATGAACACGATGGCATAGAAAAAAGTGGGAGTAATGATTTGGAGTCCGGCATAGATCAAGGTAGGAATCGTCCCGCCCATCATCCAGCTACTCACAAGAACCCCGATGAAGAAAAACAAGAACACCGCGCTCATTCCGGAACTCGCACCTTCTACCAACCCACGTTCTAACTCTCTGTAAGAGATCTTCTTCCATAATCCATAGCCAAATAATAAAAGAATAGCAAATAAAATAGGTACATGTGGTACGGATTCGAATACTACGATACTGCTACTAATCATTACCACAATTAGCACTGTTAGTATGACCGACGCTTTAACGGTTGGCGTATGAATCGCCTTAATTGGAAACATGCTTATGACCTCCTGTAAATGTAGAAAAACTCCTGTCATCCCCTTAAAGGACGAAGGAGTACTCCGCTCTGTCTCTTTGCTGTTGCGAATGAAAATATGGATGATATTGATTCATTATAAAATAGATCACCCATTACATATATAGAAAGTTATCGTTTTGAATTTTATCACGTCAGAAAGATATGTCAATAGAGGAATAGACCGATTACATGCAAGCCGAACAGGGTAAAGCTATAGAAAGTATTTGAAAAGGAAGTGACCGCTCATGCAAGAGAACAGGACAATACCAAAAGTTGAAGGGAAAAGCCAGACGGCAAATATGATTCGTGAAGGGTACCAATTTTTACGTAATCGTAGAAAAGGGTTGCAATCCAATATATTTGAAACGCATGTACTTGGTGAAAAAGTCATTTGCCTGTCAGGAGAAAAAGCTGCAGAGCTCTTTTATGATACAGAGAAGTTTATTCGAAAAGGTGCTATGCCGAAGCGCTTCCAAGAAACATTAACAGGTGAAGGCGGCGTACAATCACTTGACGGAGCCGCGCATCAGCATCGTAAGGAAGCATTTATGTCACTCATGTCTGCAGATAAAATCAATCAGTTGAAAGAAATGGCGAGGGGTCAATGGGAGCGGAAGCTAAGCGACTTTGAAAAGCAACAGGAAGTGAATGTCTATAAAGAGGCACAGGAATTACTTCTGCGCTTAGCCTGTCAGTGGGCAGGCGTTCCGTTAAAAGAAAAAGAAGTACAAGAGAAAAAGGAGGCAATTATTCAACTTTTTGAATCACCTGTCACGCTCGGTTATAAGCAGTGGAAAGCGAAGAAAGCACGGCAGGTATTGGAGACATGGCTTGGTGGTCTTATTAAATCCGTTCGAAAAGGTGATTTGATTCCTTTTGAAGGTACAGCTATGAAAGTCTTTGCCTTTCACCGAGATGAAAATAATGAGTTGCTGAAGGAAAGAATAGCTGCTGTAGAAGTATTGAACATCATTCGTCCGATTGTGGCAATCTCTATCTATATTGCATTTGAAGTACACGCAATCATTCAGCATCCACAAGAGCATAAGAGATTGGCTTCAGGCGATGAAAAAGATTTGCAAGACTTCGTTCAGGAAGTACGCAGACTCTATCCCTTCTTCCCGTTCAATGCTGCACGTGTGAAAAAAGACTTTACGTGGGAAGGTTATGCATTTAAAAAAGGAACGCTAACGATGCTCGACTTTTATGGAACGAATCATGATCCATCTATATGGAATAATCCCGAAGTGTTTAATCCGATGCGATTTAAGGAAGAGCCGATCACCCCATATAATCTCATACCACAGGGTGGGGGAGAGTTCGTCCTTAACCACCGTTGTGCAGGAGAGTGGGCGACAATTGAAGTGATGAAAGTGAGTTTGGATTACTTTGCGAACCGTATGACATTTGATGTACCAAAGCAGGATTTGAGCTACAGTCTCGTCGACATTCCGAGCATCCCAAAAAGTAAAATCATTTTAAAGAATGTAAAACGAAAGAATTACTAAGCAGTTAATTGTCTAAGAAGTGATCTGCTTCCTAAAACCGCTTTATTACAATGTAGTTCAATATCGCCCTAACATATTTCGCGAATACAGTTAATTGTAAAACATTTTGGGTATGATGAAAAAATAACTACATCTAGAAAGGAATGAACACTTGTGACAACGACACAAGAAGATTCGCGTCGACCTGAGAAGCAAAAACGCAATCTTAATGGAGTGTGGATACTCTTAGCATTCGCTACACTCCTAACCATCGTTTTACTTCCTAACCCTGCAGATCTCCCTGTAGTCGGTCAAAGAGCACTTGCTATCTTAGCATTCGCAGTTATCCTATGGGTAACAGAAGCCGTACCGTACCCTGTCAGCGCAGCCATGATTCTTGGGTTAGCCGCAGTGCTCCTCGGCCTCTCACCAAATATGGAAAACCCTGAGGAACTGCTAGGAACACAAAATGCCTTGAGAATGGCGTTGGCCGGATTCTCGAGTCCCGCTGTAGCACTAGTAGCGGCAGCATTGTTCCTCGCAACTGCTATGCAGACAACCAATTTGCATAAACGCTTAGCGCTGTACATCCTTTCGAAAGTAGGCGTCAAGACCGGAGCGATTATCTTTGGTTCCATCGTCGTATCCATCGTCTTAGCATTCTTCGTACCAAGTGCAACTGCGCGTGCCGGTGCGGTCGTACCGATTTTGCTTGGTATGGTAGCTGCATTCGGGTTACCAACAAACAGTCGATTGGGAGCTTTGCTCGTCATCACAGCTGTTCAATCCGTTTCAATCTGGAACGTCGGTATTAAGACGGGCGCTGCACAGAATATGGTCGCGCTTGGCTTTATTGAGAAGGAGTTCGGTGTATCGGTTGCCTGGAGTTCATGGTTCTTGTATGCTGCTCCATGGTCTATTCTCATGTCAATCGCTTTATACTTCATTATGAAGTTGGTTATTAAACCGGAAACGCAAGTAGTAGAAGGCGGTAAGGAATTGATTCAAGGCCAATTAAAAGAACTAGGCAAAATCAAAGCTTCCGAACTCCGCTTGATTGTCGTTGCAGTTGCTTTACTATTCTTGTGGGCAACAGAAGAAAAACTGCATCCATTTGATACAACGACTGTCACCATAGTTGCCATTGCGATTTTACTGACGCCAAAGATTGGTGTATTTGACTGGAAAACTGTTCAACAAATGATTCCGTGGGGAACGATCGTCGTCTTCGCTGTAGGTATCTCACTGGGTACACTATTATTAGATACAACAGGTGCACAGTGGCTGTCTGATAAAGTGTTCGGTGCAATGGGCTTAGACACTATGCCATTGCTCGCAACGATTGCTTTACTGTCGCTATTTAATATCTTGATTCACCTCGGATTTGCCAGTGCAACGAGTTTATCATCTGCACTGATTCCGATATTTATTGCTTTAGCAACGACTATTTCACTTGATGTCAATGAAGTTGGATTTGTTTTGATTCAGCAGTTCGTCATCAGTTTCGGGTTTTTGTTGCCTGTTAGTGCTCCGCAGAATATGTTGGCATATGGAACCGGTGCTTTCTCGGTGAAGGACTTCTTAAAGACGGGTGTTCCCCTTACGATTATCGGTTACTTACTAATCTTGTTATTTAGTGCGACATACTGGCAGTGGATTGGACTTCTATAAGACTGTACGTAGCGAAAGCAGTGAGCGTTAAGTTCCCTGCTTTTTACCGTGAGGAAAGGAAAGAGTAGGTGGAATAGCACTGTTGATCTGAAGCTAATGATACGTGCATCCTTCACCTGCTATATAATCGTAAGAAAGGACCGCCACAAGCAGTGTAGATTTGTGGCGGTCCTATTATCTAGTATGTCTACGAACGAGTGGCATGTGGAATTGCCAGATCTGAATTTTGTTTTGTAGGCGTTGTATCCATCACTTCTGATTCGATGGATTTACCTAATACGTAATACTCGGTTTCTTCTTGCGTTAGGCTGTTATAACGCTTGCGGATAGCCGTATAGAAGACTACTCCAACGATTGTCCAAGCGAGTAACAGTATGTATGAAGGAGTTGTGAGTGTTGCTGGAGAGTTTGGCACAAGTAATAATGCCAAGAACGACCCACTCGCCACCATACCTAGTAATGCCAAGAACTTTTTTAATGGTGCAATTTCGCGTCCCATTTCTTCTTTGCCAAAAGCAAGTACTTTAAATGCTGCGAGACAAGTGAAGAAGTAGGCTACGGATACGCCCGTTGAAGACATGTCAACGATCCATGTCAATGCTTGACGACCAAACCATGGTGTTGGCAATGTAATGAATGCTACGAACCAAATCCCCCATTTAGGCGTTTGGTTAGCTGTCATCTCACGGAAGAAGTTAGGTAATGCACGTGCGCGCGCCATAGAGAATAATAGACGACTAGAAGACATGAAGAATCCATTCAAACCTGTGAAGATTCCCATGACAATCGCCACTGCCATAACAGCTAATCCTCCAACTCCTAGTGCGGATTGAACCACATCACCTGTTATCCATAAATCACCGCTTCCGATACTTTCTGATGCAGAGTATGTCCAGCTAGTTAAGCCAATCATGATTGCATAGATTATGAATGAAGTGAAAAGAGAAGCTACAATTAGCATAGTTGCTTTACGGGGAGAGAAGTTAAATTCTTCCGCGGCTTGTGGCACATTATCAAATCCAACGTATGCCCATGGTGCAATCGCCAATACTACAAGTATAGAAGTAATAATGGACTGGTTACCTTTAAACAAAGGTTGCATATTCGCAAGTGGTTGTTCGGCCCCAGCGAATGTGAAGATACCAAGTACTAGGACACTAGCAACGAGTAAGACGCTGAAATAAAATTGAATCCGACCTGAAATACTTGTTCCTGTCGTGTTAATAAACGCAAATACTAAAATTAGTAAACTGGCAATGAGTATTTCGGGTATGTAGACGTCCCACCCCGCAACGTTATACAGAAACCCTTGTTTCATAAATCCAGGTGCTAAAAACTTCAGTAATAAAGTGAGTGCAGAAGCATTCAATGCGACAATTGATATATATCCGAGTGACAAGAACCAGCCGCAAATAAACGCCCATATTTTACCCGCCGCAACAAAAGCATATGTAAATCCGCCTCCAGAAACCGGAAACTTCTTGATCATTACGCCATAGCTGGAGGCGATGATCATCATCACGAGTGCTCCAATTCCTAATCCAATGACTGCGCCAAGTGGTCCGGAAGATTGAATCCAATCTCCTGGTAAGATGAACGCGCCCCAACCAACAGAAGAGCCGAGTGCGATTGCGAAAACCCATGATGGCTTCAATGTTTTATTTAATTTCCTTCGTGTGTTCTCAGATTCTTGATCCATGTGATCCAACCCCTAAGTTAGTAGTATAGCGATTGTATGCCCTTTCTTTAGATAATTAAAACGTGTAAGGGATCATATTATTATTTTACTATTTTAAGACAGAAGTATTTAGTTTTGATGATGAATTCTGTATAGTGTAATAACATACAATACAAGCTTTAGATGTTGACAGAGTCTACGCAATCTTTTATGATTCTAAACAACAAATACTTATAAGAATAGTGGGGTTTTATAAATGAAAAAAGTACTTATACCGTTTATGATCGTTTTATTGGCTGCTTTATTGGTAGCATGTGGCGGCAAAGAAGATAGTAAACCTAACGACTCCGCTGAAAAACCAGCAGAGCAAGACGGTCTGCTTGAAGATGTACTCGCAAACGGTGTGCTCAATGTAGGAACGGAAGGAACATACGCACCTTTCTCTTTTCATGATGAATCGGGAAAGCTCACAGGCTATGATGTAGAAGTTACACAAGAAGTGGCTAAACGTCTAGGGGTGGAAGCAAAGTTTTTTGAAACACAGTGGGATGCTGTTTTCGCGGGGTTAGATGCAAAAAGGTTTGACATGATTGCCAACCAAGTCGGTATTAATGAAGAGCGCAAGGCAAAGTATGAATTCTCTCAAGCATATACGCACTCGAATTCTGTCTTAGTTGTTCGTGAAGACTCTGATATTGCGTTTGATGGAATGGAAGGAAAAAAAGCTGCGCAGACATTGACAAGTAACTACGGTGAACTAGCGAAAGCTAATGGTGCGGAAATTATAAAGATTGACGGTTTCAACCAAGGCGTCGACTTAGTCATTTCTAAACGAGTAGATGGTACGTACAATGACAAACTTTCTGCACTCGATTACTTGAAGCAAAAACCTGATGCGCCTATTAAAGTTGTAGAGGAAGAAGAAATCTCCAAAGACAATCAATCGGAGAGCGCTTTTTTATTCAGACAAGGCAATGAGGACTTAATAGAGGAAATAAACAAAGCGTTGGATGCGATGCGTGAAGACGGTACATTGAAGACGATTTCCGAAAAATGGTTCGGCGAAGATGTATCTTAATACGATTGCACTAAGTCCCGAACGGATACAGAGATTCCAGGAAATCGCATCAACATCCATCGGGCCTTTGATTGAAGGGGCTATTAAGTATACGATTCCCTTAGCAATCATCGCATTTAGTATTGGATTGATCATTGCAATATTTACTGCCTTGGCAAGAATTTCATCTAGTAAATTCTTGCGGTCAATAGCGCGAGTGTATGTATCAATCATCCGTGGAACACCTTTGCTTGTACAATTATTTATCATATTCTACGGTTTGCCAACAATCGGTATTACCATTGATCCTTTCCCGTCCGCGATCATAGGATTTTCACTGAATGTTGGTGCGTATGCCTCTGAAATCATTCGAGCAGCAATACTGTCCATTCCTAAAGGACAGTGGGAAGCAGCATATTCTATTGGAATGAATTACTCGCAGGCATTGCGGAAGATTGTTTTACCACAAGCCGCCAGAGTTTCTGTGCCACCGCTTTCGAATTCCTTTATTGGACTGGTAAAAGATACGTCTCTCGCAGCTACGATTTTAGTAGCTGAGACATTCAGGCGGGCGCAAGAAATTGCCTCCATGAACTATGAGTTTTTATTCGTCTATGTCATGGCAGCTCTTGTGTATTGGGTGATTTGTTTCATCTTGTCGATTATTCAAGGGAGAATTGAAATACGCCTGGATCGTGTTGTCGGTAAGACGGGGGGATTATCATGATTTCTATACAAGGACTGAAAAAGTCTTTCGGATCACAAGAAGTGATAAAAAATGTAGATTTAGAAATCGAACAGGGAAAAGTGGTCGTTATAATTGGTCCTTCGGGTTCTGGTAAATCTACGTTGTTACGTTGTTTAAATGTGCTTGAAACACCGAATGGTGGTGTGCTGTCTATAGATGGGCAGAAGTTAGACTTTAATTCGGCGGTCTCTAAAAAAGCTATCAGTGCATTCCGTCGATTGACGGGAATGGTATTTCAGAGCTATAATCTGTTTCCACATCTAACAACGACAGGTAATGTAACAGAAGGACTCACTACAGTCAAAGGACTATCGCATAAGGAAGCCGTGAAGAAGGCAGAACTGCTACTTGATAAAGTAGGATTGGCTGATCATAAAGACAAGTATTCTTTCCAACTTTCGGGTGGTCAGCAACAGCGTGTTGCGATTGCACGAGCGCTTGCGATGGATCCGAAAGTCATGTTGTTCGATGAACCGACATCCGCTCTGGATCCTGAACTTGTCAGCGAGGTACTTCGAGTTATGAAGGATCTAGCGCATGAAGGTATGACGATGGCTGTCGTAACGCATGAAATGAGGTTCGCTAAGGAAGTTGCCGATGAAGTAATCTTTATTGATGAGGGTGTCATTGTAGAACGCGGTGCGCCAGCTGAGATCTTCAACTATCCAAAACATGAGCGAACGAAGAAGTTTTTGAGTTTATTACAAGTATAGATACAGATAACGCTTGGCATATTACATGCCAAGCGATTTTTTGTGTTGAAATAGAAGGAAAACAGCCCTTGCGCTCATAAATTAGGATAAGTGATCTCAGTTCATCCTTAACCGCTCATTAACATACTTCCATTCAATCAGGGTGCCAGCGATACGTAGCGAGAGGGACACGACCATTTTCATTGAATTGAACACCTTCCGCCAGCAATCGTTCACGTTGCGTTTCACCTTTACTTTGTGCATTTTCCGGAGTAGAGATCCCGCCTTGTGCATTAATGATACGATGCCAAGGCAATTCATATTTAGCACTCATCGAATGTAAAATACGTGAGATTTGTCTTGCGCCACGAGGGTTGCCTGCTTCTGCGGCCACTTGTCCATAGGTCATCACACGACCTGGAGGAATAGCTTGAATGATTGCCACGGCCTGTTCTGTAAATGTTTCCATAGTGATGAAAGCCTCCTTTTCAATAAAGTCTAGCATAGAATGTCGCGGGAGGTCATGCCATTATTCAGACGACATATAATGCCAGTATGGTATTATTTATGTACAGTTAGAAAGGAGAATATATATGAACTCCAATACATTAGAATATGCAAAATTACTAGATCAGCGAGATGTACTTGCACCTTACAGAGAGGAATTTTATTTGCCGCAAGGGAAAATCTATATGGATGGCAATTCACTTGGATTATTATCAAAGCGTGCAGAGAAAAAGTTATTCGAACTGTTGGACTCTTGGAAGACATTTGCAATTGATGGCTGGACGGAAGGAATGCATCCGTGGTATTACATGGCAGAACAAATAGGTGGAAGAATGGCGCCGCTAGTCGGTGGGGGAAAGTCGGAAGTGATTGCGACGGGTTCCACTACGACGAATCTACATCAAATGATTTCTACATTTTATCGACCTTCGGAGAAACAAACGAAAATACTTGCGGATGAATTGAATTTTCCGTCAGATATTTATGCATTACAAAGTCAGATACGTGTACAGGGCCTGGATCCGCAAGAGCATCTGATTCGTGTGAAAAGTGAAGATGGGCTGACTTTGGATGAAAGCCGAATTATTGAAGCTATGACGGAGGATGTCGCGTTGATTGTACTGCCATCCGTTTTGTATCGTAGTGGTCAGGTGCTGGATATGAAAACGCTTACGCAAGCGGCAAGAGAAAGAGGTATCCCAATTGGATTCGACTTATCGCATTCGATTGGATCCGTGACACATGCACTTCATGAATGGGATGTGGATTTCGCTTTTTGGTGTACATATAAACACTTGAATGGCGGACCTGGTTCTGTCGGTGGTTTATTCGTCAACGAAAGACATTTTGGTAAAGAAGCAGGACTTGCAGGATGGTTCGGCTCTGATAAGAACAAGCAATTTGATATGAATCATACGATGACTCCTGCAATAGATGCAGGAGCATACCAAATCGGCACACCGCATATATTGAGCCTGGCTCCGCTACTCGGTTCACTCGAAATGTTCGAGGAGCTTGGAATGGAGGAAATCCGTAAGAAGTCATTGAAACTGACGAGCTTTATGTTGTGTTGTATAGAGAATGAACTAGGCGCGTATTCTTTTGGTATCGGAAACCCACTAGACGAGTCGCGTGGAGGCCACTTATTGCTACAGCACAAGGAAGCGGCAAGAATCTGTCAAGCATTGAAAGCGCAAGGCGTCGTTCCAGACTTCCGTGCACCTGACGGTATTCGGTTAGCACCTGTTGCATTGTATAATTCATTCGAAGACGTTTGGCGAACGGTGCAAATCCTTAAAAAGATTATGCGAGAAGATCTATATAAACAGTTTCCGAATGAACGCGGGGTAGTAGCATGACGAATCAGTGGATCGATATTACACAACCTTTGAATCAACGTATTGCGGAGTGGCCTGGCGACACACCGTTTACCTATGAAGTAACCGTAACAAAAAAGCAATCCGGTTCAGTTAATATCGGCAAATTAACGATGAGTACGCATATCGGCACGCATACGGATGCACCTTTTCATTATGATGACGATGGATTAAAAATCTTGGAATTACCAGTGGATTTGTATATCGGCAAAGCTTGTTTGGTAGATGTAACAGGAGTTAGTTGTGTGACAAAGGCAGACTTAGAGCCGTTTGATTTCGGAGGCGCAGAACGCTTATTATTGAAAACGGGGAGTCATCCAACACCAACGAAGTTTCCTGAGAACTTCACGGTTATCGGAGAGGATGTCGGACCGTTGTTGAAAGAGCGGGGGATACGTCTAATCGGCGTGGATATGCCATCTGTTGATTCGGAGACTAGTAAAGATCTACCTGGTCACCATTCCTTATATCGCAATGATGTGATCATTATCGAGAATCTAGTATTGCATTCATTGGAAGAAGGATATTATGAATTAGTTGCATTGCCGTTGGCACTAGAAGATGCGGATGGAAGCCCCATCCGTGCAGTCGTCAGGAGGTTGCAGCCATGAAGGAGAAGGGGATTCACACCGATTTTCACGAATCGATGACGTACGGTGAGTATTTACATTTAGATAAGGTGCTATCGAGCCAAGAACGTTTGTCAGGACATCATGATGAAATGCTTTTCATCGTGATTCATCAAGTGAATGAATTGTGGATGAAGCTGATTTTACATGAGCTGGAAACAGCGATCGAATCAATTCAGCAAGATGAGTTACCGGAAGCGTTCAAAATGCTTGCACGCGTCTCGAAAGTTCAGACTCAAATTATTCAGGCGTGGGACGTACTAGCTACGTTGACACCTGCCGAGTATATGGAATTTCGGGATAGTTTAGGTAAGGCCTCAGGGTTCCAATCCTATCAAAATCGGCTGATTGAGTTTGCTTTAGGTTATAAGCAACCACATATTATTAAAATCTATGAAAAGGATTCCGAGCTGTCAGCGAGATTGGCGAAAGCGTATCAAGCACCAGGAATTTACGATGTAGCCATTCAAGCTTTGGCACGTGCGGGCTTTGCTATCAATACGAACTTACTAACACGTGATTTTTCAATTACTTACGAAGGCGATCCGAGTGTTGCGGCTGCATGGCTTGAAGTCTATCGCAATGTAGATCAATATTGGGATTTGTATCAATTGGCGGAAAAGCTAGTGGATATCGAAGACAGCCATCAGCAATGGCGCTTTAGGCATATGAAAACAGTGGAGCGCATTATTGGTTTTAAGCAAGGTACAGGCGGCTCTTCGGGTGTTCATTATCTAAAATCTGTACTTGATCATCGCTTTTTTCCAGAACTGTGGGACGTCCGAACTGGGATTTGACAAACTGGCAAGCTAGCGACTATTATTAAAATTACAATAGTCTGAAAATGGAAAGGTGGTATGTATAATGACCAAAAAGTCGTTTAGCTATGTTGTGTTGGCATTTACCTTAGTTTTGCAAATGGCTATCCTGCCGTTACAAACGTCTGCTGCAGATCCCGAAAAAGCACCTACATGGATTTCACCTCTTAACTATTTAGCGCTAGGGGATTCATTAGCGGCGGGTGTCACACCGAATAACGAACTAGGTAAAGGCTATACAGACTTTTTAGCAGAGGAACTGGCTACAAGTGAAGTATTGCAAGCTAGCAATAAAGGGTTTTCGTACCCAGGCTATAAAACAGACGATGTCTTGAGGGATTTTGAGATGGATGTCACGAAGCCGATTGTAGGGATCGGACATTCTGATAAAACAGCTAGCCTTCATCAATCGGTGAAAGAAGCAGATCTCATTACGTTAACAATTGGCGCAAATGATGTGTTGCCAAAGTTTACGTTTGATGACAAAGGCACACCGCAATTCAACCCAGAGGAATTACAGGCAGCTATAATGAAAGTCGGGATGAATACGCAAAAGATCTTGGCTAAAATTTATCAACTGAACCCGGATGCACAAGTATATGTGATGGGCTATTACAATCCATTCCCTTACTTGAGTCCACAAAATCAACCCGTAGTGAATCAGCTCGTCATAACGTTAAATGACGCGATTAAAAAAGGCATGACAGGCACTACAGCACACTTTGTAGAGACATCAGAGAAAATTGCCGAGGATCCTTATACGTACCTGCCTAATCCTAAAAATATTCATTTAAGTCAAGCGGGCTACAAAGTAGTGATGGAGGCTTTCCATAAATCATTGATGGAGAACTATTCATGGTTTGCCAAAGATGCGCTTACTGTCACAGCCAAAAATGCGACAACAGTAGAGTTAAACTGGAAACCGGTTATTGATACGGGAATGGTCTCGACGTATCAAGTCTTTGCTGGTGATAAAATGGTAGGCGAAGTGATGTCTCCTGTATTGTCCTATGAAATTACAGATCTTGAGCCGAATAAGGAGTATCACTTCTCTGTTCAAGCCGTTAATCAGAACGGCACGAGGAGCATACAACACTTGAATACTAAATACACAGTAGATAAAGAGCCAACCATGGTGTTTACAGATATCACAAATCATTGGGCTAAAGAAGTAATCGAAATGGCAGCACAGAAAGGTATTGTTAGTGGCTATGCAGATCACACTTTCCGACCGGACGCATCACTGACACGTGCACAAGCTATTTCAATCATTGTCCGTGCGCTAGATTTAAAACCTAAAAGCACAAAATGGGCATTTACTGATTTAGCAGACTACGCGGACAGCACCAAGATGGATATTCAAGCGGCTTATGATCATGATTTAGTAAATGGAGTCAATGGTCACTTCATGCCAAACAAGCCCATTACGCGTGCGCAGTTAGCATTGGTACTTAGCCGAACGTATGAAGTAGCAACTGGAAAGCCTTTCACTCCAACAGTGGTTGCACCGTTTACAGATATTCAGAAGTTCTCAAAAGACACACAGTGGGCAATAGCAGGTCTTTATCAAATGAATATCGCAACGGGGGACAATGGCAAATTCATGCCAAACCATCCCACAACGCGAGCACATGCTGCAAAAATGGTCGTTCATTCATTGGAAGCCATTGCACAATAATATACACGTCAAAAGGCAAACCTCACATCGGGGTTTGCCTTTTACTATTGTTCAGTTTATGGATGTGGTACTACTCGAATGTCGATTAACGATATAGTTTATGTATGATTTCGGGTAAAATGACGTTAGCGGAAATTGCAGCACGTAGAAAAGTTGAAAATCGGAGTGTCATTAAAGTTGTCTAGCAAAACAAGGATGAACAACAATATCAAATAGTATGGTAGACTTGGAAGTGTTTTATGAGAATTTACTTGAAGATGCCACAGAGGAAGATTTAGAAGTGGGCATTCGTATAGAAAAACGAGCGAATAAAAATCTTCATAAATGAGAGAGTGGTAAAATGGAAAGTAGGGCCATCTGGACAAAAGACTTTATCGTTATATCTATCATCAACTTCTTCTTAATGCTAGTAATGTATTTACTTATAGTTACCATTGGGCCTTATTCAGTGAAGGAGTATGGCGTATCAACTAGTGTTGCAGGTCTCGTGTCAGGTATTTTCATCATTGGAACACTTTGTGCACGCCTTGCAGTAGGTGGGTTAATAGAAAAGGTCGGTAGCCGGAGGATTCTATTGATAGGATTGTTAGTCTCTGTATTGGCATCCGTCTTTTATCTAGGTGTAGAAAACTTACCACTATTGATGGTAAACCGATTCTTTCATGGAGTTGGACTTGGCATATCTTCGACCGCCACTGGCACGATGGTAGCTCAGATGCTACCCCCTTCACGTCGAGGTGAAGGTATTGGGTATTTCAGTTTAAGCTCGGTCCTGGCTACAGCGGTTGGGCCGTTTTTCGGTATTTTCCTAAGTCAGCACTATCATTTCACCGTACTCTTTATGTTTTGTCTAGCACTCAGTGTTAGTTGTGCAGCCATGTTCTCTTTTGTTAAGAAAAACCCCATGGTCATGCCTAAAAAGAATGTACAAACACCAACAAAGAAATTTAGAGTTAACGGATTAGTAGAAGTGCGCGCATTACCAATCGCGTTCGTGACTTTGTTAGCTGCTATTGCTTATTCTGGTGTGCTGTCATTCATTTCGTTCTATGCAGCGGAACTCAACTTAGTCAGTGCAGCCAGCTTCTTCTTTTTAGTATACGCCATTGCTGTATTGCTCTCGAGACCATACACGGGAAAACTATTGGATGTAAAGGGGAGTAAGTTTGTCGTCTATCCTTCATTATCATTATTTGCTGGCGGCTTGTTATTATTAAGTGAGACAAATGCAGGTTGGATGCTATTGCTTGCGGGTGGTGTTCTTGGACTCGGGTTTGGAAACTTTCAATCATGTGCACAAGCGATTGCGTTGCAAGGCGTGAAACCTGAACGCTTAGGTGTTGCTACATCCACGTTCTTCATCTTCTTAGACATGGGTTTTGGGTTTGGTCCGTATGTACTCGGATTGCTTGTACCGATCATCGGCTACCAACAAATGTATTTGGTTCTCATGGTTGTAGTACTAATCGCACTTGGCTTATTCATGCTATTCAGTCAGATGCGCCAACGTGCTATCGTGGAATGAAATGATAAACTATATAAAAACGACACTACATGTGATGAGTAGTGTCGTTTTTATATGCAGGTTAGACGATTTCGACCGTTACGTTTAGAAGTATACTGAGCGTCATCCGCTCTGCCGTAAATATACTTCGATTGGTCGCCTTTTTGGAAACTCGTGATTCCCATACTGACGGTGATCGAGATGGTACTCCATTGGGTGTTCTCGATATAGCTTCGGAGATCTTCTGCTCTTTCACAGTTCCGTTGGTGATCAGGATCATCGAATAGTATGGCAAATTCTTCACCGCCAATTCGGGCTACTATGTCGGGAGAATAAATTTTGTTATCCAACTTACGAGCTAATTCCTTCAGTACATCATCTCCTACCTGATGACCATGTGTATCATTTACGGTTTTGAAATGGTCGATGTCAAACAACAACAAGGAGAATGAACGTGGCGTATGGAGTTTTGCACGATCGATTGCAGCATCTAAACTTCTTCGGTAAATACGACGATTATAAATTCCAGTCAATTCGTCCCGCGTAGCTAGTTCTTGAAGTTCTCCATTCAATTCAAGAAGTTGCTGTTGCTTGTATTCTACTTCCTCAAGCAATCCAAGCAATTTATTGTACGCTTCATCCGTCTGTTGTTGAATTTTCTCCGCTTCTTTTTTTGATTTTAATAACTGATTCTCATATTCATCCCGTACTTTAATCTGGACAACGATCCCTTCATACAGTCCATTACGTTTACTGACATTCATCAAAACAGGGAGAGGGCGTTTATCTACTTTAAAGTTTAAATACATTTCCCGTATTTCATGGTGTACAGCAATGGACGGCACGAAATAGGTTTGGAAATAGACTTTGGACGGGACTGTTAACACATCATGCATATGTCGCGGCATTTTGTCTAGGCGTAATATATCTCGCATCGTCTTATTCATTTCAACAAACTCCCAGCCATTTGTTAAGACGAAATATCCGCAAGGCAATAAGTCCAACCGCTCATCCATAATTTATACGCTCCTGTCCTCTTCGATAAAACGTTTAATCTCTTCAATTGTTTCTTTAGGGTGACTAATATGTGGATTATGTCCTTTTGCATTCATGATGACCAGCTCACTGTCTGGAATGTGCTCTTGAATATAGCGTCCTACTTCGATCGGTACAATAGAGTCTTCGGTTGGCTGTAAAATAAGTGTTCTTTTTGAAACTTTATGTAGTTCCTCGCGAACATCTGACATGAATGTTGCTTCTGCAAAGCGGCGTGCAATGCTAGGGTCATTCGTACATAGCATAGACTCGAACTCTTCAGAGAGATGTGGTCGATCTTCATTTTTCATCGCAATAGGTGCCAAATACTTAGTGAACTCTTTATCGTTCATCTCCATCATATCGAGCAATTCATCAATATCTTCCCGTTCAAATCCACCATGATAATCGGGTTCATTCAAGTAATGGGGAGAGGGGCCAATCATAATCAGCTTTTCTATCAAGTCAGGTCTTTCAATAGAAGCGAGGGCACCAATCATTCCGCTTACGGAGTGACCAACATAAATAACATCTTTTAGGTCTAGTGCGTCACATACCTCGATTACATCTTGTGCGTATCCAGGCAGGGATGCGTAGCGCTCTACTGAGTACGATGTCTTATCGCTTAAACCAGAGCCGACGTAATCAAACGTTACAATCTGATACTGTTTTTTAAATGCAGGAATGACATGATTCCATACTGTTTGATCACAGCCAAAACCGTGTGCGAAGACTATAGTTTGTTCACCAGAACCTGTTATTTGGACAGCGTTTCTACTTTTAATATCTATTGTCATATGCTCAATTCCTTTCTTTTGAACTTCACGTAAATTATTACCATTGTAGCATAGAAAGATCTGTTTATAATACATGACTGATAATATAAAGAAACACCTGTGAGTACGCTCACAGGTGTAATTTGTTAGTTTGTGAAGTTATCGAAATAGCCTTGAATAAAGACAATAGGTGTACCTTTGTCTCCGCTACCTGAAGTCAGGTCGGATAAGGATCCGATTAAATCCGTTAGCTTACGAGGAGTTGTTCCTTGTGACGCCATAGATCCCATTAAATTTGAATCTTTGTTCTCGATGAATTCGGACACAGCATTCTTTAATTCTTCTCCACGTAATTCAGAGAAATCATTATCGGCTAAGTATTTTAGTTTCACTTCATTTGGAATACCGTCAAGCCCGTCTGTGTATGCAGGGGATACGACTGGATCAGCCAGTTCCCAAATCTTACCCACTGGATCTTTAAACGCGCCATCTCCGTAAATCATTACTTCAATATGCTTGCCTGTTTCTTTTTTTAACATGTTCTGAATGTTATCCACTATAGGCTGACAGCTATGAGGGAACAATTTGATACTGTCCTCTTGCGCTTTGTTTGCGCCAAGTAATCCGAACTCTTCATTGTAGCCACTGCCGTCAATAGAAGTTCTCAAGATATCATCCAAACCGTAAATCTTTTCGGCACCGTTTGCTTCCAAAATGCGCTTTGTTCTGAAGCGTGTGTGAATATCGCAAGTCAATACAGTTTTCGTATAATCTAAAATCGTTCGCGCGTTATTCGAGAATATAACTTCATGTTCAACACCGAACTCGTCCATCAATGATTTATAATATTCAATATAGTCAACACCCGTGAATGGGTGTTTATTATCACCAAAATGTTCACGGAACTCAGCTTCAGTCAATACGTCAGTCCACGGGTTAACTCCCTTTTCATCTAGACGATCAAGCTCGACTAAGTGGTTACCCACCTCATCTGAAGGGTAGCTAAGCATCAAAACGATTTTCTTCGCACCTTTTGCAATACCGCGTAAGCAGTTTCCAAAGCGGTTACGACTAAGAATAGGGAAAATAACGCCAATAGTATCATTACCGAATTTCGCTTCAACATCTTTTGCGATATCATCGATTGTTGCATAATTTCCTTGTGCACGCGCTACAATTGACTCCGTGATGGATACAATATCTTTATCTTGAAAAGTAATATTCTCTTTTTTAGAAGCTTCTAATACACTATCCACTACGATCTGATCAATATTGTCGCCTTCATTAATAATCGGGCAACGTAATCCTCTAACAACCGTTCCTACAACTCTTCCCAAAACAATCGCTCCTTAGTGAAACTTAATTTGATCACTCTTCTTTGTATTATACCGTCCATTTATGATATAAGTAAAATTAATATACTTAATAGGGGATATAAGGAGGGTTTATATGTCAATTAACTTGGAGTGGTATAAAGTCTTCCGTACAGTTGTGCATAATGAAAGCTTCTCAAAAGCCGCCCGAAGTTTATTTATGACACAACCTGCTGTCAGTCAAATCATATCGCAACTTGAAAGGGCATTAGATACAACACTGTTCAATCGTACATCTAAAGGAGTGACATTGACCGATGAAGGCTCCTTGCTATACGAGTATGTCAATTCGGCACTAAATTTAATCGAGGCAGGCAATGAAAAGTTGCAGGAATTGAAGAATTTATCATCGGGTGAATTAAAAATAGGGGTAGGGGACACGATCTCGCGTTATTATCTGCTCCCCTATCTGGAAGCTTTTCATACGAGTTTTCCGGGTATCCGATTCAAAATTATAAATGGTACTACGTTAGAGCTAATCGCCGCGTTGAAATCTGGCGAAGTGGATATTGCAGTTTGTAATTTTCCAATAGAAGATGATTCGTTGGAGAAGCGTGTTTGTTTCGATGTGCAGGATACCTTCGTTTATGGCGAACGGTTTAAAAAGTTGTTTTTGAAACCTGTGCCTTTGCATGAGCTTTCGAGGTTGCCTTTGATATTACTAGAGTCGAAATCCAATTCGCGACAGTATGTAGAGGAGTTTCTGTTGAAGGAAGGTGTAAAGATTGATCCTGAATTTGAACTGGGGTCGCATGAGTTGTTGCTAGAATTTGCTCAAATTAATTTGGGCATTGCGTGTGTGGTGAAAGAATTCTCGGAAGAATACTTAGAACGTGGCATGCTACAGGAAGTAGAATTTCTGAAAGCCATACCTAAGCGGAGCATCGGTGTATGCTACCTAAAGGCAGTATCTTTATCACCAGCAGCCTCGAAGTTTATTGGCATATTGGAGAAGAAGTAGACAAGTAACACGTTACTAATTATTAACTTAAAACTGTGCATAAAAAGGCTGCCGCAAAAGTGGATCTTCTTGCGACAGCCTTAGTTTGTGATTATGCGTAAATATTACGATCCCAGAAACGGTGGTGTGCAACTGCCTCAACCCACTGCTTGCCTTCACCTGAAACCGTCAAGTCCGTCAGAATGCCAGGACCTGATTTGACTTTTGTCTTCTCCATCAACCCTTTAGCTGCTGGAGCAGAGCCGATTGGTTTGAAATGCATATACGCTTCATTGACGAAATCAGCGACATCCGCCTCGAACTTCTGTTGTTGCTTCGCCTGTCCGCCGACCACATACAACGCATCGTATAGGACGGAGTGAACTGTTAACAACGTTTCGTCTACATCGACTGTAGCTCCGTTCTTACCCGTCAGCTTGCCAAACTTCTCGCTCACAATATCAATCGTCATACCTGCATCCAATGAAGCTTTCAAAAATGACTCAAGTGCTTCATCGTCAAACTGGTCTGCGATCAATACCGCCACTGTACGAGTATCCGGCACCTTCACCATGTTTTCCTGACTAAGGGCAGGGGATGACTTAGATTCAGTGGACTGCGCAACATCTGTTGGTGCCTCGACACCCACTGCCTCAGCAACTTGGGTGGCCATATCCATATCGACATTAGCAAACATATCCACGGCTTGTTTTCTCACATTCATATCATTCACTTTTCCAATTTCAAAGCTGAATGCTGCGATGATATGCTCTTTTTCCGGGTCAGACATACTATTCCAAAATAAACGGGCTTGTGAAAAGTGGTCCTTAAACGAATCGCTTCGAGCTTGTACTTTGCGGCCCTCTACCTTCTCTTGGTAATGTACATATCCACCGTCTTCCCCGGGAGTCGTATCGGGTTTATTGTTGGATAAAGAATTTTTATGATAGTGAGTTTGTCCGACGTTGATCGTCTGTCTACCATATCCGTCACGCTGGTTATTATGGAACGGACAGACTGGTCGGTTGATAGGCAACTCATGGAAATTAGGTCCGCCAAGCCGTATTAACTGTGTATCTGTATAAGAGAATAATCTACCTTGTAGCAATGGATCGTTCGAGAAATCAATGCCCGGCACAACATTACCTGGATGGAATGCAACTTGCTCCATTTCTGCAAACACATTGTCTACATTGCGGTTTAACGTCATTTTCCCAATGATTTTTACCGGAATATCTTCTTCAGGCCATAGCTTGGTAGGATCTAAAATATCAAAATCAAATTTGAATTCATCTTTTTCTTCTAGTAATTGTACGCCAAGTTCAAATTCCACGAAATTTCCATTTTCAATCGATTCCCATAAATCACGGCGGTGGAAGTCCGGGTCTTTCCCGTTAATCTTCTGCGCTTCATCCCAAACTAATGAGTGGGCACCGAGCTTTGGCTTCCAATGAAATTTCACAAAATGAGCTTCACCTTGTTCGTTTACGAAGCGAAACGTGTGTACACCAAAACCTTCCATCATACGGAAGCTCCGTGGAATTGCACGATCGGACATTTGCCACATGACCATATGTGCGGATTCTTGATTATTCGCAACGTAATCCCAGAATGTATCATGTGCAGACGCAGCTTGCGGCATTTCATTATGTGGCTCAGGCTTCACAGCATGTATTAGGTCTGGAAATTTAATAGCGTCTTGAATAAAGAATACCGGTATATTATTTCCGACTAAATCATAGTTCCCTTCTTGCGTATAAAACTTCACAGCGAAACCTCGTGCGTCACGCACTGTTTCAGCAGAACCTTTACTTCCTGCTACACTTGAGAATCTGGTGAATACAGGAGTTTTGACGCCTGGTTCTTGTAAGAATCCTGCTTTTGTGTATTTCTTCATGGACTCATACACCTCGAATTCACCATGCGCTGCAAAGCCTCGTGCATGAACTACCCGCTCTGGAATTCGTTCATGGTCAAAATGCGTCATTTTCTCTCGGAAATGGAAATCCTCCATCAAAGTTGGACCACGCGTTCCTACTTTAAGTGAATGCTCATCCTCTGAAATCTTTAAACCTTGATTTGTTGTCATAGAATGTTTGTCGTCATATGCACGGAATGTCTCCAATTGTTTGTTTTTACTCTCTTCGTTTACTTGATGATCTTTCTTCACATAAAATCCTCCCATCGAAAAATAGTAATCTGCTTTTCTTATTCCCCAATTGCCGGGAGGTAAACAGAGGACTATATTCTTCCGGAACGAATGATGGAAAATAGCAGATAAATAAACATTAGCGATGCGATGATCGCGCCGACTTCAATAAGTGGCAATTTTAAGAAGAGCGCAGTTTGCCCAGCGATAGCAGAACCGATAATCAGTCCAACCATAAGAATACTAAACGCCAATAACACAATACTTAATGAAAGGCGGTTCGCAATTTTATCGAGTCGGCGAAATATGATATTCGTTTGCTTCAAGCCTACATCCAATTCTACTTTACCTTTTTGTATAGTTTTGATGGCTTTTTTCATATCGTTAGGCAATTCGGACAAAACTTCGGCATTCCTGATAAAAGTGTGCCAACCATTTTCCAGTAGGTAGCGTGGATCAAATTGTTTAAATACCATCTTTTTACCGTACGGTTCAATAGCTTTCATAATGCTGAATGAAGGATCCAACTTTCCTAGTACACCTTCAAGTGTAAGAATCACTTTGACAAGAATAGCGATTTCATTCGGTAAGCGTATTCGGTGTCGATAAGCGATTGAGAAAATTTCCATGAATACATCGCCTAACCTTAAATCCGTAAGTGACGTCTCGTAATACTTTCGCTGAATAATCTGCAAATCACGATATAATGCATCGGTGTTAGTGTTTTCATGCAAAATATTCATAGCTTCGAAGACATCGATTATTCTAGCAATATTACCTTTTTGCAATGCAATAAGTAAGGAAATGAAATGATAAGTCATTTCTTTACTTAGTTGGCCGACCATACCGAAATCTACATAATGAATAACGTTTCCAGGTGCAATGAAGATATTACCTGGATGAGGATCACCGTGGAAAAAGCCATTTTCCATTACTTGAGAAAGCATGGAATCCGCAATTCTTTCTGCAATAACTTGGCGATTATAGCCTTCGAGGTCCAGTTGACCGATATTGCTCACTTTAATACCGGTGACCAATCCTGTCGTTAAAACCACACGTGTAGTGTATTCATCGTACACAACAGGAACTTGAATAGTAGGGTCTTTTGCAAATTGTTGCGAGATTCGTTCTGCGTTACGACCTTCTAGTTGATAGTCTAGTTCTTCCCGTAGAGAATGAGAGAACTCATAAATTAAGTCTTTTATATGATACGCTTTCGCCCAGCCCATATTCTTCTCAAGAAATCCCGCCAAGTCGTTCAAGATTGCTAAGTCCGTATTGATCTGTTGTTGGATATTAGGCCGCTGTACTTTCACTGCTACTTGTTCACCGCTAGGCAAGCGAGCGGTATGCACTTGGCCTATGGAAGCCGAGGCAAGTGGTTTTTCATTGAATTCCAAGAAGAGTTCTTCAATTGTTCCGCCTAATTGATGTTCAATTATTTCTCTTACGACTTCAAATGGGAAGGACTCTACATGGTCTTGTAGTTTTTCAAGTTCTGAAGCAATTTCCTCTGGTACTAAATCACGACGGCCGCTGGCAATTTGTCCAAGCTTAACAAAAGTTGGTCCAAGTTGTTCCAATGCAGTTCTTAATTTTTTGCCAACGTGGTATAAATTTAGATCAACTTGTTCATCCGTAGAAGTAAACTTTCGATCGGTCAGTCCAAGTCGAAATAAGATATGACTGAATCCATTTCTCAAAAAGACATTAATAATTTCTTGTGAACGATGTGCGTTTTTCATTCTTCGTTTTAACAAAAAGAACACCTCCGTATCAACCCTCTCTACAAAAGATACCATTGAATCCCTGTTATTAAACACTAAAAAGGTCTCCTTCTCTCTATTGAAAAGAGAAAAAGGAGACCCTTTCATATTAGAAGATTTTTTTCCTGTCCCGTTCATCTTTCAAGATTTCGACCGCTTCGCGGAAACGCAGGGAATGCACGTTTTCTCTTTCTCTTAGAAATTTAAGAGAATCATTAATCCATGCATCGTCTGAGACATTGATGATCCATTGATACGTAGCGCGTGCTTTTTCTTCCGCTGCGATATCTTCATACAGATCAGCTATTGGATCTCCCTTTGCCTGGATATACGTAGTCGTGAAGGGTACACCGCCCGCATTTTCATAAAACAACGCATGGCCGTGATTGACGTAATGTGCCCCAAGTCCGGCTTCTTCAAGTTGTTCAGGGGTCGCATCTTTCGTTAATTTGTAAATCATAGTGGCAAGCATCTCCAAATGGGAAAACTCTTCAGTTGCAATATCATTCAGTACACCGATGACCTTATCAGGAACGGTGTATCGCTGATTCATATAGCGTAAAGCAGCAGCTAGTTCGCCATCTGCACCGCCATATTGCTCTGCAATGTATCTCGCAAGTTTTGGGTTACACTCTTTGACTTCTACCGGATACAATAACTTTTTCTCATAGACCCACATCAACATTCCCTCCAGTAACATAGTGCATATTTGAGACTACATTTGCCATGGCCAAGGTGCTTGGTTCCAGCGCCAGCCCGTATCTATTGCTTGTTCCGATGGTACGGAATGTAAGGAAAGCGGTCCGAAACGCTTTTCGTACATTTTTCTCAGACTTGCTGCTTCTTTAATGGCAAGTCGCCATTGCGTAAGTGCTTCCTGATCGTCAGGATGCGTGTTGGTGTAGAGTGTCAGTTCGACTACCACAAAATCGGCTTGCTGCACATTCTTCAACATGTCTCTTCGTTCAGTTGCATCCATTAGGAGATCCCCTCCCTTTTTGAATAGCCGTCAACTAGCGCTGGCCACAACGACCCATGTTGCAGGGCTTCAGCAGGTGAAAATTGTGGAAGTGACGCGGGTTGAAAATTCATGAAAAGCTGGGGCGGCAAGGAAAATGTTTTCACTACGACAGGTGGACACGGACCCCACGGAGAAATATACGGTTCATAACTTCCTCTGAACGTATCATCCATTCGTTATCAACTCCTCTTCGCAAGATATGTAATGATCTTATGGTGTATGACTAAAGATAATCCCTCCGTGTAACAAATAAAGTGATCTCGGTAATAGATAGCTCTTGGTATAGTTATATCTAATTAATATATTTATTAATAATGTGAATTCTAGTACAATAGAGGGAGTAATGAATTATCTGAATGATGAATCGTGGGAATATTCGGCTTCAGTAATAGCCTAAGATGAATACATATAATGAAGGAGACGTTCAAATGAAACACGGAGATGGAATAGATGGATGATTACTCCATATTTATCGGAAGACAGCCAATCTTAAATCGATCTGGAGAGATTTATGCATATGAACTATTGTATCGAAATAGCGAAGAAAACTTCTTTCCTGATATAAATCCTGAACAGGCTACAATCGGTCTATTGATCAATACTTTTCTCTCCGTTGGAATAGATCAGGTGACGAGTGGTGTGCGTTCGTTCATAAATTTTTCAGGCGAACTACTTGCGCAGGATATATTTATGAGTCTGAATCCTGATCAGGTAGTGATTGAGATTCTGGAAGACGTGGAAATAACGTCTGCTTTGTTACGTCGGCTAAAGATGTTTAAGGAAGCAGGATTTACGCTAGTGCTGGATGATTTTATTTTACAAGAACAATATGTTACATATTCACAGTTATTTGAACTCGTGGACATTATTAAAGTAGATTTCATACAAACGAGTATAGCGGAGAAACATCGCATCATCGCATTTTTGAAAAGATATCCATCGATTACTTTATTGGCAGAAAAAGTTGAGACGGAGGCTGATTACCAGCTTGCATTGAAGAGTGGTTATGATTTGTTTCAAGGCTATTTTTTCGCAAAACCCGACATTATTAAAGGTGCAGAAATTCCATCCAATACATTAACCCATCTGCAAATTATTAAATACTTCCAAAAGGATTCCCAGTCTCTCAATCAGTTATCCGATTTAATCATGCGCGATGTATCGATTTCCTATAAATTATTACGCTTTATAAACTCATTAGCTTTCGATATACCGCGCCAAATCAGCTCCATTAAGCAAGCGATTATGATGATCGGGTTAAATGAAACGAAGAAATGGCTACAAGTTTTGATGTTGCATGAGTTAGGTCAAGGTCTACAAGATGGCCGTGTTAAAGCACTGATTGAATTATCACTTCGTCGCGCACGGTCATGTGAACTGCTAGCGAAGTATAAAAGAAAACCAAATAAAGACGAATATTTTCTTACAGGTATGTTTTCATTAATTGACGCAGTAATGCAGCGTAAATGGGAAGAAGTTTTGCCATTACTATCTTTATCTGATGTCATTATGGATACGTTAAATGGCAAGCAAACTGATATAAGCCCTTACATGGAACTAATAGAAGCAGTAGAGCACTTTAATTGGGAATCAGTAGAGCGGATTTCACGTCAACTGGCAATCCCTAAAAAAGAACTAAGCGAAATTTTTCTACAAGCCTTGCACTGGTCGTACGGAATAGAGAATGAAGCACACTGAATACATATGTAAAAAGGCATTTTCTCTTGAAGATGTCTTTTTTGATGTGTAATATAGACTGTTATAATCTATTTGGTGATTTCTAATTCTGTTATTTATATAGGCAGAAGTACGTTATATCTCTGGAAATCGGGGTAAAGAGTGTAGTAAGAGAGTTACCAAATGAACACTAGGAGTCGATAAGTTTGGACAAAAAGTTCTGGAAAAATCCCGTGTTCTCTATTTCTGCCGTATTTATTCTTATACTCGTCGTATTAGGAGCGACTAGACCTGGACGGTTTGGTGTGGTTTCCGAAAGGCTCTTTCATTTCACGACAGATAACTTTGGATGGTTCTATTTACTTGCTGTATTTATTGTCATTATATTTTTAGTTGGATTGACAATTAGTAAATTTGGAGCTATTCGCTTGGGTGGAGATTCAGAACGCCCAGAATATCCATTTTTCACGTGGATTGGCATGCTCTTTTCCGCCGGTTTCGGCGTAGGGCTAGTGTTCTGGGGTGTGGCGGAACCAATGAGTCACTATTTCAAGTCACCTATTGCAGGTATTGAATCAAATACGGAAGAGGCAGCACGTATTGCGATGGGGTATTCTTTCTTCCACTGGGGCATTTCACAATGGGCCATCTTTGGTATAGTAGGGCTGGTTATTGGGTTTCTCCAGTTCCGGAAGAAGAAGGACGGTTTGATTTCAACGGCGCTTGAGCCTTTGATCGGAAGTAATCGTCACATGAAGACAGGTATCGATTCATTTGCGGTGATAGCAACTGTCATGGGTATTGCTACTTCATTGGGTATGGGAGTCTTACAGATGAGTGGTGGACTAGAGTATGTCTTTAATATTAAGAGTACGTTTACGATTCAACTGTTGATCATTGCCGTGGTATTCGTTGCATACATGACGTCCGCAGCGTCAGGCCTAGGTAAAGGCATTGCATATCTAGGTAACTTCAACTTGGGTATGGCGATTGCATTATTACTATTCTTCTTTTTGGTTGGACCGAAAGTATTTATATTGGAAACCTTTACGCTGGCGATTGGAGATTATATTAATAACTTCATTACGTACAGTTTACGTCTTCAGCCTTATCAAGGCGGCACGTGGGTGAAAGATTGGACTATTTTCTACTGGGCTTGGACGATCGCTTGGTCTCCTTTCGTTGGTGCATTCGTTGCACGTGTATCGAAGGGACGAACAATTAGGGAATTCATCATGGGTGTGATGGTCATTCCACCAGCATTTTCTTGTATGTGGATTGCAACACTCGGTGGAACTGCACTATACAGTGATTTGCGTAATGGTACACAAATCGCACAAGAAGTAGACAAGGATGTCACGTCAGCTATTTTCGCGACGCTTCAACACTTGCCGATGACGGGTATCGTATCGTTTTTGGCGATTGTGCTAATTTTCACGTTTTTGATTACGTCCGCTGACTCAGCAACGTATATTCTAGCAAGTATGACAACGCGAGGCAGTTTATTCCCTCCATTAATTGTAAAGTTCATCTGGGGATTCCTAATGACTGCAATTGCGGCTACATTATTGTATGCAGGTGGGTTGGAAGCTTTGCAATCAGCGTCACTCGTGTCTGCTTTGCCATTTACCTTCCTTCTTCTATTACTGATCTTCTCATTGGCAAAACTGCTAGCCAGGGAACCGATTACGGTCAGACCGACAGATATTCGCCAATTTGAACATGTAGAAGGCGAAGTCAAGAAAAAACGTAAACGGAAAGAAAGTGAAAAAGAAAAGAGAGCACGCAGAGAAGCAGAAAGGGCAAGAAGAATAAAAGAGAAAAACGATAGAAAATATCAAGAGCTAGAAAAGAAAAAGTATATTGAAGTAGAGAAAGAAAAGAACAAATAGAAAAGGCCGGTTCGTAGCGTTTTTAGCACGAACCGGTCTTTTATCACAGAGAGGAGAATATGTGTGGCGATTGTAAAAGTTAAAGACGTTCAATTTAATAGAGACGATAATCGAATCTTGCAAGGTATAACTTGGGAAATTGAGCAAGGGCAGCAGTGGGGGATGCTTGGCTTGAATGGCTCGGGTAAGACATCGTTATTATCCATTATTTCTACATATGAAATCCCTTCCAGTGGTGAAGTAGAGGTGCTAGGCAAACAGTTTGGAAGCGCATATTTACCTGAATTACGTAAAAAGATCGGCTTTGTCAGTAGTTCATTGGAAAGATTCTCTGATTACTTCTGGAATGAATCGATAGAGCGAATTATCATCAGTGGTAAATATGCGAGCTTCGGCATTTATGATGAAATTAAAGCAGAAGACTGGGTACGTGCCGATTATTTAGTAAAGGATTTTCGTTTGAACCATGTGAAAGGAAAGAAATTCAGACTTCTTTCTGAAGGTGAAAAACGTCGTGTGCTGATCGCACGCGCTTTGATGGGTGATCCAGAACTATTGATTTTGGATGAGCCGTGTTCTGGGTTGGATGTTTTGGCAAGAGAGCAATTTCTTGATTCGCTTGAAATAGCTGCGAAACAGAATGTGCATCTCGTTTATGTCACACATCATATAGAAGAACTCGTGCCCGAAATTACCCATGTACTATTACTGAAAGAAGGAAAAGTTGTAGCCAATGGCCCTAAAAAAGAAGTTTTGACAGATGAATTGCTATCAGAAACGTTTCAAGTTCCTGTAACGATCGAGTGGCATGCTGAACGACCTTATATTTCAATGAAATAATGATAATCTATACAGTTTATTGCAAGATCGAGCGGGAATATTATAGTACATGTCATATCGCAATGCGAAACGTTTAGAAACATGTACATCAAAAGAGCTAGAGAATGGGGGAGAAAGCTTGTGGCGACAGAGAAACGCAGAATGACCAAAAAGCGTATAGCTTCCTATGCATTACTTTTCGTTGCATTGCTCTACATGGGTGTCATGCTTTGGCACACGTATAAGCCATTGCCACCCGGTATTTCCTATAAAGGAGAACTTCATCAAGTAGAAAATGTGGAGTTCATTTATGATTTAACGTACTCCAAGACGAAGTCGAAAGATCACTACAAATCAGAATTACGTATTTTCGATGAAGTATTTCGAATGATTGAAGATGCGAAAGAGTTTATTGTACTCGACTTCTTTTTAATGGACGACTACTATGATGAAAAAGAAGACTTTCCTCAAATTGCAGACCAACTAACGGATGTACTCGTCAAGAAAAAGAAAGAATTTCCGGACATGCCGATTGTCTACATAACTGATCCAGTAAATACCGGCTATGAATCCTATGAGTCTGAATGGTTTAAAGCATTGGAAAAGGCGGGTGTACAAGTAGTATATACAGACTTGGAACCATTACGTGATTCGATGCCTCTATACTCAGGTGGATACCGTATCTTTCTTCAGTGGTTTGATTTTAACGGAAAAAATCGTTTTCCTAATTTCCTAGCAAGTGATGCGCCTGATGTAAAATTTTCATCTTATTTGAAGTTATTGAACGTTAAAGCAAATCATCGGAAAACACTCGTGACAGATCAAGCGGCATTAGTTACGTCCTCTAATCCTCACGCTGCTAGTGGGCGACACGGTAATGTGGCATTCAAAGTGAAAGGCCAAGTCCAGAATGACATATTGGAATCGGAAGAAGCCGTGCTTCAATATTCATCGGGTGGAAAGTTGCCACGTATTCAAGCGGAAGAACAAAAAGGACCTTATCAAGTTCAGTACTTGACCGAAAGCAAGGTTATGGATGCCTTGGTGAGTGATATTGAAAAAGCAAAGAAAGATGATGTGATCCGTATGGGGATGTTTTATCTTTCAGAGCAGGAAGTGATCCGTCCGTTAGAAGAAGCAGCTAATCGTGGTGTCAATGTGGAGATTGTCTTAGATCCGAATGAAAACTCATTTGGTAGTAAAAAATCTGGTTTACCTAATCGTCCGGTCGTCCAAGAGATTAGGGAAAATACAGATGATAAAATTAACGTGCGTTGGTACAATACCGTAATTGGTCAATATCACACCAAGTTGGTAACGGTTCAGACCGCAGACAAAACGTATATTACGAACGGATCCTCCAATATAACAGAGCGCACATTGCGTGATTATAACCTGGAGGCGAATTTACGAATTATAGCACCTACAGACAGCGAGCTGACCGATGAAATCAATGCGTATTTTCATAGGATATGGAATAACGAAGATGCGTTATACACTCTGGATGTAGAAGAATACCAAAATAGCCTGACATTCTTCCAGCGTGGAGTTTACGCACTGCAACGTTGGGCCAAGCTTACAACATATTAAAGTAGAAAAAGCATCGTACACTATTCGCGATGTATCAATCATATTTGACGTAATGCACGAACATGAAACATGAAGAGTTTCTAACATGAATAAACGATAGGAGATGTAGTAGATGAAAATTGTACTATTTGGCGCAACAGGCCGAACAGGTAGTGAGATTGTTCGTCGTGCATTAACTGACGGACATGAGATCACGGCATTGGTTCGATCACCTGAGAAGTGCAAACCTCAAGAAAAACTGACGATCATTGCAGGAGACGTACGGAACCCCGATGCAGTAAAAAAAGCAATGGCGGGTGCCGATGCAGTCGTCAGTGCACTGGGAACTGACAAAACCACTACATTAACAGAAGCAATGCAAGCCATTATTGAAGGAATGAAGGAATATGGCATCAAAAGAATCGTCACAATTGGGACGGCAGGGATATTGAATAGTCGAACAGAACCATCCAAGTTACGCTATCAATCGAATGAATCCCATCGTAAATTGACATTTGCGGCGGAGGAGCACCATAAAGTATTTACTATGTTGAAAGATTCTGGCTTAGATTGGACGATAGTTTGCCCAACCTATTTACCAGATGGGGAAGCAGTCGGCAATTATCGGACGGAAAGAGAGTACTTACCGATTAACGGCACCCAGATCTCTACCGGTGATACTGCTGCGTTCGCTTATAATGAACTATCGAAACAAAATCATAAGGGATTCAGAGTAGGTATTTCCTATTAAGAAATGTCGATGAGAGTGGGAATACATTCTAATTACTGGTATATATTGTATTAAAAATGAAGAAAACCTCATAACTTCTCTTCGCTCTATGGTATAATAGGAGGATAGCACCACAGGGAAAAGGAGAATAGGAAACAAATGAGATGGTCCTTGAAAACCTTGATTCAAGTCGTGGCAATACTGGCAATTGTGTTGACCTTTCTAACGAGTACTACGGTGGCATATCAAGTGCATAAAAAAAACTTAATAAAGTCAACTCTCGAAACGAACTACGCATATGTCCAAAAATTGACTTCTACTACAGATACGTATTTACGTGAAATATTAAACACGTTAGAAGTTAATGCAGAAATCGTGGTTCCGCTACTTAAGGAACCTTCTTCACAAATGCAAATGAATGCGTTGACAGAGCGGATTAGATTGGAAACAAATACATTTGATTCTGTTGCGATTGTTTCTACAGAAGGGATCCTACTAAGTACGTCCACTCCGAGCCTTGAGTTGCTTGGGGAGAAGTTGACGTCAATTGGGGCAATACAAGCTCTGAAGGAAAAGCGAAAAATAATCTCTCAGCCTTACGTTGGAATTGAAGGAGAACCGATTATATTCATCAGCGTCCCACTCTTTGAAGGTAGCGAGTATAAGGGGTTTTTAGGAGGAGCTATTTATCTCAATAAGCCCAATATATTAGAGAAACTTCTAGGAAGCCATTATTATGAAAATGGTTCATATGTTTATGTAGTAGATTATGCTGGGAAACTAATTTATCATCAAGAAAAAGGGCGCTTGAATGAGGATGTTTCGAGCAATCCAGCGGTTCAGAAAGTAATTACAGGAGAAAGTAATTATACACAGCTAATCAACACAAAAGGAATAGCCATGTTAGCCGGATATGCCTATATTCCTATTGCCGAATGGGGAATCGTCTCGCAAACACAACTGGACACTTCTGTTGCTCCAGCGAAAGAAATGGTGCTAGAAATGGCATTGAAATCTCTGCCGTTACTACTTCTTTCGTTTTTCTTGGTTAGATATTTTTCAAGAAAGATTGCTTTGCCTCTTCAAAAGTTGGCATACTATACAGAAAGTAGTACAGAGTCTGATCAAAAAGAAAAAATGGAAATGATCTCCGATTGGTACTACGAAGCAAGACAATTAAAAGGAGCTATGTTACATAGTTTGGATTACTTCAAAAACGAGATGAACTACTTCATTCATGAATCAACAACTGATCCTTTAACGAAGTTACCGAATCGCCGCATGATGGATAGCTATATGAGGCAATGGGTAGACGAAGGAACGCCATTCGCTCTAATTATTTTTGATATTGATAAGTTTAAACGTGTCAATGATCGCTACGGTCATGCGGTTGGTGATAAAGTACTGATTTACTTGGCGGACTTGATGCAACGAACAATTCGTGAGCAAGATATTTGTTGCCGCTACGGTGGTGAAGAATTCGTCATCTTATTACCGAAGTCGGATAAAGTTACGGCTTATCTGACCACGGAACGCCTTCGTGAAAAGTTGGAAGACACAGTCAGTCCTTGCGGTGAAGTCATTACAATTTCAGCCGGGGTAGCTGCTTATCCACTTCATGCAAACCATCCGGCCCGACTTATTGAGTTGGCTGATCAAAGACTGTATGAAGCCAAACGTACAGGACGTAATAAGACCATCGTCGTTTCCGATGAACCTCGGCATGAGTAATATGTCGAGGTTTACTTTACTGTCAGATCACTAGAAAGGGGATAGAGCCATGCCGGAGCACTCTATGGATAAACGCTTACACATCCAAACACTTGGTATTAGAGAGTGGATTCATCAGTCTGCTCATTATAATCGTTATGAAGCAACGCCTTACGAAGTGCTAGACTATTTATTTGCCGAACATGATCTCCTAAAAGAGGGGAGCTTGATCGACTTTGGCTGTGGAAAAGGAAGAGTACCTTTTTATGTAAATCACCTCTTTTGTTTGGACACGATAGGTATTGAAATGAATAGTGTGTTACACCAAAATGCAATGACCAACTTAATGGATTATCGGCAAGCCTTTCCTAAGAGACCAGGATCTATTTCATTTGAATGCTGTATAGCGGAGAGTTACATCATTCCGGCAGATGCCGTGACATTCTACTTTTTTAATCCATTTTCTTTGGATATTTTTCGTACTGTAGTTCAACGGATTGTAAAGTCAGTTGAAAACTCTCCTCGTACATTGGAAATCATTCTATATTATCCGACTGATGAATATGTTTATTTCTTGCATCGTCACCCATTATTCGAAAAAATAGCGGAGATACCGATAACACATTTGCAAATTCACGACAAAGCAGAGCGTTTCTTAGTCTATACATACAAACAGCCCTGATCATGTAGATCAGGACTGAACTTTATTCACGTAGAATGACCGAACCGCTGAGCAATCCAGAAAATTAATTCCATCAAAAGTGCAGCTAAGATGCCTACTAGCAACCCGCTTGATAATAGAGGTTGAACGAGCTCAGGAAGTGAAGAAAACACAGTGGCTGGCAGTGTCATGATGGATAACCCAAGAAGTGCAGGTAATGCGACCCGATATATAGTTTTAGGTTCGAATGTTAATCCTTCCACGTTGCGCAAAGCAGACCGGAATAACTGTAAGTATGCTACAAATAATACCGTGTTTCCGACGCTTTGAGGGATAGTCGAAAAAAATGCACTTAACGGTGGTACGAGTCCGAGTATGATAAACAGTATGGACCCGAGAAAGAATGGAGCTCTGTCCTTTATTCCGCTGGACTGCAGAAAGCCGATAGATGATGCATAAGGTGCATACGGAACGAGGCCTAACGCACCTGCTCCGATATTCATTCCACCTGTAATGAGAAATGAAGTTTTATACTGTGTTTTAGTAGTTTCTTTTTCATATATATCTTCCGCACCTTTTAGGGTAGCGATTGTATTCGTCGTATTCAATAAACCTGTAATGACCACTGTAATTACGATACCGATCTCAAGTGTCGGTTCACCCCAGGGAAACCATTGGATAAACGGTGTGGTTTTTATCGTTTCAGTAGCTACTTGCGGAAAAATCAGCACAGCACTAATCCAACCGACCGACATACCGATAAGCAAATTCAAGCTACTGATGATTCCTTTTCCTTTCACATGAACCAGAATTGTCAGACCCGCTAGAGCGAATGAAAATATAGTTTTCGATAAACTGATGAATTCACCGTCATTGAGACCAATCATTCCTTTTAAGAAAATGGTAATCAACTGATTAGCCAACAATAGTAAAAACACGAACATGACAGTAGGTGTAAACCATTTCTTCAGAATATCACCCATGCCGAGCATGCCAAGTGTAGCTACCAGTACACCGGAAATCATGGCGCCTACTGCAATACTACCTCCAACTGTAGTTAAGCTTAAGCCCATTGCACTCGCAGTTCCGGCCAAGCTGAGTACTACGCCCCACCATAAACCTGACTGACCTTCCATCAATGCCAATCGATGTCCAAATGCTCCTTGCAGTAAACAAGCAATTCCCGTAAAAATAAATGAGCGCTGTATAGCAGAGACAATTTCTATTTGCTCAAGCTCAAAAGCAGTACCGACTGAAATAGGGATTACAACTGTATTGGCGAACATAAAGAACAACCATTGAAATCCGGCTAACGCAGTAATTGAATACCGCATTTGTGTAGAACGCATTCACATCTCTCCCTGTAGATATCTTTGTATGTCAAAAGAATTGAAATATAAAGAAAACTATAGCACAAAATTAATAGGAAGAATAATATTTCTAGTAGTACCGTGATGAAAATGTAATTTACTGACAACCGCACATACTAGTAATAGCCAACAGACGTCTGTCTGCTGGCTACCTTTTACGATTTTATATTAGTAAGTAACAGTAAAAGTTCGTTAGGAGGTACCGGTCGGGAATACAAGAAACCTTGTGCTTCATCACATTCAAGTTTCTTGAGAAATTCGGCCTGTTCGCAAGTTTCGACTCCCTCAGCAATTACTCGTAAATGTAAGTTCTTAGCCAAATCAATAATAGCTTTGACAATAACCGAATTTGAATGCAGTTCTCTGACAAAAGATTGATCAATTTTAAGATGGGTCAGAGGAAACTTAGATAAATAACTTAATGAAGAATAGCCTGTTCCGAAATCATCGATACTAATTTTAATGCCGATAGCACGCAGCTCTTGTAAAATACTTTGGCAATAGACCACGTCAGATGTCATACTCTCTGTAATTTCAATATTCAAATATTGTGGTTGCAGGCCCGTTTTATGAAGTGTGTCTTTAACATCTGCCACGAAACTAATACTTTTAAACTGACGTAACGAAACATTTACGCTCATTAATAGTGAAGTGTAGCCTAAGTCTTGCCACTCTTTCGCCTGTCTACAAGCAGTCTCTAGCACCCACAAACCAATCGCCAGAATCATGCCAGTTTCTTCTGCTATAGATATGAATTGTCCGGGAGGTATCATACCTCTAGAAGGATGTTGCCAACGTACCAATGCTTCTACACCAATTATATTTCCTGTGTTAAATTCATATTGTGGCTGGTAATGCAATGACAATTCTTTTTTATGGAGTACTTGACGTAATTCCATCTCAATTAACGTTCGTTCCATTAAGTCTTTATAAAGCTCTTCTGTGAAAAATTGATAGGTACTTTTACCCGATTGTTTGGCTAAATACATAGCGGAATCCGCATTACGAATAAGCGTATCGTATTCTGCCCCATCGTCTGGAAACATGCTGATTCCGATACTCGGAGCAATAAAAATTTCTAAGTAATCGATAAGGAAGGATTTTGATACTTCATCGACGATTCGCTGGGCGACCATTTGGGCACCTTGTTTCGTCATAGAAGAACACAATATAAGAAATTCGTCTCCACTAAGTCGACCGACCAAGTCATTTTGTCTAACGAGTGTTTGTAATCTTGCCCCAACCGCTTTAAGCAGTTGATCGCCTACATAATGGCCCATGGAATCATTAATATTCTTAAATCGATCCAAGTCCATATAAAGTAGGGCAAAAGGTTCCTGGTTGTTTACACGGGTCTCAATCAAGTCTTCTACTGTCTGTTTTAGTAACCTTCTATTTGGTAATCCAGTTAGGTGGTCGTGAAATGCCATATGTTCGACTAAACGTTCAGCTTCTTTCCGATCGGTAATATCACTGGCGGTACCGACAACTTCGACTACATTCTCACCTTCAAAAATAGGAGAGAGATAAACTAGAAAGGTTCTGGAATGATAGTCAATTTCAAACTGTCCAACCCGGCCGAGTAAAGCCCCAAGAAGCTGTCGCTTAAATGTAGACGAGTTAAATGTATTATTGGAGATGAGCTGATTAAGTGTGTTTGCAGTGACGCCAAGTTGTTCGGCTACTTTTCCTTCTAGTAATGTAATATTGATTTGATTATTTTCATCAAAAGAGTATTTAAATATAGCATTTTGAAGATTTTTTACGGTCATTGTAAAATCATTTTTTAATGCCAATTCCAATGACTTTTCCGCTTCCATCTGAGATGTCACGTCTTGGCGTATAGAAATGTATTGAAACGGCTTACCATCGGGACCAATGAATGGAACGACAGTAGTATGGACCCAATAAAACCTTCCAAACTTAGATTTATTACGGATCACGCCTCTCCATACTCGACCGGACTGAATCGTTTCCCACATATCCGCAAAGAAGCTTTTTGGATGTGTACCCGAGTTGACTACCCGATGCGTTTTGCCGATCAGTTCCCTACGTGAGTATTCCGAAAGGGTACAGAAATGGTTATTGACATATGTAATGACGCCTTGCGGATTGGTAATAACCACTACTGCTGATTCATCCAGTGCATATTTAAAGTTTTGCAAGTCTGCACGTGTTTTGACGTATTCGTTTGACACCAGTTTTGATCCAGTTACATCAATATCGAGAGAGAGATAACCCGTTAAGTTTCCTGCAGTATCATACATGGGTACAATGGTGGTATCTAACCAGTGTACTGTACCTGACTTAGAGTAAATCTGTATAGCTACTTGATAGACGGCATTGTGGATAAAGTGCTTTGTAAGCACATGAAGTGTCTCTTTAATAGAGATCTCTTTATTTAACTTTCCCCACGTTCTACCTATTAACTCATCCTCGCTATAACCTGTCAGCTCACAAAAGTTCTGATTTACATAGGTGAGATGGCCACTTAAGTCGATGAGTGAGATGCAGAACTTTTCATCTAGTAGTGTGGATAAATGTGAAGAAATACTAGGAGTATATAACGGCATATATGCACAACCTTTCTTTTAAAAAAGTTAGGTAAATAGAATAGTCCTTAATTTGATAGTAGAAATTTATAAAGTTATATAAAAATACCTAATAGGTAGAAATAAATATATTAACTGTCTGATTATAGCACGAATGAGAGAGTTTTGAACTAGTTTTCGAAGGAAATATATGTAGGTTATTAGAGCTGTTGTAAATATCAGAGCATTGCATAGAAAAAAGACCATGGAAGCTTTGTGGGGCCTCCATGATCTTTTATCTTTTCGGTTCGTAATGAAGTGTTTTAAACAACTTCTTTCGTTCTGCATCTGTTAGTTCACGCCATTCCCCAATGGCAAGATCGCCGAGTTCAATGGTAAGGATCCGCACACGTTGCAAGCGGCGTACATGATAGCCAAGCGCTGCACACATTCTGCGGATTTGACGATTTAAACCTTGTGTTAAAATAATAGAAAAAGTTTTAGGACCGAGTTTTTTCACCGTACAAGGTTTCGTTACGGTATCGAGAATCTTCACTCCATTTTCCATTTGTGAAATAAATGAGGCGGTTAGGGGACTATCCACAGTCACGATGTATTCCTTTTCATGCCCGTATTCTTCCCTTAGGATTTCATTGACGATATCGCCATCGTTCGTTAATAGTAATAAACCGTCGGAATCTTTGTCTAAACGTCCGATGTGGAAAATTCTTAATGGGTGGTTAACAAAGTCTACAACATTACCTTCAATATGACGTTCTGTTGTACTAGTGATACCTACTGGTTTATTAAGTGCAATATACACTAACTGCTCTTCTTGTTCGACTAGCTTGCCATCGACTTCTACTTGATCGCCTGCCTCGACTTTACTTCCGAGTTCCGCGAGTTGTCCGTTGATTTTCACACGACCGTCAGCAATCCACTGATCTGCACCTCGTCTGGATACAATACCTGCACCACTAAGAAATTTATTGATCCGCATATAGATTCTCCTCCCGCACTTGTTACACTAAGCTAATTATAGCATTTTTCCCGTAAGAAATTGTTGACATTAAAGATTCAGCATATTAAGATAAATATAATAACTAGATGGACAGAAGGTTTCGATAGCGGAATCGTCCCGGCAGATAAGATGAGTTAGCAGAGAAGAGAATAGCGAAAAGATAGGAATAAGAAGAGTAGCGATTGCATGTGCTTCCTAGAGAATCAGTGGTTGGTGAAAACTGATACACATCGTTCGTGAATGGACTTATGGCAGCTGTTTTGATAAAAAACAGACGTTTGCCCGCGTTAAGGGCAGTGTGAAAACACATAAAGTGGGAGTGCTTCGGTGCTTCAATTTGAGGTGGCAACGCGGTTACATAATCGTCCTCTGCAACAGGCTAACTGGCTCTGTTTGCAGAGGGCTTTTTCTATTTAACCAGACGAATTATACAACAGTCCATAGAGAAGAGGAGAATGATCATGATGACAGAGCAGAAGAACTTACGGGTAACGACGCGAAAGATTGAAGGAGATTCCTTAACCCCTATTTTGATATTTAGAAGATTGAAAGGAAATCATAAGTTCCTGTTGGAGAGTTCTTCGCAAGCAGATGGGTCAGGGCGGTATTCATTCATTGGACTGAATCCCCAAAAAGCCTATCGTGGTCGGGATGGTGTAGTAGAAGAGATCGTCTACTCAACGAATAGAACATATACGCACGAAGGGGATCTCTATACTTTATTGAAGCGCCTCATGCCTCGTATTACGGAAGATGCAGGATTTCCGTTTACAGGCGGTGCGGTTGGTTATGTAGGATACGGTGCAGCTAGAAATGGTGAACAGCGAACAGCTGATGATCTTCAGGTGCCGGATGTCTACTTTAATATTTATGACACCATCGTCATCTATGACCATCAATTGCATGAAGTGACGTTACTGCATACAGAAATCAATCCGGTATACGAAGCGCCTGACTTAGACGCTATCGAAGACATGATTGTGAATGGTTCCGTCGATAAAGAGGATAGTGTTTCACTTTCTGATTATCGTTGTGCCATCTCTAAAGAAGAGTTTGAGCGTCGTGTCCAAATTGTTATTGATGCGATTAAAGAAGGACAGGCGGAACAAGTCGTTTTGTCACGTCGCTTTGAAGCAGATATTACAGGTGACCCATTTGCGTTGTATCGTAAACTGCGCCGCCGCAATCCATCTCCATATATGTATTACATGGAGTTCGAAGATCATACGGTAATCGGGACGTCACCAGAAAGTCTCGTCCGTGTCACTGGAGATAAAGTATTGACAAATCCGATTGCGGGCACGCGCAGAAGAGGACGAGATCAAGCGGAAGACAAAGCGCTCGAAATCGAATTACGCCATGATCCGAAAGAGCTGTCCGAACACGATATGCTAGTGGAAGTAAGTAAGGGAGAATTGCAACAAGTCTGTCGTCCCGAAACGATTGAAGTCTCAAATTACTTGGAAACAGTTCGCTATGAACATGTTATGCACTTAGTTTCTGAGGTGACGGGTGACCTTGCACCAGGCTTACATGCGTTGGATGCACTGAAAGCGACAATGCCAGCAGGCACTGTAACAGGTTCCCCTAAATCGGTTGCTATGGATATGATTGATGAACTAGAAGACCAGCATCGCGGAATTTACGGTGGCGCCATCGGGTACATTGGTCTAAACGGGAATATCGACTTCGCATTGACGATTCGTACAATGCTTGTAAAAGAAGGCAAAGCGTATATTCAGGCAGGTGCCGGGATAGTAGAGGCTTCTGTACCTTCATTAGAATATAAAGAAACGTCCAATAAAGCCCGTTCTTTACTAGAAGCAACGGAAATGACAAAGTGATTGCCTAGGTTCAAGCCGTGCCGAACGATCAAGTGAACATCTAGACGAGAAGGGAAGAGATGAGTATGGAGAAGTTTTTAAGCATAGTAGAGAAGCAACGCCACCTTATGTATGAAGAGATGAAAGAAGCTGCCGAGCTGATGTTTAATGAAGCAACTGATGAAAATCTCATTGCACAGTTTTTGATTGCATTATCGAAAAAAGGTGAAACATCACATGAACTAGCGGCATTGGCATCCGTTATGAAGTCATATGCAAATGACTTAACACCCAAAGAAGCACGTTATCTAGATAACTGCGGAACGGGTGGAGACGGAGTCAATACATTCAATATTAGTACGACGGCTGCATTTGTTTTGGCGGGTGCTGGGGTCCAGGTTGCGAAACATGGTAACCGTAAAATCTCCAGCGCATCGGGAAGTCAGGATGTCCTAGATGCACTAGGCATTCATTCCGACTTCCAGATATCGGATATGCAAAACTTACTGGAACAACAAGGAATTGCATTCTTATTCGCGCCCGCTGTTCATCCGAAAATGAAACGGATCGGCACTATACGCAACAAAATTGGTAAGACAACGATCTTCAATTTGGTTGGACCTTTGACGAATCCCGTATCACTTGAAACTCAATTTACCGGTATTAATCGTACGGATTTCATCATGGAATACGCATCAGTGCTCCGGATGTTAGGGCGGGAGAGAGCGATTGTTGTGAGTGGGGCAGGCGGAATGGATGAGGCATCTCTTGCGGGCCAGAACGAATTCGTACTTCTCGATCATGGTGATTTAATTCCATTTTCATTGACTGCGGATGACGTAGGGCTAGAATATGCACCGTTGTCGGCAATTAAAGGCGGAGACGCAGTAGAAAATGCCGCAACTACCCGGTCCATTTTAAATGGAGAACGTGGACCGAAATTCGATACAGTCGTGTTAAATGCGGGAATCGGTTTATTTGCAAATGGCCAAGTTTCCACAATTCAAGAAGGTGTGAAAGTAGCTACTGAAAGTATTCTATCAGGTAAGGCGCTAGAAAAACTAGATGCCATCGTCGCATTCAGCGAAAAGATTCGGCAAAAGGCGGTTATCCAATGACGATTTTAGATAAGATTATTGCACAAAAGAAAATAGAAGTGGATCATTTGCTAGCAAGTAACGTGACATTTCCAGAACGGGAGATTACACGTCCGTCACTCTATCAGACGTTGATAAAAGCGAAAAAACTGCAAGTTATTTCTGAGATGAAACGTGCATCGCCCTCTAAAGGTTTGATTGCAGAAGGTGCAAATCCTGTTGAACAAGCGACAGCTTATTATGAAGCGGGTGCTGCGTGTATTTCAGTATTGACTGATAATGAATTCTTCAAAGGATCATTTGAAGACTTGTCTGCAGTAGCCGATGCTGTGCCCATCGCAGTGTTGTGTAAAGACTTTATCATCCATAAAATTCAGATTGACCAAGCGAAAAGCGCAGGTGCATCCGTTATTTTATTAATAGTGGCTGCACTCGATGACGAAACACTTGGAAGTCTGTATACGTATGCCAATGAAGAAGGTTTGGATGTGCTAGTGGAAGTGCATAACACGGACGAGTTGCAACGCGCATTGTCAATCGATGCGAGAATTATCGGTGTCAACAACCGTGATCTGCACACATTCGAGGTAGATCTAGCGCAGACGGAACGGATTGCGTCACACTTCCCGTTTGATGAAGAGCGTGTGTTCATCAGTGAAAGCGGGATCTGGGGACCTGAGGATGCAGAACGTGCGGCAAAAGCTGGAGCTAGTGCAGTACTTGTCGGAGAATCTTTGATGCGCAGTGATTCAGTAAAAGAAGCCCTGCAAGCATTACAAGTAGAAAAACACGTGATTCGCCCATGACAAAGGTAAAGATTTGCGGACTGATGAAACCGGAACATGTACAAGCGGCTGTAAATGCAGGCGCAGATGCTATAGGTTTTGTATTTGCACCAAGCCGCAGGGAAGTAACGCTAGAGCAAGCACAGAAATTGGCGAAACTCATTCCACCGTCCGTATTAAAGATCGGAGTCTTTGTTGATGAAACGAAAGAGCAGCTACTTAAGATATTTAATGAAGTGCCATTGGATTACATCCAGTACCATGGAGATGAGACTCCGGCTTTCATTCAACAAGTGGGGTTACCTTCTATAAGAGCACTTGCTATTACAAGTGATGATGACGTAAAACTCGCTGCTACCTATGACGTGGATTATTATTTATTCGATACACCAGGTATTGAATACAAAGGCGGTAGTGGTAAGACGTTCGACTGGTCATTACTTGAAGATGTAGGGGTATCAAAAGAGCAAATTATTTTAGCCGGTGGACTGCATGCAGGCAATGTGCAGGAAGCGGTCGGGCAAGTGAATCCATATATGGTTGACGTGTCAAGTGGAGTGGAGATAGAGAAGCAAAAAGATTCAGAACGCATTCAGACGTTCATTCATACAGCGAAGGGTAGGAGAGATCGTCATGACAACAGAAACTAAAGGACGCTACGGTAAATTCGGAGGACAGTTCGTTCCGGAAACCATTATGACTGCATTGCAGGAGTTGGAAACTGCTTACGAAGAAGCACAGCTAGATCCTGCGTTTTCAAAGGAACTGGATTATTATTTGAAAGAGTTTGTAGGTCGTGAAACTCCCCTGTTTTTTGCAGAGCGGTTGACGAAGCATGCTGGTGGTGCAAAAATTTATTTGAAGCGTGAAGATTTGAATCATACAGGTGCACATAAGATTAATAACTCTCTTGGCCAGGCGTTACTAGCGATACGTATGGGCAAGAAAAAAGTTGTGGCGGAAACTGGAGCGGGTCAACATGGTGTGGCGACAGCTACGGCTTGCGCGCTACTCGGCCTTGAATGCGTTGTATTCATGGGTAAAGAAGATATCCGTCGCCAAGAACTAAACGTTTTCCGCATGGAACTACTCGGTACGAAAGTGGTTTCTGTTGACAAAGGTTCAGGTACATTGAAAGATGCGGTCAATGAAGCATTGCGCTACTGGGTTTCCAATGTAGAAGATACACATTATATACTTGGATCAGCATTGGGTCCGCATCCATTCCCACAAATCGTTCGTGATTTCCAGCGCGTTATTGGTGATGAAACACGTAGGCAAATTGTAGAACATGAGGGACGTCTACCTAATGCAGTCGTAGCTTGCATTGGTGGCGGCAGTAATGCGATTGGTATGTTCCATCCGTTCGTTGATGATCAAGATGTAAAGTTGTACGGAGTAGAAGCTGCTGGTAGCGGAATTTCAACAGGCAAACATGCAGCAGCTATTGCGGGTAAACAAGAAGGCGTTTTACACGGTGCCTACATGTACGTATTGCAGGACGATGACGGATTTATTCAAGAAGCGCACTCCATCTCCGCTGGTCTCGATTATCCTGCAGTAGGACCTGAGCACTGCCATTTGGCTGATATCCAGCGCGTACAGTACGATTCCGTTACGGATCAACAGGCACTTGAAGCGGTGCAATTACTTTCACGTGTAGAAGGAATTATTCCGGCTCTTGAAAGTGCACACGCTGTTTATTATGCAGTGCAGTTAGCGAAAGAAATGAAAGAAGATCAGCTAGTCGTTATCTGTTTATCAGGGCGCGGTGACAAAGATATGCAAACAGTACGTGATGCGCTAGGAGGTCAATCAATATGACAAAAAAACTAGTAACACAAGCGATTATGCAGTGTAATGAACAGGGAAACAAGGCGTTTGTACCGTATATCATGGCAGGAGACGGCGGATTACAGACGTTGAAGAAGAACATATTATTCTTGCAAGAAGCCGGTGCAACTGCTATTGAAGTGGGTATACCTTTTTCCGACCCGGTAGCGGATGGTGATGTTATTCAGCAAGCTGGTGAGCGAGCGTTAGCTGAAGGCGTTACATTACGAAAGATTATGAAAGAACTTGCTTCATTCAAAGTAGAAGTCAAGATTCCCTTAGTAATCATGACGTATTTGAATCCTGTGCTTAGCTATGGTTTACAGTCTATAGCAGTAGATTGTGAAGCGAGTGGTGTCTACGGTTTAATTATTCCAGATCTCCCGCTTGAAGAAAGTGGCTTACTAAAAGATGCATTGAAAGACACTGAGGTGGCATTGATCCAATTGGTTTCCCTAACTAGCCCTACCGAACGTATAGAAGCTATTGCGAAAGCGGCAGAAGGTTTCATTTACGCAGTGACAGTAAACGGCATCACAGGTGTGCGTTCATCATTTACAGAAGAACTAGAAGGTCACTTGGAGCGTCTAAAGGCAGCAAGTTCCGTTCCGGTTCTCGCTGGATTCGGTATCTCAACTCCAGAACACGTTCGCACCCTTGGTGGACTTGCTGACGGCGTTATCGTTGGAAGTGCCATTGTGACGGCCCTTCATGAAGGAGATTACGAGAAGGTTCAGACGTTAATTAGCGCATCCAAAAATCAACTAACCAATAGCTAATAATGTGGCGGACAACTGATACATTTCAGTTGTCCGTTTTTTCATGTAAATAAAACTATCCACAGCAGAGAGTTTGTGAATAACTTATTCTGTTATTTAAGTAACTTTATAGGTACTATACACAAAAGTCGGGGATTATTTGTTCATAAAGGGGATAACTTAAAAATTACCCACAATCTATTTCCATTGTATTCGAAATCTCGTGATGACGATGGAGTTTCTTGAATATGATAAAGTAGGACGTAGAAAGGGTGATGAGTAGAATGATTCGTCCAGCACATTTAGTACAGGGTGATGTAATTGGGATCGTGGCACCTGCTAGTCCCGTAGAACGTGAAGTATTGGAGCGTTCATTTCAATTTTTGGAGCAATTGGGTCTGCGCTATAAGATAGGACAATCTGTGTATAAGAAAAATGGTTATTTGGCAGGGGCTGATGAGGAACGGCTCGCTGACTTGCACGAGATGTTTAAAGATCCTGAAGTGAAGGGAATTCTTTGTGCGGGTGGTGGTTACGGCTCGGCACGCTACGCAGAGCAACTAGATCTAGATTTAATCCACGAACATCCGAAAGTGTTTTGGGGGTTCAGTGATATTACGTATCTACATACCGCGATTCGTCAAGGAGCTGGACTCGTTACATTCCATGGACCGATGCTTGCATCATGTGTCGCACAAGATGAGTTTCATGAGATGTCGGGCAAAATGTTCGGGCAATTATTTACGCCAGTAGAAATTCATTATTCCGAAGCAATCTCGCCACTCGAAACACTTGTAGGTGGCGTTGCGGAAGGTGAAGTGGTCGGTGGTAATTTGACGCAACTAGTCAACAGTCTAGGTAGTGAGTTTGAGATTAAGACGAATAATCGATTGTTTGTAATTGAGGATGTCGGTGAAGAGCCTTATAAAGTGGATCGTCTACTCAATCAATTACGTCTAGCAGGTAAGCTTCGAGAAGCAGCAGGTATCGTGATAGGTGATTTCGCTAAAGCGACACCGAGCAAGCCAAATGATTCACTCACAATGGATGAAGTGTTTGAACATTACTTCGGAAAATTTGATCAGCCTGTTGTAAAAGGATTCCGTATCGGTCATTGTGAACCGAATATCGCAATTCCATTTGGCGTGAAAGGACGTTTGGATGCAAATAGCAAGACGCTAACTATCTTACCGGGAGTGGAGTAATTGCAAATTCGCACGGTGGAAACATTCCTCGTGTCATCTCTATTACGTAAACCGTTTGTTACGGCATTGCGAACTGTTCATGCCGTGCAATCGGTCATCATCAAACTAACAACTGACGACGGCCTAATCGGCTGGGGGGAAGCGGTGCCAACGCATGTCATAACAGGTGATACCATCGGCAGCATTCGTTATGTTATTGATGAGGTGTTTGCACCCCTATTGATAGGTCTAGATATCATACAGCGTGAAGTACTATATGAAAGAATACAACAAGCGATTATAGGGAATACGAGTGCAAAGGCTGCAGTTGACATGGCGGTACATGATTTATTCGGGCAGCTTTGCGGTTTACCTTTAGTACAAATGTTAGGTGGCTACCATCAAAGCCTAAAAACAGATTTCACGGTCAGTGTCGGAAAACCTACTGAGATGGCCAAGGAAGCAGCAGAACATGTTGCCAAGGGTTTCGATACGTTAAAAGTGAAAGTCGGTACAGGTAATTTCCAACAGGAAAGAGAAAGGATTCATGCTATTCGTCAAACCGTCGGCCAAGGTATCACGATTCGCCTCGATGCCAATCAAGGCTGGAAACCAAAAGAAGCTATACGCCTTATTCGCCAGTTGGAAGATGACGGAGTTGATTTGGAATTAATAGAACAGCCAGTTGCCGCATATGATGTAGAAGGCTTGAGAGACGTGACAAGACAGACAAGCACGCCGATCATGGCAGATGAATCATTATTTTCAGCAAAAGATGCAAAAAAGTTGCTGGAGATGCGCGCAGTGGATGTGCTGAATATCAAATTGATGAAGTCGGGGGGAATCCGAGAGGCCTTGAAAATTAATGCATTAGCTGAAGTAAATGGGATAGAGTGTATGGTCGGAAGTATGATGGAGACAGCAATTGGCGTGACGGCAGCTGCCCACATAGCAGCGAGTCAGCTAAATATAACGCGAGTGGATTTAGACGCCCCGCTATTATTGGCAGGAGAATTTTCTGCAGGTGGTGTGCGCTATCACGGATCGCATATGGAATTTAGTAAGGAGTCAGGACTAGGTTTTGATTCGAAACGGATGATGCAATGGGTGAAGGAGCATGCATGTGAATGAGAAATGGATGTGCGCGGTAAGTGTTGCAACAGTATGGACCGATCCCGATTCTCCTCGTGTGGCCGATCTTCCTGCTTTGAATCACCCTGTGCAAATCGATAGATGGCTTTCCCAGTTATCTTATGAAGAACGTTTAGCGCTAAGTGACAATAATCAAATTCAAACGCAGTTATTATACGGTGAATCTGTGATTGTTGAAGAAGTAGTTGGTGACTGGGCGCGTATAATTGCTAGCTCCCAGTCAACCCGCAAAGATCCGCGAGGCTATCCTGGCTGGGTGCCGCTTGTTCAACTTTCCATGAAGAAACGAATACAGACGGAAGAGTTTGTCAGAGTGACTAACCCAAAGGCAGCTTTGTTTGATGAATCAGGTACATTCTTTTTACGTGTTTCTTTCAATACCATTTTTCCTATTGCGGAAAGACGTGGCAAGAAGATCCGCGTCTGGACCCCGCATGGATGGAAACTGTTAAATGCATCTGATGTCGAGCGTGTGGGGGAAGAATCTATTCACCGTCCGCTTACTATAGGAAGACGCTTCATTGGTTTACCCTATTTATGGGGGGGGTTATCCGCCTGGGGCTTTGATTGTTCAGGATTCATCCGTACTATATGGGAAGCATGTGGAATTTGTTTGCCGCGTGATGCAGTGGATCAGGCAGAAGAAGGCAGACCGATCCCGCTCGACACTGCAGATTGGCAAAAAGGTGATTTAATCTTTTTCAAGAATGAAGAGCAGCGTATTCATCATGTAGCGATGTATGTGGGCAACGGGAAAATACTACACGCACCTGCAACTGGAAAATTAATTGAACAAATCGAACTGAGAAAATCCGCATATGCTAAAAATGTGTGTAGTGTGCGTAGAATTATCTAATCGTCTATGCAATACATCAAGCAAGTATTGGCGTTCACTCCCTTCTTTTATGTATACTGAAAAGAGCGTACTAAAAAGGGAGATGTCGCAATGTCGGAACGAAAACCTATGAGCGAGTCAAGAACGATCCAAAGTAAGCTGGTCCTACCGCCGGACACGAACCATATTGAATCAATTTTTGGAGGGAAAGTCCTTTCCTATATAGACGAGATCGCAGCTATTTCAGCTATGAAACACGCGGGTACTAGAGCTGCCGTCACGGCCTCGATCGACTCGGTCGATTTCGTTTCTCCAGCCTTGCTTGGCGATGTCATTGAACTGGAAGCGGTGGTTACTTCCGTTGGTCGCACATCTATGGAAGTGTTTATTTCCGTTCATTCCAAAAACTTAGTTACAGGTGAAGTGAAGTTGACGACGGAATCATTCTGTACGATGGTTGCGGTAGATGACACAAATCGTCCGATACCAGTGGCAGAAGTGTATCCTGAAACAGAGTTAGAAAAGCGCCTTTTTGATACAGCGCCTGCACGACGTGAACTTCGTAAACAGCGGAGATTGATGAAATATTAATAGTAGCGTGAGGTGAGACGGATTTCTCGTTTCTGCCTTGCGCTTTTTATTTAAAGTAATCAACTTGTTATTTTTTGCAAAGTGTACTAAATGATTAATACACTGGAATAGAAAGAGTTGGTTTTAGTGTATATAAAAACAGCAGTGGATGAAAAGGCCAGAGCCCACTCATTCACTGCTGTTATGTTGTATTAGTTATTACTGCTAAACGTACGGACTAGTCCAAGTACTGTTCCACCCAGAATAAATGCAAACAATGCATACATGATATAGACGAACCACATGAATATCCACTCCTTTGATCAGTATCCTGCCTATAATTGTAACACCTTGACAGACGCGTTGCAATGGACTTTGTAAGACAACTGTGGCGGCTGTACGACCAATTGAGTGAGTGTTCGCTATTTTATCGTTCGCTCTTTAATAAATCACGAATTTCAGTAAGTAATTCTTCTTTTATATCTAATGGTTTTTCTTCCGGATCTTCTTCAACTATCTCTGCCGGCTTCATTTTCAACTTCATAAGTACTCGTAAGAAGACGAAAATGGAACCTGCTACAATCAAGAAGTCAATGATAGATTGAATGAATAGACCATATTTAATTTTAGCATCGCCAATTGTATAGCTCAATGAAGAAAAGTCCAGACCACCTAATAAAATCCCGATGAGTGGTGTCATAATATTTTCAACTAAAGAAGAAACGATTGTTCCAAAAGCTGCACCAATTACGACACCGATTGCCAAATCAAAAATATTTCCTTTAAACGCGAACGCCTTAAAATCCTTCCACATACACATAACCACTTTCTTTATTATGATAGCCCTGTATTACATTGTGATTTAACCCTATTTTTGACGTTGAAATCTCTGGTAGATTAAAATAACTCCAAATAAAAACACTGAACTGGCGAGCGCGCCACCGACAATATCACTTGGGAAATGAACGCCTAAATAGATTCTACTGACTGCAATCATCATAATCATAAAAACCGCAAGAATCGTAATAGCAATTCGGCTTCCTGTAGTCTTTAGATTTCTCCATACGATATAAGCGAGTATTGTATAGAGGCTGAATGCCATCATCGTATGTCCACTAGGAAAGCTATACCCGCCAATGTCGATCAGACGATGAAAGTTAGGGCGTTCCCGTTTGAAGATGAATTTGAGTACTTGATTAAGAATGCCAGTCCCAGCTAGTGCAATAGCAAATAGTACTGCTTGGGCACGGTGTTTCTTCCATAAAAGAACGCTAAGTGTCAGTATGGCTAGTAGAGCAACCGATGTTGTGGAACCAATAGTAGTAAATAGTTTCATCAAAGATGTTAGTCCCTTGGATTCTGCACTTTGTACAAAGTCTATTATAGGTTCATCAAAACTAGAGATCGTTTGCAAATGAATCGATCGGGCAATATAGGCGAAAAATCCGGTAAATAGAATACAAATAATCCAAACGGATAATAAACGAAGTGATAATTCACGCACGGTATACATTCCTTTCTATTGTTGTATATTGTGAACGATAATAAAAAGATTGTACAGCGAAATGTAGAAATATGTGGGGATAAATGTCGGAAGGTCAAAAAAGCGGATACTATCTAACTTTAGCACCCAACACAAATTTATATAATGATCTAACTCATGTATCGTGTATGGTTGGGCCTGTCTCAAAACATATGACATTTGTCATCTCAAAGTCATGACATCTAAGTCTACCTCTCCTGCTGTATACAAGTTATTCTTAATGTACTAGCAAACCCAATAGGAGGGAAATTCAAACATGAGTAAAGAACAAACGAAGCAACTGCACAAAGACGTCGCGCCTTTTGCGAAGTCTGATTTGAAAAAGAGTATTGTTCAGATGTTCAATACGATTCCACCGGTATTGATTTTATGGTTCTTGGCTTACCAAAGCTTGAGTGTATCTGTCACATTAACGATTGCGTTGGCAATCGTTGCAGCGTTCTTTGTAGTTCGCACATTCATCATCTTCCATGACTGCACGCACGGTTCATTCTTCCGCAATAAGAAAGCGAATAATATTGTTGGAACAATCACTGGCGTCTTGACATTATTCCCATACGAAAAATGGAAAAGAGAGCACTCGATTCACCACGCATCTAGTTCAAACTTAGATAAACGGGGTGTTGGAGATATCTGGGTTATGACTGTTGAAGAGTACGAAAATGCTTCCAAGTTCGAGCGTTTCTACTATCGTGTTTATCGTAACCCTATTGTCTTGTTTGGAATTGGCCCTTTATATTTGGTGCTAATCTCAGGTCGTTTTAACCGTAAAGATGCGCGTAAGAAAGAGCGTTTGAATACGTATTTAATTAACATCATTTTAATTGCAGTATATACAGTATTAATCGTAGCAATTGGCTGGAAAGCATTCTTGCTAATTCAAGGTACTATGATGTTCACAGCTGGTGCTCTTGGTATTTGGTTGTTTTACATTCAACATACATTTGAAGATTCTTATTTTGAAGAGGAATCTGACTGGGATTATGTGAAAGCAGCAGTTGAAGGAAGTTCATACTATCAATTGCCACGTGCTCTTCAGTGGGCAACAGGCAATATTGGATTCCACCACGTACACCACTTGGCACCACGTGTACCGAACTATAACTTGGAAATGGCGCACGAATTAACTCCACCGTTGCAAAAAGCTACAACGATTACATTGAAAACAAGTTTGGAATCATTACGTTACCGCTTGTATGATCCAAATAATAAAAAATTTATCACATTTAAAGAAGCAAAACGGTATTCACTAAAAGATAAGTTGTCGATTGATTTAAAACCAAAACGTACACGCTTATCATAAAATGGCAGGAGAAGGAGCAATCCTTCTCCGCCTTTTTATTTTGTCCGCACATCTCTAAAGAGCTAGTGTAGTCAATGTTTGTTACAATGGAAGGAAAAGGACGGTGATGAGAACAAATGTATAGTTGGTATAGTATTTTCCCAAAAAGCCCATGGCTCAGTATTTATGCTTGGGTTGTGTTTTGTATATTGCCTTTCTTTTTTATTTTACGAAGCGCATCTCCATTTAATTTAACAATAGGTATCATATTATTAGTGTTATTTTTCCTGTCATATTATTTTTCCGCTAAGTCAAAAAGTGGTCTTATGTATATGTGGATCAGTTTTGAAATTGTTATTACCGTCGTGATGACATTGTTATTTGGCTATGTTTATCTGTCACTGTTTATTGCTTTCTCTATTGGGCATATCAGAAGACCAGTCGGCTTTTTTGTTATTTACGGATTACATATTGCGATTTTAATCGCCGCAATCGTTGCGGGGTTCTTTCTTGAAATCGAATTATTTTTACCACAAATACACTTTGTTATTATCACGGTTATCGGAGTAGTATTACTGCCATTTAATTTGTACAACCGTCAAAAACGAGACTTACTTCAAGATCAGTTGGAAATTGCAAGGGAACGGATATCAGAACTGATGATCATTCAAGAGCGTGAGCGTATTGCACGAGATCTCCATGATACACTTGGACAAAAGTTATCTATGATTGGTTTAAAGAGTGACCTAGCTTCTCGATTGATGGATCGGGATATCGAGTCGGCAAAAGCAGAAATTCAAGATATACGTCAAATTTCTAGTACGGCACTAAAAGAAGTACGAGATCTTGTTAGTGGTATGCGACGTGTGAAGCTTAAAGATGAACTGGTGCGCGTCCAACAAATGCTGAAGGCGGCTGAAATCGAAGTGGATATAGAAGGTAATCCCAATTTCCCCGACGTGTCGCCTATTGTAGAAAACGTACTCGTAATGTGTCTCAAAGAAGCAATCAATAATGTAGTAAGACACAGCTATGCAAAACAATGTTGTATTATATTTGAACAGACAGAAAAGGCATTTGTAATTAGAATAAACGATAATGGGATTAGTATCGCGCAAAATGGCGTGAATTTACCAGGGAATGGGCTTGATGGCATGAAGGAACGATTAGAGTTCGTCAACGGTAAATTGTCGATTAAAAGTGACAATGGGACGCAACTAAAAGTCATGGTACCTGCTGTCTTAAAGCAAATAAAGGAGGGGTAATATGATTCGCATTGTAATTGCTGAAGACCAAGGAATGTTACTCGGTGCACTAGGGTCGTTGTTGAACCTGGAAGAAGACATGGAAGTAGTAGGCAAGGCTAAAAATGGCCAGGAAGCCGTAGACTTGGTAAAAAGTCTTCAGCCCGATATTTGTATTATGGATATTGAAATGCCGATTAAAACCGGCTTGGATGCTGCGGAAGAACTACAAGATATGGAATGCCAAATTATTATTCTCACGACGTTTGCTAGGGCAGGTTATTTCGAACGAGCGCGGAATGCAGGAGTTCGTGGATATTTGCTGAAAGATAATCCCATTGAAGAGTTGGTTAAATCGATTCATTCTATTATAGAAGGGCGCCGAATTTATGCACCTGAATTAATTGACATGGCATTTGATATGAAAGAAGAAGAGAAGAATCCATTGACTGAGCGGGAAGTTCAAGTACTTAAGTTGGTATCGGAAGGGAAAACTACGAAACAGATTGCGGCTGAACTGTTTTTATCACCCGGAACTGTCCGTAATTATGTCTCCACCATACTGGATAAACTTGGAGTTCGTAATCGTATTGAAGCGATTACGTTATTCAATGAAAAAGGCTGGTTCGAGTGAAATCTACACGGGCGTACATTCATAACGAGGGAGTGAGTGATAAGTGAATAAGATTACGCAAAGTGAATGGCTTGTAAAGCTACCCTTATTACAAAGCGTGATGGAGCAGAAGGAAGTGTTATGGAAAAATCCTTCTGTCGAATTGGTAGCAGCTGGCCTGTTGAAGACACGTTTATCAAAAGTTGATATAGTAGACGCCAGCGAACGTCTGGAGAGATTCGCTCCCTATTTGGCGAAAGTCTTTCCAGATACGGATAAAGGTATTATTGAATCCCCATTAACCCCAATTCCAAAGATGAAGCAAGAACTCGAAAAAGCGTATGCTATCCATATTCCGGGAAAGCTTTTATTAAAACAGGATAATGCGTTGCCAATCTCAGGTTCAATCAAGGCTCGTGGTGGTATTTATGAAGTTTTGAAGCATGCAGAGACGCTTGCGGTAGATAGTCAATTGCTAGATTCTACAAAAGACTATAGCCAATTCGATACGCTGAGATTCCGAGAGTTGTTTGCGAAGCACAAAATTGCCGTAGGCTCGACAGGGAATCTGGGATTGAGTATTGGTATTATGAGTGCAAAGCTTGGCTTCAATGTCACGGTGCATATGTCAGCCGATGCCAAACAGTGGAAAAAGGATTTACTACGCTCCAAAGGCGTTCAGGTGGTGGAGTATATGGATGATTACAGTAAAGCAGTAGAAGAAGGCCGGCGTCAGGCAGAGGCTGATCCGTCTTGTCATTTTGTGGATGATGAAAACTCTACGGATTTATTCATGGGATATGCAGTGGCAGGGGAACGTGTTGCGGCACAATTGAAAGAGCAGAATATTACTGTCGATGAAGCGCACCCTCTATTCGTCTATTTACCTTGCGGCGTAGGCGGGGGACCTGGCGGCGTGGCATTCGGATTAAAATTGGCTTTAGGTGATCATGTGCATTGCTTCTTTGCTGAACCGACACACTCACCGTGCATGATGATTGGTATGATGACAGGAATGCACGACCAGGTCTCGGTTGCAGATTTTGGCTTGGACAATAAAACTGCGGCTGACGGTTTAGCAGTCGGTACAGCTTCTGCATTTGTTGGAAAAACGATGGAACCATTCCTCACAGGATGCTATACGGTAGAAGATCAGACATTATTTACGCTTCTTAAAGAGCTGGCGGATAGTGAAGACATCTGGCTGGAACCTTCAGCACTTGCTGGTATGACAGGACCTGTACAAGTTATTAAGTCTACATTACCGTTAGCAGACTCCAAAAACGCAACGCACCTTGTATGGGGAACGGGCGGAAATATGGTGCCTGCGGACGAAATGAAGAGTTATTATCATTATACGAGGAAATAATACACTCTATTTCCCGGGAAATCGACAAAAGATCCGCAGAGACTATTCTCTGCGGATCTTAATTTTTAGAATAGATGATTTGGAAGCTAGGAGACATCGTTGATCAACGTTCCCGAACACAAGTTTGACCTCATTACGCTTGCCCACCATTTTGTCCTACATCATGGTCTTACTTCAAATCTCTAAAAATCTTTAATTTCAAGAGTCTTGGAGCCAATAATAGACCGATAATTGTCCCACTCACCGTCGATACAAGAAAAGGGGGTAGGAAAAATAAAGCGGTTACGGTCGTGCCCATCAAGATTTTGGCATAAGGCACTGCAAACAATGGTGCTATCAAACCGGTACCGATAATCTCCCCGATGCCTGCACTCCAATTCTTTTTGAAACGCCGGTATAATACGCCAGCTAAAAACGCACCGATCATCCCGCCAGGAAATGCGAGCAGTGAACCTGTCCCTGTCAGTATACGTACGAGTCCTGTCATAAACGCTACCACGACAGCGGCCCCCGGACCCATTACGATCGCCACTATAACATTTACAGTATGCTGTATGGGATACGCTCTAGCGATACCAGCAGGGAATGAAACGAATGCAGAGCCGGCAACTGCAATCGCGACAAACATTGTCATGAAAATCATTTTCCGTGTATTCATACGATCCCCATTCATGCCAACAAAGAGTGTATGGTGTTTGATAAATCGCTTGCTGCATACTGCGGATCTTTAGCCGATGCGATAGCGGAGACCACAGCTATACCGTCTGCCCCGGCTTGGATAACAGAGCCGGTAGTAGCCAGTGTAATGCCGCCTATAGCGACGATCGGCATATCAGGGAACGCAGTATGGATTTCTTCTACTAGAGTGGTACCTACAACTGCCGAAGCATCGAGTTTGGTTGACGTCGGATAGATCGGACCCAGACCTACATAATTCGCCCCAATTGATTGTGCAATTTGTACCTCATGTGCATTGTGAGTCGAAACTCCAAGCCACTTATCCGGACCAATTCGCTGACGCACGCTGTCTGCCTGTTCATCATCTTGTCCTACATGAACCCCGTCTGCATTAATGGCCAATGCCAAATCCACATCGTCATTGATGATGAAAGGAACACGATACAATCTGCAAAGTGCCTGACACTTTCTAGCGAATCCGAGCAAAGCCTCGCCTTCAAGCGCATTAGATCCCTTTTCACGCAACTGAAAACATGTGACACCACCGCGAAGAGCCGCTTCTACTATTGCTAACGGATCCTGACTCTGAGCGTTTGGTGTACCCATTACAAAATATAAGCCTAATGCTTTCCTCACTTCCATGTTTGACATCAGTGCATCTCCTTTTTCAGTTCACCGTATGCCCAGTGATTGGTTGGTCCGTGCCCTGAACCAATCTTCAGGCCATTTTCAATCGCGGCCTGTATGAATTGCTTCGCTTCGGCAACTGCATCCGTCAAAGAATAGCCCTTAGCCAGAAAACTCGTCAAAGCCGCTGCGAATGTGCATCCGGTCCCGTGTGTATCTTTGGTTTGAATCCAAGGTGTTGTTACAGTGAATGACTGCCCTTCTTCGTCCGCGTAATAATCCTTTGCATCCAGTACATCATTGCGGTGACCGCCTTTCATAACGACGGCTCTTGCTCCCATTTTAATAAAAGCGGCTGCAGCTTGCCGAATGTCTTCGTCTGTTCGTATTTTCATTCCGGTTAGCACTTCCGCTTCAGGGATATTCGGAGTCACAACGGTAGCCAGCGGTAATAAATGTTCTTTTAATGCTAGAATCGCCTGTTGTTGCAATAAAGCCTGTCCTCCTTTTGCAATCATGACAGGGTCAATGACTAAAGGAAACGGAGGATATTCTTTTAATAGCGTTGCTACTTCAGTAATGATTTCTGTCGAAAACAGCATCCCAGTTTTACATGCTTTTACATCAAAGTCATCCAGTACTGCACGAATTTGTGCTATTACTCCATCTGTCTGTATTGGATAAACACTGTGAACACCGTGTGTGTTCTGAGCAGTCAATGCAGTTATGGCAGAAGTGCCGTATACACCTAGCTCCTGAAACGTCTTTAAGTCGGCCTGAATTCCTGCGCCTCCTCCGCTATCAGAACCGGCAATGGTCAATGCTACTTGTACTGTCAATTGAAAAACCTCCTGTCTAGTATACTGAAATTGTTTTCCGTTCGTTATCCAATGTATGTAAGGTATTTAAGAAGTTTACAGCAAAGTCGCCAGGACCACGTGAAACTTTTGCAGTTTGTTCACCAGCCCGTTTATAAAATGAAAGTGCATCTGCTACGGCTTCCAAGGGATGTTCCATTCCTACGGAGAGAAATGCACCCGTGACAGAACTGAGTAAACAACCCGTGCCGGTTATGGTGGTCATCATCGGGTGGCCGCCCGTAATGGATAATGTGGAATGGCCGTCCGTGACTAAATCGACTTCGCCTGAAACCGCCACGAGACAGTTGTACTTAAGGGCAGTCTTTTTCGCTATACTTTCGATGTCGGCAGAACCTTCTCCTGCGTCAACACCCTTAGCGGCCCATGGAACATCTGCAATCGCAGCAAGTTCCCCTGTATTACAGCGGATCAGTGTGATATCTACCTCGTTCAGCACTTTTAGAACGCTAGCTTTACGAAAAGCCGTAGCACCTGCACCAACTGGATCTAGTACTACAGGTTTTCCTGCTGCGCGGGCACTTTTTCCCGCCAAAATCATTGCGTCTACTGTTTGTTGCTTCAATGTACCAATATTTAAAATACTGCAAGCGGCAATTTTTGCAATGTCTTCTGCCTCCTCCACTGCATCCGCCATAACGGGAGAAGCGCCTATTGCAAGTAACCCATTTGCCTGGAAATTCGCGACTACAAAGTTTGTCATGCAATGAACGAGCGGTTGCTTTTGACGAAGTTCGTGAATAAGCTGCATGTTTCTTTTCCTCCTTAAAAAGGTATATATACAAAAAGCCCATGCATAGATGGGCGGTTGGGTATGAAAACTACCCACTTTCCTCCGCTAGTATGTACTAGATCAGGTTCAAAGGGTTTGCGTAATTGCATCTCAGCCAATAGAAGGCGCCCCTAGTGGTGACTATGTATTAGACAGGCTGATTATATCATATACATGGAAAAGGTTAAAATAATACTGGGGTTATGAGGTTAAAGTAATAAGAAATGAGTGATTGTACATAGACGAAAAGGTATAACGATATGCTGAATGTTACATAATTATCTGAAGGCGTATAACTGTTTCAGATGAAATAGATAAAAGGGAGCAGATCGCAAATGGAGAAATTATTCGAAATTCAACAGATGAATCATTCATTGGATGATATATCATTCACGTGGAGTGACACAGGTGGTTATTACCGTGTCTATAAAAATGACCGACAAGTATATGAAGGAACGGCTCCAAAGTTTACGGATGGAGAGCTAGATCCGTCATATCCTTTTCAATATACAGTGGAACGAGTGGAGGAAGGACGGGTTCGAGATGTAATTGTTATCCAGACATCACCTCTGACAGAAGTACAGGAAGATGAACATCCTTTACAACGCTTGGTGATCACAACGATTGCCGCCCCATCACAAATTGCTCTGTCATGGGAGTGGATTAAGGATGTAGAGAAGTTTGATGTTTTCCGGAATGGACAATACATCGAGACAATTACGGATAATCGTTTTATTGATCGCGAGACAAGTTCTTCTGAGGCGGTAGTATATAGTGTCGTGGCAACACGCCCATTAATTGATAGCAATCAGAAAATGAATGTCAGTAAATCAATCGCATCAAAAGTGTATGAAGTGATTATGCCTCCGGATCCTAATAATAAACCAACAGAAGAAGTCTATACATTTTCCGTGCGAGTAAAGCAACGGGATCGATTACTCATTCCAGTGGCTGACAGGAAAAAGTTAAATGAAGTGAAGCAATGGAAGTTCCGCTACACGACTTTTTTAAAGGAAGATATTATTAAAAATCCGAATCTTTTTTCGCCGATTCCATACTTTACAGGAGACGATCGGGACTTCAACCCTGAAGGAAAAAGCTTCCGCACGCGTGTAGATATAGAAGGAGAATTTATCGGAGGAGACAGCAATCTGCGGTTTACGAAAGCCACTGGGCCGTCAATTGGCTTAAATACTATGAAGCGGTATAAGCGCCATGCCCATGCTTCTGTAGAGGGTATAGAAATCGATCGGTTGGAGGAGAAATCGAAAGAAGTTCATTTTACAATTACTCATGATGTAGGCAATCCATTAACCGCTTCACCGTCTATTCACTATGAAGTGAAAGCTCATTTGGATCAGCAAGGTAACTTAGATCTGGTAGGCTATCACAATGATGCACCTCATCATGAAATTTATTTATCGCTTGATGGCGAGAATTGGCGCCCTGTGCATCGTACTGAAAGTGAAGGATTGGCGTATTTGACGGGTGTGCTAGGAGATAATTATTGGCGCTATATGACGTGTAATTAATGCAGTAGTAAATGTGGTACGTCCTTTTTTGCGTTGCCTATGTTTGTGCAAGCAAATGGTGACGTCCATATTTGCGTTAATGAATGATTATGGTTTCTCTTATCCTTGAACAGTATGAATACGCAAGAAATATAATGAGCACTGTATGAAAGTAGCATCTTGCCCCTCTAATGTATCACCGCGTAAGTATAATTCCACCTGTTGTCGTTAAAGCTGAATGATATAAAAACGTTAGAGGGTTTCCATATGAAAAAAACGAGCTCTATAAGTGTCTTACATGTTATTTTCCTATCGATGACAGTGATAGGTTTGAAAAATCATGTGACCATTATTCCGTCGCTTGTACAAGGGGCGGGAAGGGATGGCTGGATATCGATTTTGGTGGCCGTTATTATAATTTTCCCTTGGCTTTTTCTAGTACTTTACATCCATAAGAAATCAAAGCGACAACCTCTGACAGAATGGTTGGAAAAGAGTACCGGGAAAGTTGCATCAGCCATTATCCGGTATATGACAGCCATCTTTTTACTCATCTTGGCAGCTTTTACAATGGGTGAGACATTAATATGGATAATTTCAACCTTTTTACCTGAAACCCCCGTCCTACCGTTATTACTCATTTACACGATTTTATGTATTCTACTTGCCACAACAAACTTGCAAACGATTGCGATGGTTAATGTACTTATTCTATTTTGGATTGTCATTTTGGGATTTTTTATTGCGTTTACCAATATGCAAGTAAAAGATTATGAGTTGCTTCAACCATTTTTTGAACATGGGTTTCAACCCGTACTAACGACAGCAGTGTTTCCAGCGTCCGGGTTTGTCGAGATTATACTTTTCCTGTTCATTCAACAACAAGTCAAAGATCAAATCCGGTGGTATCATTTTGCTGTCATGCTGTTCATTTTAATGGGATTGACTATGGGTCCTACCATTGGAGCTATCACAGAGTTTGGTCCAACAGAAGTGACGAAACAAAGATTTCCTGCCTATGAAGAATGGGGAATTGGGTCGGTCGGGCGGTTTATTGAACACTTTGATTTCGCTTCTATTTATCAATGGCTGTCAGGTACGTTCATAAGAGTGAGTCTCCTTTTATTCATAGCAGCGGATTTATTAAAGATGACAGGAGACAAACAGCGTATTTGGAGAATACTTGCACCGGCTTTTTTCTTTATGGCGTTGTCGTTAAATCTTTTGAGTGATGATCTTTTCCATAGTATTAAAGGGGATTATTTATTGATTGTCACATTTTTCTTCATGTTCTTCCTGTCGTTCATTTTAGTCATTATTGCCTTGCTTTCACGAAAATCATCTAAGAAGATCAAAACATAAAATCTATAAAGAAAATGGTGAAGAACCTTGAAGCCGGATGAAAAGGAAATAGATCTACATTCCATGAAACAATTGTTTCTAAAGTCCGCGGATGTTCAGTTTCAATCGTACACGTTTGATCAGCGTCGAGTAGTATTCATTACATGCGATGCCATGATCAATCAGCAATTATTGAATGGAGTCATTGTTCAGCGTGTTCAACTCATGATGAATGATTTGAAGGGTGAAACGATAGAAGATGCAGTCGTTGGGCAATTACACATTCCAGATTTGAAAAAGGTAGAAGACATAAAAGAAGTGGGGTCACTTGTATACACCGGCAACCTGCTTCTATATTTTGAGGATGACGGTCTCCTTTTTTCAAGCAATATAGCGGAAAAGCCGAACCGAAATCCCGAAGAGACAAGTATGGAAGTACCAGTAAAAGGGCCGAGAGATAATTTTATTGAAGATGTTTCAGTTAATATCGCAATCATACGGAAGCGGTTACCGACGAATTCACTGTGTGTGGAAAAGTTTGAACTGGGAAAGCGAACTAAAACAACGGTAGCACTTCTATATTTTGATGATGTTGCCAGTGAAGAGACGCTATATAGTATAAAAAAACAGCTAAAAAAGGTTGACGCGGATATTATTTTCAGCGGAGACTTATTGCTGGAGAGCATGGAGATTAAAGGGGTGCTCTTTCCAAGGACAGATTATACAGGCCGGCCAGATCATGCGGTTCAATCGCTGGCAAGAGGACGATTTCTAATTTTTGTTGACGGGGTATCCTATGGTGTGATTTTGCCCGTAAACTTGTTTTTACTTCTAAAAACAAGTGATGATAATGAGAATCCAGCCTCGTTTAGTTCGGTAGAACGGTTATTGCGTATTACCGGTATGTCCATAGGTATAACTTTGCCTGCATTTTGGCTTGCTTTAACGACATTTCACCAGGATCAATTGCCACTTTTATTATTAGCTACAGTTGTACAAGCAAATACAGGCCTTCCGCTTCCTTCAATATTGGAAATGTTGCTCATGCTGCTCATGTTCGAATTATTTCGTGAGGCTGGTCTGCGTCTTCCGTCAGCACTTGGAGGTACAATTGGGGTTGTGGGCGGGCTAATTATTGGAGATGCCGCCATTCGGGCCGGGGTTACAAGTCCCGCGATGATTGTCGTTATCGCTGTGTCGACAATTTCGACATTTACGTTGGTTAACCAATCACTGGTGGGGACCGTGAGTATACTGCGTTTCCTTTTCATTATCATAACGGCATTTTTCGGAATGTTCGGATTCCTGATTTCGGTTTATTTTACCATCCTATACTTGTCGAGTATTCGAACATTCGGGGTGCCGTACATGAATATCACGACAGATTTAAGCTGGAAGACAATTGTGAAGTCGCTTTTGCGTTTAAATCCCACACAATATAAAAAGCGTCCGAATATGTTAAATCCCAAAGATAAAACGCGGAGCAAAGAAGGTGAAAAATGACTACACGTATATTTGTGCTGCCGCTTTTGGTAATTCTCTCGGCAGTCCTTTCAGGTTGTATAGATTCCAATGAGCCCGAAAGGATGCTTTATGTTAATGCAATTGGCGTGGATTTTAAGGATGGAAAATACGAGTTATATACGCAGTTCGTCAGTTTTGCTAATACGGCAAAAAGCGAGCAACCATCAGATTCCCAAGCTGTACAAACGGAAGTTGGATATGCCACGGGAAAAACTATGGATGATGCAATTTTTGAATTATATCATTCCATAGATCAAAAAGTGTACTGGGGTCATTTTTCATATATAGTTGCATCAGAAGAAGTGATGAGTAACGGGAAATTGAGTCCGGTTATCGATAATTTTATCCGCTATCATGATACTAGGTATAAAGTTTGGCTATATACCACGAAAGATCCCGTACAAGATGTTCTTTTAGTCAGGCCGGTACTTAATAAATCGGTCACCCTTTCTAGGCTTGGTGATCCCCAGAACGCCTATGAACAAGAATCCTTCATTCAGCCACTGGATATTCGCCAATTACTAATTGCTCTGGATGAACCAAGCCATGAAGCGATGATTCCACTAATTTCAGTTAAGGAAAATTGGAAATCTATGAAGGAGTCCATTAAAGCACCGGTTTTGTCAGGGGTAGGGATAATTACTCCCATAAGCTTCAAGGGATTCATCTCGGGTGACAAAGCGCGGGGAATACAGTGGATGACAAATGAAACGAAAAGGGGCCTAGTCACCATTAAATTAGATGGAGAACATTACTCCACGGTGGTTGTTAATAAAGTGAAAGTGAAAATCAAGCCGATTATCGGTAAGGTAGGAGTAAAGTTTGATATTGATGTCGAGTTGACAGCAGCTATCAGTAGTATTGAACAAAATATAACGATGGGTCGGATGCGAAAAGAGACAGAAAAAGTAGTAGAAGAACAAATTAAGGAGACGTATGAGGAAGCTTTGAAAAAGAATGTTGATATTTATCATCTTTCAGAAAAGCTGTACAGAAAAAACGTTAAAGAGTGGAAAAAATATCATACGGACGGTAAGTTGGAGTTAACTGAGGATTCAATTCGAAACCTGAAGGTGCGTGTTACAAAGCTGACCTCAGATAGAAAATCATATAAAAAGACGATTGGAAAGTAAAGGATATGAAAGTAACCGTGAGTAAAGTGACGCCTATTTATTTGGCCACGGCGGATTTGTCATATAAATTCACGTATCTGTACACCCTTATGGAGAATTAAAGACCCTGAATTTCGCCTTGTGCAGGCGAAGGCAGGGTTTAATTTTTCCAATTTACAGGGTGAAAATAATATGCGTTGTATCTCCTTCATCGTACAGTTAAACTATCAAATTAAATAAATTCCAGCTTATATATGGTGAGGCTTCTACCGTCTGTTTGTAGTTAAAAGCAATTAGTTGAAAGGAATGTAATATTCCGCTATTATAAAAGATAATATATGTAAGCGCATTCAATTTGCATAAAGCTAGTTATAGATTCGTATAGTAGCTCTGTGTGCAAAAGCGATTGCACTAGAATAGTAGAAAAAATGAGAGAACAGGGAGTGTGACGCAGTATGGTACAAGCTTCAGAAAATCTAGTTTATGCAAATCCGAATACACAAGGTTCGAAGGTTCAGTTCAAAGAACGCTATGATAATTTCATCGGTGGCAAGTGGACAGCACCAGTAAAAGGCCAGTATTTCGATAATTCCACGCCAGTTACAGGTAAGGTATTTACCCAAGTGGCAAGATCTACGGAAGAAGACATTGAACTGGCACTGGATGCAGCTCATGCGGCAAAAGATGCATGGGGCAAAACATCGGTCACTGAACGTTCAAATATTTTGCTGAAGATAGCGGATCGTATTGAAGAGAACTTGGAAATGCTAGCTGTAGCTGAAACGTGGGATAACGGGAAAGCTGTCCGTGAAACATTGAATGCCGATCTTCCGCTTGCAGTGGATCATTTTAGATACTTTGCTTCTGCAATTCGTGCGCAAGAAGGCGGAGTTAGTCAAATTGATAACGATACAGTAGCCTACCATTTCCATGAGCCGTTAGGAGTCGTCGGGCAAATTATTCCGTGGAACTTCCCGATTCTGATGGCGGTATGGAAACTTGCTCCGGCATTGGCTGCAGGAAACTGTATCGTGTTAAAACCGGCTGAACAAACACCTGCCTCCATTTTGGTATTGGTTGAATTAATCGAAGACTTACTGCCAGCGGGTGTTCTGAATGTAGTCAACGGTTTCGGACTGGAAGCAGGAAAACCACTGGCATCCAATCCGCGCATCAATAAAGTTGCCTTCACGGGGGAGACGACAACAGGTCGTCTAATTATGCAGTACGCTTCTCAAAACTTGATTCCGGTTACATTGGAACTGGGCGGGAAATCTCCGAACATTTTCTTCGAGGATGTCATGGCGCAAGACGATGCATTCCTTGATAAGGCGGTTGAAGGTTTTGTTATGTTTGCATTGAACCAAGGTGAGGTCTGTACATGTCCGTCCCGTGCATTGATTCAGGAATCCATTTATGACAAGTTCATGGAACGCGCACTTGAGCGTGTTAAAGCGATCAAAATAGGAAATCCATTGGATCCGACGGTTATGATGGGTGCTCAGGCATCCACTGAACAACTAGAGAAAATTCTTTCTTACTTAGACATTGGAAAACAAGAAGGCGCAGAATGTCTGACGGGCGGTGAGCAAAACAAACTTGAAGGTGATCTTGCAGAGGGGTATTATGTGCAGCCGACTGTATTTAAAGGACATAATAAAATGAGGATCTTCCAAGAAGAAATCTTTGGTCCTGTAGTAGCGGTTACGACATTCAAAGATAAAGAAGAAGCACTAGAAATTGCAAATGACACATTATATGGACTAGGTTCAGGTGTATGGACGCGCGATATGAATACAGCGTATCGTTTCGGTCGTGGTATTCAGGCCGGACGTGTATGGACGAACTGCTATCATGCGTATCCCGCACACGCTGCATTTGGTGGCTACAAAGCATCAGGAATCGGACGTGAAAACCACTTGCAAATGCTGGCACATTATCAGCAGACGAAGAACATGCTAGTTAGCTACGACGAAAGCAAACTAGGATTCTTTTGATTGAATCTATCTGGAGGATCCGAAGTGAATGGAGGAATTCCTATGCCAGATCGAGTAGTCGCAACAGAAGAAGCGTTGGCCCTTATAGAGTGGTTAAAAGATAAGCACGGCCCTTTGATGTTTCACCAGTCTGGCGGTTGCTGTGATGGATCTTCTCCGATGTGTTACGAAGATGGAGACTTGATTATTGGTAATCAGGATATCTTGCTTGGGCATATTGGCGGCATGCCATTCTATATGATGAAGAGCCAGTTTGAATACTGGAAGCATACACAACTGATTATTGACGTAGTCGACGGACGTGGAGGGATGTTTTCGCTTGAAGGAGTGGAAGGGAAACGTTTCTTAACCAGATCTCGTGCTTTCACTGACGGGGAGTATAAGGAATTAACTTCATAAAAAAGCCTTCCAAAGAATAGGAAGGCTAGGACTGAAAGCAACTCTCAACACATGGGACCTTGCTTTCAGTTTTTTATTTACTGTATTCAATTTTTGTCATGGATAAAATCTTCATGCCATAAAACGTTGGCGATCCTCAGGTGAAGGCAACATGCAGGATAATTCCTTTTTACCGAACCATTTATATCGGTTTTTTGCAACATAGTCGTAGACGACGTCGCGGATTGCTGGTGGGATGACTACGAATAGGAATGCCAAGTGCCATAAACCATCCAGTTTTTTGGCTATACGTAAAGCTGCGCCTGACTTTGTATAGGCTTTACCGTTTTCAATCAATACTAAGCTATCTACGTCATCAGAAATTTGGTAGTCTTTACGAAGTTTTCTACCTACATCGTCTTGTAACGAAGCGAATGAAAAGTGTTTGTACGGGTCACGTTTAATGATAAATTGAACGCTTGCATCACAGAAGTTACATTCGCCATCAAATAGTATAATTCTATCTCGTTTCATAGTTACTCTCTCCTTCAAAAATAGGTGATATCGTACTATACCCACATAGTTTTGACTTCACTCACGCGTAGTAAACAGAATAGTGTGAATTTGTTTGTGTATAGTATATAATAGAAGATAATAAGCTCGCTTTGTCTTGTGCATCATATAAAAAAAGAAGGAGTGAAAAAGTATGGAACGTCAATACATCCATCCAGCTGAGCTGGAGTTGCGTCGTGACTCTGACTTTTTACGTTCTGAGAATATGGTAGGCGAAGGTGCTCCGGTCCATGGCGCATTAAATGAGTGTGAATTTATTGTGAAGAAACTAGAATTAATTGAAAATAGTCTAGGTTATGAGAAGCCTGCTACGCCTAGAAGCTGTGAGTTATAAATAGCTTATTAATAATATAGCAATGACCTTTATCTCTATTGATAAAGGTCATTGCTATTTATTTTTCATTATACTATGGCGGCAGCCCGTAACAAACTTGTTGGCTCGCATGTAATAAGGTATAAGGAGGTGGAGAAATGAATCAAGGACATTGTGGAATGTCAGGCGGACATGGTCAGCAGGGATGGGGACACCATCAGCATCATCAAGGAATGCATGGTCACCAAGGTTTTCAACCCGTTTTTTGCCCGCCACAATATCGCTTTAACGATTGCTTCACTAAACAGGAAATGCCATTTATTCATCCGATCGTGAATGTGAATCGACACCACGTAGTCGGCGTGCCACAGCACTACTACACAGAAACTACGGAAAATGTTATGGGCTCTACTATCATGCCAGGAAGAGGGCCAGGATATGGACCAGGATATGGAGGTATGCGGGGTGGCGAAGGTTGTCACCGCCGTAGAAGATGCCGCTGATCATTTTTTAATATGAAGAATCCGCCATCTCTAGTATTTCAGAGATGGCGGATTTTTTATTTTCTCAAGCGCCAGACACTCGGGACGTTTCAGAACTACCAAAAAGGCAAAGAGCGCCTTTGTGGTATTTCCTCCAACGCCTGTCGAGTCTAAACGGTGCTTTCAGCATTAGGGTTATGCGTTAAAGTATCTTGCGTCGGGATGGGCGAAGACGATGGCGGATACGGATGCTTCTGGTTCCATCATGAATTCTTCGGTTAGCACGACGCCGTGGTCTTCCGGTTTGATGAGGCGGAAGAGTTTAGCTTGATCTTCTAGATTTGGACAAGCTGGGTAGCCGAATGAGAAACGTTGGCCTTGGTATTTGGCCGCGAAACGTTCGAGCATTGTAAAGTCTGTTGGATCAGGGAATCCCCATTGGTCACGGATTTCTTGGTGAATCCGTTCAGCGAAGCCTTCTGCCAACTCCAATGCAGTCGCTTGGAACGCATGGCTTTCAAGGAATTTGCCTTCTTCCTTCAGTTTGTTTGCATAATCACGGACCCCTTTACCAGCAGTCACTTGCATGAATGCCACGTAATCCATTTCACCACTTTGCACTGTTTTCAAGTAATCAGCCAAGCACAGGAAAGGCTCTTTTTCTTGACGCGGGAACGTAAATCGTTCAATTTCAGTTTTTGAATCTTCCGGATCATAAATGATTACGTCATCCCCGTCTGCCTGGGCAGGGAAGAATTGATAAATACCGGAAGCTTTCATCTTGTCGGACTTCAAGAACTCCGTTACCATTTCATGAAGTTGTACTGCGCGTTCTTCTTTTCTTTCAAGCATTTTATCGACATTTCCTCGTAGACCTAAGTGGTGACCGATAAGTGTACGCATATTTACGTAAGGATGTAAGTGAGCAACCGAGTAATCTTTCACGACCCGTCTACGTAAATCGGTTGGTGTGAATACAGGAACGTCAGTGCGTACCGTTTTCACGGGACGTGGCTTCACTGCAACTGCTGACGTGCCTCGACTTGCTTTAAGCGCATCATTGGTTTCGCGTTTCTCGATACTATCTGCTAATTCTTCGAGTAACGCTCCTTTGTCATTACTTTGTAGACGGTTTGCTAAGTCGAGACCTTGCATCGCATCTTTTGCAAAAATAACTGGGCCATCATACTCAGGTGCGATTTTCGTTTCAGTAAAGCGCCTTGTTAATGCGGCTCCACCTACCATTACTGGCGTGTCGATTCCTGCCGCCTTAAAGTCCTGTGCTGTCAACACCATTTGCTGGGCAGACTTTACGAGAAGTCCAGATAGTCCTACAATGTCTGGTTTTTCTTTACGAATCACTTCAATTAATGTAGCTGGAGTAACTTTAATACCGATATCTATGACTTTAAATCCGTTATTACTTAAGATGATTTCCACGAGGTTTTTTCCGATATCATGTACGTCACCTTTTACTGTTGCTAGAATGATTTTGCCTTTCCCGCTATCGTCTTCTTTCTTTTCCATGAACTGTTCAAGGTATGAAACAGAAGCTTTCATGACTTCAGCACTTTGAAGAACTTCCGCTACGATCAGCTGGTTGTCATTGAATAGACGCCCAACTTCAGCCATTCCTTTCATCAAAGGACCATTGATGATATCAAGTGGTGCGTCGTATGTCTTTAAAGCCGTTTCCAAATCAGGTATTAAGCCTTCTTTTGTACCCTCCACCACATAGTACGCAAGACGATCAGGCACGGTTTTCGGAATATCGTCTTCTGATTTCTCTTTTTTCTTACCACGATAGAAGTCCGTAAACTCTGCCAATGTTTCATCTGTAGTATTAAACAGTAATTCATTCGCCAGTTTGATTTCTGCTTCTGGAATCGAAGCAAAGCGCTCAAGCTTCTCTGTATTTACAATCGCATAATCCAGACCTGCTTGTGTACAGTGATACAAGTACACAGCATTCAACACTTCACGGCCAACAGGGGGCAACCCGAAGGATACGTTGCTGACACCAAGAGTCGTTAAAGTGCGCGGAAGTTTTTCTTTGATTAATCGAATTCCTTCAATTGTTTCTACTGCCGATCCAATGTATTGTGCGTCACCTGTACCAACAGGGAAGACAAGTGGATCAAAAATAATATCTTCCGGTGGGATCTCCCATTTATTAACGAGTAAATCATAAGAACGCAACGCAACTTCTAGCTTACGTTCTCTCGTTACTGCCATTCCAATTTCATCAATCGTTCCTACAACTACGGCCGCTCCATATTTTTTTACTAAAGGAAGTACGGCATCAAAGCGTTCTTCACCATCTTCTAAGTTAATAGAGTTGATGATTGCTTTGCCCTGCGAGAATTTCAAGGCCTCTGCAATGACGTTTTCATCGGTAGAATCGATGACTAGAGGAACTTTGACTTTTTTTACGACTTCTTTCATGAAGCGAGTCATATCGTATAATTCATCACGGTCAGGGTTCGCAAGACAAATATCCAATACATGCGCACCACGTTTTACTTGTGCACGTGCGATTTCTGCAGCTTCCTCAAACTTTTCCTCTACAATTAGTTGTTTGAATTTACGTGAGCCGATAACGTTTGTACGTTCCCCGATTAATAATGGACGTAATGTATCGTCGTAGAGCAAAGGCTCAATCCCTGAAATGGCATGACCATGAGGATTTTCTGGCATCTTGCGTGGAGCCTTATCTTTAACTACCTCACGAATTGCGCGAATGTGATCAGGCGTTGTACCGCAGCAACCGCCAACCATGTTCAACCAACCTTTTTCAGCGAAGCCTTCCAGTTTTTTCGATAATGATTCAGGAGATTCATGATAATGTCCTTCTTCATCCGGCAATCCGGCATTTGGATAACAGGTTACGTAGCTTGTCGCCAATTCGGACAATGAACGCAAATGGTCAGTCATGAATTCAGGACCTGTTGCACAGTTTAAACCGACCGAAAGTGGATGGACGTGTTCAATGGAAATATAGAAGGCTTCAATACTTTGTCCAGCAAGCGTTGTACCCATCGGTTCGATCGTACCTGAAATCATGATAGGAATTTCGCGTCCAAGCTCTTCAAACGCCTTCTTAATACCAATTGTTCCAGCTTTCACATTCAGCATATCCTGACTTGTTTCCATCAGTATCAAATCACTGCCTGCTTCTACAAGCGCTCTTGCCTGTACATAGAAATCATTAGATAGTTCATCGAACGTGATACCGCCCGTTACCGAAAGTGTCTTTGTCGTGGGCCCGATCGCCCCCGCGACAAAACGTGGCCATTCTGGTGTAGAAAACTTCGCTGCACTCTTTTTCGCGATTTCTACAGACTTCGCATTAATTTCATCTGCACGATGACCAAGTGAAAATTCATTCAATACAAGGGGAGTACCGCCAAATGTATTCGTACAAATGATATCAGCACCGGCTTCTAAATATTCATCGTGAATTTTCTCCAAAACGTCAGGGCGTAACACACTCATGTATTCATTACATCCATCGTATTCTTCTCCGCCGAAGTCTTCCGTTGAGAAATCTTCCGCTTGCAGCATCGTCCCCATCGCACCATCAATGATAAGGATTCTTTTATCTAGTTGTTCTTCAATAGGATGTCTCTGCATGTGTTAATTCCCTCTCCTTCTGCTGGTCTATTTTCTTAATATATTCATACAACTCTAATGTCATATCGTAACGCAGGAATGGTGTGATGAGATACAGTCCATTAAAATACTGAGCCGCTGTATCTATCAATTCTTTTGCAATTTCAAGCCCTGTTTCAGTTGATTTTTCACGGTCATCTCCGCATTCACGCATTCTTTCTAACACATCTTCTGAAAGCTTGATACCCGGTACCTCATGATGCAGGAACTCTGCATTTCGTATATTCGTCAATGGCATGATCCCAATAAAGATCGGTGTATCCAGGTGTTTTGTTGCTTCATATACATCGATAATCTTTTCTTTCGTGTAAACTGGCTGAGTGATGAAATAGTCTGCACCCGCTTCAATCTTCTTCTCGAGCCGTTGTACAGCACGATCGATGACGCGGACGTTCGGATTGAAAGCTGCTGAAATAGAGAAGCTGGCTTTCTTGCGCAATGGCTTACCGGAGAATGAAATCCCTTCATTCAATTTCTTAATTAACTGCAATAACTCCATGCTAGATACATCGTAGACGCTTGTAGCACCGGGGAAGTCCCCAACCTTTGTCGGGTCGCCTGTCACGGCTAGGATATCGTGAATGCCTAATGCATCAAGCCCCATCAAATGTGATTGTAAGCCAATGAGATTGTGATCGCGACACGTTAAATGTACAAGCGGGCGGATATTATGTTGCATCTTGACGATCGAGCCCATCGCCATGTTGCTGATGCGTGGAGAAGCAAGTGAATTATCTGCCATTGTTATAGCGTCAACTCCCGCGTCATATAACAAATTTGCACCTTTGATATAATCTTCTGTTTCCAAGTGGCGCGGTGTATCTAGTTCTACAATTACCGTACGCTCTGTTTTCGCTTTTTCGTGAAGAGGTTGATGTTTTGCCGGATCCGCTTCATGAATCACGATAGGTTTCGCCGGTTGTACGACCTTTTCCGTGATAGGTGTCAGTCGCGCTAACTGTGTTTTCGCCGCTTTAATATGCTTAGGTGTTGTCCCGCAACATCCTCCAATCAATCGAACGCCTTGATCACGAAGTAATACAGCAGCGCGTCCAAAGTATTCTGCCTCTGATTCATAAACAATACGTCCATCTTCTACATCTAATAGACTGGCGTTTGGATATGCGGATAAAAATGCTTTCTCTGGTAATGTCACATTATCGAATGCTTGAATCGTGTGGTAAGGACCTAATCGACAGTTAACGCCTACGATATCTGCTCCAAGAGACTCGAGCTGATGAAGTGCATCGTTTAATGAAAGTCCGTTCTGTAATACACCGGGATCATGCATAGAAACTTGTGCAATCAATGGAACATCCGTAATTTTCTTTAATGTTGTAACTACCGATGATAACTCTTCAAAGTCATAATACGTCTCCAATAGGAGACCATCAGGATCACCTGTTAATAATGCATTGGCTTGTTCAAGTACGACTTTTTCAATTTCATCCAATGTCGCATCGCTTTTACGTATACCTCGCAAGCCGCCTATTGTTCCAAGTACAAATTGCCCCCCAGGCGCCGCTGCGCGTTTGGCAATTTGAATGGCTGCTTTATTGAAATCCGTGACATGACTTTCTAAGCCGTAGCGAGCTAATTTGATTGCGTTCGCACTGTAAGTGTTAGTCTGGATTATATCTGCACCAGCTGAGATGTAGTCTTGGTGAATTTGCTCTATAATTTCAGGCTTTTCTATATTTAGTTCTTCATAACAGTAATCAATTCCGTAAGAATATAAAATCGTCCCCATTGCACCATCTGCCGTTAGGACATTTGTTTGTAGTTTCTCGAGCAATGACATAAATCCATCTCCCCTTTAGCCTTTTTTAATCAAAAAAAGCCTTCAAGTATATTAGAAGGCTTTGTAATCTCAATGACTAGTTCCCTCTCATCTTTTCAGAGTGTCAATTTGACAGACTGCTGGAAGTAGCACCTTGCCTAAATGGCTGGTTGCTGAAGCGTCGACGGGCCAGTCCCTCGGCTTCTCTTGATAAGATATGTTTCTTATTCAATTATTTAGATTATTCTAACCACATCATAGCGGCTTTGTTGGATATCGTCAAGTGAACGTTTGGTGAAGTTCAAAGCGCGGAGTTAGTGCATAGAGAAATTGCGGTATATATGCTAAAATTAATGAAATAACTCGAAAAGGTGAGAAATTATGCGTTTCTTTAAATACTCATTTCCAATCGCTGTTCTTGTAGGTACACTTGCTTGGATTATGATAGGTAACAGTTACGAAGAGGTTGCTTATGATATGCGTGTGTACATTACAATTGGGGCTGCTATATTCAGTGGTTTAATCTCAAGTGTTTTGTTTCGCAAAGAAAAGGAAGAACAGATTGATGAGAAGAAGTAGGCTGTCAGCGGTATGCTGCAGTCTTTTTTTGTCTGCTTTTATGAGTTAACCAAAAAATAAATTTTGTTGACACGTAATGGGTTAACCGATATTATTTATGAGGTAACCAATTTAAAAAGAGGTGTCGTAATGACAATAGCAGCAGAGAGAAGACCGGGAAGTAGATTCAGCGCACTAACTATTGTATATAGCGGGATGTTCGCAGCGTTAATGATGATTGGAGCGAATATTACATCCTTCGTGCCGTTTTTAGTAGTTGGTGGAGTACCCATCACATTACAAACTTTTTTCGCTATCTTATCAGGACTATTACTTGGTAGTCGTCTAGGTGCGTTATCGATGACCGTCTATATGTTAATAGGACTAGCAGGAGCACCAGTCTTCGCTAAATTTTCAGGAGGCTTCGGTCAGATCTTGAGTCCGACGTTTGGATTTATTCTCACGTTTATTCTGATCGCTTATGTAGCCGGAAAGATTGTTGAGCGAAAGCATACTATGTCTGCCTTTATTATCGCAGCATTTGTCGCTACAGCAATCAACTATATACTAGGTACAAGTTGGATGTATTTTGCGTACAAGATGTGGGCTGCTGCACCCGACGTGTTTACCTACAAGATTGCTTGGCTGTGGATGATGCCGCCACTACCGAAAGATTTAATTCTAGCTGTACTGTCAGGCATATTCGCATTTAGAATATCAAAACACTTGAAAGTGAGGCGGACGTTATAATGAACTATCAAAGGCTGGCTACTCAAGTACTCGAAGGCCATGTACTAACTGATGAGGAATCACTCGCAATATTAAATAGCCCAGATGAAGATTTACTATTATTACTGCACGCGACATACTCGATTCGGTCACATTACTTCGGCAATAAAGTAAAGTTGAATATGATTATCAATACGAAATCGGGACTATGTCCGGAAAACTGTGGGTATTGCGCGCAATCCATCATTTCAAAAGCACCTGTTGAAAAGTATGCAATGATGAAATCGGAAGAAATACTAGAAGGTGCGGAACGTGCTGCCGCTAATAATGCGGGCACCTATTGCATCGTAGCAAGTGGACGAGGACCGCGTGACAGTGAGCTGGACATCGTGATTGATTCTGTTAAACAGATTAAAGAGAAGCACAAGGGCATGACGGTATGTGCTTGTTTAGGTATTTTGAAGCCAGGACAAGCAACACGTTTGAAAGAGGCAGGAGTAGATCGCTATAACCACAACTTGAACACATCTGCAGAGCATCACGAGAGTATAACAACATCGCATACATACGATGATCGTGTAAATACTGTAGGACTTGCCAAAGAAGCGGGCATCTCTCCATGTTCAGGCGTTATCGTCGGCATGCGTGAAACAAAACAAGATATCATCTCCATGGCGCGTAGCCTACGTGAACTGGACGCAGACTCGATACCTGTAAACTTCCTGCACGCAGTGGATGGAACCCCGTTGGAAGGAACATCAGAACTGGATCCCCGTTACTGCTTAAAGGTCTTGTGTCTATTCCGCTACATTAATCCTAGCAAAGAAATCCGCATCTCGGGTGGACGTGAAGTGAATCTTAGAAGCCTACAACCACTAGGCCTCTACGCTGCAAACTCCATCTTTATCGGCGACTACCTCACAACATCGGGTCAAGAAAACGATCAAGATCAAAAAATGCTGGAAGACATGGGCTTCGAAGTCGACCTAGAACCTTTGAATAAAGAACCCATCACTTTGTAAATAGAAAAGAAGAAAAATGTTTGTATACTCCGTGACTGAAGACAATCCACTATAAGGATCTGTTCTTCAGTCTTTTCTTATTTATATAAGTTGAATTAAAGATTTCAGGATACACTAAGTTGATTTTCGTTACAGGCGGCGACTCCGGCGGGAACAGCACGAGCTGAAAGCCCCGCAGGTAGCGAAAACCGTAACGAAGAACGGTTTTTGCGAGTAAAAGCGAAGCGTTAGGAGCACGTCTTTGCCCGTAAACCGTAACGAAGAACGGTTTTTGCGAGTAAAAGCGAAGCGTTAGGAGCACGTCTTTGCCCGTAGCGGACGAGGAGATTGAGGCCGTGCCCGCGGAACGCGTCCGCCTGGAATGGAAATCAACGGTTCCCTTGTGAGGACTACTTCTTATGGTCAACTAATATAGTTAGAATTCCATTTAGAAAGATTACAGTAGTACACCGTAAGCGGAAAATACCCGTCTAGAACGTTAGTAAACGGTGCCAAACTATCCACTTTATTTTTTGTCTCATTACTAATTGAATAATCATTAGCCAGATGTGACAACCTAGCAATAGGTTTTCTTTCAACGTAATAAGGTATACATATAAACAAATGAATTGCATCCCACCCAATTACTGCGATACAATTAAGTCAAAGATAGTCAAAGTCAACTAGAAGATTGAGTGAAGCGAGGTGACGAGATGCGTAATATTTCTGACATTATAGAAGGGTATTTGAAGTCGATTATAGAAGAGGAAGATAGTGCTTCTATTGAAATCAAAAGGAATGAGATTGCCGAGAAGTTCCAATGCGTACCATCACAAATCAACTACGTAATCAAAACCCGGTTTACGGTCGAAAGAGGCTATGCCGTGGAGTCTAAGCGAGGGGGCGGGGGCTACATCCGGATTTATAGGGTACGTACCAACTCCCGAAAGGACTTACTTGAACAAGCGTTGGAGATTTTGGAGAGTGAAGTGTCTTCTACTATGGCGGAAGATGTCATCATCCGTTTAATTGAAGAAGAAGTCGTTACAGAACGTGAAGCTAAGCTGATGCTTGCTGCGGTGAGCCGCGGTACTCTGCGTTATATGTTGCCTGAGCGGGATGCGTTACGTTCACGTATTCTTCGCGCCATGTTAGTTACGTTAATTTATGAAGAGATAGAATGAGGTGAATCTCCATGCTTTGTGAAAACTGTAAAGAACGACCAGCTACTGTAGTGTTTAAACAGGAAACCTTAAATCATGCAACAGAGCGCCATTTATGTGATAAATGTGCATTTTACTCACAGACATTTTCTTTCAGTCCGGATCAGGAGCCGTTATCCATTCAACAATTCTTAGCGCACTGGTTGGGCGGTTCAGAATTATTTTCAGAACAAAAAGCCGATGAAAGATTACCAGATGGTCCGAAATGTCCGAATTGCAATTTGACCTTTCACCGTTTCCTTGACATCGGAAAGTTTGGCTGTGCTGTATGTTACGAAGCATTCAGCGGGCAACTGCCAAGGTTGTTTGCCAAATTGCATAATGGACATACCCAACACCGTGGAAAGATTCCGGTTTCACTTAATGAACGCTTTGCTTTAAAGAGAAAACTTGAAGATATCCGTACAAAAATGCAGCAAGCCGTAGAAAATGAACATTTTGAAGAAGCGGCAACTTTGCGTGATGAGGCGAATCAGTTGAAACAGCAGCTGTCTGACGGGGGTGACGATCAACATGTCATTTGAAAAATTTCTCAAACAAGAACTGACAGGTTGGATGGTGGCGGAAGGTGAGCACGCTGACATTGTCTTATCCACAAGAATCAGGCTAGCCCGTAACTTGCAAGATTATCTATTTCCGATTAGTGCTTCACAGGAAGACGCAAACCGCGTGAGCGAAGCGTTAAATCAAGCAGTCAAGACGATGCAGAATCACCATTTTACAGGCACAGCAATGAAAGATTTGTCACCACTTGAAAGGCAAATCTTAGTCGAGAAACATTTAGTCAGTCCACAGTTGATCAACCCTGAAAAACATGGGTCGGTTTTGCTATCGGAAGACGAAACGATCAGCATTATGGTGAATGAAGAAGATCATATTCGCATTCAATGTATATATCCTGGTTTTCAAATAGACCAGGCATATGAACAGGCTGATCGAGTGGATAGCGAACTGGAAGTGAATTTGAACTATGCTTTCGATGAAACATTCGGCTATTTGACAAGTTGTCCATCCAACACAGGTACAGGAATGCGTGCGTCTGTCATGATGCATTTACCTGCATTAACGATCACTAAGCAAATCGAGCGAATTATTCCCGCAATATCTAGACTTGGAATGGTCGTACGTGGAAGTTACGGAGAGGGCAGTGAAGCGCTCGGCAATATTTATCAAGTTTCCAATCAAATCACACTCGGCAAATCAGAAGAAGAAATCCTCAAAGACTTGGAGAGTATTTCAAAGCGCTTGATAGCGCATGAAAAGAAATCACGTGAATTATTATTGGCTAAATCGGAAGTTCACTTAGAGAATAGGTTATTTAGGGCACTCGGTACACTGACCCATTCGCGAATATTACCTTCAGCGGAAGCGGCAAAATGTTTGTCTGACGTCCGTTTGGGTATTGATTTAGGTATCATAGAAAATATTGATATGACCATTTTGAATGAATTGATGATTTTCATGCAACCAGGTTTTCTTCAGCAATACGCAGAGGCGGAATTAACATCTGATGAACGAGATATCCTTCGTGCGCAATTATTCCGAGATCGGCTAGGTGTAGTGCGATCTGCTGCACAAAAAAAAGACAGTGATCCGTTATGAGCAAAGTTTTTGCAAGAAAGTCTCATAGCATTTATAATTAATCAAAGATAGTCAAAGTCAATATGCGAATTAGGTTGTATCGCGAACTGACATGAATATATATATAGTTATAGGAAACAAAGCAAGGATGCGTTATTTTGCATAACATAGAATATAGTCCACTGATGAAGGAAAGAGGGGAATGGATATGATGTTTAATCGATTTACACAACGTGCACAAAAAGTTTTACAACTGGCTCAAGAAGAGGCTATTCGTTTAAAACATGAATCTATTGGTACTGAGCATATTCTACTCGGATTGATTCGAGAAGGTGGCGGCATCGCAGCAAAAGCTCTTGAAGCAATTAGCGTGAATGCAGATACTATTGAACGAGAAGTAGAAATTCTAGTAGGTGTAGGCTCTAAAGATGTGGGCCCGATCGTTCATTATACTCCACGCGCAAAACGTGTCATCGAATTATCTGTTGATGAGTCTCGTAAATTAGGACATTCTTATATCGGTACTGAGCATATTTTATTGGCTTTGATTCGAGAAGGGGAAGGTGTGGCAGCGCGCGTTCTGAATAATGCGGGTGTTAGCTTGAATAAAGCTCGCCAGCAAGTACTTCAATTGCTTGGTAATGATGAAAGTTCTGTTGGGAACCCAGCGAATTCTGCATCAGCGGCAACACCAACATTAGATGGCTTAGCGCGTGATTTAACTGAGATCGCACGTGAAGGTACATTAGATCCAGTAATTGGACGAAGCAAAGAAATCACACGTGTTATTGAAGTATTGGCACGTCGTACGAAAAACAACCCCGTGCTGATTGGGGAACCAGGTGTAGGTAAAACAGCGATTGCGGAAGGTTTGGCGCAGCAAGTCGTAAGTAATGAAGTACCTGAAATCTTGCGTGACAAACGCGTGATGACACTGGATATGGGTACAGTCGTTGCGGGCACGAAATACCGCGGTGAGTTTGAAGATAGAATGAAGAAAGTAATGGAAGAAATTCGTCAAGCGGGTAACATCATTTTATTCATCGATGAATTACACACGTTGATCGGTGCAGGTGGAGCAGAAGGTGCTATTGATGCATCCAACATCTTGAAGCCATCACTTGCACGTGGTGAACTACAATGTATCGGTGCTACAACACTTGACGAATACCGTAAATATATTGAAAAAGACGCAGCGCTTGAACGACGTTTCCAACCGATCCAAGTCGATGAGCCAACTGTAGACGAAACAATTCAGATCATTAAAGGCTTGCGTGACCGGTACGAAGCGCATCACCGAGTAAAGATTACCGATGAAGCAGTTGAAGCCGCGGCGAAGATGTCTGATCGTTATATCTCGGATCGTTTCTTACCAGATAAAGCGATTGACTTAATTGACGAAGCGGGATCGAAAGTACGCTTGCGTTCGTATACAACTCCTCCTAATTTGAAGGAGCTTGAGGTGAAGCTTGAAGCGATCCGTTCTGAGAAGAATGCAGCCGTGCAAAGCCAAGAGTTTGAGAAGGCCGCCTCTTATCGTGATAAAGAGCAGAAAATGAAGGAAGAATTGGAAACAACGAAATCCGCTTGGAAAGAGAAACAAGGGCAGACTGAGTCCGAAGTGACAGTAAATGATATCGCTTCTGTTGTGGCAATGTGGACAGGAATTCCCGTTGACAAGATTGCGGAAACAGAATCTGCTAAATTGCTTAACATGGAAGAAATTCTACATGAACGTGTCATCGGCCAAAATGAATCTGTCGTAGCGATTTCCAAAGCAATCCGCCGTGCGCGTGCGGGGTTAAAAGATCCTAAACGTCCAATTGGTTCATTCATTTTCCTTGGCCCTACTGGTGTAGGTAAAACTGAACTAGCTCGTGCGCTAGCAGAAGTAATGTTCGGTGATGAAGATGCGATGATTCGTATCGACATGTCAGAGTACATGGAGAAGCATGCAACATCTCGTTTAGTTGGATCACCTCCGGGATATGTTGGTTATGAAGAAGGAGGTCAGTTAACGGAGAAAGTTCGCCGTAAGCCTTATTCAGTAGTACTACTTGATGAAATTGAAAAAGCACACCCTGATGTATTCAATATCTTATTGCAAGTATTGGAAGACGGGCGTCTGACGGATTCTAAAGGACGTACAGTTGATTTCCGTAACACGGTAGTCATCATGACTTCTAACGTAGGGGCCACAGAATTGAAGAAAAACCGTTACGTTGGCTTTAATATTCAAGATGGCGAATCCGATTATGATGATATGAAAGAGAAAATGCTTGCTGAGTTGAAAAAAGCATTTAGACCAGAGTTCTTAAACCGTGTAGATGATATGATTGTCTTCCACTCGTTGGAGAAAGAACACTTGCGTGAAATTGTTAGCTTGATGAGTGATGAGCTGGCAAAACGTTTGGCTGAACAGGACATCGAATTGATGTTAACTGAATCTGCTAAAGATAAGATCACGGATGAGGGATATGATCCTGAATACGGGGCTCGTCCACTACGCCGTGCATTACAGAAACATGTAGAAGATCGTTTATCTGAAGAATTACTTGAAGGTAAAGTTCTGATGGGTGAAAAAGTAATCATTGATGTAGAAAATGACCAGTTTGTCGTGCGTACGGAGAAACAAACAGTAGCAGCAGAAAAATAATAATAGGATAAACCGGATAGCTCGCTCGCTTAGTTTTTTAAAAGCGCAGCGAGCTGTCCTTTTCGTATTTTAAAGTAAGGAGAGAGTATATGGCTAAGCGTAAATCGAAATTCATGTGCCGTTCTTGTGGATATGAATCCGCTAAGTGGATGGGGCGCTGTCCTGGTTGTGGAGAATGGAACACGATGGATGAAGAAGTAGAGATTGTGCAAAAAGGACCGCGTGCCGCATTTCAGCACGGGGAAAGAGTGAAGCAGAAAGCTTTGCCGATCAGTCAAGTGGAAATGGCTGAAGAGCCCCGTGTCAAAACGGAATTAGAGGAATTAAACCGCGTACTTGGAGGTGGGATTGTTCCGGGCTCGCTCATATTAATCGGTGGCGATCCAGGGATCGGGAAATCTACATTGTTGCTTCAAGTCTCGTCATTACTTGCGAATCAACAGCAACGCGTACTATATATATCGGGAGAGGAATCGATTAAGCAAACTAAGTTACGTGCAGAACGTTTAGGTGTGAAGTCAGATGAGTTATATATTTATGCCGAAACCGATCTCGCAATGATCAATGAAACGGTGGATGAAGTGAAGCCAAGATTTGTTATTGTGGACTCGATTCAGACTGTTCATCATCCAGAAGTATCATCAGCGCCGGGGAGTGTATCGCAAGTGCGTGAATGTACCGCAGAACTAATGCGTATAGCAAAGACGCAAAACATTGCTATATTCCTTGTAGGTCACGTAACAAAAGAAGGGCAGATTGCAGGACCACGATTGCTTGAGCATATGGTGGATACAGTACTGTATTTTGAAGGAGAACGTCACCATACATACCGTATTTTACGAAGCGTTAAAAATCGATTTGGTTCCACCAATGAAATTGCCATTTTTGAAATGTTGCAAGCGGGATTAAAGGAAGTCTTAAATCCTTCTGAAATGTTTTTGCGTGAGCGATCACAGGGTGGAGCTGGCTCTACCATTGTCGCTTCAATGGAAGGCACACGACCCATACTTGTTGAAATTCAAGCATTGATGACGGCATCAAGTTTTAATTATCCGAAGCGTATGGCGACTGGACTGGATCAAAACCGTGTGCAATTATTGATGGCTGTATTGGAAAAGCGTGCAGGGATGCTATTGCAAACACAAGATGCGTATATTAAAGTTGCAGGCGGCGTTAAGTTGGATGAGCCGGCCATTGATTTAGCGGTGTTACTGAGTATTGTTTCTAGTTATCGCGATACAGCTGTAGGGGCGCGGGATTGTTTTGTTGGTGAAGTAGGGTTAACAGGTGAGGTTAGAAGGGTATCTAGAATAGAACAACGCGTTACGGAGGCGGCCAAGCTAGGTTTTGATCGCATTATCATTCCATCGTCTAATCTGGGTGGTTGGGATGTTCCGAATGGGATTGAAGTAGTAGGAGTTGAAACTATAACGGAGGCATTAGGCGTGGCATTTAGATAATAAATTTTTATATAACGAGATGAATAGAAAGGGAAGAAACTTTCCTGCTATTTAATTAGTCCTAGTAGGGGGAGTGAGGAATTTTCAGAAATTCCTCACTTAACCTAAGCGACCAACCATAATTCGTTGTATACTATTAGGAAGGAAAAGGAGGTGGAAGAATATGTTGAAAAGAGTAGTCCAAGTTTCATTCTTATTAATCGGAGGAACTCTCGGTGTTTTATTTTTACCGTACTTATTCGCTATGTTTGAGTTTACATCTCGCCCCATTATAGAGAACCCTTATGTGGAGGCAATTATAGGAGCCATCATTCTATTTTTATTAAGCTTATTTTTAACTGAACCGATTGTGAATTTCATTAAATGGATTGAAGAAAGACTTCTGAAAGCACCAATTATGGATTTATTATTCGGTACAATCGGATTAGTCGTAGGATTAATCGTTGCATTTTTATTCAGTTTCGGACTAAGTGCAATTGGCTTTCCGGTAGTATCTTCTGTTGTACCTGTTTTATTGTCTATTCTTCTCGGCTATTTAGGTTTCCAGGTAGGTTTTAAAAAGTGGGAAGAGTTTATCAATGCATTTTCCAATTTACGCATGACGACGGCAAAAAAGAAAGAATCAGCGGAACCGGTTGTCACTCCACCACAAAAAGATGTATATAAATTATTGGATACTAGCGTCATTATTGATGGGCGTATTGCGGACATAGTGGCAACGGGATTTTTACAAGGGATTTTAGTTGTACCTCAGTTTGTACTGACGGAACTTCAGCATATAGCAGATTCATCTGACACGTTGAAGCGAACAAAAGGTCGGCGTGGCCTAGATATACTAAAACGTTTACAAAATGATGACGGACCACAAGTTCTCATTACGGACGAAGATATTCCGAATGTAGCCGAAGTGGACTTGAAGTTAGTTAAACTGGCGAAGAAAATGGATGGTTTAGTTGTAACGAATGATTTCAACTTAAATAAAGTATCGGATTTGCATGGTGTTGCAGTTTTGAACATAAATGATCTTGCTAACGCAGTAAAACCGGTAGTCATTCCGGGCGAAGAAATGCATGTGGTCGTAATTAAGGACGGCAAAGAACACAATCAAGGCGTTGCATACTTGGATGATGGCACCATGATCGTAATTGAAGATGGTCGTTCTCATATCGGGGATGCCATTGACGTTGTAGTAACAAGTGTATTGCAAACATCTGCGGGACGAATGATTTTTGCGAAACCCAAAGGTCGATAACCAGCATAGAAAGCAGAGTGACAAACGTGAACTATACAGTGATGATTCCTGCTGCGGGAAGTGGCAAACGAATGGGTGCTGGACAAAATAAACTCTTCCTGAAAATTGGAGAGCATTCAATTTTGTATCATACAGTAAGTGTGTTTCAAGAAGACCCTAATTGTGAAGAAATCATTATGGCTGTGAAGCCGGAAGAGCAAGCCGTGATTGAAGAGATTCTTCAACCGCATCAACACGTCAAACCTATAACATTTGTAAAGGGTGGTGGTGAGCGTCAAAACAGTGTAGCGGCTTGTATCTCTGCTTATAAAGGGAAAAGTATCGTACTAGTACATGACGCAGCTAGACCTTTCCTGAATTCAGCAATCATTACGAAACTGGTGCATACTGCTAATGAAAAAGGAGCAGCTATAGCGGCAGTCAGGGCGAAGGATACAATCAAGTATGCGGATGGCGGAACTGTGAAAGAAACTTTGAATCGTGAAAAACTATGGCTTGTACAAACACCTCAAGCATTTCAATATGAATTGCTGAAAAAAGCATCTGACTTGGCTATTCAAGAAGGTTTCCTTGGCACGGATGAATCCGCGCTAGTGGAACGAATGGGTTACGAAGTCCAGGTGGTAGAAGGCTCGTATGACAATGTAAAGATGACGACCCAGGAAGATTTGGCTATAGGTGAAATCTTACTGGCAAGAAGATAGTAGGGGGAATAATTACATGTTTCGAATTGGACAAGGTTTTGATGTACATGCATTTGAAGAAGGTAGACCACTCATAATCGGAGGAATCACCATACCGCACACAAGGGGGTTGATCGGTCACTCCGATGCGGATGTGTTATTGCACACCGTAACAGACGCTGCACTTGGCGCAATTGGTAAAGTGGATATTGGCACACATTTCCCTGATACGGATGATGCTTTTAAAGACGCTGACTCTGCTGTTTTATTGGAAAAAGTATGGGCCATGGTAAAAGAAGAAGGTTACCGTTTAGGTAATATTGATTGTACGATTATTGCGCAGCGCCCGAAAATGGCACCATACATTGGGGACATTCGTCAACGTGTAGCGGAATTGCTTGAAGCGGATATATCGCAAGTGAATGTCAAAGCTACGACTACGGAAAGTCTAGGTTTCCCTGGGCGTGAAGAAGGAATCGCAGCGATGGCCACGATTTTACTAATGAAAAACCAGTAACTTTCAAAACGGCTTATAGAGTGCTAAAATAGATAGGAAATTATATAAGAACGTAATCAATTCGAAACGGAGAGGTAAATATTATGACACAAGAAGTACGTGTGCGTTATGCACCGAGTCCAACAGGCCAACTACATATTGGTGGCGCGCGGACCGCGTTATTCAACTATTTGTTCGCTCGTCACTATGACGGGAAATTTATTGTTCGTATTGAAGATACGGATACAGCGCGAAATATTGAAAGTGGTGAACTGTCACAACTTGAAAACCTAACGTGGCTAGGTATCCATCATGACGAATCAATTGATATTGGTGGAGAATACGGACCGTATCGTCAAATGGATCGTCTGGATTTGTATAAAAAGTATGCAGATGAAATGCTCGAAAAAGGACATGCTTACAAATGTTTCTGTACAACTGAAGAGTTAGAAGCAAAGCGTGACGCACAAAAAGCATCGGGAATTGCAGCGCCCATGTATGATGGCACTTGTCGTCATTTGACAGCGGAACAGGTGGCGGAAAATGAAGCAGCGGGGAAAACTTACACTATTCGTATGCGCGTTCCTGAAGATGTCACGTATACGATTGATGACCTTGTGCGTGGAGAGGTAACATTCGAATCAAAAGATATCGGTGACTGGGTTATGGTTAAAACGAATGGTATTCCTACGTATAACTTTGCTGTAGTCGTTGATGATCATTTGATGAAAATCTCTCATGTTTTCCGTGGGGAGGAGCATTTGACGAATACACCAAAGCAACTAATGGTATTTGATGTATTTGGTTGGGATCATCCGCGATTTGGTCATATGACGTTGATTGTCAATGAAGAGCGTAAAAAGCTTTCAAAACGTGATGAATCAATCATTCAATTCATTACACAGTATAAAGATTTAGGTTATTTGCCGGAAGCTATGTTTAATTTCTTCTCTTTACTTGGTTGGTCGCCTGTCGGGGAAGAGGAGATTTTCTCTCATGACGAACTTGTGAAACAATTTGATGAATCTCGCTTGTCAAAATCACCCTCCATGTTCGACACGAATAAGCTGACGTGGATGAATAACCAATATATAAAAAAGCTGTCCTTGGAAGAAGTAATTGAATTAACATTGCCTCATCTACAAGCAGCAGGGTTGGTTTCGGAAAATATGTCTGCTGAAGAACAAACATGGGTTCACGATTTGATTGCGTTATACCACGGCCAATTAAGCTTTGGTGCTGAAATCGTCGAGTTATCCGCCCAGTTTTTCCATGACACACTGGAATATGATGAAGTAGCATCGGAAATTCTAGCTGGTGAACAAGTACCTGAGGTGATGACATCACTTAAAGGGCAGCTTGAGGCATTAGAAACTTTTGATGCTCCATCTATTAAAGCAGCGATTAAAGCGGTGCAAAAAGAAACGGGGCATAAAGGTAAGAACTTATTCATGCCTGTACGTGTCGTGGCGACTGGCCAGACGTCAGGACCCGAACTACCAGATGCAATCGCGCTGATCGGTAAAGAAAAAATCATTCAACGCATTGAAAGGTTTGCAAAATAATCAATATTGACAATTCGGTGAATTTATGTAAAATGAACCTAATATGAAATTATCATATCAAAAGCGTTGAGAAGGAAAGTACATAGTGGATACTCTGTAGAGAGGGTCATCTAGGCTGGAAATGACCTGAGTCGTTCACTATCGAAATGCACCTTTGAGCGATGAGCTGAAACTGTTAGTAAGCCATACGTATAGTCTGCGTTAAAGACATTAAGCGGGGGACAATTAGGTTCCCAAGCGGAGTGGAACCACGCATTTAATGCGTCTCTGTCATCATAAGTGACGGGGGCGCTTTTTTTATCTCACGATTTTTTAAAAAGTGTTAACCGCCGTCATGTGAAAGAAGAAAAAGGGGGAAGTTCATTGTTCAAACGTATGAAAGAAGATATTCGGTGTATTTTCGATCAAGATCCGGCAGCTCGTAGCACAATTGAAGTAATCTTAACGTATTCGGGGTTGCATGCAATTTGGATGCACCGTATAGCGCATGTGTTTTATAAGCGTAATCTCCGTTTCTTGGCTCGTGTAGTATCGCAAGTTAGCAGATTCTTTACGGGGATCGAAATTCATCCTGGAGCAGTAATAGGCAGACGTCTATTTATTGATCATGGGATGGGTGTAGTAATAGGGGAAACATGTGAAATTGGCGATGATGTGACACTTTATCAAGGAGTTACACTCGGGGGGACAGGTAAAGAAGGCGGTAAGCGACATCCGACGCTCTGTGATAATGTATTGGTTGCATCGGGTGCTAAAGTACTCGGTTCCATCACGATTGGTGAGAACAGCAAGGTAGGAGCGGGTTCGGTCATATTGAAGGAAGTGCCTCCCAACTCTACAGTGGTTGGGATACCAGGGAAAATCGTTATTTCCAATGGGGTACGTGTAAATAGTAAACTGGATCATTCCACGCAAGATCCGATTTCGGATGAAATCAAGCGATTGGAAAAGCAAATTCAGGAGTTAAAGCTACGTACCCAGCAGTTGGAAACCATGAATGAAAAAAAGGGAGATTTACATGAGCATTCAACTTTATAATACATTGACACGTAAGAAAGAAAAATTTATTCCGATAGAAGAAGGAAAAGTAAAAATGTATGTCTGTGGACCGACCGTTTATAACTATATTCATATCGGAAACGCTCGTCCCGTGATTGCTTTTGATACGATTCGTCGCTACTTGGAATATCGTGGATATGAAGTGAATTACGTCTCGAATTTCACGGACGTAGACGACAAAATCATTAAAGCGGCAAATGAATTAAATGAAGAGGTCGGAGAATTAACCGAGCGTTTCATTGCGGCATATCACGAAGATGTAAGTGCTCTCGGCTGTGAGGTAGCGACAGCACATCCTCGAGTAACTGAGCATATTCAGGACATTGTGGAATTCATTCAAGTTCTAATCGACAAAGGATTTGCCTACGAGTCCCATGGAGATGTCTATTTCCGTACACGTGAATTCGAAGGCTACGGGAAACTTTCACACCAATCTATTGATGAATTAAAAGTAGGTGCGCGGGTCGAAGAGAACGCAATCAAAACAGATCCTCTTGATTTTGCGCTTTGGAAATCAGCAAAAACGGGAGAGATCTCATGGGATAGTCCGTGGGGTACAGGTCGTCCAGGGTGGCATATCGAATGTTCGGTAATGGCTAAGCAACTTCTTGGGGACACTATCGATATTCACGCAGGTGGGCAAGACTTAACATTCCCGCATCATGAAAATGAGATTGCGCAGTCCGAAGCGGCTACAGGCAAAACTTTCGCCAACTATTGGATGCATAACGGCTATATCAATATTGATAACGAAAAAATGTCGAAGTCATTAGGTAATTTTATTTTGGTACATGATATTCGGAAGCAAATCGACCCGAAGGTGCTGCGTTTCTTCATGCTGTCTGTGCACTATCGTCATCCAGTCAACTTTGCACAGGAACTCGTAGAGAGCGCAGCGAATGGATTGGAACGGATCCAAACTTCGTACAGCAACTTGCAGCATCGTCTATCGATTTCGGCAGACCTGGCAGAAAATTCCGAGTCATGGTCAAATAAGATTCAAGAACAAATTAACGCATTTGAGAAAGCGATGGATGACGACTTTAATACTGCTAATGCGATTGCGTCAATTTTTGAACTATCCAAACAGGCGAACGTGTACTTGCTTGAGAAAAATACAGACCGCCACATACTTCAGCAATTCATCGATGCGTTGGATCTATTAATGGGTGTACTTGGTTTGCCTTTTGAAAGTACTGATGAATTGATGGATGGTGAAGTGGATAAATTGATCCAAGAACGTCTTGAAGCCCGGAAGAATCGTGATTTTGCACGGTCAGATGAAATTCGCGATGAATTAAAAGTGCGGGGAATCATTTTAGAAGATACAGCGCAAGGTACTCGCTGGAAAAGAGGGTAACAGTGTGGGGAATTTACGTGAAATAGACGTTAAACAACTCAATGCACTAGCACTTGCTTATATGGGAGATGCTGTATATGAAACAGCGGTTAGAGAGCATTTACTACGCTGCGGCCGTGTAAAACCGCAAATTTTGCATAAGGAAGCTACACGCTTTGTCTCTGCAAAAGCACAGGCACGAATTATCCTGACGATGAGAGATCAACAACTTCTCACGGAAGAAGAATTGGCGGTAATGCGACGTGGTCGCAATGCGAAAGCGGGATCCGTCCCTAAAAACACTGACGTTACTACGTATAATTACAGCTCTGCATTCGAAGCAGTCCTCGGGTATGTACATTTATTGGATCGGCAAGAGCGTCTAGCTGAACTGATCGAGATGGCGATTCGACTAGTGGAGCATCCTGAGGAGGAGAAAGCATGACAGAGCTAGAAGTGGAATTGATTGGTGGAAGAAACCCTGTCGTAGAAGCGTTGCGTTCAGGTAGGCAGTTGAATAAAATCTGGGTGGCGGAAGGTGTAAATAAGAAAAGTATCGGCGAAATTATAAAGCTTGCTAAAGAAGCGGGGGTAGTTGTGCAGACGGCACCGAAGCAGAAATTAGATGGTATGACGGATCTGAGTCACCAAGGAATTCTCGCTTCGGTTGCCGCTTACGATTATGCCGAGCTGGAAGACTTATTTGTAATCGCTAAAGAAAGGCAAGAAGATCCGTTCTTTATCATTCTTGACGAGCTTGAAGATCCACATAATCTTGGATCTATCTTACGAACAGCAGACGCTTCAGGTGTACATGGCATCATCATTCCAAAAAGACGCGCTGTTGGATTGACAGGCGTAGTAGCAAAAGCATCAACAGGTGCGATTGAACACATACCAGTTGTGCGAGTGAATAATTTATCTCAAACTGTGGATGAGCTAAAGAAACAAGGGGTGTGGATTGCGGGGACAGATGCATCCAATTCCACTGATTACCGCTATATGGATGCTACGTTACCTTTAGCTGTCATTATAGGTAGCGAAGGAAAAGGCATGTCACGCATTTTACGAGAAAGATGCGATTTCCTTTATAGATTGCCGATGGTCGGAGAAGTTACATCTTTAAATGCTTCGGTAGCAGCGGCATTATTGATGTATGAAGTTCTACGAAAGCGTCAATCCGCTCAGGCTACATCATGAAAAGAGATGTGCTACTCGTTGATGGATACAACATCATCGGTGCGTGGCCTGAACTACAACAACTAAAACAAGAAAATTTTGCGCAAGCGCGTGATCGGCTTATTGAGCGGATGGCGGAATTTCAGGCCAACAAGGGATGGCGTGTCATCGTGATATTCGATGCCCACTTAGCACCGGGTATCGAAAAACGAAAAAAACAATACCGCGTGGAAGTCGTCTTTACAAGAGAGAATGAAACGGCGGATGAGCGAATTGAAAAATTGGTTTCCGAATTATCCAATCGCTTGACGCAAATCCATGTAGCAACTTCAGATCTTGTAGAACAATGGGTAGTGTTTGCCCAGGGGGCACTTCGCATCTCTGCACGGGAGTTGGAAATTGCTATGAAAGAAGTGGATCGCGTAATTGCGCAAAAGTTAAAAGATTCAATAGAACAACGGCCTCTATCAAAGATTCCTCTGACGGATGAAGTGGCAGCGGAATTCGAAAAAATGAGACGTGGTGGAAAATGAGTAGTTGACGTGAAAAAACACCACGTCTATACTGACATATAAAACCAATTAGTACTCTGGGGTGGAGAGGTTGGTGTGGGTCATGGAAAATGTGAAGAGTAAAAACGAGTATTCTAAACTATCTGATGAAGAAATGGTGGAATTGATCCATTTAGGGAATTCGGATGTATTAGAATTTTTAATAACCAAATTTCAACCGATTGTCCGAATGAAAGCAAGAACGTATTTTATTATTGGTGGAGATCGTGAAGACATCATGCAAGAAGGAATGATCGGACTCTATAAAGCAATACGTGATTTCCGTCCTGATAGATTAAGCTCATTTAAAGTCTTCGCTGAATTGTGTGTGACGCGACAAATTATTACAGCTATTAAAACTGCCACGCGTCAAAAACATATTCCGCTTAATACATCTATTTCGTTGGACAAGCCGATGTTTGATGAAGATCATGAGCGAACGTTACTGGATATCATATCGGGCTCTACGTTAGATGACCCTGAAGATTTAATCATCCATAAAGAAAACTTCATATTCATGGAAAAAGAGATGAACAAAGTGTTGAGCGGATTGGAAAAAGAAGTATTAACATTGTACTTAGAAGGTCAATCCTATCGTGAAATTTCCGAAGTGCTAAATCGTCAAGTAAAATCAATAGACAATGCTTTGCAACGGATCAAACGCAAATTGGAACACTCGATGGCAATGGATCTGGTACGTTAAACATATCGATAGTAAATTGACATATCGTTAGTTAAATGATACTCTTTAGCGAGACTATTGTCTTGAATTAGGTGAATCGAAATGTCGAAAAAAATAACTTTAAGCTGTGAGATATGTGGTTCGCGAAACTATTCTTTGCCCGCTGGCAACAACAGCCGTGAGGGAAGAATGAATATAAAGAAGTTTTGCAGTCATTGCAATGCGCATACATTGCATAAGCAAACCATTTGACCAGTTACATAGAGTTCGAGTGAGAACACTATGTCATTCGGAAGGGTTGGAGAAGAATGGGCAAGATTACCGATTTTTTGAAAAAAGTCGTTTCGGAAATGCGGAAAGTCAGCTGGCCGAAACGTAAAGAATTAACAAAGTATACTGTAGTTGTTATTTCGACGGTCATATTCATGGCTATCTATTTCTTCGTAGTAGATCTAGGCATCTCCGGAGTAATGAAATGGTATACAGGTCTGTAAAAATGAAAGTATGAATAGCGTGAGAATATCCCGTTTTGATGAATGAACGGGTTTTTTCAGCTTTATTTTAAGGGAGGGACGGACGCATAGTCCTCAATGTCATGGAAATGGATAAAAATTGGTATGTTGTGCATACGTACTCAGGTTATGAGAACAAAGTAAAGGCTAATCTTGAAAAGCGTGTCGAGACAATGGGCATGTCAGATAAGATATTTCGTGTCGTCATTCCGGAAGAGGAAGAGACGGATATTAAAGACGGTAAAAAGAAAACAGTTATGCGTAAAACGTTCCCGGGCTATGTTTTGGTTGAATTGATCATGACAGATGACTCTTGGTACGTTGTTCGCAATACACCAGGTGTTACTGGATTTATCGGTTCATCAGGTGGTGGGGCGAAGCCTACACCATTGTTACCGGAAGAAGTAGAGTTCATCCTAAAGCAAATGGGTATGAAGGAACAGCGCGTAGATATCGATTTTGGTGTTGGAGAAAGTGTAACAGTGCTAGAAGGGCCGTTTGCACACTTTGAAGGTAAAGTGGAAGAGATTGAAATGGACAAAGGTAAAGTTGTCGTAAGTGTCGATATGTTCGGACGCGAAACGAAGATGGAGCTTTCGTTCGACCAAGTAGAAAAAATGGATTGATGGGTAATGGGAATTTCCCTCTTGCAAAATCTGTGTAATGGTGGTATCATTTCAAAGGTCAGACTTAGTCTGTACGGATTAACCAATTCTACCGACATCGTCGGCAGGCACATATTTGAGTGGGAGGGGCAACCCAATTACCACATCACGGACTTAAGGAGGTGTGTCTCGTGGCTAAAAAAGTTACTAAAGTAGTGAAATTGCAAATTCCAGCTGGTAAAGCAAATCCAGCACCACCAGTAGGGCCGGCATTAGGTCAAGCAGGTGTTAACATTATGGGATTCTGTAAAGAATTTAACGCTCGTACAGCAGATCAAGCTGGTCTAATTATTCCAGTTGAAATCTCGGTATTCGAGGACCGTTCATTTACATTCATCACAAAAACTCCGCCGGCAGCAGTATTGCTGAAGGTTGCAGCAAACGTTCAAAAGGGTTCAGGTGAGCCTAATAAAAACAAAGTTGCTACAGTTAAGCGTGATAAAGTTAGAGAAATCGCAGAACAAAAGATGCCGGACTTAAACGCGGCGTCAGTTGAAGCGGCGATGGCAATGGTCGAAGGTACTGCTCGCAGTATGGGATTCAAAATCGAAGACTGATTTTGGTTTTTCATAATACAGCAATTGTTTGAAGGTGAAGGCTGCGGTCGAATGAGATTCGCAGCCTTCATTAAGTGGGAGGTTTAATCCGTTAAAACCACAAATGAGGAGGAAAATTCTGATGGCTAAAAGAGGTAAAAAATTCGTAGATGCAGCGAAGCTTGTAGATCGTACAGCTACATACACTACGAAAGAAGCAATTGAACTTGCTAAAAAGACAACTACTACTAATTTTGATGCAACAGTTGAAGTAGCTTTCCGTCTTGGTATTGATACTCGTAAAAACGATCAGCAAATCCGTGGAGCTGTAGTGCTTCCAAACGGTACTGGTAAAACTCAACGCGTATTAGTATTCGCTAAAGGTGATAAAGTGAAAGAAGCAGAAGCTGCAGGCGCAGACTATGTAGGCGATGCAGAATTGATTGCTAAAATTCAACAAGGTTGGTTCGATTTCGACGTAATCGTTGCTACACCTGACATGATGGGCGAAGTTGGTAAGATTGGTCGCGTACTTGGACCAAAAGGTCTTATGCCGAACCCGAAAACAGGTACTGTAACATTCGACGTAACAAAAGCTGTTGAAGAAATCAAAGCAGGTAAAGTTGAATATCGTGCGGATAAAGCTGGAATCATCCATGCGCCAATCGGTAAAGTTTCTTTCGATAACGAGAAATTAGAAGAAAACTTCTTGACGATCTTTGAAACGATTCAAAAAGCTAAACCTGCATCAGCAAAAGGAACATTCATGAAATCGGTAAACGTTACGACAACTATGGGTCCTGCTGTTAAAATAGATCCGTCAAGCGTTACTGTTAAAAAATAATTGACAAGCATATAGTGATCTGTTAAGATTACGCTTGTTATGATGATAACCATTTGTACCGAAGACAGCAGGTGTGGCTTGCCACTTAATGCTCCTGCCGAGGACAAGACGCTCTTTTTAAAAGATGACGACTTTTCTGCCCTCATGTCTTAGACATTGAGGGCTTTTTATATCGGTATAAGTGACCCTAATTACCAGGAGGTGTCAACATGAGCAAAATTTTAGAAGCTAAACAAGCGGTCGTGTCAGAAGTTGCTGACAAGCTGCAATCAGCAGCATCTGTAGTAGTTGTCGATTACCGTGGTCTTACGGTTTCACAAGTTACAGAACTGCGTAAACAACTTCGTGAAGCGGGCATCGAGTTCAAAGTTTATAAAAACTCAATGGTGCGTCGTGCGACGGTAGTTGCAGGACTAGAAGGTTTGAACGAAAACTTGACAGGTCCAAACGCTATCGCCTTCTCTACGGAAGACGTAGTAGCGCCAGCTAAAATCTTAAATGATTTCGCTAAAAAGAACGACAAGCTTGAAATTAAAGCGGGTGTGATCGAAGGAAACGTTGCATCAGCTGAAGATGTGAAAGCATTGGCTACTCTACCGTCTCGCGATGGTCTACTATCTATGCTACTCAGCGTTCTTCAAGCGCCAGTACGAAACTTTGCACTTGCTACGAAAGCAGTTGCAGAACAAAAAGAAGAGCAAGGTGCTTAATTTCGCATCTTGACAGTGACCGGAAAAAACTAGCCGGTTAAATACAACTTTCCAGGAGGAACTTAAAATGACTAATGCACAAATTTTAGACGCAATCAAAGAAATGACAGTTCTTGAACTAAACGACCTTGTTAAAGCAATCGAAGAAGAATTCGGCGTAACAGCAGCAGCACCTGTTGCAGCAGCTGGAGCAGTTGCGGAAGCAGCTGAAGAGCAAACTGAATTCGATGTAATCCTAGCATCAGCTGGAGATCAAAAAATCAAAGTTATCAAAGCAGTTCGTGAAATCACTGGCCTAGGCTTGAAAGAAGCTAAAGCTCTTGTAGACGAAGCTCCTAAAGCTGTTAAAGAAGCAGCAACTAAAGAAGAAGCAGAAGAAATGAAAGCTAAACTTGAAGAAGTTGGCGCATCTGTAGAATTTAAGTAATTTCTACTTCCTTGAGAAAAGCCCGTCTATCTGACGGGCTTTTTTCTTCATATACAGATAATGTAACTCTACGCAGGAGGTGTATGTATGGGAGAGCATTATTACTCAAAAAACCCTCAAGTTTCAAGTGCCCCCAAGCAGTGGAAGGCTGAGATTCGTAACAAAGTTTTTTTATTCACGACAGATGCTGGTGTATTTAGTAAAGGTAGTGTAGATGAAGGATCAAAATTGCTCGCTGAGACGTTTAAAGTGCCGTCCGTCGGGGGAGACTTCTTGGAAATAGGGTGCGGTTATGGACCGATTGCGTTGTCCGTTGCGTCAGATTTCCCTGAGCGGCTTGTCCATATGGTAGATGTTAACGAGCGGGCGTTAGCTCTTTCTAAAATAAATGCCCAACAAAACAAGATCGTCAATATAAAAATTTATGAGAGTAGTGGAGTTGATCAAGTACAATCTGATGGCTTTGCTGCGATTATAACAAATCCTCCTATTCGAGCAGGTAAGCAAACAGTTTTTTCATTTTACGACGGTGCTTATGAGAAATTGGCTTTGGGTGGCGAACTATGGGTTGTCATTCAAAAGAAACAAGGGGCGCCATCCACAATAGACTACTTGAAGAAGTTGTTTGGTAATGTGGACACAGTTGCCAAGAAAAAAGGCTACTTTATTTTGGTAGCGAAAAAAGTTTGACAGGATCGATATCTTATAGTAGCATTATTAAATGCATAAATATTTATATTGCAGCTGTATGCCCTTTTGTGTGATGTAGTAGAGGAAAAGGCATATTGATGTTTGGATAAAGATTGTGAAATCGAAAATGAGCTCTTGTCGGAACTCGTTTTCTTTTTGTTTTTTCGAAGTCACAGCGGAATTTCTGATTTTGCAAAAACTAATATTGTCTTAATGAGGGGTGAATGAGTTGACAGGTCATTTAGTTCAGTATGGTCAACATCGTCAGCGTAGAAGTTTCGCGCGAATCAAAGAAGTACTCGATTTGCCAAATTTGATTGAAATTCAAACGGCATCTTACGAGTGGTTCTTAGAAGAGGGGTTACGTGAAATGTTCCGGGATATTTCTCCTATCCAGGATTTCACAGGTAACTTGTCCTTGGAATTTATCGATTACAAACTGGGTGATCCCAAATATCCAGTAGACGAATCAAAAGAGCGCGATGTGACATATGCCGCACCACTTCGTGTAAAAGTACGTCTTCATAACCAGGAAACCGGCGATGTGAAGGAACAAGACGTTTTCATGGGAGATTTCCCGCTCATGACGGAAAATGGAACATTCATTATTAACGGAGCTGAGCGTGTTATTGTATCACAGCTCGTTCGTTCGCCAAGTGTTTACTACAATGATAAGACGGACAAAAATGGTAAGCGAGGATTTGGCGCTACTGTTATTCCGAACCGTGGAGCGTGGCTTGAGTATGAAACAGATGCAAAAGATGTAGTGCATGTCCGTATCGACCGTACTCGTAAGTTGCCAATCACTGTTTTATTGCGTGCATTAGGCTTCTCTACTGATCAAGAAATTATCGACTTAATCGGCGATAATGAATATTTACGGAATTCATTAGAAAAAGATAATACCGAGACTTCAGAAAAAGCGATGCTTGAAATCTATGAGCGACTTCGTCCAGGTGAACCACCAACACTAGACAGCGCAAGAAGTCTTTTGTATTCACGTTTCTTCGATCCAAAGCGCTATGATTTGGCGAATGTTGGGCGTTATAAAATGAATAAGAAGCTTCACTTGCAAAATCGACTGTTCAACCAAACGGCTGCTGAAACACTTGTCGACCCTGAAACAGGCGAGATTTTAGTGGAAAAGGATCAGCTAATCGACCGACGTACATTGGATAAATTACTACCATTTTTATCTCAAGGTATCAATACTGAGTCGATCGAACATGTAGGGTCTATATTGGAAGAGCCAATGGTTATTCAGACGCTAAAGATTTACGCACCGAAAAGTGAAGAAAAACAAGTAATTAATGTCATTTCTAACGCTGAAGTAGACGAGTCTATTAAACATATTACCCCTTCAGATATCGTTGCTTCTATTAGTTATTTCTTCAACCTCTTGCATGGTGTAGGAAACACAGATGATATTGACCATCTTGGTAATCGTCGTTTGCGTTCTGTTGGTGAATTACTCCAAAACCAATTCCGTATCGGTCTTTCCCGTATGGAGCGTGTGGTTAAAGAGAGAATGTCTATCAATGACACGCAATCTATAGTACCTCAACAATTGATCAATATTCGTCCTGTTATTGCATCAATTAAAGAGTTTTTCGGTAGCTCGCAGCTATCTCAGTTCATGGACCAAACAAATCCATTGGCTGAATTGACACATAAGCGTCGTTTATCTGCACTAGGACCTGGTGGTTTGACTCGTGAGCGAGCAGGAATGGAAGTTCGTGACGTTCACTACTCTCATTATGGTCGTATGTGTCCGATTGAAACGCCAGAGGGACCGAACATTGGACTGATTAACTCGTTGTCTACATTCGCGAAAGTGAATCAATTTGGTTTCATTGAGACTCCTTATCGTAAAGTAGATCCAGAAACGGGTCGCGTTACTTCACAGATTGATTATTTAACAGCAGATATTGAAGATAACTATGTAGTGGCACAAGCAAACGCGTTGCTTGAGGAAGACGGATCATTTACGAATGAAGGCGTCGTAGGACGTTTCCAAGGGGATAACACTGTATTCCGCCGTGAACAAATGGATTATATGGATGTTTCACCTAAGCAAGTTGTGTCAGCGGCTACTGCATGTATTCCTTTCCTAGAAAATGATGACTCTAACCGTGCGTTGATGGGTGCGAACATGCAACGTCAAGCAGTTCCTTTGTTAAATCCGGAAGCGCCATTTGTGGGTACAGGTATGGAGCATATTTCTGCACGTGATTCAGGAGCAGCTGTTGTTTCTAAATATCACGGTATCGTAGAACACGTAGAAGCTAAGGAGATTCGTATTCGCCGTATTGAAGAAGTGGGCGGTAAAGAAGTCAAGGGTGACCTTGTCGTTTGCCGTTTATCTAAATTCATTCGTTCGAACCAAGGAACTTGCTATAACCAACGTCCAATTGTAAAAGTTGGCGACCGTGTCAAACCGCTTGATATTCTTGCGGACGGACCATCAATGGAACAGGGAGAACTCGCGCTTGGACGTAACGTTCTAACTGCGTTCATGACATGGGATGGTTACAACTACGAAGATGCGATTATCATGAGTGAGCGTCTGGTGAAAGATGATGTGTTCACGTCTGTTCATATTGAAGAATATGAATCGGAGGCACGTGATACTAAGCTTGGGCCAGAAGAAATCACGCGTGATATTCCAAACGTCGGAGAAGATGCATTACGCAACTTGGATGACAGAGGAATTATTCGTATCGGCGCAGAAGTACGAGATGGAGATATCTTGGTCGGTAAAGTAACGCCTAAGGGAGTTACGGAATTGACTGCGGAAGAACGTCTTCTACATGCAATCTTTGGGGAAAAAGCACGTGAAGTCCGCGATACTTCATTGCGTGTCCCTCATGGAGCAGGCGGAATTGTTCTGGATGTCAAAGTCTTCAACCGTGAAGATGGCGATGAGCTATCTCCGGGAGTAAACCAGTTAGTACGAGTATATATCGTACAGAAGCGTAAAATCTCTGTTGGAGATAAGATGGCAGGACGTCACGGTAATAAGGGGGTTATTTCCCGAATCTTACCTGAGTCGGAAATGCCGTTCCTTCCAGATGGTACACCGATCGATGTTATGTTAAATCCACTAGGTGTTCCGTCACGTATGAATATCGGACAGGTTCTTGAAATGCATCTTGGTATGGCTGCGCGTAGTCTAGGTATTCACACTGCATCTCCTGTATTTGACGGTGCAAACGAAGAAGACGTTTGGGCTACAATGGAAGAAGCAGGAATGGACCGTGACGGTAAAACCATGCTATACGATGGTCGTTCAGGTGAACCATTTGATAACCGTGTATCAGTCGGCGTTATGTACTTGATCAAACTTGCCCACATGGTAGATGATAAGTTGCACGCACGATCTACTGGACCATACTCACTCGTTACACAGCAACCACTCGGCGGTAAAGCCCAGTTCGGTGGACAGCGTTTCGGGGAAATGGAAGTATGGGCGCTAGAAGCATATGGTGCCGCTTATACATTGCAAGAAATTTTAACAGTCAAATCCGATGATGTCGTAGGACGTGTGAAGACATACGAAGCGATTGTCAAAGGTGATAGCGTACCTCAACCAGGTGTACCGGAATCATTTAAAGTACTAATCAAAGAACTTCAAAGTTTAGGGTTAGATGTGAAGATGTTGACGGAAGACTTCGAAGAAATTGAGTTACGTGATTTAGACGACGAAGAAGACTTGCAACCAACTGACGCATTGAACTTGATTAAAGAAGATCAACCGATCGCCTAAAGCAGATAGTGCTGATCTGAAATGTAAATAAAACAAACAAAAATGAATAGAAGAGGGCTTCGAGCACCCTCTTCTATTTTATTCAGTAAGAAGAATGTCTTACATGAATGTACTACTACAAGTTAAGTTGACTGATAAGCCGTTATGGCGATTAGACTAAAGGGAGGTTGGCTCCTTGATAGATGTTAATAATTTTGAGTATATGAAAATTGGCCTTGCTTCACCTGACAAGATTCGTTCTTGGTCGTATGGAGAAGTAAAAAAACCTGAAACGATCAATTACCGTACATTAAAGCCTGAGAAAGACGGATTATTCTGTGAGAGAATCTTCGGTCCAACGAAAGATTGGGAATGTCACTGTGGTAAATATAAGCGAGTCCGTTATAAGGGCGTTGTTTGTGATCGTTGTGGCGTAGAGGTAACGCGTCAAAAAGTCCGTCGCGAACGAATGGGACACATTGAGCTTGCGGCACCTGTCACACATATTTGGTACTTCAAAGGAATTCCGAGCCGTATGGGCTTGATTTTGGACATGACACCACGCGCATTGGAAGAGATTATCTACTTTGCATCTTACGTAGTTGTAGAACCGGCAGATACGCCACTTGAACGCAAGCAATTGCTTTCTGAGAAAGAGTATCGCTTGTACCGTGAAAAATATGGTTCCAAATTCCAAGCTGCAATGGGAGCGGAAGCAATCGAGCAACTACTACGTGCAATCGACTTGGATAAGGAAACAGATTCGTTGAAAGAAGAGTTGAAAACAGTACAAGGTCAGCGTCGTACACGCGCAATCCGACGTCTAGAAGTCGTGGAATCTTTCCGTAACTCTGGAAACCGTCCGGAATGGATGGTACTCGAAGTACTTCCAGTCATCCCCCCTGAATTGCGTCCTATGGTACAGCTAGACGGAGGGCGTTTTGCAACATCTGACTTGAATGATCTTTATCGTAGAGTTATTAACCGGAATAACCGTCTAAAGCGTCTATTGGATTTAGGAGCACCCGGCATTATCGTCCAGAACGAGAAGCGTATGCTTCAAGAAGCGGTAGATGCACTTGTAGATAATGGCCGTCGTGGAAGACCTGTAACAGGTCCAGGAAACCGTCCATTGAAATCACTTTCTCATATGCTAAAAGGTAAGCAAGGGCGTTTCCGCCAGAACTTACTTGGTAAACGTGTAGACTATTCTGGTCGTTCGGTTATCGTAGTAGGTCCTAACTTAAAAATGTACCAATGCGGTCTGCCTAAGGAAATGGCGATCGAGCTATTTAAGCCGTTCGTTATGAAAGAATTAGTAGAACGTAACTTGGCGCATAACATCAAAAGTGCTAAACGTAAGATTGAACGTCTTCATTCCGAAGTATGGGATGTATTAGAAGACGTCATCAAAGAACACCCAGTGCTTCTTAACCGAGCACCGACACTTCACCGTCTGGGGATACAGGCGTTCGAACCGATACTGGTCGAAGGGCGTGCGATTACGTTACACCCGCTCGTATGTACAGCTTACAACGCTGACTTCGATGGTGACCAAATGGCTGTTCACGTACCACTATCCGCTGAAGCTCAAGCTGAAGCACGTCTATTGATGCTAGCTGCTCAAAACATTTTGAACCCGAAAGACGGAAAACCAGTTGTAACTCCTTCACAGGATATGGTTCTTGGAAACTATTACTTAACAGTCGAGCGAAAAAATGCGGCTGGAGAAGGTTCTGTGTTTAGTGATCCGAATGAAGCGTTAATCGCCTATCAAACAGGACATGTTCACTTACATTCCCGCATCGCGGTACAGGCTGGCAGTATTAACAACCCAACGTTTACGGATCAGCAAAATAGTCAGCTATTGTTAACGACTGTAGGTAAAATCATTTTCAATGAGATATTACCGGAAACGTTCCCGTACATCAACGAACCGACGAATCATAACTTACAGGTAGAAACACCTGACAAGTACTTCATCGACGGAACAGTAAATGTTAAGGAACACCTGCAAGAAGCAGAACTAATTACGCCGTTCAAAAAAGCAATCCTTGGGGAAATTATCGCGGAAATCTTCCGTCGCTTCCACATTACAGAAACTTCTAGAATGTTGGATAGAATGAAAAACCTAGGATTTAAATATTCTACGCGTGCTGGAATTACGATCGGTATTTCCGATATCGTGGTATTGCCGAATAAAGCAGAAATTCTTCATGAAGCACAAGAAAAAGTTGATAAAGTCACGCAGCAGTTCCGACGTGGTTTAATTACCGAAGAAGAGCGTTATGATCGTGTCATCTCTTATTGGAGCCATGCGAAGGATATCATCCAGAATAAGCTAATGGATTCATTGGATATTGAAAACCCGATCTTCATGATGAGTGACTCCGGAGCCCGTGGTAACGCATCAAACTTTACACAACTTGCTGGTATGCGTGGACTAATGGCCAACCCGGCTGGACGGATTATCGAACTTCCGATCAAATCTTCCTTCCGTGAAGGTCTGACAGTACTAGAATACTTTATCTCTACACACGGTGCACGTAAAGGTCTTGCCGATACAGCACTGAAGACTGCCGATTCAGGTTACTTGACTCGTCGTCTCGTAGACGTAGCGCAAGATGTTATCGTTCGTGAAGAAGATTGCGGAACAGACCGTGGTCTTGCAATTACTGCATTAACCGAAGGAAATGAAATGATCGAAACATTGTTTGAGCGTATTGAAGGTCGTCACACGAAGAAGACTATCAAACATCCGGAAACGGATGAAGTCATTCTTGCGAAAAACGGGTTGATTACTGCGGACATAGCGAACATAGTAATTCAAGCTGGTATCGAAGAAGTGACGATTCGTTCTGCATTTACATGTAATACGAAGCACGGCGTATGTAAAAAATGTTACGGTATCAACTTAGCCACTGGAGAAACGGTAGAAGTAGGGGAAGCTGTGGGAATCATTGCAGCGCAATCTATCGGAGAGCCAGGAACACAGTTAACGATGCGTACATTCCACACAGGTGGAGTTGCCGGAGATGATATTACGCAGGGTCTTCCACGTATTCAGGAAATTTTCGAATCTCGTAATCCGAAAGGTGTAGCGGTTATTTCTGAAATTGCAGGTACTGTTATTGAAATTGATGAAGTCCGGGAAGGTTTGAAAGAAATTACTATTGAAGGTGAAGTAGAAACACGTAAATATCCTACGTTGTACAATGCGCGCTTAAAAGTAGAAGTAGGCGATGTGGTTGAGCGTGGGCAAACTATTACTGAAGGTTCTATTGACCCTAAACAATTGATCATCGTAAAGGACGTTTCAACTGTACAAGAGTATCTGTTGAAAGAAGTTCAAAAAGTCTACCGTATGCAAGGGGTAGAGATCGGTGATAAGCATGTTGAAGTGATGGTGCGTCAAATGCTTCGTAAAGTTCGGGTAATTGAAGCAGGAGATACTGATCTTCTTCCGGGTTCATTATTGGACATCCACCAATTCTCTGAAGCGAACGAAAAGGTGTTGTTAGCAGGTAAAGTCCCAGCAACCTCACGTCCGGTAATTCTCGGAATTACGAAAGCTTCACTTGAAACAGAATCATTCTTGTCAGCCGCATCATTCCAGGAAACGACAAGAGTTCTTACAGATGCAGCTATTAAAGGTAAAACAGATGAGTTGCTAGGTCTGAAAGAAAACGTTATTATCGGGAAATTAGTCCCTGCAGGTACTGGAATGCAGAGATACCGCCAAATAAAAATGCAACACGATCAAGTAGAAGAGACTATTCCAGCTGAATAAAAATAAACGGGACATCGCTCCCGTTTATTTTCTTAAATTCGTTGACAAGTTATTGTAGAGATGATAATATACAAAAGGTTGATAGTTGTTGACCGTTAACTTTTCAGGAAGAAAAAACTCTTTCGAATAAGTACAAGGCGATAAGCAATCATCATTATAAAATAACAGTAAGCAGAGATCTCTGGAGTTACTGTCACCCGTTTTTGTGTGTGCACGCACAAAAACTTTGTTTTTACTTAAAAATGAACCACCTGGGTGTGTGGTATTATAAAAAACTTGGAAGGAGGAACAACCTGATGCCTACAATTAATCAATTAGTCCGTAAACCTCGTAAATCGAAAACGGAAAATTCTAAGTCTCCGGCTCTAGGAAAAAGCTATAACAGCTTTAAAAAGTCTATGACAAACGTGAACTCACCACAAAAAAGAGGTGTTTGTACACGTGTTGGTACTATGACTCCTAAGAAGCCGAACTCGGCGCTACGTAAGTATGCTCGTGTTCGTTTAACTAATACATTGGAAGTAAACGCATATATTCCAGGTGAAGGCCACAACTTGCAAGAACACAGTGTGGTACTAATCCGCGGAGGACGCGTAAAAGACTTACCGGGTGTTCGTTACCATATCGTACGTGGGGCACTTGATACAGCTGGTGTTACTGGCCGTATGCAAAGCCGTTCAATGTATGGAGCTAAAAAGCCCAAAGTTAAGAAGTAATACAAAACTAACAATATTGAAAGGAGGAACTAATTATGCCTCGTAAAGGTCCAGTAACAAAACGTGATGTACTACCTGATCCGATTTATAATTCCAAGCTTGTAAGCCGCCTTATCAACAAAATGATGGTAGACGGTAAAAAAGGTACTTCTCAAAAGATTCTTTATGGAGCGTTCGAAATTATTAAAGAACGTTCTGGACAAGAGCCAATCGAAGTATTCGAAGCAGCTTTAAATAATGTAATGCCAGTTCTTGAAGTGCGTGCTCGCCGCGTAGGTGGAGCTAACTATCAAGTGCCGGTTGAAGTACGCCCTGAACGTCGTTCGACTCTAGGTCTTCGTTACCTTGTGAACTATTCACGTACACGTGGAGAAAAAACAATGGAAGAACGTCTAGCGAATGAAATTCTTGATGCATCAAACAACACAGGTGCTTCTGTTAAACGCCGTGAAGAAATGCATAAAATGGCTGAAGCCAACAGAGCATTTGCTCACTATCGCTGGTAAGGTCGGATAAACAACAGCAGTAATCCGAAACGGAAGGAGATTACAAAATGGCTAGAGAGTTCTCACTAGAGAATACTCGTAACATTGGTATCATGGCTCACATTGACGCTGGTAAGACAACGACAACTGAGCGGATCCTTTTTTACACAGGTAAAATCCACAAGATTGGTGAAACGCACGAAGGTGCATCACAAATGGACTGGATGGAGCAAGAGCAAGAACGTGGAATCACGATTACTTCAGCTGCAACAACTGCAGCATGGAAAGGTCACCGCGTAAACATCATCGATACACCAGGGCACGTAGACTTCACAGTTGAAGTTGAACGTTCACTTCGCGTATTGGATGGTGCTGTAGCGGTACTTGATGCACAATCAGGTGTTGAACCACAAACAGAGACAGTTTGGCGTCAAGCGACAAACTACAAAGTACCACGTCTCGTATTCGTAAACAAAATGGATAAGACGGGTGCTGACTTCCTATATTCAGTAGGAACACTACGTGACCGCCTGCAAGCGAATGCACACCCTATTCAATTGCCAATTGGTGCGGAAGATAACTTCTCAGGAATTATCGACTTAATCGAAATGAAGGCAACTATGTATCCCAATGATCTAGGAACAGATACGACAGTGGAAGAAATTCCTGCTGAACATCTTGAACTAGCTAAAAAATACCGTGAGAGCCTAATTGAAGCTGTTGTAGATTTCGATGAAGATCTTATGGAAAAGTATCTTGGCGGTGAAGAACTTACTATAGAAGAAATTACGACAGCTATTCGTAAAGCTACGTTGGCAGTTGAATTCTATCCTGTAGTTTGTGGAACTGCTTTCAAAAACAAAGGTGTACAACTAGTACTAGATGCGGTAGTAGACTACCTACCATCACCACTTGATGTACCTCCAATGATGGGCTTCAACCCTGAGACTGAAGAAGAAGAAGTGCGTGAATCATCTGATGAAGCACCATTCTCAGCATTGGCATTTAAAGTTATGACGGATCCTTATGTAGGTAAACTTACATTCTTCCGTATTTACTCTGGTATTCTTCAAGCTGGTTCTTACGTAGCAAACTCTACAAAAGGCAAGCGCGAGCGCGTAGGACGTATTCTACAAATGCACGCAAACAGCCGTGAAGAGATTTCTGAAGTGCACGCGGGTGAAATTGCTGCTGCTGTCGGTTTGAAAGACACAACTACTGGAGACACACTATGTGATGAGAAAGCATTGATCATTCTTGAATCAATGGTATTCCCAGAGCCAGTTATCTCTGTAGCGATTGAACCGAAAACAAAAGCGGACCAGGATAAAATGGGCCAAGCTCTTGCTAAGTTGCAAGAAGAAGATCCAACATTCCGTGCACACACAGATCAAGAAACAGGAGAAGTAATCATCGCGGGTATGGGTGAACTTCACTTGGATATTATCGTCGACCGTTTACGTCGTGAATTTAAAGTGGAAGCAAACGTGGGCGCGCCACAAGTTTCTTACCGCGAAACATTCCGTCAGTCAGCTGAAGTCGAAGGTAAATTCGTTCGTCAATCAGGTGGACGTGGACAGTTCGGTCACGTATGGATTGAATTCGGTCCAAACGAAGAAGGAAAAGGATTCGAGTTCGTTAATAATATTGTTGGTGGTTCTGTTCCTCGTGAATACATCCCAGCAGTTGAAGCAGGAATTCGTGATTCATTGGATAACGGTATTTTAGCTGGATATCCTTTAATTGATGTCAAAGCACGCCTATATGACGGATCTTACCATGACGTTGACTCCAACGAGATGGCATTTAAGATTGCTGCATCAATGGCTTTGAAAAATGCTGCATCAAAATGTAATCCTGTAATTCTTGAACCAACAATGAAGGTAGAAGTTATTATTCCGGAAGAATACATGGGCGACATTATGGGTGATATTACATCACGCCGTGGCCGTGTAGAAGGTATGGAAGCTCGTGGTAACGCACAAGTAGTTCGTGCAATGGTTCCACTTGCTGAAATGTTCGGTTATGCAACTTCTCTACGTTCAAACACGCAAGGACGCGGAGTATTCTCAATGGTGTTCGATCACTATGAAGAACTTCCAAAGTCTATCGCTGAAGAAGTAATCAAGAAAAACAAAGGTGAATAATACAGTTCATCCTTGTTTCTTGTAAGCAATACTTGTAAGATGTGGATAGTCGAAGGAATACTTTCGGCTTCCATATTAAAAAACTATTTTTTTAAATAAAGGGAGGATCTCTAAAATGGGTAAAGAAAAATTTGACCGCTCCAAGGAGCACGCAAACGTAGGAACAATTGGTCACGTTGACCATGGTAAAACAACTTTGACTGCTGCAATCGCAACAGTTCTTTCTAAAGCACAAGGTGGAGAAGCAAAGTCATACGCTGACGTTGATAACGCACCTGAAGAAAAAGAGCGTGGAATTACAATCAGTACTTCACACGTTGAGTACGAAACTGACAAGCGTCACTATGCACACGTTGACTGCCCAGGTCACGCTGACTACGTTAAAAACATGATCACTGGTGCTGCACAAATGGACGGCGGAATCCTAGTAGTTTCTGCTGCTGATGGCCCAATGCCACAAACTCGTGAGCACATTCTTCTTTCACGTCAAGTAGGTGTTCCTTACCTAGTTGTCTTTATGAACAAATGTGACATGGTAGATGACGAGGAACTACTTGAATTAGTAGAAATGGAAATCCGTGAACTTCTTTCTGATTACGACTTCCCTGGCGATGATATTCCTGTAATCAAAGGATCAGCTCTTAAAGCTCTTGAAGGAGAGCCAGAGTGGGAAGAAAAAATTCTTGAACTTATGCAAGCAGTAGATGACTATATTCCAACACCAACTCGTGACACTGACAAGCCATTCATGATGCCTGTTGAGGACGTATTCTCAATCACAGGTCGCGGAACGGTAGCAACTGGCCGTGTTGAGCGTGGAGTAGTTAAAGTCGGAGATGTTGTTGACATCATCGGTCTTGCTGAAGAACCAAAAGCTACTACTGTAACTGGTGTAGAGATGTTCCGTAAACTTCTTGACTATGCAGAAGCAGGCGACAACATCGGTGCTCTTCTTCGTGGTGTATCACGTGAAGATATCGAACGTGGACAAGTTCTTGCTAAGCCAGGCACAATCACTCCACACACTCAGTTCAAATCTGAAGTTTATGTTCTATCTAAAGAAGAGGGTGGACGTCACACTCCATTCTTCTCAAACTACCGTCCTCAGTTCTACTTCCGTACAACTGACGTAACTGGTATCATTCAACTTCCTGAAGGCGTAGAAATGGTTATGCCTGGAGATAACGTTGAAATGACAGTTGAACTTATTTCTCCTATCGCGATTGAAGAAGGTACTAAATTCTCAATCCGTGAAGGTGGACGTACAGTTGGAGCTGGCGTTGTAGCAACAATTACAAAATAATTTGTTTGGATCCCGCCATTAAGGCGGGATTTTTTTGTTTTCGTCTACATGAAAGGTTAGCGGCATATATCAAAAGTAGTGTTTTGAAACGCCCTTAGGATAATGCGGAAGTAAAGTCTAGCAGCGCACTTCAAATCACGTGCAAATCATGAGGAAAGCTGATAGTATAGTAAACGGATTAAAAGTTAAATTAATTTCTTCAAAAGGGTTGCGCAATCCTTTTATATTATGTATAATGTTGAATGTTGGTCTTTGACTGCGATGAAGCGAGAGGTTACCGATACACCCGGCCGCTTTGCCATGGCGCGTGTAAGGAAAATTTTCGTGGAGAATTGTCTAGAAAATAGGCGAAAGGGAGGGAAAATAATGGCAAAACAAAAGATTCGTATTAGATTGAAAGCTTACGATCACAGAATGATCGATCAGTCAGCTGAAAAGATTGTTGAGACGGCTAAACGTTCTGGAGCTAGTGTTTCAGGTCCAATTCCGTTGCCAACTGAAAGATCAGTTTACACGGTATTGCGTGCTGTTCACGTATATAAAGATTCACGTGAGCAATTTGAAATGCGTACGCACAAACGTTTAATCGATATCGTGAATCCAACGCCACAAACGGTGGATGCACTTATGAAGCTTGATTTACCATCAGGCGTCGACATCGAAATTAAACTATAAAATATAAAAACAAACAATATTACAGGAGGTGTGACTAATGACCAAAGGAATCTTAGGAAGAAAAGTCGGAATGACGCAAGTATTTGCTGAAAACGGCGATCTAATCCCAGTAACAGTGATTGAAGCTGCTCCAAACGTTGTGCTTCAAAAGAAGACAATAGAAACAGACGGCTACGAGTCAATTCAACTAGGATTTGATGACAAACGTGAAAAGCTTTCAAACAAGCCTGAACAAGGCCATGTAGCAAAAGCTAACACTGCACCTAAGCGCTTCATTCGCGAAGTTCGCGGAGCTGACGTTAGTGCATACGAAGTTGGTCAGGAAGTCAAAGTCGATACATTCGCAGAAGGCGATGTAGTTGACATTACAGGAGTTTCAAAAGGTAAAGGATTCCAAGGTGTTATTAAGCGCCACGGTTACTCACGTGGACCAATGACTCACGGATCACGTTTCCATCGCGCGCCAGGTTCACTTGGAGCAGTTGATGCACAACGCGTATTCAAAGGAAAAAAACTACCTGGACGTACTGGTGGCAAAACAGTAACGATCCAAAACGTTGAAATCGTTCGAGTTGACGCTGAGCGCAACTTGTTATTAGTAAAAGGTAATGTTCCTGGAGCTCGTAAATCACTTGTACAAGTGAAAAGTGCTATCAAAGGAAACTGAGTAAAAAAGAAAGGAGGAAACAGGAATGCCTAAAGTATCTGTAGTAAGTCAAACAGGTTCTGCTGTCGGCGACATCGAATTAAACGATGCGATTTTTGGAATCGAGCCGAATGAAGCAGTATTATTCGAAGCAATTGTTCAACAACAAGCTTCTTTACGCCAAGGTAACCACAAGGTTAAAACTCGCGCGGAAGTAGCAGGCGGCGGTCGTAAACCATGGCGTCAAAAAGGCACAGGTCGTGCTCGTCAGGGTTCAATCAGATCACCACAATGGCGTGGAGGCGGTATCGTATTCGGTCCTTCACCACGTAGTTACAGCTATAAAATGCCTAAGAAAGTTCGTCGTTTAGCACTTCTATCTGCTCTATCTACTAAAGTAGCGGCTGAAGAGCTAATCGTTCTAGATAACTTAGCATTTGACGCACCAAAAACAAAAGGCTTTGTAAAAGTGCTTGAAGATCTATCAATCACGAAGAAAGCATTATTTGTTACAGCTGACCTAGAAGAATCAGTAGCATTGTCTGCTCGCAACATTCCAGGGATCAGCGTCGTTTCAGCGAACGGTATCAATGTTCTAGACCTAGTCGGACATGACCAGCTTGTAATGACAAAAGCAGCAATAGAAAAAGTCGAGGAGGTGCTTGGTTAATGGAAGCACGTGATATTCTGAAACGTCCGGTCATTACCGAGCGTTCTTCTGAACAAATGGAAGACTTAAGAAAATATACATTCGAAGTTGATACACGCGCGAGCAAAACTCACGTGAAACAAGCTATTGAAGAAATCTTCGGTGTTAAAGTTGAAAAAGTTAACGTTATGAACTACAAAGGTAAGTTCAAGCGTATGGGGAAACATGCTGGTTATACAAACAAGCGTCGTAAGGCAATTGTTACACTGACTACTGATTCCAAAGATATCGAACTTTTTGAAATGTAATTAACTCATAATAAATGAAGGAGGGAACACAAAATGGCGATTAAGAAGTACAAAGCTACCTCCAACGGACGTCGTAACATGACTTCTTCTGACTTTGCTGAGATTACTGCTAGCAAACCAGAAAAATCATTGCTTGAACCAGTCAAGCGTAAAGGCGGACGTAACAACCAAGGTAGAATGACAGTTCGTCACCAAGGTGGAGGACATAAGCGCCAATACCGTGTCATCGATTTCCAACGTCGGAAAGATGGCATTCCAGGACGCGTTGCTACGATCGAATACGATCCAAACCGTTCAGCAAACATCGCATTAATCAATTATGCAGATGGTGAAAAGAGATATATCCTTGCTCCTAAAGGATTGACAGTAGGTTCCACAATCATTTCAGGACCTGAAGCGGATATCCGCGTAGGAAATGCTCTACCACTAGAGAACATCCCTATGGGTTCCACAATTCACAACATTGAAATGAAGCCAGGTAAAGGCGGACAATTAGTTCGTTCTGCAGGAACTTCAGCTCAACTACTAGGACGCGAAGGCAAATACGTCATCATTCGTCTGCAATCAGGAGAAGTTCGTATGATCCTTGCTACTTGCCGTGCTACAATCGGTCAAGTTGGTAACGAGCAACACGAATTGATCAATATTGGTAAAGCAGGTCGTTCACGTTGGTTAGGCAAACGTCCAACTGTTCGTGGATCTGTAATGAACCCTAACGATCACCCACACGGTGGTGGTGAAGGCCGTACACCAATCGGTCGTCCGAGTCCTGTTACTCCATGGGGTAAACCAACTCTTGGATTCAAGACACGTACGAAGAACAATAAATCAGATAAACTTATCGTTCGCCGTCGTAAAAAATAATGTTATTGCACTGCGGTTCAGTAGATGGACCGTAGTACATACTCGGAAGGAGGTTCCAGAATGGGCCGCAGCTTGAAAAAAGGACCTTTTGCAGATGACCATTTACTAAAAAAGGTTGACGCACAAAAAGACGCAGAAAAGAAACAAGTTATTAAAACATGGTCACGCCGTTCAACAATCTTCCCGACTTTCATCGGATTGACGATTGCAGTATATGATGGACGTAAACATGTTCCTGTTTATGTAACAGAAGATATGGTAGGTCACAAACTAGGTGAATTCGTACCTACACGCACATACCGAGGCCATGGTGCCGACGATAAGAAAACAAAACGCTAATTTGAGAGGAGGTTATCCTGATGCAACAAGCTAAAGCATCTGTACGCACAGTCCGTATTGCTTCTCGCAAAGTTCGTTTGGTCGTTGATCTTATCCGCGGCAAGAATATAGGTGAAGCTATGGCTATTCTACGACTTACGCCTAAAGCGGCATCTCCAGTCGTGGAAAAATTATTGAAATCAGCAATTGCAAACGCTGAACATAACTACGAAATGGATACTGAGAACTTAATCGTCAGTGAAGTATTCGTAGATGAAGGACCAACAATGAAACGTTTCCGTCCACGTGCACAAGGTCGTGCAAGTGCGATCAACAAACGTACAAGCCACATCACATTAGTGGTATCTGAAAAGAAGGAGGGGTAATTAGTGGGCCAAAAAGTACATCCTAATGGACTACGTGTAGGCGTCATCCGTGACTGGGACTCAAAATGGTACGCGGAAAAAGATTATGCGTCCTTACTACATGAAGACTTAAAGATCCGTGAATACATCGAAAAACGTCTTGTAGAAGCATCAGTTTCAAAAGTTGAAATTGAGCGTGCTGCTAAGCGTGTTAATATTACAATCCACACTGCAAAGCCAGGTATGGTTATCGGTAAAGGTGGTTCCGAAGTAGAAACACTTCGTAAGCAACTTAACGAAATTACAGGCAAGCGTGTACACATCAACATCGTAGAAATCAAACGTGCTGATTTGGATGCAAGATTAGTTGCAGAATCAATCGCTCGTCAATTGGAAAGTCGTGTATCATTCCGTCGTGCTCAGAAACAAGCGATTCAACGTACTATTCGTTCTGGTGCAAAAGGAATTAAAACACAAGTATCTGGACGTCTCGGCGGAGCGGATATCGCTCGTGCGGAACACTACAGTGAAGGAACTGTCCCTCTTCATACATTACGTGCAGATATAGATTATGCACATGCTGAAGCTGATACTACTTATGGTAAGCTTGGCGTAAAGGTATGGATTTATCGTGGTGAAGTCCTTCCAGTAAAAGTTAAGAAGAACTCTGGGGAAGGAGGCAAATAATATGTTAATGCCTAAACGTGTAAAACATCGTCGTGTATTCCGTGGGAAAATGCGTGGTGAAACAAAAGGTGGCGCTACAGTTCAGTTTGGTGAGTATGGTCTTCAAGCTCTAGAAGCAAGTTGGATCACTAACCGTCAGATTGAATCTGCTCGTATTGCTATGACTCGTTACATGAAACGTGGCGGTAAAGTATGGATCAATATTTTCCCGCACAAACCATATACTAAAAAGCCTCTTGAAGTCCGGATGGGTTCCGGTAAAGGTGCTGTAGAAGGCTGGGTTGCAGTTGTGAAACCTGGTAGAGTAATGTTCGAAATTGCAGGTGTTTCAGAAGAGGTTGCTCGTGAGGCACTTAGACTTGCATCGCACAAACTTCCTGTAACAAGCAAGTTTGTAAAACGACAAGAAATTGGTGGTGAGTCTAATGAAAGCTAATGAAATTCGTGACTTAACAACTGCAGAGATCGAGCAAAAAGTGAAATCACTTAAAGAAGAGCTTTTCAACCTTCGCTTCCAGTTAGCGACAGGTCAATTAGAAAACACTGCACGCATCCGTGAAGTACGCAAATCGATTGCGCGCATGAAAACTGTAATACGACAAAGAGAAATCAGTGCAAATAACTGATGAAGGAGGTTGCAGCCATGACTGAGCGTAATCAGCGCAAAGTATACACAGGCCGTGTGGTTTCCGATAAAATGGATAAAACCGTTACGGTAATGGTAGAAACACACAAAAAACATTCTTTATACGGTAAGCCTGTAAAGTATTCCAAGAAACTTAAAGTTCATGATGAGCTAAACGAAGCGAAAATCGGCGATGTTGTTCGTATTATGGAAACACGTCCATTATCAGCAACTAAGCGTTTCCGTCTTCTAGAAGTCGTTGAAAAAGCGATTATCATCTAATAGGTTTTTAACTCAGATTTCGGAAGGAGGTAACCTCGATGATTCAACAGGAAAGTAGAATGAAAGTTGCTGACAACTCTGGCGCGCGCGAAGTACTTACAATTAAAGTACTAGGCGGATCAGGTCGTAAAGTAGCTAACATCGGTGACGTAGTTGTTGTTACGGTTAAGAAGGCAACACCAGGTGGCGTTGTTAAGAAGGGTGACGTTGTTAAAGCGGTCATCGTTCGTACGAAAAGTGGAGTTCGTCGTAAAGACGGTTCATACATTACATTCGATGAGAATGCTTGCGTTATTATCCGTGATGATAAAGGGCCACGTGGAACACGTATTTTCGGACCAGTTGCTCGCGAACTACGCGACAATAACTTCATGAAAATCATTTCACTTGCTCCAGAAGTTCTTTAATTCTAATGACAGAGCCAGTCAAGGAGGTGCGATAAATGCACGTTAAAAAAGGCGACAAAGTAATGGTGATCTCTGGGAAAGATAAAGGTAAAACAGGTGTGATCCTAACTGCTTATCCGAAAAAAGACCGTGTGCTAGTTGAAGGTATTAATATCGTCAAAAAACACACAAAGCCGAACCAAGAAAACCCACAAGGCGGAATTGTAAGCCAAGAGTCTACAATACACGTCTCCAACGTGATGGTAATCGATCCTAAAACAGGCGAGCCGACTCGTGTAGGTTACAAAATGGAAGACGGTAAAAAAGTACGTATTGCAAAAAAATCCGGTGAATCATTGGATAAGTAAGTATTGCATGAAGGGAGGTCCGACTGATGAGTCGTTTGAAAGAGAAGTTTTCTAAAGAAATCACACCTGCTCTAATGAGCAAGTTTGAATATACATCTGTTATGCAAGTTCCTAAAGTAGACAAAATCGTTATCAACATGGGTGTTGGTGATGCTGTCCAAAATACAAAAGCACTTGATGCAGCTGTTGAGGATCTTGCAACTATTTCAGGTCAAAAACCAGTCATTACTAAAGCGAAAAAATCTATCGCAGGATTCCGTTTACGTGAAGGAATGCCGATCGGAGCTAAAGTAACGCTTCGCGGTGAGCGCATGTATGAGTTCCTCGATAAATTAGTTACAATCTCATTACCACGTGTACGTGACTTCCGTGGCGTTTCTAAAAAAGCGTTCGACGGTCGCGGTAACTATACTCTTGGTGTGAAAGAGCAACTTATTTTCCCTGAAATTGACTTCGATAAAGTATCAAAAGTACGAGGGATGGATATCGTCATCGTGACGACAGCTAACACTGATGAAGAAGCACGTGAGTTGCTTGCACAGTGTGGCATGCCATTCCAAAAGTAAAATAATAGGGAGGCGAAAACGTGGCTAAGAAATCTATGATCGCTAAACAGAAACGTACGCCAAAGTATAAAGTACAAGAATATACACGCTGCGAACGTTGTGGCCGTCCACATTCAGTATATCGCAAATTTAAACTTTGCCGTATTTGTTTCCGCGAACTTGCATACAAGGGACAACTTCCTGGCGTCAAAAAAGCCAGCTGGTAAACCCCTAATTAGGGAAGGAGGTTAATTCAAATGACAATGAGTGATCCGATTGCAGATATGCTTACACGCATCCGTAATGCGAACATGGTTCGCCACGAGAAGCTTGAGGTACCTGCTTCAAACGTAAAGAAAGAAATCGCTGAGATCTTAAAACGAGAAGGTTTCGTTCGTGATGTGGAATACGTGGAAGATAACAAACAAGGCATCATCCGCATTTTCCTAAAATACGGTCAGGATAACGAACGCGTTATCAATGGCTTGAAACGTATTTCTAAACCAGGACTTCGTGTATATGCTAAATCAAATGAAGTTCCTAAAGTACTTAACGGCTTAGGTGTTGCACTTGTTTCTACATCAAACGGTGTATTAACAGACAAAGAAGCCCGCGCTAAACAAGTCGGCGGAGAAGTCGTCGCTTACGTTTGGTAATTAGCTACAATTGAATGGAGGTGCAATAGAATGTCCCGTATTGGTAATCGTCAGATCGAAGTCCCTGAAAACGTTACTGTAACAATTTCAGAGGAAAACTTCGCTACTGTTAAAGGTCCGAAAGGTGAACTTTCGAGACAATTAGATAAAGAAATCACGATCAATCACGAAGGCAACGTAATTACATTTACTCGTCCTTCTGAATCAAAAGCCCACCGTTCAATTCACGGTACTACACGCTCTGTACTTAATAACATGGTAGTGGGAGTATCTACAGGATTTGAACGCACACTTGAATTGGTTGGGGTTGGATATCGTGCTTCTATGCAAGGGAAAAAACTTGTATTGAACGTAGGTTACTCACACCCAGTTGAATTCACGCCAGAAGAAGGTGTAGAAGTTGAAGTTCCAGCGAACACGAAAATAATTGTTCGCGGATACAACAAAGAACACGTAGGTGCTCTTGCTTCTAACATCCGTCAAGTACGTCCACCAGAGCCGTATAAAGGCAAAGGTATCCGTTATGAAGGCGAAATCGTTCGTCGTAAAGAAGGTAAAACAGGTAAATAATACCGCCTGAGGTATTTGGAAGGAGTGACTCCGATGATCACGAAACAAGATAAAAACGCTGTCCGTAAAAAGCGTCACGCACGTGTGCGTACGAAAATCAGCGGAACTGCAGAGCGTCCACGTCTAAACGTTTACCGTTCAAACAAGCACATCTATGCACAATTGATTGATGACTTGAATGGTGTAACAATCGTTAGCGCTTCTACAAGAGATAACGATGTTGAGGCTGGTTCTACTGGCAACACTGAATCTGCAGCTAAAGTTGGCGAGCTTATTGCAAAGAAAGCTGTTGAAAAAGACGTTAAGGCGGTTGTTTTTGACCGCGGCGGATATCTTTTCCACGGCCGTGTAAAAGCATTAGCTGACGCTGCACGCGAAAATGGTCTGGAATTTTAATTAAGAGGGAGGGACATATTTCATGCGTCGTAATGATCAGAACAAAAGTGAGTTTGAAGAACGCGTAGTAACGATCAACCGCGTTGCGAAAGTTGTAAAAGGTGGACGTCGTTTCCGCTTCACTGCACTTGTCGTAGTTGGTGATAAAAACGGTCGTGTCGGTTTTGGTACTGGTAAAGCACAAGAAGTTCCAGATGCAATCCGTAAAGCAATTGAAGATGCGAAGAAAAACTTGATTGTAGTGCCAATGGTCAAAGGTACAACTCCACATGAAGTAATCGGACGCTTTGGTGCAGGACAAATCCTCATCAAACCAGCTGCTCCGGGTACTGGTGTTATCGCAGGTGGACCTGTCCGTGCGGTACTTGAACTTGCAGGCATCACGGATATTCTTTCTAAATCTCTTGGTTCAAGCACACCGATCAACATGGTACGTGCAACAATCGAAGGGTTGCAGAATTTGAAACGCGCAGAAGACATTGCCAAATTGCGTGGTAAATCCGTAGAAGAACTGTTAGGTTAAGGGGGGAAATACAATGACGAACAAACTTGAAGTCACCCTTACGAAAAGTGTTATTGGTTCAAAGCCAACACAGCGTAAAACAATTGAAGCACTAGGCCTTCGAAAGTTAAATCAAACAGTTGAGCATCAAAACAACGATGCCATCCGTGGTATGCTTACAAAAGTTAGCCACTTGGTAACCGTTAAAGAAATTTAAGTACTATTTTACAATAAGGAGGTGCCGATAAGATGAAATTACATGAGCTAAAACCAGCTGAAGGATCTCGTAAAAACCGCAAACGTGTTGGTCGTGGGATTGGATCTGGAACAGGTAAGACTTCTGGTAGAGGTCATGACGGTCAAAACGCTCGTTCAGGCGGCGGTGTACGTCTTGGTTTCGAAGGTGGACAAATTCCTCTTTTCCAACGACTTCCTAAGCGCGGGTTCACGAACATCAATCGTAAAGATTATGCCATCGTTAACCTCGATACATTAAATCGTTTCGAAGAAGGCACGGAAGTAACGCCGGAATTGCTAATTGAAACTGGTGTTGTAAGCAACGCTAAATCTGGTATCAAGATTCTGGGTAACGGAACACTTGATAAGAAGATTACAGTACGTGCTAACAAATTCTCCGCTTCTGCAAAAGAAGCAATTGAAAAAGCAGGCGGGCAAACAGAGGTGGTATAATGTTTCAGACAATCTCTAATTTCATGCGTGTGAAGGAGATCCGGTCTAAAATAATTTTCACCCTCCTAGTGCTCATCGTTTTTAGACTAGGGACATTTGTTCCGGTTCCAAACGTTGATGCAACTGCTTTACAACAATCAGATAACCAGTTTATCGGATTCTTGAACACATTCGGTGGAGGAGCATTATCCAACTTCTCGATCTTTGCAATGGGGATTATGCCGTATATCACGGCGTCCATCATTGTACAACTCTTGCAGATGGATGTTGTTCCGAAGTTTACTGAGTGGTCAAAACAAGGGGACGTCGGAAGACGAAAACTTGCACAATTCACAAGATATTTCACGATTGTTCTTGCCTTTATTCAAGCACTTGCCATGTCATTTGGTTTTAACCAAACATTTGGCGGTACACTGATTCAAGACAACAGCATATCCACTTATATCACAATTGCAATTGTATTGACTGCCGGTACAGCTTTCCTACTATGGCTTGGTGAACAAATTACTGCAAAAGGTGTTGGGAATGGTATTTCCATCATTATCTTTGCAGGGATTGTTGCCGGCATTCCAAATGCTGTTAACCAGTTGTATGTAACGCAAATTCAAGACGCTGGAGATGCACTATTTATTCGAATTGCAACGATGGTCTTATTATTGATCGTGATCGTAGCTATTGTAGTCGGGGTTATTTACTTCCAAGAAGCATTGCGGAAAATTCCGATTCAATATGCGAAGCGTGTCTCAGGACGTAATCAGTCTGTTGCAAGTCAACAAACACACTTACCTTTGAAATTGAATGCTGCAGGAGTTATCCCGGTAATCTTTGCGGTGGCATTCTTCATTACGCCACAACAAATTGCTCCGTTTTTCGGTGAAAACAGTGTAACTAAAACTATTATTCGGATCTTCGATTATACGAATCCGATCGGTATGATTTTGTATGTAACACTTATTATTGCGTTTACATATTTCTACGCATTCATTCAAGTGAATCCAGAAAATATGGCAGACAATCTGAAAAAGCAAGGTGCATATATTCCGGGAATACGCCCAGGAGCAAACACTCAAAAGTACTTAACAAGTACTCTGTATAGATTGACGTTCGTCGGCTCAATTTTCTTGGCCGTCGTAGCGGTTATGCCAATCTTCTTCATTAACTTGGCGAATTTACCTCAATCCGCTCAAATCGGTGGAACGAGCTTGCTCATCGTAGTAGGGGTCGCCCTCGAATCAATGAAGCAATTAGAATCACAGTTAGTGAAGAGACATTACAGAGGCTTTATGAAATAAAGAACAATAGCCTGACCTATTGTAAACAAATGGAGGGCAAGGACGTATGAATATCGTATTAATGGGTCTGCCTGGTGCTGGTAAAGGTACACAAGCAGACAAAATTGTCGAGAAGTACGGAATCCCTCATATTTCTACAGGCGATATGTTCCGTGCTGCCATCAAAGATGGCACGGAACTTGGAGTTAAAGCAAAATCGTTCATGGATCAAGGCGCATTAGTTCCTGATGAGGTTACCATTGGTATCGTGCGTGAGCGGTTAAGCAAAACGGATTGTGACAATGGATTCTTGCTAGATGGTTTCCCTAGAACAGTACCTCAAGCTGAAGCACTAGATGCTTTACTTAAGGACCTAGGAAAAAGCATTGAGTACGTATTGGATATCGAAGTCGATACGGAAGAATTAGTCGCAAGATTATCTGGTCGTCGGATTTGTAAAGTGTGTGGCACGTCGTATCACTTGATCTTCAACCCACCAAAGGTAGAAGATGTGTGTGATAAAGATGGCGGCGAACTTTACCAGCGTGCAGATGACAATCCGGATACTGTCATGAATCGTCTGGAAGTAAATATGAATCAGACAGCTCCTTTACTCGACTTTTATGGCGAAAAAGGTGTACTGACTAAAATTAATGGCCAACAGGACATTAATCTTGTATTCAAGGACTTGGATGCAATTTTGCAACAACGTAATAAGTAATCAATCCTTTTCGGGCACATTTTCATCATGGTTCGGAAAGTAATGGATGAAAACGATCTGCAAAAGCTTTAAGTTCCTGTTATAAGATAAATGAGAGTTTATCATTAATTCCTTGGTAGTTCCGACATGCATTCTATTGTCAATGGCAGTATAATATATAATTGGCACTGCAACGAGGGCAATAAAGGATCTCATTCGCAATTTATGCGAAACAGCGAAATGTGGCAGACGTCTTTCGAACATCACTCATGCTAACTGGACATATGTTGAAGGAAGCCTTTTGAAGGCAACTGATGCCGCTCGATGGTGAAAGCCTTTATTGGATATAGAAGGGAGACAGGATTGATGGCGAAGGACGACGTAATTGAGGTAGAAGGAACTGTTCTTGAAACGTTGCCGAATGCGATGTTTAAAGTGGAGTTAGAAAACGGACATACTGTGCTTGCACACGTGTCAGGTAAAATTCGTATGCACTTTATTCGTATTCTGCCAGGCGACAAGGTGACATTGGAACTTTCACCTTACGATTTAACACGTGGTCGTATCACATACCGTTTCAAATAAACTTTTGCACTCCCGAAATATTGAAGGAGGTTGGGTAGGATGAAAGTAAGACCATCTGTAAAACCGATCTGCGAAAAATGTAAAGTTATTCGTAGACGCGGCCGAGTAATGGTAATCTGTGAAAATCCAAAGCACAAACAAAGACAAGGCTAAAACACAAGGAGGTGCACAACTTATATGGCACGTATTGCTGGTGTAGACGTTCCGCGCGATAAGCGCGTTGTCATTTCATTGACATATATATTCGGTATTGGTAAAACAACTGCACAATCAATTTTAACTGCAGCTGACGTTTCACAAGAGACTCGCGTTCGTGATTTAACTGACGCTGAGCTGGATAAGATTCGTGAACAAATTGACGGCTTGAAAGTAGAAGGAGATCTTCGTCGTGAAACTTCTCTTAATATCAAGCGTTTGATGGAAATCGGTAGTAACCGTGGAATCCGTCACCGTCGTGGATTGCCTGTTCGTGGACAAAACACGAAAAACAATGCACGTACGCGTAAGGGTCCTAAACGCACAATGGCTAACAAGAAAAAATAATAGGTAAAGGAGGGTTCTTTCCAACATGGCACGTAAACAACAAACTCGTAAACGTCGTGTAAAAAAGAATATTGAGACTGGTATTGCACATATCCGTTCAACGTTCAATAACACTATCGTAACTATCACGGATAGCCACGGTAATGCACTTTCATGGTCTAGCGCTGGTGCACTTGGCTTTAGAGGTTCCCGTAAATCTACTCCGTTTGCTGCACAAATGGCTGCTGAAACTGCAGCAAAAACAGCAATGGAACATGGTTTGAAATCATTGGAAGTAACAGTTAAAGGGCCAGGTGCTGGTCGTGAAGCGGCTATCCGTTCACTACAGGCTGCAGGTCTTGAAGTTACTGCAATCAGAGACGTAACTCCGGTTCCGCACAATGGTTGTCGCCCGCCAAAACGTCGTCGCGTATAATCGGTTTGAATCTATTGGATTAAGAAAGACATTTTTTGTTAATACTGTTGAAATAGACTATCTATTATCAGTGAATTCAATAAGGTTAAACCAATATAGAGACGTTTTTAGGAGGGTAAATAAATGATCGAGATTGAGAAACCAAAGATTGAAACAGTAACGATCGGTGAAGATTCACAGTTCGGTAAGTTTATTATCGAACCTTTAGAGCGTGGATATGGAAATACCCTAGGGAATTCCTTGCGCCGCATTCTCTTGTCTTCATTACCAGGAGCTGCTGTGACATCTATTCAAATCGATGGTGTACTTCATGAATTCGCTACAATTGAAGGTGTCGTCGAAGACGTATCTACAGTTATTTTGAATGTGAAGAAACTAGCACTCAAAATTTACTCAGATGATGAGAAAGTTATTGAGATCGATGTGAAAGGTGAAGGCGTCGTGACGGCTGCAGACATCACACATGATAGTGATGTCGAAGTATTAAATCCAGATCTCCCGATTGCTACTCTCGGTAAAAATGGACATTTACGTATGCGTATGTATGCTGTACGTGGACGCGGATATGTTCCTTCCGATCAAAACAAACGTGAGGATCTAGCGATTGGTGTGATTCCAATTGACTCGATTTACACTCCTGTATCACGCGTTAACTTCCAAGTTGAAAACACTCGCGTCGGACAAAGTACCAACTTTGATAAGTTGACACTCGACGTATGGACAGATGGAAGCATAGGTCCTAAAGAGGCGGTATCACTTGGAGCTAAAATTCTAACAGAGCATTTAAATATATTCGTTGGTATGACTGACGAAGCACAAACTGCAGAAATCATGGTAGAAAAAGAAGAAGACCAAAAAGAAAAGGTTCTGGAAATGACGATTGAAGAACTTGATCTTTCTGTCCGATCTTATAACTGCTTGAAGCGTGCAGGCATCAATACAGTTTTAGAACTTGCTAACAAGTCCGAAGACGAAATGATGAAAGTGCGTAACTTAGGCCGTAAATCACTTGAAGAAGTGAAGGCTAAATTGGATGAGCTAAACCTTGAGTTACGCTCTGAAGAATAACTGACATATATTGAAGGAGGGTAACTTCAAATGGGATACAGAAAACTTGGACGCACAAGTTCACAACGTAAAGCAATGCTTCGCGACTTAACGACAGATCTTATTATTCATGAGCGCATCCAAACAACTGAAACACGTGCGAAAGAATTACGTAAAGTAGTTGAAAAGATGATCACTCTTGGAAAACGTGGAGATCTTCACGCGCGTCGTCAAGCGGCTGAATATATTCGTCGTGAAAAGGTAGCTGTTGAAAACGCAGAAGGCGAAGAAGCAACAGTGTTTGCACTTCAAAAGCTTTTTGATACAGTAGCACCACGTTATGCAGATCGCCAAGGCGGTTATACACGTATAATGAAAATGGGACCTCGCCGTGGCGATGGCGCACCAGTAGTTATTATCGAACTGGTGTAATTCCAACACTTCGAGGGTGTGTCTGTCACGCACAGCACACCCTTTTATTACAAGTACGAGATTTATACGACATAAAAGCTGAGTGTTATGATCCGCGAGTAATCGACTGGTCTAGCTCTACGTACCTCATCTGAGATGTCGGCATGAGCACCCGGCATTTTCGTTTTCAAAGGCGCATTCCTTAGATGAGGTACGCGCTTTTTTTTTATACATAAGAATAATTCATTACATAAAAACTACATTAATTCATAACAACACTTAAGAGGGGGAGTCCAGATGGAGGAAATAGCGTCGATGCACCATGTTGACTTTTCTTACGACATGGAAGAAGAGGAATCTTCGCGTATGTCAACTAAAGCATTACATGATGTATCTTTCACTTTATATGAAGGAGAATGGCTGGCAGTTGTAGGACATAATGGTTCTGGTAAGTCGACGTTAGCCAAGCTATTGATTGGCTTGATGTTTCCTTCGTCAGGTGAAGTACATCTCTTTTCGGAACGACTATCTGAAGAGAATCTTTGGGAAACACGTTCGCGTATGGGTATTGTCTTTCAGAACCCTGATAATCAGTTTGTCGGTTCGACCGTGCAGGATGATGTGGCATTTGCACTCGAAAACAATGGCGTACCACACGACATGATGGTAAAACGTGTCCATGAGGCTCTGGAGCAGGTGAAGATGAAAGATTACATCAACCATGAACCACATCATCTTTCGGGGGGGCAGAAGCAGCGTGTGGCGATTGCAGGTGCATTAGCTTTGCACCCCGAACTTCTTATACTAGATGAAGCTACTTCCATGTTGGATCCCCAGGGACGTGAAGAAGTAATCGAGATCGTTAAGAGGTTACGCTCTGAAATCGGATTGACTGTGTTATCTATTACGCATGACTTGGAAGAGGTATTATTGGCAGATCGTATATTGGTAATGAATGAAGGACAAGTATTGATGGTAGGTTCACCGCAAGAAATCTTTCAACAAGGTACTGAACTTGAAAAGGTTGGGCTCGATCTGCCGTTTGCTTTACGTGTTTCTGAGTTATTGAGAATAGCTGGCGTAGAGTTGGTTGGCAATCATATGACAGAAGAAGAGTTGGTGAATGAATTGTGGACATATCACTTCAGCAAGTAGGCTACTTATACGCTAAAGATTCACCGTTTGAGAAACGTGCCCTGCAGGACGTGACAGCTACGATTCCTTCAGGTTCTTATACTTCCATCATTGGGCATACAGGATCAGGGAAATCGACCTTATTACTTCATTTGAATGGATTGCTAAAGCCCTCTGAGGGTATTGTCAAAATAGGTGACACGGTAATTACTGCCCAGACTAAAGGTAAGCAGATGAAGGAAGTTCGACAGCACGTAGGAATTGTGTTTCAGTTTCCTGAACATCAGTTATTTGAGGAAACAGTTGAAAAAGATATTATGTTCGGCCCTATCAATTTTGGAGTGCCGAAAGAGGTAGCGAGGGCTCGTGCACATGAACTAGTGAAGCTTTTAGGTCTTCCTGAAGACGTGTTGCAGAAGTCACCTTTTGAGCTATCAGGAGGGCAAATGCGGCGTGTTGCGATTGCAGGTATCCTCGCATTCAAACCATCTGTCTTGGTACTTGACGAGCCAACAGCGGGGTTGGATCCTAAAGGCCGTAAAGAGATCATGGAGTTGTTCCATCATTTGCATAAGACAGAGAGTCTAACGACTATCCTCGTTACCCATAGTATGGAAGATGCTGCACGCTACAGTGATCGAATTCTGGTAATGCATGAGGGAACAGCTGTGATGGAAGGAACGCCTGAAGAAATATATAGTCAGGAAGAGGAACTTCATTCATTTCGACTCAGCGTCCCACGTTCCGTGCGTTTTCAGCGTCAGATAGAAAAGATGAGGGGACGATGTTTTGATCGTATTGCACTTACGGAAGACGTATTGGCACAAGAATTAGCAAAAGCTATTGCAAGGAAAGAGGAGCGGCCATGTTAGAAAAAATGATTATCGGTCGTTTTATTCCTGGTACTTCTATTGTCCATCGTATGGATCCGCGTTCCAAATTACTCTTTGTCTTTCTGTTTGTAATAGCGGTGTTCTTGGCCAACAACGTAGTGTCTTATGCTATTTTGCTTGGTTTCACAGCATTTGTCATTGCGCTTGCCAGAATCAGACCTTATTTTCTGATCAACGGATTAAAACCTGTCATCTTTTTAATTATTTTTACTCTTCTATTACATATTTTCTTTACACGTGAAGGCCCCCTTCTATTTGAATGGAAGTTTATTAAAGTTTATGAAGAAGGATTGCGAATGGGTATATTCATATCCATCCGATTTTTGGTGCTTGTGTTGATTACGACAGTATTGACGCTAACCACTTCACCGATCTCGATTACGGATGGGTTGGAAACGCTACTCAATCCTTTTAAAAAGCTGAAATTACCCGTACACGAATTAGCACTCATGATGTCCATTTCTCTACGTTTCATTCCAACTTTAATGGACGAAACAGATAAAATATTAAAGGCACAACTAGCAAGAGGTTCTGATTTAAGTACCGGTTCCATCAAAGAACGGATACAGGCAGTCATTCCTTTGCTTGTCCCGCTATTTGTTAGTGCATTTAAGCGCGCGGAAGATTTGGCGATTGCAATGGAAGTGCGTGGCTACCGTGGCGGAGAAGGTCGCACAAGGTTCCGACAGCTGTCTTGGCAAATGAGGGATACTGTTGTCTTGATCGCTTTTGTGCTATTGGTAGGTGTATTGCTATGGGTGAGGAAGTGAATAGATTGAAACGAATGAAAGCGACTGTTTCGTATGATGGCACGGATTTTGCTGGCTATCAATCCCAGCCAGGCATGCGGACAGTTCAAGCAGAGATTGATAAGGCGCTTGTGAAATTGCATAAAGATTCGACATCACACGCGGTAGCAAGCGGACGAACTGATGCTGGCGTTCATGCGCTAGGTCAGGTGATCCATTTTGATACACCTCTGGATTTAGGTGATCGCTGGCTGATGGCATTGAATGTGCTACTACCTAAGGACGTACGCATAACTGCGATTGAACAGGTGTCTAAAGAATTTCATGCGCGTTACAGTGCAAAAGGTAAAACGTATCGATATAAATGGTCTTATGGAGAATTGCAAAGTCCATTTGAGCGTAATTTTGCAGTCCATTTAGGTAGATGGAATCCGGACGTGGAACGAATGAATGCAGGTGCTGCCTATTTAATCGGTACACATGATTTCACAAGTTTCTGTTCAGCGAAGACCGCTACCTTGAATAAAGTCCGCACAATCCGAAAACTAACACTTGAGCGACATCAGGAGGAACTGATTCTTGAAGTGGAAGGTGATGGATTTCTTTACAATATGGTTCGTACGATTGCCGGTGCTTTGCTGGCTGTTGGTATTGGTTGGGACGAGCCGGAAGATGTCCAGAAGATTCTCGAGGCGAAAGATCGTCAAAGGGCAGGGAAGACAGCGGCAGCACACGGTTTGTACTTAATAGAAGTGACCTATTGAGCTCATGGCAACTAATCCTGGCGTTTTCATAAAAACGCTTGACTTTATTGACAATAAAGTATAACATGATAAATGGTATTTCAATAACCCCACAAACAAGCCCCGGAAGTTTATTTGTGTTTAGGGATAGAGAAAACAAGGGAACAGATTCGATATTTTAGGAGGAAATACAATATGCGCACAACATTCATGGCTAAAGGTCACGAAGTCGAACGTAAATGGCTAGTTGTCGACGCTGAAGGACAAACGCTTGGTCGTCTTGCTTCAGAAGTTGCAACTCTTTTACGCGGTAAACATAAACCAACGTTTACACCACATGTTGATACAGGCGATCACGTCATCATCATCAACGCTGAAAAAATCCATTTGACAGGTAATAAATTGAAAGATAAATTATACCACCGTCACTCTGGTTATACAGGTAGTCTTAAGTCACGTACTGCACTTGAGATGCGTACTAACTACCCTGTAAAAATGCTTGAACTAGCGATTAAAGGAATGCTTCCAAACGGTCCTCTAGGTCGTCAAACAATCAAGAAATTACACGTATACGCTGGTCCAGAGCATCAGCATAGCGCACAAAAACCAGAAGCTTTCGAGCTTCGCGGTTAATTAAGAGGAGGAAACCCACTTGGCACAAGTACAATATATCGGCACTGGCCGTCGTAAAAGTTCAGTAGCTCGTGTACGTCTAATTCCTGGCGAAGGTAAAATTGTCGTCAATAATCGTGATGTAGAGGACTACGTACCATTCGAAACACTTCGTGAAATCATTAAACAACCACTAGTAACAACGGAAACACTTGGAAGCTACGATATCCACGTTAACGTTCACGGTGGAGGTTATACAGGTCAAGCAGGCGCAATCCGTCACGGCGTTGCTCGTGCATTGCTTACTGTAGATCCTGATTTCCGTGCAGCACTTAAATCAGCAGGATTCCTAACACGTGATCCACGTATGAAAGAACGTAAAAAATACGGTCTTCGCGGCGCGCGTCGTGCACCACAATTCTCAAAACGATAATTTTTTTCAAAAGTCTTTCTCATTATTTAATGAGAAGGGCTTTTTTGCGTGTAGCATTAGCTATATTTTGGGGATGAACAGTTACTACTGGCTGGTCAGTAAATAGTGCTGACACTAGGAGTATCGTTTGCTAATTTACAAATGTTCGCATCACACATAATTTGCGAAGTTTTGTATACCAGATGATTGTATGATGAGAGGTGATCCAAGCATTTTATCTGCAATAAAATAGCTTTAGCAGTACTTCTGTGAGTAGATATCTTACCAGCTCATTGTGTAAGCGTGAACACTTGATTCTTCGCCACAAAGCTGTACAATAAATTAGTAGCAGTAACTCCCAGCCGTTTCCACTGTTTTTAAATGAGGTAAATGGACACAATCCCCCCATTCCAGTTGTTTCGAATACCCAAGAGATTCACCGATCCTCCCCGGATGTATGAATCACAATCGGATCAACTTGCGATCAAACCATTATATAACACACTTTGTTACATTACACGTATAGTTCGAACTTGCATCCATGACTGCCCATTAGTCATTTACTAGCAAAAACTTTAGGCGTGGCAACGTTTATGCTAACTAACTTAAGGGGATACTGTCGGTATACCGACTTTTTCTTTGCCTTGTTGCTTCAAACAGGGCCTTATTTAAAAGGGATGGCTTAAGTTTATCCCGAAAATTCATGTGAGCTACTAATAGCTCGTTAAATACTCGGAATATTTAAAGCCTTCTATTAAAGTGGATTATGAGAGAAGCGCACTAATGGAATATAATACATACTATTATTTTAGGAGGTTGAACAATGCGATTACTACCGCGTGAAATGGATAAACTAATGATTGTTGTTGCTGCAGATGTTGCTAGAAGACGAAGAGAACGAGGACTTAAATTGAACTACCCAGAAGCCATGGCACTCATTACGTATGAGGTGATGGAAGGTGCCAGAGACGGTAAAACTGTGGCAGAACTCATGTCTTATGGTGCAACGATTTTATCTCGTGAAGATGTAATGGATGGCATTCCAGAAATGATCGATGATATTCAAGTAGAGGCGACATTCCCGGATGGAACGAAGTTGGTCACAGTGCATAATCCAATAAGATAAATTGTTGATGGAAAGAAAGGAGACGTAACGATGATACCAGGCGAATATATTTTAAAAGATGAACCGATTACTTGTAATGAAGGCACGGAAAGTATACATGTACAAGTAATTAATCATGGCGATAGACCTATCCAAATTGGCTCTCATTACCACTTTTACGAAGTGAATCTTGCATTACAATTTGATCGGGAAGTGACGTACGGTAAACGTCTCAACATACCTGCAGGTGCTGCTGTTCGTTTTGAACCGGGCGATGAGAAAGAAATACAACTAATTGACTATGCTGGAGAAAGAGAAGTTTACGGATTTCACAATAAAGTAGACGGACCATTGGAAGGCGGGAATACGAAATGAGTTTTAAAATGGATAGAGAGCAATATGCTCAAATGTTTGGACCAACAACCGGAGACTCTGTTCGATTAGCAGATACCGATTTGTTTATCCAAATTGAAAAAGATTTTACGAAATATGGAGAAGAAGTTGTATTTGGCGGTGGGAAAGTCATTCGTGATGGAATGGGGCAACATCCGCTTATTACGCGTGAAGAAGATGAACGAGTACCTGATACTGTCATTACAAACGTCGTCGTTCTTGACTATACGGGGATATATAAAGCCGACCTAGCGATTCGTGACGGTAAAATTTCGGGTATCGGAAAAGCAGGTAATCCGCTTGTGCAAGACAAAGTAGACATTATTATTGGGGCTTCCACTGAAGTGATTTCGGGGGAAGGTAAAATCATTACGGCTGGCGCAATTGATACGCATGTGCATTTCATTAATCCCGCACAAGTCGATGTTGCACTGACGGCGGGGACAACCACACTAATCGGCGGCGGAGCTGGACCAGGAGATGGTTCTAGGGCTACGACAGCCACACCGGGTGCCTGGCATCTTCACTCCATGCTGAAGGCTTTAGATGGACAACCAATCAATATTGGTTTAACAGGTAAAGGACATGCGGCAGCGGGAGCTCCCTTGGCAGAACAAATAATTGCTGGTGCGATTGGTTTGAAAGTCCATGAAGATTGGGGCGCGACACCGTCCGTTCTTGATCATGCATTACGAATTGCTGATGAATATGATGTACAAGTCGCACTTCACGCGGATACGTTGAATGAATCAGGATTCTTTGAAGATACGATCAAGGCAATTAATGGTCGAGGTATTCATATGTATCATACGGAAGGTGCGGGAGGCGGACACGCTCCGGATTTGATTAAATCGGCTGGTATGATGAATGTGTTGCCGGCTTCTACCAACCCTACATTGCCGTATACGATTAATACGATTGATGAGCATTTGGATATGGTAATGGTTGCACATAACTTAAATCCTTCCGTGCCAGAAGATATCGCATTCGCAGATTCACGCATTCGCAACGAAACGATTGCAGCGGAAGATATATTACAAGACTTGGGTGTCTTTAGTATGACAAGCTCCGATTCTCAGGCGATGGGCCGTATCGGTGAAGTTGCTCTTCGTACGTGGCAAGTAGCCCATAAAATGAAAAAGCAACTTGGCGTGATGGAAGGTGATAGTGAGTATTCGGATAATATTCGGGTAAAACGCTATGTCGCTAAATATACGATTAATCCTGCTATTGCTCACGGGGTATCTGAGTATATCGGTTCAATTGAAGTTGGCAAAATGGCTGATCTTGTCCTTTGGGATCCGAAGTTCTTTGGAGTTAAACCGGAGATGATTTTGAAGAGTGGAATGGCGGTATTTAGCTTAATGGGCGATGCAAATGCAACCATTCCTACACCGCAACCAATGATTTACCGTCCGATGTACGCAACACTCGGGAAGGCATTGCCGCAAAGTTCCATTACATTTGTTTCACAGATCGCATATGATCAAGGAATAAAAGAGAAGCTTGGACTTGAAAAAGTAGTACTGCCTGTCCGTAACATACGGAGTCTTACGAAAAAAGATATGAAATTAAATACAGCTACACCACATATTGATGTAGATCCACAAACGTACGAAGTGAAAATCGATGGAAAGCTTATAACATGTGACCCAGTTGACGAGGTGCCAATGGGGCAACGCTATTTCCTATTCTGAGGTGAAGAAAATGATTGTAGAAGAAATCGTGATGAATATCAGGGATTTAGATCCAAGTGAGTATGAAAGCCGTCATAAAGAGAAAGTGTACTTAGAAAGCGCACATTTAATGAAGAGAATTCAACGCGTAGAAACCGATCATGGACGTGAAATTGGAATTCGATTAAGAAACCCGCGTGATTTGGAAGCGGGAGACATTCTGTTTATGGATGATAAGAATATTATTTTGGTTGATGTCCTTTCTGATGATTTACTTGTTATTAGCCCGCGGACAATGCTTGAAATGGGAACGATTGCCCATCAACTTGGAAATCGTCATTTGCCTGCGCAATTTGAAGAAGAGGATATGCTTGTGCAATATGATTATTTAGTTGAGGATTTGCTACAGGAAATGGATATTCCATTTAAGAGAGAAGAACGAAAAGTTGCAAAGGCTTTCCGTCATATTGGGCATAGCCATGACTAATCATGCATTATCCTTGTTACAGCTATGCGATTCTAGTTTTCCCATCGGCTCTTTTAGTCAATCATTCGGATTAGAAACCTATATTCAAAAAAACAAGGTTACCGATGCTAACACATTTTCTGAATGGTTACATGTCTATGTGCATGAACAGCTTGCTTATGCAGACGGCTTAGCTGTAAGACTCACTTATGATGCACTGGATATCGATGACCTGGATAAGGTTTGGGAATTGGACCGCATATTGACTGTACAGAATCTTGCTCGCGAATCACGTGATGGTACACAGCGTATGGGTGATAGGATGTTAAACATTGCAGAAGCCATTTACAAAATACCTGTGTTAACTACTTACGCCCAAAAAATTCGTGATAAACAAGCTTTTGGCCATCCAGCCATTGTTTTTACGATGATCGGACATCATCTTCAAGTAGAAAAGAATACAACGGTTTTATATTACTTATACTCGACGGTTGTTAGTCTTGTGCAAAATGCTGTACGGGCAATCCCGCTTGGACAAACTGCTGGACAGAAAATCATTTACACTTTTCAACAACAACTTCAGCAAACGACAGACAAAATAATGGAATTAGACGAAGAAGAGTTTGGCGTTGTATCGCCAGGCCTCGAGCTTTCACAAATGCAACATGAACGTGTCGGGATACGTATTTTTAGTTCGTAATGAATGTAATGAAATTGATAATAAGGATGTGCTTAGAATGGGACCAATTAAAATAGGTGTCGGCGGACCAGTTGGTGCGGGAAAAACCATGCTCGTTGAAAAAATTACACGCGCATTAGATGGCGAAGTGAGTATGGCGGTTATTACCAATGATATATATACGAAAGAAGATGCCAAATTCTTAGTTGCGAACGGTATTCTTCCGGAAGACCGTATTGTCGGTGTGGAAACAGGAGGCTGTCCACATACGGCAATTCGTGAAGATGCTTCGATGAATTTCGCTGCGATTAATGAATTGAAAGAAAAACATTCCGACCTCGAGTTGATTTTTGTAGAGAGTGGCGGTGATAACCTAGCGGCTACGTTCAGTCCAGAACTCGTAGACTTTTCTATATATATAATTGACGTAGCGCAAGGTGAAAAAATCCCGCGCAAAGGTGGACAAGGAATGATTAAATCTGATTTGTTTATTATTAACAAAACAGATTTAGCGCCATATGTCGGGGCGAGTCTTGAAGTAATGGAGTCCGACACAAAAGTATTTAGAGGAAATAAACCTTTCTTTTTCACCAATTTAAAAGATGATCAAGGACTAGATGAAGTGGTTGAATGGATCAGAAAACACGCTTTGTTAAAAGGACTAGGACAAGATGTCTGAATGGACAGGTGTTCTTGACCTCGTCATGGAAAATCGACAAGGACGCTCCGTGGCGAAAAGTGTTTACTTTCAAGGTGCATTTAAAGTGATGCGTCCTGTCTATTTTAATAAGAATAGTTATCCATGCTATTATTTATTGAATCCTGGCGGTGGCTATTTAGATGGGGATCGGTATCAAATGAAAGTCACCCTTGGTGAACGAGCGATGCTGACGTTGACGACCCAGTCAGCGACGAAAGTATATAGAACACCGACCGAGCAAGTATATCAAGAGACAGTCATTCGTATGAAAAAAGATAGTTATCTAGAGTACTTACCGGATGCGCTTATTGCATACAAAGATGCCAGTTGCTATCAGAAAAATAGTATATACATGGAAAAAGGAGCAACTTTGCTGTATGCCGAAATATTGACTCCGGGCTGGTCGCCGGAAGGAGAAAAATTCAGCTATGACATGCTCCGTTTGAAAACCGAGATTTATATGGGAGGTCAACTTGTTGTCTTTGACCATATAAAACTTCATCCAGCGTCACAAAATATGAATGAGTTAGGCTTTATGGAAGGATACACACATTTGGGTTCCTTAATTGTCGTTGGAGAAAAAACGAATGATGCTCTATTGGATCGATTATATGAAACTCTTCAACAAGAGGCTGGAGAATTTGCATTCGGATTGTCTAAGCTTGCCGTTCCTGGCTTCACTATACGCATCTTGGCAAACTATACACAAGTCATAGAGCGAATTATTTCAGTCTGCCACCACGTAATTAGCGAAGAATGGAATCAAACGAAACCAAGTTTTTTAAGGAAGTACTAGAAATGGCCCGACAATTCAATGAGTTGTTGGGCATTTTCTGTCCGTTATGCTAGTACTGCAGAAATTAATATGTACGGAAAGTAATAAAGAGAGCTAAGTTATTCCGAATATATTATGTAGTTTGTTCAAACAACTATGTCACTGTTCAAATGATTGAAACACAAAAAATGGGGTATTATTATACATACGTGGTGTGTCCTTCATAGGATTAACCATGTCCGTCAAGTCAATAGAATGTATAGCAGTCTTTGCGTGTATTGGTTCAACACTCACGGTAATTATTAAAGGCTGCAATAAAGTTGTGACACATGTGTGAAGTTGATCTTCTGCCTGGTAGTGAGTGAAGATGTAATAGAGTGTACGGGGAGTAAGTTCGCTACGATTTACGGTGTTTGGACCGTATATTCGAATGATATAAAGCATAGTAGAATATTAATGGATTTGACAACAACCTATTGCTAAGTTATATTAGAGTTTAAATTTTTTTAAAGGATTTATACGTGAGCAGGAATGATGGGTAATTAAACTTCAGGCTAGAAGGCTTGAATTAGTAGTTATGGATAACGTAAGATGAGCCATTTTATAAAAAGAGGCTTTATACTATTTTTGGAGGTGTTCCCTGTGGTAGATGACTTTGAAGCAGAAAAAGTTTTTGAAGACAGGCAGTACGAGCGAATTCAGTTTAAGCTCATCTTAGAAGGTCGTAATTATAAAGGTGACTATCATGACGGTAAAATTCAATGGCTTAATCCACATCCCAAACATGATGTTGGCGAAGAGGAAGTAATTGCTATAGAGGATAAAGTTTTGGAACTTTTATCCGAGCAAGGGATTCGAAATGAAGCGGATAATATTGAGATCGAACAATCGAATAGCGGAAGTCAAACTCGACCACTTCAGTCATTTAAATTGAAGATTCAAGGCGAAGAATTTAAAGGTACATTCATTAATGGGAAAATTGAATGGTATCATCCTAAACCACGACGTAAACTAGAAGAAGAGCGCGTAAAAAAAATAGAAGAAGATGTTGAGAAAAAGCTAAAAGAACATCTAGAATAACAAACTGACACTGCGTGAAGTTTGTGGAATAAACGTATTCGATTGAGTAAGACCAATTTAAGGTCTGCTGCCAATTGCTGTGTTGTATGTAGGCTACGTGTAATCTCAATTCGTTTGACCTTTCTGATAAAGTAAGTCTACAATAGAATATACAAATGAAATAGTTGTTACCGCTAGGGGTGCTCTGTGGAGCTGAGAGAAGCATATGCTTTAACCCTTTAACTTGATCCGGTTCATACCGGCGTAAGGAAGTGGTGCAGATGTTACTTAGCTTATTTCTGTGCTCTGTGATGTCTCTCCGCCACTTCTAGTCAAGAAGTGGCTTTTTCATTTATTACGAAAAAGGGGAGAGTATACATGAAGTTTACAGAACGTTTATTAGAGAAGACATTACCGATTTGGAGACAGAATCATAGTCACCCGTTTGTACAGGAGATTGGAAATGGTCTGTTGGATCAGGAGAAGTTTCGTTTTTATATGGTGCAAGACTATTTGTATTTAATTGACTACGCGAAAGTGTTTGCTGTGGGCACGATGAAGGCTACGGATGTAGAGACGATGGGTAAATTTGCTGCATTGCTTAACGGTACACTACACACTGAAATGGAACTTCACCGTCAATATGCAGCACGCTTTGGCATTACCGAGGAAGAGCTCGAGAATGCTCAGCCGTCTCCAATTGTTCTAGCGTACACGCACTATATGCTACATGTAAGTCAAAACGGCTCTCTAGCGGAAGTTGTCGCTGCATTATTGCCGTGTGCGTGGAGCTACTGGGAGATTGGCAAAGAGCTTTCGGAATTGCCTGGTGCGCTGGAACATCCATTGTATGGTGACTGGATTCGCATGTATTCATCGGAAGACTTTGGCGAGTTGGCTACTTGGTGCTTAGAATTAATGGATGAAACTGCAGGAGGCAAGCCTGAATCAGAATTAGTGAGGTTAGAGGAGATCTTCCTTAATACGACTCGATATGAGTATATGTTCTGGGACATGGCCTACACGAAGCAAATGTGGCCCGGTATGCATGAAGGACAGATGATTACAAATTAATATAAAAAAAACGTGCGACTATTTAAGTTGAATGTTATTAATTAGAATTGAATGGATATAAACAGCGCATGCTATTCCAAAAGGAGGTGCGTGCTATCTTTGCGAAAATAATCTTTGCGCTTGGGATGATAATGACAAGCGCGACGGGCACTAGCGAGGCGCCGGTTGCCACTCTTAGTAAGGTAGAAGTACCGGCATACGCTAAGTGGTCGAGGCTTGCGATCAAGCAAACGATGCTCAAATATCCTCGTGCAGAAATCAAGGATTATTTGCATATCGCAACCGACTCAAAGAACGTGACGAGTGTGGAAAAGTTTCAGCTTTGGTTAAAAGAGGAAGAACGAGAATTCGGTGTGATAGTGACTGTCACATATTCAGCTGAAACGGGTCAATTTATTCGCATTAACTTTCAAGAAATACCTGTTCAATAAGCCAATGCCCCTAGACCATATAACATGGTGCAGGGGCGTTGGTTTATTCGGGATCTTTTTGATAAAAGAAATTGGGAGTTATAATGTCATTGGCAAACCGTTTGTGATAGACATGGGTAGCGGCGGGTGATAGTGGTGGAATGAGCCATACCCAGTTACCTGTCACTTTTCTTCCTGCACTTTGCTCTTTCTTTTCGAACGATTTGAATTGTTTAGCTGCGGTATGATGATCAACAAGTGTGACGCCTTCTTGCTGATAGGAATGTAGAACGGCTATATTCAACTCTACAAGTGCTTTGTCTATCCAAAGAGATCGATTGGATTTTGTGTTGAGCCCCATCAGTTTGGCGACAGACGGCAAAAGATTATAACGATCCGCATCTGCAAGATTACGCGCTCCAATTTCCGTACCCATATACCAGCCGTTAAATGGTGCCATGGGATATTCAATTCCACCGATATCAAGACGCATATTGGAAATGATCGGAACAGCATACCATTTTGTGTGCAACTCAGAAATTCCTTTGATTTCGGGATGACTGATAGGTACCTCTTTTACTGACGACTTTGGCAATTCAAAAAGCCGCGGAAATTTCCCATACTCTTGAATGACAAGCGGTAATACATCAAAAGGTGTTTTGGCTCCTTGCCAACCAAGGCTTTCACATAACTTAGTCATTTCAATGGATGTAGAGTCACCAATGATTGTGGGACCTTCCTTGTATCCAGCATAACGAACTAATTGATGATTCCAGATCCTTAGGGGGTCTTTATCTTGCGCTCGCGGAGCGAAGACTGTAATCGTTGAGCGAATATCTCCATCATTCGTTGCATAATCCACGTGATGCTTCAATTTTTCAAATGCTACTTCAGCAGTAGTGACTTGTCGTTCGTCAAATACCTCCAATGTTTCCCACAACAATCGGCCGATACAGTGATTACTGTTTCGCCAAGCCATTTTCGCGCCTTGTATCAGTTCGGATTCTGTATGGGTGTACGTTCCCGTTTGGATAATCTCTTCTTCAATTTCCTTCACGCGCTTGATTTGTTCTTCTTGAGAAAGTCCTAGTTCGTCATAACAACTGTGAATAAACCGGACTGCTTCTTGAAATAGCTTAATTCTATTTACAGATAGCACCATAATCATCAACTCCATATACAAAGTGTAGCATCTGGCAAATACGATGAGCTGACATAATTTCGGCAAATTACTGACTTTTCATTTAATCTGAGAGTAACCGGTGTATCATTTCTTGTCCTGCGTCTTTTGGATAGGATCGGTATAGATGACCTGATAAGCGAACTGGATCACCGAAGAAATACCGTTCATATTGCGTTTGTCTTGTGCCGAACGAACTCATCGTCAAATCCCAAGCCAATCGAAATAGTTGTACACGTTCTAACGCGGTTTTCGTAGCACCTTGTAGGTACTTTGTGAGATCAGGTTGAATAGCCGAATGGAAATCCTTATCGGTAGGTAGCGCAACCATTCCACTCGCTCCAATTAGCTGAATGATTTCACTAAAACGCGGATAGACTTTGGGGAAAATATTGCTAGCTATTTGAAGTGGTATCGCACTTGGACACATATAACCCCATTGATCGGGTAATGCATCGGCTTCGGATTTATCTCGCAAGGCTTTCATCGTTTCGAGCCCTATAATTATTTCAGACAATTTCTCTTGAATGTGGAGATATTCCGCTATATTAATCGTTTGGACGAGTTGCTCTGCCAAATTTAACATGAACTCCGTCTTGACGATCTGTCTCGTAATGACTTGATGGGTAGCAAATGGATGAAATGAACTCATTGAGAAAAATTCTGAAGCTACTTCCTTATTGTGATGAAAGAATACACGCTTCCATGGGACGAGAACATTATCGAAAACAACTATAGCATCCATCTCTTCAAACCGTGAACTCAGTGGGTAATTAAACGTAGAATTCCCACCTACAAATGATTCCCTGCAAAGAAAACGTAAACCTTCTGTACTGGAAGGAATGGAAAAGGCGAAAGCTTCATCAGGATCCCCAAGAAATGAAGGCGTGCTGAACACCAACACTTCATCCGTCACGCCGCCCTGTGTGGCTAGTAGCTTTGCTCCTTTAATGATGAGCCCTGCAGATGTCTTGCCTACAATCTTCGCAGAGATCGGTTCATCTGACGTATTAAAGGCATTCTGCGATCGGTTGACCTGCGGTGTAATAAAGGTATGAGTAAAAGATAGATCTTCTTCTCGTGCTCGTTCATAAAGCGCTTGAATATGTTCTGGAAAACAGTTTTCTTTGCCGAGCAAGTGAGGGGAAGAAGAGGCAAAGCTCATGATCACCGTATTGAGGTAATCTGGGCTTCTACCAAGTAAGCCACAGGAAAGTCTTGCCCATTCTTCTGTCATAACTCTTCGTTTCTGCAAATCCATTTTGGTTTTCGGTTGTAAGTAAGAAAGTCCAATTGGGTCGTTTGTGACTGGTGAGGCGTATGTCATGCGAGCCTTATGTGAAGGTGATAATTGTAAATCATACAGAGAAGCCTTTGTTTCAATAAGCCCTTTAAAGGCTGGATGTTTAGAAATAGGTCCTTTTAATTGCTGTCCATCTAGCCAAATCTCCGCGTCCTGCTCATTTATTCTACGCACAAACTCGTTGCCATTTATAGCACCCATACCATTCCTCCTGAATTTTCTAGTTGGTATAGTATATTATGAAACCTTCAAGGATGATCAAAATGTTCTCAGGCAGAACAATAGGTAATAGTTTTGATACAATACAGAAAGAGTACATAGGGAATGTATCCAGATCAGCGAAAGGCGTGTGTATATTGAATAAAGAAATGGTAATGAAGTATATTGTGGCGTGCACAAACCTATATGGGATTGTGCCTATTGAAAAAGTAATGGAGATTTACAATGATCAAAATGAAGAGAAGATTTCATTGGATGAAGTGGAAAGGTTTTTGCAAACTAAGCGAGTGAAAGAGAAACTAGAGGAGAGCTTCGTCTATATTGAATCAAACGAATTTGTAGCTGAAGCGACAATCGAAGAAGCCGAGAAGGACAACCTAAGACAAAACGCAGCTAGAAAGCCGTATTATATACCTGTAAGAGAAGAATTATTGTGTTTCATTGACGAGGAGTATGTACAAGAAACGCCCGAGCAATTACTAGTGAAAAATATGTTAAAAGAGGATTTCGGTGATCAATTGGATGTAGACGCAATAGTCTCGGAACTGGTATTTAATTTGCAAGTAAGTGGCGGTGACTTCATGATGGAACTGTCCTCATTTATATCCCGTCTGGAGCTGCCTATTAAAGAATCCGAGCGCTATATCCCTGCGATTGTCGCAGTAGCGGATACGACTAGATTATGGGAAAACCGTGGACATACTACGAAAGAATTACAGCAATACTAATTAGTTCATTTAAATAGACAATGCTCAACCTAGCAAGATAGAATAAGGGTACATTAAACACTTTGGAGGATATCACTCATGACTTTAAAAGAATTAACTGCAAAAGAAGTACAAGAGCAACTAGAAAGTGGTAAAGAATTGAATATCATCGATGTACGCGAGGATGACGAGGTAGCGGAAGGTATGATTCCAGGCGCAGAACACATCGCCCTCGGTAATCTGCCAGTCGAAATGCATGACTTGAATGCTGAAATACCTTACATTCTCGTTTGCCGTTCAGGCGGAAGAAGCGGCCGTGCGCAAGAGCTTATGGCTGACGAAGGCTTTGATGTAACAAACATGGTAGGCGGAATGCTAGCGTGGGAAGGCCAAACAAAATAATACACGAATCTAAAGCTGTCGTAAGAAGTGAAAAACTTCTTGCGACGGCTTTTTTGTGCGCACTTTCATCCGTACGGAGTAGCGTTTGCTAACTCCATGGAATACACACGCTTAACGCTTTGCCTGTATTCCCAAAGAAACGCTATTCGCTAACGGATCTCACAGTTCTAATGTAGGGAAAGAAGTATAAGGGAGGTGGGAGAAGAAGGTATCAGCTAGATCGGATTGAAGTCCTGATAATTTTCCTAAGCTTAGTGCAACGATGCCTTTGCCCTCGCAGATACCAATTCGTAGCCGCCTGTTATCCAATCTATTATCTACTCTAAACTTCTAGTCATGTACTAGATAGACATAACCTGAAAAGTCCAAGCGTATAGTGAAAGAAAAAGGCGGTGTCTGTATGAAAAAGTGGCTTGTGGCAGTGATGCTAATCATTTTCTCATTAGGTGGAGTGTTATACGGCGTCAAAGCATCCGATCGTGGCTTTTTTCTGCCCTCAGAACTCGGTGGGGTAAGCATTCTCATTGATCCTGGACATGGTGGGGAAGACGGAGGTGCTTCGGCAGGTGAACTCATTGAAAAAGATATTACGTTAAACATTTCTCATGAAGTAAGTAAACTATTGAAGAAAAAAGGAGCAACTGTTGAAATGACTAGGGAGAAAAACGGCGATGCAGTTGCGGAACATGCACCATCCGAGAAGTTTACTTCATTGAGAAGCAGAAAGTTTGCAGACTTAAAACTACGTGAAAGCATGGCAGTAGAATCGAAGCCGGACATGTTTATCAGCGTACACGTTAACGCGATTCCAGAAGAACGTTGGAGAGGGGCGCAAGTATTTTATCATCCAGGCGGCCACCCAGATGGTAAGCAACTAGCGACGTCCATCCAATACGAACTGCGTGATCAGTTGAAAAATACCGAACGGGAAGCGATGAAAATCACAGGAGTCTACTTGTTGAAAAAAGTGCCGGTTCCAGCTGTATTAGTAGAAACGGGCTTCCTGTCCAATCCGGAAGAAAGAAAGTTGTTGGCAAATAAATCGTACCAGAAAAAAGTAGCCGCGGCGATTGTAGATGGAATTGTAAAATATCAACTTGCTGAAGAGCAATAATGCATATGACGGTTGGGTGAATAGGGAATATGATATACTAAAAAGGAGTGAATGAATTCAGTAAGGAGTGTTACATGTGATTAATGAACAACAAGTCCGTGAATTGATTGGCGCATTGGAAGATCCGTTTTTACATAAAACATTGGCAGAAACGAATGGTATTGTGGGTGTCACCATTAAACCTGAGAAAGAACACGTCAGTGTTAAAATCGCGATTGCGAAAGTGAATACCGGAGAGCAATTGACGCTACAATCAAAAATAGTAGAAGTGTTGAAAGGTGCAGGAGCAGACTCTGTAGGCATACGATTTGAAGAGTTGCCTAAAGAAGTATTAGAGCAATTCCGTGGTACAGTTACCGAAGCGGAAACACAAGATATCTTATCCCCTGTATCCAATATTGAATTTATTTCGATTGCATCTGGTAAAGGTGGCGTTGGGAAATCTACTGTCTCCGTCAACTTAGCAGTAGCCTTAGCAAGACGTGGCAAAAAAGTTGGTTTAATCGATGCAGATATTTATGGATTCAGTGTTCCGGATATGATGGGGATTACAGCAATGCCTGAAGTCCGAGAAGATCGTATCATGCCAGTGGAACGTTTTGGCGTAAAAGTGATTTCAATGGGCTTCTTTGTTGAAGATAACGCACCTGTTGTATGGCGTGGACCTATGCTTGGAAAAGTGTTGGATCAATTTTTCCGTGACGTAGACTGGGGCGAATTGGATTACTTGTTGCTCGACTTACCACCTGGAACAGGTGACGTAGCGCTTGATATTCACCAAATGATTCCGGCATCCAAAGAAATTGTTGTGACTACTCCACACCCAACTGCGGCATTCGTTGCAGCGCGTGCGGGAGCGATGGCATTACAGACTGAACATGAACTACTCGGTGTGATTGAAAATATGTCTTGGTTCGCATCGGAAGCAACGGGCGAGAGAGAATATGTCTTTGGTCAAGGGGGCGGTGTTCGTCTTTCTGAAGAACTTCGTACAGAATTATTAGGCCAAATCCCACTTGGTCAACCTGACTGGAACGAAACGGACTTTGCACCTTCCGTTTATGCGGAAGATCATCCGATAGGGAAAATCTATTTAGACGTTGCCGATACAGTAATCAAAAAAACGAAAAAATAATGAGTAACAGACGAAGAAAGAATTATTTTCCTTCTTCGTCTGTTTTTTGTCCTTTACCACCATCCTTGGAAGATCCCCCCGTAGCGCCTTTACCAGCCTTCATGATGAGTTCTTGCCACTTCGCCTGCATTAAAGGGCTGTTAATTGTATCTTCTATGGCCTTCTCCATCTCCTTCTTCAACGTTGCGGAATTCACGATGTTCTCCATTTGTTTCATCATGTCAGGTTGACCAAAAAACTTCTCCAATTCCTTTTGAAAAGAAGCATCAGTCATCAAATCTTTCATGATATCTGCTTGTTGTTTTTTCATGCTCTTTGCAATGGATTCAGTAAATTTAGGATCTTCAAAAGCCGTTTTCCAAAAGCGTTCTCCTTCTTTAGAAAGCAATACATTCTCAATGCTCTGTTTGACTTCTGGTTGTTCAAGTACTAATAATTCCCTGAACTCGGGATCAGTCATCAATTTACGGAGTGCCTTTTTTCCGTCTTCCGTCTGGATTGCATCTGTCATCATCTTTTTCATCTCATCATAGCTTGGTGCTGCTTGATGACTTCCGCTGCAACCCGTAAGAAATAGAAGGAATAGAAAAAGAACTGCCATTTTTTTCATTCCACTCAACCTTCCACTTGTATTTTCATTTATTGTTCACAATATAAGGAGGAATATGCATGAATCGTTCAATGAAATAGATTTTTTTGTCGATCGTTGATACACTAGGATAGACATGATAAAAAGGGGAACAGTGCTGTGACAATACGAAATTGGGTAAAATTTTTCTTACGCGCAATGGCAATTGGTGGAGCGATTACAGCCATTGTCGGTCTAATTGTACGGTGGGACTTTTTCTATGGATACATACAGGCAGGCGAGATATGGCAATTTCTTGGTGCTTTTTTATGGATGATTTTCTTAGGGTTTACGATGAGTGTAGTTGCGCAGATGGGCTTCTTTGCCTATTTGACCGTTCATCAGTTTGGTGTGAATATGTTCCGTACACTCACGTTGTGGAACTGGGTTCAACTGTTGATCATAGTAGTCGTGCTGTTTGACTTAGTCTTTTTCCGTTTTCAATTAACGAAAGCAGATACGAGCCGTACGCTTCTGTATATTTTCTTACTGATTACCTTAATCGCAGTATCCGTAGTGACAGCGTACTTCAAAGCACAGTGGACGAAAAAACATGCATTGATTTCTGCATTATTTTTCATGATTGTTATCACGACGCTTGAATGGTTGCCGGCGCTTATGGTTACTTCAGGTAACAAAGATGAATGGGTAACAATTCTTTTATTCCCGCTACTCGCAGTAAATGCGTATCAACTATTAGTATTGCCTAAATACAATAAACAATCCGATATTGATAAAGAAAAGCTAGATAAACGCAGAAGTGATAGAAAAAAAACGAAGAAACAAGCAAAGAAATCAAAAAAAAACTGACAGGAGGTTTTTCACCTGTCAGTTTTTTATTTTGGAATTTTTTTTGTTTTTACAGTTGTCCGAAATAATAGATCCTCTACGGATTGAAAAGTACGACTGGCAAGTAGTCGTTTTACATCTGCCGTGGCGACGTGTTCATTACGAGTGTATGGAACGGCAATGATTTCTCCCTTAGAAGCCTTCGGTAGTGCACCGCTAGACCACTGGATAGTAGATCCCAAGGCGTTTATTTCAGCTTCACTCAATTCTTGCAGCAGTGTCAAAGGGAATTCTTCATCTGTCGTACGGAACCAAAGAGGACGCGTGCTAAACAACTCTTCAAACGTTTGTAGTTGTTCGCTTAAAAGCTTGGGATTGCTCACATATTGTTGACCTTCGGTTCCAAGTAATGCGACAGGCAAAGATCGCTGTTTAATCTGTTCTGTAATGTGGGGGAAGCGTGAAGCCCAGTCACTATCAATAAACAATAAAGGATAGGGCTGCGACAAATTTTCAAGAAGTTCCTCCACTTCTTTTTCACCAAATGAAATATTAATGGTCAATGCTGAACCTTGTGTACCTTTCACTATTACTGCAGGTTGTTCAGTCAATCGGAAAACTGCCTTCAAAGTTGAAGAAGGCTTGGTCAATTGGGGAATAAAAGCTAGGAATATTGCAGTTAATACAAAAAGGAAGAGAAATTTTTTTATCATGCCAATCTCCTTCATTATGTGAAATCTAAACTATTATATGAAAAACCCTTGACGTCTATGACTATGACCACTATAATTAAAAAAGCTTGAGTGATTCAAAAGTATTTGTTGCACAGAGTTAGCAATCATGCTATAATGGTTTTTGTCGTCAGGCGTACTAAACATATTATTATTCCGCAGTAGCTCAGTGGTAGAGCAATCGGCTGTTAACCGATCGGTCGTAAGTTCGAGTCTTACCTGCGGAGCCATTTTTTATGCTTCCATAGCTCAGCAGGTAGAGTGCTTCCATGGTAAGGAAGAAGTCGCCGGTTCGAGTCCGGCTGGAAGCTCCATGAACATTTTCATGGCCCCTTGGTCAAGCGGTTAAGACACCGCCCTTTCACGGCGGTATCACGGGTTCGAATCCCGTAGGGGTCACCATTTACTCATTTAAAGCAAAGCTTAGCAAAAATTTAACACGGTGGGGTAGCGAAGTGGCTAAACGCGGCGGACTGTAAATCCGCTCCCTCCGGGTTCGGCGGTTCGAATCCGTCCCCCACCACCATGTTTTTTTACCTTAAGACAAATATAGTCAGCTATACATTGGGGTATAGCCAAGCGGTAAGGCAACGGACTTTGACTCCGTCACTCGTTGGTTCGAATCCAGCTACCCCAGCCATTGTACCCATGCACTTACAATTTAATAGTAAATATGTCGAATCCTTATTATTTTAAAATGATAAAGGGTTTTTTTGTCGTCCAATTACTTAATCATATAGAATAATTGGAATTATCATGTATAATAAATTGTATCATGTATAGGTAGTTTATCTTGTATATCTTGTTTATCTTGTTTATCTTGTTTAATAATTTGGAACATGTATAGGTAATTTATCTTGTATAAGTAATGAAAAAATAACCAGATATAGGGATTGTGATATAGCAATGCAAGAATTTTTAAACGGTATGGATACATTTGTGGAGTCTAGTAGTGAAAAGGAATTACAAAAGGTTCTTAGTGATATTGCCTATACACTAGAACAGGCTGCCATTGTCGCAATTACTGACTCAAAAGGAACGATCCAATATGCAAATGAACACTTTGAAAAAATTTCAAAATACTCGAGAAAAGAATTAATTGGTGCTAATCAACGTATTGTAAACTCAGGTCACCATGATGCAGCATTTTTCAAAGACATGTGGTCAACGATTGGGGCGGGCAATACTTGGCGTGGCGATATATGTAATCGTGCGAAGGATGGATCAACGTATTGGGTAGACACAACGATCGTCGCATTTTTAAATGATAAAGGAAAACCTTACCAATACATTGCAATTCGTTATGATATTACCGAGAGAAAGAAAATGGAGCTAGAGATAAGAAAAAATGCAGATCTTTACGAAATTATTACAGACAATGCATCTGACTATATTGCGATTATTGATCGACAAGGGATGTTTTACTACGTATCCCCTTCTTTTCAGAAACTTCTTGGACATTCGGTGAATGAACTATATGCCAATTCCTTCTTTTCTTATATCTGTAAGAAAAATCGTCAACAAGTAAAAAAGAAAATTATGCAATTTGGGGGATATCAGCGCCAAGCATGTAATTTAGAGTACTCTTTTTTAGATAGTAAAAAGGGTTTGCATATTATGGAAGCGAAAATTGATAAAGTGAAAGAAACAGTTGAATATGAAGATAAGCTGTTAGTCGTCATGCGAGATGTTACAGAACGTGTGAAATCAGACGAGAAAATCAAATATCTTGTCTACAATGATCAACTAACTTCCTTAATGAATCGAAATTCTTTTAGAGAACAGATGGCACTAGCATTTGAAAGAGCACGTACACGCAAGCAAGTATTTGCTCTCGTACATATGAATATTGATCGTCTACGCTATGCAAATGATTTACTGGGGCATGAAGCGGGAGACTATTTATTGGCAATGGTTGGAGAACGATTGAAAAAGAGAACCGGTCCTGAAAGTCTATTAGCTCGTATTGCGGGTGATGAATTTGCATTCATTATATCCGGATTGAAAGACGAAGAAGAGTTCTATAATCATGCGGAAGATATTCGTATCTTTTTGGAACAACCTATTCAAGTCGGAAAACAATTCTACACCTTGTCAATAAGTTGCGGTGTTTCTATCTATCCTGAACACGCCAATCAGCCTTCCGAATTGGTCACTAAAGCTACATTAGCATTAGGTAAGGTCAAGTTACACGGTGGCGGAGATACGGAAATGTACAAGCCGGGTACTTCAAAGATGTCATTAGAGCGAATTTTGTTAGAAAATGAATTACGTAAAAGTGTGCAACAACAACATTTTTATCTTGAGTACCAGCCGAAAGTACTACTGGATACCGGTGAGTTGACTGGCGTAGAAGCACTGGTTCGTTGGAAACATCCTGATTTAGGCGTGATTCCGCCTGATAAATTCATTCCACTCGCTGAGGAAACGAAAATCATCATACCACTTGGAGAATGGATTTTACGGGAAGTGTGTAAACGCGCACAAATAGAACTCGCAGCAGGTGGTAGATGCCGGTTTGCTGTGAATGTCTCAACAGTTCAAATGAGAGAAGAAGGCTTTATTGACACCGTTTTGAATATTATTAAAGAATATCGCGTACCGCCTGAGATGCTAGAGCTTGAATTGACAGAAAGCTCATTTATGGATACGGAAGGCATGAAAGAATCCATTCAAAGACTTCGAAGCGAAGGGATTACTGTTGCGATTGACGACTTCGGTACAGGTTATAGTACGTTCAGTTATATTAAAGAACTCCCAGCTGATACGTTGAAAATTGATAGATCATTTGTACGGGATATATTGGAGAATGAAAACAGTCAGGCTATAGTCAAAGCGATTGTTACTCTTGCCGATACAGCAGGGTTGAATGTAGTGGCAGAAGGAATAGAATTGCAAGAGCAGGCCAAAATGCTCTACAACTTAGGATGCCGCGAAGGACAAGGCTATTATTTCGGCCGACCGATGTCACTAGAAGATGCGAAAAAAATAGGATAATATCGTTCTAGTCGAAAATATGAAGATTAGGTGGGAGGATTAGCCATGCGCAAATTAAACATTTCTTTAATCGGGGTACCCGTGGATTTAGGTCAGAGCCGACGTGGAGTGGATATGGGGCCAAGTGCGATTCGATATGCAGGAGCGGTAGATCGTCTCCAGGCATTGGGTCATCACGTAATGGACGAAGGAAATATTTCTGTTTCTCCTATTCATGATGTATCGTGTAATGAAGTAGGATTGAAGAACTTAACAGAAGTGACTGAAGCGGCCGAAAAGCTCGCCGCGACAGTTTCGGCTATTGTAAAAAACAAGAAGTTTCCACTGGTGCTTGGTGGAGATCATAGTATCGCAATAGGGACACTTGCCGGATTGGGAGAACACTATAAAAACCTTGGCGTTATTTGGTACGATGCGCATGCAGATATGAATACAAGCGAAACATCTCCGTCGGGAAATATCCACGGTATGCCGCTCGCGGTTAGTATGGGGTTGGGGCATGAGCAGTTGGTGAATGTGCATAGTGAGGGAGCGAAAATCAATCCCCAAAACGTGGTAATTATCGGAGCACGCTCAGTAGATCCTGGTGAAAGACAAATAATTAAAGAAAAAGGCGTAAAAGTATTTACTATGCATGAAATCGACCGTTATGGAATGTCAGCGGTGATACAACAAACACTTGAATATTTTGCTTCAAGACGAGTAGACGGTGTTCATTTGTCATTGGATTTGGACGGTTTGGATCCGTTATATACACCGGGGGTAGGAACGCCTGTGCCAGGAGGGATCACATACCGCGAAAGTCATTTAGCTATGGAATTACTAGAAGATGCAAATGTCATTACATCCGCGGAATTTGTTGAGGTTAATCCTGTACTTGACGAGTACAATAAGACGGCTGATGTAGCAGTCGGATTGATGGGATCATTATTTGGTGAAAAACTACTATAATTAATTGAAGTGATTAAAGCCTGCAGGTTTTGATCACTTTTTCCTATTGTGGAAATGACTATCACTGATGGCGAGATTAATGATAAAGTAGAGATGAGCATACTAAATGAAAAAAGTGAAACTAAATGTAGTTTCTAACGTATATAGAGGGACAGCCGCATAAGAGCGGAGAGTGAAGCCTATTGGACGAATTAATTAACAAACGGGTAAAAGAAGTTTTACACGGTAATCAGGAAGCTTTTGAGGAAATCGTCATCCATTTTCAGCACCGCCTATATCAAGTGTGCTACCGAATGTTAAACAACGCGGCAGAGGCAGAAGATATTGCGCAAGAAGCCTTTGTGCGCGCTTATGTAAACTTGGAAACCTATGACCAAAAGCGGAAATTTTCTACTTGGTTGTACCGCATTGCGACCAATTTGTGTATTGATCGCATTCGTAAGAAAAAACCCGATTACTACTTGGATGCTACAATTCCAGGAACTGAAGGCTTGGATATGTATTCACAAATTGCAGCAGTGCAAAAATTACCGGAAGAAGAAGTAGAAAAGATGGAAATGAAAGATCGTATTCAATATGAAGTAAACAGGCTGCCCGATAAATACCGCACGATTATTATTTTACGATATATGGAAGACCTACAGTTGCAGGAAATTGCTGACATTTTGGAGATGCCACTTGGTACAGTGAAAACACGAGTACATCGAGGGCGAGAAGCACTTCGGCAACAAATGGGGAGTATGTAGGAGGTTAGATTCATGGGAAAATGTCCTAAACATGTTGTCCATTATATACATGCGTTTCTAGATGGTGATATCACCATTGAGGATGAACAAGTTATGAACGAACATTTGAAAATATGTGAAGAATGCAGAGAAACGTTTGAGGAACTAGGGCAAACTGTTACTTTATTTAAGGGTGTAGATATAGTGGAAGCGCCCCCTGGATTTGTCAATGGCGTGACTGCAAGATTGCCGAAACAGACAATTAAAAAAGGTCCAAGTAAGTGGTTTCGTCAACACCCGTTTATGGTGGCGGCCGCGATGTTTTTATTGCTGATGAGTGCATCTTTCTTCTCGAGTTTTGAAAATGAGCAGCAGTTTTCATTTACGAAACAGCCTAATTTAGTGGTTGAAGGGGAAACGGTTGTGGTACCGGCAGGAGAAACGGTTGTTGGAGATCTTGTTGTGAAGAATGGAGACCTTCGAATTGAGGGAGAAGTCGATGGTAATGTCACAGTCATTAGGGGTTCTAAGTATATGGCTTCAACAGCCGTTATAACGGGATCGAGTGAAGAAATCAATGAGATCTTTGATTGGTTATGGTATAAGATGAAGTCTATGGCAAAAGAAATTATCCCGGCATCGAAGGATCAAAAGCTTGAAAATGAATGATAAAATAGATTTTCAAAGTGATGCGTCTTGAGAGCTTACGCATCACTTTTTTGGTTTTCATTCAGAGGTACGATACCTTTTAGTTGACCATGTTAGTTGGTAATTATGTTATACTAAATATATAAGAACTTTCTTAAAAGGTAGGGGAAGCACATGCCGGGTTTGGAGCAAGCAACAACGTTAGCACCAATAGAAATACTAAAAAATATTGTGGATGTGCTTCTTGTTTGGTTCGTACTCTATAAATTAATTACCATTATTAAGGGAACAAAGGCTGTCCAATTACTAAAAGGTATATTTGTGATTTTAATCGTTCGCTATATTACAGAATGGCTCGGTTTGAAAACGCTTCAATGGATGATGGAAGAAGTACTTCGTTTTGGGTTTTTGGCCGCGATCATTATATTCCAACCTGAACTTCGTCGAGCATTAGAGCAATTGGGACGAGGCAGACTCTTTGCGCGGACTGCTATGCAGGAAGAAGAAGAACGTGACCGTTTGATTGAAGCATTCGTCAAATCCGTTAGTTATATGGCAAAGCGACGTATTGGTGCGCTCATTACGATTGAGAAGGAAACAGGTCTTAGTGAATATATCGAAACAGGCACCCCGATGAATTCACATATTACTTCCGAACTTCTTATCAATATATTTATTCCAAACACTCCACTGCATGACGGTGCAGTCATTGTGACAAAAAACCGTATTGCTGCCGCGGGTTGTTATTTACCATTGTCGGAAAGTCCGTTTATTTCCAAAGAGCTAGGTACACGACATCGTGCTGCGCTTGGAATAAGTGAGGTCACTGATTCGGTAACCATCATCGTATCAGAAGAAACAGGTGCCATAAGTCTGGCTGCGGATGGGGAAATTAACAGGAAGCTGGATATCGAGGAATTCGAAAAATTATTACGTATTTCCTGGTTTGGTAACACTACAGGACAAACGGATACTTCTCTATGGAAGTGGGGGAAGAGAAAAAATGGATAAATTCATGGATAGCCCCTGGTTTCTGCGACTGACTGCCTTGTTTTTAGCAATTATGTTGTTTTTTTCTGTAAAAGCGGAGAATCAATCCAGTCGTAATACAATAGGCGATGTGTTCGATCTTATGCAAGACGTTCCCGTGGAAGTATATTACGATACGGAAAATTTAGTAGTAACCGGAGTACCTGACGTGGTCAATATGACAATTGAAGGACCCGCTCAAATTGTACAGACTACTAAATTGTTAAAGGATTTTACATTAAAATTAGATTTACAAAACTTGACACTTGGTGAACATAGCGTACGTATACAAGCAGAAAATTTATCAGATAAACTGGATGTTCGACTTGATCCTGCAACGGTTACTATAAATATTGAGGAAAAGGTAACTCAATCATTTCGTGTCGATCCAGAGATGAATACGAGATTACTAGCGGAAGGTTATGAAGTGAAAAGCATGGGTGTCCGACCCTCTTCGATTAATGTTACAGGTGCGAAGAGTGTGGTGGATGCGATTAGTTTCGTAAAAGTTTCTATTACCAATGACGGTAGCCTAGATAAACCTTTTGAGCAAAAATCACGTGTTCGGGTATTGGATCGCGACTTGAATAAGCTATCCCTTGCGTTGGATCCTGAGGAAGTCACGGTCAAAGTAGATATTCAGGAATATAGTCGTGAAGTTCCGTTGAAATTGCAACAAAAAGGACAATCTCCAAGTGGAATAACTATTGAAAGTGCAGCACCCGATGTTCAAATCATTCGCATATACGGTCCTAAGAGTATAGTGGATGCAATTAAAGAAATTCCAGTAGAACTAGATATAGATAAAATAGATAAGTCCGGCAAAGTGGAAGTAGATGTAAAAAGTCCTGAAGGAATTACGAAAGTGACACCTGCCAAATTGAAAATTCAGGTGAAGGTTTCAGGCGATACTTCCGACGTATCGAAAAAGACGGATGATAATAAAGAATCATAAGACTCGTAACAAACGTGATCTACTGAGATGAGATCGAAAGGAAGAATACAACATGACACAGTATTTTGGAACAGATGGCGTCAGAGGTGTAGCGAACGAAGAACTGACACCTGAATTAGCATTTAAATTAGGCAGAATTGGTGGATATTTATTCACTAAAGATGCAGAAGAAAAAGCAGAAGTACTAGTAGGAAGAGATACACGCATTTCTGGTTTAATGCTTGAAAATGCCTTAATAGCAGGCCTATTGTCTGTTGGTGTGGAAGTCATGAAATTAGGCGTAATTAGTACACCGGGCGTAGCCTATTTAACACGTGTCATGAGCGCTCAAGCAGGTGTTATGATTTCAGCATCACATAATCCGGTTGAAGATAATGGAATTAAATTCTTTGGAGAAACCGGCTTTAAATTAACGGATGCACAGGAAGAAGAATTCGAACAGCTACTAAATGCAGAAGAAGATACATTACCTCGTCCAGTTGGCGGAAATGTTGGAACTATAACGGAATACTTTGAAGGTGGTCAAAAGTATATTCAATATCTGAAACAAATTGTCGATGAGGATTTTGAGAATATCCATGTGGCGCTTGATTGCGCACATGGTGCGACTTCGGTCTTGGCAACCCATGTATTTGCAGATTTGGACGCAGACTTGACTACAATGGGGGCTTCTCCAAATGGATTGAATATTAATGACGGCGTTGGATCTACACACCCTGAAGCACTTGCAGCACTTGTAGTAGAAAAAAGTGCAGATATCGGACTGGCATTCGATGGCGATGGTGATCGACTTATTGCAGTGGATGAAAAAGGAAATATTGTCGACGGTGACCAAATTATGTTCATTGTAGCCCGATATTTACATAGCAAAGGCAGATTAAAATCAGATACTATCGTCTCTACTGTGATGAGCAATCTAGGTTTCTATAAAGCACTAGAGGAATTTGGCATGAAGAGTGTCCAAACCGCTGTAGGCGATCGGTATGTCGTAGAAGAGATGCGTAAAAATCATTATAATCTTGGCGGTGAGCAATCAGGCCACATTATCTTCATGGATTACAATACAACGGGTGATGGCTTACTGACAGCATTGCAACTTGTGAACATCATGCAGCAAACAGGTAAAAAACTTTCTGAATTAGCTAGCGAAATGAAAGTGTATCCACAGAAACTTGTTAATATTCGTGTAATGGATAAATATGCGGTAATGGATAATATGCGTATTGTCGGAGTTATTAACGAGGTGGAGAAAGAGATGAACGGACAGGGAAGAGTACTTGTACGTCCTTCGGGGACAGAGCCTCTCGTTCGTGTAATGGTCGAATCTGAAACAGAAGCACAATGTGCAGAATATGCAGATCGGATATCACAAGTTGTAAAAGAGGAAATGGGTCTAGAGTAAATATACGTATGGGCTGGTAATAGGAAATTCTATATTACCGGCTCTCTTTTTATAGAAGTAGAATACCGGGGAATCAGATGTACAGGACGAAATGGGAATGCTTCCGCTGAACGGAGAGGAAAACAGTGAGTCAAAAAAAATATCAGAAAATGCTTGCACAACGTACAGAGAATATCTTTGAAGAGTGGAAAGCGCGGGGTAGTTTAACGGAAAGGGAGTTATATTACTTTCTTCATAAATTGAAGGGAACATCCGGTACAATTGGATTGCAACAGTTGTCTCTCTTTTGTGCGTCACAATTGGAGATTCTGACGTCTTCCAATGATCAGAAAATACCCGTTTCTTCATTAGAAAATTTGAAGAATCGTATTCGATCGCATTTTGATACTACTATTGCTGTAAAAAAAGAAGAATTTCAATTACCTGATCGCTACGTTAACCGTCTTGATCAAGAAACGTTTATTTTAATTATTGATCAAGATTTAGAGTTCGTATCCTATTTAAAAGAGTTGCTTGAGAAGCTTGGGGCTCAAGTCATTATTTCATTGAATGGAAAGCGTGGAATTGAACAATTTTACTCTATGAGGCCAAGTATTGTAATCATAGATGCAAAGTTGCCTGATATGACAGGCTTTGAAGTATTGGATCAAATTGCAGAACCCGCGCGGCAAAAAAATACGACTTTAGCCATCTCAAGTGAAGAAGTAACGAAAGAAATTCTGATTGAAACGTATCGAAGAGGTGCTATGGATTTGATATCTAAACCTTTTGATATGGATATCTTTTTTCCTTATTTGTTCAATCGACAATTGCGTCAGCATGCGGTTAGTAGCAGTATGATTACAGATAGTTTGACAGGCGTTGGTAATCGACGTTACTTCGACGAGACCATCAATACGTTGGCCAAAAAAGCCGATCAATCTGAAGCGGTTTTCTCGCTGGTCATAATAGACTTGGATCACTTTAAACAAGTAAATGATCTGTATGGTCATCCAGCAGGTGATGAAGTTCTACGGAAGTTTGGCGAAATCATCAAAGAGGAAAAACGCGAGGGCGATTATGTATGTCGTTATGGCGGGGAAGAGTTCGCTTTATTATTTTGTAATAGTAAAGCAGAAGATACTGTGCATGCCGTTGAGCGGATTCGAGCCAAATTCAATAACACTATATTCACATCCGGTGATGAGACATTCCAAGTAACTTTTTCAGCGGGCAGTGCGACGTATGAGGGAAATACTGCAAACATGATATCCGCTGCAGATCAAGCTCTTTATGAGGCGAAGCGTTCAGGGAGAAACCAAACGGTGATTTACGACCAGAGAAAACGGGTAGTAAAACGGAAATTGATTGTGATTATCGTTGACGATGATTCATTCATCAGACAAATTCTTCAGCAAACCTTGCTGGAGTTAAAATCCCCAGATATCGATATTACAGTTAAGACATATGCTGATGGCCCTTCGTTTCTGGAGGATGATTGGTACAGCCCGGATGCTTATTTCATCGTATTACTGGATGGTGTCATGCCAAAAATGGACGGTCTAGAAGTGTTGAGCCGATTAAAGAGTGACCATTCCAAAACAAACGTCACAGTCTCCATGATGACAGCTAGAAAAAGTGCGAATGATATTAAAGCAGCGCTTTGGCTTGGAGCAGATGATTATATTATTAAACCTTTTCAACCGTCGGAAGTGCTCGGAAGAATTGACAAGTTAGCGAATCGTTTATTTGATAAAAGAGAATAGAAGAAGGTGCCCACTTTGATACATGTAGGAAAAAAAGTGTTAGTTGTAGACGATGAAGATATTTTACGTATGTTACTTGCGGATACTTTGGAATTTGAAGGATTTCAAGTAGAAGAAGCAGAAGACGGGGTAGAAGCTTTGGAGAAAATTCAAAGCACTTCATATGACGCCATTCTCTTGGATTATATGATGCCACGTATGACAGGTTTAGAATTATTAGAGCGTCTACAACCGCTAGAACTGACAACGCCTATTATCATGCTCACTGCGAAGGCACAGCAAGCAGATCAGGACGTTGCTTTAGCAAAAGGGGCTTCTTACTTCGTACCCAAACCCTTTAGCCCAAATGAACTGGCTGAATTAGTCAAATCATTATTTTAATTACAGTCTATCCATACAAAATAAAAGAACGTCTTCTCCGTAAAGGAAAAGACGTTCTTTTTAGTTGTTCTCTGGATACAAAATCAGTCCATCAGAACGCTCCATAGTCTCCATGATAATAGATGATAAATCGCTAAGAGGATAAGGCTTCGTCAAGTATTTACCGACCTGGAATTTCTCCATCAATACAGACTCTTTTTCTAATGAAGAGGATATCACAATTGGGATCGATTTAGTTTTAGTGTGTTCTTTCATTTGGCTTATTAAATCCCAACCATTCTCACCTTCTTCTAATTTTAAATCGACGACGACTGCGGCTGGTTGCATTGCTTCTATACATTCAAATGCCTTGCTAATTTTGGAATGATGAATGACTGAAAATCCATTGCTTGCTAGTTCTTCTCCCAATAATAATGAAATATTTACATCGTCTTCTACAATGACAACCAAAGGTTTGTCGTAGTCAATTTTCTCTTTAGGCAACTGTTGTTTCAAAGGAAGGGAAAAGAAAATGGTGGTCCCTACATTTTCCTCAGAATGTACCCAAATCTGTCCATTATGATCTTGGATAATCTCTCTGCAAATAGATAGACCAAGACCTGTTCCGCCAATTTTTCTGCTGTAACTATTATCAAATCTGTAGAATTTCTCAAATAGATGTTCAATAGTATCTGATGGAATTCCAATGCCTTCATCCGCTATAGAAATGATAACGGCATCTTGTTGATTTAACAGAGAAATATTCACATTTCCGCCGTCAGGTGAAAATTTAATGGCATTGCCAATTAAATTCATGAATACTTGTAGAATGCGGTCATAGTCCCCTCTGACTATAGATGAATAGGTGAGATCCTGCATCTTTATCGTATGGTGAGGTGATTGAATCCGTAAATAATCTACGGCCTTTTCAGCTACTTTGCCGACGGATAAGTCCTCCATCGTATAGGATTGTCGCCCTGATTCCATTCGCTGTAAATCTAAGAAGTCATTGATGAGCGCCGTTAATCGGGTTGCTTCGCTATGAATAGTTTCAAGATACCGTTTTTTGCGTTGTTCATCCATATCTTTATTGAGTAAAAGCTCAGAGAATCCAAGGATACTAGATAAAGGTGTTCGTAATTCGTGACTAACAGTTGATACCAATTCTGTCTTCATTTTATTGACTTCATGTTCGTGTGTTATATCACGGTGTACGAAGATCGTACCAACTTTTTCATCTTGAATAACAATTGGGACACTATAAACATTCATTACCCGTGACTCTTGAGAGGGCAATGAAAGTATATATTCGTTAGTAATGAATTCCGTGGATGTAGACCTGATTGCATCATCAAGAAATGCTTTATATTGAACAGGGTCGTCAATTTGACTGAGGAAATACTCTGTCCATTCCTCTCGTGGCCAAGCTTTATATTCTGTTTCAGGTTCCATCCCAAGTAAATCGAATAAGGCTGTATTGTACTTATCATTCTCACTTGTATTTGAAACGAAACGAATGCCTTCGTTAATGTTATCCAAGATACTCTGATTCAACTGACGTTCATGACTAATGAGTTCGTATTGCTCAATACGATCCACTGCGATCGCAATACGTTTGATCAAACCGTACAAATCTTCTTGGTCGTCTTCTGTAAACGGCTTACCGACACGTGAGAGGACAGACACAACGCTTAACTCGTTAACAACATTGTAGATACCTGTAACAAAATCATAGACGTATGTAATAGTGTCTGCTATTCCTTTTTCATATTCCGCTTCTCTTTTAATAATGAAATAGGGTTCTGTTTCAAGTCGGATTTTTATATACTCTAACCGCTCTTGTTTAATTTCAGTGAAAAACTCTTCTGAAATCCCCTTTAACGTATGAATGTCACTTTTAGGAAACCAAAGAAAACTTAAGTCGGATTGATAGATGTGATTTACATAGCGAGAAGTTTGGTCACATACTTCTTGCTTATCTAACGAGAATGATAATATATGACTCAAACCATTGTATCGTTCCAAACGGACACGGGAAAATCGAGCTTCTGATAAAGCGAATTCCATCTTAGTTTGGCGATTAAATAATTCATCTTGCTGTGTAATCAATTCTTCATTTTGTGAAAGAAGCTCCTGCTCATTCATTTGAATGCGTACCATCATTTTATGAATGGATTGTGAGAGTGCGCCAATCTCATTCTCTGTCTGAATTGGTTGGAATAGGACAGTGCCTTCAGTTTCATACTGATCTGCTGCGCGCGTGATATCTTCTATCGGCTTGACCACTCGGTTGATAACGCTCCAAAACATAAAGATTGGAATAAGCAAGAAGATAAAGCCGAATAGTGTGATGATCAAAAAGAATGTTTTGGTTTGTTGCATGGTATTATTATATGCATTTTCTAGCTTATCCTTTGAAGAATCTTCATATTCATTAGCATATGTAATGAAGCTATTAACAGCTAAGTTCGTACCATTCTTTGCTAGGGCCTGTAAGCCAGCATAATCGTTCTCTTTTACAAAATGAATAGCATTTGGAAGGGTAACATTTTCATATTCTATTAAGAAATTATCGATTTCGTCAATGATTCGCTGCTCTTCTGCCGTTAATTGGAGGGACTTAAATTCACGGGAATGAGAATGGATGTCCTCAATTGCTTGATAGGCAAAATTTAATTCCTCTTTTATTTGAAATGCATAGTAACCACGAATCCGAAAGAATAGCTCTTGGATTGAATCGGATATTCCTTCAATCAATATCGACTTTTCTATTGAGGCTTGCTGTTTATCTTCTAGTTGATCCCAAGAGCTACTAGCATAGAAATACATGCTACCCATCCCGATAATCGCAACAACTATTGAAGCGATAAATACTTTTATGTATTGTTGACGAATCCCTTTTTTATGCGCCATCCGATTGCCCCTTCCCACTTCCTCATATACTCCTATTCTATCATTTACCTTTAGTATTTACAGATAGAATTTTCAGTTAAAAAATAATGTTTTGGATACGTGGTAGGTTGAATTGCATGCATGAAAATACTAGCCAAAATACGTTGTGTTTCAATTAAAGATTAAGACAAATTAGCAGAAAAGAAGAGGACAGACCTATAATTTAATAGGTTTGTCCTCTGGCAAGTAATGTACATGTTTACTCAAAAATATATTTTAATGCTAGAACTGCTTGATCTACCGATTCCACCGTAACATGTGCTTTACGGGATAGTTCTTTTAATGGATGGTGATGGTTTTCCTGACGAATCAAAATGAGTGGCTTCCCAAAAGCGACTGCTGCGCTGGCATCCATTGCAGTATTCCATTGTTTGTACTGTTCACCAAATAACGCAACGACAACATCTGATTTTTTCATTAAAATTTCCGTTCGTAAGTTGTTGAGACTTGAAGCCGCGGCATCTTTGAAGATTTTATCCGGCTGTTGTCCTAGAATCTCTTCTCCTATGTTATCCGAGCGGTCATGGTCTTCCATGGGTCCGACAAAGTCTACGGGTAATTGTAGATCTCTTGCTTGTTGTTTGATTTCATCTCGCCAAGATGTATGAATTTCTCCAGCTAGGTATACTGTTAATCGCATGAATACACCTCCTAGTTTGATAGTCTTTATTGTACCATGTATTATGTCTTCCTTCACCAGATGTACTTAAGCAGAAAGAGATCGTGAATATGGTACACTAAATAAAAAAGAGGAGAGATTAGTATATGAATGGACAGAATCGATCAGATGTAAAACCTGGTTTACGAGTAGCTGTTATTTTAAAAAAAGATCAACGAAGCGGCGTGAAAACAGAAGGTGTTGTTAAAGATTTATTGACCAATTCCAGTTTTCATCCACACGGTATTAAAGTACGACTTGAAGATGGACAGGTTGGACGTGTGGCAGAAATATTAGAATAACAAAAAAAGGCTGGGACAAAACCTCAAAAGGTATGAAGGAGAAGACACCTTCATACCTTTTTTAATTCACTGAAACTTATTTATAAAGTTTAATTAGTTAGTAATCAAGAGTGTACCGAAGCGGAAAAAGGCCGTCTCCTGCGGGATTCAGCACGAATGTTGAGACCCTGCAGGTGCGCCAGCGACGAGGAGGCTCAAGCGCGCCTTTTGTAGCGTAGGGGAACGGACTGTTTTTTAAGTTATGTCCCAGCCTCTTTTCGTGGATTTGATTACTCCCCGTCGCGATACGTAACGGCTGTACCGGTTGCGATACACATCATCATGCCTTCACGTACCATTTCGAAATCTAAGTCTATACCAATGACAGCGTTCGCACCCATAGCACTCGCTTTCTGAGACATTTCATCCATTGCTGTTTGACGTGCTTCCGTTAGTTTGCTTTCATAGGCAGCACTGCGTCCACCTACAATATCGGTGACAGATGCAAAAATATCCCTGACGATATTTGCCCCCATAATGGTTTCCCCTGATACAATCCCGTGATACGTTTCAATTGTCCGACCTTGCAGCATATTAGTTGTCGTGTGTAACATTTGATCTCCCCCTTTTTTTATATACGTTACAATAGAAAGAATGGTTTCAATATATGCGTAGAATATGTAAAGTACGTTACGTTAAGTTGCTGTGTCAAATGGTGTAATTTCCCGGGGAATACTGTATGAAAAAATAGTTCTATTCTACGAATCGCCAAAAAAATGTTCAAAGTGTACTATCCATAAGGTAGTATAGGTATATTGATAGTAAGAAAGGAGATGATTATATGACGGAGCAAATGTACCAACTCGTTTCTATTGTCGTCTATATGATAGCCATGCTGCTAATCGGTTGGTATGCATTCAAACGCACATCGAATCTAACAGATTATATGTTAGGCGGACGGTCGCTCGGCCCAGCAGTCACCGCATTAAGTGCGGGAGCTTCTGATATGTCGGGTTGGCTATTGATGGGATTGCCGGGTGCTATTTATCTAAGTGGACTGGGTGAAGCCTGGATTGCAATTGGTTTGACATTGGGTGCCTATTTAAACTGGTTATATGTCGCACCACGTTTACGTGCATATACGCAAGTTTCAAATAACTCCATCACGATCCCAAGTTTCTTGGATAACAGGTTAAAAGATAAATCCCGCTTATTGAGAGTGGCTTCAGGCATTATTATTTTAGTGTTTTTCACATTCTATGTATCTTCAGGCATGGTAGCTGGCGGGAAATTCTTCCAAAGTTCATTTGGACTTGAGTATCATACGGGTCTGATTATTGTATCGGTGGTAGTTCTGGCATATACATTGTTCGGTGGATTCTTGGCAGTTAGTTATACGGATTTTGTACAAGGCTTGATTATGTTTTTGGCACTGATTTTAGTTCCGTTGTTCGGGATTTTTATCACAGGTGGTTTCTATGAAACGGCAGCGAGTATACGTGAAGTGGATCCCGCACTGCTGAACCTTGTGTCGGGTGTCAGTGTTGTCACCATAATCTCCTCGCTTGCATGGGGACTTGGTTATTTTGGACAGCCGCATATCATCGTCCGTTTCATGGCGATCAAGTCAGTGAAAGAGACGAAGAGTGCTAGACGGATTGGTATTGGTTGGATGATGCTAAGTTTGTTTGGTGCCATTGCTACTGCATTAATTGGTATCGCGTATTTTCAACAAAACAGCGCGGACTTGGCGGATCCAGAAACGGTCTTTATCGTTCTCGGACAAATTATTTTTCATCCGTTGATTGCAGGCATCATGTTAGCGGCGGTATTGGCGGCTATTATGAGTACGATATCTTCACAATTGATCGTGACATCGTCTGCTTTAATTGAAGACTTGTATAAAGCGGTTTTCAAAACAAATGCTACAGATAGTCACTACGTATTTTTAGGGCGTTTAGCTGTCCTCGTCGTGACGATCATCGCAATGGTACTCGCTTGGCCGAATAAAGAATCTGTATTGAAATTGGTTTCATTCGCTTGGGCAGGTTTCGGCGGGGCGTTTGGTCCTATTATTCTCTTGTCATTATACTGGAGAAAGCTAACAGCTAAAGGAGCATTGTTCGGTATGATTATTGGTGCTGTAACGGTAGGTGTTTGGGGAAGTATCGATTTCCTGCACGACACATTGTATGAAATTGTTCCTGGATTTGTGCTTTGCCTTATTGTTGCGGTATTGGTCAGCAAGGCAACGTATAAACAAGACCCTGTTATTGAAAGAGAATACGATGACACATTGGAATTACTTGAAAAAGAGATGTGAAAAAGGAGCTATCCATTGCGCAATATGCAATGGATAGCTCTCTTTTCTCTGTCTATATCATTTATAACGCGTCCGTCACTTCGTCGCCATCGGGCAGATACTCGTATAATCCAATTTTCTTCAAGCCTTTTTTAATCTTCGTCGTATAGCCGAGTTTTTCATTTGATAGGAAAGTGGCCTTCGAAATAATTAGTTGCTTAAGTGTAGGCAAGTAAATTGGATCGATTTGTTGCCAAAGTTGATAGGAGTCTATCAAGTCTTCCAGCGTTAAATGTTTATAATCATCGCCCTCAAAAGTGGATTCCGGAGAAATCTTGTACCAAATATCTCCATTGTCGCGAATCCATTTGTCTTTTTGATAGACAATGGCTCGCTGGATATTGCGCGCGGTGTGAAGATATCGCCAATCCCCGAACTCCTGGTAAGACATGAGTAAAATATTCATACCACCGAGTGAATGATTCATGGATGTATGGGTAGTGACTTTCTGTTTGATTGGAAAGTAGTCAGCAATGTAATAGGCATCACTAGCTACTCGAATAATATTGCCTTTTCGTTGCTGGGATACGAGAAGGTCAGCATAATCGCGCAGTGGTTCATTCGCAGAAGGAATTCCAAACTCATCGCCGCTATTATAATAGAATAAAGCAATTTGTTCATTGAAACGCGTATCAATAAATGGTGCGTGAATATCATATAAGTTTTTAAGATACGTACTTGTTACTTCTGTTTCCCAGTAGTCTTTGTCCTCTTTAAAGTTTTTCAAGTTGACGAAAGCATTATAGACTAGATTCTCAAAATAACGTCCTTTATTTTCGTGATAAAGCGTCAATGCGCGATCTTCTTTTAACATCAATAAATTACGACCATAGTTTTGACCTGTAACGGGCATCGGTTCTGTTGAGTCAGCCAATTTATTATATGAACCTTCAGCTGTGTACCACTTATTGCGCTTCTTGTGGTTCTGACTTGTTTCTCTCATCCACTTGAATAGGTCATCCTTTGATTTAAACAACTGCTCATCGGAATCTACATACCAGTGATCCACTATTTCTCCCGCTTTAGCTTGTAGTTTATAGGATGATAAAAGCGTTTTACCGGCTAACGCATAGGAGAAGTTCTCTCGCTCTCCAAGAAGTTCACGCGAAACACTTTCTTCATCATTATCATAGCGAAGGGATAATTGTTTGGATTGGTAGGCCTGTCCAATCATCCGTTCTTCTACAGTGCCGTCCGTCTTGATAAAGCGCAGCAGGCCTGTTGGATAAGTTGTCATATCTGCATCCGCCAAATCTAGGTTCTCACGCATGAGTGGATAGCGATCATAGCGGAATAGATCAAACCGTGCGATATCTTGTTCTTTTTGAAGTACCTCTACCGTTATTGATCTGTCAGTAGGATTAGTTAGTTCCGAGAATACAAATACATCTTTGTTAGGCAATTCACGAACTGTCAATTTGATTTCAGCGCCTTCTTTTCCGACAGCATATGTATACGCACTATCGCGTGAAAATCCATAATTAGTTTGTGTAAAGTCTTTGTATGCAAATGTTTCCTTAGAGCGCAAATAAAGAGGGTGAGTATTGAATGGTACACTTCCTAAATAAGTCTCGGGGACGCTTTTACTATAGTGACCGGACTCTTCTGGGGTGGAAAGGGTAAACTGCTTCGGTTGTTTAATACGGTTAGTTTCCACTAGTATCCGATGCAGTGCTTTTGAAAAATACGCTCTTGATACGATCGAGTCACCGTAATGAAGAAATTCCTCCGCTTGAGGAAACGTGTAAACGGGAATATTTTTTAATGTAACTCTATCCGAACTAGAAGGCCAACTAGTGGCCAATATTTTACCGAAGTCCTTTTCCATATCAAAAGCTGTAATGAATGAATTCCAGAGTTCTGTTTTCGTCAATGGTTCATCAAAGCCGAAAAAACCTCGTCTGCTTGGTTGAATCCATCCATTTTCGACCGCAGTCAAAGCAAAACGTCCTTTATCCGATCCCCAGGCAATATCTGAAAAACCATAGGATTTATCAATAAATTTTGATCCAAAGATTTTAGATAAAGAAACAGCGGCCTGTCCCTTTGTTAGCGGTGTTTCGGGATGGAACTGCACATCAAAATTGCCTGTAATGATTTTCATTTCATCCAGCTGCATGATTTCATTTTTTGCCCAGTGATGATCCGGGACATCTATATATTTTACATCTGTCGTTTGTGCGCTGACAGACTGTATGGAACAAATGAAAAGTAGTGCTAGTAAAAGTGTTACAGTATTCCATTTTCTCACTTTCATGACCTCCAACTAAATGCTGCTTCAATACTCTAGTATACCCCAAAATAATTCATAACAACAACGGAGGAAGCAAAAGGGGACATATGATACAATCGGAATAGAATGACAGTTATGAAATCGATAAAAGTGGAGGTTTCTATATGAATAAAGAAGAGTTTTTGGAACGTTATGCAATTGATCGGAAGGGTACGAACTCGCTGAAGTGGGACAAGCTTGAGGAACGTTTTGGAGATGCAGATTTACTTGCGGCCTGGGTAGCGGATATGGAGTTTAAGGCTCCGGAGCAAGTGATAGAAGCGTTGAAAGAAAAAGTGGACTTTGGGGTGTTTGGCTATACATATGCACCTAAATCCTATTTTGAAGCGTTCATTAACTGGGAACGTGAGCATCATGGATATGAAGTGAAAGAGGAATGGATGCGTTTTTCAACAGGTGTCGTGACGGCGCTGTACTGGTTTGTTAATGCCTTTACGAAACCTACAGAAGCCGTGATTATCCTGTCTCCGGTCTATTATCCTTTCGCCAACGCAGTGAAAGATACCGGCCGCACACTGATTAGCAGTGAGCTCATTAATACAGCGGGTATTTACACGATTGATTTTGAAGACTTTGAGAAGCAAATAGTGGAGAACGACGTAAAATTATTCATTCATTGTACACCGCATAATCCCGTTGGTCGTGTGTGGACAGCAGAGGAAGCAGAGAGGCTTCTGTCGATCTGTGAAAAGCATGATGTATTAGTAGTGTCCGATGAGATACATCATGATATGACGTTTGGTGATCACACACATATACCCTCTGCAATTGTTGCTGAAGGGAAGTACTCTGAGCGTGTCATTACCGTTACTTCGGCTTCCAAAACATTCAACTTGGCGGGCTTGTTGACATCACAGATCATAATTGAAAATAAAGCGTTGCTAGAGCAGTTCGATACGTTTGTGAAATCTGTTAGTCAAACAGAAGTAAATATGCTAGGTATGACGGCTGCAGAGGCAGCTTATAATCATGGTACAGACTGGCTTGAAGGATTGCGAGAAGTCGTTAAATCAAATGAACGCTATGCGGTCAAACAGTTTGCAGAGCATGCGCCCAAGTTAATCGTTACACCGTTGGAAGGGACATACTTACTGTGGATCGACTTGCGTGCACATATCCAACCAGACGGTGTAAAAGAATTTGTTCAAGATACATGTAAACTGGCAATCGACTACGGAGAGTGGTTTGGGGAGAACTCGAAAGGTTTCATTCGTTTAAATCTCGGCACGAAACCGCACTATATTAAGCAAGCGGTGGATAGCATTATTGAGCATTTGCCACAATCTTAAGATATATATAAAGATCGCCGCATTGTCGTAATAGGACATTGCGGCGATCTTTTTCGTTATGATAGGGTCTGATTGTCATGTGCCGGTAGAAAACTTAGCAAATGCTTCAGTTCATTTTCCAAGAAAGGCTTCGTCTGCAACATATTCCTGAATGCTGCGTAACGATTAATTTGCTCTGGAGTTGGCTCTTTATCATTTCGATAGGCACGTATCAAGATGTTCTTCGGTGTATGCTCCATATCGATGAACTCCACAAGTTGTGATTCATAGCCAACTAATGTAAGCAGCTCTGCACGGATAGAATCAGTTGCGAGTGCAGCAAAACGTTCTTTCACTAGTCCATGCTGCAACATGATGTCGAGCGCAGGAGCTTGAACTTGTGAAAACAGCTCATGCTGACAACAAGGAACAGATAGGATGACTGAAGCTCCCCAGTTGACTGCTTTAGCCAATGCCATATCCGTTGCCACGTCACATGCGTGAAGCGTGACGACCATATCGACTGCAGTATCTCCATCATATTCATTGATATCGCCTACTAGAAATTCTAGCTGATCGTATTGCAGATCACGTGCAATTTCCTGGCATTCTTCAATGACTTCTTTTTTTAGATCCAATCCCGTTACTCGAATATCGAGGCCTTTTTCGATTCGCAAGTAATGATACAGTGCGAACGTCAAATAAGATTTACCTGATCCGAAATCCAGTATACGAATCGGACGGTCGTTCGGCAAGTGTGAAAGGGTATCATCAATCAGTTCAACAAAGCGATTAATCTGACGAAACTTATCATGTTTTTGATTTTTGACCTTACCTTCCGGTGTTTGAACGCCGAGACGAATGAGAAATGGGTAAGGGGTTCCTTCATGTAAAGCATAATTCTTCGTCCGATTATGCGCATAGTCGACCGTCTTCTCCGTGTTGAGGAAAATTCGTTTTATCGACACTTTCATCTTCTTAGAAATTTGAATCTGCATCGTTTCATCTGATAAATCAATATGGAATTGCTTAAAGTTTTCCAAAGCGTCGTGCAATGGTTGCTCCACTTCTTCGAGTGCCACATTAACATGCTTGAGAATACGTTCATGCTGATATTCAAATTGAATATAAAATTGACCTTTAAGTTCAAGCGGCTTTAATTTAATTCGTTTCACATCATTGGATTTCATTCGTGGCCCACTAATTGTGGCACGGATGAATGTTCCATCTGTCATGCGTCGCTGGAGTAGTTCCAGCACGTCATCTACTGACATCGTTTGACACTCCTGTCTTTCTTCAGTTCAATAGGAATCCTTGTTTTTGTAAGAAAGCCTCGAGATCCGTTCTTCTTGGTGTCTCAAGGAAATCCGCCATTTCTTTCGTCCACATGGCATCACGCTGATTGGTATCACGGCTCGCATAGTATTCTTTCATTATTTCGTCATATGCTGGCAATAGATCCTTGTACTGATCTTCGTTATACGTGTTTTCATGCAAGACGGCTTCTACAGGTAAACGCGGCTTGACCTCATTGGATTCATTTGGAACACCGATGGACAATCCAAATAGAGGCACAACGCCTTTTGGCAATTCCAGTACTTCTGAGATTTCTTCCATTGCATTTCGTACACCGCCGATATAGCAAATACCGTAGCCTTTTGATTCGGCAGCAATGACGACATTTTGCGAGAATAGACCAACATCGATTGCGCCAACTAGCACATTCTCTGCTACTGTATAGTCAATTTCTTGACCATGTAAACGAGCGGCGTGAGATAATCGGTTATAGTCCATACAAAATACTAATACTGCGCCGGCTGTATAGAATTGACGGCGATTCTTGGACAGTTCGGCCAACTGACCACGTTTTTCCGTGTCCGTTACATACATTACGGTACATGCTTGCACAAAGTGAGAACTAGCTGCGTGTTGACCCGCTTTAATTAGTTCTATCACTGTCTCTCTTGAAATCGGTTCATCTTTATAACGTCGAACCGATGAGTGAGATTTTAATAAATCGATTACCATACAATCCCTCCGCATTCGTTTTCATCAGGACATATATCTCCCTGAAACTCTTCTTTTATCCTACACTATTCTGACCTTTCGGGAAACACTGAAGCTTATTTTAACTGTAGCTGATCTCATACTATGAGTGGTAGAGAACCCCGATGGATAGGACAGGTTTGATATGATAGAAGAAAATTATCTATTTAGGAGGGCATGCTTACTATGAAACTCGACCACCTTGTCTATTTCACTCAGGATGATCCACACAGCATGAAAGCTTTGGAAAAGCGAATGCGTTATTGTATGCTGACAATGTATATATCGAATGGCTAACAGTAGAAGACGAAGACAAAGCAAGAATAGCGGCAACGAATCTGCCGCTTATTGCACAATACTTTCATGGTCAGCAAACTGGAGACGGTTGGCAATGATTCATTTCACCACGAACGATTAGCAAACAGAACGCAGGGTAAACTATATATAAAGATGTCAGGGGGATGCTAGCATGGATGTGTTAATTGAAAAGGCTATAATAGTTGGCGTGCACGAACAGAAGGATTTGCACTTTGAATATGCGATGGAAGAATTAAAGAATTTGGCGGAAGCAATCAATGTGGAAGTCCTAGGTGAAGTGACACAGAATTTAGAACGGAAAAATCCATCTACTTATATTGGAAAAGGCAAGATTGATGAAATCCGTAGTGTATATGAGGAATCTGAAGCGAATTTACTCATCTTCAATGATGAATTATCACCTTCCCAATTGCGAAATCTGGAGAGAGATCTAGAATGTAAAATCATTGATCGTACTATGCTTATATTGGATATTTTTGCGAGACGGGCACGCAATCGAGAGGCGCAGATGCAAGTTGAATTGGCGCAACTGCAATATACATTGCCGAGACTTGTTGGACTTCGGGCTTCACTCAGTAGGCAAGGTGGCGGAACAGGAGGCGGCTTACAGAATAAAGGAGCCGGTGAAACGAAGCTTGAGCTCGACCGTCGGAAAATCGAAGATCAGATTGCGAAACTTCGCCGAGAACTCGAGCATGTGAGTGATCAACGTGAAACACAGCGAAAACAGCGTGTCAGAAGCGGCATACCTGTTGTATCGATCGTGGGTTATACGAACGCTGGGAAATCCACGTTGATGAATCGATTGTTGCAATATACGGATGTAGATGAATCCAAAGAAGTTAGTGAAAAAGATATGTTGTTCGCAACGCTTGAAACCGCTGTAAGAAAAATCAAACTGCAAGATAAAAAAGAATTTATTTTAACGGATACCGTAGGGTTCGTTTCCAAACTCCCTCACCATCTTGTCCAAGCATTCCGTTCGACACTAGAAGAAGCTAAGAATGCTGACTTACTGCTGCATGTTGTGGATGTTTCCGACGAAGAACATGGTCATATGATGGATGTTACCAACGAAACACTAGGAGATATTGGTGTAAAAAGTATCCCTACTATCAACATATATAATAAATCGGACTTGACCGAAATCTCCTATCCGCGTGTAAAGGATCAGAGTATTTGGATGTCAGCTGGCGAAAATATAGGTATCCCTGAATTGCTAACTTTAATCCATCAAAACTTATTTCGACAATATGTCACGTGTAAATTAATGATTCCATACGACCGTGGGGAAATCGTTGCCCATCTCAATGAAAATGCTTCGATTAAAGATACGGCATACGAAGAAGAAGGAACATTGATGACTGTGGAAATGCCCGAAAGTGAATGTGAACGTCTTCAAGAATTCATTTTAAAGTGAACGTAAAAAAAGGCTGCATGCGCAATGCATGCAGCCAAATCCTTTTATCTTTATAAGAAGAGAAAGGGGGTGGGATGCTTCTAGTTTGCCCGAATTACAAAGATCTAAACATCTTTAATAGAAATAAGAAAAAAGACTTAATATACTCTTCTTTATTCACAGTACTTTATTTTTCATGCTTGATATGAAAAGGTGGATCTGACGGTTTTTCCTTAATTAATCATAAAACTTCGCAAGGAAATTATATAAGGAGTGATGGACTGTATGAAAAAATGGACAATAATTTGTACAGCAGGAATACTAGCATTTGTATTGAGTGCCTGCGGCCAAACTGCTGTACCTAAAGAAGATCCTATTACAGGGGAAAAAGAAGAAGTAGTCGTAAAGAGTGAACTGACAGCCGGTGAAGTAATGAAAAAAGCGAATGCAGCAGCGGAAACGCAACAAAGTATGCATTCCGATATGGAAATCTTGCAAACGTTAGAAATGGGTGATGAGAAGCAGGAAATTACTTCAACGATTGATATGGATATGATTCTTGAACCGCTCGCTATGCGTCAAACGATGAATATGCAAGTTGGCGGTGAAGAAATGGCAATAGAACAATATATGACAGAAGAAGGCTTCTTCATGAAAGATCCACAATCAGGCAGCTGGGTTAAACTGCCGGATGATATGTATAAAGAAGTCACCGGTCAAATGGCTGGAGTGACCGAATCACCAGTGGACTTTTCTATGTATAAGGAATATGCAGAGGATTTTACATTTGAAGAGACCCATGATGAATACGTTCTGACATTGGAAGGATCCGGTGAAAAGTTCAGTGAGCTTTTGAAAGAAATGTTGAGGAATAGACCAGCAGGAACTGATGAAGCGATGTTGGAAGAAACAGATATGAAAGTTGAAAAGGTTGATTTACAATTCACCATTGATAAAAAGACCTTCTTCACAAAGGACTTTGACATGGATATGATTATGACCATGGACGAGCAAGGTAAGAAAGTTACAGTCACACAGAGAATTAAGGGTATTGTGACAAAGATTAATGAGATTGATGAAATTAAAGTACCGAAAGAAATAATGGATAGCGCTCAAGAAATGTATCAAGGGATAAATCAGCAGTAAGTGAATTCACCGTTTTCCGTATCATATGGAAAATGGTTTTTTCGTATGATTCTATATAGGTAAATAACGTTACTTAAGTCTTGTAATGTTTAATTCCCAAAAAGTATTGATAACGATTTTCATTTAGATATTGACATCATATGTTAAACGGAGTAATGTTGTTCTTGAGCGAATGATAATCATTTTCATTTAAGTGAGAAATGCTCAAATATTCGATATCGGAGTTCTTCATGAAGAAACGTTACTTAATTACAGCAGTTATACTTTTATCATTACTCTCGCTGTTTGTCGGTGCAAGCCGAATCACACCAGCGGACCTATTGGACTGGCGTTCTGAAGCAACAGAAATATTCTTGATTAGTCGAGTTCCTCGATTAGTTGCGATAGTACTTGCAGGCGCAGGTATGAGTATTGCAGGTTTGATTATGCAACAACTAAGCCGCAATAAGTTTGTATCTCCAACCACGGCGGGAACGTTGGATGCGACTAAACTGGGAATCTTAGTGTCTATGTTGATATTTACCAACGCAACACTATTAGAGAAAATGGCGGTATCGTTCACATTCGCCTTACTAGGCACTTTCTTGTTTATGCAAATTCTTGACCGTATTAAATTTAAAGATGCGATCTTCATTCCGCTTGTTGGATTGATGTTTGGAAATATCCTTTCTTCCATCGCCACATTTTTTGCATTTAAAGCAAACGTGATCCAGAATATGTCTGCTTGGCTTCAAGGAGATTTTTCCATGATCATGAAAGGCCGTTATGAGCTTTTGTATATTAGTATACCTGTGTTGATCATTACATATTTATATGCGAATCGATTTACAGTGGCGGGTATGGGAGAAGACTTTTCCAAGAACTTAGGACTCGCTTACAAGAGTATCGTCAATATCGGGTTGATCTTGGTCGCATTAATTACGACAACCGTTGTATTGACGGTAGGATTAATTCCTTTCCTAGGGTTAATCATTCCGAACATCGTCTCGATTTTTAAAGGAGACCATCTACAAAAGACGTTGCCGCATACTGCATTGCTAGGCGCGATCTTCCTCCTTATCTGTGACATTCTAGGCAGGGTTATTATCTTCCCTTATGAAATCTCGATCAGTTTAATGGTCGGTGTCATAGGAAGCGCAATCTTCCTGTTCTTGTTGTTTAGGGGGAAAGCCTATGCGTAATTCAACGAAGCTACTGATTTTATTAACATTCTCATTAGTATTTTGCGGATTATATCTATTCCAAGACTTGAACGGCAGCTATGACTATGCACTTCCCAGAAGAGCGGTCAAAGTGGTGGCGATGATCTTAACAGGTGTGGCAGTGGCATACTCTACAGTTATTTTCCAGACGATCACGCATAACCGTATCTTAACGCCAAGTATCATGGGGTTGGATTCGCTTTATATCCTGCTGCAAACCGTTCTAATTTTCTTTTTCGGATCGACTTCATTTGTACTGATCAACCAGCAATTTAACTTCATGCTGTCTGTTGGTGCGATGATAGTGTTCGCCTTGCTGCTCTATCACTTCTTATTCGGTAAAGGAAACCGGCCGATCTATTTCTTATTATTAGTCGGTATCATCGTCGGTACATTCTTTGGAAGTATTTCGACATTCCTGCAAGTAATGATTGATCCGAATGAATTCTTGCGTGTGCAAGATAAGATGTTTGCGAGTTTCAACAATATCAATGGAGATCTCGTTTGGTGGGCATTGGCGATATTAGTCATCACACTTCTGATTGGTTGGCGCTATATCAATGAACTCGATGTTTTATCATTGGGACGGGATACAGCAATTAATCTGGGTGTGCCGTATCAGTCGGTCGTCAAGATCATGTTGATTTTATCGGCAGTACTAATTGCGGTGTCCACGGCACTTGTAGGCCCGATTACATTCTTCGGGTTGATCGTAGCCAATTTGTCTTACCAATTCTTCAACACGTTCAAGCACTCGGTGTTAATTGCCGGCGCTGCACTGATGAGTGTCATTGCATTAGTGGGTGGACAATGGATTGTTGAACGTTTATTTTCTTTCTCGACCACACTCAGTGTGATCATTAACTTTGTCGGTGGCATTTACTTTATCTACTTATTATTAAAGGAGAGTCGATCTTCATGATCCAAGTTCGTGAGCTAACGAAGTTTTATGGAAAAAAAGCAGTCGTCGAAAAGGTCAGTGTAAATATTCACCGTGGAAAAATCACATCATTCATTGGACCGAACGGGGCTGGTAAATCTACTCTTCTATCGATGGTAAGTCGATTAATGGATGCTGACACGGGCGAAGTATTGCTCGACAAAGGTAAAGTGAAAGACATGAAATCCAATGACTTTGCTAAACGCGTCGCGATTTTAAACCAATCCAACTTCATGAATGTCAAACTTACCATTCGCGAACTTGTTTCGTTCGGTCGTTTCCCGCACTGTAAGGGCCGTCTTCAGGAAGAAGATGAGCGGATGGTGGATCAGGCGTTGGAATATATGGGCCTGACAAACATGCAAGAAGCCTATTTGGATGAATTATCCGGCGGTCAGCGTCAACGAGCTTTCATTGCCATGACGATTGCACAAGACACCGATTATATTTTACTCGATGAACCATTGAATAACTTGGACATGAAACACTCTGTGCAAATTATGAAAATCTTGCGTCAGCTTGTTGATGAACTTGGCAAAACTGTGGTCATCGTCTTGCATGACATCAATTTTGCCTCTGTCTATTCAGACCGCATCGTGGCGTTGAAGAACGGAAAAGTCGTCAAGGACGGAGTAACAAACGATATTATCACCTCCGAATCATTACGCGAAATTTATGATATGGAAATTCCGATTCAACAAATGAAGGATTGCCGTATTTGTGTGTATTTTAACTCTTAAAATAAACTATAAAAAGTGAGGAATTATACTGAAATGAAGAAACTTACTCTATCCTTATTCGCATTGATCTTAATGCTTGCACTGGCTGCTTGTGGCGGTGCAAAAGACGAAGAAAAACCTGCAGACAATGCTACACCTGAAGATAAGCCAGCTGAAGAAAGCACAGAAGTAACAATTACACATGAACTTGGTGAAACAACACTTGAAAAGAACCCTGAAAAGGTAGTAGTTTTTGACTTTGGAACATTGGATACATTGGATGAGCTAGGAATTGAAGTGGCAGGTCTTCCACAATCAAACGTACCGGGTTACCTTTCTAAATACGAAGATAAAAAGTATGAGAATCTTGGTAGTTTGAAAGAGCCTGACTTTGAAGCAATCAATGCAATGAAGCCAGATGTGATCTTCATCTCTGCACGTCAAACAGACTTGTATGATCAGTTATCTGAAATCGCTCCAACAATCTACATGGGTGTTGATACATCTAACTACATGGAATCTTTCAAAGAGAACATGGGTAAAATCGCTACAATCTTCGACAAAGAAGAGGAAATGAAAACTGAATTAGCAGACGTAGATGCAAGCATCGAAGGAATCAAAACTAAAACTGAAGGCATCGACAGCACTGCATTGATCATCCTGGCAACTGAAGGGAAAGTAAGTGCATACGGCCCAAGCTCGCGTTTCGGACTAGTTCATGACGTATTTGGTTTTAAACCAGCCGATGAAAAAATTGAAGTTTCTACACATGGACAAAATATTACATTTGAATACATCTTAGAAACAAACCCAGATATTCTCTTCATTATCGACCGTGACGCAGCAATCGGTAACGGCGCTACAGCGAAGGATTCCGTTGAAAACGATCTTGTGAAGAAAACAAACGCATTCAAGAACGACAAAATGGTTTATTTGAACGGTGAATACTGGTACCTGTCTGGTGGCGGACTTCAATCGATCAAAGAAATGATCAAAGAAGTAGAAGCTGGCCTATAAGAACGAATGAAATCCCGGGAGACTCTGTCTTCTGGGATTTTTGTATTTACATGGTTATTCTTTCGCTTTAATTTATGGATTGCGCTCAATAAACTTTGAGGAGCGCTCTATCCCGTTCGCTCACCGCGGTGGTCGTCGCGCTCTATCCCGTTCGCTATCCGCTCAAAGCCGTGGCCTTCCCGCTCAATAACTACACACAACAAACAACATCCAAAAATCTCCACTAAACAAAACTAGTCAAATACCATTAAAAAGTGCTATAATGACACCTGTAAAGACATATAAAGATTGCACAATAGAAAGGTAGAAGCCCCGTGAAAAAGAAAGAAATCTCACGAAATAAATTACTAGGAATCGCAGGTACTGGCTGGATGTTCGATGCAATGGATGTTGGAATTCTGTCATTCGTCATTGCTGCATTAGCTGTAGATTGGAATCTGACTTCATCTGAGATGGGCTGGATCGGTAGCATTAACTCCATCGGTATGGCGATAGGTGCATTCGGATTCGGTTTATTGGCGGACCGAATTGGACGTAAGCAAGTATTTATGATGACATTGGTTTTATTTTCAGTTGCCAGCGGCTTATCCGCTTTGACGACGACGTTATGGGCGTTTTTAGCCTTACGCTTCTTAGTAGGAGCAGGGTTGGGTGGGGAGTTGCCTGTTGCCTCTACATTGGTTTCGGAAAGCGTATCCGCAAAAGAGCGGGGACGTGTAGTGGTGTTACTTGAAAGCTTCTGGGCGGCCGGCTGGCTCTTAGCGGCTTTAATAGCGTATTTCATTATCCCGGAATTCGGTTGGAGAGTAGCACTGATCATCACGGCACTACCGGCATTTTATGCGATTTACTTACGGCGTAATTTACCCGACTCCAAGAAGTTTGTAGAGCAAGAAAAAATATCACAAACGACAGGGCAGAAACTAAAGCAATTACTGGCGCCGGCATTTAGAAAACGGACCCTTATGCTGTGGATCGTATGGTTTGCGGTGGTCTTCTCGTATTACGGCATGTTCCTCTGGCTACCTAGTGTCATGGTGATCAAAGGCTTCAGTTTAATCAAAAGCTTTGGCTATGTATTATTGATGACTTTAGCACAGTTACCAGGTTATTTCAGTGCCGCTTGGCTAATTGAACGCATGGGACGAAAATTCGTCCTCGCTACTTATTTATTTGGAACGGCACTCAGTGCTCTAGCTTTCGGTAATGCGGAGACATTGACTACATTGATGGTCGCAGGTGCGTTTCTATCCTTCTTTAACTTGGGTGCTTGGGGAGCGCTCTATGCGTATTCGCCGGAACAATATCCTACCGCTATTCGAGCGACAGGCTCTGGAGTGTCGGCAGCGGTCGGGCGTGTGGGAGGGATTTTCGGACCGCTTCTCGTTGGTTCACTGTTAACAGCTGGATACGGTTTCGGAGTCATTTTTGGTATTTTCTGTGCAGCCATCATGGTAGGTGTACTAGCCGTCATTTTCCTTGGAACAGAAACGAAACAAACTGAGTTAACATAGTATAAAATAAGTCGTTTCCATTTTATATAAATGGGAGCGGCTTTTTCGATGGTTAACATTTTTTATTCGGTAGCAAAACCTTTATAATTACAGAAAGGAGTGAATACAATGTTTCGTGTACCAGATGAAATTGCGCGTATTGCTTTAGAACGTAGCGAGGGATTTCCAGTGGAAGGCTTTGTCCACGGAGAAGGGCCGCAATCACCAACACTTTTGCTGATTGGTGAAGCACCGGGGGAACACGAAGCGATACATGGTGTTCCGTTCATCGGTCGCGCAGGTGATGAATTAATGAAATCTCTTGCATCGATTGGGCTAACACGTGAAGATGTCTATATGACGAGTTCGTTCCGCAGTAGACCGTACAAATGGGGAACAAGGAAAGAACGGGATGGTAGTTTGACGGAACGAAAGTATAATCGTCCACCGACACAAAAAGAGCAATTGGCTCATGCACAGGTCCTTGATTTTGAAGTAGCCAACCTTAAACCGAAGCTTATCGTAACACTCGGCAATATTGGTCTGCAGCGATTGCTAGGTAAACATGCGAAGGTCACGGCTCTTCATGGACAAGTACTAACGCAACCTGTGCAATATTTAGCGAAATTGGAAGATAAACAATATAGTCTAACAGATGAATCGTACACTATCATACCGACATTCCATCCAGCATCCGTGTTTTATCGCCCATCCCATAGACCTGATCTGGAAGCCGATTGGCACCGGATTGGTGAATATCTCCAAGGGAAAATGCGGTATCCGTTTGAATAAGGTAGAAATGAGGAAGCATTATGAATGCTCAAGTAAAACCTAAAGGATCCGTTAAAAACTTTATGAGTTTAGTCAAGACATTGCGTTGGCCGGTAGCCGTAACTATCATTGCCCTGGTGCTATCTTTTGTTGAAACGGTTGCCGGTCTTGCTGTACCATTAATCACTAAAGATTTGGTGGACTCATTCACAAGTGAACTATTGAACTGGAAGACGGGCATATTCCTGCTCGTTTTATTTGTGGTACAAGCAATTGCCGGTGGCTTTTCCTATTATATGCTTGCTTTTATTGGCGAGACGGTAGTTGCGGACTTGCGCAATCAATTATGGCAAAAAGTACTGCGTTTACCTGTGCCATATTTTGATCGGAATGAAACTGGAGAAACGATGAGTCGCGTTACGCAAGATACAACCGTATTAAAGTCACTTGTCTCAGAGCATCTAGTATCGTTCATCTCGGGGCTAATTTCGATTATTGGAGCAGTTATTATTTTATTGGTACTCGATTGGAAGATGACGATCATCATGTTGATTAGTGTGCCGGTTAGTATGGTGATCTTGTATCCACTTGGCCGCTTAATGCACAAAGTAGCAAAAGCCACACAGGCTGAAATGGCAAAGTTTTCGGGACATCTTGGCCGTGTGCTTGGCGATATCCGGTTAGTGAAAGCATACCGCGCAGAACCTACTGAAGGAGAGAAAGGTAAAGTTGCCATTCACTCTCTATTTCGATATGGGTTGAAAGAAGCAAAAATTCAAGCCGTTATTTCACCTATCATGATGTTGACAATGATGGGTATCCTAGTAGTGATTCTTGGGTATGGAGGAGCGCAAGTGGCAAGAGGAGCGTTATCGGCAGGAACACTGGTTGCAATTATATTCTTGCTATTTCAAATCATTGTACCGGTCGCGCAAATGGCTCGATTTTTCACTTCGTTCCAAAAGGCAGTAGGGGCAACAGAAAGAATTCAAGAAATTCTACAAATGGATTCTGAACCCGCAGGCGGTGAACATACATCGGAACTGGAAGGTGCCATCGCATTTTCAAATGTTCATTTTTCATATGAAGAGGGAAAAGGTGTAGTGAACGGAATTACATTCACTGCAGAGCGAGGAACTGTAACGGCATTCGTCGGACCAAGCGGCGGAGGAAAGACAACCATCTTCTCATTGGTGGAGAGATTTTATCAACCAACTTCGGGAGAAATACGTTTTGGAGTAGATTCGATCCAAGAGATCCCGTTATCTGATTGGCGCCAGCGTATAGGCTATGTTTCACAAGAAAGCCCATTATTAAGCGGAACGATCTTAGATAACATTGCGTACGGTTTAAAAAAGAGACCGCCTCTTGAACAAGTCATTGAAGCTGCAAGAGCTGCCAATGCGTATACATTCATAAAAGATATGCCGGATCAATTCGATACCATGGTTGGGGAGCGCGGCATGAAGTTGTCTGGTGGTCAGCGCCAACGTATTGCCATCGCACGTGCTTTATTGCATAACCCCGAGATTCTGTTATTGGATGAAGCTACGTCAAATTTGGATAGCGGTTCGGAAACGCATGTACAAGAAGCATTACGCCATTTGATGCTAGGTAGAACAACGCTAATTATTGCACATCGATTGGCAACCGTATTGCACGCAGATCAATTACTGTTCTTAGAAAATGGTCAGATTACTGGTAGAGGAAATCACACGGAATTATTGAAGACACATGATCTCTATCGTGAATTCGCAGAAGGACAAGGATTAGCATGAAAACTGAAGGGAGAAGGTAGTATGTATGAACCGATTAGTTCATCTTTCTATAATGTACCTGTACTAGAGCTTGCCCGTAATTTAGTCGGTCAATATATTGTCCATGAGCAACCCGAAGGACTATCAGTAGTTAGAATTGTGGAAACTGAAGCGTATCACGGGGCTGAAGATCGCGCAGCACATAGTTATGGTAATCGTAGAACGAAGCGTACAGAAATCATGTTTGGCAAGCCAGGATCCGTATATACATATCAAATGCATACCCACACACTAATGAATGTCGTCTGTGCACAAGAGGGTACACCGCATGCTGTGTTACTGCGGGCGGGTGAACCAATAGAAGGAGTAAGTCATATGCAACAACGCCGTGGCATACACATTAAAAAAGAAACCGATCTTACAAACGGACCCGGAAAGCTTTCTAAGGCTCTCGGGGTGACGATGTCATATTACGGTCATCATTGGACACAGAAGCCTCTCTACATAGCTGAAGGCTTTCCTCAGGCTGAAATAGAAGCGGGTCCACGGGTAGGGATTGGCAACACGGGCGAAGCTGTGCATTATCCTTGGCGTTTCTATGAAAAAGACAACCCGTTCGTCTCAAAATATAGAAAATAAATTAATGAACGTCTCGCATGTATTTGGTTAGAGAGAAGAATAGGGGAAATTATGAAGAAAATATTGAAAATGGGTAGTGCGTTTATTGGAATTATCGTAGGGGCAGGATTTGCATCCGGTAATGAAATCATGACGTATTTTACGAGTTTCGGCTACTTAGGCATGATTAGCGCAGTAATTTGTACGGCGCTCTTCGCTTACTTAGGCATGACATTGACGCGTCTTGGAAGTCGATTGCGAACAACTTCACATAAAGACGTGATTTACAAAATCAGTGGACGCTTTCTAGGCGTAATAGTGGATGGTGTTATCATCTTTACACTATTTGGTGTAGGTGTAGTGATGCTAGCGGGTGCGGGTGCCAACTTACATCAGCAATTTGGCTTGCCGACATTTGTAGGTAGTTTACTGATGATTGTTTTGGTGTTCTTGACGATATTATTAAACGTAGATAAAGTGGTTGCTGTAATCGGCAGTGTGACACCGTTTTTAATTATTACAGTAGTTGTCGTCTCTGTTTACAGTATTGTCACGATGGATACAACTTTCGCAGTGCTTGATCCTGTTGCAAAAGCAGTGCCAACGACATTGCCTAATTGGTTCATATCCGCAATTAATTATGTGTCATTTAATATTGCGGTAGGTGCTTCGATGACTATTGTCATGGGAGGGGCGGAAAAAGATGAAAAGATTGCGGCGCGAGGTGGATTCGTAGGTGGTCTTGGATTAGGTATTTTAATTCTGTTAAGTCATTTGGCGCTTTTTTCGCAAGTGGAAAATGTGGCGGGAACAGATCTACCGATGCTTGCCATCATCAATAATATTTCCCCAATCTTTGCAATCTTCATGGCGGTTATTTTATACGGTATGATCTTCAATACAGCAGTCAGTATGTTCTATGCGTTTGGTGCTCGATTCATCCAAAGTGGTACGATGAAGTTTAAGTTATTCGTAGCGTTTTCATTAGTAATTGGCTATGCATTAAGTTTTCTGGGATTCACAAATTTGGTTAATACACTGTATCCGGTTGTCGGCTATTTAGGTTTGTTTTTAGTTGTAGCACTTCTTAGGGCTTCAATCCGTATGCCGAATAAAATATAAAAATACCCCCGCGGGAAAATTCGCGGGGGTTGTTTGTGCTTAAACAGATTGTAATTGAAGAGCTACAGCTGGTCCGAAGAACTCGAAGTGAATTTTCTCTTCAGGAATACCCATGGCGTGAAGCTGTTGAAGTACGAACTCCATAAAGCCAGTTGGTCCACATACATAGACATCACTGCCTGCAATCACGTTTTCTTCTAAGAATTTACGTGTGAACATGCCGTCTCCCTCTTCTGAATAAAGCGCTTTGTACGTAGAGTTTGGCAGTTTAGCATTTAATTGCTCTAGTTTATTCGCGAATGCTTGTTGGCTGCGTGTACGTGCAGAGTGCAAGAATGCCACTTCACGTTCAGGAGACAAATCTGCGATAGTTGAATACATAGCTTTCATTGGTGTAATACCAACTCCACCGCTGATTAATGTGACAGGTGCTGTGCCAGTAGGATCTAGATAGAAGTCGCCTGCCGGTGCGCTCACTTCGACGATGTCGCCTACACTTGCATGTTCATGCAAGTAGCATGATACTACACCCTTTGGTGATAATGTATCTTCACGTTTAACCGAGATACGGAAAGTCTCGTCGTTTGATTTTTGAGACAAGCTGTACTGACGATTAACAATATTTTTCGCGCCTGGGATTTCCATGCGGATCGTAATGTATTGTCCTGGTAAGTAGTATGGCAATTTTTTACCGTCAACAGGTTTTAAGTAAAATGAAGTAATGACATCACTTTCTTCTACTTTGTCGACAATTTCGAAGTCTTTAAATAAGTGCCATCCACCATCAGCTTTTTCTGTATTCTCATACATATCTTTTTCTACACCAATGAAAGCGCCAGCGATTACGCCATAAGCGGCTTCCCATGCATCCATAATTTCAGGCGTTGCTGCATCGCCAAGTACTTCTTTGATTGCTTTTAACAGATACTCTCCGACAATTGGATAATGTTCTGGCAAGATTCCAAGAGATACGTGCTTGTGCGCGATTTGTACAACCACCGGTAGAATGGCTTCAAGGTTATCGATATGTTGCGCTGCTGCGTATACTGTGTTTGCAAGGGCTGTCTGTTGACGACCTTGAGATTGGTTAGCATGGTTGAATATATCTAGTAATTCGGGATGAGCCACAAACATGTTTTTATAGAAAGCCGTAGTAATCGCTGTTCCGTGTTCCTCTAGTACTGGTACTGTGGATTTGATAACGTCGATAGTTTTTTGATCTAACATTGATAATGCACAACCTCTCCGTATTTGATATCTCTATCATAAATCATTTAGAATTCAAAAGCTATATATAAAATACATGTTTAAAAATATACTGTGAAAGTTGTCACATTATATTCAATAATTAGTCATGCTATTACGTGTAACGACCAGTGTCAATCCATGATTTTTCAATTGAAAATGCTATAATAATGAAAGAAGAGAAAGTGGTGATATTATGCGTTTAACAATGTATACAGATTATTCGCTGCGTGTTCTGATTTTTTTAGCTTCCAAGCAATCGGATGAACTGTCTACAGTTCAAGAAATCTCGGATGCGTATCAAATCTCGAAAAATCACCTCACCAAGATAGTCCATGGATTAGGAAAACTGGAACTGATTGAAACCATTCGTGGTCGTGGTGGTGGAATCCGTCTCAGTGTAGATCCAACTAGCTTGAATGTAGGTGAACTAGTCCGGAAAACAGAAGACGATTTTCACTTAGTCGAATGTTTTGATCCCAGTAAGAATATGTGCGTGTTGTCTCAAGCCTGTCAGCTAAGGGGTGTGTTATACGAAGCGCTTCAAGCTTACTTCGCTGTGCTAGATCGTTACACGATTGCAGATTTCCTTCATAACAAGGAAGAAATACAATCTTTACTATTTCCCACTAGTCAATCCTGAATAGTGTGTTAGAATATAGGTAGTAAACATAGTGAATTAGGAGGAATTAAATATGTCAAAAGTGTTAGTCATTGGGCATAAAAACCCGGATACAGATTCCATCGCATCAGCGATTACGTATGCCTATCTTAAACAACAAATCGGAATGGATGCAGAAGCTGTTCGACTAGGGAGTATTACGAAAGAAACAGCGTATGCGCTTGAAACTTTCGGTTTTGAAGCACCTCGCTTAATTGAAAGAGCAGCACCTGAAACATCTCAAGTCATCTTAGTTGACCACAATGAGAGACAACAAAGTGTGGATGACTTGGATGATGTACAAGTATTGGAAGTAATCGACCACCACCGCATCGCGAACTTCCAGACAAACGATCCATTGTATTATCGTGCAGAGCCAGTAGGCTGTACGGCAACGATCTTGAACAAATTATTCAAAGAGCATGGTGTTGAAATTCCGAAAAATATTGCCGGCTTAATGCTTTCGGCAATCGTATCGGATTCATTATTATTCAAATCGCCAACATTCACAGATCAAGACCAAGTAGCTGCTGAAGAACTAGCTGCAATTGCAGAAGTGGATGCTGCCGTCTACGGCTTGGACATGTTAAAAGCTGGAGCAGACTTAAGCTCTGTACCTGTAAAGGATTTGGCTAGTCTAGATTCGAAAGAATTTATATTTGGCGATGTGAAAATGGAAATTGCACAAGTAAATGCAGTGGACTTACAAGACATTCTGGGTCGACAAGATGAACTAGAAGCGGAGTTAAATGAAGTGATCGAACAAAAAGGGCTAGATTTATTCCTGTTTGTTGTGACGGATATCATCAATAGCGATTCCGTAATCATTGCGCTAGGAAAAGAAGCCGAACGTGCAGGATCAGCATTTAATGTAGCCTTCAATAATAATTCCGCTTTGTTAAAAGGTATTGTTTCACGTAAGAAGCAAATTGTGCCTGTATTGACTGAAGCACTTTCTTAATCAATAGACTGTCATGGAAATCGGTAATCCGATCTTCCGTGACAGTTTTTTTTATCCTAAATCCAGGGGCTGTGTGGCAGGACCTTCCAACACGGTTCCATCCGCCCGGAAACGTGATCCGTGACACGGACAGTCCCACGTTTGGTCTCCTTTATTCCAACGGGTACGACATCCCATATGCGTACAAATCGGGGAGTCGGTCCGGGTGATATGTCCACCGGCAAATTCCTTTACGGTACGTCCGGCTAATAGTAAAGCGCGGCTTGACATGGAGCCGAAATCTGTTCTGCTAGGAGAAAATAATTCGCTAGCGGCATTCGATTGACCGATAATCGCATCCGAAATAATTTCCGCGCAGGCTAAGGAATTAGATAGTCCCCATTTTCGATAGCCTGTACTAATGTAGACGTCCGGCGAAGAGTTTGAAATAGCTCCTGCATAAGGTACTAAATCAGGCGTGGACGGATCCTGAGCCGACCATTTGTAGACAACTTCAGGATGTCCCAATGTCGTTTTTATATCCTCCGTTAAGCTGTCGTAATGTAGCTGTGTTTCTTTTTCCGATCCAGCGGGATGAGATTGAGCGGCTAGCAACAAGTAAGACTGGTCATCGATCGTCGCTGTCCGTATCGAGCGTTTCGGCTCATCTACCGATATATATTGATGATCAAATAGAGTATCCGTTTTTGCCGCAGCAATATAGGAGCGCTGGACGTCCAGTTTGAGAATTTGCATGCCTTCAAGGGCTTCAATGGGATAATGTGAGCAGATAACTAGTTGTCGATAACTGACTACCTTAGATGAAGAGAGTTTGACAAAATAACGATCAGTATCTAGAGCAGCTACTTGTGCATGTTCAAATATACGTGCGCCTTCTTTCACAGCGAGTTGTGCCAATCGTTGTCCAAAACGCACTGGATGTATTTGTGCTTCGTCTTCAATCAGTAGAGTATGAGCGGTTTCAAATGGTAAGTAGGATGCATTACCTGCAAGTGTAAATGGAATCCCAATCGCTTCATAAGCTTTTTTCTCCGCAAGTAATCGTTCCGTACCTTCAGGTGTTTGAGAATATAGCGCGGAGTGTGCGGTTTGCAGTTGATCTGCTTCAGCGATGGATCGCGCGAAATCAATAGCTTGTTCATTTGCATTAAAATATTGTCTTGCGCTTTCCACGCCAAACTGTTCAATCATGTCCGCGTAGACTAGATCATGTTGTGCGGTTAATTTACCTGTAGAATTTCCCGTTGCCCCATGAAGCAAACTGTTTTTTTCGAGCAACACAACGTCCTTTCCTTGTTTAGACAAAAAATATGCATTTGCTATGCCGCTCAGTCCGCCTCCGATGATTAGCACATCACAAGTTAAATCATCATCTACAGTTGGATAGGTAGACTTCGGATAAGCGGTGGCAAGCCATAAAGATTGATTCATTCCGACACCTCATTCTGTGAATTTATATAACCCAAGCATTAACATTGTTGCCAACTTTACTTGAATCTAAAATAGAGAATAGAAAGGTGGGGCAAAAAATGTTAATTGAGGTATGGTCGGATTATGTTTGTCCGTTTTGCTATATTGGAAAGAGACGTTTGGAGCATGCATTGAAACAATTAGGGCTTGAGGAGAAATCGGAAGTTGTATTCAAGGCGTTTCAACTGGATCCGAATACGCCAGTAGCTTCAGATCAATCATTGGTAGACGGGTTAGCTAGTAAATTCAAAGTCACCAAACAAGAAGCAGAAAACATGATGAATAATATAAAAGAGCAAGCAAAAACCGTTAATCTTCACTATCAAGTGGATCGAATGAAAACGTCTAATACGCTCGATGCACACCGTCTAGCGAAATTCGCAGAGAAGCAAAATGTAGAGAAGGAAGTAACAGAGCGTCTCATGCATGGCTACTTCGTGGAAGGGGAGCGTATCGATACGGAAGAAGTACTCGTAGCGATTGCAACATCAGCTGGATTAGATGCAAAGAAAACGAGAGACATGCTTCATAGTGATGCTTTCGAGGGTGAAGTGAAAAAAGATATCGAAGAAGCACAGGAAATTGGTGTCCAAGGTGTGCCGTTCTTCGTAATTAATCGTAAATATGCTATAAGTGGAGCGCAGCCTACGGAAGCATTTGTTGAAGCGTTTGAAAAGATTGCTGAAGAAGAAGAGATGACAAAACCTAAGTTGCAAGTACTAGGCACAGATGATGATGGAGCTTGTGATATCTGAGGAAACAGTAAACTGAATAGATGAATGGTTCGATGGGACTGAAGAAAACTCTTAAGAATTAAAGGGAGTTTTGTCTTCAGTTTTTTCTTCATGGACTTCTAGTCTGTTTAAAATAGTACGTTAGTGAATTGTAAGTGGAATGCATTCCCCTTGAATGTTGATCAACGGCAATTTCCCGTTACCTTTTGTTCTTGCAAATTACAACAGACATCTTGATATCAATAATATCTCCAACCATTACACCACCAGCTTCGATTGCATGGTTCCACATTAATCCGAAATCTTTTCGTTTGATTTCCCCCTCGACGAGATACGTGGCACCGAATACGGTAACTTCTTGAGGAGTGATGCAGAATATGGCTCTTTTGCTCGTGTTTTTAACAGTCAAGTCACCGGACATTTGATATCTACCGTCTGTATCGTTGTAAATTGTGCGGGAAGAGAATGTCATTTTGGGGAAAGTTTCGGCATCAAAAAAGTCCACGGAGCATAGATGTAGATCACGGTCTCTATTCTTTGTCTCAATTGAAGAAACAATTACTTGAAAACTAATTTTAGTTTTCGTCAAATCCGCTATGTTACCTTGTAATTCTCCTGAAAACTCTTCAAACGTTCCCGTGACAGTAGATACCATCATATGTGGAACGGAAAAGCCGACAGTGGATGCCGTGGGATCTACTTTCCATGTATTCACTTTCACTCCTCCTTATGGATATTTAGTTAGCTAAACTGTAATTGAAAAAACACAAAAAGTCAAAATGAAAAACCTTGTCAAAAGGACTGATTGCAAGCATACTAATAGGTGGATAAGATTGTTTCCGTAAAACTGGAGACACGTATACTGAAAGGACTTGATGTAGATGTCAAAACATCGATGGTTTGAAGATCTTCAAAAGAACATACAAAACGGTTGGTTATTACTTGATGAGCCATTAAACAAATATACGAAAACACGTCTGGGTGGTAAAGCGGATGTCGTCGCGGCGCCTGGCACAATAGAAGAAGTGCAAGCGATTGTTAGCTATGCTTATCAGCATGAAATTCCTATTTTGTTGCTCGGGAACGGTTCAAATATGGTCGTTCGTGACGGTGGCGTTCGTGGAATTGTAATATATATGGCGAACCTAAATCATATCGAGATTGATGGTAATAGAATGATTGCGGAAGCTGGAGCAAATATTATCGACGCGTCTAAGGAAGCAGCGATAGCTTGTTTAACGGGTCTAGAGTTTGCTTGCGGAATACCGGGTTCAATTGGTGGTGCAATGGCAATGAACGCAGGAGCGTACGGTGGAGAAATCAAAGATATTATTCATCAAGCGACTGTAATGGATGACACAGGGAAAATTTTCAAGCTTTCAAAAGAGGAGTTGGAACTAGGGTATCGTAAGAGCATCATTACTACAGAAGGCTATTATGTCCTATCCGCAGAGTTCTGGCTCACTAAAGGTGAACAGTGTGAAATCGATGCGGCAGTTGCCGACTTAACGTTCCAACGTGAATCAAAACAACCGCTTGAATACCCGTCAGCAGGAAGTGTGTTCAAGCGTCCACCAGGTTATTTTGCTGGAAAGTTGATCCAAGATAGCGGTCTGCAAGGTAAGGGCTTTGGTGGAGCGGAAGTGTCTACTAAACACGCGGGGTTCATCGTCAATAAAAATGATGCCACAGCGGCAGATTATATTCAGACGATTGAGATGGTCAAAGCGGAAGTGAAGAAGAACTTCGGGATTGATCTGGAGATGGAAGTGAAGATCGTAGGGGAAGAACTTTCTGAATAATAGAAGCGACAGAGGCTGTCCACGAAGTCATTACGACCTCTCGGGACAGTTCTTTTCTGATGTGAAAAGTTGGGAAAATAGCTGGCTGAGTGATGAGGTGGGAATTGATGCTTCGGAGGGTACGTTTTCCTAGAGGGCCTGCTAGCCGGAAAGCGTCCCATCGTACTTACCACTTAACTCTCATTAAATAAATTCTTAGATCTTAACCTTAAATCTATGCAAAAAAGAGGGGCCTCGTTTCTAGCCACCTCTCGTGATATTAATTTTGTATCTTGCACTGGATCTTGCTTGAGTCGAGCACTTGGTCATCTTCTATCTGCACCTGGCATATCTTACTATTTTGCATGAACTTAAAAACCCCGTTGTTAAAATCGGTCCCAATCTCCTTAAAGAAGATCCCCTCATACTGCGCATGCTTCGAATGCGTGAAGTTAATACGGAAGCCGTCGCCATCGGAAATCAAATACGCACGTACGCCTTTTTCAAACGATCCTTCTGTCTCACTCTTTATCGCACGATCAACCGACACGACATGGAAGTCAACAAATGGAATTTCTCTCAACAAGACGTTCATGAAAGAGCCTTTTGTAATTTCCTCCCAGCGGCTTTGCGCGGTCTGACCGATGATGATTTGTGTAATGCCGTATTGGTGAGCCACTTCCTTGATGACTTTTGCAGCGGGACGCTTCTCATCGTCGCGAATAATGAATGCTTCGACATCTAATTCCTCCGCAAGTTCTTTCCAACGGTCTATATACTCCGATTTCTCTACATCAAAGTCATCGAGTGGTGCAGGGTCGACTGTCAGGATATAGAGCGGACAGTCCATAATTGTTGCAATTTTATATCCTCTATTAATGAGACGTTCACCATTTGGACCGTAATACACACAAACGAGAATTCCCTCGTCCATACGGCTTTTCATTTTGCCCATAATGACTCATCACCTCTTCAAATTCAATAAACTAATGATAACCGGTTCACACTTTAGGGGGATGCTTTCCGCTGCAATTCCGCCAGAGAACCTCATCCTGTATAGGATTACGAACGTAGCCTTACTGTATACTGACCGCGCTTTTTATGCGGTTTTCTATAAAGTAGTGTATACTTTCGAGTAGGGATTGTACACTTTGCTTAGAGTCCCATTATGCATAACGTACAGTGTTCAGTCAAGAGTCTCTGAGTATTCTATTGACACTAACAATCGATTAATTTTGGGAGGTGTTAGATTGATAACCGTCTTACTGGCAATATTCATTCCATTTATCGCAGCATGTTTGGTTCCATTTATACATAGATTTTTGACCGGTAGTCGGATCGGTTGGTTTGTCATCACCATTCCATTGTTCTTGTTTGCCTTACTGATTCGTCTGGTTCCTTCACTCTCGGAAGGAGCGTCTTATTTATACACGTTGCCTTGGATACCTTCTGCAAACGTCTATTTTTCCACACATTTAGATGGACTAAGTATGATTTTTGCTCTATTGATTACAGGAATTGGTAGTCTGGTTGTATTGTATTCCATTTACTATCTTTCTGAACGGGAAGCGATTGGTCGCTTTTATACATATTTACTATTGTTCATGGGAGCTATGTTAGGCGTCGTGCTATCCGATAACCTGATCGTTCTGTATGTGTTTTGGGAATTGACGAGCATTTCTTCCTTCTTACTAATTGCTTTCTGGTATCACCGAAAACAGTCAAGATACGGAGCAAAGAAATCGATGCTGATTACCATCACTGGCGGTATTTTCATGTTAGCTGGATTTTTAATGCTATACGCCATTACAGGAACGTTCAATTTACAAGAGTTAATCGCTATGCGAGAAGTGATTGCAGCAGACTCATTGTTCATACCTGCTATGTTGCTTGTTTTGATTGGCGCATTCACTAAGTCTGCACAGTTTCCATTCCATATCTGGCTACCTGACGCAATGGAAGCCCCTACGCCTGTTAGTGCCTACCTACACTCCGCCACGATGGTTAAAGCGGGTATTTATTTGGTAGCGCGGTTTACCCCGGTCTTCGCAGGTGATACGACGTGGTTTTATGTCGTATCTTGTGTAGGATTATTGACGATGTTGTGGGGGTCTGTCAACGCGGTGAAGCAAACGGATTTGAAAGCGTTGCTCGCGTTCTCAACAGTGAGTCAACTGGGTATGATTATGAGTTTGCTTGGTATCGGCTCATTGGCATTCGCATCCTCTGAAAGCACGCACATCGCGTTATTCACCGCTGCTACATTCGCTGCATTATTTCATATGATTAATCATTCCACCTTTAAAGGTTCTTTATTTATGGTCGTCGGAATTTTAGATCATGAGCTGGGAACACGTAATATTCAACGACTTGGTGGCTTGGCAACGATCATGCCCATTACATTTACTATTGCACTGATTGGTAGTTTTTCCATGGCAGGACTACCACCATTCAACGGCTTCTTAAGTAAGGAATTATTTTTTGAAGCGATGCTGTCATTGAAAGAAGCGAATCTATTATCAGTGGATTCGTTGGTGTTATTGTTCCCAATCGTTGCATGGGTCGGCAGTATATTCACATTCATTTATTGTATGATCATAGTATTTCAGACGTTTTTCGGCAAAGTACATGCACCGGTTCCTGGACAAAGACCTGCTCATGAAGCACCGATTCAGATGTTGATTTCACCTATGGTGCTTGGCAGTCTGGTCGTACTCATTTTCATCTTCCCGAATCTGCTCGGTACGTATATTTTAGGGCCAGCAATGAATGCGGTATATCCGCAATTTGTGGGGATGCCTGGTCTAGTACCAGAAATACAAGTGTGGCATGGCTTTGGGATGCCAATCTTCATGACGATCGGTGTAATTATCGCAGGGATTTTATTGTATGGTTTCTTGCGTTACTGGAAAGGGATTTACAGTTTAGGCTTTTTACAATGGACGCTTGATCGCTCATATAATGCATTATTACAACGGATTGAACGAGTGGCTTCTGTGGTGACGAAAACGTATATGACTGGATCGGTGCGAGATTACGTTGCGTATATCATGCTGTGTTTCATTGCTCTTGTCGGTATAGGTTTGCTAGGTTTCCAGCAATTCATTTTCGACTTTTCGAATGATGCTGTGATTGAGATGAATGAAAGCATCATTATTTTCGTTATGATGTGTTCAAGTGTAGCGATTTTATTTGCTAAATCCAGGATTACTGCCATTATTCTTAACGGTGTGCTGGGTTATTCCATCGCCATTCTGTTTGTTGTATTCCGGGCGCCAGATCTGGCGTTGACGCAAATAATTGTCGAGACGGTTACAACCGTACTGTTCTTATTGTGCTTCTATTATTTACCGGAATGGAAAAACGAGCATAAGTCGATTTCCATGCGAGTACGTAATGGATTGATCGCGGTGGCGTCCGGCGCTGCTGTTACTGTTATCGCTTTGCTCGTGCAAGGTCATTCCTTGTATCCGTCTATTTCCATCTATTATGAAACAGCATCACGGCTTGCAGGTGGTTTGAATGTAGTGAATACGATACTCGGTGACTTCCGTGCATTTGATACGATGCTTGAAGTATTGGTATTGTTCATCGCGGGTCTTGGCGTCTATTCATTAGTCAAGTTGCGTCGCAAGAAGGGAGTGGATCACCCTGAAGAAAAATGATGTGATCTTACAGACGGTGACGAAGATCGTATTCTTCATCATCTTAACGTTTGGTGTGGAGCTTTTTTTATCAGGACATAATAATCCGGGGGGCGGCTTCATTGGCGGACTGGTGCTCTCTTCTGCGTTTGTATTATTGTATTTAGTTTATGACATAGAAACGGTTCACCGAGGAACGCCTTTTGATTTTAAGCGAGTAGCGGCATTTGGTGTTTTGCTTGCGGTAGGTACAGGAATGTTGTCGTTGTTGTTTGGTGAGTCCTTCCTGTCACAGACCACATGGCTTGTGGACTTACCGGTTTTTGGTGAGACAGAACTTGGAACGATGACGATTTTCGAAGCAGGAGTTGCACTGACTGTCCTCGGTGTTGTCGTGACGATTATTTTGGGAATCAGTGAGGATGTGGAGTAATGGAGACATTAATTACCCTTCTGGTAGGTGTGCTAGTGGCAGTAGGCGTTTATTTACTTTTATCAAAAGAAATGTTGCGAATTATTTTAGGAACAGCGATTCTGTCGCATGCCATTCATTTATTATTATTGACGATGGGCGGTTTAAAAAAGGGCGAGGTTCCTTTGCTAACAGAGACGGCAGCGGAATATACCGATGCATTACCGCAAGCGTTGATTCTGACGGCGATTGTTATCAGTTTCGCGGTGACAGCATTTTTACTTGTATTATCGTACCGTGTGTATCAAGAGTCTGGACTTGGATTGCGAGGGCAAGAAGATGAATAATTTATTGGTATTGCCTATGATCTTACCTGTTTTGGTAGGTGTGATTTTAGTATTCTTACGTCCTTATATTCGTGTTCAACGTGTACTTAGTGTATTGACAACGATAGCTTCCGCTGCTGCGGCAGCTTATTGTCTCCAACACATTCATCTAAACGGTATCATGCGTTTGGATTTTGGAGATTGGTTACCACCGCATGGTATTTTGTTTGTGGGCGATTCATTCGCAGTGTTACTAGTATTGGTTGCGTGCGTCGTTTCCAGTATGATTTTGCTGTATGCATTTGCTACAACAGGGATTGAGACAGAGGCGATGTTTTTCTATCCATTCTTCCTGTTTTTAGTGGCAGGAGTCAATGGCTCATTTCTGACTGGCGATTTATTTAATCTATTTGTTTGTTTTGAAGTAATGTTACTAGCTTCCTATGTGCTGCTGACTCTTGGAGGACGTAAAACACAGTTAAAAGAAGGTATTACGTATGTATTGATCAATGTGCTCGCTTCTTGGTTCTTCTTGCTGGGCATCGCATATGTATACGGTGTACTAGGTACGTTAAACATGGCACATATCGCTGTACGCGTAGCAGAAACGGGACAAGGACCTCTCTTGACGCTGATCGCGATTATTTTCTTGATTGTCTTTAGTTTGAAAGCGGGCTTGCTACTTTATTTCTGGCTTCCGGGTTCTTATTCCGCACCCCCTATTGCAGTCGCGGCGCTGTTTGGCGCGTTACTGACGAAGGTCGGTATTTATGCGTTGTACCGCATGTTCACATTAATATTCATACATGATCCGATTATTTATAAAATCATTGGCGTGCTAGCCATTGTCACAATGATCGCGGGTTGTCTCGGAGCGATTGCATATTCTGACATACGTCAGATCGTCTCGTATAACGTCATCATTTCCGTTGGTTTTGTGTTAACAGGTCTAGCGGTTGCTACGAATACTGCATTTCAAGGTGCAAGCTATTATTTGATTCACGACATGGTTAGTAAGGCATTGCTATTTTTATTGGCAGGGACTGTCGTGTATTTGACAGGTCGTTCGAAGTTCAATGAAATCAGCGGCCTAATTCGAAACTATCCGCTAGTCGGTTGGTTATTTTTCTTGACGATGCTAGCGGTTTCGGGAATCCCGCCATTTAGCGGATTTATCGGAAAAGTATACATAGGGTTAGGTGCAATTGAAACAGGCTCTTACGTATTGCTGGCAGTGTCGTTTTTATCGGGTATCGGTGTATTGTATTCACTTCTTCGTATTTTCCTCAATAGTTTTTGGGGAGAAACGATAATTAGTGAAGACGATCAGAAACCTTTTCAAAAGAAGGTTGGTTTGCCGCTCGTTTTGCTTGCAATACTTGTAGTTGGATTAGGTATAGGTGCGGAACTGCTGTCGCCTTATATAGAAGACGCGGCCAATGCATTAACAAATCCGGAACAGTATATACGCGCTGTGATGGGTGACGATTTAGAGTAGGGAGGGGGAGACGACATGCCGTTACAGCTTCTGCTGAATTTATTCATCGCATTTTTATGGATGACGCTGATGGATGAGGACGAACTGAGATTCACGACATTTTTCATGGGGTTTCTAGTCGGACTTGGCATTATCTTTGTCATGAGCCGCTTTTTCGATACGCATTTCTATTTACGCAGAGTATATGCTGCGTGCAAGCTGTTGTTAATCTTCATAAGTGAACTAACGCAGTCCAGTATAGTAGTCATCTCCCAAATCGTGAGACCTACACTGCGTATTAAACCAGGTATCTTTAAATACAAGACGATTTTGACGAGTGATGTGGAAGTGACCATGCTGTCTATGCTTCTCACCTTAACACCGGGCTCGGTCGTGATGGAGGTATCTTCTGAGGGAAATGAGTTATATATTCATGCAATGGACGTGGAAGAGTCGCGGGATGGATTAATTAAGCAACTGAAGAACTTCGAGAGAGCGATTATGGAGGTGACACGATGATAGCAGGTATGCTGACAATATCGGTCATACTATTCGCGCTGACTATTTTGGTGGCAGTCATCCGAATTATTTTAGGTCCTTCCCTACCGGATCGTGTGGTAGCACTCGATGTAATCGGTGTGAATTTAATTGCTACAATTGCCGTCGTGTCGGTGATTTTAAATACAAAAGCATTTTTGGAAGCGATCTTGATCCTGGGAATTCTTTCCTTTATTGGAACGATCGCATTTTCAAAATTTATTGAGAGGGGGAAAATAGTTGAACGGGAGCGAGATCGGTGAATTTATAGGGGCTTTGTTGATTTTGACAGGGGCTGTTGCCAGTATGTTGAGTGTCTTTGGGTTGATCCGCTTACCGGATGTCTATACTCGGTCACACGCGGCAACGAAAAGTTCGACGTTGGCAGTGTTATTGACATTGTCGGGCTCATTCGTTTATTTTCTCTTCTCCGAAAACTTTATTAGCGTACGATTGCTTCTTGGGATCGGCTTTGTATTTTTAACAGCACCGGTAGCGGGGCATGTAATTATCCGTGCTGCTTATCGATCGAAAGTTAAGTTGGCGGATATTTCCACAGAAGATGAATTATATGAAAAAATCCATGGACAAAACACAGAAGATACAAAGCAATAGTTGATTCAAATGAACAGGAGGGTCAATTGATTTTTTACTGTCCTATCTATATAATAACCGTAATCTGTAGTCGACTGAATGGGGTGATAAAGTGTTAAATCAAGATGCTTGTGAAGTAACCGTTGTGCACGAAGATGTAGTTCGTAAAATTCGAAAAGAGCTTCCTGATGTAACGGAAATGGTACAAATCTTTAAAGCACTAGCTGATGAAACACGTTTGCGGATTGCTTATTCACTTACATTGGAATCAGAAATGTGCGTCTGTGATGTAGCGGCAGTGATTCAATCTTCATCCGCTACCGCTTCTCATCATTTACGTTATTTACGGGATCATTCAATGGCTAAATCGGAAAGACGTGGAAAAATGGTATACTACTCTTTGGCAGACGAGCATGTTGCGGACTTAGTGAAAATTGCATACGAACATGCAATTGAAGCCCAGCAAACGATATAATATCATGTGAGGCGCCTGTAGTCATGATGGAGGAATTTTAATGCGCTTACAAGAATGGACGATAGAAGAACAAGATTTACTTATTCAGTTTATGACGACAAACTCATGGCCCTACCATGATAGTAGTCAGCCAGGTCGCGAGTTGCTTGAAAAGTCAATTGAAGAAGGCGGCTATGCATCTGATGACGTAAAGACATTCTGGATTGAGAATAATGAAAACGAAAAAGTGGGAATCGTAAAAGTCTATGACTTACAAGAAGATGTTCCATTATTCGACTTGCGGATTGCTGATCATTTTAGAGGTTATGGTTATGGTTCGCGAGCGCTGAAAAAACTTACGCAATACGTGTTCGAATTACCGGAGCATAAGATTCGTATAGAAGGACATACACGCCATGATAATGCGGCTATGCGTAAAGCGTTTGAGCGGGCCGGTTTTGTAAAGGAAGCACATTTGCGCCAGGCATGGTTCCTTCCGAAAGAGAATACGTATTATGATGCGGTAACATATGGAATGACGAGAGAAGATTACGAAGCCGGAACAACAACGCCTGTGCGTTGGGAAGACCGAGAACGTGATGTTAAGAGCATACCCGGTTTTAAAGAACAGCTACAATCTGAACGGCTACATATTCGAGCGCCTGAATTAAACGACGTGATGGATGTTTGGGGTGCGGTATCACATTCAATGCCTACGTTACGTAAGTGGACTGGATGGGCGCAGAAGGATATGACGATTGAAACGACGGAGGAATATGTACGCCAATCAGTTTCTGAATTCATCAGTAGAAAATCTTTGAACTTTCATCTGTTTTTAAAAGAAACGGGTGAATTCATTGGTTGCGCAGGTTTCCATCGTATCGATTGGAGCATTCGTAAGTTTGAAGTAGAGTATTGGCTGGATACAAAGTTTGAAGGTGAAGGCTATATGACAGAAGCGATCAAAGAGCTTGTGGAGTTTGCATTTACAGATTTATCGGCTGTGCGGATTGAATTGGTTTGTGATGAGAACCATAGTAAAGGTCGTGCAGTAGCAAAACGAACAAATTTTGAACTGGAAGGGATTTTACGCAAAAATGCCCCTTCTGCGAATGGGCAAGGCCTACGCAACACATGTGTGTATGCGATAGTTACCTGATCACAGAAGGAGCACTTTAAGCTAGTTTTCACTATATCGAACGTCTTCCAGTTATTAATTGAATGACAAAGATAATGCCAGCAATTACTAAAAGTGTGTGGATTAAGCCACCGCCAATATTTGCTACTAAACCAATTACCCATAATGCTATTAGAACTACGATAATAAGCCATAATAAACGACCCATGATGAATCAACTCCTTTTCATTGTTATTTGCTATGTAAGTATATTACCCACCCTTTCAAATCTTAAACTTTTAAGATTTGAAAGGGTGGATGTTGAGAGTCAAATGAGGAGGCGATAGTTTGGCTACACCGAGTATGGAAGACTATATAGAACAAATTTATTTACAATTAGAAGCAAGAGGTGAAGCGCGTGTGTCCGACGTGGCAGAGGCGCTTTCGGTACTCCCTTCGTCTGTAACCAAAATGGCCCAGCGGCTGGATCGCGAAGGCTATGTACACTATGAGCGCTATCGGGGGTTGGCATTGACAGACCGCGGTTTGCGCTTTGGTAAAAAACTTGTGCATCGCCATGAATTACTGGAACAATTCCTGCGTATCATAGGTGTGGAAGAAGAAAATATCTATGGAGACGTAGAAGGGATTGAACATCACTTAAGTTGGAATGCGATGGATCGTATTACTGACCTAGTAGAGACACTCGAGTCTGATCCTGAATTCATAAAAAAGTTAAAAAGTAAAGCACTCTAGAGAGGATTGTCCTATATGACATTATTACAGCCAGGTACACTTGCAACGCTCAAAATACTTCGCAAAGAAGGATCACGCTTTGTATTGGACGCTGCCGGAGAAGAAATCTATATGAATGAATCCGAAGCGCCCGATGCACAAGAACACTCGACAATAGAAGTTTTTCTTTATATCAACAGAAGGGGTGAACTGACAGGTACTGCGCAAATTCCGTCAGTTACAGTTCATTCATTTGGATGGGCAAAAGTTATTCGTTTGGACAGAAGTGAAGGAGTCTATGTAGATATCGGTGCATCTTTTGAAGTACTAATCAATCGGGCGGACTTTCCGCAAATTAAAGAACTATGGCCACAACCAGGCGATGAATTATATATGACACTTCGTTCAGATCCAGGGGGCAACTTGTTCGGACGTCTAGTGACTGAAGAAAGAATTCAAGAGCACTATACAATGGCGGAAACAGAGATGTACAATCAGAATGTTAAAGCAAGAGCATACCGCTTGCTGCCAATCGGTACGTTCCTATTGACGGAAGACATCCAACGTATTTTCGTTCACGAAACAGAGCGTAAAGCTGAGCCGAGATTAGGTGAAGAAGTAGATGTTCGGATTATTGAAGTCCATGAAGACGGTACAATGAACGGCTCATTATTACCAAGGAAGCAAGACCGTTTACAAACAGATGGCGAACAAATTTTAGCGTATTTGCACCAGTCGGGCGGTAAAATGCCATTTACCGATAAATCTACTCCTGAAGAAATCGATGAGATGTTCCAGATGAGTAAGGGTGCCTTCAAACGTGCACTTGGTACGTTGATGAGAGAACGAAGAATTACACAACAAGACGGTTGGACAACACTTATATAATCATAAACGCAACTTTCTTATGAGCCTCAACGTATCTATACATATAGAACAAGGAGGAATGACTGTATGAAAAAAAGATTAGCCTCTCTATTGACTTTCATGATGATGGTCGCAATCATAGCACCGGCTGTGGTATCAGCAGATAAAGTCATCAATGAAAAACTGGGAGTTCCGATTGTAGTATATGGTTCAAATTTATCGGATAGTGAAAAAGCGAGTGTTAAAGAAAGTCTAAATGTTGCTAATGAAGCTGAAGTGGAAGAATTATCGGTGGACGGCAATGATTTAATCAAGTATATTCCTGGCGGTGACCGAAATGCCCGAATGTATTCTTCCGCCAAGATCACTAGACAAGAAGAAGGCGAAGGCCTTGTCATCAATATTGTAACGCCAGACAATATTACGCAAGTAACGGCAGACATGTATGCAACGGCTATGACGACAGCAGGTATTGAAGATGCCATCGTAGAAGTGGCGGCTCCTAAAAAGGTAACAGGTCATTCTGCTCTCGTGGGAATCTACAAGGCATATGAAGTGTCAGGAGAGGTTCTTGATACTGAACGTACAGATGTAGCAAATGATGAATTGAGTCTGGCAACGAAGCTTTCAGAAAAAGCAGGCGTCAATCAAGATGAAGTAGCTAAATTGCTGACAGAAATAAAAAAACAGATTTCGGAACAAAAGCCGGCAACAAAGGAAGATGTAGAACAGATCGTCCATGATCAATTGCAGAAATTCAATATAGAGTTGAACGAAGCAGATCGTCAATTGTTAATTGACTTAATGGATCGGATTTCTAAACTTGATATCGACTTCTCGAAGCTTAACGAACAACTGTCTGACATGACATCGAAAATTAAAGACAAATTAGGTGATATCGATCCAAGTTTCTGGGAAAAGGTAAAAGAGTTTTTCAGAAATATGGCGGATTCTCTTAAATCTTTGTTTAGTTAAGTTGTCATTGTGGTACGTTACAGAGTAGACGTATAACTACAAAGGAGAGATATGCATGAGTGAAAATAAAGATATTGAGCAGCGTGAAGGAATTGATTTTGAGCTCGTGGAGTTAGGCGGATCGAAGTACGCGTATCAGTATAAAGTAGCGGACGATGTGAAAGCAGAAATCGAGTGGACTGAAGAAAATGGGATTATGACGATGACACATACGTATACAGACGATTCATTACGCGGCCAAGGTGTTGCCAAAAAATTGCTTGACCAAGCAGCAGATAATGCGCGTGAAAAAGGTTTGAAGATGAAAGCGGTTTGTTCGTATGTAGTAAATGCGTTCGACCGAAGTGATGAATATAACGACGTAAAAGCATAAGTGGTTTTAAAGAATGGCTATGCGCTAGAAGTTCCCCATCACTTTTTGAAACTTTTCTCATTTTTGTACGTATGGTTAATAGAGAAAAAACTAGCAGAAGAGGATGAAGTGGAATGATTAATCGTACGGCAGAGCGCGTACTCGGTATCATATCGGCTGTTTTATTGACACTGAGCGTTTTAGGTGCTGCGTTAGTAGCGTTCATTTGGAATATGGCAAGCACGGATCCAACATTCATGGATGAATTCCGTGAAGGCATTGTGAGTGAAGGAGTATTAAACACTGAAGAAGTGGATATGTTCATGTCGTTTATGGGCTCTTTTTCTACTATCATATGGGTTTTGGTAGTGGTAGCATTTATAGGTTTAGTATTGAATATTATCGGTCTGGTAAAAGTTTGGAACAATAAGAATCCAAAAACGGCTGGTATATTATTCATTATTGCAGGCCTGTTAGGTGGATTCCTATCCTTGCCATCCATCCTACTCTACATCGCGGCCATTCTTTGTTTCACAAAGAAACCCCCAATGGCTCCAGAACCTTCATCTGATGAATACGTCTCAACACAATCTAACTGGATGAACTAAATACTAACTGACATTAAAAGACCCTTTTCTTTAAGAAAAGGGTCTTAAGTATACGTTCTAGTAGTTACTCTGTAATTAAAGAAAACATGCTAGTTTATCTTAAGTGAAAGACGACCATACTCACTAGAAAGTGTCCGATTGAGTAGTAAACGGTGTCTTTCTAGTAACTCATCTACACTTTGGTCAAGTATGTGCAGGTTGTGTGATGGGCAATGAATAATGAAGAATGTTCACGGAAACACCTTCAAATAATTCAGGGAACGACTCAACAAAATTAAATCCTTGTTTTGCATAAAATTCTTGAAGTGCTATATCATTTTGATCGACATACACATCGACATTTACAGCTTCCTGTAACGTTACAAGTGCTTCTTTTAATAGTGCTTCCTCGTATCCGCTATTCCAATACCCAGGAAGCATATGAAGCGCTGTTAATTCACTCTCACCATCTACATCAATCGGCGTATAGCTTAAATATCCGATAGAATTCCCTAGTTCGTCTATTGCGAGCAATACCATGGTCTTTTCCAATTGCTTCTTCAGCATTAAATCAGAATACGTACGCTCAATATATGCTTTGATCACTTCTGTAGGTATATGTTGTTGAAATGTATGTTGCCATGCCGTATGGGCAATCTGTTGAACATCTGGAATGTCTTCTACTGTCATTTTACGAATCATAGTGATCTCACCTCTAGTTCTCTTTCTACATAGTATAACAAATTAGGCTTTGCAAAACTACTATGCGGTGAAAACGCTAACGACTCCTGAAGTAACTCATAAACTATGATCTATTCGTAAAATAAGAAATGAACTTCAAAAGTCATTTGCATCCTAAGTTTACAATTACAAAGCAACTAACCAAGCCGTAGACGTTTGAAAGTAAGACTGCGGGGTATATTAAGCAGTAGGTAGAAATTCGCTACAATTACATTACGATGGAGGATGGTAAATATGGCTAAAAAATCAAATGGGTTATTATTCGCAACGCTTGCAGCAGGTGCTTACGCTTTCTTTAGTAAAAAGGAAAATCGTGATAAGGCAATGGAAACAGTAGGTGTGTTGAAAGAAAAAGTAGACACATTTGTTAATAACAATAAATTGGTTGACCAAGCGACTGAAAAAGTTGGACATTCAGATCCGACAGATTTGAGAGATAACAACATGGTATCTGAGGGAGCACAGACAAGTGTTCATTACTACAACCAAGAAGTACAAGATCCAGATAAAAATGCCGCAAAAAAAGATGGTCTTTACAAGAAAAACGAAGATACGAACGATAATAAACCGCTATATAACAAAGATGAATCAACTAAGGAAGCGGAAAAAAATAATAAATCCAACTAAACCTCATCATAGTAAAATACTAAAAGCGCCCCTTAAAAAGGGGCGCTTTAATACATATATAGCGTTAACTACATAAGGGGTAGATAATTGTGGGGGATAAGGTAAAATAATGTATATATAGTAATAGATCTTGCGTAGTCATATATATAGAATGAGTGGGGTGATACTCATGACGAGCAAGAATATAGAAACGTCTAATTTGGATTTGATCCGTGTTATTGAGAAAGAGGGAAACACAGAGCAAGCAAAGTTGTTTTTTTATCTAGAAAAAGAATTTCTTACGCAGATCTTCAATCTGGAGAAAGACGGTGCACGTTCTAGTCTTAAGGAAATAAGGGAGATTCTGTATGAGTATAAACCTAGACATTCATATGAAATCGTAAAATATTATTTTATTATCCTTTCTTCCATTATCACAAGACGCTTACAAAAAGAATCTATTTTTACTGAAGAAAATGCCTTTATCTTTAATGTGGCTTGTATAGAAATGATCGAAACCAATCTGCATAGAGAAAACTTGGTGGAAATTGGAGACGAACTAGTCGAGTTTTACTGTTATATCTTGAAAGGAAAAATAAAACCTTCGCTGTCGCATGAAACGGTTAATGAAGTCATTCAGTACATAAATGAAAATGTTAAAAATCCATTAATCGTTGAAGAAATTGCAAAACAGTTCAATGTTAGTACAAGTCACCTTTCTCGCATTTTCCGAGAACATACATCTGTTACATTAGTAGAATATATTACAATCCGTAAAATCGAAGAGATACAGTTTTATTTACGTTTCTCTACTATAAAGATTGCAGAAATTGCAGAGAGATTTCATTTTTGTAATCAAAGTTATTTCACACGTGTCTTTAAGAAGTATACGGGATTAACGCCTAGACGCTTTCGGAAGGACCTAGATAGAAATTACTTTCAATTTACTTTAAAAAAAGGTGATTCACTGTAAATTTACTGCTGTTTGCTGTATACTTTTCTTTAGTTTGAGATAGCGTAGGTGAAATCATTGAAGAAAAGAATAGGACTCGTAAGTTTACTAGCAATTACTGCTGTGTTTTTAAGTGGTTGTTCAGGTGTAGAAAACAAAACAGGTATTTTTTACAGTACATTTGTTAGACCGATGGATTGGCTGCTTCATTATCTAGGGGAAGCGTTCAATGGGAATTATGGCTTTGCGATCGTACTGATTACCGTAGCGATTCGTGTAGTTTTGATGCCGTTGATGTTAAAGAACTATAAATCTCAACAAGAGATGAAGGTAAAGATGGATGGATTAAGACCAGAAATGGAAGATATCCAAAAGCGTATGAAAGCATCTAAGGAAGCTCAGGATAAGGAAGAGCAAATGAAGCTTCAACAGGAAATGATGGGATTGTATTCTAAGCATGGTGTCAATCCGTTAAACATGGGTTGTTTACCGCTTGTAATTCAAATGCCAATCATCATGGGCCTATACTTTGCTATACTTTATGCACCACCTGAAGTGAAAAACCATGAATTCTTATGGTTTAAACTAGGTGAACCCGATATTATTATGATGTTAGTAGCCGGAGCTGTGTACTTTGTCCAAGCACGCGTGTCATTGTGGACGATGCCTGAACAGCAACAGAAACAAATGAAGTTATTTATTTACATGTCACCTATTATGATTATGTTCATTTCGTATACTGTAATGGCTGCATTACCACTCTATTGGGCAGTCGGAGGATTACTGTTAATTTTCCAAACGTATCTTGGACGTAAATTTTACTTTAAACATGTTGAACCGCCAGTAGCGGAAGAAAAGTAAGGTACTCTGAAAGCTGGTGCATACCGGCTTTTTTTGTTGCCAACAATGGAGAGGACGAGTTGCATGAAATTGAAATGGATCATGGGCTTGGCAATTACAGCTTCTGCCGCCGCAGCGCTGTACTTTATCATCAAGTTAAATTTAGAATTCGCCATTTTGTTCATGCTAATCATGTTTACCTTCACCAATGCCGCACGAACCATTATGTATAGAAACGAAGGTTTGATGCGTGAAGCGAAATGGATGCTTTGGATGGCACTAGGTTTCGGAGTAGGTTCACTAGGAGCATTAGCGTACATCTTACTGTTTTAAGCAAAGGAAAGGCCGCAATTAAAACAGCGGCCTTTCCTTTTATTCAATTTTACGAGAAATATGATGCCTTGTTCCAAAACTTACCGTCAATGCTCCTACGGAACAAAAAGCCATAATGAGGAATGCAAGGCGGGGTGACTGGTCATACAAGTATCCGGCAGGGAATGTCAAAATCGCGATACTGAGACTCAATGCCACGGCTGCATAGACACCTTGCGCAGGAGCGATGAGACGATGTGGCACGCTCTTTGATATGTATTGAATGAATGCAAAATGTGCCATGCCGAATGATACCGAGTGAAGAACTTGTGTTGCAATAAATACACTAGTCATAGGGAAGAGAAAAATGGAAATCCAACGAATGGAAGAACCAATTGCGGCTATTAGGAAAATCGTCGACGTCTTAACACCGGTAAGCAAACGATCCGCCTGTGTGAAAAATATGATTTCAAACAGCACTGCGATATTGAGGATCAATCCGATATAAAAACCGTTGATTCCCATGTCATCCAAAAAGATAAACCCATAGTTATAATACGAAGCATGTGAGCCTTGCAGTAAAATCGCAATACATAAGACGATTACAAACGATTTATTGGCGAATAAAGCTCGCAGCTGACCCTTCTGTGCTACGGAATCTCCAACTGGATGGTATTGCAATACGACAGGAACGGATTGAAAGGAAAATATCAAGCCCATACCGAGTCCGATGATCATCATATACAAAATGGCTTGTTCACTCCAGATTGCCGTTACCGTACCGATCAAGAGCAGGGCGACAGTGTAGCCGATTGAACCGAATGAGCGGCTCTTGCCATAATGAATTTGTCCATGTTGCATCAATAAAGATGCACCACTTTCCACGCTCGGAAGGATGATAGGATAAATGGAGCTGAATAAAACCGTCAATCCAAATAGAATCGCAAAAGGACTTTCGGGAATGTAAGCAAGCGCGAGAACGAAGGATAAAAAAATAGTCCAACGTATAACACGCAGGAGTGACATATTTCGTGTAGCGTACGGAAATAGGAAGAACGTAGAAAAAGACCTAACGATCATCCCTACACCCATCATGACGCTAGCCTGTGTTACCGAAAGACCTTTTGCTGAAGTCAGCCAACCTGTCCAATAAGGTAAAAAGATCCCCCATGTAAAGAAAAGTATAAAAAAGCTCATCGAGAGCCAACGTTGATTATTCACATGCACTACCTCACAATAATGGCTGAATCTTAAGTTACGTAAATACTAGCATAGACAGACGAAAAAGAAAAATGGTGATACACTAGAATACGTAGTTTGAAACAGAGCATAATTTGGATCTAAAATAGACTGGTAGTGTAATAAGCGATTTAGAAAGAAAGCAGGGTATAGCATGAGAAATAAAAATGATGAATATTCCGCCAAGAAGCGTAGGCGGAAAAACAAATGGATAGATGGTGGGATTGTTCTTCTCTTAATTATCCTTTCGGGTAGTGTGTTATGGATAGGAACGAACGGCTGGAGCGTAGAAAATGCGGTTGATCGTATTCAAAATGGATCAAAACCAACTGTCGACTTTCTAGAAATAGAAGGGCCTTCGGATTCAGAGAGTACGGGTCCGACAAAGCGTAGCCAGGAAAATACATCCCCATCAGACATGCCGAGTGAAGCGCCACTTCGGAAGCCAGAAGATCCATTAATCAGAGAAGAAATACAAGAAGAAAAGTCTATAGGGCCAGCAGTGCCACAAAAACCAATAAAACCTTCCAATCCTACTGGTTATATAAAAGGGCAGAAGTTACCTAAAGAACCGAAGCTCATTAAAGGTGTATTGCTTGTCAATAAACAATATCCTTTACCGAGAGACTATGCCCCTGGAGAAAGCGCAGAAGCGAGAGAAGCATTCAATGAGTTAGCAGCAGAAGCCGTTATATCGGGCATTAATCTGCAGGCGTTCAGTACGTATCGTTCGTATGAATATCAATCCACCTTATACAACCGTTATGTGGATAGAGATGGGCGAGAGGCGGCCGATCGTTATAGTGCACGCCCTGGATATTCTGAGCATCAGACAGGGCTCGCATTTGATATAGGTGAAGTCAATCATGAAAAACATTGGGCGTCCAATTCGTTCGGTGATACGGAAGCGGCTAAGTGGCTTGCTGCCAATGCCCATCGATTCGGATTTATCCTTCGCTATCCCAAAGGGAAAGAAGAAATGACTGGTTACATGCATGAATCTTGGCACTATCGGTATATCGGAAAAGATACAGCTGAACAACTATTTAAACGTGGCATTACTCTAGAAGAATATTTGGGTGTACGGTAAAAACAGCCGATAGAAGATCAGGATCTTCTGTCGGCTGTTTGGTTTATAAGATGGGGGAAAGTAAGCGAGAGATGGATTCCTTCACTTTAATCAATCGTTCACGCTCCAAATAAGCATCTAATGTCAGCTCGGTTGAATTTTGAATATCTTCTTCAAAAATCTCTGCCAACTCATGTGATTTTTCTCGATCATAAATGAAAGCATTCACTTCGAAATTCAAGCGGAAACTACGGACGTCTATATTTGCAGTTCCTACTGACGAAACTTTATCATCCACTACGATTTGCTTAGCATGTATGAAACCATTTTCATAAATATATATTCTCGCTCCAGCTTTTAATAAAATACCAACATTCGAATAGGTCGCCCAGTAAACAAACATATGATCCGGCTTATTAGGAATCATAATTCGCACGTCTACACCCGATAGACACGCGATCCGGAGTGCATCAAGCATACTCGTATCAGGAATAAAATAAGGCGTCTGAATATAGATGTAGTCTTGTGCCAAAAATATCATTTTCAAATAGCCATCTTTAATATCTTCCCACTCCGAATCAGGTCCGCTAGACACAATCTGCAAGCCGACATCCCCTTTGCGAGGAATCGCTGGGAAAAATCGTTCATTGTATTGAATATTTGTTTTAGGAGAAGCTTGATTCCAATCGAGTATAAAGCGCGTTTGTAATGGATGAACTGCACTTCCCTCTATTCGGAGATGGGTATCGCGCCAGTAACCGAATTTCTTGCTAAGGCCCAAATATTCATCCCCAACGTTAAATCCACCGATGTAACCAATTCGTCCATCGACAATTACAATCTTCCGATGATTCCGGTAATTTAAACGTGGATTGATCATTGGTAGCAAGGCGGGGAAGAACGCTGCCACTTCACCACCGCTATCGATCAATTCATGAAAATTTTTCACATGCAAACCACGTGAACCAATATCGTCAAACAGCATCCGGACTTTTACACCCGATTTCGCTTTACTGATTAGAATCTTTTCGATCTGCTTTCCAATGCCATCCAGTCGGAAAATATAATACTGAATATGGATATGATCACGAGCATTTTCTAAGTCTTCCAGTAATGCATCGAATTTATCACGACCATCCGTTTATACCTTCACATCATTATCTTGTGTTAATACGGAATGATTATTACGTAAATGTAAATAAATCATATCGTCATATTCTTCCGTATCGGTCTTTAGAAACTCAAACGTCTCATTTTCAATAGCCTCGAGTTGATAATTAATCAGCTTTTCAATACCAATCTTACTCCTACCTTCCCAGCGGAATAAGTGCTTTTCACGCAATTGGCGGCCGAGTAATAAATAGATAATGAAACCTAAAATCGGAACAAAGAACAGCACGAGGAGCCATGCCCAAGTACTTGTAGGATCCCGACGCTCTAAAAATATCAACGCAATGGCGAGAAATATATTAACAATCAACGTGCTTGTGATAATCAAACTAATAACTTGCGTCATATGCTTCCTCCCATAGGGTATATACTATTCCTTTAGTATAACGGAGTTGCGAATAAATAACCTATTTATAGTGTAATATGAAACTTCTTACGCTTCATATTAAACAATTGGGTCTGTTGTGTTTCGCAAAGAGCGTGTAGATTTCCGGAAAATAAATACGAGTCCTATGGATAGTAGAGCTATGATGGCGGAAACATAGTACATATTTCCTGCCTGCATGGTGAATACCCACGTAAATAACAACGGTCCAATAATACGTCCCATATTATCCATCGAGTATGAGAGACCTGCCGCAGTACCATACATACCACCTGATTCTTTCGTTGTAAGAGATACGAGTACTGTCCGAACTAATGCATTACCGGCAGTGAATACGCTCATCGCAAAACCTGCCCAAAGCAAGCTTGTGGAAAATGGAATGAGTATAAGTCCAATTGCCGTAACGACTTGCGCAACGATAATCCACGAAGTTTCCGTTCCGTTTTTGACACGTCGTACCACGCCGCCTTGAATGGCTGCATCTACTAAGCCACTAGCCATAAATAAATACCCAAGTTGCAATGGCGTGATTTGAATCTTATCTATTTGAAAGAGTTGGAATGTTGCTTCCACACCAGCAAGTAAAAAAGTAATAATGAATGAAGTGATAAATAGATAACGAATACGATACGTCCATAGAGTAGAGGCACCTTTGGGAATAATTGTCCGTTTATTTCCTTCACTATGACGTTTTGGCTCTTTTAGAACAATCATAGCGTACACTGCTAATAATAACGTTAAAGCACCAGAAGCGATGAATGGTAATTGCAAATGGACGTCACCAAGAATACCACCAATTGCTGGGCCGAAAATAAAGCCAAGACCGATTGACATACCGAGCAAACCCATATATTTATTACGATTCTCCTCGGTCGTTATATCAGCGACAAAACCCGTTACGGCCGTATACAGCGCACCTGAGAAAATACCCCCTACTACACGTGAAACATAGAGCAATACAATATGGTGCATGAATGCTGCGAATAAAAAGAAACTGACGCTAAAGCCAAGTAATCCAATCATAATCAGTTTCTTTCTACCAGTGCGGTCAGACAGCGCGCCCCATAACGGTGCAGTGAAAAATGAAGACAAGGCATAAATTGTCAGCAAGCCACCGACATGCACTTTCGAAAAGCCTTCAGCGAGTATAACCTCGGGTAGAATAGGGATAATGATGCCGAAGCCAAGATAAACGAAGAACTGGACGGACATTAATAATAAGATCGTTTTCTTCATGTGTAACCTGCTTTCTGAATGAATAGTTTCTTTCTTATCGTACGATGAATAGGAGGATCATTCAAGTAGCAGTGAGGGGATGGCAGCATATTTAGATGGTGTGTGAAACAGTTTAAAAGAAAGAGCAAAGTCTTAGGGATAGTGAGTGAATTTGTGAGTGCAAGGGGATAGAAGCTCCAGTTGGCAGACGCTTTCCTATGGGCTCTCGGTGAGCCAACCAGGTCGCGAGCTCCCTTTTGGTTGTCTCTCCTTTCGAGCTGGTCCATCAGGAAGAGCCGTAACGAAGAACGGCTTTTGCGAGTAAAAGCGAAGCGTTAGGAGCACATCTTTGCACTCGCCGCCAACTTCCGCTTCCATCCTACGTTGATAGTTGTGTTACTTAGATCACTCACTGTAGGTTGTGTGTGAATTAATGTATTGTCTTAACTTAATTAGATTCAAGTACTAAAGTTCAAAATTCATTCCAACACCAACTTCAATGTGCAACAAAAAAGTATCACCTGCTCACATTTTAAGGGATTGGAGCGAGAGCCGTTGCGAAGTACGGCTTTTGCGAGCATATGCGAAGCGTTGGGAGCACATCTTTGCACTAGGAGGGGCGACTCTGGCAGGATCAGCCCGATCAGGTGAGACAACTAAAGGCCCGCGGTGACTAGTTGTCTCTTCGCGGGCCCATAAGACACGAGTCCCCTCCGAAACGCAAATCCCCACCCCAACAACCTTGCCAGCCTATCTGTTTAGCTTATTTAATCCTCCACTTCGGAAGCGAAAAAGACTACCACAGAAAGTCGCATGTTACGACTTCTAGGGTAGCCTACTACTTTTCTTAATGCAATTTCACACGTTGCAAACGTAAAGCATTCAATACGACAGACACCGAACTAAACGCCATCGCGGCACCTGCTAACCAAGGAGCCAACAAACCAGCTGCTGCAATCGGAATACCAATCGAGTTATACGCCAACGCCCAGAACAAGTTCTGCTTAATATTCCTGACCGTCAACTCACTCATATTCAGCGTATCCACTACACGCAACAAATCGCCATGCATAAGTGTTACGTCAGCCGCTTCCATCGCGACCGCTGTTCCGGTACCCATTGCCATACCAATATCGGCTACCGCAAGAGCGGGTGCATCGTTTATACCGTCACCGACCATAGCTACGCGCTTACCTTCAGCTTGTAAGGTGCGGATGACCTCTGCCTTACGGTCTGGCAATACGCCTGCAATGACATGGTCAATGCCTGCGGTGTTTGCAATCGCTTTCGCCGTCATATGTTGATCACCAGTCAACATGATGACATCGAGATTCATCGCACGAAGCTCAGCGATTGCTTGCTTCGATGTATCTTTAATGGTATCTGCGACGGCAATAATTGCTTCATGTATACCGTCTACCGCCATGAACATGACGGTCTTGCCGTCGCCTTCCATTTGTTCTACGGAAGCAATTGTAGAATCAAATTCCACGTCATGGAGAGAAAGTAGGTTTCTCGTTCCTAGTAAAATGTTTTGCCCGTCAATTATTGTTTGAATTCCGTAACCGGGAATTGCTTCAAATGACTCAACGGTAGGTAACGAAGAAAGATGCTGCAGCCCATGTGACGTAATGGCTTTTGCCACTGGATGCTCGGAGTCACTCTCAGCCGCAGCAGCAAGTGACAGTAATGACATACGCTGTTTTTCATTGCGAACGTGGAAATCTGTTAGTTCTGGAAGACCTTTTGTAATGGTTCCTGTTTTATCAAAAACTATCGTATCGATCGACCGAGTTTGTTCCATTGCGACGGCAGTTTTAAACAACACGCCTTCTTCGGCCGCCCGTCCTGAACCTGCCATGATGGAAGTAGGGGTGGCGAGACCAAGCGCGCATGGACAGGCAATGACTAAAACAGCAATCATGCTTGTTAAGGAAGCTTCGAAATCACCAGGTGCAACTATGAAATACCATATGAGGAACGTGATGACCGCAATCCCTACAACGATAGGTACAAACACGCTAGAGATCTGGTCAGCTAGTCTCTGGATCGGTGCTTTTGAACCTTGTGCTTCCTCTACTACGCGAATAATATTGGAAATCATCGTGTCTTTACCGACATTCGATGCTTTTATTCGTAATGAACCATTGGCGTTCACGGTAGCAGCAAACACTTCATCGCCTTGTTGTTTATCGACAGGTAAACTTTCGCCCGTTAGCATCGATTCATCCACTGCGGAGGCTCCAGATACTACCAGTCCGTCAACGGGAATAGAAGCTCCTGGTCGAATGACGAGAATATCTCCGTGGGTTACTTCATGAATGGATATTTCCACAGCTTCTCCGTTGCGCTCCAGAATAGCCACTTGCGGTTGCAACTTCATAAGGTTTTTGATTGCATCTGAAGACCGGCCTTTTGCGCGTGCCTCGAATAATTTACCTAATAAAATCAATGTAATCAAAACTGCACTTGTTTCGAAATATAAGCCGTGATCTAGTGCGTAACCAGTTAACGTAAGGTAGACCGAATAGAAGTACGCAGCAGATGTACCAAGAACAACCAATACGTCCATATTGGCGCTACCGTTACGTAGTGCTGCATACGCACCTTTATAAAATGTGGCCCCAATCCAAAACTGAACAGGCGTTGCTAGTATCCATTGGAAATATGGATTCATAAAAATTTCGGGCACATACATCCAAGAAGTAAAGGAAAAATGTGCAAACATGGTCCACAAAAGTGGTAATGATAGGATAGATGAAAAAATTAGCTTGCGCATCTTTTCATCAATGTCTTTCTGTCGATAATCTGTTTCACTATCCGATTCTTCTATTCGGGGTGATGCTTCATAACCCACTTTTTTGATCTTCTGCAAAATATCTGCTAATTCTAAAGCGGCTGGATCATAGCTTATATGAGCGGTTTCAAGTGCCAAGTTGACGGTGGCGGATTGAATGCCTGGCATTCGTGACAATACTTTTTCAATTCGCGCGGAACAAGCGGCGCACGTCATACCGCGGATGTTAAGATTCACTTCATCTATCAGTACGTCATAACCTAGTTTTCGAATTCGCTCTTCCACTTCAGTTAATCCTAGTTGGTTGGAATCAAATGTAACTACTGCTTTTTCCGTAGCGAAATTGACTGTAGCTGCCGATACGCCTTCCATTTTTTGCAATCCTTTTTCAATGCGGTTAGCACAAGCGACACACGTCATCCCTGTAATAGCAATTTCTTTTTTTTGCTCATTCATGATGCTGGTCACCTTTCTTGTTACGCTTAGACATCATATCCTTGATCTTCAATGGCTTCTGTCATTTTTTCAATGGTTACAACAGATTCGTCAAACTGCACGGCTACACTATTCGCTTTCAAATCAACCAAAGCACGTTCTACTCCTGGTAATTCCGTTAATGCACTTTCTACTGCTTGTACACAGTGATTGCATGTCATACCTTTGACATTCAAAGTAGTTGTAGTCATCTCTAATTCCTCCTATTTTCTAATTAATTTAGCTATAGTCTTAGCCAGTTCGTCTAAGACTTCTTCATCGCCTTCAGCTAATCGATTTTTGACACAGCTTTTTAAGTGTCCGTCCAACAAAACATTCGCCACACTGTTTAAAGCAGATTGTGTAGCAGATAGTTGAGTAATAATATCATCACAATACACATCGCGCTCTATCATACCTTTAATGCCTCGTATCTGACCTTCGATACGGTTTAGACGATGACTCAAGTTCGTCTTAATTTCTTCCGGATGATGACTCTTGCGACAAGAAGTTTCTACTGTATCCAGAGAAGGATCTTCAGGTAGTAACGCCACTCGATATACACCACCTTTCGTGTATATTCAGTTTAATATACGTATAGGGGGTATGTCAAAATATCCATCTTTACGTATTAGGGTTTAAAACTTGCAAAAAAGGTGAAAATGTAACAAAAAAGAAAGATTTAAAAGGTGGTTAGCGTGGTATAATAAGGACCATAATACATTTTAAAAATATAGAACTTCACGAGCAATCAAACGTCTATATAACTGACTAGGAAGGTTGAGGTGGAAGAAGTGGCTAAAGAAATGGATTTCAAGAAAATTATTTCCAACTTGGCGAAGCTTGGTGTTTCCGCAAAACTCACAAAATCCAGAAGTGATATGTTGCAAGCATTGACGCCTGCCGTACAAGCACCACCCGTTCAAGCTAATTAAATAAAAGACCATACGAAAAGCTCACCCCCGATTAAATTCAGGAGTGAGCTTTTCGCGTTAGTTTATGTTTTAAATTTTCTTCACAAACTCCGACTTTAATTGCATGGCGCCAAATCCATCGATCTTACAATCAATATTATGGTCACCGTCGACTAAGCGAATACTTTTCACTTTCGTCCCCATTTTTAATGGATTGGAACTTCCTTTTACTTTTAAATCTTTAATGACCGTTACAGAATCTCCATCTTGTAACACGTTGCCATTTGCATCCTTGATCTCTGGCATACCTGTTTCATCGTGTTCTTCCGTCGATCCAGGCATCCATTCGTAGGCGCACTCTGGACAAACAAGAAGGTTTCCATCTTCATATACGTATTCAGATTGGCACTTCGGACAATTTGGTAAAGTTGACATAAAAAAACCTCCCTTTCCTATACATTCTACACAATTTGTGGTTGCTCGGAAAGGGAGTCAGATTCGTTTGATGTTAGTCATTGTCATCCGCGTCGAATAAATACGTTCGCTGATGGAACTTCATACTGAAGATCAAGCCGATTGCTAACATATTACTGAATAAGGAACTTCCTCCATAACTGATAAATGGAAGAGGGATACCTGTAATAGGTAACAGCTGTATATTCATCCCGATGTTTTCAAATACGTGGAACGCAATCATCGCAATGACACCCGTACAAACATACACACTGAACGGATCGTGCAAAGAAAGAGCAACTTTCGTTAAATGGTAAATTAAAATGAAATACAGTGTGATAACTAAACAAGCACCGATAAAACCGTATTCTTCTCCTATTACACTGAAGATAAAGTCCGTGTGGTTCTCGGGGATGTATACAACGCGCTCCAGAAAGCCTTTACCCGTCAGTTGTCCTGAGCCTATTGCGGTCATTGCCGTAATCAAGTTGTACCCTTCATCTGTTGGATAAGAGTAGGGGTCGAGCCACGAATAGACACGTTTGAACTGATAAGGTGAAAACCCGAATTTATCGAGCAAATCTTGTGCGAATAGTGACATCCACAGTAACCCGCCTGCGGCTGCGGCTCCCAAGGTAAAGATAGGTACGAGTAATTTCCATGAGATACCAGACACGATGACGATAGCAGCGGTAATCGAAATGAAGACGAGTGAAGTTCCAAGGTCAGGCTGCTTCATGATAAGAAACAACGGAACGACAAGCATTAGCGCAATTTTACCGAGCAACTGTAGATCTGTCGTATACGTTCTGTTTAACGAGCGTTCGTTATGTGTGCTGACCAACTTGGCAAGTCCGATAATAAAGAATGTCTTAATGAACTCGGCAGGCTGGATTGTCCCAATGACGGGTAAATGCAACCAACGTTTTGCGCTATAGCGCATTTCTGCAATTTGCCCTGGACCGCCGGGTGCCAACATGAGAAAAATCAACAAGAAAATACCAAAGCCATAGAAATACCAAGCGAACTTTTTATATTGATCGGGTTCAAAATACATGACCATTGCTACGATGAAAGAACCGAGTATATACCATCTCACTTGTTTTAAAACGAAGTTCTGTGTATATTGCTCGGAGGTTTGAGCGGATCCAATGACGAAAAAACTGACAATCGCGAAGAGTAAAATGATAAAGGCAAGTGTCCAGTCGAATCGTTCACCTAGCCTGTTTGATTGTTTCAATTATGAAATCACCTTTTCTTAAGCTAGTATTCTCTTATTATAATTACCTATTATATCGCAAAACTTTTTAAGAAGTACACCCATTAATAGACGAGTTGTGAAATGATTGGTTTCTACGAAAAGGAAAAAGAGTGGAGAACGTTGGTTTTTCATTCATGAATTGGCACTGTTCATGGTAAACTGTATGAATGAAAACTACGGAATGTGAGGAGATTACATGAAAAGACGGTTAGGTTTAGTATATGGCGGGAAATCCGCGGAGCATGAAGTGTCGCTTTCTACAGCGCGCGCAGTAACAGAGGCGGTTGATTTAAGTAAATATGAAGTATTACCAATCTATATTACGATGCAAGGTGAATGGCTGAAAGGGGAGCCATTGACTGGACCGGTCACGGAGATTGAGGCATTACGTCTGAAAAGTGAACAACCACAGCCCGATCATATTGAAAGTTTTTTGCAAGGAGATATGCCTGATGTTGTTTTGCCGCTTCTTCACGGAACGAACGGAGAAGACGGAACAGTACAAGGATTATTTGAAGTCTTAAATATTCCATACGCAGGGAACGGAGTGCTCGCTTCTTCAGCAGGTATGGATAAAGTCGTCATGAAACAATTATTCGCACAAGCAGGGTTAGCACAAGTTGCATATGTCCACTTCATTCGCAGTACGTGGAAAGAACACGCTGAGCAATTATTAGATCAAGCGGAACACGAACTTACGTATCCAATGTTCGTCAAACCGGCCAACCTTGGATCAAGTGTAGGTATCAGTAAAGCAGATGATCGCGAATCGCTCAAAAAAGCGATTGAGCTGGCATTGAAATTTGACCGCAAAATCATTGTGGAGCAAGGAATTGTGGCACGTGAAATTGAAATGGCGGTTCTGGGTAACGACCATCCTGAAGTATCGGTAGCAGGAGAAATCCGTCCGGTTGCTGACTTTTACGACTATGAAGCGAAATATAAAGACCAAAGCACGGAGTTATCTATTCCAGCAGAAATGCCCAATGCAGTTGCAGAGCATATGAAAGATATGGCAATCCGTGCATTTAAAGTTCTGGACTGTTCAGGACTCGTACGTGCAGACTTTTTCGTCACGTCAGACAACGAAGTATTGATCAATGAAGTAAATACATTACCTGGCTTCACACCGACAAGTATGTTCCCATTACTGTGGCAAAATTCTGGATTGACTTATCCAGAATTAATTGATCAGCTAATTGAACTGGCAGTAGAACGTCATACAGAAAAACAACAACTACAATATACAATGGACTGAGTGGAGGAAGAAACGTGAAACGAAATCTATCAACGATCCAGCAATGGCTTCAGGCAGAGGGACAGCATATCGCAGAGCAACAAGTGACAGGTGTCTGCATCGATTCACGGAATGTGAAAGCGGGGGACTTGTTCATCCCTTTTAGAGGTGAACAAGTAAATGGTCATCAATACGTCAAAGGGGCAATTGAGCAAGGTGCAATCGCGTCACTTTGGCTAAAAGATGAACCTAATCCACCGGCAGGTCTACCTCTTCTATTCGTCGAGGATTCAGAGCTCGCATTACAGCAAATGGCCCGTAGCTACCGAAGTGAATTAAGGTGTACTGTCATCGGAGTCACAGGGTCGAATGGTAAAACGTCGACTAAGGATTTGATTGCAGGGGTATTGTCACCTTATCGCAAGGTCAAGAAAACGGAAGGTAACTTCAATAATGAGCTTGGCTTGCCATTGACGTTATTATCTGTTGAAGATGACACAGAAGTCGCTATTCTTGAAATGGGGATGAGCGACTTTGGAGAAATTTCATTTCTATCAACGCTTGCTCAACCACAGTTTACAGTCATAACCAATATTGGTGAGGCACACATGCAAGACCTAGGTTCACGCGAAGGGATTGCAAAGGCAAAGTTTGAAATCATCGACGGTCTGGTGAGTGGCGGTATGTTGCTTTACGATGGTGATGAACCGTTATTAAAAGAATTAGTACATCAACAGTCAAGTTTGCGAAGTGTGTCATTCGGTTATGAACAGGCTGATTTGACTGCGCAACAAATTATATCTACCGATAAAGGTAGTGCATTCACTGTAACCGGTAAGCTTGAAGGGCAGTTTACCATTCCTGTTTACGGTTCTCATCAAGTGAAGAATGCACTGGCCGCGATTATAATCGCAAACGAGTTAGGTCTAACAGAAAAACAAATTGAAGAGTCATTGAGTGAAACAACATTAACGGATATGCGCATGCAACCTATAGCGGGGAAAAACGGTTCATTACTAATTAATGATGCATACAATGCTGCGCCCACTTCCATGCGTGCGGCGTTCCGTTTTATTGATGAAACGTCAGTCAAACAAGACAAGTGGCTTGTCCTTGGGGATATGCTAGAGCTTGGTACCGATGAACAGCGCTACCACGAAGAGCTCGCGGAGGAATTGAATACTATGAACGTAAGTGGGATTGCGCTTTTTGGACCCCGTATGAAGTGGTTGTCAAACCAGTTGAAGGATTACCCTGGAGAAATTATGTGGACTGCGAATGACACGTTATTGCTTGCGGATGCATTGCGCCCGAAACTAACGGATCAGACAGTGGTGTTGTTTAAAGGATCTAGAGGAATGAAACTAGAACGCATCATAGAGATACTCGCAGAGGAAGAGCTGTGACAACAGGCGTTCTTATCATTCACGGATTCACGGGCGGTCCTTTTGAAATCGCACCATTCAAAAGATTTCTAGAGAATCATACCAATTGGAAAATAGTCGTGCCTGTTTTACCGGGGCATGAAATGGATTTAGGCGTACAGAAAGGCTCCGCTAAGTCATGGATGATGGTGGCGGAATTAGCATTACGAAAACTACAGAAAGAAGTGGATGACGTCATAGTCGTCGGCTTCTCTATGGGGGGCTTGATCGCTATGTATTTGGCACTACGCTACCCAATAAAAAAGCTTATTTTACTAAGTGCTGCGGCGAAGTATATTAGTCCGCGTATTTTATTAGATGATGCCAGAATCATGATGAGGTCGTTTAGACGTAAGAACTATCCTACAGACTCGTTTTATCATCTGTATAACTATAAGCTGACAAATACACCTGTTCGTGTAGCGATAGAGTTTTTACGCGTCCTTCGCTTAGTGCGGCGGTATTATCATCAAGTCAAAATACCTGTTTTTATCGTGCAAGGAGAGCAAGATGGAATCGTTCCCGCATTTACAGCAGAGTTACTATACGAGCAACTCGGATCAAAAGAAAAACACTTGATTTATTCGAAGAATGGCAAACATCATATTTGTTATAGCGAAGATCGCCATGTGTGGTTCCCGAAAGTACTGAAGTTCATGGACGAAGACTGATTAATGGAACTTAAGCGGATTCGTTGCAGTCTTGTGTAAGCCATGGTAGAATGATGAAAGGAATTGGATACATTTACACGGCACTCTTCCGTTATATTATACGGAGAGTACTTTTTTTTGAATAAAACGGTGATTAGTAGGCAGACTAGCAATGATTTGCTGTTTTCACCGCTCGGCAAGGACCGAGCTTTCCTTGTATGTCACGGGTTTTACATTGTGCTGTATAAAAATCTGGACGCAATTACGATAAGTGTAATTGATATGACCCCTCTCAACCACAAGAATCCTTCTAGAAGATTCTTTTAACAAACCAGAGATGGATATATCGGAAACGCTCCCAACTTTCAAAGTACATGGCTCGAATTTGCCGCGCTTTCATTTGCAGATGTAACCAATTGTCAAATGGAGAAATAAAGGAGAATGAATATTTTGACGAAGTTTTCAGAATTAAATATTAGTGAAACAACACAAAACGCTTTGCTACGCATGGGGTTTGAAGAGGCAACGCCAATCCAAGAAGGTACAATCACTTTTGGTATGGAAGGCCGCGACGTAATCGGGCAAGCGCAAACAGGTACTGGTAAAACAGCAGCATTTGGTATTCCGATCATTGAAAAGTTGGATCCGAAGAGTACTGCGGTTCAAGCGCTGGTCATCGCACCAACTCGTGAATTGGCAATCCAAGTATCAGAAGAAATTTATAAAGTCGGCTACGGTAGCCGTGCGAAGGTTCTTTCTGTTTATGGCGGACAAGAAATCGGACGTCAAATTCGTGCACTTCGTAATAATCCAAACATCGTAGTCGGTACACCGGGACGTATTTTGGATCATATTAACCGTAAAACATTGAAGCTTGATCACGTTCAAACACTTGTTTTGGACGAAGCAGATGAAATGTTGAACATGGGATTCATCGAAGATATCAATACAATTCTTGCAAGCGTACCGGCCGAGCGTCAGACGTTGCTATTCTCAGCGACTATGCCTGCTCCAATCCGTAAAATTGCAGAAACTTTCATGAAAAACCCAGAAATGGTGAAAATCAAATCAAAAGAAATGACTGTTGAGAACATTGAGCAGTTCTTCGTAAAGTCTCATGAACGTGAGAAATTTGATGTGCTATCAAGATTGTTGAACGTTCAACAGCCTGAACTAGCTATCGTATTCGGACGTACAAAACGCCGTGTAGATGAGTTGGCTCACGCACTAAGTATCCGTGGTTATATCGCTGAAGGAATTCACGGTGACTTGACACAAGCAAAACGTATGTCAGTTTTACGTCAGTTCAAAGACAATAAAATTGATGTACTTGTTGCGACAGATGTAGCGGCACGTGGATTGGATATCTCGGGCGTAACACACGTTTACAACTTTGACATTCCACAAGATCCAGAGAGCTATGTTCACCGTATCGGTCGTACAGGCCGTGCTGGTAAAAACGGAGTGGCTGTTACATTCGTAACACCACGTGAAATGGGTTACCTTCGTATCGTTGAGGAAACGACTAAGAAGCGTATGACTCCATTACGCCCACCAACTTCTGACGAGGCATTGCTTGAACAGAAGAAAAATGCAGTGGATTCCTTGGTGGAAGTAATTGAACAGAACAATTCAGAGGATTATGCTGGATTAGCAGCACAATTGCTTGAGAAACATGATGCGAAAGAAGTTGTGGCGGCAGCACTTAAGTCATTGACTAAGAGTGTTGATGAGACTCCTGTAACTATTTCAGAAGAGCGCCCACTACCTTCACGCAGACCATCTTCATCACGTTCCGGTGGCGGCTATAAAGGCGGCAATCGTAGCGGTGGCGGACGTTCTCAAGGAGGACGCGGCAGAAGTTCATCAGCTGGCGGATCAACTAGACGTAGTAGCGGACCTCGCGATGGCGCTAGAAGAGATGGCGGATCAAGACGCAGCAGTAGCAATCGTTCAGAACGCTAAGAATAACAAGTATAAAATCCGGGCCTGCATTATAGCAGCCCGGATTTTTTTGTCGTGAATATGATATGATCGATGAGAGTGAAACGTTTTTACAATTGTTACGTATATATCAGTAGAAATTCGAAAAGGGGTGGTCTTGTGAGACGACAACCTTCAAATCAACTATCCAAAAAAGGATTAACAGTTTGGAGACTATATGGAACGATTCAAAGTGTGATCATACTAGCAATCGCAGTTGGATTAGGTTTTTTATCATACTTTTTTGATTGGTCAAATTGGGTTATGTTCGCCGTGGCAGTGGTTGTATTAGTAAATGCGTATTTATCCATTTATTTATTCCCGAAAATTCGTTGGCAACGTTGGCGCTATGAAGTGCGTGAAGCGGAAATCGAGCTTCAGCATGGATTGTTCATCGTCAATCGTACGCTCATTCCAATGGTTCGCGTTCAGCATGTGGATACGGCGGAAGGACCCATTTTGCGTAAGTATGGTCTAGCCTCCATCACAATCTCTACTGCAGCGACCAATCATTCCATTCCGGCGCTTGTGACGGAAGAAGCAGATGAACTACGCAACCGTATTTCCACGTTTGCAAGGGTGGCGAAAGATGATGTCTGAACCACGTTATAAACTTCATTGGATATCAGCTGTTGTCGAGACGGCGAAAGCATTAAAAGAGTTGATTGGTCCGTTCGTCATCTTGGTTTTCGTTAATGGTTTCAAAGGAGAAAGTACAGCGCCATGGTATATCCAGTATTGGTCGTTGATTTTATTTGGCGTGCTTCTCGTATTTACATTAGTTTCGGGTATTGTGAAATGGCGCCGTTTTGATTACTGGTTTGAAGATCAGGAGTTGCGCATCGTATCGGGTTTGTTTGTACGGAAAAAACGTTACATTCCATTCGAACGTATTCAAAGTCTAGATTACACTGAAGGTATTTTTCATCGGCCATTTCAGTTGGTTAAGGTCAAAATTGAAACAGCAGGTTCGTCATCCGGTAAAGATGCAGAAGCTGAATTAACTGCAATCACGAAGGAAGCGGCGCAACAAATTGAAAAAGAAATTAAGCAGTCGAAAAAAATGAAAGTTCTAGGTCCCGAACCGGCATTATTTGATCAAATAGAGTGGCAGTTGATACGAGAGCCGGAAGAAGTGCAGATAGCGCAGCAACCCGCACCAGTAATTTTCTCTATGACGACCAGTGACTTGCTTATGCTTGCGACAACTTCCGGTGGGATTGGAGTTATTTTATCCGGTGCGATCGTATTCCTGTCGCAAATTGAGGAACTCATTCCGTATGACTGGTTGTTTGGAGAACTGAAATCTTTCATCCGCATCGGTGTTTTCGTCGTTGCGATTTTAGTAGTACTTGGTTTCCTGATCGTTTGGTTGTTATCTGTCGCGATGACATTCCTTGCAAATTATGATTTCAAAGTCATACGTGAGAAAGATAATTTAGTCATCACACGTGGGTTGCTCGAGAAGAAGCGAGTTACTGTGCCATTGAAACGCGTACAAAATATCACCATCACAGAAAATCCTATCCGTCAGCTATTCGGCTATGGAGCGGTCATCATCAATAGTGCGGGAGGAGTGGGAGAAGGTTCACGAATCAAACTTTTCCCGTTGGCAAAACGAAATAGCATGATTGAACCATTGCAGGAGCTATTTCCAAATATGGATTTCAGTGAACCGACAAAGAAAATTGGCGGAAGAGGAAAACGTTTCTACTATCGTTTTAAGTTACTTGTCACACTACTACCGATAGCGATTGTCACGTACAACTTTTTCCCATATGGATTGCTTATGTTGTTACTATTACCATTAGTAGGTTTGCACGGTATATGGCAATACAAAACAGCGGCCTATACCATCTTGACGAAACAATTGACGATGCGTTTTCGCACAATCAGCCGACAGACGGTGTTTACGGAGAAGAATCGGATTCAGTCAATGGAGTTAGATCAGAATTATTTCCATCGGAGAAAAAAGGTCGCGACCCTTACGGTAAACGTCAAATCTGGCATGACACTCGATGCCCCAGCCATTCGCCACATGCCGCAGGAGGATGCAGAAGAGTTCTTGTCTTGGTATGAGTTCCATCCAGAAAGCACAGAATCACAAATAGAGCCAGACAACTAAACTTGTCTGGTTTTTGGTTCTCAATGAAAGTAGAAAGGCTGGCAGGGGGTAGTGGAAATCCCCTCGTACTCACTAATTCACTCTCTACTTCATCGCAATTCAAAAAGTCAGACAAGGATACACCCCCGTCTGACTTTGCATTACACTACTTTTTTCGCCAACTGACAATGTTCTTCGGATTGAAGTAGCTCAGCCCAATCAGGAAGCCTGTGAGCAGGCCTGCAATGTGGGCTGTCACGTTGATATTCGTTCCAACAAACGTCATCACAACACTAATGACGATAATCGGTAAAATAACTTGTCTCAACTGTGGAAACGCATGCTTCGTGTAATAGACAAGCGCACCAAACGCGCCGAACACGCCGAAGATCGCACCGCTTGCACCGACGTGCGTATAGGCGGCGGGTTGCACGAAGTATGTTGCGATATCGCCGAATAAGCCCGCTAACATATATACTGTAATAAACCGTGCTTTCCCTGCGATTTTCTCAAGTTCCGGTCCGAAAACGAATAGCGAGAACATGTTAAATAGTAAATGCATGAAACCGCCATGCAAAAACATAGGGGTTATTAAGCGCCAATACTCTCCGTTCGCAATGAGCAAGTTGTCTCCCAAGCCGAATAAAAAGAGCTGATCGCCAATGCCGGGAATCAATGTATAGATAAATATCCCGATATTTAAGGCGAGCAAAAATGTCACGACAGGATAGGCGCGAACATATTGTGAAAAGTTTTCCGTTCTTATAAACATGGTTTCACCTCAATCTTCTGTACTGATTATACATATTATTTAACTTGAAGGGAAAGGAGTTGTTCAATTTGATTCAAGGAATTGGATTAGACATCGTGGAATTAGATCGAATAGCTCGCTTGGATAGCCAGGGTGCAAAATTCAGAGAGCGTATATTGTCTAAAAGGGAACTGCAAGTATATGAAACGTTGAGTGGCCACCGTAAAAATGAATACTTGGCGGGGCGGTTCGCGGCTAAAGAGGCATTCTCAAAAGCGCGAGGGACTGGAATCGGAACAGATTGCAGTTTTCTAGACATTGAAGTCATTTCAGAAGCAAGTGGCCGCCCAGTATTGTACTTCCATAGTCAACTGGTTCAAGGGTTCATTAGCATTACGCATACCCAAAGTGTAGCGGCTGCACAAGTGGTCCTAATGGAATCCTGAAGGCGTCTAAATAGAATTTAAAACAAGCTCGCATAATCGATTCATCCCTCTCATAAGATAAGCTACCCGAATTGATTGGAGAAAGGATGAAAAGAATGCGGAAAAAAATTATCTTGTTAACAGTCGTCGCCGTTATGTTAGTACTAGGAGGATGTGGTAAACCTTCTAAAGAAGATGTCATGAAGAAACTTAGCAATAAGTGGAACGAAACAAAGGGGTATGAGTTAAATGCTTCAATGGAAATCAAAACAGGTTCAGAGCCTCGGATGTACAATGTGGAAGTATGGCATACTAAGCCAGAGTTTTACAAAGTGAATGTGACACAATCGGGGAATGAAGAGTCGCAAATGATCGTTCGTAATGAAGAAGGCGTGTTCGTTATTACGCCGTCACTCGGCAAAACATATAAATTCCAAAGTGACTGGCCGGCTCAAAACAGTCAAGGGTATCTGATCGGAACGCTTGCTGAAGATATTAAGGCGGACAAAGCAGCAGTCATGGAAGAAAAGGAAAAAGAGTATATCTTTGAAACAGCGACACGCAATAATCATAAGTCACTTTTACCAACTCAGAAAATTCATATTGATAAAAAGACTTTGTTACCAAGCAAGGTGACGATCCATGATGAAGCGGGTGAAGAAAAGATTTCCATTAAATTCGATAAAATCGCCTTGGGTGTAGAGCATAAAGTTGCAGAGTATAAGGTAGAAATGGATAAACCGAAGGCAGACGGAGATCAAGCCGAATCTGATGGAGAAGCAAAAGAAGGTGATGGGGAAGATCAGGCTAAGGTAGATCAACAAACTTACTATCCGGTTGCTAATTTACAAGGTACGACACTGTCAGAGGAGAAGAGCGTGGAAATTGAGAACGGTCAGCGTGTTATCATGACATTCAGTGGAGATAAAGAATATGTTGTAATTCAGGAGCCAGCTGAAAAGCCTTTAAATCAAATGCCTGTATCCATCGAGGGTGATCCAGTTGATCTAGGTTTCGCAGTAGCGGCATTGACGGATAAATCCATTCACTGGGAAGCGAATGGCATGGCGTTCTTTGTTGCATCCGACATGTTAAGTAAAGAAGAATTGATCACTGTAGCAAATTCGATGACAGCGACAGAATCCAAATAACAATGCCTGAATCAATTGACTAGACTATGCCTTAGGATAGATAATTATTTCATGCGACAGTCTATCCTGTAAAGAGGTGGAAGGAAATGTTTAACGAAACACAATATCGCCCAACACGAGCGGTTATTAATACAGCAGCTATTGAGCAAAATGCACAACACCTTATTTCTTATTTACCTAAAGAAACCAAGTTGATCGCGGTCGTCAAATCGGATGGATACGGTCATGGAGTAGCACAGGCTGCTTCCGCTGCATTGCAAGCGGGAGCAGACATGTTTGCCGTTGCCACCCCTGATGAAGCGATGACGCTCAGGAAAACACAACCGACCACCGATATTCTCGTGCTGGGATTTTCACCGGTATCATTTGCCGCTGTAGCGGCAAAACATCGCATTATTTTAACGGTCACAAGTGAAAATTGGGTAAAACAAGTACGGGCACAACAACCATTTGATAATAAATGTAGGATTCATGTAAAAATCGACAGTGGAATGGGTAGAATTGGAGTGCGGACTGAAGAGGAGCTAACGCGATTGGCAAAGTCTATTCAACAGTCCGATTTATCTATTGATGGTGTATTCACGCATTTTGCACGTGCAGATGAAGAAAATCGGGAACCAACACAGCGACAGTTTGAACGATTCATGCGCTTAGTGAGTTGTTTGCCTGAAAAACCGCGTCTCATTCATGCGTCAAATAGCGCGGGGATTTTGTTGTTTCCTGAATACGCACTTGACGCTGTCCGTTTTGGCATAAGCTTGTACGGTATTCCGCCGTCTCATATCGTCGCTAAGCAGTTGCCGTTTAAGCTTGAACGAGCGTTGACGATTGAAACCGAATTAACTTACGTGAAGCAGATGGCGGCTGGCGAGGAGATTAGCTATGGTGGTACGTATAAAGCAGCTGAAGGTGAATGGATCGGTACATTACCAGTGGGCTATGCGGATGGGCTGAGGCGTTCGCTAAGAGGTCAGGAAGTACTGATCGATGGCAAGAGGGTACCAATTGTTGGCACCATTTGTATGGACCAATGCATGATCCGATTACCACGTGAATATCCCGAAGGTGAAAAGGTAATATTGATCGGCAAACAGGGAAACGAAGAAATAATGATAGAAGAATGGTCTGAACGCCTAAATACGATACCCTATGAAGTGGCTGTAACAATTTCTACACGAATACCTAGAGTCTATACGTAAAAAACGTCGAAGCTATCTGGCGAAATATATGACGCGACGGCCCTTCAATTCGACATACTACTGACGAAACTAGTATTTCTTGTCAAAACACTTCAAACCTTGTCTTTTCATATTCCAATATAAATGGTAAGATAGAAATGATATAGAAATAGAGGGATGGGTTTGTCGGAGGTGCTCGATTTGCGTACGGATAAAAACGATAAAAGAATACTTAGTATAGCCTCAACCAGATTGCAACAGCAAAATGAAGACGCGATCTTTCAATGGGAGCAAGTGCAAGAAGATTTCGTTTATACGACAGATGTGAAACATATCAAACATGGTGAAGCTTCCTTATTACGTGAAGCCATGATTAGAGGTTATGTGGAAATGTCGCAAATCAACCTCAACATAGCGGCAGAATGTTTATATGCGGAATTTGAAGCTCAGCATACCGTAGAACGTTGCGTCAGCGGAGGATGAAAAGTTGGCAATTAAACGCGGAGACGTCTTTTTTGCAGATTTGTCACCTGTAGTCGGTTCTGAACAGGGTGGGACCAGACCGGTACTAATCATCCAAAATGATATCGGTAACCGATTCAGTCCTACAGTGATTGTGGCAGCCATTACTGCACAAATACAAAAAGCAAAATTGCCGACACATGTCGAAATTACAGCGGCACGGCATGGATTCGAGCGGGATTCAGTCATCCTGCTCGAGCAAGTCCGCACAATCGACAAGTCAAGGCTTACAGACAAAATAACACACTTAGACGATGCGTTAATGAAGCAAGTCGACGAAGCTTTACAAGTAAGCTTCGGACTTATTAAATTTTAGCATACATATACTACTAACTTTTATTGCAGATGGCGCCAGTAACTAATGGCCCCTGAAAACACTATAGCCAACCGGTTATAGTGTTTTTTTTTATAGTAATTTCAAAAAAAGATGGTTAAAAACATGTAGTTTGTAGAGAAATTCGATACAATAGGGTTAACTGAAGATGTAGGGAGGAACAAATAACGATGAACGAAGTCATGAAAAAAGGTATAGCCGAGAATATAGATGTAATCACTACGCGCTGGGTAGAAGAAATGAAAGAGAATGCTGATGAGCGTTTTCTAGATTTAATGCCAGCAGCCGTAGTAGCTACAACTAGTAGAGAGTTTGCAGATTTGATGACATCTAATCTATCGTACCGTGAAACAGTGGACAAGGCACGATTGGATGAGTTTACGGAGAAAATCATTCATTTTGGATGGTCAATTAAGTTTATCAATCGGGCAATTGATACGTTTTCTAGCGTCGTATATGATCTATTCTTTGAGACGGGGATTTTACAGGACTCCAACTTGCGCGAAGGGGTTACTATCTTCTCAAACTGGATCAATCCGCTAAGAGAGAGCATCATTGAAGAATATGCTACGAAGTGGGAACGTACGGACAGCTTGCAGAAGATTGCATTGCAAGAACTATCGGCTTCTTTGATTCCGGTATTCGACAAGATATCTGTCATGCCGTTGGTCGGTACAATTGATACAGAACGTGCGAAATTGATTATGGAAAATCTATTGGAGGGTGTTGTCAAGCAACGCGCTGAAGTCGTGTTACTTGATATTACAGGTGTTCCGGTAGTAGATACAATGGTTGCGCACCATATCATCCAAGCGGCTGACGCGGTTCGTCTAGTAGGCGCAAAATGTATGCTAGTTGGAATTCGTCCGGAAATTGCGCAGACTATTGTGACTCTTGGTATTAATCTTACAGACTTCTCAACGACAAGCACGTTACGCAGAGGGATGCAGAAAGCGCTTGAAATGACAGGACGGACAATTGTGGAGGAGGAAAAGTAGTATGAAGATGCGAATTCCAATTCTAAAGCTAAAAGACACGTTGATTGTATCTATTCAAGTAGAGCTTGATGATCAGACAGCTTTACAATTCCAGGAAGATTTATTGAATCAATTGCATAAAACGTCTGCACGAGGCGTTGTAATAGATTTGACACCCATTGACTTTATTGATTCATTCATTGCAAAAGTGCTAGGTGATGTTATTCATATGACAAGTCTGATGGGTGCGAAAGTAGTTATCACAGGTATTCAACCATCTGTAGCCATCACGTTAATTGAATTAGGTATCCGTTTAGAGAACGTGACAACTGCATTGGATCTAGAGAATGGGCTAGAGAAATTGACTAGAGAATTGGAGGCCTGACCATGGAACACAGGTCTTCTATAGAGATCAAGACGGAGTGGGATATTGTTGCCGCTAGACAATTGGGTCGTAATGAGGCGAAAAGTACGGGCTTTGGGACAGTCGACCAAGCGAGAATAACAACTGCCATTAGTGAATTAGCAAGGAATATATATCTTTACGCAGGAAAAGGTCGAATCGAAATTGTGCCTATCACAGTAGGCAACCGGGTTGGTTTACTTATTACTGCTTCCGATGAAGGACCAGGAATTCCTGATTTGCAAAAAGTTATGACAGATGGCTATACAACTTCCGGAGGATTGGGTGCAGGAATGCCAGGAGTTAAACGATTGATGGATGATTTTCGTATAGAAACAGAAGTGGGCGTAGGTACCACTATTACAGCGACGAAATGGTTGCACTAGGAGTTGAAGGGTATTGCCACAAGAGGCGGGTAAGCAGTATAAGCAAATGCTGGAGAATTATCTGCACTCCAAAGGAGAAGAAGATCTCTATTTGGGACAGCAATTCAGCCGCAGCTTCATAGAAAAAAGTATTGCGCCGGAAGACGTCATTAGTATTCATAAAAATTCTATTGAAGAATTAATTAAAGATTTGCCGGCCGATGTCAGTGTGTCATTCGATTTTTTAATTGAAATGATGATTCATTATGGACTGGCGCTTAAAGAGCATCAGAGCTTGATCCGCAAACAAGAAGCCATTCAAACAGAGATGGATATTGCTGTTAGAGTACAAAACACTTTGTTGCAAACGACAACTCCTGTGTTGGAGGGTCTCGATATAGGTTGGATTTCCAGACCATCGAAGCAAATGAATGGAGATTATGTGTATTTTCTAAAGGAAACAGAACAAGAAGTTTGCTTGGCTGTAGCTGACATAATCGGAAAAGGCATGTCAGCAGCTATGCATATGTCTATGGTGAAGTTTGGTATGGATAGTCTGCGATATGAGAAAAGAAATCCTTTTGAAGTGTTGAGCTTTATCAATAAAATGGTGGAACAAAGTATTGCTGATTCTATGTTTATTTCCATGTTTTATGGGAAATACGATACCGAAAATTCGGTATTTCGCTATTCTTCGGCTGGACATGAGCCGGCTCTATTTTATCGTGCGGCGGAAGATTCGTACAGTTTGCTTGAAAGTAAAGGTCTGTTACTTGGTGTTCAAGAAGAAGCGGTATATGAAGAACGAACAGTGCGTCTTGAAGATAATGATTTCATTGCAATTATGACGGATGGTGTAACGGAAACCAGAACTGATATAGGTTTCATTGAAATGGATATTATAGAAAACTTATTGCGGGAAGTACGTTCGGAAAGTGCACAAGCGATGGTTGACTATTTATTTAACGAGCTTTCTAAGATGCAGGATTATGAATTGCATGATGACTTTACGCTCGTAGTTTTGAAAAAAACGAAGTAAAGGTTTAAGAAATTAAAGAATGGGTATAAAACAATGAGGGTGAAGTGGGTATGATTAAGTTGTACCTTCATAGAAAATAGAGAAAATGATCGGGGTGTCGAAATGAATTTACAAGTTGAGCAAGTTGATAAAAATCTCGTACATAACTTTAAAGTTATCGGAGAGATCGATATATATACAGCGCCAAAGTTGAAAGAGCATTTGGCAACTTTGGAGTTAGTAGAAGGAATTGAAGTTGAATTAGACCTTTCCGAAGTGAATTATATGGACAGTACAGGTTTAGGCATATTTGTCGGATTCTATAAAGAAGTAAAAGCGTATAATGGAAAATTAGTGATTAAAGGACTAAACCAACGCCTTTACCGTTTGTTTGAAATCACGGGCCTCAATGAGATTATGGAGATAGAACAATCTAAAGGTGGCGAAGACAATGCAAGCGTTTGATTACATTGAAATAAAAGTTCCGGCAAAAGCCCAGTACGTAGGTGTAGCCCGTTTAGCTATATCAGGTCTTGCGAGTCGCATAGGGTTTACATATGATGAAATTGAAGACTTGAAGATTGCTGCAAGTGAAGCGGTGACGAATGCTGTGCAACACGCATACAATGATGAAAAAACGGGTGAAGTAATCCTAGGGTGTGCCCTTTATAAAGATCGTCTAGAAATTGTTGTGACAGACCATGGTCAAAGCTTTGATTTTGAAGAAACAAAGAAAAAAGTTGGTCCTTATCAAGACTGGAATGAAGAATCGCCTCTTAGAGAAGGTGGATTGGGACTGTACTTGATGGAAACTTTAATGGATGAAGTCAAAGTTGACCATGGGGAGGGTGTCATTGTTTTCATGACCAAATATTTGGGCAGAGAGCGGGGAGAGGACCATGTCAAATCAACAGTCTTCTCGTGACAATGAGACAAAAGAGCAAGTCATTAAATGGATACATGAATACCAGGAGAATAATGACGACTATGCGCAGACGCAACTAGTCCTACATTATGAGCGACTGGTACACTCAATTGCGCGCAAATACTCGCGTGGACAATCGCATCATGAAGACATTGTCCAGGCGGGAATGCTAGGACTATTAGGCGCAATACGAAGATATGATCCCGAACAGGGACGGAATTTCGAGGCGTTTGCTGTACCGACAATTATCGGGGAAATCAAACGTTTCCTTCGTGATAAAACATGGGCTGTTCATGTGCCGCGAAGAATCAAGGAGTTAGGGCCGAAAATCAAAGCGGCGGTTGAAACGTTAACGACTGAATTTCAGCGATCGCCAATGGTCTATGAAATAGCGGAATACCTAGGTACTGATGAGGAATTAGTGCTTGAGGCGATGGAGATGGGCAGAAGCTATCAAGCGCTATCAATTGACCATACATTAGACGCGGATTCAGAAGGTGGAACCATTACACTGCTTGATATTATTGGTGAGACGGATGACGGTTTTGAAAAAACAGATCAGCGTATGCTAGTTTTGAATGCACTGAACGTTTTAACTGAGCGTGAACGTCAGATTATCCAGTATACATATATCGATCAGATGAGTCAGAAAGAAGCCGGAGAATTACTTGATATTTCTCAAATGCATGTTTCGAGACTGCAACGGAAAGCAATCAAGAAGTTGCAAGAAGTAATCCTAACGAGTGGTGGTGCAAATTAGTGGAAACTTTTGAGAATGACTATGTAGAGGCATATATATTCCAACAGTCCAAAAAAGGTAATAAAGATTCTGGGGATGCATACTACATTCATTCAGAAGAAGATTATTTCATCTGTGCTATTGCAGACGGCTTAGGCAGTGGAACAGAAGCGAAAGAATCTGCTGAAATAATTCCACAAGTCTTAAAGTTGTATCACCATGAATCACCTGACGATTTGTTACTGCGTTGTAATAAACAGATGTTACATAAACGTGGCGCGGCAGTAGGGATTGTAAAAGTGTATTTTGAACAACAAACTTTGGAATATAGTTGTGTCGGTAATATCCGAATCTATATCCTACAATCAAATGGTCAGATGATTTATCCTTTACCAGTAATGGGTTATCTATCCGGACGACCACAATCGCCCCGTACGCAAAGGTATCCTTATAACAAGAATGACCGGTTCTTCCTCCATTCTGATGGCGTAAACTTGCGAAGTCCTAAAAAGTACTTGCAAGAAAACTCCACTTCTTATCAATTATATAAAAAGGTTGAACGTACAATTGAAGATAATGATGATGCGACATTCATCGCAGCAAGCCTGCTTCATTAAGTTGAAGCGGCTTTTTTGTGTTTGAAAATAAAATAGTTGCAGAAGGAAACTGCGTTAGAAACATGCTATTATATGGAAAGAAGAGAGGGTGGTTGAATTGTCAAAAGATCTTATGGAAGCAACAGCAAGCCGCGCAGGAATCAGTAAACGCCAAACGGCAAGTGTCATCGCTCTGTTGGAAGAAGGCAACACTGTACCTTTTATTGCGCGCTATCGAAAAGAAGCAACAGGTTCACTTGATGAAGTACAAATCAAGGAAATTGAAGATGCCTATCATTATATCAAGTCGCTTGAACAGCGAAAAGAAGAAGTTCTGCGTTTAATCGATGAACAAGGGAAGTTGGATGATACGTTAAAGGCAGATATTGAGCGTGCAACGGTATTGCAACGAATCGAAGATTTGTACCGCCCTTATAAACAAAAACGACGTACGAAAGCGATGATTGCGATTGAAAACGGCTTGGAACCTCTTGCTGACCAATTAATACAGCAGTCATCTGTGAATATTGAGACTACAGCACAAGCCTATATCAATCTTGAAAAAGAAATCCTTACAATAGAAGATGCGTTAGAAGGCGCTAAGTTCATCATTGCGGAAAGAGTATCGGAAGACGCGACAATGCGTGAAAAGATTCGTAAAATCACATGGGCATCTGGGAAACTGACTGCTACCCTGAAAAAGGATGCGGAAGATGAACGGAAAATTTTTGAAAACTACTATGAATATGAAGAACCACTCAGTAAAATCGTGCCTCACCGCGTTTTAGCTATTAATCGAGGAGAAAAAGAGAATGTGCTACGTGTGGGGGTTGGTTTCCCGGCTGATCGCATCATTGGGGATCTCGAGCGTACGTATCTAAAGCGACACCCTTCTTCATCTGCGGTATATATAAGAGAAGCGTTAGAGGATTCTTTCAAACGATTAATTGCCCCTTCAATAGAGAGAGAAGTACGAACGACGTTAACTGAAAAAGCGGAAACGCAGGCAATTCACGTGTTTTCGGAAAATCTTCGGAGCCTTCTATTACAGCCGCCGTTAAAAGGTAGAACAGTACTAGGCGTAGATCCAGCGTTCAGAACAGGATGTAAACTTGCGGTAGTAGACGAAACGGGAAAGCTTCAGGATATCTCTGTCATATATCCTCACCCACCGAAACCGCAGAAAGAAGCGTCAAAAAAAGTAATACTAGATTTATTGAAGACATATCCGATTTCTATTATTGCGATTGGTAACGGAACTGCATCACGCGAAACGGAAAAGTTCATCGCCGATCTAATTAAAGAAGTGGATGAGCCGGTTTCTTACGTAATTGTCAATGAAGCAGGAGCGAGTGTATATTCAGCATCTGCAAAAGCACGGGAAGAGTTCCCGGACCTGCAGGTAGAGCAAAGAAGTGCGGTATCCATTGCGCGAAGACTGCAAGACCCTTTGTCTGAACTCGTGAAAATTGATCCAGAATCTATTGGTGTGGGGCAATACCAGCATGACGTAGCAAAAAAGAATTTGACAGAATCACTTTCATTTGTCGTGGAAACAGCGGTGAACCGAGTAGGGGTGAATGTCAATACTGCTTCATCTTCGCTATTACAGTACGTTTCAGGTCTATCAAAAGCCGTGGCGGAGAACATTGTCAAGGCTAGAGAAGATGCAGGAAAGTTCACAAAACGTACAGAGTTGAAAAAGGTACCGAGGCTCGGTGCGAAAACGTATGAACAGGCAATTGGCTTCTTACGCATACCGGAATCGAGAGAGCGCTTTGACTCGACAGGAATTCATCCAGAGAGTTATAAAGTGGCAGAAGCAGTATTGAAAGAGTTGCAACTTGACAAGTCCCAGCTTGGTACAGAAGAAGCGACGACTGCTCTTGAACACGTGGATATCCCGCCACTTGCTGCGCAGTTAGACGTGGGAGAGATCACATTGCAAGATATTATCCAAACATTACAGCGGCCAAATCGTGACCCGCGTGACGATTATCCGCAACCTTTATTGAAAGCGGATGTACTCGATATTAAAGATGTACATGAAGGAATGGAAATGCAGGGAACAGTGCGCAACGTAGTGGATTTCGGTGCATTTATAGACATAGGTGTTTCGGAAGATGGATTAGTTCACATATCCAAAATGAAAAATGGCTATGTCAAGCATCCTTTAGATGTAGTGGCATCCGGTGATATTGTTACAGTATGGATTGATTCTGTTGATCGTCAGAAAGGGCGTATCGCATTATCCATGCTTCCCCTTAAGAAATAAAGGAGAGAATCAGCATGTCAGAAGAATATTTACAGCAGCTGGTTGAGCAGATTTCATTGGAAATTTTCCATAAGCCGTTTGTCCATCAAGCGATTTTTAATAGTAGACTGCGGACGACGGGTGGTCGCTACAAGTTAAGTAATCATTATATAGAGATTAATCCGTTAGTGATTAAGCTTCATGATGAAGAAGAATTAATCGGGATCATTAAACATGAACTTTGCCATTATCACCTTCATATAGAAGGAAAGGGATATAAACACGGAGATTCGGATTTTAAAAAGCTGCTAAAAGAGACGAATTCACCCCGTCATTGCAAGCCGCTTACGGAACGCCGAGCGAAAAGTACAATAATCCATTTATATCGTTGTACAGCTTGCGGATTGGATTATCCTAGACGCAGAAGAATGAATTGTGCGAAGTATCGCTGTGGAAAATGTGCAGGGGAGATTTCAAAAGTGAAGTGAAGACATGAAAGGCATTCAATCTTAGCGATTGGATGCCTTTTATATAATGGGACAAACAGAAGCGAAAGAAGACTTTGTGGCTTGAGATTTTTTAATTGAAAAGGTTGTCATATCAACGATTCAAAGCGCATTGAAAAGTTATTTAAAAAAGATTGCTTAAAAAGGTTGACGAACGGCAAGACCCTGTCTATAATAGTAAAAGTCGACTAAGACAAGCGCAACAAACGGTTTGCTTGCTGAAGCGTCAATATAACTTAGGCCCCTTGGTCAAGCGGTTAAGACACCGCCCTTTCACGGCGGTATCACGGGTTCGAATCCCGTAGGGGTCACTTTTAATAAAACAAACAAATCCCTGAAGATTTGATAGTAGGTTATCATTGATGGGGTATAGCCAAGCGGTAAGGCAACGGACTTTGACTCCGTCACTCGTTGGTTCGAATCCAGCTACCCCAGCCATTTTTACTGCGTATTACACGCGTTAAAGAGATCAAAGGTATTTGGAATGATTTGTTCCTTTCATTTTAATATGAGCCGTTAGCTCAGTCGGTAGAGCATCTGACTTTTAATCAGAGGGTCACAGGTTCGAATCCTGTACGGCTCACCATTCAATTTAAAAAAGTTAAAAAGTTTTTAAGAAAGCTCTTGACTTATTAAACTGAAGGTGTATACTAGTAATTGTCGCTAAAACAAAGCGGTAGTGGCGGAACGGCAGACGCGCTAGGTTGAGGGCCTAGTGGGGGTTAACCCCGTGGAGGTTCAAATCCTCTTTACCGCACCAAACATTCTCACCATTACAATTCAATTACAAATTATATGCGGGTATAGTTTAGTGGTAAAACCTCAGCCTTCCAAGCTGATGATGGGAGTTCGATTCTCCCTACCCGCTCCATTATTTTAAAAACAAATGAACCTTGAAAACTGAACAGCAAAACGTTAACGAAATACATTTTGTACACCTAACGGTGACACAAACAAAATGAGTATCTTAATTGATGCCAGCAAATGAAACTCGAGCTAATCGAATTTTCATTTTACTGACTGACAAGATGTAGTGAAGTACTAGGAGATGAAGGAGAGAAGGAGGGAG